>CAJJAG010000008.1 GCA_905182135.1 uncultured Acidimicrobiaceae bacterium | reverse complement strand
AGCAGCACCCGCAGAAGCACCCGCAGCCGAGTCGGTTAGTACTGAACCAGCACCCGCAGAAGCACCCGCAGCCGAGTCGGTTAGTACTGAACCAGCACCCGCAGAAGCACCCGCAGCCGAGTCGGTTAGTACTGAACCAGTTGATGACATCGACCCCAACGCTGGGCTTGGACTGCCTGAAGCCGGCGTAGTGCTCGGCCCGCCGAACCTTGGCGGCTTCGAAAGCGGCGAAATTGTCACGGGCACGGTCCTCACCGTCTCTAAGCGAGAAGCAGAGGTAGACCTAGGCGATGACCAGGTCGGCGTCGTAGGAGACCGGCACTGGTCATCAGGCGAACAGATCGACCTGACCACCGTGCTCACAACCGGCGACACCGTCGAGGCAGCGGTTCTCGCTCGCGCTGACATCAAGAAGCGCATCACCTTGAGTCATCTGTGGGCGCAGCAAAAGCGCGGTTGGGAAGCCGCCGAAGCTGCCGCCAAAGACAAGAGCGACCTAGAGGCAACCGTCACCGAAACGGTGAAAGGCGGCCTGTCACTTGACGTCAATGGCGTCCGAGCATTCATGCCTGCGTCACTCGTCGACGTTCACACCGTGACTGATCTGAAGCCATACATCGGGCAAACCTTCCCCGTTCGAGTTATCGAAGCTGACCGCAACAAGGCACGCCTAATCGTCAGCCGTAAGGCTGCCATGCGAGCCTCACAACGTCAGCAGGCCAAGTCAGCACTCGACAACATCAAAGTCGGTCAGATCATGGCGGGCAAGGTGGCTCAGATCACCGACTTCGGTGCATTCGTAGATGTAGAAGGTGTGCGTGGTCTCGTCCACAAGTCCGAGATCGGCTGGAGCCGAGGCCGCGACCCACAGCGTGACCTAAAGGTCGGTCAAGACGTATCGGTCAAGGTCCTGAAGGTCCAGCCATCCCGTAACCGCCTCGGTCTGACCATGCGCACCGAGAACGACCCGCTGACGTCAGTTCGTAAGGGTGAGCGTTTCGAAGCCACCATTACTCGACTGGTCGACTTTGGTGCCTTTGTGTCGCTGCCGACAGGCGTCGAGGGCCTGGTGCACGTGTCCGAGATGGCCGAGTACCGGGTATTTGCACCTGAAGAAATCGTGATCCCTGGGGAGAAGGTCTGGGTCAAAGTACTGAAGGTCGACAAGAAGCGCCGCACTATCGATCTGTCAATGGCCCAAGCTGTCGCCCCAGATCCGGCTGAGGAGATCGCAGCTCGCGAGGCTGCAGCTATCGCAGCCGAAGCCAAGGCCGAAGAAGTCACCGCCGCTGCCGCAGCATCTGAACCTGAAGAAGTAGCAACCGAAGCGACTGAAGCGTCAACAGCTGAAACTCCTGCCATTGACGATGACCACGCCGAAGACGCCGCCGGGTCTGCACCCGTAGCTTCCGAAGAAGAGTAGAGACTTTCGCCTGGCGGGTTCCGGTGCGTGTCGCGCCGGAACTCTTCTTGCGATGCGCTTCAGCGCACGTGCGAAAATCGGCGACGTGCTCATGGGCGTGTGCGGCACCGTAACATCGCTGCAGTCGCTCAGCCGCCGCAACGTTACCGGGATGGCACTAGGCGAAACTGAGAGCACCAAGCACATTTGAGTAGTCGTCAGTCCACAGTTTTGTGTCGCCTTAGATCAGCGCGAACCGGCCGGAATCCATCCACTCTCGTACTTCGCCATTGGGCGATATGACGATCCATGAAGACGGCACTGCGCCACCACTTGTGGCGTCCTCTGTCGGGAAGTAACGCTGCCCCCAGGCTTCGGCACCAGAAGGGGTTGCTGCACCAGCGAGCAACGGCCACAGGTCGAAGTAGCGGTTTGAAACGTGCAGTAGCAGCGAGCCACCCAGAGCAAGTCGGTCGACGTAGACCTGCATCGCTTCAACCGTGAGTATGTGTATCGGGATTGCGTCGCATCCGACGGCATCAATCACCAGCAGGTCAAACTGCATATCTGCCGTCGCTAAGCCATGGTGACCGTCTTCGACGAGGATCTCGACATCGGCTTTGGTCGTCGATAGATAGCTGAAGTACTGCGGATCTTGAGCTATGTCGACAATCAGTCGGTCGATTTCCCAGAACGTGTAGGTATCCCCAGTGCCTCCATAGACCCCAATGGTGCCAGCCTCAAGACCGACGATGCCGACGTTATCCGGCTCCATTATTGCGAAGACCTGGCCAACCGGACCTTCCTCGAAGTAGTACATGGTCGCTGGTAGAACACCGTCGTAGGCCAGCAGGTGGGTCCCGTGCATGGTGGTCCCCGATACGAACTCCCCTATGCCATCAGATTCGTCGGCGGTCTTGTAGACCCCCAAAGAACGAGCGATCCTGCAAGATCACGTCATTGTTCAGAAGTCGTGATGCGGGGATAGCAAGCAGCACGACCAACGCCAGGGTCGTTCCTGCTGGCCCGTGCGAAACGAACAACAATGACCCATTGCAATCATCCACCAGAGAAATTGGGCTGCAGCCATGCTCAAGCCGAGCAGGACAGCAGCCAAACCGGCGTGCACGAGTTTCGTCACGCCACTCGAGACATGCCGCGGCTGAAAGTAAGACCGCCCCGAACCACACAAGATTGGCAGTAATCGTTGTTCGAGTCGCCGATTCACTACCAAAGGCAATGATGAAGGTCGCCAAGTACAACAGAAGCGGGATTATCCACAGCAACGGGAACGGCGCAGGGTCGGTCGAGATAGGCACGGTGACGTCAGCGAGAACAGCGACTCAAGCACCAACGGGTAGCCGATTAGGGCCAACACGCTGCCGGCATTGCCAGCGGCATAGACAAAGTACGGGTCCGAGGCGCGTGGATGGCTCGTCAACGAGCCACATCTGCAGTGTTGGACTTGTTGTTGCGAGCGCAAAGAAAGCCAGCCCAACCATGACGGTAAGGATTAGCAACGCCCACGCGGCCGGGGCGCCGTCACTTGGCAGGCACCATCCATTAGGGATACCCAACGGCACTACGGCCAGCGGCAACAGAATCACGGCCGACTGCAAGATCAGATGCCGATGCACCGCCAGCCGCTGACTGCCGGCCACCTCCGTCTCAAGGTCTGGTGTGTTCCCTTCGATTGTTCCGGGCTTGCTCGGTGTTCTGCCAGGCGCCATGAGAGACCATCTCTAAATTTGGCTGCACACCGTACAAGAACCCTTCGGCCGCAGATCAGCAGATTAAGTAGATAAGCGGGCTAACCAGCGGAGCAAGCGACGCAGGTCGCATCCAGGCCCGTTGTCCCCTGCCGTAGCTTCAGTACCGGGGCATCAGCGAGTACCTGATAGTGCAACTCCCTAAGAAGCACACAGTTGTTTAGCTATCCGGAGGTGGTGGCGTGCGACCCAAGAGCGCCAGCAGCCGGTCGCTAGCCGAACCGGACGATGGCGTCGACGGCGCTGCGAAGAATTCACTGCCGGCGATCTGACCAGCCATCGGCTGCCAGAAATCAAGGAGCCACTCGGCGAAACGGTCCTGGATCCCAACAGGACGTCCGACAGCGACCTGTAGATCCCACGCATGCACGACATTGTCAGTGATGCGATAGCCGAATAGCTGTCTGCCCTCAACGGTGCCCATATCGAGATCGAACTTCGTGTCGCTCACGCCTGGCACTCGGGCTGCATCGATGGCCCGTAAGGCTGTACCACGCCATGCCGCTAGAGGACTCGGGCCGAGTAGCTCAACGCTTAGCTCGCTCTGGGTTGCCGATGTGTTGCCTTCGAGCACGGACGACAGATGTGCCTCACCCAACACCACATGAGCGACGACCTCTTTCACGTTCCACTCGGTGGAAGGTGTGGGCAGGTCCCATTCGTGATCGGCGATGTCGCGCACTGCATTGCCGAACACAGCGAGAGCATCGACATAGAGCGGTACTACATCTTCGTCGGCGTTGTTGATATCGTTCATTCCCACTCGATTGTGCCTGGCGGCTTCGACGTAATGTCGTATGCCACGCGGTTCACGCCGTCGACCTCGTTGATGACTCGGCTCGAGATCGTCTCGAGCACGTCGTACGGGATACGTGCCCAGTCGGCAGTCATGACGTCTTCGCTGGTCACGGCTCGCACTATGATCGGGTAGCCATAGGTGCGCTCGTCACCCATAACACCCACGCTGCGAATATCGGGCAGCACCGCGAACGATTGGAAAATTTCGCGCTCCAGGCCCGCCTCACGAAGTACTTCGCGAACAATGAAGTCAGCCTCTTGCAACACAGCGACCTTGTCGGGTGTGACCTCGCCAATGATGCGGACGCCAAGGCCCGGACCAGGGAACGGCTGACGCCACACGACCTCGTCGGGCAGGCCGAGTTCTGCGCCTACCTTGCGGACTTCGTCCTTAAACAACGTGCGCAGCGGTTCGACGAGTTCAAATTCCATGTCGTCAGGCAGGCCACCAACATTGTGATGGCTCTTGATCGTGGACCCGTGTTTACTACCGGACTCGATCACGTCGGGGTACAAGGTGCCCTGGACCAGAAAGTCAGCGTCTTGAATGCCACCTTTGGCTTTCTCGAAGACACGAATAAACGTCTCACCTATTGCCTTGCGTTTGGCTTCGGGCTCAGTTAGGCCAGCCAGCTTCTCGAAGAATTCGTCTGCGGCACGAACATGGATGAGTTCTATGCCCTGAGTCTTCTGGAATGTCTCGACGACCTGGTCGCTTTCGTTCTTACGCATAAGGCCGGTGTCAACATAAACACACGTGAGTTGCGAACCAATGGCCTTATGCACCAGCGCTGCAGCCACAGCCGAATCGACGCCGCCAGAAAGGCCACAGATCGCACGACCAGCGCCGACCTGAGAGCGAATGGCTTCAACTTGCTCGTCGATGATGTTTGTCATCGTCCACGAGCGGTCGACACCTGAGTCATCGAGCCAACCCTCAATCACCGACTGTCCGTGGGCGGTGTGTGAAACCTCCGGGTGATACTGCACCCCGCAAATGAGATCGCTCTCGAATGCAGCGACAGGGGCGTTTGCGGTCGAAGCCGTCGTAGTGAAACCTTCGGGGATCTCACTGATGCAGTCGAAATGGCTCATCCATACCGACTGCTCTGCCGGCTGGTCAACAAGTAGTCGGCCATGACCGTTGAGGGTCAGCTCGGTACGGCCATATTCGCCGGCTTCGTAGCGGCTAACAGTGCCCCCAAGCTGCTTTGCTATCAGTTGAGCGCCATAACAGATGCCGAGAATTGGAATACCCAGGTCATACACACCCGGGTCGACAGCGGGTGCACCGTCGATATTGACCGATGCCGGGCCGCCACTGAAAATGATGGCCGCCGGTTCAAGCGCGGCGAATTCAGCGGCGGTCAGCTCATTGGAGACGATCTCGCTGTACGCGCATGCCTCTCGAACGCGACGAGCAATCAACTGGGCGTATTGCGCCCCGAAATCGACAACGAGAACAGCACCGGTTCCTACATGTTCAGTCATGAGTTGAGATCGCGCTTTTAGCGGCCCATGCCGACAGATTGCGCCTTTTGCAGGCTTTTACCCTCGGTCTGTAGCGCCGGGGCGACCATAAGTTCAGCCTTCTGGAACTCTTTCAAATTCAGGTGACCTGTCGTGGCCATCGATGTACGCAGGCCACCCATCAGGTTGACACGGCCATCGTTTTCACGGGCCGGGCCGATCAGAATTTCTTCGAGCGTGCCCCGAACCGGCGTTTGCACACGTGCACCGCGAGGGAGCGTGGGGTGGAACGTGGCCATCCCCCAGTGGTAACCGCGTCCGGGGGCTTCCTCGGCGGCTGCGAGTGGCGAGCCAATCATGACTGCGTCTGCCCCACATACGATTGCCTTGGCGATGTCGCCGCCAGTTGCCATGCCACCGTCGGCGATCACGTGGGCGTAAACCCCAGTTTCATCAAGGTGCCGCATACGAGCAGCGCGGGCGTCGGCGATGGCAGTTGCTTGAGGCACACCAATGCCGAGTACTCCACGCGTGGTGCATGCATGACCAGGGCCGACCCCGACCAGCACACCAGCAGCACCGGCACGCATCAGGTGCAGAGCTGCGTCATAACTGGCACAGCCTCCAACGATTGCGGGAATGGGTAGGTCACGGATGACTTGCTTGAGATTTAGTGGTTCGTGGTTCTTCGACTTGTGTTCGGCGGTCACGACCGTGCCCTGAATGACTAGGACGTCGAGCTCGGCCTTCAACACTTCGTCGAGATACATGGTGGTGCGCTGGGGCGTCAGTGACCCAGCTGCTACGACACCGGCAGACTTGATCTCGCGAATGCGCTGACCGATCAACTCGGGCTTGATTGGCTCGAGGTAGATCTCCTGCATACGCAAGGTCGCCTTTTCCGGCGGCAGTGAAGCAATCTCGTTAAAGATGGCTTCGGTGTCCTCGTAACGAGTCCACAATCCCTCGAGGTTGAGGACGGCTAGCCCGCCCAGCTTGCCAATAGCGACGGCGCTGTCGGGGCTGACCACGCCGTCCATAGCCGAAGCCATGACGGGAAGGTCAAACCGGTAGGCGTCGATCTCCCAGGTGAGGTCGACATCCTCTGGGTCTCGAGTGCGCCGACTCGGCACGATTGCAACGTCGTCAAACCCGTAGGCTCGACGACCCGACTTGCCCAAACCAATGTCGATTTGCACCATGGAAAATCACCTGCTCATGCGCTAAAACATGACTCTACACACACCACTTCCACACTGGCGTGGACCAATGCTCTCGACGTTGCAAGTTCTGACAACACCAGCCCCCTGATCACCTAAAACCACTCTGACCACATGTAACGGGACTCAATCTGCGTGTAGCAGCGGCGGAAGCACGCAGCTTGACAGAGCGGTACTGCACATCAGGTCACGACGAGAATCGCCACGGCGATACGATCGGCTCGTGATGCAACAAATCGCAGTCGAACCAGATTGTTGGCGGCGCCCACGCCTTGTCGCCGCGGTTGAAGCCGCGGGAGCCCAGGTCGTTGCCCCAGACGAGGCCACGGCGTTGGTATGGGCTGACCCCCAAAACCCCGAGGCGTTTCCCCGCTTGTTGCATGCCCAGATTGATTGGGTGCAGCTGCCATATGCAGGGATCGATCCCTTTCTGCACATGCTCGACAACGACAGGATTTGGACATGCGGCAAGGGCGTCTACGCCCAACCAGTTGCCGAGGCCGCCCTCGGAATGGTGCTTGCTGGATTCCGTCACTTAGCTGCATATGCACGCGAGACCACATGGACAGCTCCGGTTGGTCAGAACCTGCATGGGGCTAATGTCGTCATCTTGGGTGGGGGCGGAATCACCGAAGAACTTGTACCGCTACTTGTGCCCTTCGGTTGCCATGTCACCGTCCTGCGTCGAACCCCCAATGCTTTCCCTGGAGCCGACAGCACTCGGACTCTCGCCGATCTTCATCGGGTGCTTCCTGGTGCCGATGCGGTCTTCATCGCTCTTGCGCTCACCCCCGAAACCCAGCATGTGATCAGCGCCCCAGAGTTGGCCTTGATGAAACAATCAGCGTGGATCGTCAACGTCGCCCGAGGCGGCCATATCGACACCTCTGCATTGATTTCTGCGCTTAGGAATGAGTCGATCGGCGGCGCTGCGCTCGACGTCACCGAACCAGAGCCCCTTCCTGAGGGCCATCCGTTGTGGGCTCTTCCAAACTGCCTAATTACGCCCCACGTCGCCAACACACCGGAGATGGGACTAGAACTGTTGGCCCGCCGCGTTACCAGCAATGTCGAACGATATTTGACGGGCCAAGACCTGCTCGGCCCAGTCGACACACGCGCCGGATACTGAACAAGCTGTCGCAGCGGCCTTCCGTTCTCTAAAGTGACGCTATGACACAGGCAAGACGACATTGGCGCACAGCATTAGTCGGACTGTTGATAACGGTAGTTGCCCCAGCATGCGTGGTCGACAATCCAGGCATTGAGGACACTGGGCAAGCCCTCGACCCGGCAGCGACGACACAGCCGACTGCTGTTGCACCAAGGTTCGAGCCAACCGTCGAGGCTGCCCAACCAACAGCTACCGCCCCACCCTCCGTTGCGCCCACCGCTACATCTGCGCCACTAGGACCGCTAGCGCTTCCGACGGCTGCGCCTGAAGCCGACCAGCAACCGACGCCGGTAGAACCAGGGCTGGTGGTCGTACCTGTCCGCGGAGCACGTTTCATGCTCGCCCAAACTCGCCCCATACTGCAGCTCGGAGGACACACGCTGATTTATGTCGACGACGAACGCACCGCTGAGGTTGATATTTTCATCCCTGCAGCTACGGGCCGCGGCAGGGTCATCGACAGCTACGACGAGCTGATCCTCTATCTCCAGACCGCCCCAGATTTTGCCGGCCTGGAGGAGCTCAGACCTGTATCCATCGCGGGGTTCCCAACTCGAGTGTTCGAGGGAACTGCAGATAGCCCCGACCGAGCATTTATCACTGACATCGCTGCATTGGAAAACGACCAGCTCGGCTGGTTTCCGTCCGAGCGCATGCGGCTGTGGGCCATCGACCACCCTGACGGCCCAGTGATCGTGTCGGCAGAGAGTCTTGACAACCCCGGTCGCTACAGCGACGCGGTGCGGCTGGCGACCGGGATTCTCAGCACTATTGATTTCGACTGAGCAGGAATCAGCAACCGCTGTCTTAGCGCCAGCCGCCACCAGTGAAACTACCTGCCTCGATAGCTCAACGAATGTTTCGAACGAACGTGGACTCGGTCGCCGTCACTAACGAATCGGTTGTCGAACCCGACTCGCAAGAAACGTTCGAGGCACCTGACATGATGCTGATAGCGCTCGAACACATACGAGATTGTCTACGACTGATCTATTAGAACTGGCTACGCACCGCCCACAAGTCGGGGAAGCACTGCCGGAAGAGCGTGCCCATGAGATAGTCCACGCCTGTGCTGCCCCCCGTGCCCATACGAGTACCGATGGTACGTTGCACCATCATCACGTGCCGGTATCGCCACTCTTGTAGTGCCTCGTCCAAGTCGGTCAACGCTTCACACAGGCTGAGAAGGCGCACATCGTTCTTGTAGGCGCCCACGATCACGGCTTGCACAGCGAGGTCCGGTTCAAGCGCAGCCTTGTGATCCCGCTTAGTCGCCGAGTCGGGCATGACGTGGCCGTTACGATGCAGGTAACCCACGAACGCATCCCAGAGAGTCGGCTCTTCGATGCGCTTCATCAGACGAGCGTGCTCGTCGACATTGCCAGCAAACCATTCGGGATCAAAGGTGTCAGTGATCCCTAGCAGACATTCCAGCTCGCGAAACTGCACAGACTGGAAGCCGCTACTCTCATCTAGAAAACGCCGGAACGACAAGAATTCAAGCGGCGTCATTGTTTCCAGGATGTCGATTTGTCCGACCATCGTCTTAAAGATGTGGCGCACCCGTCGCAGCTGGTGTCCGCCCCGAGCCAGAGCATCACTGTTCAGATGGTCGACCAGACGATCAAGCTCGTGCAAGATCTGCTTGAACCACAGTTCGTAGACCTGGTGGATCACGATAAACAACATCTCGTCATGTTCTTCTGGCTCGCTACGGGGATCTTGCAGCTTGAGTAGCTCGTCGATCTTTAGATACTCGCCATAGGTGGTCACGCTGCGATCGTAACCGCGCATCCAGAGCAACATCTCTGGGGCAGACCCTCTGCTCGTACAACAACTTATGAGGAGCCAGAACCTTGGCGTCCGCAGTTCGGCGAGCTAGAAAATACTGTTTGAGCCGTGGCCGACGCTATGTCGATGGCGTCCAACATTGGGCACGGGTTCCTCAACGGTCTCCCCTGTGCCGCACCGACTACAACGGCGCCAACCAGCCGTTTGTCCAGACCAAAGATCTCTTCACCGCTTCAAACGGTGTCCCTTTCGGTTCGCTGGCCAGACTCAGCCCATGGTGAACACTCCAACCAAGGCGAAATTCACAAGTGCCTGCCCACTCATGCGGTTACCGCCATCAGCTTTGCCCAACCGAAGAGTTGCTTGCGTAACTGAAACTGTGGCTTGAGCAGTGTTGTGAGGGAACGTGTGAGCGCTCCGGTGAATTGGATATAGCCCGTGCCATAAACCTCGATCGACCCGACAGCGGCACCGACCTCGTCTCCCTCCTTTGACTCCGTCTTGTCCAGGCGAATCTGGTTGCTCTCATGCTGCTCGACATCAAGGGTTGCCACCACGATCGTCGACTTAGGGGATCGTTACCGCCGACTAGAGCAAAGCAGGGTCTTCGACGTCGTGGATCAAGCTCGTCGTGCGGGCGTCCCTAGTTCGATGAAGCCCGAGAGCTGGTCCTAAAACTTCTCTGACAAGCGCTTGCTCACCAACAGATCACCCTCAATGCGGTGAACCTGCGTATGAAAGATCGCAGTTACATGCTCTATAGGGTCGGCTACCGGCCGAAAGACCCATCGGTTAAGAGCAACATTTCTCAATTTCCCAGCACAGAAACCGCGGCTCTGCCATTGTTTTGGCTATGGAAGCAATCTCCTCTTCGCTCAACGAGCGTTTGTCGCTCGGAAAAGTAATCCTCATCGATGGGGCGACCGGCACCGATATCGAGCGACGCGGCGTTCCCATGGTCGAAAACGCTTGGTGTGGCGTTAGCGCTCTCACCCATGGCCATGACGTTCGAGCTGTACATCGCGCTCACATCGATGCCGGCGCTGAGCTAGTTATAGCGAACACCTATGCGTCCAGCCGTCATCTCTTGGCACGGGCTGGCCATGAGGAAAGCTTCGAGGAGATCAACCGTGCGGCAGTCGAGCTGGCAATCCAGGCTCGAACCGACGCGGGACGCCCCGACGTACTGGTCGCCGGATCCATGTCGACCACCCGCCAGGGCGGCCCTTATGCCGACGTTGAGATGGCCCGCTCCAACTTTGCCGAACAGGCGAGGATCCTGGCTAATGCTGGCGCAGACATCATCTTGCTCGAAATGATGCGCGATATAGAACAGACCGAGGTCTGTTTGGATGCCGCCTATGCGACCGGCCTGCCGGTCTGGTTGGGGATCTCATGTGTGCTCAGAGATGATGAACCATGGATGATCGACGGGCTGATCCGGCTTGATGATTTCATGCACCGATTTGCGGACGAGCCTGTCGAGGCGATTGCCATCATGCATACCGAAACCAGAGATATTGATGCCTGCCTCGACATCATGCAGCAGCGCTGGCACGGCCCGATTGGGGTATATGCCCAGAGCGGCGACTTCCAACCACCGGTGTGGGTATTCATTGACATGATCTCGACTCAAGACTATGCCGACGCCTGTATCGGCTGGATAGACCGAGGTGTGCAGATCATTGGCGGTTGTTGTGGCATCGGCCATGAACATATTGCCTATCTGCGCCCTCGTATCGACGCGGCCAACGCCGCCAACTAACCACCTGGTTCCAGACCAGAAGCGAGATAGTGCGCTCGTGTGGTGTCGGTAACGAAGACCCAGGCCTGAGATGACGACACTCGGTCGGTTGCAGCGAACGACTCGGAGGCCCGAACGTTGATCCCATCAGACGATGCAGTGCGAACAGGTGAGTGCCGTCAGCGCGTGCAGACCTAAGCTCCGCTGCCACGTGGCGAGCTTGGCCGACGCCGTCTTCCAGTTGGTGAACATGACATTGCACCAGCCGCGCGCCTCTGCCCGTTCCGTCGTCATCATGACAGCGGCGTAGCACAACACCTGTAAATTTGACGCAGATAGCCAATGAAACAGCATCCTTGGCGAGTGGCAGGGAGCTCGAGTGAAACTTCGTTCAAATTGGGTTGTGTATCCGAAGCAGACGGCAGGTTAGAAGCCCAGGGTGGGTTAGAAGTCCAGGGTGGGTTAGAAGCCCAGGGTGGGTTAGAAGTCCAGGGTGCGGGTGTCAGGGTGATTCACATGCCAGGCGAACCAGAACGATTGCTCCGTGATAATGCGGTCACCAGAAGCATCAAAGACTCGGACGCCGACACCGGTGGGCTCGACAGTCAGCAGTTCACCGCCGACCTCGATCTGGATCGTCTGTTCCAGTGCGTTAAATGCCATGACGTCGAACGCCACATCATCACCATTGCGACTGATGCCAACTACTTCGGTCTTGATCGAAAAGACGCCAGGCGCACCAAGAATAGGGAACCAGATATCGGGGTTGTCGTAGTAGCTTCGGTACGCCTCACCAGGCGTGTAGTCATAGGCGATCGGTGGGCGGTCCGCTATATCGAAGAAAATAGGTCGCGGCAGTTCGAGTACTTCGGAGTCAGGGTTCTCTGCGATCCAATCGCTCCAACGTAAATGGTTGACTGGCCGCACGACCAACTCAGTCCCGAGCAGCGGCCCACCAATGCTGATGCCACGCAGGTGGGACCAAAGGGTCCCCGTCTGGGTGTCGTACATGATCTTGTTCGAATTCAACAAGAGTCCGCTGGTAAGGAAGTCAAGCTTCTGGCCAGCAACATCGCGTTCGAAGACCAATGCGCTGCGGCACAAGGTGCAGTAGACCAGCGCAAGGTCTTCGCCGCCGATTGTGTCGTTTACGAGTTCGTGTCGAGCCAGGATTCGCAAGGGATAGGCGACGGCTTCGTCGTTAACAATGACGCCAAGGACGATCTCGTCATCGATCATCCAGTCTGCTTCGACTGCAGGTACCCGAGCAGGGTCGTTGAGTTCCGGAATGCCGCCAAGCCTGACCCCGCCCCACTGGATAGCAGCGACCTCGACGTGGTCGGCGACTGAACGAATCAGCGGACCGAACGCACCGTCGATGCGCTCGTACAGCGTCGCCTTGAAGTCGACGTAGCCCGCACCGCCATCGAGCGCACGAGTGTGCGACCAAC
This sequence comes from uncultured Acidimicrobiaceae bacterium, assembly GCA_905182135.1. Taxonomy (GTDB): domain Bacteria; phylum Actinomycetota; class Acidimicrobiia; order Acidimicrobiales; family UBA10347; genus UBA10347. Next base: position 3,747 of record CAJJAG010000008.1, on the reverse strand, counting down.
TTCCGTAGCTGTTCATGTCGGCAACTCTGTCCCGGGACTCAATGCCAGTAATCGCCTCGAGAGCCGTCCCGGTCAGGTTGGAAACCCGAGATGAAATATTAATGCGTAGTAGGTCGACCAACCACGGCACCCAGCGTTCGTTGCGATTGCCAGCCATCGTCTCAACGAGAGCCCTTGCATTCGCACTTGTGGAACTGTCGACGAACACGTCGATAGCGGTCTCCACCTGCTCGTCGGTAGCTGTGAGCTCAAAGGTTTCGACGACTACCAGAGCTGGCGCCGTGGTCGAAAGCGGCGCTGTAGCCATACCGTCCAGCGCCCCACTGGACGCAATCGACGAACCGCTCGGCGAACACGCCGATGCGAGAACGGCAACGACCAAACACAGGGTTACCAGCTTCGGTCGCCTGCGAGGTCGGGGCTGTTGTTGGATCTTCATTCCTGGGTAAACCCGCTAAGGCGACTCAGACTTCCCGCGATCTCGTCCTTTGAACAATCCGGCGATCCCTGTCGGGGCTATGAACGTCATAATGATGAGTCCTGCACCGAACACGATGGCGTCACTGTCGAGCAGTTCGAACGCACCGTTTATCGTTGGAATCAGAATCAAGGCCAGAACACCAAAGATGACACCAGCCAGGGTTCCAAGACCACCAATGACCGCGGCGGCGTAAAGACGCAGCGATAGGAACGAGTCGAAGTCGGCATGGCTCACGTATGGATTCAAGAGAGATTGCAGCACGCCGGCGGTGCCAGTCATAGCCGCCGAGATAGCGAGGGCGCCCGCCTTGGCATAACGGACACTGATACCAAACGTGGCCGCTGCCGCCTCGTTGTCTCGCACGGTCCGTAACGCACGCCCCATACGACTATTGACCAAATTGCGGATGATGACGAACCACAAAGCAACGACTGCCAAACAGACGCCGTACCGCCAGATGTGCACGTCGTCGTCAAGCCCAAGAAGCGATGGAGGAACGAATGCATCGTTGTCTACCGTGCGACCAGTTACGCCGCCTGTCCAGGTCCCCAGCCGGCGCAAAAGCGGAGGAAAGGCGAGAGCCGTGCCGAACGTGACAAGCGCCAGATACAGCCCGCGAACTCGCAACGCAGGCAGGCCCAACACTAATCCAACAGCACCGGTGAACAACGTGGCCAGGAATCCAGCCAGAAACAGTGACATGCCCTGATCGATCAGGTTCGCCATTGCGAACGCGCCGACACCCACAAAGACACCATGACCGAGCGAAATGAGGCCCGTATAACCCGTAAGCAGGTTCACCCCCAACACAGCGAGCACCAGCACGACGAGCCGAGACAACTTGGTGAGTTCCAACGGGGTCACCACAAAGGGAGGGATGGCCACGGTAATTGCCAGAACGACCAAGCCGATCTTCGACATCCGGCTCATGCGTGCGGCTGGTAAGGCGGGCGAAGCGGCCATTGCGTCCTGCTCGTTGGAGATAGTTGTCATACTCGGTTCACCGGCACGGTGCCGAACAAGCCGTGGGGTCGCACCGCCAACGCAAGGACCATTGCCGCCAGCGGCGGCAACAGCGTCAGCTCGGTGGGAATACCCAGATAAGGCGGCGAAAGACTCTGGGTAAGGCCAATGATCAAACCGCCAGCGATCGCGCCTCGTGGACTATCGAGACCTCCGATGGTCGCTGCGGCCAACGCGTAGATCAACAGGTTCAGCATGAGCACAGGACTCAGCGTGATAGCACCACCCACAAGTGATGCGGCCAATGCCCCGATCGCGGAAGCGATGGCCCAACCAATGGTCAACGTTCTATTAACCGGCACACCAACCAGCGCCGCACCCTCGCGGTTGCTGGTGATTGCTCGGAATGCCAGGCCAGTTTTCGTCTTCTGAATCAGCAGAGTAAGCAAGACAATGATCACGATGAGTGTGGCCCAGACCCCGACGGTGGTGTATCTCAACCGGGCACCCAGAATGCCAACGTAGTCGGCCGCCTCGTTCGGGAATGGACTCTTGACCTTGCGCGAGAATGAACCCCAGATCTGGAACACGATGCCGTTTATCAGAATCAGCAAGCCGATGGTGACGTTCACCTGCGACAGCGTCGACCTGCCGGTAAGCGGTCGCATAATAAAACGTTCTACCACCGCCCCGAGTAACGCCCCGAAAGCCACCGCCCCCACTATCGCGGCCCACGCTGGCCAGGGGTGCAGCGGTATCCATCGCGACGCAAATGCCGTACCTGCGATAGGGATACCAATACCTGCAGCGCCTGTTGGCGAGAGCAGAGTCAGAGTTACATAACCGCCCATCAACCCCATCTCACCTTGTGCGAAGTTCAAGAGGCCGGTTGAGCGATAGATCATCACGATCGCTAACGCGAGTGATGCATAAATAGCACCGGTGAACATTCCATCGAAACACCGCTGCACTAACAGTTCCATCAGCGCACCATTGAAGTGCTTCCATGCCGCTTAAACAACCCCGCGTGACTCCTACGTGCCACAGTTTTCAACGAGCAAGCGACACCGGCTCTGCTCAGACACACGAAAAGCGTTCGCGGAAGGTTTTCCGTAGGTCCAAAACCTCAATATTCTGGTTGTACCGGAGGCAATTCGCAGGTTTCATGCAACTAATGCCGACACCCCTCTGACGTGTGACGCCGGTTGATCAGCCAGAGTTTAATGACTGTCCGTCAAGGTTCATGTTGTCGCCCTCGATGGTCCAGGGCCGGGTAGCAAAGTCGAGTTGCCTTAGGTGGGAACCCTCGACCAAGCAGGCGCCTTCGGACCTATTCTTGTCGAAGCTGACGACAACGAGGAGAACGGGCTACGAGACGAGAAACGCCCGCAACCCAATCACGCAACCGGTAAGGTTCAGGCCGCCATTGGGCTCCCCAGCGATGCACTAGACCCCCGAGCGTCCGGCATCTACTGAACTTCGCACTCGGCGGCGTGAAGGCCAGCGAGTGCGAACTGCTCCTTCGGCCACCTAACAAAATATCGTCTGCCTATTACCAATCAGGGCTCTCTTTCCAGCGACCACCGATGAACTTTTCAGCGACCACCGATGAAGAACTAGTCGTCAGCTACTCCATCAGCAAGTGCTAACTAACGCCGAACTCCGCCGAGTCGGCCGATTCGCTGGAGACATTACCGTTGTTGTTAATGCGTACCAAGCACTCCTTCATCGAGGTAACAGCGTGCGGCTCGCTATAGCCACCTTGGGAGCCAGTACTGACAAAAGCTGGCCCAGTACTCAAAACGAGAAGAGCCGGCGCCCAAAGGCACCGGCTCTCGTCGAAATGTTCTAGCCAATGTTTACTAAACCATGGCTAGAGCAGGATTAACAGCCTTCGCCAGAAACCCATGGGCAGTTTGATGATTTACCGTCAAGGTCGATTACTCCACCTTGAATAATCCATGACTGACCAGCAGCGTCGAACTGGCTGAGGTCTGAACCCTCTACCAGGTACGCATCTTCCGAGCCGTTCATACCGAAGTTAATGCCTTCGAGTAGGCCAGGATGGGTCATGCGCAATGAGCGCAAAGCAATCATAAAGTTGGTACGTGTGAGACCACCGTCAAGCTCTGCAGCGATCCGCAGAGTCTGCACTGCTGGCCAGCCGAACTGGCCATAGCCAGTTGCGATTAGTCCAATATTGTTGTCGAGACCTGCGGCGTCGATCTGGTTGTTCATCCACGCTATGTAGGTGTCTTCTGCGTACTGTGCATCGGTGCTGTCTTTCCAGCCACCACCGAATA
>CAJJAG010000007.1 GCA_905182135.1 uncultured Acidimicrobiaceae bacterium | reverse complement strand
ACAAGAATCGCCGGATGACGAACCTGGCCAGGGCTAAACCCTGAATGGCGACTCAACAGCTTCACAACAAGATTTGCCAGGAAGCAACACCCCAAGCGCCCCCTCTGGCGGTGACGGCGATGCAACGGTTACACGCACAGCCGTCCTGTTCTTACCTGACCCGGGCCTAGATCCGCAGCACGAGGCAGACGTCTCGGTTGGCGGAGGCACAGTCGAAGCAAGCGCCGACTCAAACAGCCCCCTGCCCGGGGACAATTGCGCTAGATACTCATTGCCTGAGTTCAACTGGTCGGCGTTCTACTCGTCGGAGTTCTACTCGTCGGAGTTCTACTCACCCGAGTTCAACTGGTCAGAGTTCAACTGGTCAGAGTTCGACTGGTCGGGGTTCAGCGCAGAAGAGGACTTCTTTTACAGCCCGGTGTGTATCAGGTGGCGCGCGTGCGGCGGAGAACGAGTTGACGATGTCGTCTCCGGTCATATTGCAGGGCGGGAAGCAACCGGCAAGTATCAGGAATACCTAGGCGAGATGGTCGGCTATCTGTCGTCGGAAGCCACGCTTCCCGGTGGCCCGCTCGACATCAACAGCGTGAACGATCTACTGCTCACCCAGGGCCTGGGCGAACGGCCCGGCGATGACCTCATCCCCGTCTTCTATTGGTGTGCCAACTACGACGCATTCGGCGTGTTCGACCCGGTCGACATCACGTCAGTCCGGTTCAGTTGGGACTTGAGCTATGAGGAGGTCTATGACATCCCTGGTGTGCGTTCGGACCTCTACATCCAACTCACCAGCCAGCTCGAGCTCTACAACCCCCAGCCTGGCGCCGTGCCGCCCATCGACGGGGGCTACACATTTGTGCAATGGCCGACCTGGTTCTTCCTCGAGAACCCGCTCGAACAAGAGCACATTTTCACTACCAACGACATCGACACGTTCCGCATCGACCTTCAGGCCACGCTGCTGCGAGTCGACTGGACATTCGGCGACAGCCTCGTGGCCTCATGCACTGTGAGCGACATGAAAAAGTACAACGCCGACAACGACGATCCCATCGAAGACCTGCCACCGTGCCATCACATCTTTGACCAGGTCGTTACCGAAGATTTAACGACGACCGTCTTCTACCAGATCCACGAGAAGGTCCGTAGCCGCCCGAGCGCGTCGCTCGACCACTACCCCAACATTGCATGGTCTGATTACCTGGGGCGTCTGACAATCATCGAATTGTCAACGACGGTTAGCGACTACGAGATTCATCAAATCGCCTCCGTCAACGTCCCCAACCAATGACCTGATCAATTGCCGCCGGGCACAAGGTCGCATGCGATTAGCCGGCTTCGTTACCTACGTTGGGAGCCGGCGTGCGGCGGCCGAACATTCCTCGACCTTCCATCCGGAAAACCACTACGTCGTCTTGGTTGATCAGATGCGACAGGAAAAATGCCGTGCCGCGCACAGGGTCGCTCCCTGAGGGCTGCGTGCGCATTATCTCAACCGTTCCCCGCAACACATCGCCGGGTCGCACCGGAGCGAGCCAACGTAAATTCTCAACCCCGGGCGAACCAATCGAGTCGGTGTAATTCAAGAACTGTCGGGCATAGAGCCCCATATACACGGAACCTGTGTGCCAACCAGAAGCGATCAGCCCGCCGAAACTACTTTCCGCAGCAGCGTCCGGGTCAACATGGAACGGCTGCGGGTCGAAACGACCTGCGAACTCAAGGATCTCGTCGAGCGTAAACTCATACTCCCCCAGCTCATAGACACCCGGCACCAGATCTTCCCAGTAAAGAAAGTCGCTATCGCTCAACCGTTTGTGCCCCTCGGCCATCACATTCATACCTCATGCTCGCACACGAGCCTCCGGCAACGACCATCTCCCCGGCCGAGTCGAAACTACGTGCGTTAACGGCCGCAGCCCACCTCACGACAACCACGCCACTGCCGCAGGCGCCCGTCCTCCATCGTGCGCACACGACTTTTTGAACTAATTACCGCTCTCGAGTTTACTCGAACACCTGTTCGTCTTAAGGCGGAAGTTCTTGGTTGTTACTCCGTCTGGGTTGAGGTCACCTCGTGACTCCCGCTGCTATCTTCGACGGCTTGCACCAGTGGCCGATACACGTTTGTGGGATTTGTTCTTTCGAGCTTCCCACGTGATTTCCTATGCCTGCTGCTGTTGCACGACCTAAAAAACGCGACCACGCCGCCAGTAACCGACTCACCGTCGGCTGTCCCTCGTTCCGAGGCGCAGTCGATCGAACTGATCGACGCAGTCAAACACGTCCGCCGACTGGCAACAGTTGCCACGGTTGACGCAATCACCCAAATCCATCTGTCTCGCGTGTTCTATGACCAGAATCATGTCGACGCTCGCATCATGTTCCAGCATGTGGCTGGCGTGTCAGGGGCTGAATCGCATCGCCTTGACAAGACCCGGCGCATCATCGCCGATTGCGAGAAGTCCAACAGCAAATGGCACGACGGCCGCATCAGTCGCTGCCAGATAGATCATGTGAGACCTGCAGCCCGGGGCGGGCCCAGCAACCAATTGAACGGCCTCCCCGCATGCCATAGACACAACCGCTTGAGAGAACGCGGCTACACCGTCGCCCGCCAATCAGACGGCAACATCCTCATCGCCACGCCGAACGGCGACCCCGTCCGCTAACCCAACGCGAACGCTCTTGAGAGCGCCAGTTGCGCCAGATCAAAGTTGCTCGTCGTCTTCATCGGTCGAAGCCGGCAGTGTGTCGAGCGCTCGACCTGTTAGCCATTGCGCCGCTCCCACGGCTCCGGCACCGCCCAGGACCGATGCAGCCCCTAATGCGTAGCCCGCCACTTGGAAGTCAGACCTCATCTCAGTCAGATCCATTTCGCCGACCACCGGAGCGAGCACCGGATCCAATAAACCCGACGCTGCTAGGGCGAGAACATCGGCTTCGAAACCAACCGTGTTAATCACCCGCACAGCCAAGGATTCACTTACGGCCATCCCGCCAATGGACCCCACAATTCCTGCACCAACCAATCCACCCGTTGCCCCGAGCGTTGCGTTCTCAGCCAGATCCTGGGCAAGAGGATCACCCGTCAGAAGATTCTCGCCAACCGTAAGCCCAGCTCCGACTGCGGCACCACCCACAGCCGCAGCGGCCGACGAAACCAGTGCAGCGGTCAGCCCGCTGCCGAGACCGCCCGTGCCCGCAAAAAGGGCCGCACCTGCAACTACAGCAGCAGCCAGAATTAGCGTGTCACCATGGTCTTGCATCCAGGTCTGGTCGTACCAGTCGGCTTCGAGCACTTGCTCCACCGCCGAGACCTCGGCAGCGCTCAAGCCATACTCCGAGCTACTAGCCAGAACCAGCATGAAATCGACCTCGCTGAGTTTGCCGTCAGCCCACCCCAGGCCGCCACCCTGGCTGGCGACATCAATCTGGACAACCACATTGCGCAGCGTCAGGTTGGTCTGCTGCTTGAGAACAAACAGGTTGATGTCAGCCGACGAAATTTTGTTGTCGACAGGCCGATCTCGGCCAAAGGAATCGAGGCCCACGACACTGCCACTACTCGCTGCCGAATCAAGCCTGTTGAGTAGTTGTGGTGCCCGTAAGAGAGCCGAGGCAGCAACGGCCACTTCGTTGTCGAACATCTCAGAGTTGTTGACCACGAAGCGCAGATCCGCCAACGAGACAAGGTTGTCGGCGACCCCGCCGGTGGCCGTGTCGAGGACGGGGAAGTGCTCTACCAGGCCGGTGAATGCGTTGTACTCGGCCAGAGTCATGGCAAAAGCCTGGGCTTCGGCCGCACGGACGGCGCCGTCGACCAGCGCTACGTCTTCGTCAGCAGCAAACGCTTCGATCTCGCCAAGATCTAGCCCGGCTTTGGCCGCCATGTTCACTGCAACAACGGCATCCTCGATCTGCCACCCATTCGAGATAAGCCCGCTGGCGGACTCAGCTAGCTCATCAAGCTGAACAGCCGCCGCAGCCCGGTCCAGTCCAAACTCGCGGGCAACCAGGTCGACTTGCTCGACTCGAACCTGTTCTTCGAATGCAGCCGGGAAGGCCAAGATCGCTGGCGTCCCTTGGTCGAGTTTACGGGCGAGCCGTTCGAGCGTGGCCGAGTGCCCGACACCAACGAGCACCCCAAATAGCTCTGCGCGTTGCCGCCGAAGCTCATCAACCTCGGGGAACGGTGCTGTCTGCATGGCAGCGGTGAGTCGGTCGATCTTGCCCATCTCGAAGACCCCGGCTGCAATGTCATAGTCAAGACCATGCTCGTGAGCGAACTCGACGACTGCTGGTAGTACGCCAAATACGACCGACGCAAACAGTGTCGATGCCAGGGTCCGGTTTCGGTCAGCAATAAAGGCAGCCACCAATCTGTCGAGCTGGACCTCCGACGTTGCATGAGCAGCCAACGCTGCTCGTAAGTCACCCTTCGCTGCATCGACCCGAGCATCATTACCCGGTATCGATCCACTGATCTGGGCCTGGTTCAGGTGAACCACCGTGGCCATTGCAAGCGTCACGTCCTCGAAATTCCGGCCACCAACATGAAGTGACCGATCAACAGCCAAGAGCACCGACATAACGTGCGCCGCTTGCTTGTCGGTGCCGGTCTGGGGCCGAACCAATTCCCGCAGCACCCGCAGTCGGCGGTCCAATTCAGGATCGTTCTCACTACCACTAAACGCATGGACACTGCTGACTGCACTTGCGATCGACCGAGGCGAGTCCAGTCCAATAGTGAATGACGCCAGGGCCTCAGCCGCAATGCGAATAGCAGCTGCCATTACTGCACCATCACTTCCAATCTCGTCGAGCATGGCGACTACGCCAGAGGGAATATCAGACAACAGTTCGGCGTCGACTACGACAAGCCGGATCTCCTCGCTGCGGGTAACCCAGCCCCCGAGCCGCTCGGCTAGCACTCGGGATGCGTCAACGTCCATACCGAGAAGTCCATTTAACATGTTTTCATGCTATTTCATAGCCAATGAGACTTCAAGCTTTGGACGCTGCCACACCACCCGTCTCGTTCCTAGACTGCAGGCATACATGAGCAACCACGACCATCAAGAGACGCCGCAGCCAACGGTGTGTTATCGGCATCGCACGAAAGCATCAGGCGTACGATGCCAACGCTGCGAGCAGTTCATTTGCGCGGAATGCATGCATCAGGCCTCGGTGGGCGTGCACTGCCCCGAGTGCACCTCGAACAACAAACAAACGGTCTACACCCGCGCCACCTTGCCCGCTAACCGAGGGCTCGTTACCCAGGTTCTGATTGGGCTAAACATTGCCGTCTTCCTGCTGCAGCTTGTGCTGTGGGACGCGACAATCTCAACAGCTGGCACAGCAGCCGAAGAACTCGCGGTAAACGGCCCGCGAATCGACGCGCTGGGTCAGTGGTGGCGCATCATCACAGGCGGCTTTGGGCACTTTGGCATTATCCATCTCGGCATGAACATGTACAGCCTCTACATCCTGGGTCCAATCATCGAACGGCGACTCGGGTCAGTGAGCTTCTCCTTGGCCTACGTCGCAGCCCTGGTCGGCGGTTCGCTCGGCGCCCTGGTGCTCGACGTGTTGTCCTTCACCATGGGAGCTTCGGGTGCCATCTTTGGCCTACTCGGCTTGCTCGTCATGATGTTCCGAAGCCAGGGAATCAGCATTGCCCAATCCGGCCTTGGGCCCGTCCTGCTCCTCAACCTCTTCATAAGTTTGAGCGGTTTCGTGAGCCTGGGGGGCCATGGCGGAGGCTTCATTGTTGGCCTCATTCTTGGCGCCTTGCACTTCGGTATCAATGCTCACTCTAAGCCATTATTCGGGCGCGACCGAGTGAAGCGAGACATCGCTACCGCAGCGCTCATCGTCGTGCTCTTCGTCGGTTGCCTATGGGCTTCGAGTCGTTGGATGCAAGCCGCTGGGTTCTGATAGAGCCGCAGCATCACGAAGACAGCCCTGCGGAAAGAAGATGAACCAGCCCTGATGACTTAGGGTCAAGATATGACCGACGCAATCCGCATCGACCCTGAAACGGGCCTAAAGATTTTCACCACTCGGGCCGCGAAAGCCAGCGAGAAGATCACCGGCACGGGCTACGCAGTGCTCGAAGATAAGGCACTGATCACGCTGCCAGAACAACCCTCTGGGGCAGTGTTCAACGCCGAAGAACAGGCGAAGTACCGGGAGTTCAAAGAAGCCCGAGCCGGTGCTGCTGACTACATGGCACTCGAAGGCGAGTTCGCTTCTTATCTCGAAGACGTTTACTCCGAAGAACCCATCCCTCGCGATGCGCTCACCGACGAATGCGAGATCCTGGTTATCGGCGCTGGCTTCGCTGGCCTGCTGCTTTGGTACCGCCTCCGTCAGGCTGGCTTCCATGATGTCCGCTTCTGCGAAAAGGGCGGCGACGTCGGCGGCACCTGGTATTGGAACCGTTATCCAGGCATTGCATGCGATGTCGAGAGCTACAGCTACCTACCACTACTCGAAGAGATGAACTACATCCCGACTATGAAGTTCGCATCCGGGTTCGAGATTCTCGAGTACTGCCAATCAATGGCGACCGAGTTTGGTTTCTACGACAAATGCCTGTTTCACACCACGGTCGACACCACCGAATGGGACGAGACCGCCCAACGCTGGTCAGTCATCACCGACCGCGGTGACGTCATGCGAGCCAAACACGTCGTGCTGGCAAATGGCATCCTGACCAACCCAAAACTCGCCAGGATAAAAGGCATGGAGTCCTTCGCCGGCGATGCGTTTCACACATCGCGCTGGGATTACAACGTCGACTTAGCCGGGAAACGTGTCGGTGTCATCGGCACCGGCGCAACCGCAGTACAGGCCGTACCCGAACTAGCCAAGATCGTGGGCGAACTCTTCGTGTTTCAACGCACACCGAGCTCAATCGACGTTCGAGACCAGCAAGCAACAAGCCAGGAACAGGTCGACGAATGGTCAAACGAACCTGGCTGGGCAATGGCTCGTCGAAAGCGTTTCTCAAAAATTTCGGCCGGCCGCGCCGCAATTAAGGCCGACGACGACTACCTCGCCGGGCGAGCTAACGACTTCAAGAAGGAACGCAAACAGCACGCCCGTCAGCTCACGCAAGAAGAAATGGTGCAGAAGCAACTCGACTCAAACTTCCGCATCATGGAACAAATTCGCGCCCGAGTGGACGCCATTGTTCATGACCCTAAGACCGCCGAAGCGCTGAAGCCGTACTACCCCTATGGCTGCAAGCGACCTACCTTCCACGACGAGTACCTACCAGCGTTCAACCTGCCACATGTGCACCTCGTCGACACCGCACCCGTTGGTGTGCAAGAAATCAATCAACGCGGCGTCGTCCACGACGGCACCGAATATCCCGTCGACGTGCTGATTTACGCGACTGGTTTCAACTGGATGGCAACCTCGACATTCAACATGATCAAGGGGCGCGGCGGCGTCAGCCTGAGCGAAAAGTGGCAAACCCAGGGTTGCAAAACATTCCTGGGACTACACAGCAACGGCTTCCCAAACCTGTTCATCGTCAGCGGCCCCCAAGGCGGCGGCGGAAGCTTCAACTTCATCGATGCAATCGAACAGCACGCTGACTACATCGTGTGGATGTTGACCGCCATGCGGGATCGCGATCATGCCGTAGTCGACATCACCCCCGACGCCGAGGAGCGTTACGCCGAGCACTGCGCGCAGGCTGACATCGCAACCGCCCCACTTCGAGACTGTATTTCTTATTACAACGGCGAAGGCAACGCCGCCGCTGGCAGTCTGGCGTATTACGGCGGCGGCAATTGGCACAAATGGCGGATTGCCGCCCAAGAATCGCTCGAACCATACGTTTTTGAATCTGCATCGACCCTCTGATTCAGCTGCTGCCCGCAGCCTCGCGGTTCGGTTCCCGTTAGAATTAGGTCAATAGGCCTTTGGGCCACGATTGAGTTGCCGACAGTGAGACGCAATGGACAGTTCAAATTCAGGCTTTGTCTCGCGGACGTGCAGAGTGGCCGCCTGCCTAGGCGCTGTAATGCTCCTACTCCCACTCCTGGGCGCGTTTGCTAACCCCGCCCAGGCGCAAAATAGCAATCCAAACGAAGTCGTCATTTTTGTGCTCGACCTGTCGGGCTCAATGAACGAGCCGTTCGACGATGAGCGCACAAAGCTCGACGTTGCCAAAGCTGCCTTCATCGAGGCTTTCGCCAATGTGAACCCCGACGCCCGAGTCGGGCTTCGCACCTATGGCGATCGAATCCCCCCGGCTGCCCCTGCTGACCGCGAAGTCAGCTGAGCCACAGATACCCAAGTCGCTACCAGCGTTGCTCCCCTGCAACGTGAGTATCTCATTGCTCAGGTCCAGGGCTTCACCGCACTGGGTGATACCCCGACCGCCCTCGCAATCCTGGCGGCCAGCACCGACATACCTGCTGGCTCGACCGGCACCATCGTGTTGTTCTCCGACGGGCGCGATGAGTGCTTTGACGCAGACCTCGACGGCAACCCGGCGACTGGCCCAAGTTACGGCCAGGACCCGTGCGAGGTCGCCAAGTCAATTACCAGTGGCAATGCTGCAGTCGATCGGGTCGTCACTGTCGGGTTTCGGGCCAACAGCGCGGCCGAAACCGAGCTGCGCTGCATCGCAGAATCTACGGGTGGGACCTACACCGCTATTGAAACCCCCCAAGATGCCCGCGACGCACTCCCCCAACTCCTCGTGCAACTGAGCGCCCCTCGCGAAGCGCAGCGCCTTGTAGGTCGCCAAATTCAAGGTGCAACATCAACCGAAGATGCACCCGACTTTGTTCGCCTCGACGAGATCGGCGCCGACAAGGTGCTGTACACCGATTCAATCGATATGAACTCTGTGCGCATTTACCGCATGCCAGAGTACGGCCCAAATGGTGGCACGTTCACGGCCACGGTCTTCGGACTACCCCCTGAGCTCGGCATCACCCTCGACATGCGCATCTTTGTACCCAAGTTCGATCAGGACTTCTTCAAAGGTAAGCACGGCGAGCTCAACGCAGGATTGCCCGAGCGACCAACAGCTTCCATCCGGTGCACCGACTGCCAGATAACAGGTGGACCCCACGAGGCGTTCTTTGTGGTCACGTTGGACTCCGACTCCGGTCTTTCAGGAACCTACGAACTCGAGATCTTGACTGAAGGCCCAGGTTTTGGCGGCTCGACAACAAGCTGCTTGGCACCTCAAGAGTGTTTCTACCCCCAAGAAATTGTCAATCTGACAGCGCAATTCAACTCCACACAGTCTGAGCTCGACACCGGCATTGGCGAACTTGCATCCCCTGACAGCGTCACCGAACGCGACCGGCTTCGCGTCGATACAAACGCTGAACAGGATGCCATCAGTGCCGCAAACATTCGTGCCCAAGAACTCGAAGAACGCATTTTGCTTGCCCCAACCAAATCGAACTCCTTGCTACTCCCCTTGCTCTTGCTGCTCGCCGGCATTGGCCTGGCTTTGGCACCGGTGCAGAAGCTCCGGCGTACTGTCAAACAAGACCAGGACACTAAACAAGACCAAGAGGCTAAACAAGACCAGGAGGCTAAACAAGACCAGGACGCCGATCTCGAGCCATCACCCACCTCCGCACCGGCCGAGGCGGACGCCACTGTTCAACAAGCCCACTCGACCGTCGAACCCGTGCCAAGCCCCGCTTCTGGCTGGCACGAAGACCCTGCAATCGTTGGGCAGTTTCGATGGTGGGATGGCTCGACTTGGACAGGCTTCACCGCCAGCACAGACCAGGAGCCACCACCATCATGACATTGCGCCGCAACCTCGTCATGAGCGTCATGGCATTGCTCATTCTTGTTGTCAGCGCCGTCGGGTCGTTCGGCCCCGACGCGCATGCCCAGGGCCAGACTATTGGTACTGCTGACTTTCGTAACGCACCCCAGCTCACCCCAGGCAGCTACCTCGACAGAATCGTCACCGGCGACAGTGCCTGGTATTCCGTTATCTACACGAATGGCACCCCGTACGAGTTCGAGGTCGACTTCCAAGGAGCCAACCCAGGAACTGGATTCGACCTAACCCTGAGCTTCGTAGCCCCTACTCTTACGACTGTCGATGGGCCGGCCGCAGTCGTCATCGGCAACGGTGTCGACTACCCCGCTGGCCATACCAACGTGTGGTTCCTCAAGGTCTCGCTCGAGACCTCAAACCAGAACGGGGTCGAGTACCCGATCATCGTCAGTGTCGACGGCGTACAAAGCGCGAGCCTCGAAGCGTGTAGCGATATCGACGACTGTGTCCTTGATGACGACTACGCCGCAATCAATGTTGCATTGGCCGAAGCAACCGCCGGTTTGGAAATCGCCCGATCGCAAGAGAAGGCGGCAGCGGTCGAGGCCGAAATCGAGAACCTACGCTGATTTGCCGAGAGCGCCGGCACGTTGGCGCCCGCAGCCCAATCACGGTTAGTCCAAGCCGAAGCCATCATGGCCCAGATGTGCGCACCGCTTACCCTGTGCGATGAGTTCCCTGATCCAGGGAGCAAGACGCCAGTGATCGGCTGGATATTTGGCTTGGGTGCACTCGCATTCGGTGGGTTCCGGGTTTTCAAGAAACTCACGACCGAGCCGACCGAGCCGACCGAGCCGATCAGCCCCTAAAGGCCCGTAAACCGCAGGCAAGATAGCTGTCTTCACCGCTGCATTCATGAGGCGTGCGCCGTCCATTTGGGTTTTGAGACCCACACCCTTTGCGGTGCTCGCAACAGCCTGCGAAACAGAACCCAACGCTTTCTCCTGATCTCGATATGGGCCGATGGAGCGACCGGACTAAACTCGACGGCGTGACTGCATCGGTAGGGGCCAAACGTGCGGTGGCAATTACCGCTCTGATCAGTGTTACTCCCGTCATCTCGCACTCGATCGGCCGCTCGTTGTATGGCCTACTGCTTACCGGTATCCGCGACGATTTTGGATTAAGTAACGCCCAAGCGGGTTACCCAATCTCGGCGATCTTCATGCTGTACGTGGTTGGCGTGGTGATGGTCGTATTTGTGTCGCCTCGGCTCGAACCCATCACGATCATGCGCACCGCCGTAGCTGTCAGCGTCATTGGGCTTGTCATAACGTCGACAGCACAGGGGTTGGCATCGCTGACGTTAGGCATCGCTCTTGTTGGTGGCGCAGGCGCTGGGATCTGGATGACAGCGCCGGTCCTTGTCACCGAATACGTAAGCGAACGCCGACGCGGCATGGTGATCGGCGCGCTCACGTCAACAATGGGCGTTTCCAATATCGCGTTCGGCATCGCTACCAGCGGGTGGCGTCGCGCCGTCGACGACGATGGTCTCTGGCGCCCCGTCTGGTGGCTCGCACTCGGGTTTGCTGCCATCGTGCTCGTGGGTCTATTCACCTTCGCAACTTTTTCTCCAACCGAGCGGATAGCAACCAGCGGCGTTGACTTCAGCATTATTCGGCTCATTCCGCGCTGGCGCGAAGTCACCATCGCATATGCCATGTTCGGCGGCATGTCAGCCGGGTTCCTGACCTTCATTGTGGCTGCGCTCGAAGAGCACGGTGGCATTGCCGAGTCAACGAGCCCACTCATCTTTTCAATGATGGGAGTCGCCGGAATGATCGCGGCCCCACTCGCTGGGGCCGCCTCTGATCGGATCGGGCGGCTCGTGGTTCTGAGGTACACGCTGGGGTTGCTGTTCATTGCCAACATGTGCGTCGTCACCGGTGGCCAAGCGGCCACAATTACCGGCGCACTGTTGTATAGCGCTGGCGCATCTACCGTGCCTGCCATCATTGCTGCCCACGTACGCGACAGCTTGGACAACCGCTCCTTCAGTCAAGCGCTCGCCACCATGACGATCTTGTTCTCGATCATGGCGGCCGCTACGCCAGCTATTGTTGGAGCGCTGGCAGATGTGTCATTCGCATGGTCATATTTGACCTTGGCCATATTTCCAGTCATAGCGTTGGCCTTCCTCCGGCGCTCAGAAACTGGTACACAGAGCCCATGAGCGTCGTCAAAATCAATGCCCTCGAAATCCCACCGCAAGCTGGTAAGGAAATCGTTGGGCGGTTCACCGCCCGCATGAACAGCCTGGCAGACGTTGCCGGCTTCGAGGGATTCGAACTGTTGCGGCCAACCGGTGAGACGGAGACACGCTGGTTCGTGTACACCCGATGGGCCGACCAGGCCAGTTACGAAGCCTGGCGCGACGGCGACGGCGCCAACGCCAGCCACGCCCAGAAGGGCGAGACTGACCAGGGCGAGACTGACCAAGCCCGTAAGCCTGTCAGCATGGGGGCCACTTTGCTCGAGTTCGAGATCGCAGTCAGTACTGGCCCTTCGGGCGTCTGACAGTTCAGCCAGGACCACAGAAGCCGCACGACCTGGCATGGCCCAAATAGCTCAGATAAGATTTGTTATGTTCAAACATTCGCTGCTTGCTCTGCTGGTCGCACTAGCGCTTATCGCAACTTCCTGCGGGTCATCTGAGCCGGCTGCGTTATCTGAACCCACGGTGTCATCAGAGCCCACGGTGTCATCTGAACCCACGGTGTCATCAGAACCCACGGTGTTACCAGAGCCCACCGTGTTACCAGAACCCACCGTGTTACCAGAGCCCACGGTTGCGCTGGCTGTGGAGACCTATGACGCGCCTGGGGACTTGGAACTTGTGTTGCCTCTTGATCCCGCAGCGATCCCTGGAAGTGTGATCGACGTCGAGGAGTTGACTATTGACGGAGCTGTCGGGCAGCGAATCCTGTATCACTCGACCTCGGCTCAGGGCGACATAGTCGCCGTCTCAGGTTTCGTTGCATTCCCCGAAGGCGATGCACCAGACGGCGGATGGCCGCTCATTGCGTGGGCCCACGGCACTACCGGGCTCGGCGACACGTGCGCGCCGTCCAACAATGCAGAAAATGATCAGCTTGCCCGAGCTCTCGTTGGCTTTGGTTATGCCGTCGTGGCTACTGACTTCGAGGGTCTCGGCACGCCCGGCATCCATCCGTACATCGTTGGAGCCAGCGAAGCGCACGGTGTGCTCGACAGCGTCCGGGCGGTCTACGAACTCGGTCTGCCCGTCACAGACGAGTGGATCGTGTTCGGGCACAGTCAGGGTGGTCACGCCGCCATGTTCACTGGCCAGCTGCAGTCGACCTATGCCCCCGAGCTCAAGTTGATCGGCGTAGTTGCGGGTGCTCCCCCATCACAAATGGGCGATTTGGGCGACGCACTTATTGGCAGCGACTTCCAGGGCTACCTAATCATGACGGCGGCGGGGCTCGCTGCCGCCAACCCTGATCTTGACTTGGCCGACGTTTTGTCTGCCGACGCAATCAGCTTGATTGGTGTCGTCGAGACCGGTTGCACCGAAGATATCTTCGAGGTGTACAACCCGCTCGACTACGACGATGTCACGATTGTTGACAATCCTTTTGTACTTCCCGACTGGGCCGCAGCCGTGAAACTGAACGACACGAACCTGCTGCCGGTCACGGTGCCGCTGTTGATCATCCACGGTGGCGAAGATGAGCAGATTCCAGTCGAAACATCGGCGACCCTGCTGGACCAGCTGTGCAAATTTCCAGACCAGGGTCCGACCGTGCGCAATGTGTACGAGGGCCAAAGCCATGCGGGAGTATTGACCACTTTCGCAGCCGTGCCGGACTTGCTCGCATGGGTCGCAGGCCGCTTCGCTGGCGATATCGCACCATCCATGTGCAGCTAAACCCCACAATTTCGCAGGGAATACGTGTTTGTTCCCTATGGTTAAGTATCGTTATGTATGGCCCGCCAGGGGCCGATGACCAACCGATAGGAAATATGCATGAAGGTTTGGATTGATCAGGATCTCTGCACCGGCGATGGCCTCTGCGAAGAGATTGCTGACGAGGTCTTCTTCGGCAAGGACGACGGCCTCTTCTACGTCAAGGAAAGCACCGGCAATTTCGGCGAAGAAAAGCTCTATGACGGCGATGCTCACCCTGCTGGCCCCGACGGCATGGCGCGTATCCCTGAGGGTGGACTCGAAGCGGTTATCGAAGCCGCCGAAGAGTGCCCTGGTGAGTGCATCTTCATCGAAGTCTGACCGACTTCACCACCAGTCATGAGATCTGAGTGAGGGATCCGCATGGATCCCTCACAAACTCGCATTCGCCATGATCGAACGCGACGAAGACTTCGATCCTGACCGCTTGGTCGGTTGTGCCTACTGGCGTTGCGACGAGATCTTTGAGCAACGCACAAGCAACCATCAGTACTGTCGTAAGGCATGTCGCAGCCGGCACCACAAATGGACACGCGCCCAGGCCCGCAAGCAAGCCAAGATCGATGCAAGGGCCACCCGGGCTGCCGCCAAAGCTATGCGCCAGAGGTACAAGCACTAGAGCGCTGGCCTGCAGCGGGAACTTGGGAACTACTATTGGTTTATGACCGACGTCAGCCCTGAGATCATCTTTAACCCTCTTGAGCCGGGTTATACCGACGACCCGTACCCACATCTGCATGAGATGCGTCGCCACGACCCTGTCCATGCATCGCCAATAGGTAGCTGGATGTTGTTCAACTATGACGACTGCTTTCAACTGTTGCGCAACCCAGGGCTCAGTGTCGACGAGAAGAACCTAGATACCTTCGATGAGGATCGTATGAAGGCGTTCCTTGAGGCCGTCGATGGCGACGCTGAAGAACTCGAACGAACGTCGATCCTCGGTATTGATCCACCGGACCACACCCGGCTGCGTCGTCTCGTAAGCAAGGCGTTCACACCTCGCACCATCGAAGCGCTGCGGCCCCGCATCCAAGCGCTTGTCGATGAAGCCCTCTACCACATCGCCGAGCAAGGTCAAGCCGATATCATCGCCGAACTCGCCTTCCCTCTCCCGTTCGATGTAATCAGCGAGATGCTCGGCATGCCTGCTGGTGATACCGAAGCGCTGCGATCCTGGTCAGAAGACATCGTGAAAACGATCGACCCAATCATCACCGAGGACGAAATAAAGGCTGCTGTCATCGCCAACCGAGCCATGGATGAGTACATGGCTGGCGTCATCGAGTGGAAACGAGAAAACCCGGGCGACGACCTGTTGACCGCCATGATCGAGGCCGAAGAAGACGGCGACAAGATGTCCAGCAAGGAACTCAGCGACCAGGTCAGCCTGCTTTTCATTGCGGGCCACGAGACCACGGTGAACCTGATCGGTACCGGCATCGCCGACCTGCTTTCTCGACCTGATCAGGCCCAGAGCATCCGTGACAACGGGCTCGAGATGAATGGCGTCGACGAACTGCTGCGCTTTGTCAGCCCGGTGCAGATGTCACGACGGATCACCACACGAGATGTCGCTATCGACGGTCGCGACATCCCGTCGGGGACGATGGTCATGGCAGCATTGGCTTCGGCGAACCGCGACGCCAACAAATGGGGGCCAAACGCTAACGAGCTAGACCTGGGTCGCGAAGGCGCTGGCCAGCACCTTTCGTTCGGCAGCGGCATCCACTATTGCCTAGGCGCATCGCTGGCCAAGCTCGAAGGCCAAGTCGCTATCGGCTCGTTCATCCAACGATTCCCGAACGCCACAATTGTTGAGCAACGCTTCAATGGCCGCATCAACCTCCGCGGTCTAGAGCGCCTCATCGTCAACGTCGCATCAACGGTCGATGGCGGCATCCTCGCCGGGTAACGTCTCATAGTGGAAACCCCAGAGAACTGGACATGGGCCGCTGAGCCAGTAGCGGCCCGACCTTGTGTACTCGTCGATGTCGACGGCGTGATCGCCAACGGCTGGCATCGTCAGCACTTCTTGCAAGACGGCAACCGCGACTGGAAGAATTTCTTTGCGAATGCTTTCGGTGACGCACCCATCGACGGTTCCATCGCTCTTACGCAACAGTTCCACTCCGATACTGCGGTGGTCTTGTTGACGGCTCGCCCGCACGACTTGCACACGATTACTGTCGAATGGATACGCGAACACGGCCATCGCTGGGATCTGCTAATCATGCGCGACCGCAATGATGGCAGGCTGTCGTCCCCCAGATTTAAGCAGCGCTCGGTCCACGAACTACGAGAACGAGGCTTCGAGCCGCAACTCGCCATCGACGACGATCAGCGCAATATTGACATGTTTCGCAGCGAAGCTATCCCTTCGCTCTACCTTCACTCTGGCTACTACGAGGCCTAGACGCACGTGCGCTGGTAGCAAGCAGCTACTACTCGCCTTCGGCGGCGCCAGCGCGAATGTCGTCAACGACGGAAGCGTCGGCCAGAGTGGTGGTGTCACCAAGGTCGCGCCCTTCGGCCACGTCACGAAGCAGACGGCGCATAATCTTGCCAGAGCGGGTCTTAGGCAAGTCAGGCACAATAAAAACGGCCTTTGGCCTGGCGATCGCTCCGAGCTTGTTGGCAACGTGCTGTCGAATCTCTTCGGCTAGCTCGAGTGAGGCTTCATTTCCGCCGCGCAAGATCACGTACCCGACGATCGCCTGGCCAGTGGTGTCGTCAGTGGCGCCAACAACGGCTGCCTCTGCGACCGATGGATGGTCAACGAGTCCTGATTCAATCTCAGATGTAGAGATGCGGTGGCCGCTGACGTTCATGACATCATCCACGCGCCCGAGCAGCCATAGATAGCCGTCGGCATCCAAACGAGCACCGTCACCAGCGAAGTACCGCCCAGGGAACCGAGACCAGTACGTCTCTTGGTAACGCTCGGGATCTCCCCAAATACCTCGCAGCATCGACGGCCACGGCTTGGAGATAGTCAGGTAGCCGCCGCCTTCTGGCACGACATTGCCAGCGTCATCGACCAGCTCAGCAGTGACACCGGGAATAGTCGAGCACGCAGAACCGGGCTTGGTCGCTGTCACACCAGGCATAGGAGTGATCATGTGGCCACCGGTTTCGGTCTGCCACCAGGTGTCGACGATCGGGCGAGAACTTCCGCCAATGTGCTCGTGGTACCACATCCAGGCTTCGGGGTTGATGGGTTCGCCCACAGTGCCCAGTACCCGTAGGGAGCTCAGGTCATGGCCTTCGAGCTCGCTCGTACCCCACTTCATGAACGTACGAATAGCCGTCGGGGCGGTGTAAAGCTGCGTCACGCCGTACCGCTCGATAATGTCCCACAGGCGGTCCTTGCTCCAGCTCGCCCGGTCATCGCTCTCCCGGTCCTGTTCGCGTGGGGTATCCGGGGTACCTTCGTAAAAGACCGAGGTACAGCCGTTGGCCAGCGGGCCATAGACGATGTAACTATGGCCGGTCACCCAACCAATATCAGCAGCACACCAATAGACATCAGTGTCGGGCTTCAAGTCGAAGACGTACTTGTGGGTAAACGCCACCTGGGTCAGGTAACCGCCCGTGGTGTGCATGATGCCTTTTGGCTTGGCGGTCGTGCCAGAGGTGTAGAGCAAGTACATCAGGTGTTCGCTATCCAGCGAGACTGGCGGACAGTCTGTGCTGGCATCGGCCATCAGGTCATGCCACCAATGGTCACGGCCTTTGGCCATGGTCACGTCGGTGTCGCAACGATTAACCACAACGACGTTCTCGACGGTCGAAGCGCCTGCGGCGAGCGCAGCGTCAACATTGACCTTGAGCGCAGAGGCCTCGCCCCGGCGATAGCCAGCGTCGGCGGTAATGATAAGCCGTGCCTGTGCGTCGTCACAGCGGTCGATGATTGCGTCGGGAGAGAATCCACCAAAAATCACCGAGTGTGCAACACCGATGCGTGTGCATGCCAGCATGGCGATGGCCAGTTCAGGAATCATCGGCATATAGATAGCAATGCGATCGCCAGATTGCAGCCCAAGGCCCTTGAGGACATTTGCGAACTTGGAGACCTCGTCGAGCAGTTCGCTATAGGTAATCGTGCGGGTATCGCCGGGTTCTCCTTCCCAGTGGTACGCGACCTTGTCGCCCTTACCTGCTTCGACGTGGCGATCCAGGCAGTTGTAGCTGATGTTCAGCTTGCCTCCCAAGAACCATTTGGCGTACGGGAGTTGCCAGTCAAGCACCTGGTCGAAGTCCTGATCCCAGCTAATCAGCTCACGCGCCTGGCGGGCCCAGAAGCCCTCGAGGTCAGCCTCGGCCTCGTCGTAGAGCGATCGATCATTCGCTAGCGCTGCACCGGCAAATTCCGCCGATGGCGGAAACTGGCGGGCTTCGGTTTCGTATACCTCGATGGTTGCATCACTCATGGCACCGACTGTATACGCGCAACAGCGATGGTACGAAGGCCACCGCTGTCACAGAGTTTCGTTGCGCGATCCAAGCACGCAACGCGTTAGTGACTTAACTACTGAGTCCCGAATTTGGGTGAGCAATTCTTGGCTGCTTTCGCCTACTTGTCCTTCGTCAGGCGTGTTCGCATTGTTCTCCGCCTTGACCATCAAGAACACGACCGCAGCGGCAAAAGAGGTCTCGTAGGGAATGGTCTCGTAGCGGACCGCTCCAGCGACGCGTCACAACGCCAACGAGCTCATAAAGAGCCACACACTATTTCTTGAAATGGCACAGGACAGCCATTACTAACGGATCAAGAACCACCATGCGCTGACCGCCAGCGCACCCAAACCCATAACCGACATGGTCACGATCTGGGACCGCGGAATTTTGCCATCGTCAGGGATACCCGGCACCTTCTTGCGCAGGTGCTGCAGTAAACGGTCAGCCCACGCTACGTCCTTGGCTAAAATGAAGAGCCCACCGGCAATAGCAAGAATGCCAGGACCGGGCAGAACCAGCATGGCCACACCAAGGATCACCACCACGGTGCCGAGCGTCATGCGAGCGAGGCGAGTCGCTATATGCGCTCTGGCGAGTTCAACCGTTTCTTCGCGCTCACCAGTTTCGAACTCGGCTGCGATAGCCGCTTCAGAAAACCCCTCAGACATACCATCTTCATAGCGCACGATTAAGGAGCATAAAGAAGGCGGTGACCAAGTGCAAGCAAATGCTCAGCCCAGCCAGATCAGCCCCACAACAAATCCAGCTTGCCCAAGGTGATACAGCATGTGCACGAGGACTCTGCGACGTGGCGCCGGGCGAACGAAACGGTCAAGACCAAGTAGCCCGTCAGACACGGCGAAACAAACTCCACCAGCGGCGATGGGCCAGCGATGAGTTGCCGTTGCGACGACCACCAACGCCACCACCACCGCAAGATAAGCAATCACAGGCACACCGTAGGGCCCACCGCGGACATTCTTAATTATTGGCCACCCGAGGTAGCTCAACAGCACCCCACCTGCTGCCAAGCCTCCAATAATGCCGATGAACGCAAGGTCCATCATTAAAAAGGCAGCTATGTAGAAGCAATGGCCGATCAGGAACGTGCCGAGCCCAGCCAGAAACTTGTCGACTTGGGGCAGCAAGAAGACATCACCAGCAAGACCAAACAATAAGCCGATGACCACGAGCCATCTAGACGCTGTCGGGTCTGCATCGAGGCTCAAGGCCAACACCAGCAGAGCAATCATGACCGCCGGCTTGGCGCACTGCTCGACCTGAGGCTTCTCGCGCCAAACTGACCACCAGTCAGTGGCGGCAAGCACAGCCGCGACTACTCCCCCGACGATCAGAAGCATCGGCATATCAGCGAGGTAAAGCTAGCCGCCGACGGCAGCAGCTACGCCGGGAACATCAATATCACTGAAGTGAGTGATCATGCCCGGATAAACACCAAACGCAATCGTTGCAGTTGCGGTGATCACTAAAGCTGACTGCAGCGCAAACGGAAGCCGAATAGGTGTTGTTTCAAACTCAGTTGGCGCATCCTCGAACCACATGCGAGACGCTAACTTGCCGTAATAACCGAACGCGATCACGGTGTTCACCGCCGCCAGGGTTGCAAGCACATAGGCCCACCAAACATCGGCTTCGATGAGTGCGCTGAATACGCCGAACTTGGCAAACCAGCCACCCATAGGAGGGATGCCCGCAAGCGAAGCCAGAAACACCGTCATGATGATCGCCAAGGCTGGCGACCACTGGAACAGGCCGTTGAACGAACGGATGTGAGCTGTGCGTGTCCTACGACTCACCGAGAGGATCACCGAGAAAGCCCCCAGGTTCATGGCGGCGTAGATGATCAGGTACGTCACGACGGCCGAAACCGACGTCTGCGCTACGTCGAGACTTTCGCCAGCAACCGAGAGCGCCGCCAACATGAAGCCAGCTTGAGCCACACCTGAGTAGGCCATAAGCCGTACCAGGTTCTCTTGGCGCAATGCGGTCAGGTTGCCGATCGTCATCGAAAGTGCAGCCAAGATCCACAGCGCTGGCCCGTAAATCTCGTTTTGGCTCCAGAAGCCCACGAATATCAGATTCATGAGCGCAACGAAACCAGCACTCTTTGCCGCGACAGCAAGGAATGCAGCGACAGGTGTTGGCGAACCCTCGTAGGTGTCAGGAGCCCAAAGGTGGAACGGCACGGCCGACACCTTGAAAGCGAATCCGACAATCACGAGCACGACGCCCAGGCTCACGATTGGTTTTGAGGCCGTTCCGTCACCCAGACCTGCGTTGATCTCAGATAGGACCGTCGAACCAGTGACACCGAACAGCAACGACATGCCATAGAGCATGAGAGCGCTAGCAAATACGCCATTCAGGTAGTACTTAAGACCCGCCTCGTTGCTCCTGATATCACGCTTGCGCCAGGTAGCCATGAGATAGGCAGGAATGGAAAGCAGTTCGAGCGCAACGAACACGGTAATCAAATCGCGTGCGCTAGCCATGACAACCATGCCCAGCAGCGACGAGATGAGCATGCCGTAATATTCGCTCTCCCAGTAATCGCCTTCGCCGATGTAGTCCGTCGACATCAGCACGACCATGTAGCCGATCAGAACGAACAATGCCTTCAATATCAGCGAGTAACCATCAACGACGTACACGTCGCTTCCGGCAAATGCCTGACGGGGGTTCGAGGCAACACCATCGACCGCCAGGGTGATGATCGGAATCAGGACCGTGAGCAGGCCAAGACCAGCAATGGTCGGCGAGATCTTGCGGCCCTTTTCGAGGAACACCACATCGATCAGCGTGACGAGTGCGCCAACAGCGAGCAACGTCAGCTCGGGCGCCAGCGCATGCCAGTCGATGTCCGGCCGAACAAAGTCGGCCTGTTGGAGGAGGGCGGCGAGCATGGGTTAATTCCCCGAGGCCGTTTCGAGCGAAGCGAGACGTTCAGCAGCCGCACGTTCGGCCTTGATCCGGTTGTTGTTGAAGCAGTCGATGCCGTCCTCTTGCTCGAGGCAGCCGCTGCTGTTGGCAACGGTGATGACATCCCCATTGGCGTTTACGACTTCGATCGGATCACCATCGATGTTGAGGACCACGACACTCTCGACTTCGAGAGAGCCAATGACCGCATCATCGGTCAGATTAAAGATTGCATTCGGGTAGAAACCGAAGACAACGATCAGAACGAGAAAGGGGGACCACGAGATCCACTCGAACTTTGACACGTCGCGAATATGCGGGTCGTTTGCGAACTCTTCGGTTGGGTTCCCAAAAGCTGTCTTCTGAACCATCCACAGCAAGTAGCCCGCTGCGAGAACCGTGCCTAGTGCGGCAACAACCATGAAGGCACGCCAGACCGACTCGTTCAAGATCGCGGCCGGATTGTAGCTGGCGAGGATGGCGGGGAACTCGCCCCAGAAGCCGGCAAGGCCGGGCAGACCCAACGACGCCATGGCGGCGAAAGCCAGGATCCAGCCCAGCTTGGGGGCTTGCAGTAGCAGCCCGCCCAGGCGACCCATATCGAGCGTGTGGTAGCGGTCCTTCATCGAGCCAGCCACGAAGAACAACATGCCAGTGATCAGGCCGTGAGCGACCATACCGAAGATGGCGGCGTTGATCCCGAAGTCGGTCAACGTCGAGATACCGAGCATCACGAAACCCATATGGGCCACTGATGAGAACGCGATCAGACGTTTCATGTCAGTCTGCGCCAGACAACCAAGAGCCCCGTAGATAATGCCGATGACCGCTAGCAAACCAATTACTGGCGCCCATGCCGCAGCGGCTTCGGGCAGGAACGGAATGGCAATGCGAACAAAGCCGTACGTGCCGAGCTTGAGCAATACCGCGGCCAGGATGACCGAACCAACCGTTGGTGCCTGGGTGTGAGCATCGGGCAGCCAAGTGTGGAACGGGAACATCGGGACCTTGACACCAAAGCCGATGAACATGCCACCAAAGACCCAAAGCTGAGCGGAGCGAGCAATACCCGCCGTTGCACCGGTTGAGAGCAGTCGCATATCAAAGGTGCGTTCGGTGGCAGAGACAACGTCGCCAGCCATAGTCGAGTTCGTTCCGTCGGCCAGAAAGAACAGGGCCAGGAAGCTGACCAGCATGAGGGCTGAACCGAACAGCGTGTAGAGGAAGAACTTCAGCGATGCGTAGCGGCGATCGTCGCCACCCCATACACCGATCAAGAAGAACATCGGCAGCAGCACAACTTCGAAGAAGACGAAGAACAGAATTAGATCTTGGGCTATGAACGAACCGATCATGCCGGTCTCGAGGACCAGTATGAGCGACAGGAACGCCTTGGGATTGTGCGGCTCAGGGAAGTGGCCAAACGAGTAAATGATGCACAACGGCACCACACCCAGCGTCAAGATCAGCAACGGCAACGAAATACCGTCGAGAGCAACGATATATCGGCTGTTGATGACGTTGATCCACTCTTTATCAACAACGAATTGCAGTGCTCCTGCATCGCCGTAATCAAAGTTGAACAACAGCAACACACCAAAGACAGCAGCGATGAGCGAAGTGCCCAACGCGATCATCTTGTGTGCTGACTCTTCTTCCTTTGGCGTGGCCATCATCACCAAGGCACCGACTAGCGGAACGAAAGTGACGAGGGTTAGGCCCCAGTCGTCGAGAAATGCTTCCATGAATATCTAGACCCTCAGATAACGATGATGAGCAGGCCCGCAAGCAGGGTTGCGCCTGCAAACATGACGGTTGCGTATTGTTGGACTTTGCCGGTTGACCAGCGGCGCAATTCGCCACCGGCTCCTTGCGAACCACGACCGGCAGCATTGACGGAACCGTCGATGACACCTTGGTCGATGTACTTGTAGAGCGCGTCGGCCGTCTTGACCGAATTCTTGCCGACCTCGTCGACGGCTGCATCAATGACGTTCTCGTGCACCCAGTTGGCAGCGTTCGCCATTGGCTGCTTAACAACGGAGGCAATACCCATGCCTGTGCGCAACGCTGCGGTCACAATGGTGAAGATCGTCAGGCCGAGTATGACCCCCCACATGACTGACGGCCAGAACGGTTGGTTCAAGCCGTTGTCTAGCGAGAAGCCAAGCGTCAAGCCAGCAGCAGCGCCGAAGATGGTGCCCATGGCATTGGCACCAGCAGCGCCGACAGGCTCACCGCCGTCATAGATGTGATCCAGGTAATAACGATTCTTGAGCATGGTGTGACCGGCCTTGAGTAGGCGGCTGCGCTCGGTAGGACCATTAACTAACTCGGTCGCAGAAGGACTCTGCGCGTTGACTCTGACGAAGTAGTAGTAGTACGCAACACCAACAGCTGAGGCCACGACCAGCGTCGAGAAAATCGCAAGGGACCAGCTTGGATCCGCATGGCTGATCTTGGGGAAGTAGCCCGTTGCTGCCAGCGGTTCAACGTAGTGCTCAAATCGCAGCGTCCATCCCGACGGCAAGCCAAGGAATCCCTTTGGCAAGTTCATGAGACCGGCAACAACAGCCAAGCCAGCCAAGATGCGCAGCGGCCACAGAATGCGTGGACCCGACTCGTGCGGATCGCCATGATGAGCGTCGTCGTGGTGTCCGCCTCGGAACTCACCAAAGAAGGTCAGGTACATGACTCGAGTCATGTAGGCCGCCGTCATTGCTGCGGTGATCATGCCCATAACAAGCATGATTGTGTAGGCGCCATTTGCATGGCTTTCGCCTTCGAAGAATCCCCAGCCGCCAGTACCAGCCAGAATCTCGTCCTTGGACCAGAAGCCAGCGAGCGGCGGAAGGCCTGCGAGCGCAATCGAGCCGATCAAGAAAGTCTTGTAAGTGGTCGGCATGAACTTGCGCATGCCACCCATGTCCTTCTTCATATCAAAGCTGTGCACGGCGTGGCTGACAGAGCCGGCGCCCAGGAATAGGCATGCCTTGAAGAGCGCGTGCGTGGTTAGGTGGAAGACAGCAGCAGTCCATGCGCCCACACCCAGTGCCAGGGTCATATAGCCGAGCTGGCTAATCGTCGAGTACGCCAGCACCTTTTTGATGTCGTCTTGCACAAACGCCAGCGATGCGCCCACCAAGGTGGTCACCGCGCCAATCACGGCGAGTGCATTGATGCTGGAGCCGCCGATCGACAAGCCGTGGAAGAAGACGCCATAGAGGCGTGCGATCAGGTAGACGCCGGCGACAACCATGGTGGCGGCGTGGATCAAAGCGGAGACGGGCGTAGGGCCAGCCATAGCGTCAGGCAACCAGGTGTGCAGGAAGAACTGGCCGGACTTGGACATGACCGCTGCCAGCAGACACAACGAGGCGATCAACAACAGCGTGTGGCTGGTTGTGCCTTCGATGGCGCCTGCATTGATCTCAATAATGCCCCACTTCTCGTCAGAGGCGAAGAAAAGGACGATCATGCCGATCAGCAGACCGATATCGCCAACACGGTTGGTCAGGAAGGCCTTGAGTGCCGCGTCTGAGTTGGGTTGCTCTTCCCACCAATGACCAATCAAGGCAAAGGAACAGACGCCGACAAGCTCCCAACCAACAATCATCTGCAGCACGTTTGCACTGGTCACGAAGAACAACATCGCTGCGGTAAACAGCGACAGGAAACCAAAGTAATGAGTGAAGCGGCGGTCGCCAGCGACGTAGTCGGTGCTGTAAATATGCACCAGCAGCGACACCAGCGTGACAACAACGAGCAGCGTGACTGTCAGACCGTCGACCATCGTGCCAACAGTGAAGTTGATGCCACCGTTGGACCACCAAGTGCGCTCAGAGACAACAGCTTTAGCTGCTGCGGCGGTGCTGCCTTCTTCGGCTTCGGTGAAAGCCGTCAGCGCTGATGCAGACTCGCCATCGCTTGAGCCAACCCCGGTATCAACCTGAAAGGCACCCTCCTCGTCGTGGTGCTCGTCGGCATCAGCCTCAGCGTCGTGGTGCTCGTCGACAATGTAATCGCACGTTTCGGGAGTGCATGCAGCGGCTTCGTTGACCTGGCCGATCCACTGACCGGCGGTCAGCAGAGCCAGAACGAAACAGACAGCAACGGCGGCGATGCCGACTTCGCTGCCACCCCTGGGCATGCGCTTTCCGAAGCCAAGAATCACGA
Source organism: uncultured Acidimicrobiaceae bacterium (assembly GCA_905182135.1). Taxonomy (GTDB): domain Bacteria; phylum Actinomycetota; class Acidimicrobiia; order Acidimicrobiales; family UBA10347; genus UBA10347. The sequence goes on along the minus strand of CAJJAG010000007.1, from coordinate 72,240 downwards.
CGAATGAAGCCGCCATGATTGCAGGAATGATCCACACGTTCTCGAGGAAGAATCCACTAGCCTCGACGGCCAGATTGCTGGCCTCGGTGGCCAGATACGTCGTACTCATGTGATCAGCCCTTCAAGAGGTCGACCTGGTGAAGGTCGATGTTCTTGGAGTTGCGATAGATGGTTAGAACAAGCGCCAAGCCAACGCCGACTTCGGCGGCGGCTACAGCAATGATGAACAAGGCAAACACTTCGGCGGGGATCGCTGCGCCATTGAAGGCACCAAAGGCGATCAGATTGATGTTGACTGCATTCAAGATGAGCTCGATCGACATGAGTACGAGCACGGCGTTACGCCGCGCCAGCACGCCATAAACGCCGATACAAAACAAGACAGACGACAGGATCAAGAACTGGACGAGGTACATCGGAGACTCCCCTACTCTTTCCGGGCCACGACGATGGCGCCTATCAGGGCGGCAAGCAGCAGAACTGAGATCGCTTCAAACGCCACTATGTAGGTGCTGAAGATCGAATCGGAAACTTGTTCCACAGTGGTTGGGGCCCGATCGAGTGCATCGATTACGAGCGTGCCATCACTCCACGGAGCTTTGGCGAAGTCGACCACGGCAAACCCCATGACCAGCAATAGCAACACCGCTGTAAGAATCGCGGGTACCACATTGTCATGACTCAGGCCGTCTTCGGCACCGACCTTAGCTCGGGTAAGCATGATGCCGAACAGGAACAGCACGATGACTGCGCCGATGTAGACCAGCACCTGGGTGACACCAACGAATTCGGCACCAAGCAGGATGAACTGAGCGGCGACGCCCGCCAACACAACAACCAGATAGAGGGCTGCGTGCACCATGTTGCTGGTCGTAACGACCCGCAACGCAGCGATCACCATGACAGCAGCAATCAGGTAGAAGAAGACGTTCTGGGCAACGACTGTTTCAGCGGTAGCAAGGGTCGCTGTCATGACGAAGGACTCGGCAGTTTCTTTATCTTGACCTCGGCCCCGGCTTCATAAGCTGGGTATTCAGGCACGGTGTGCATCCAATCGGCAAGGCGTCCCTTGTCGTGGAGCATGTCGGCAATCTTCATTTCGCTGAACTCGAACTCGGGGCTCCAGAACAGCGCATCAAACGGGCAGACATCAACACAGATTCCGCAGTACATACACAGCGCAAAGTCAATGTCGAAGCGGTCGAGCTTGTTCTTCTGGCGCGGCTTGCCGCCAGCACGGCGAGGCGGAGCAAGCTCCTTGTGACCTTCGATGTAGATACACCAGTCGGGGCACTCGCGAGCGCACAACATGCAGGCCGTGCAGTTGTCGTGATGCAGCGCTATGACACCACGAGCACGGGCTGGTGGTGCCTCTTTTTCGTGCGGGTACTGGACGGTGTGTGCGCCCTTGGATGGAGCAGGCGGTTTGGTTGGCCCGTCGGGGAAGACGGTCTTAAAGAACGTCTTGGCAGTCACACCAAGACCGACCAACATGCCGGGTAGTTGAGGCATTAGAAGACCACCTTGAAGATTGCGGTCACGACAATATTAAACAGTGACAATGGAATCAGGAATTTCCAGGCCAAGCGCTGCAACTGGTCTTCGCGGAACCGAGGATAGGTAATACGAAACCAGAAGATCAGGAAGGCAATGAGGATCATTTTGCCGGCGAGAACGAGCGGCCCTATGTAGTCCATGATCTCGGCGTTGGCGTCGACAAACGGGATTGTCCAGCCGCCAAGGAACAACGTGGCGCCAATAGCCGAAAAGACTGCGGCGGTAGCGAATTCACCGATGAAGAACAATAGGAAACGAATACCCGAGTACTCAGTGAGATAACCAGTGACGAGCTCAGATTCAGCGACCGGCATATCGAACGGGGGCTGAGTGAGTTCGGCCTGGATGGCGACTAGGAAGATCAGGAAACCCAGGAACTGCGGAATAATGAACCAGACGCCGAAGTCGGCTTGGGCGGCAACGATGCCCTTCATGTTTAGCGTGCCAGCCATTATGACCACGCCAACAACCGACAGGACCAGCGGCAGCTCATAAGCAATGAGCTGGCCAGCAGCGCGAATACCGCCAAGGAGCGAGTACTTGCTCGCTGAACCCCACCCGGCCATAAGGATCCCGATTACCGATATTGACGACACGGCCATCGCAAAATAGATGCCGGTGTTCAGGTCAATGAAGTGGGTATCGGGGCCCGCTGGCAGCACCAGCACCAACATGAACGTTGAGACCAGCACCACAAACGGCGCCGCAGCAAATACAAATCGATCGGCCTTGCTGGGGAAGATATCTTCCTTTTGCAAAAACTTGCCAAACTCAGCCAGAAGCTGAAGCTGACCGTACGGGCCAGCCTCCATTGGACCCAAGCGACTCTGCATGAAGCTCATCATCTTGAACAAGAACAAGTAGACAAGTGCGCCCGTGGGCAAAAGCACTGCAACAAGACCGATACCGATCTTGGTGAGCGTCTCAACCCAGTAGGGCGGGTTGACGGCGAGGAAGTGTGCGAGCGTCATCAGCGGTCGATGTCTCCGAGAATGAAGTAGAGCGAGGCAAGAATAGTCGCTATATCGGGCACATATACGCCTTCGAGCAACCATGGCGAAATCGACATGTTCGAAAAGGAAGCAGTGCGGATCTTGACCCGGAACGGGGTCAATTCGCCCTTGCTAATGACGTAATAACCCATGGCACCGAGCGGATTCTCAGTCTGTACGTACGACTCACCCGCAGGAACCTTGATGATGCGAGGCACCTTGGCCATGATCGGGCCCGTAGGCAGCCCGTCGAGCAACTGCTCGACCATGTAGGTTGCTTCGCGGGTCTCTTGCAGGCGGACCCAGTAGCGAGAGAATGAGTCACCGTCAGGATGAGTCCAGACTTTCCAGTCAAGGTCCTTCCACGCCAAGGGTGATTCTGCGTCGCGACGTAGATCCCAATCGACGCCCGAAGCACGCAAATTGGCGCCACTCAGGCCGTAGCTGGTTGCCACATCGGCAGGAATAACGCCCACACCGCGGCAACGGCTTTGGAAGATTTCGTTTCCAACAACGAGATCTTCCATCTCGTCGCAGAAATCACGAACCTTTTGCATCGACGACTTGGTTTCCTTGATCCAACCGGCAGGAAGGTCGTCTTTAACGCCACCAATGCGGTTGAAGTTGGGATGGAAACGGCCCCCGGTCACAGATTCGATCTGGTTCAGAACGAACTCACGGTCGCGGAAGGCATAGAAGATGGCAGTAACGCCGCCAAGCTGCACGGCCATATCGCCGAGGAACAGCATGATGTTGGCAATACGGCCCATTTCGAACAGGGCGGTGCGGATGTACTGGGCGCGTGGCGGCGCCTCGACTTCCATGAGTTCTTCGGCCGCCAAGATGAACGGCACCTCGTTGGCAAAGCTGCCAACCCAGTCGATGCGGTTGATCAGAGTAGTGACCTGTGGGTACGTGCGCACCTCAGTGAGCTTTTCGTAGCCACGGTGCATGTAGCCCATGATTGGTTCAGCGCTAATGACCTGTTCGCCGTCGAGGCGGGCCACGATTCGCAGCGTTCCGTGTGTAGCAGGATGCTGCGGACCAATATTGAGGGTCATACCCTCAGTCTCGAGTTCAACATTGACGCGTGCATCGGCAGCTTGGGCTGCGATGTAGCGAAGCTGTTCGCTGTTGTTGATGTCTAGATCAGCAGTCATGTCGGTCATGATGCATCCTCAGCGTCGGTAGCAGCATCAGCAGCGCTGTCGCCGTCGCCGTCGCCGTCGCCGGGCATAGCTTCGACATCGACGATGCCGGGCCATGGCTTGACACGACGGGCAACCAGCGGGAAGTCCTTACGCATCGGGTTGCCCTCAAAGCCCGTCGGTAGGTACAAGACGCGCTTGTCAGGGTGGCCAATAATGTCGATACCGAACATCTCCCAGACTTCACGTTCGTGCCAGGATGCACCAACAAAGACGGGAATGAGTGTCTCGATCGCAGGCGCTTCATCGGGAACATCAGCCTTGATGGTCACGCCAATGTGTTCTTCGGTTGAATAGAGCCGCATAAACATCTGGAAACGGGTATCGCCACCGGTCACACCAGTAGTCATTTTTTCGGCGTCAGACTCATCTTTATCGTTGGGACCACCACCGTGGACAACCCAATCTTGTTCGGCTTCCATCTCGCGGCCATACGGGTTCGGCATCCAGTCGATGGCTGAGATGAAGTCGATCCAGTTCATACCAAGCTTGTCACGAGCAAATCGAGCCGCATCGACCCACGAGCTAGCAGCAATACGAATCCACAGGTCACTACCTGGATTGATGTGCTGAGCGATAAACCCGTCGCCAAGCTCGTCGGCAAAGGACTGTGCGATCGCCTCGCGAACCGGGTCGGTCGCTGCTTCTTCTTGGACAGCATCTTCGGTAGCGGTCATTCGATCGCGCCTCCGCCAACAACAATGGGGTCGCGATCGTTGCCCTTCCAGCGTTCTGCTGGGTCCTCGTTATGGATCATCTCTTGCAGGAGAACGATACCTTCGAGCAGTGCTTCGGGCCGTGGCGGACAGCCAGGGACATAGACATCGACAGGAATGATTTGGTCGACGCCCTTCGTCACGGAGTAGCTATCCCAGTACGGGCCGCCACAGTTCGCGCACGAACCCATGGAGATCACGTACTTGGGATCGGGCATTTGTTCGTACAAACGCAAGATGGCAGGCGCCATCTTGTCGGTCACGGTGCCCGAGATCACAACAAGGTCAGCCTGGCGAGGACTCGCCGGGAAAGGAATTACGCCAAGACGCATGACGTCGTAGCGGGGCGAACCAAAGGCGGCACCCATCTCGAGTGCGCAACAAGCCAGGCCCCATTGGTAAACCCACAAACTGTATTTACGGCTGATATTTAGCAGCTTGGTAATCGACTTCGGCATCTTGCCGGACTCAACTAAGCCCACGAGAGGAGCCCTTCTGGATGGGTAGAGCGAGGAACGAGTAAAAATGTCACGGTTACAGCCATCGGAGCACTCCCTTACGCCATGCATACACAAGGCCAAGCAGGAGGATGAAGATAAAGATCGCCATTTCGACGAGGCCGAAAGTTCCGTAGGCCTCGAGCCGGGTTGCCCACGGGAAGATGAAAACTGCTTCGACGTCGAACATGACAAACAGCAGGGCAAAGATGTAATAACGGATATTCGATTGGCCCCAACCGGAGCCGACCGGATCTACGCCGGATTCGTAGTTAATGTACTTCTGCGCCTGTGGGCGCGTAGGACGAAGCAACGAACTAATACCAAGCAGAGCGGACACCAGGACTACAGCGAGCAGACCAAAGATGCCGACTGTCAGATAACTACGCAAGAAGTCGGACACGGGTCCCGATCCTAACGCTACGCGCTAGACCATCCAAGCTTCTCAGCGCATTAGATGATGGCTTTTTAAGATGATTCGCACAGCACTGTTGCGCTGGGCTGAACGCATCAGCCCAAGAGCTTGTGATTTTTTGCGCAATTCGGCTGATTCGCTGCCATTCAACGCTCGTTCAAGAAGGCTCGTCCTGCACCACCGTGGTCACCGGCAGGTTGCATGCACGTTCCAGTCTGCTGGGTAAATCCAACTTGAGCCAGCGCGATACCCCCACTGGCAGCGTTGAAACGATGATCTCGTCGAAGCTTGACCGTGACAAGACGGAACGGACAGCTGTGGCCGGGTCACCAAACATGACTTCGCCGGTGACGGCATGGCCCATGTCGCCAAGCGCTCCTCGAAACGATGCCAACCGCAATTCGCCTTCTTCGCGGGCGGCCTGGCGCGATTCGGTCACCATCGAGTGTGCACTGGGACCAATCAAGCCTGTAGCCGGGTCTGCATGCAGCACCGAAGGAACTCTCTGCGGCACGATGACATGGAACTCGGCCCGCCGGTCGGCCAGTTTTGAACTAACGAACTGGCTTAGTTCGGCATTCGCCAATGTCTGGTTGGCAACAATCAGAAATCGTCGAACCTGAACCGCTACGCCTGCAGCATCGGTGCGGGTCCGGTCTACCTGAAAAGCCACCTGCAGCTTGATGCGATACAGCGGGGCGCCGTTCGCCAACGACAAGTCCTGCTCCACGACGCTGGCCGAAGTTAGGTCACGAATTGATTTGGCGGCCACCGTAACGGCATTCTGTGCAGCAGCTTCCCACGACACGGGCGACACAGCAACGATCTGGATGACCTTGTCAACTCGGCCAGTCAGCAGTTGGCTCATTCGCCTGATTCGTGTTTGAACGACAGACGAATCTTGGTGCGGTAGAGCACAACGTTGCCGTCTTCGATCAGCAAGTCCTGCTCAATCACTTCGGCGACTCGCAGGTCGCGAAGTGTCTTGGACGCTTCGGTAACCGCCGCGGCCGCTGCACCTTCCCACGACTGTTCACTGGTACCGATCAACTCGATCACGTTGTAGACGCTGTCCATGTTGCTCCCCCATATGGTGTGGTCCCGATCCTAGATCAACCGACGCTGCCGCTGCAGTGCAACCACCCGGGAGTACTAGTCGTGCGTGGTCTGGAAGTAGTCAGGCTTGCCGAGCGGCCAATACTCACCCCAGATGTGCTCGCCACCGGTTATTTCAAGATGAGTTCCCGTGATGAAGTCTGCTGCGGGACTAGCCAGGTATGCAGCCCCTTGGGCCACATCCCACACATCACCGAGTCGCCGCATGGGGTTATGGCCAAAGCTTGCCTTTGCTTCGGCGGGATAGGTCTGCAAACCCTCACTGGCGACGACACCTACGGCAATTGAATTAACCCGGATGTCATACGGTGCCCACTCGACGGCGAGCGACCGCGTTAGGGCGACCCCACCGGCCCGCGCCGCAGCCGTGTGTGGAATCCCAACAGAAGCCCGTCCCTGAATGGTCGAAATGTTAATGATGTTGCCGGACTGCTCATCTGCGACCCAACGTCGGGCCGCCTCTTGCATCATGTACCAGGTGCCGTACAGGTTGGTTTCGACAACGGCGGCCCAGCCCTTGGGCGTGATGTCGAGCGCTTCGGCAGAGAACTGACCGCCCGCATTGTTGATCACATGATCGATGCGGCCGTGGGACGAGGCGACATGCTCGATCGTCGCCGCCACCGCATCGCTATCGCGGACAGTCATGGTCACGGTCTCACAAGCCACGTTGATGGTGGCCAGGTCCGCCGCCAGCCGTGCAAGCGAGGAGTCGGTGCGCCCCGTCGCAACCACCGTTGCTCCCAGTCGCCCAAAAAGGACCGACATCGCCGTGCCGATTCCTCCTGCTGCGCCAGTAATCAATACGACCTGGTCAGCGAAAAGTTTGTCGTGATAGACGAGCGGCAAAGCGCACAATTCTTCGAACGTATGACTGTGATACGGATCGCGTTCGGCCATCTACCACCCTCGCACTGCGCAGGGACACCCTGCAACTAGAAACACCCTGCAACTAGAAACGGGGACCTTAAGTCTGGGAGTTAGACGCGGCCCCGTTGCGGGCCTGTCGCTGTGCCTTGCGCGATGACGACGTACCGATGAAAACACCGGTGACAATCGATAGAGGAACGGCGTACGCCATGGCGTCGCCCGAGTTCGATGCGGATCTAATCGAGGTTGAAGCCGGTACACCGCCCGGCGAAATGTTGCGCCGGCACTGGCATCCCTTCGCCGTCGCTGACGATGCGACAGCCACGCCGAAGCAGGTTCGCACCCTGGGCGAAGACTTAATCTTGTTCCGCGACAGCAACGGCCAGCCCGGGCTCATCCATCCACGAGTATCACGCCATGTTGTTCGCCGATCTCGGCCCACCTGAGCACAAGCCACCGTTTCCCACCTACGACATCTTCGACGACGAAATTTGGCCCGAGTTGACCGAGCAAAAACACCAGCGCTTCCCTGGCGACTAGGAGGCCCAAGTCGGCCAAGGCGCCGTCACCTCACATAATGAAGAACATCTGGCGGGATCTGACCGCGGGGTGACCATGTTCCGCCATGTATTCCGCTAGCAGGTCAAGGCGCTCGCCGACGGCGAATCTCCTATTGCAACCGAGCGTTATGCCGTGAGCGCCGGCAATTACATCGGCCACAAGGACGACGTCATCAATTTGGGCTACTACCTCTGGGCGGTAACCTCTCGTCGACAAACGCGCAGGGTCAGGGTGCGGGCGGGTCTAACTCACGATGCGCACCTCGGCTGTATTCGCTTGGCGATCTAGCCGCGCCCCGATTGCGCTACAGGGGCATACTGGTCCTCTTGGGTATCCTTTCGGTTCAGCATCGGCGTCTGACCATCTCGCTACTTGCGGCGACAGCCCTGATCTCGTACAGCAATCTGTCGGTGTCAGCAGGACTGCCGTCGATCGGCGATGACCTCGGCAATGTGGCCTTACTCCCGTGGGTCATCACCGTTGAGCTACTCGCTGCAGCGATAGCCGTCTTGGGGATTGGGCCGATCGTCGACAGCCATGGTGTCCAGCGAGTGTTTCGCATCGCCATGATCGCGTTCATCGCTGCGTCGGTCGCATGTGCGGCAGCGCCCACTATGGCGCTGCTCATTGCTGGGCGGATTGGGCAGGGCGTCGCTGCCGGAGGCGTACTCGGCAGCGCAATCTCTAGTATCGGGCTTGCGTACGAAGAGTCGTTGCGACCGCGGGCCTATGCCGCTATCTCCGCGGTTTGGGGGGTTATGGGTATTGGCGGCCCGGCAGTAGCGGCCGGGCTGATCAGCGTGTTGGGCTGGCGGTCATTGTTCACCGTGTCGGTCCCGGTCGGTGTCATCGCCACCACCATTGGGTGGAACCATCTGCCAGGCTCCCGAACAGAGACCGCCGCAGAACGTAGTTTTGACCGCCAAGGCTTGGGGGTCGTAGCGGTGGTGACAACCGGACTACTCCTGGCCGCATCCTCCGGCTCGGCCTGGGGATGGCTCTGGCTAAGCGTCGCGCTCGCGAGCGGTGCTGTTTATGTGCGCCATGCCCGTACCCACCCTCACCCAGTCGTGCGGCTCAACCATCTGACCTCGGTTCGTTGGCGCTATCTGCACATCACCTCCACCATGGCCGTCGCTGGTGGCACAGGAGCCACCGCATTCCTGCCGGTGTATTTACGTGGTGCTCGCGGTGCATCCGAGGGCCAAGCTGCGTTCTCGGTGCTGTTCTTGGTGATCGGTTGGTCCATAGCTGCCTTTGTTGCGAGCAAAGCCCAAGAGCGCTTCCATGCAGCCTTCGTGGTGCAAACGGGATCCGTCATCTTGTTCACTGGCGCTGTTGCTGCCACGGCAGTAGCGGCGTTGGAATGGCCAGTAGCGGTTCTACTAGCTGCGCTGTTTGTTATGGGTTCAGGCGTCGGCACAATCACAACCGGTGGGCTGACGCTGCTGCAGCGCCGCGCCTCGGCGCAAGAGATGGGTCGGGTTAGCTCTGCCCATCAGTTCCTACGCTCGCTCGGGTTCGCCTATGGCGCAGCGGTGGGTGGTGCGGTGTTGTTCTTTGTGGTCTCCAACCAAATCGGTGACGTCGAGGCAATTCGCGACCTGCTCAGCGACGAGGATGCAGCACTGAACGATGCCGCAGTCGCCGCTTTACAGAATGGATTCGTGTGGGCACTCGCCGCCACAGCCATCTTCACAGCTATTGCCGTCGTATCGGCATACAGGCTCGTGCGCACCCGCGATGGTTATGTGAATCCGACTCCAGCAGCCCGGCCGGTCTAACGTCGTGAGATGCCGCTGTCGCATCTCACCGTGCTCGACCTCACTCTGGCGCGCGCCGGTCCAACGGCGGTGCGCCAATTTGCAGACTGGGGTGCCAACGTCATTCGTATCGAGTCGCCGCTTGGTGGCAACTCGATAACAGGCGACAGCGAAGACGATCCGGACTTCCAGAACTTGCACCGCAACAAGCGAGCGATCACGATCAACCTGAAGACACCAGCGGGTCATGAACTGTTCATGGAACTTGCGGCCAACGCTGACGTGATCATCGAGAACATGCGCTCCGACGTGAAACATCGGCTTGGCATCGATTACGAATCAATCCGGACCATCAATCCTAAAATAGTCTACGGCTCCCTCTCAGGCTTCGGCCAGGACGGGCCCTATGGCACCCGGCCCGGCGTCGACCAGATCGCCCAAGGCATGGGCGGACTCATGTCGATCACCGGCATCGCCGGACAAGGCCCTGTACGTGTCGGCATTCCAATCTCTGACCTCACCGCTGGCATGTATCTGGCTATGGGCTGTCTAACCGCATTGCTCGAACGAGAGCAGTCCGGCAAAGGCCAATGGGTCACGACCTCCCTGCTCGAAGCCCAGATCGCGATGCTCGACTTCCAGGCGGCTCGGTGGACGATGAACAACGATGTGCCACTCCAAGCCGGCAATGATCACCCCACCCTCATCCCCATGGGCACCTTCCCCACCTCCGACGGCCATATGAATCTGGCGGCGCCCAATACTGGGCGCTTCAAGGCCTTGTGTAAGGCCATTGGCTCCGATGGGTTAGCCGATGACCCTGACTATGCAACGGGACCTCTGCGCTCAACCAACCGTGTGGCCCTCAACGCAACAATCGCTGAACACACCACTAAGCAGTCGACCGCCCACTGGATCCAAGTACTAAACGAAGTCAGCATCCCATGTGGACCTATCAACAGCATCGACGAGACGTTTGCTGATCCCCAAGTACAGCACCTCGCCATGGCAGCGCCGCTTGATCATCCGCGGCTGGGCGAGATCAAGATTGTGCGCCATGCCGTGTCGATGAACCGCACACCTCACGGCATCAATCGACACGCACCTGGCGCGGGCGAGCACACCAACGAAGTACTTGCTGAAGCCGGCTTGAGTGAAGACCGAATCACCTCGCTGCGGGCCAGCGGTGCAATCTAGCCAGATCGTAGGAACACATGGAAATTGAACTCGAAACGCCATTCATGCAAGCGCACGTCGCAGACGGCGTGGGCTGGATGACGTTCAACAACCCTGACCGTCGCAACGCAATGAAGCTCGAAATGAATCATGCCGTGGTGCAGATCTTGGGGGACTTCGACGCATCTAACGAAGTACGTGTGGTCGTCATGCGCGGAGCTGGCGACAAGGCATTCGTCTCAGGTGCTGACATCTCCGAGTTTGATCAGCATCGTTCGACGCCCGATGGACGAGCCAACTTCGAAAAGGCGTGGACCGCCGCCAACCAAGCCTTTGCCACGCTGAAAAAGCCTCTGATCGCAATGATTCATGGGTTCTGTATCGGCGGAGGCCTGGCAACAGCGCTGCAAGCAGACCTTCGTCTGTGCGCCGATGATTCCCAATTTGCTATCCCGGCCGCCCGCCTGGGGCTTGGGTACCAATTCGGTGGCATCAAGAAACTCGTCCACATTGTGGGACCCACCCTGGCCGCAGAAATCATGTTGACCGCCCGCAAATTCGACTCTGGTGAAGCCCAACAGATGGGGCTAGTCAACCAGGTCGTTCCGGCCGCCGATCTACTCGACGAAGTCACCAAGCTCGCTGCCACCATCGCGGCGAATGCGCCAATGACTGTGCAGACGGCCAAGGCATCAGTGCTCGAAACGTTCAAAGACCCCGAGCGCCAGGATCACGACCGGATCAACGCACTCGTCGAGGCGTGCTTCATGAGCGACGATTACATCGAAGGTAGAACCGCCTTTATGGAGAAGCGGACTCCGCAGTTCCAAGGAAAGTAGAGAAACAAATGCAGGTAACCAACCGAGTATGTGTAGTGACCGGTGGCGGCAGCGGCATCGGTAAGGCCTTGTGTGAACGCTTCGCCACAGACGGCGCCCACAAGGTGATCGTCGTTGACCGGGCCGCGGATAACGCTAAAGCAGTCGCCAATGCAATCGGCGGTGACGCTGAAATTGTCGATGTCGGCGATGAGGCGGAGATCACCGAAATGTTGCTGCGAGTCGAGGACACCTATGGCCCAATCGATGTCCTGTGCAACAACGCCGGCATCGCTTCGGGAGGCGACCCATTGACGACCCCAATCGACGAATGGCATCGTCAGTGGGACATCAATGTGATGAGCCATGTGTATGCCATTCGCGCCGTACTGCCCTCGATGCTGGCTCGGGGCGAAGGCCATATTCAGCACACGGCATCGATGGCCGGGATTCTGACGAGTCACGGCAATGCCCCCTACGCAACAAGCAAACATGCTGTGGTAGGTCTCGCCGAGTGGATGTCGATCACCTACCACGACAAGGGAATCCGTACCTACCTTCTCGCCCCGTTGGGTGTGCGTACACCAATGTTGCCTGACGCTGACAGCGAGTGGGCCCGCACCGCTGCAGGGCCGCTCAAGGACCCTGAAGAGGTAGCCCAGCAAGTCACCGATGCCTTCGCTGAAGAACGATTCATGATTCTGACCGACGAGATAGCTCAGGGCTGGATGGAGTTCAAAACGAATGACAACGAGAAATGGCTGACTGGAATGCGCAAGATGCAAGCCCGAATTGAAGCGGCAGAGTAACCGCAGACTCAGCGACCTAAATCAGCTGTGAAACTTAGACACCGCGCCATTCCAACACGAGAAAGGCGCCAAGTCCGGTGGGGTCGGTGAGAGCCTTGGCCTCGCCGATAGCGCTGCGAGCCGCCATCGCCTGCAGATCGCCAATATGGGCACGTTCGGTCCATGTCTGGCGTGCTGCTTCGACTCGTTCGGGCAGGCCATGCAAGTTCAACCAGTCGGCTTGAAGATGCTGTTCGTCGGCTGGCGGTAGCTGGTCGATCGGTACGTCATGGGTGATATCACGCTGTCCAGGATCGACCAGCGGATTACTTGCTCGCTGGTGACCGAAATAGGTTCGCAACCAGCCAGCCTGATCTCGCCGGGCAAGTTCTGCTGTCGACGCTGCATAGTCGAACGCGAGCACGCGATCGGCGTTGGCTCTCACATGCTCGACCCATTCGCAAGCCTGGAGCGCAACCGGCACTCGAGTGCCGCAGTCCGCATCCGGAGCAAGACCTGACAAGTAGTTGAGTTCCAGATCGGCGGGACCGACCTGAAGCCTCAATTTTTCGCCAACAACGCCAACATGCACAAGGGCCCAACCATTGGTGACTCGTTCGGCGATGTCAAAGCTCAGATTGTCGAGAAGTTCGTTCGCCATAACGACATGCTGACGTTGCTCGGGGAAAGCCGTCCCCGACTTCCAAGCCTCGCTGGGCAGAGACTGATGGGCAACCTGCATCGATGCCGACCGCTCCACCAAGGTGTAGTTCAGTGCAGAAAAACAGGCCGGCGAAGCACGGTTGATTCCACGGAAAAGCGTGCCGACGCCTGCTCCAACTTCGCAGACCCGGAAGACGTCTGGTTCGCCGAACGAACGCCAGACACCATCGAGCCAATCAGCTACGACCGCGGCGAACAACGGTCCCACCTCGGCACTGGTCACGAAGTCGCCCTGGCGGCCGCCAGCGCGACCCGACGTTGTGTAGAAGCCAAAGTCAGCGTCGTACAGCGCAGCTTCGACGAACTGACTGAACCGCATCGGGCCGTGCTCGGCGATCTCAGCCATCACCTGATGTTCGAAGCGCATTAACACGTCGCCATTTTGGAGCACCCGTATCGATTAAGAGACGTAAGTAGCCTGGTCAGCCGGCGGCGGTCTCGCGGACGAGTTGAGGAACCGCGTCGCCCACGAGGTCAACCATCAAGTCAGCGAAGATACCGAAGAACACGGTGAACGCCACCGTGATACCAATGGTGAGTGCCGCTGTCCACGGAATGGGTTCAGTGCCGGTCACCGCAGCGTCGGCTTCATCGCCGGTGCTGTACATGGCCAACACGATGCGCAAATAAAGGAAAGCACCGACCACAGCAGCCAGCATGGCGAAGATGGCCAGCAGGTAGTTCTCGGACTGGATCGACGCGCCGATGACAAAGAACTTGCCGAGGAAACCAGTCGTGAACGGCACACCGGCTTGAGCCAGCAACAAGATCGTGAACGCCAGCGCGAGCACAGGCTTACGTGACGCCAAGCCTTTATAGTCGGTGAGTGAATGAGCGGCGTCACCCTTCGGCGCTGCAACCGAAATCACGGCGAAGCTGCCGATAGCAATGAACGTATATGCAGCCAAGTAGTAGAGGGCAGCGGTCATGCCGTCATCGCTTGCAGCTTCGACGCCGACCAGGATGAAGCCAGCATGGCTGATTGATGAGTAGGCCAGCATGCGCTTGACGTTGTCTTGCACGACACCAACAACGGTCCCGTAAATCAGTGACAGAACGGCCAACACGAAGATCATTGGGGCCCAGTCGTCGGCCAGAGCGTCAGCGCCCAGCGTCAGGTTGAAGACCCGGAGCAGGCCTGCGAAACCGGCCACCTTGACGGCCGAAGCCATAAACGAAACGGTCGGGCTCGGTGCGCCGTGATACACGTCGGGGGTCCACGAGTGGAATGGAACTGCGGCCACCTTGAAACCAAGACCAACCAGCAACAATGCCATGCCCCCGTAAAGCAGGCCGGTATTGCCCTCTCGACTCAGCTTGGCTGACCATTCACTGATGTGAACCAGGTTGGTACTGCCTGTGGCGCCGTACATAAGCGCAATGCCATAAAGCAGGAAAGCTGACGCAAAAGCGCCAAGCACGAAGTACTTGATGCCAGCTTCTTGTGACTCAGCCCGCCGCATATGGCTTGCAGCCAAGACGTAGACCGCGATCGATAGGACTTCGAGTCCCAGGAACAGCACGATTAGGTCATTGGCGCCGGCCATGACGATGCCGCCAGATGCCGACAACATCAACAGCACGAAGAATTCGGCCGAGTTTATGTCTTCACGCTCAAGATAGTCATGGGCGAACAACGCGGTAAGGGTGACCGCAGCCGCGATCAACATAGTCAGCAACATCGAGAAGCCATCGACGCTGTAAGCACTCGACAAGGTCGAGAAACCCGGCACATCGTCGCCACTCACCCGGCCCCACTGGATGGCTGCGGCAACAATGGTGCCGATACCACCAAGCACCGCAACGATCGACGGAGTCCGCCGAGGTGCGATATGTGAGGTCAGCGACCAGACCGTCAGAAATACCAGCGGTACGCCTGCCATGACCAAGAGCGGCGAGAGGCCACCCCAGTCAACATCAGGGAAAGCGAAGCTGCCGCTGTCTTGCAACAAGAGAATCATTCGTCGTCCTCGGCATGGTCTTCGTCGTCGCCATTCGCAGCTTCGTTAGCTGCTTGAACACCGGCCCAGCCGTCGCCCTTGCGGCCTTCGTTGACTGGCTCGTCGAAGCCGTCGACATTGTCTTGAATGTGCATGACCAGCGCATCGACAGAGGGTTCCATCCGATCGATGACTGGCTTGGGGTAGATACCCATGAACACGATGGCTGCAATAAAGGGCACCATTATCGCGATCTCGCGAAAGTTCAGGTCCTTTGTGTCAGCGTTCTCTTCGTCGATTGGCCCGTGGAAGACCCTTTGGTAGGCCCACAGCAGGTACAGCGATGCAAGGATCACACCGGCTGCCGCAACCACAGCCCACCATCGATGTGCCACGAAGGCACCAACCAAGATCAGGTACTCGCCAACGAAGCCGTTCAACCCAGGCAGGCCGATCGAGCTCAACATCACGACCGTGAACATCGCCGCCATAATCGGTGCGACCTTTTGCAGGCCGCCGAGCTTGGCGATCTCACGGGTGTGGCGTCGTTCGTAGATCCAACCAACGAGCAAGAACAAGGCACCTGTCGACACACCATGGTTGACCATCTGCAAGATGCCACCGGTAATGCCTTCGCTGTTCAGCGAGAATGTACCCAGCACGATGAATCCCAAGTGGGCCACCGAGGAGTAGGCAACCAGGCGCTTCAGGTCCTTCTGCATAGTGGCCACGATGGCGCCATAGATGATGCCGATAACACCAAGGGTCAGAAAGACCGGCGCAAAGTAGTGTGACGCTTCGGGGAACAGGTACAAGCCAAAGCGCAAGAAGCCATACGTACCGAGCTTGAGCATGACACCGGCCAAGATGACCGAGCCAGCTGTTGGGGCCTCGGTGTGTGCATCAGGCAGCCACGTGTGCAGCGGGAAGATCGGAACTTTGACAGCAAACGCAACCGCAAACGACAGGAATATCCAGCGGGCGGCATTGGTACCGACCGCGTCAGATGCTGCGAGCTCCCGTATGTCAAAGGTCAGCTCATTGCCCGGCGCCTTGGCATGCAACCAGACCAGGCTCAACATGCCGACCAGCATCAGCGCCGAGCCGAGCATGGTGTAGATGAAGAACTTCATCGCCGCGTAGTGGCGGTTTCCGTGACCCCAGTTGGCGATCAAGAAGTACATCGGTACGAGCACGATCTCGAAGAACACGAAGAACATGAACAGATCAAGTGCGACGAAGACGCCGAGACAACCGGTCTGCAGAATCAGCAACCATGCGTAGTACGGCTTGGGGCTGTGCTCGGGAACAACGGCAAAGATCGCCAGCGGGAACAACAGCACAGTCAGCACGATGAGCCAAAGCGAGATGCCGTCGACCCCGGCCAGCCAACTGATGCCGAACGATTCGATCCACGACTGATCGCTCTCGAACTGGAACGTGCCATTGGACGTTTCGAAGTTCCACAGTAGATAAATGCCAAGGGCAGCCGTCATGACCGTGGTGCTCAAGGCAATAGCTCGAGCTACATCGGGCCGAGTGGAAGGTGTCAGTGCAATGACCAGGGCGCCCAGCACAGGTAACACGACCAGCACGGGCAAGAGTGGGAAGCCGACATTGGCGGCAAGAACAGCAGACATCACGTGCTCACGACCAGGAAGTAGACCATCAAACCAATTGCGCCAAGGGCGATCAGCACGGCGTAGCTACGCACAAGTCCATTCTGGATCCTGCGCAAGAAGCTGCCATCGAGCTGAATCAACTTGCCGACACCATTTACTGCCCCATCTAGGACCTTGCCGTCAAACTCAGCCAGGGCATCAAAGCCTTTAGAGCCAGGACCGCCCATGAAGTTGGACACAGCGTTGTCGTAACCCCAGCCCTGAGCCATGATCGCCGGAGCGTCGGGGCCAGTGCCGCCACGCTTGTCGAAGTACAACTTCCAGGCAGCACCGATGCCACCAATAGCGCAAATCGTGGCGATCACCGCAAGTGTGAGCTTGGTACCGCCACCAGCAGCAGCGTGGTACTCGTTGCTATGACCGTTGAAGTAAAACGATGGTTCAAGCCAGTTCCCCAGGAAATGCAAGTCCGAAGCGAACGGCAGATTGATGAAGCCGGCGACAAGCGCCAACCCGGCGAGCACGACCAAGGGCAGGGTCATCATCCATGGCGACTCGTGCGGATGGCGCACTGGCAACTCGTCGTCGGATTCGATAAGCGCCTCGCCAGTGACTTCGTCACGCCAGCGAGGAGGACCAAAGAACGTCAAGATCACGAGTCGAGTCATGTAGAAGGCAGTCAGAAGTGCAGCGATCAACAACAGTACGAACAGGACCTTGTTAGCAAAGATGTCCGAGTTGTCATACACCCCAACCAAAATTTCGTCCTTAGACCAGAAACCCGAGAACGGTGGAATACCCGCAATGGCAAGCCAACCAATCAGGAAGGTGCCCGCGGTGATCGGCATGAGCTTGGCCAGACCGCCATAACGTTTCATATTTTGATCGTCGTTCATGCCATGAATGACTGAACCGGACCCCAAGAACATAAGCGCTTTAAAGAATGCGTGCGTGATCATATGGAACAGTGCTGCAACGTACACACCAGTACCGACAGCCACGACCATGAAGCCCAACTGGCTCACGGTCGAATAGGCCAGTACCTTTTTAATATCGTCTTGGGCAACCGCAATCGAGGCTGCAAAGAGAGCAGTGAACAGGCCGACCCAGGCAATCAAGCTCGGAGCCCAGTCATGTGATG
Organism: uncultured Acidimicrobiaceae bacterium; assembly: GCA_905182135.1. GTDB lineage: Bacteria > Actinomycetota > Acidimicrobiia > Acidimicrobiales > UBA10347 > UBA10347. The sequence continues at coordinate 54,337 of CAJJAG010000007.1, read as the reverse complement.
CAGCCAGAATCGGATTGATTCGAGCCAACAGGTAGATGCCGGAGGTGACCATGGTGGCTGCGTGAATCAGCGCAGAAACTGGAGTGGGGCCAGCCATTGCATCAGGCAACCACAGGTACAACGGGAACTGGGCCGATTTGCCGGCCGCTCCAACAAAGACCAGCAAGGCAATGGCGGTGGCAGTGCCAGCCGGAATCGCTGAACCTGAGAACATTTCGCCGTACTCGATCGAGCCGTAGGCAAAGAACGCCAGGAACGTGGCCAGCATGAATCCGAAGTCGCCAACGCGGTTGGTGACGAACGCCTTCTTACCAGCGCTGGCGTTGGCCTCGTCAGTGAACCAGAACGAGATCAGGAAGTACGAGCAGGCGCCCACACCCTCCCAACCAAGGAAGGTCAGCAGCAGATTATCACCCAGCACGAGCATGAGCATGGAGAAAGCGAACAGGTTCAGGTAGACGAAGAACTTGGAGAAGTTCGCATCGCCGTGCATGTAGCCGATCGAGTACAAATGGATCAGCGTGGCCACACCGGTGATGAACAAGATCATGGTGACCGACAGCGGGTCCGCCAGCAGGCCAATATCGACACTGAAGTCGCCTGCCACCACCCAATCGAAGAGTTTGACTTCGACGATGCGCTCTCCGCTCTCGCCGCCCTCGAGCCCGAGCATGCCAACAAAGACCAGGACAGAGGCCAGGAACGAGCCGCCCATGGCTGCTGTTGCCAGCCAACCAGCGACGGGTTCACCAAGTCGGCGACCAAAGAACATCAAAATGACGAAGCCGAGAAGCGGCAGAAGCGGCACGAGCCACACAAGTTCGACAAGTTGTAAGTTTGCTAATTGCACAGGTGCTATCACGTCAGCCTCGGAGTGCCGATAGGTCATCGGCCGTTGCTTCATTGCGGCGACGCATGATCGCCACAATGATGGCCAGGCCGATAACAACTTCGGCCGCGGCCACGACTAGCACAAAGAACACGGAAATTTCGCCGCCAAGATCGTTCAGATCATTGCCGAACGTGACGAACGTGAGGTTCACAGCGTTGAGCATGAGCTCAACACACATGAACATGATTAATGGATTGCGGCGAACCAGCAGCCCGGTTGCGCCCAGCGCAAACAAGATCGCCGCAAGTACCAGGTACCAGGTGGACGTAAGTTCCATCAGGCGTCCTCCAACTCTTCTGTCTCATCTGTCGTGCCGGAGCGACCAGGAATCACAGGCAGCGGCGCAAGCTCACCCTTGGGCTTGCGGGCCAACATCACAGCACCAACAACGGCGATCGTCAGTAGCAAGGCGGTCACTTCGAAGGCAAAGACATAGTCGGTGAACAGGGTTCGGCCCAGTTGCTCGATATTTGGAATCGTCTCGGTTCCGTCAGTCTGATTATCGCCCAGAGCCGCCGTGGCTGATTGTGCAGTGCCAGTTATCGAATCGACCTTTTCGGCGGTTACGGACTGTTGGCCGGTTGCACCACCATCGGCAGCAACTGAGATGAAGAGCACAGACAGCGCCAAGACACCAGCACCAATTGCCAGGGCAATCGGTCGTTGCCCTGCAATGGGTTCAACCGAGAGGTCTTCGGCTTGGTCAACGCCCAGCAGCATGATCACGAACAGGAACAGCACGACGATGGCTCCGGCGTACACGATGACTTGCACCGCAGCCAGGAACTGCGCGTCTTGGTTCAGGAATAAAACGGCAACGGCAAACAGTGAGAGCACAAGCGATAGCGCCGAATGCACCGGGTTTTTGAACCCGATCAAACCGAGCGCGCCGATAATCGCCAACAGGCCGGCGATGATGAACACGACAAATTCCATCAGTGGTTTCCTCCTGCCATATCTTCTGCATCGCCATGGGCCTCGGCCAGGTCAGCGGTTTGGCCGGCCTCGGGGGCGCGGATGCCGTAGCCGAGTTCGCCGGACCATGCGACCTTGCCGATGTATTCGGCAGCGCCACTTGGCGAGGTGGCACGCATCCAGGCCGAAGTGTTCTCGTCTTCACCTGGGCGCCAGTCTTCCCAAGGCAGATGCTTTGGCTGGCCGTCATCACCTACAACAAGTTCTTCCTTGGTGTAGATCGCGTCTTGGCGGTTGGTGAACGAGAACTCGAACATCTTTGACTCGGTGATCGCCTGCGTCGGGCAGGCTTCGACACACAGGTCGCAGTGGATACACCGCAAGTAATTGATCTCGTAGACAAAGCCATAACGCTCGCCAGGTGAGACTGGATCATCGATGGGGTTATCGGCACCACGCACATAAATACAGTTGGCAGGACATACACCAGCGCAAAGCTCACACCCGATGCACTTCTCCATGCCATCTTCGTAACGATTCAGCACATGGCGACCGTGCATACGCAGCGGCTTTTCGCGCTTCTCGTCGTCGAAACGACCGCCCTTGTAGTCGCCCGTGACACGCTCATCAAAGAGCTTGCCGAACGTCAGTTTGAAGCCTTCGAGGCCTTCGAAGATTCCCATTAGTCGAATCCCTCTCCTGCTAGACGTTTACGTTTGCCGCTCTGCACCGCCGCATTGAGCAAGGTGCCCATCAGCATCAGACCAGCGAAGCAGATCACCGCGACCAACGGGCGGTTCCAACCCTCGCTGGCCGCGAGGTCAAGTGCAACCAGGGCAACGATCCAGCCGAGTGACAATGGAATCAGTAGCTTCCAGCCCAAGTCCATGAGCTGGTCGTATCGAAAGCGAGGAAGTGCGGCCCGGAACCAGACAAAGGTGAAGCAGAACGCCAACACCTTGAGCATGAACCACAGAATGCCCCACGCCCAACCGAAGCTTTCGAAGAATGGGATCGGCCCATCGGGTCCACCGAAGAACAGCGTGACCATGATGGCCGACATGGTGACAACGTTCATGTACTCGCCAAGGAAGAACAGCGCGAATCGAATCGATGAATACTCGGTGTGGAAACCGCCAACAATCTCTTGTTCCGCTTCGACAAGGTCAAATGGGGGACGATTGAGCTCGGCTGTGGAGGCGATCAAGAAGACGATAAACGGTATAAAGCCCGTCATCCACAGGTTCCAGTTCCAACCGTCGGCTTGGCCAGCAACGATGTCGTGAGTAGACAACGTGCCCGACTTGACCAGAACAGCGACCAGCGATAGTCCCAATGCTGCTTCGTAGGAGACCATCTGGGCTGATGCACGAACTGAACCAAACAGCGGGTACTTAGAGCCAGACGACCAGCCGGCCAGCATGATGCCGTAGACCGCAAGCGACGACAGCGCCAGCACGAACAAGATGCCGACTGGCGGGTCAGCGATCTGCAGCTGGGTCGTGTTGCCCCACCAGCTGACTTTCCCGTCGGCATTGTCAAAATCGCCGCCGATCGGCACGACCGTAAAGATCAAGAACGCCGGGATCAGCGTGAGGTAGGGGGCTAGGCGGAAGATCGCAGAGTCGCCGCGCTCGTCGTTAGGAAGCAAATCCTCTTTGAAGAACAGCTTGATGCCGTCGGCCAACGTCTGTAGCAAGCCGAATGGGCCCGTGATAGTTGGCCCCATACGGTTGGTCATGTCGGCGTGCAGCTTGCGCTCGAACCAGATCATGAGCATGACACTGACCATGAGCATGGCAAAGGCCACACCCACCTTGAGTGCAACGATCAAAACTTCTTCAAGGCCGACGCCGCCAACGAACAGCGGATCTACAGCGAGCGGGAGCGATGTCATACGGTTTCGATCCGGACGTCGGTGACGAGCTCGTTCATATCGATGAGGGAGCGAATGTCGAGGCCAACATGATTATGCGCAACAGCCGCGATGCCAGAAGCCACGCGATCATCGATTACAACCGGACCCTCGACTGACGCGCGTTGTGAGCTGATCCGAACAATGGCACCATCCCTGACGCCAAGCTTGGAGGCTTCGGTTGAACTGATGCGTACTGCACCCGGCTTGCTTAGCTCTGCGATCGAGGGGCACATAGTCGTCTGGGTACCACCGTCGTACATGGTGCGATCAACCACCAAGCGGAACGAATAGCGGTCATAGGCGGGCGCAGGTGTTGGAGCACCCTGGTCGGTCCATGCAGGACCGCCCGATACGAGCACACCATCGCTCGCAGCATCGATCGCAGCTGCATCAGCATTGGCGTGCATAGGCGAAACTGCAGCGATTTCATTGGTGATGTCAGCGACCGAAGCAAAACCCATATCTTTACCCAACCGCATCGCCAGTTCCGCAGCGATCATCCAGTCAGGGCGAGCGGTTCCCGGAGGGGTGACCTTTTGTCGAAGCGGCGTGATTCGACCTTCGAGATTGGTGTGGCTGCCGTCGACCTCGCCAAACGCCGCGGCGGGCATCACGATGTCGGCGCCATAGGCAGCCGACTCGTTCACGAACGGGTCAATAGAAATAACCAAACCCGCACCATCGAGCGCTGCCTTGGCTAGCTCTGGGTCCGGGAAGTCAGCGAGTGGGTCGGCACCAAGCAGGAAGAGTACGGCAATCTTGCCAGCGGCTGCGTCGGCCAGAATACCGGCTGTGTCACGACCAGCTTTAGCCGGTACTGATCCCCATGCAGCGGTGAAGGCGGCTCGAGCAGCATCGAGAGAAGTGCGACCCGGGAGCATGCCAGGGGTCAGGCCCAAGTCGATAGCGCCGTGCACATTGCTTCGGCGCAAAGCGGGCAGGAAGCGAACGGTGTCAAGCGAGGCAAACGTGTTGATTGCATCGACTGTCAACGACGCGTTGTCGGCCAATGAGGTACGACCACAGATCACCGAGACAGAATCAGCGCCGGTGATCGCAGCCGAAGCTGCAGCAAGCTCATCGCCACCGGTGCCGGTCACGAGCGCAGCCGCAACCGAGGCCACTTCGCCTGGCCGAACACGCACAGAGTGCGCAGCGTGTTTCGTCAGTCCAGTTTCGTTCGGCGTCAGCTCAATCAGTGTTGCACCGTCGTGCACGACTGCATGGCGCAGCCGCAGATAGAGGGACCCAAGTTCTTCTTTGGGATCGCCACTGAGCAGAACAATAGTGCCACCCTTGGCACAAGCTTGCGAGATCGTGGTGCGTGGCATCGAAGCCACGATGTCGGCAGGAAGACCGTCGCCCATCTGGGCATCAATGCTGTCGGTGCCGATGACACCCTTGGCGAACCGGGCCCAGGCGTACTGGCCCTCATTCGTGAGTTGAGCGCCACCAAGTACTGCGACCGACTCGGGGCCAGCGTTATTGTCGGCATCTTCGAGCGCCGTCACCAGGCGTTGCAGCGCAACAGCCCAAGTCGTCGCGACAAGTTCGTCGCCGCCATCATCGACGTTACCCAGACCATCGCCACGCATCAGCGGGGCTGTCAGACGTTGTTCGCTCATAGTTGCTTCGAAGCTGAAGCGGTCGCGGTCGGTGAGCCAACCCCAGTTCACTGCGTCAGAATCGACACCCAAGTACCGAAGGACCTCATTACGAGACGATTGGATAGTGATGCGGTCGCCCATTGCGTTGGGATAGGTCGACGCAACCTCGGACAAGTCCCACGGACGAGCCTTAAATCGGTATGGCTTGGCTGTAAGCGCCCCTACCGGGCAAATTTGGACCGTGTTGCCGCTGAAGTACGACGAAAATGGGTCATCGGGGAAGGTGTTGACCTCCGTTTGGTTGCCACGGCCCATGAAGTGAATCAGTGGGTCACCCGCTACCTCGGCAGCAAAGCGGGTGCAACGGTCACACAAAATGCAACGTTCACGGTCGAGATAGACCGTGTCGCTGATCGGAATCGGCTTTTCAAAATGCCGCTTCTCTTCGACAAACCGGCTTTCGCCAGGCCCATAGGACATGGTCTGATCTTGAAGCGGACATTCGCCACCCTTGTCACAAACCGGACAGTCGAGCGGATGGTTGATCAGCAACAGTTCCAAGACACCGTCTTGGGCTTTTTTTACAGCCTCTGTCTCGGTCTCGACGACCATGCCATCGCTGACCGTCAACATGCATGATGGCGTCAGCGCCGGGCCGCGGCCCGTGTCGACCTCGATCAAACACATACGGCACATACCCACCGGCGTCATGCGCGGGTGATAGCAGAAGCGTGGCACGTATACGCCAGCGTCTTCGCACGCGTCGATCAGGTTGCGACCCGGAGCGGCGTAGAAGACTTCGCCGTTCACCGTGATCGGCACGCCTGGCGGCGGCGCGGGTTCTTCGATTTCGGCCGATTCGTCGGTCTCGATCTCGTCGGTCGTGTCAGTCATGCGGCACCCACCGGAATCACTCGGCGATCAGAAAGGGTGATGTAATCCTCGAACTCATTGCGGAAGCGTTCGATCGACGAGGCGATCGGTGACACCGCAGACGGGCCGAGGGGGCAGATCGTTGTCTGCTTGGGCGGCCACGCAATCCCGGGGCTGATGTTCTCGCAAACCTCGGTAAGCAACGACAGGTCACTGGGCCGACCGTGACCAGCGATGATACGACTCAAAATTCGTTCGAGCCAGGTTGTACCTTCGCGACACGGCGTGCATTTACCGCAGCTCTCTCGAGCGAAGAATCGCACCAAATTATGGCAGGCCTTGACCATGTCAGTGTCTTGGTCCATGACCACGATGGCGCCAGACCCAAGCATGGATCCGGCCTGGTCGACAGCAGTTTTTTCGAGGGGTAGATCGAGGTGTTCTTCGAAGAACCAGGGTGCTGACGCTCCACCGGGGATGAACGCTTTGAGTTTCTTGCCGTCACGAACACCACCGGCATAGTCGCTGCCCTCAATGATGTCTCGGAATGTGGTGGTTCCGAATTCGACTTCGAACACGCCAGGGTTGTTCACATGGCCGGACACGGCGAAGACGCGAGTTCCCTTGGAGTTCTCGGCCCCCATTGCGGTGTAAGCCTCGGCGCCATGTTCAACGATCCAAGGCAGGTTGGCCAGTGTCTCGACATTGTTCACGATCGTCGGCTGGCCGTACAGGCCCACAGCTGCGGGGAAGAACGGGGGCTTTAGTCTCGGCATACCTCGATTGCCTTCGAGGCTTTCAATCAACGCTGTCTCTTCGCCGACGATGTAGGCACCTGCGCCCCAATGCAGCACGATGTCGACACTGAAGTCGGTTCCCAGAATGTTCTTGCCCACATAGCCGGCCTCGTAGGCCTCATTCAGTGCGGCAGCAACCCGTTCTTGGGCGTGCGCCATTTCGCCGCGAATGTACAAGAAGCATTGGGTCAGTCCAACGGCGTAACACGCAAGTAGGCAACCCTCGATGACCTGATGCGGGTCACGCTCAAGCAGTTGGCGGTCCTTGTATGTACCGGGCTCAGACTCGTCGCCATTTACTACGAGATAACGAGGCCACACGCCGGGAGGACAGAATCCCCATTTGACACCCGCCGGGAAGCCAGCACCACCGCGACCGAGCACGCTTGCGGCCTTGACCTCATTGTGGACTGCTTCGGGTGTCGTATCGAGCGCCTTGCGCAACGAGGCATAACCGCCGGTTGCGACATAGGTGTCGATTTTGTGCGCTTCAAGATTATCGAAGCGCCGGGTTACGACTTTTTCAAACGGCACTAGTTCCCACCTTCAGCAGCTGCGGGCTCGGGCCACCAGGCCGGAGGATCATTACTTTCGACCATCGAGTTGCCAGCTGCTTTGTCTTCAGATATCGACTGGCGGGTCAGAGCGAGCGTGCCGTGTTTAGGAACGCTGACTGAGCCGTCGCGGATGCCGTCAACGAGAGCATCGAACCCGGCATTATCTACCTTATTCATGTAGCGGTAGTTGACCTGTAAACACGGTGCTTCGGTGCATGCTGCGATGCACTCGACGCCTTCGATGCTGATGCCATCGCCGGTCACGGTGCCTTGACGCACCCCCAAGGATTCTTCGGCATGGTGGATCAAGTCGTCGGCACCAAGCAGATGGCAGGCAATGCCGTGGCAGATATTGATGCGGTAGTCGCCAACGGGTTCACGCTTGAACATCTCGTAGAACGAACAGGTACCCAGTACTTCAGCCGGGGTCAGGTCCAACAGCTCGGCTAGATGCTTCATGGCATCGTCGGCGACGTAACCATCTTGTTCCTGCGAAAGATGCAACAACGGAATCAGCGCACTCTTGGCACGCGGATACCGGCTGATGATCTCATGCGCAATACGCAAATTCGATTCAGACAAACGAGGCATTAGCGGTCAACTTCTCCCAACACAGGGTCCACTGAGCTAATAATGGCAACGACATCGGCGACGAGGGCGTCTTGCATCATGTGCGGCATGGTTTGCAGGTTTACGAAACTGGGGGCGCGGATGTGCATGCGGTAGGGGTGTGCACCGCCATCACTAACCATGTAACAGCCGAGCTCACCGCGCGGCGATTCCACAGCCACGTAGACTTCGCCCTCGGGCACCTTGAATCCCTCGGTGAAGATCTTGAAATGGTGAATCAACGCTTCCATCGACTCGTCGATACGAGCTCGTGGTGGCGGCGTGACCTTCTTGTCTTGCAGGCGATAGTCACCTGTCGGCATCTTCTCCATGCACTGCTGCACGATCTTGATCGATTCGCGAGCTTCGTTCAAGCGCACGGCATAGCGGTCGAAACAATCGCCGTATGTGCCAACAATAACATCGAAGTCGAGTTCGTCGTAGTTCAGGTACGGCATGTCGCGGCGAAGGTCCCACGCGTAGCCGGAGCCTCGCAAGATAGGTCCAGTCACGCCGAGTGCCAGGCATTCTTCAGCATTTATGGCGCCAACGCCTTGCAGGCGCTCGCGGAAGATGGGTTGGCCAGTCAGCAGTTCGTCGAACTCATCGATCAGAGGCGGTAACAGATCCATCAACCCAGCGATGTCTTCACGCCAACCGTCATGAAGATCCACGGCTACCCCGCCTGGGCGGATGTAGTTGTGGTTCATTCGCAAACCAGTGATCTTTTCAAGGATGCGTAGCGTTTCTTCGCGGAGTCGGTTGCCGTAAAGCATCATCGACACGGCACCGACGTCCATGCCGTTGGTTGCTTGGAACAACATGTGCGAGGAGATGCGATTGAGCTCGCACATCATGGTGCGGATCCACTGAGCACGAGGCGGAACTTCGATCCCAAGTAGTTCTTCGGTCGCGAGCGAGAATACCAGTTCGTTGAACAACGGCGAGGCGTAATCCATGCGGGTCACATTGGTGCCACCCTGCAGATAAGACAGCTGTTCGCCGGTCTTTTCCATGCCAGTGTGCAGGTAACCAATCACCGGCTTTGAACGCAGAACCTGTTCGCCTTGCATCTCCAAGACAAGCCGAAGCACACCGTGTGTTGAAGGGTGAACCGGGCCCATATTGACAATCATTGGCTCATCGCTCAACGGATCAATATCGACCGTTTCGACCATCTCGGCGTCAGCCTCGCTGATGCGCAGTACGGCGCTGTCATCGCCGCGACGGAAGACACGCTCGGCGGCGTTAATCGGATCTGGTTGTTCAAGAAGCGTCATGTGCAACCTCATACGGCTGGAAGAAGAAGATAATCAACGGGGCGCAGCCGCGCCCTTGAACTGCACGGGTACCGAACCAACACCGAAGTCTTTGCGGAGCGGGTGACCGTCCCAATCAGGAGGCATCAAGATCCGGGTCGGGTCAGGATGGTTTTCGAAGACAACACCGAACATGTCAAAGGCTTCGCGTTCCATGGCTTCGACACCGGGGAATAGATCAAACAGCGTGGGCACGGTCGGGTCTGATTCGGCAACCTGGACTCGTAAGCGAGCCCGCCGTGGCGCCGTATGAGCAATCATGTTGACAACGATTTCGAATCGTTCGGGTGCAACGCCTTCGGGCAATGAGCGCCCACCGTGAGTTAGATAGTCGACACCGCATAGGTCAATGACCGATACATAACCATCGGCCTTCATGGCCTCGATCGTCGGCAGGTACTGCTCAACACTTGGGTGCAGCACAACCTGGCCCGGCGAATCAGAGATAACGACGCCGTAGAGTGTGGCAGGTTCAGCTGGTGTAGCAGCAGTCTCCGGCTCTGGACTCATCGGCTCAGCACGATCTGCGTGTCGCTCTGGCCGTCACGTTGTTCGACGACGATGCCAGCACCAGCGCCAGTTGCTTCGCGACGCTTAACAAGTTCGCCGGTTTCAATCTGCTTGTGCAAAGTGACGATTGCATGCAGCAGCGTCTCAGGACCCGGAGGGCACCCAGGTGCGTAGACGTCGACGGGCACGATCTGATCGACACCTTGAACCAGTGCATAATTGTTGAACATGCCGCCGCTTGATGCGCAGACACCCATCGAGATGACCCACTTGGGTTCCATCATCTGGTCATAGATCTGGCGAAGTGCTGGTGCCATCTTCTGGCTCACTCGCCCGGCGACGATCATGACATCAGCCTGGCGTGGAGATGCCCGAAATGTTTCCATCCCAAAGCGGGCCAGGTCGTAGTGCGAGCCGCCAGTCGCCATCATCTCGATAGCACAGCAAGCCAGACCAAATGTGGCTGGCCACAGGCTGCGGGCCCGGCTCCAGCTAACCAGATCTTCAATCTTGGCAGTCAGGAAATTGTATTCAAGGCCACCCATGCCATTGTCTTTGACATCTTTAATGATGCCCATCAGGCGACCTCTCGTTCGATAAATTCTTCGATGGTCTCGGCGCTTTTTTGGCCATCTTCGCGACCCTTAGTTCCAACACGGCGGATCGTCGAGCTGGTGGTGCGGGTGCTGGTGACCTGACTGATCGGGCGAGCAACTCGCTTAATTGGGCCCCATTCCAAGGCGCCATTGCTGATCAGGTACACAAACGACTCGAATACTGCAAACGAGAAGATACCGATCGCAACAAGGCCGAAGCTGCCGAGATAATTAAACACGAGTGCGTAGGGGTACAAGAAGATGACTTCGATGTCGAACACGATGAAAATCATGGCGACCAAAAAGAACTTGACCGGGAACCGGATCGGGTTCCGAGTGGCACCACCGCTCACGCCACACTCATAAGGCAGACTCTTTACTGGTGTCGAGCGGTTCGGCGCCAGTAGCCGCGACGCGATCAGGCTGAGCAGTGCAAACAGCACACCCAACACAAACAGCATGACGACGGGAAGATATTGACCCAGCATCGTTAGTTTCGCTTCCTACAGTCGGTCATGGTGCGGGCCCAGGACAACATGGTCAGGACTCGAAGCCTTTTTCACGCAGACCCAGATCTCGCCAATGCAACACCAAGCAGGTGAGCAGGAACAGGATCAGTGACACGATCGTGAACAGACCAGGAATCAGACGCAAATTACCCAGGTTGCGAGTCATCACGACGGAATAGGTCGGCTGGTCTGGATCTATCTCGGGTACCGGCGGTGGTTTCGATGGGTCCGCTATTTTTTCGACGGTCTGTTGCACGTTCACCACGGTGTAGTTCGTGGGATGCGTGATCTGTGCGGTGCTACTTACCTTGTGGGAAACACGATCCCAAAGCCCGCTTCCGGTGCGTTTGTCTTTGCCCCCCTGCTGGAAAGCATCGAGCACCAAGAAGTCGCCATCGGGGAAAAGTTCGTTTCGAAGGAAAGCATCGGCAGTAGCCGCCGCTTCACCTGACTGCGATGTCGACTGGAGATTCCAGCCACTCAGCCGAATCAGTCCCGCTTGTTCGGCCCACTCATTTACCTGGGGAGCGAGCGCTTCGAGCTGGCTGAGCGATATGTCATCGATACGTAGCATGGCATTGGCCACCGCTTCGTCTTGAGCTACGGCCAACGCATCGCCTTCGATATAACGCGGATCGTCGGGCCCAAGGAAGTCGTTTGAATCTATGACACCTTGACGGAGTTCTTCGGTCCGGAAGCGCACAAGCTCATCGAAGACCTCGTCGCGCTGGCTGCTGGTCAGCGCGTTGAGCATCTCTTGCGGTTCCGCCATTGGGGTACCAAAGAGCCGGTTGACGACTCGATCAACCTTAGAATTCTCGCCTTGGGGATTTAACAACTGACGAATGATCGACTCGCGTTCGGCACTGGGATAGGCCGAAACAAGCGCTATAGCACGTGGCGTGCAGAGAGCCCAGCGGGTCGAGGTCGCATCAAGCGACATCGAACCAACGCCATCCGCGAGCGGAAAGATGTCGCCGTTGAAGCAGTTGCCATCAGGAAGATCGTCGACGTTGCCAACAAAGGCCTCCTGCAGTCCTTCGACCTCAGCGCCAGGAGCGTCAATGAACACGTCTTGGACTTCCCAGGTAGGCAGCGAGCCAGCCCAGCCAATGCCGTAGATCCACCAGAAGATGCCCATAACAAACAGCCAGCCCCAAAAACCTGCGAGCGCAATGAGCGAGCCCAGACGGGTTCCGGTATTGGTAACGAGTAGCAGCCATACCGAACCAGCGAGCACGGCCAGGCCGAGCGCAACGGTAAGAAGACCACGTATTTCAGGGTCCCAGCCGAGGCCGGCGATGATGTCGATCATGCCCATCATGAGTCGAGTGACCTTTCGTAGGCCACGATGGCCTGGATCTGTTCTGGAGTCAGAATCCCATCGCGAGCGATGATTTCGCCATCATGTGCTTCGAGCGAGATCACATTGGTGCCTGCGCAGTGACCGGTAATCCGGTCGAGCTCAATACGAGGGACGACGCCAACAGCATCGCTCTCGGCCCAGCACTTACCAAAGCCCGGCATCTGGCCACCGCCATCGCCCTGGCCGTAGACCCCGTACGCAATACCGTTTTCGCTGCCGCTGAAGATGAACGCTTCCATCTCTAACGACGTTTCAAACTGGTCTCGCACGCCCAGCAGGCTCGGTCCAAAGCCACCGCCGCCATTGAGAACCGGATCGATGAGCGGGTTGTCGGGGTAGTCGTTGGCGTTGTAGCTATAACCAGCGCTGTGGCAACGGGCGCAACCGTAGGCACCACCAGCGGCTGGGTTGTTAAACAACAATTCACCTTCGAGCAGTTGATCCGATTCTGATGCCAGCAGGATCGAATCTGCCAGTGAAGATAATTCGTTCGCAAGGTCCTTCTTGACCGCAGTCAATACGATGATCTCAGCCGCCAGGTTTGATGCCTCGCCAGAGTCGGAGTCCATCTCAGCCAGGTCGTCTTCGAGGTCTTGAATCTGGGCGGTTAACCGCAACTGCTCACTGTAAATAGCTGCATTGTCTTGGCGGGCCTTAAATAGCGCTGCACCAGCAAGCCCAGAGTCAACGCCCTTAGCAATCTCCTCGGGCGACTTCTGTTCGGCCGATAGATACGCGATGACCTTGTCGATCTGCTGGACAGTCATTGCGCCACCACCAGGGGCGCCCCATGCAGGCATGGGCGAATTTTGTCGCCCGTAGTTCAATACGTACTTGAGCTCGTCATAGCTGAAGCGATCGAGCACCGCTCCCAAGGAAGGAGCGGTCCATTGGACGCGTTCAACGAAGACACCGTTGGTGTCTACCAGGCTGAAGTCCGCAGCAATACCGCCGTCGCCGTTGGCTGAACCGTGGCATTGGGCGCAGTTCGCCTCGTACAACTCGCCACCTTGAGCGACCGATTGGGTATCGGTAAAATCGACCAAACCCTCTTGGCGCCCTGGCTCGCCCAGCCAGTAAAGCGGCAGGGCAAGGGCGATGATGGTCAATGTAACCAATCCGCCGGTTAGCGAAAGATCGAGACGCTTCGTCTCCATCTCCTCGTCGGACATAGCTTCTTTTCGGTTAGCTGCAAGCTCGACCTCGGCACCCGTCTCATGACGACCTTCGAGCCAGTTAAACAGCCAATAAACAGCCATTGCCAACAGGACGATGCCTGTTATGACGTAGCCGATTTGGCGCTGTGTCGATGCAGCGATCACAGGATTATCCATGGGTTTCGTTCGTTACTTCTCTGTCGATCAATGCGGTGCTACTTAGTGATACGTCGTTAGTGACTGGCTTCGCCGATGCAATTCGGCCCTTCGGCCTCTTGCCCGGTTGTATTCGTGCCGATTGCCGGACCTTGAATGACTTCGGCAGTCTTGACGATCAACTCGCCGCCGCCCGTTATTTCTACTGCGAAGCGATCCATACCGCGTGGCGCTGGGCCACCACGCTTCTCGCCAACGCGATTGTACTTGGAGCCGTGGCACGGACACTCGAACCACTGTGAGGTGGCACAGCTCGGAACACGACAACCCAGATGCGGGCACTTTTGAAACAGTGCAACAACGCCTACTTCCATGCCAGCGAGCTCAGCGGCGGAGTAGACGCTACGGGCACGTTCAATAGCACCGACTGGGTATTCGGTCAGCCATGCACGGCCTTCGGGGCGGTACAAAAAGCCGCCACTATCGCGAATACCTTGCACGATGTCGGTCACTTTGCCCATGTTGATGGGAGCTCCGAAGCCGGTAATAAACGGTGGCCAGAGGAAAGCCAACAAGCTGGCGCCGAAACCACCCAAACCAAGAGTGAAGCTGCCAATAATGGAACGGTTCAAGAACTGACGACGGGCAACACCGGTCTGTTCGGGATCTGGGGCAACCCATTCGGTTAGTTCAGACGCAGAGGCCGGAACAAGAGCCTGGCCTTCGCGGCGGGCAAGGACGGCCGAGCGTTCGATTTCTTTACCGGTCGAGACAGCGACACTTTCGTTGTCGCCAGCATCCACGGAAACAGCAGTTTCGGTGATCGTGACGGTGCCGCGGTCGCGGGACAGGGTCTCTCGCGACAGCCGCCCGGTTGCGGAATCTGCGTCGCTACTACGAAGCGTCGCAACAACGGTGACCGCAGCAAACACAACAAGTGCTGCAATTACGATCAGGGCGATAGTCATGGCTGGCCTTTCTTAACTCTTTTGGGGGGCTGTGGCACGGACGGTAGAACGAGAGGGGTGATCTAGCTAGATCGGTTTCGGCTTAAAGCTCGAAGAACAATCCGGCTTCCCAAGGGAAGACGAAGTTGAAGCCAGGGCCTCGGAAGAATGAGCCAATCATGACGAGCACAGTCCAGAACATCAGGTGAACAGTCATGATTGAGATAGCAAACTTGCGCTTCTCTGGTTTATTGGACGGGTTCTTGTCGAGGAATGGTGCCAAGATAAGCAAGATCAGGGCGAAACCAGGCAAGGTCACTCCAGCGACCATGGGGTGGAACATGGTGAGCAGTTCCTGAAGGCCCAAGAAGTACCACGGGGCTTTGGAAGGGTTCGGCGTTGCGTTGAAATCAGCCAATTCAAGTAGCGGCGCATTCACGAAGATCGAGAAGATCAGGGTGAAGGCAGTGCACGCGAGTGCGGCTACGAATTCGGCCACAAGCAGGTGGGGCCATACATGCACCTTGTCGACCGGCGCCGACTTTACGTCTTGAATCGAGCCTGACTTAACGACGGTCAGCAAACGTTGGGTATGCCCGCCAGGACCCGTCGGTGCGTTTGGCGCAGCCGTGGCGATAGCGCCACCACTTGCGGCAGCAGCGGTGACTGGCACAGCGGCCTCGACGGCGGTGCCCGCTGCTTGGCTGCGAGCAGCTTTCGCGCGATCGAGCAGGTGTTGAGGAATCTTAGATGCCGCAGCAGCCTGTTCTGGTGTCGATTCGACAGCGGCTGCGGGTGCCGCGTCGCCACTTGCTGCGGCGGCGCGTTCCTTGGCTTCTTTGGCTCGTTTGAGGAGATGCTCTGGAATTTCAGTCATGTGTTTACCTTCCTGCTAGAGCGGACCGGAGATGCCGCCGTCTTTGCGGACTCGCCAGAAGTGAATAGCCATCATGATGACGGTAACGAACGGAAGCAGGAGGACGTGCAGTACGTACCAGCGCAACAACGTGTCGCTGCCGATCTCTACGCCCCCGAGAAGAACGAATCTGACCTGATTGCCGAAGACGGGTGTGAAGCCCATCATGTTGGTACCCACGGTCACCGCCCAAAGTGCGAGCTGGTCCCACGGCAAGAGGTAGCCGGTGAAGGACAAGAGAAGCGTCAGTGTGAGCAAGATCACGCCGATTACCCAGTTGAACTCACGAGGCGACTTGTATGCACCGTGGTAGAACACGCGAGCCATATGCAAGAACACAGAGAGCACCATGAGGTGGGCGCCCCATCTATGCATATTTCTTACAAGTAGGCCGAACGTGACCGCCGAACGCAACGTTTCCATATCGGCGTAGGCCGCCGAGGCAGTTGGCCGATAGAAGAACATCAAGAAGATGCCCGTGACGGTAAGCAAGATGAACAAAAAGAAGCTCAACCCGCCCAGGCACAGCGTGTAGCTGACCTTGACGGCATGGCGCTTTACCTTGACTGGATGCAGGTGGTATAGCACCGAGTTCATGATCACATAGCTGCGGTTACGCGGACTGTCCGTGTAACCCTTGCGAAAGATAGATCCGGGGCGGAAAATTGAATTCCACGCCTGCGAACCCTGCGTCTTATCGGCGAGATCGCTGACGGCCTGCTTGACCTGATCTGCAGATGGCGGTTTTGGTGCCACTCGCTTGGTCTCCTGTTAGTGCTTTGGTTCTGGGGGCGGTGTATCTGAAAAGGTGATGAAATGCATTTTATATCTGCGCGTTTTATATCTGCGTGGTGTAGCTATGCGAGACGCATCCCATAGCCATAGCCATGGGTACTCGTGCGCTGATGCTGGTCGCCGGCGGCGGCGGGGTCGCCAAGCTTGCCCAAAATAATGACGCCGGTGGGGCAACGATCGACGCAAAGAGCACAGCGGGTGCAGACATCGTCATCGATGGTGAATATCACGTGGTCGTTGGGGTCTTCACCCGGTAGTTCGGTCCCAATCGCGCCTTCAATGGCGTCGGGGGTAACCATATGGATGCACTTCCACGGACAAATATCGACGCAACCTTCACAGGTGATGCATTCGCTCTGATCAATGTGGATGAACTGTTTTGGTTTGACGGCCTGGGACAACCATGCAGCGTCGACTTCTTGCAGAACATAATCGGTGCGGAATTCGGGAAGTGGTGGATTCGCGTCGAGAACACCCATTAGACACCGACCTTGATTCCGGCAGCTTTGTCGGCTTCCTTAATAATGGGTCGACCATAGCGGCTCTGTTCCTCTAGCTCAGGAGCAGCGATGGTGTCGCCTCGCTTTTGCCACATGACGAACACGGCAACGTTGGCGACGAGGCCAACGCCGTAGACGGCAACAGCAAGGAGGTCTTTAAGCGTGGCGTAGCTGAGATCAAAAGGCAGCGCCCATTCGAGAATTCCCTGGCTGGAATCCCATGGTGTACGGAACCCGATCAGGAAGGCGTCAGAGCGCCAATTCAGTTCTGCTTCTGCAAAGGTGAGAAACTGGTGTGGCACGGTGCCATAAATCCAGAATAGGACGAAGAATACGTAGACAGCGCCGATCATCGATTCGCCCCAGGTAGCCACCTTGTCGGCCGGGCGAGTCTTCATCAAGTGAAAGACAGGGATCAGCAGCAACATCGAAATGACCCATGACATGACGAACGCGACATTCAAGTACGGCGCTTGTTGACCATCAGTGGTTAAACCAACCCATATGGCAATCAATGCAAAAAGGCCGACGGTTGTACCAATCAGTACCATCCAGAACTTGGTGATTGCACCGTCGATATACCGTTTCACTGTTCCTCGATACTAAGCCGATTGTCGGGGCGGGAGCCGCTCGTGAAGGTTCTCACAAGCGAAGTGTACAAAGCGCGGACCAGCACGGACGGGTCCACGCAGACTGTTTATCAGTGACACTTCCCACACACCAAGTATTTGGCCGCATTTGTTGCAGAAATTTCGACAAGATTTCTTAGCTTTGTAGGCCCGAGAGTTGTTGGTTGTTCGTCGCGTCGGTCTACAGTCAAAGTCGGCGCGGAATCGCGCCTTGTTTTCTGTTTCAGAAGTCAGCAGTTTGACGCAGTTGGAGCCACGTTGACCGAAATTCCCGAGCATCTGCTCAAACGATCCCGAGATGCCAAGCGAGCGCTTGGCCTTGATGTTCCTGCCGAAGCCGGAGCCGCTCCCGCTGAGGCCTCGGCCCAGTCGGCAAACGCGCCAGCTGTTGCCGCCCCAACGACAGGAGCCCCCGTACCTATTCCGGCGAGTGAGCCACCTCCGCCTGAACCACCCAAGTCTGAATGGGTAGCGAACGCCGAGAGTCGCAAGAAGATCCCTTACTGGGTTATGCCCGTGCTGCTATTTCTTCCGGTCTGGCTAATCATGTACGTCGGCACGCTCGAGGAACCCACCCGCTCCGAGGGCGTGCTCTACGAAGGCGGCGAGGTCTACGCCGAGAACTGCGCCTCATGCCATGGTGCAGCCGGCGGCGGCGGCGTTGGCCCCGCATTCAACAACGGTGCAGTAATCGAGACCTTCAGCAATTTCGAAGATCAGGTTGCGTGGATCGTGCACGGCACGCAGGGATATCTTGATGCCGGTCGCGAAACCTATGGCGATACTGAACGTGCTCTGGGCGGGTCCGGCGCCAACATGCCGAACTTTGGTGAACCCCTCGAAGCAGCCGAAATCTTGTGGGCGACCTTCTATGAGCGCATAGAGCTCAGCGGCCACGGAGAAGACCTTGCATTCGCAGAAGCACTCTTCGCTGCATATGACCACGGCGAGCTTGAGCTCCCTGAACACTTCGCTGAAGGCATCGATGGCGACTTCGAAGCCGAGATCGAAGAACTCCTTGCCGGCATTCGAGCCGAACTCACCGAGAGCGAAGAAGTCGCTGCAGGCTGACACGGCCAACCACTAGCTCGCTAGGGTCAACGCATGCAGCTGCGTGGCAGAACCAATGGACTGATCCACTCACCTATTGGTGAAGCTTTTGCTTTATTGGCTGCACATAAGCCGACGCGCCCCCTACTCAATTTGTCACAGGCGGCGCCCAGCTTTCCGCCAGCTCCGGTCGTGGCCGACCGGATTGCAGCGGTGGCCTATGAGGAAGATGGCGCTCGCTATGTGCCGCAACAGGGACTTGAGCCCTTACGACAGGCGCTAGCCCAGGAACTCACCCAGCTATATCCGGGCCAGGTCGGCACCAACCAAGTTTTGATCACTGCCGGCTGCAACCAAGCTTTTTGTGTTGTTGCGTCCGCCATGACTAACCCCGGTGACAATCTGATCGTCGCGCTCCCCTACTACTTCAACCATGATATGTGGCTCGAGGTTGAAGGGATCCAACGTCGCTACGTGCATCCAGCATTAGACATGATGCCAACCGTCGCCGACGCTGAAGCACTCATAGACGACCGGACACGCGCCATCGTCCTTGTCTCGCCTGGCAATCCCAGCGGCGTGACGTTGCCGCCCGAACGCCTCGCAGCGTTCT
This sequence comes from uncultured Acidimicrobiaceae bacterium, assembly GCA_905182135.1. Classification (GTDB taxonomy): domain Bacteria; phylum Actinomycetota; class Acidimicrobiia; order Acidimicrobiales; family UBA10347; genus UBA10347. Next base: position 35,106 of record CAJJAG010000007.1, on the reverse strand, counting down.
ACGACCTCTGTGCAGCGCGCGGTATAGCGCTGATCCTCGATGAGACCTACCGTTCCTATCGCAGCACAGATGCTGCCGCCCATGATCTGTACGACCGCAGCGACTGGACTGACCACCTGATCACCCTGCACAGCTTCTCAAAAGACCTAGCGATCCCTGGTTATCGGGTTGGCGCCGTTGTTGGTGCCCCTAGCGCGTTAGCTGAGGCGATGAAGCTTGTGGATTGTGTAGCAATCTGCGCGCCGCGAATTGGCCAAGAGGCAGCCTTGGCAGGCCTGCTGCACGCCACCGAGTGGCGGACCGAGCAGGCGGCCCGCATCGGCGAACGCCACAAACAATTTCAAATGGTCATGGCCCCATCACCAGGTGGCTACGAACTCCTTAGCAGTGGGGCGTATTTTGGCTGGGTTCGCCACCCTCATGATCTAGTTGGTTCGCTAGACGTCGTCGCCGACCTGCTAGATCAGAAAGACATCCTGGTCATCCCAGGCACTGCCTTCACTCCAACAGACGAACGCATGCTGCGACTGAGTTTCGCCAATCTCAGCGAACCAGAAATCTACGAACTAGCGGTTCGCCTCGCGGAGTAAATGCTCCGGCTCAGGCCGACAGCGGCGGGTGCCGCTGAGCATCTTGGGCCGCTCGAACGATTGCCTTGCGGTGCGGGAACATCGGAGGGTAGCCAGCAGCGGCCCTTTCTTCATCGTTCTCACCACCCCACATTCCGTGTTCTCGCCCAGCACGACCCGCAAGCTTGCACATGTCTTTTGCGCTGCATTGGTTGCAGTAAGAGCGTGCCGTAGCTTCACGTTTTCCTCGGCGGACCCGACGCTCACCCGGCGGAGCGAAGAACAACGACGTTCGCCCGCTGCAAGGGAATGACCGCTCGCTGCTGTAGAGGCCCGAAAGCACTTCGGCGGCTTCAGGGCTTACAACGAGCGCAACAGGCTCCCGAGTCAACATCAGGCTGGGGTCGCACATTTCAGTATCGCTGTAGGAAGTATCTGGCGTGTCAAACATTTGGGGGGTCCTTAAGAAGAAAGGTGAACAGCGAGTCAGGCCGACGACGGTCGTCGAGCGTTAAACGTGTTCGGATCACTAATCTGTTGGCAAGATCTGCACATCATTTCCGTGATCCTTAGCTTGGCTACAGGCGAAGAGCCATGGTCGTACCAGAACCGTGCAAACGGCTTAGGAACGAGTGGCTTCTCATTTAGACCTTTGACATTCAGCCCCGCACTCAAACATCTTTTTGCCAGAAATCCTCTGAGCTAGGCCATGATGGGGAGCGTGCATACGCCCAGCTCAATGCCACTCAGTGCTGGGCGCATCCAGGACCTCTCGCCCGTGCTGCTCGCCGCCCTCGAACAGACTCGGTCCTCGGCGTGTATCACCACTGCCGACCTGGATCATCCTGGGCCAACCATCGTGTACGTAAACCCCGCATATTGTGCGATGACCGGCCGCAGCCGAGACGAGGTAATCGGCAGCTCACCTCGCGTGATGCAAGGGCCGCTCACCGACCGCTCTGTCCTTGATCGGTTGCGCCGCGAGCTGAGCAGTGGCCAGCCTTTTTCTGGCGAGACCGTCAACTACCGGACTGATGGCACGCCATTTCTAATCAGCTGGAGTATCGACCCCGTGTGCGACCCCACCGGTACGGTCACCCATTACGTTGCGACCCAAGAAGATGTGACGCTCCCAGTCCGATTGCAGAATCTAGTTGAGGCAACACAGCTGCTCGATCGAGCACTGACCGACGTGCTGGACTCCACGCTCAACAGCGCAGACGCCCGACAAGCCCTGGTTGACGCAACCGCCGATGGAGTGAGCAAGATCGCCACCGTCGGGCGGGTCGGTGTCGTGCTTATTGATGACGGCGACGCCACCCAAACAGTTGCTGGACGAGTCGAACCCCAAGAAAACACCCAGTTTCGTGTCAACTTCGGTCAGACGGTGTCCCAGAGCCGCGGTTGGCTGTCAGTCCATGGCTTGACCAGCGACGAACGCGCTTTTCTCGATAGTGACGGGTTGAAGCGTTTTAGCGAACGAGTCGCCACTGTCAGCGGCGCATTGTTCGAATACCAGCGCCAACGCGACACCGCAATCCGACTTCAGCGCAGCCTGTTGCCATCAACCGATATTTCAGTGCCCGGATTCGAGATTGCTGCCCGTTACCTTCCGGGCTCGGCGGGGTTGGAAATCGGTGGCGACTGGTATGACTGCACCGTAACAAATGGACGTCTAACCATCTCGGTCGGCGATGTGAGTGGCAGCGGCGTGGATGCGGCTTCCCTCATGGGTCAGCTTCGTCTTCTCTCCGGCCACGAACTCGCCCGCGGTTCAGCCATACCTGACGTGATGGCCGTTCTTGATGCCGTCTGCAGCGACGCTTCCCAAATGGCAACCATGCTTGTCGCTCAGATCGACATGAAAACGGGCAATACCGAGTTGTGGTCCGCCGGGCATCTGCCCCCAATCAGCTTCGATGGTCGCGAGGCCCAAATTCTTTACCTCGATGTTGCTCCGCCACTCGGCTTTCTTGGTGATGCGTCCGTTCAACCGAACCTTTTGCAGCTCGAGGCTGGCCATGGCCTTTTCCTATTCACAGACGGCTTGGTCGAACGTCGCACCGAGATCATCACCCAAGGTTTAGAGCGATTGTGTGCTGCGCTCATCCTTGCGGAAGGACTCGATGCCATGGTCCGAGGCGGAATAGCTTCGGCTGGGGACCAAGTCGCCGACGATGTCGCCATCATCGCCGTGGCAAGACGGTAGCTTCGAAGCATGGCTGCAGAACTCAACATCGAACAAGGCGCCAATAACACTATTGTGTTGTCGGGCGAGATCGATACTCACACATCGCCATTGCTCAAAGAGCACCTCGACACTCTCGACAACGCCACGTGTGCTGTGCTTGATCTGGCTGCGGTGAGTTTCATCTCCTCGGCAGGGTTAACCGCCATGTTGACGGCACAAAGTCGTCTCAAGGCTGCTGGTGGGTCACTGACCGTTCAGAACCCGACTCCTGCAGTAGAGCGAATGTTTTCATTGTCCGGTCTGACAACCCTATTGGGTGGCAGCCCAAACGCTAGTTAGCTATTTCGCCGCATACAGGTACGCCACAGCGAATATGTGTGTGCTGCTCGTCGCCAGTAACCACGACCGTCGTGCACACCGCGCGCACGATACGTAGCCCGCGACCACGAGTTCCCTCGACCAAATCACCCCAGTCTTCGACATTCGGCACGACGAGTGCAGAGCCTTGGTTCGAGACTTCGACGGTGACCTCATAGCCGGTCAGTTCCATGGCAAGGCGGATCCATGGCGAACTGGTGTGATCCACGACATTGGCCCCTAGCTCCGAAAGCACGACCTCAATATCTGCCACCAGAACCGCTGAGTCGTGTCCCTGGGTGCGCAACCACGCGCCGACCTGGCGGCGAACGTCGCTCAAGGCCTGGTGCGTCGCCGAAAATTCTTCGGCGAAGCTCGTCGCAGTCTGCTTCACATCGGTCAGTATTGACCAACGAGCTTCGCCCTAAACCGTCTACGCTCACATTTCTTACTTTTCTCTGGAGAGCACCGTGACTACCAGTCGGTTCCACCTAACGCTGCCAGCGCAGACCGCAAACCTGCAGCTCGTCAGACTGATGGTCGCCACGCTAGCCAGCGACCTGCTCTCGGTCGCTGAGATCGAAGATATTAAGGTCGCTATCGAAGAATTGACCGCTGTCACCATTCAGCCTTCTGAAGGCGGAGCCAACCTACATCTTGACTTTTTGGTCGCCACCGGGTCACTCACGGTTCACGGTAGAAGAGAGCTCCCAGAAAATGTGCAGTTGGTTGCCCACGATTTCCTATCGACCATTCTCGAAGCGGTCTGTGACTCTCATGAGCTCAGCACCGAACCAGGGGTTGGAACCTTCCAATTCGTGAAACACGCTCGTGGTCGATAACGGCCTAGATCCTCGGTTTCTTCAGTTGGCGACAACGCGAGACCAGGATCTGCGCAACCAGCTTGTCGTCGACAACCAGGGGCTCGCCCGCGCCTTCGCTGGGCGTTACCGAAACCGCGGCGTGACCGCCGATGACCTAGATCAAATCGCTCTTGAGGCTCTGATCCGGGCCGTGGACCGGTTTGACCCCGAGCGTGGGCTCAAGTTCTCGACCTATGCAGCTAGAACAATCGAAGGGAGTCTTCGGGAGTACTTTCGAGACCGCACTTGGGACACCAAGGTTTCTCGAAGCCACCGCCAGTTGATTCCATCGATTCGCGCTGCGTCTGAGCTCCTGACTCAACAACTCTCTCGCAATCCAACCCCCACTGAAATCGCCAACCAGATCGGCACCGAGTTGGCCAACGTGACGTTGGCTATCGAAGCAGCATCGGGATACAACACAGCGCCGCTAACCATCGAACAAGAACGCCACACAGCTGACACCAGCGAATTCGAAGCGGTCGAAGCCCGGGCGACACTCCCGACGCTGCTTGACATGCTGTCCGAAATCGAGCGAAAGGTCGTCGAACTACGCTTCTTCGACCGACTATCGCAAGAGGACATCGCAGACCGTCTTGGTGTCAGCCAGATGCAAGTTTCCCGGCTACTACGCCGCTCACTCGATCGACTACGCACACAGGTCGAGCAGGCGTAGTCGACACTGGTTCAGCGATGGCCTCTTCGATTTGGTCCTAGAAACCCTTGCCAGTTTCTTCGGCAAAGGTGCTCGCTACTTCTTGATCACCCTCTCCTGGCTGGGACCACTGACAATATTCAGGGAAGCTCGCCTCGGCGGCGTCTCCTTCTTGATAGCAGCGCTCTAACATTTGCTTCAGGATGTCGAAGCCGTCGTTGCGAACCAGGGCCTGACCGCGAGCGGTGCCACCGTTGGCCTGCAAATGTCCACCGAACTTGTCAAGGTTATGGGTGTCATGTGCCACGTGCTGGCACGAATGATCGCCATGACGCTCGAAAAACTTGGTGAGCTACGACTTCTTGACCCGGTCGATGCCCTCGATCCGACTTTTCTCGCAGGCACAGGGTGATGTGGTTGACCTCTTTGAGGTGAGGCATTGATAGCTCCTTTGTTCGAAACAGCGTTGTCGCTGATGAGAGCGCTGAAACAGCCTCGCTGGCCAGACAAAATCAAGAGGCCGGCGCCGAAAGCCGCACGGCAATAGTCGCCTGGCGATCAAGGCAACCCTGCGGCGTATCTCTGAGCTCCACTTGCTATCCCAAAATCAGGAACAGTGTCCCTAACCGAGGGTTATCGAATGGCTAATCGAGTACATCCAAGATGGGCATATTTCTTCGGGTAGTTTCGCAGTGCATTCATGTCTAGTAGTGAGCTGAATGCTGTTGACCACCAGATGATCGACATATTGAGCGGAGACGGCCGTCAGACAGCGCCGCAGTTGGCAACCGGCAGCGGCATTGGCGGCGCCACTGCGTACAACCAACTTGACCGACTCGTCGACGGGAAGGCCATTACCGGCTTCGCCGCCGCTGTTAATCACGGGGCCACTGGTCAAACGGTGGCAGCCCTGGTCTTGGTCTACGTCGAGCAGGGACGCTAGCGCGATCTGCACGCCTAGCTAACCCGGCTGCCGGGCCTTGACTGGATCGGCGTGACCGCCGGCCAGCACGACTGCCCCATGATCGTGCGAACTAACTCACTCGACCACCTGAGGTGCCTCGCCCCCCAACAACTACAACAGACAGAAGGCGTCCGAGCAGCTCACACAGTCGTGCTTCTCGACTAGCTCGACCGCCGCAACGAACCGCTTTTCAGCTAGGCCAGGCAACAACGGCGGCTAGAGAGTGGCCGCTACTTCTGCAGCAGCGACGATGGTTTGATCAATGAGTTCGTCGGTGTGGACCGTCGATACAAAGATGGCTTCGTAAGGGCCGGGGGCCAGAGCAATGCCGCGGTCGAGCATCCCGTGAAAGAAGTGCTTGTAGATCCCATTCTCGGCAGCCACTTGCGCTTCGTCGAAGTTGGTCGGTGCGATATCGGTAAAGAAGATGCCGAGAAGCGAGCCAACACGAGGGACGATGACAGGAATGCCTGCATCACCAAATACCTGCTCAAGTCCTGTAGCCAGACGAGTTGCAGTCGCCTCGAGCTTGGCGTATGCCTCGTCGGTTAGCTGGTCGAGCATGGCGAGACCGGCGGCCGTCGCTAGCGGGTTACCCGACAGCGTGCCGCCCTGATAGACGCCACCTAGTGGCGCGATGCTGGCCATAATTTCACGCGATGCGCCATAGGCGCCTACAGGCAAGCCCCCACCAATGACCTTGCCGAAGCACCACACGTCGGGTTGCACGCCGAACCATTCGCTGGCGCCACCGCGGCCCAGCCGGAAACCGGTGATGACCTCGTCGAACAACAACATTGCGCCGACCTCGTCACAGGCTTCTCGCAGGCCAGCCAGGAAGCCGGGTTTTGGTGGCACGATGCCCATGTTCGCGGCTACTGGTTCGACTGCCACGACAGCGATCGACTCATCGAGCTGGGGGATCTCGTTGTAGGGCGCAACGATCGTGTCAGCTACTGCGCCGGCAGGAACGCCGTCGCAGCCACTCAAGCCCTGGTTGGCGACGCCGCTTCCGCCGGCTGCCAACAGGTTGTCGCTGTGGCCGTGGTAGTTGCCTGCGAACTTGACCAGCTTGTCCCGGCCGGTTGCGCCCCGGGCGAGCCGAATAGCCGACATGGCCGCTTCGGTGCCACTAGATACGAGGCGCAGCATTTCGAGGCCCTGTACTCGGCTGCACATCTCTTCGGCCATGAGCACTTCGCGCTCGGTTGGGGCTCCGTAGCTGGTGCCATTGCCAGCAGCAACCGACACAGCATCGACGATCGTTGGATTGGCATGACCCAAAATGCACGGGCCGTAGCTCAACACATAGTCGATATACCGCTGACCCTCCACATCCCAGACATAGGGGCCTTCAGCCTTATCGACGAAGTAGGGGGTGCCGCCAACAGAGCGGAAGGACCGCACTGGCGAGTTGACACCACCGGGCATGACCAGCTTGGCCCGCTCGAACAGATCGGCGTTCGAGGCGTTGGCATGGTTTGAGGCAGAATCAGACACGGCCTGAGTCTATGCGTTCACGCTGCGCTGTAGCCCAAGCCACGATCGCTTCGATCAAGCCATCGATCGTGTGCAAGTCTGCCTCGATATCAACGGTCACATCCAATCCACGCGCCGTGTCAGAAGTAATCGGCCCGATACTGGCCACCGTTGGCGGCAAGGCCTCGATGCCGATCAGGCGCACGAAACGTTCGACCGTGGACGACGAAGTGAACGTGATCAGGTCGCCGCTACGAGCCAGCGCTTGATCAGCCGAAGTCACCTGGGCATCGATGGTCCGGTAGGCAACCACTCGGTCCACACGCCAACCGTTGCCAGTGAGGCCCACTTCGAGTGCGTCGCGGGCGACCTCAGCCTGGACCAGAAGGAGTCGGTCACTTCCGGGTTGGGGCGTCGACATTGCATCGAGGAGTCCTTCGGCAACGGCGCGGCCCGGCACGACATTCACAATCAAAGGCGAGTCGGCTAGCTTGGCCGCCGTACTTGGTCCAACGCAGGCGACTGGTGGCAGCGCAGTTGCATCAAGCTCACCGGTATCGATCAGCCCCGCTACTGCAGCGGCCAGTGCCTTGGCGCCGTTTGGTGATCCCACCACCAACTGGTCATAACTACACGACACGAGGGCTGCGTTTAACGATGCTCCCCCATCGGCAGGCGCCACGATCTCGATCGTGGCCACGCCCACAGTATGCGCCCCTAATGCCACCAGTTTGTCGGTCAGAACCGAGGCTTGGGTCTTGGCGCGAGTGACAACGACGGTCAGCCCGTCGAGCGGCTTCATCCGAGACGAGAGCGGAGTTCGACAGCGAGGCCGGTTCCCAGGCTGGGGCCGTCGAATCCTGCAACTGTGATCTGATGGCTTGTCAGCAAGTCTTCGGATGCAAGGAAGCCCGTCAGTAAATAGCCATCGCTGGTCAGCTTTGCGTGGGCGCCCGCTGGTAGCGAGCAATCCCCACCTAGTTCGGCAAGAAACGCACGTTCACACTCGAACACGGCTTGGCTTTCCGCATGAGTAATAGAGGCAAGCGCAGTGATGGCGTCAGTGTCCTCGACTCGACACTCGATTGCCAGCGCACCCTGGCCGACTTGGGGAACCATGTGCTCGACGGTCATGACATCAACAGTGTCAAGGGTTAGCTGCAATCGTTCGAGTGCAGCAGCAGCCATGACAATCGCATCAAAGTCACCCACCCTGTCGAGACGGGTCGCTATATTGCCGCGAAGTTCATCGAACTGCAAGTCGGGGCGAAGTGCGGCTAGCTGTGCTCGTCGACGCACAGAGCCAGTACCAACACGAGCGCCCTGGGCCAGATCCTGGAATCGACATCCAACCAGCACGTCACTGGGGTTGCCCCGCAGCGGCACGGCGCCAAGCATGAGTTCGGCGGGCGACACGGCCGGCATGTCCTTGGCCGAGTGCACTGCCATGTCTGCTCGGCCATCGAGTAGAGCGGCCTGGACCTCTTTGACAAAGATTCCCTTGCCGCCGATCTGATGCAGCGGCGTGGTCTTGTCTCGATCCCCTGATGTGGACACGATCACGACCTCGACGTCGTCACAGACACCGGCATTGATCAGGGTCGCTTGCACATGATGCGCCTGCCAGAGCGCGAGTTCACTGCCGCGAGTGGCGATACGCACAACGATGACGCCTATTGGAGGTCAAACAATTCGCGAAGTGCGGCAGCAAGCCGCTCGCCACGCAAACTATTGGCCGAGTCCTTGAGTCGCATTGTTGGCTCGTGGAGCACCTTGTTCAGCACAGCGCGGGTCGCGTCGTCGACTGCAGCACGTTGCTCTGGGGTGAGGTCACCCAGCTTGTTTGCTTGGCGAACCATCTCGTCAGCGCGTAGCGACTCGACTTGGGAACGGAAACTGGTGATAAGCGGCGACACCGACTGCTTGCCGACTTCGCTGAGATGGCGGACCATTTCGTCGGCAATAATTTGGTTCACGTGTTCGACTTCGCCAGCCCGGCTTTCGAGACCCTTGGCCACAAAGGCACCAATGGCATCGAGATCATAGAGTTCAACACCAGGGAGTTCACCGACACCCGCAGCGACGTCGCGAGGCATGGCTACGTCGAGGATCAACAGGTCGTGGCTGCGCTGGTCGAGCAGCGGCGACACCATGTCAACATCAACGACCATGCCGGGTGATGCCGTAGATGTGAAGGCGACATCACAGACACCCAACGCTTGATCTAGTTCGTCGAACGGGCGGACCTGGGCACCGATCTGGGCAGCGATATCTGTGGCGGTCGCATCAGTACGGCTCATGACGGTAATAGATGCCGTGCCGCGAGTGGCGAGAGTCTTGGCCATGCCGCTGCCCATCTCGCCGGCGCCGACCAGCAGCACGTGTTGGCCGGCCAACGAGCCACGACGTTCTTCGGCCATAACAATCGCTGCTTGTGAGACGGAGGCAATACTGCGTGAAATCGATGTTTCAGTTCGGACCCGTTTACCTACCGCAACAGCAGCACGGAAGATCGAGTTGAGCGACATCCCGACGCAATCTTGCTTTTGGGCTGATTCCCACGCCCGTTTGATCTGCCCAAGAATTTCGTGTTCGCCGAGCACAGCAGAGTCCACGCCGGCGCTGACTCGGAACAGATGCTCGATGGCCTGGTCGTCGTAGAAGGTGTACAAATGGTCATTCAGCGTCTCGGGCGCTACGAACGAAATCTGCGAGAGGAAGTCACGCACGTCTTGGAAGGCACCGTGAAAGCGTTCGGCCAAAATGTAGACCTCGGTGCGGTTGCACGTGCTGAGCACGACACCCTCGGAAACATAAGGGCGCAGCGACAAATCATGAAGAGCTTTATCGAGATCATCGGGAGCAACCGTGACCTGCTCAAGCACATCAAGCGGTGCCGTTGAATGGTTGAGACCGATGACTACAAACGACATGAGGGGGTTTCGATAGTGGGGTGGCTGGGCTGCCCAATTGGACAGGCTCTATTGTGAACCCTTTTGGTCCGAAAACTCACACCGACAGCCTGAGTTTTGTGTCACGTTCAGAATCGGAACGTGGTTGGTAATAGCTCAAGATCTGGAGTTCGAGCGCAAGATCGACCTGTCGAAGGGCTACTCCGTCTCCGACCTGCACGACTGTTGGTGCAAAGTTAAGCACCGACGTAATGCCAGCCGCGATCACATCGTTGGTCACTTGCTGCGCTGCCTCGGCTGGCGTCGCAATCATTGCAGTACGAGCGCTGTGCTCGGCGACGACGGCTTCGAGGTCATCGAAATGGGCCACAACCATGTCGCCGACGGTGATGCCCACAATGTCGGGTTGCACATCGAAAAGCGCAACGATGGGGAAACCTCGGTCACCGAAACCACCATGTTTAGCCAGCGCTTGACCCAGGTTGCCTAGGCCCACGACTATGACAGGCGATTGTTCATCGAGACCCAGTTCGCGCTGGATCTGGTGCATCAAGTTGGGCACTTCGTAGCCGACGCCACGGGTGCCATAACTGCCAAGATGTGAGAGATCCTTTCGCAGTTTGGCAGCATTCACGCCAGCGAGTTCGGCCAGTCGCGACGACGACACGGTGGAAACCCCATCCGCGGACAGTTCCTCTAAGCAACGCAAATACAGCGGCAGCCGCGCTACCGACGCGGCGGGAACCTGCAACCCGTCCTCTGACACGGTTTCAGACTAGAACCTAGCGCCAGTGTTCACAAGGTTTGGCCGGAGGCACGAGTTGTGTACCGTCACCGGTTCACTTCCGCAGCACGTGTCGGCGCAACTTACCGGTCGCGCCTCGCGGCAAGTCGTTGACGATCTCGAAGCGTGAGGGAACCTTATAACCAGCCAATCGGGTTCGACAATGAGCTTCGAGCACGTCGGGGTCAGCCTCCATACCGCGAGCGGCAACGATGTAGGCAACGACGAGTTCGCCGTACTCGGGGTCGGGATTACCGACAACCGCAGCCGCTTCGACGCTGTGGTGTTCCATCAATCGGTCCTCGACTTCGCCGGGATACACGTTGAAGCCAGAGACCACGATTTGATCCTTGTTCCGCCCGACGATGTAAAAGAATCCGTTCTCGTCGACAACAGCCAAGTCGCCGGTGTGCAGCCACCCGTCTTCGTCGATTACCGCCGCTGTTGCTTCCGGGTCGCCCAAGTAGCCAGTAAAAACATTCGCGCCCTGAGCCCAGAGTTCCCCCACATCTCCAACGGGTACATCGTCACCCTGCTCGTCAACCAACCGCAGCTTGACCCCGGGCATAGGTCGACCAACCGACGTTGTTGGCGCCTCGGTGCCAACCGCGGAAGTAAGACCCGGCGATGCTTCGGTCAGGCCATAACCCTGGCACAGTTTCAGCCCGAAACGTTCGGCTACCGTGTCGGCGACAGCGCCGCTGAGCGGTGCAGCCCCACTGAGCGTCATGGTCACCGACGCCAACATGGCGGGCTCGACCTCGCTGTTGGCCAGCCGAAACCAGAAGACAGGCGGCGCAACCAGAAATGTGACCTGGTTCTGCATGACAGCATCGACGATTGAGTCGACATCGGGCTTGGTAGCGAGCACAACCGTGGCGCCCACCGAGATAGCGACAGCAACCACGCTAACGATGCCGAGCACATGAGTCAGCGGCATGACGCCCAAGATCACATGGTTTTTGTCGGCGAGACCTGGAGCGCTACTTCGTGACTGTTCAATACTTGCAGCAACGTTCCCATGACTGAGCACAGCGATACGCGGGCTGCCAGCCGTGCCGCTAGTGAACATGAGCAGCGCTGGATGGTCGGGCGCCACTTCGAGTGGCTCTATTGGGGTACGCGACGCGTTCCTGAACAGGGCGCTGGCAGCCAGGTGATCGACACCAAGCCCCTGGACGAGGTTCTGAGATGCGTCATCGGTACTGATGATCAACACCGGGCGCGTTAGTTGCACTGCTCGTTCGACCTCACCCTTGGGATAGCGAGGATGTAGCGGCACGACCGGAAGCCCAGCACTTAACGCTGCAAAGAGCGTCTCGATAAACAGCAGAGAACTCTCGCCCATCACGATGATATTCGAACCCACCTTTGCCAGCGTGGCCAACTCGGTGCGCGCCGTGGCGACGCGCGACGTGAGCTGACCGTACGTCTGCGATTCGTCTTCGCAGACGAACGCGACACTGTCTGGATCATGGTGAGAGAACAACTCAACAACGTTCACCTGCGCAGCGTAGAGCAGTGCCCGTGGCGTCACATGTTCGTCGACAAACGCTTCTAAACCATTCCCAGCGAAAGACTCAATTCGCTGAGCGCCTTGGATAACGATTTGGTAGCCGGGACTTTACTCGTACCCCATAGAGGGCATTTGCCTAGGTTTCTGGGCCTAATCGAGATGTTTAGCTAATGCGACGCCATTCGGAGCCGAACTACGTAGTGCAAGTACCCACCCCGAATGGCCCTCCCTCATGTGCTCAAACCTGCTTCGCAAGCTCACCATCACGGTCACCCTCCTCCTGGTCGCCACCACGCTGCTTGCCGTTCCCGTCGCTTCAGCACAAGGACCCACCCGCGACTTCAACGCCGAATCCGACTTCCTGACATCGCTGAATAGCCAGCGTGTCGCCGGCGGCCTCGCACCCCTCGCACTCCAAGGGTCAATGACCGCAGCCGCTGACGGTTGGGCACTCTCAATGGTCAACGGCAGCTTCCTAGCCCATGCCGACGACTTCCTAACCGGCACACCATCCAACTGGATCAAAGTCGGCGAGAACGTCGGACGCGGCCAAAGCGTCAACTCGTTAACCAGCGCATTCATGACAAGCCCTAGTCACCGGGCAAACATCATGGACGGGTCCTACACCCACATCGGCATTGCGGTCTACATCCACCCAACCGACGGCCGCATCTACACCACACATCGCTTCGCTGCCCTTTCAGCCCCCGCAGCACCAGCCCCCGCAGCACCAGCCCCACAGCCAACACCAGCGCCGACACCAGCGCCGACACCAGCGCCACAGCCGACACCAGCGCCACAGCCAACAACCACTTCAGTAATCTCAGACTCCGCTGACGCAACCAACACTGGTTTCGGCCCAGCGCCAGAGCAACTGGCCTTCGTCGACACCGACTCAATCCAAGATGAGACCCAAGCAAAACTGGCTTCCAAAACAGCCAAATTCAACAGCTAGTCAGTTGCCTACAAGCCCAAGCAGCCAATCAGGCGCCTTGGATAACGATTTGGTAGAAGGTCGCAGCCACAATAAGCAGCATCAGCAATGCGACCACCAAGACAGTTGCTGGTCGCATTACGAAAGCTTCCCAATGGTGACTGGCGTAGTGATACCAGTCGGTTCATCGCCACCATGTAACCGGATTTCGATACCAGTACCGAGGCGCAATTCAACCGCCGCAGACGTGCGGTTCAACACGATGGAAACCATACCGCTGCTATCCACCATCAAACCGACCTCGCCCGAGCCCAGCGCATCGAAGTGTGAGACACGCCGAACTGGACGTCGTTGTTCGGCAACTTGCAGCGAATACGCCGCCAATTCGAGTTCATCAGGGTCAACGTTGAGTTGACAATTCCCAAACCGGTCGATCCACAGGACCTCGGCCACGATGGTGTCGCCTTCGCGAGCGCTGACTGGCATGACCGCTGGCATAAGCAGCGCCGGGTCGATCGGGATGCCAACGTCATCGAGCGTGGCGCCAGCACATAGCTGTGCAGCAACGGGCCCAAAGAGATCGCGGCCCTCGAACGTAAGACCGGGGGCGTCTATCCGAAATGGCGAGTTTGTGATGTTGGCGGCGGCGGTAGCGCCACCTACCAGCGCCACTGTTGGCGCAAGAAGTCCGTTATCGGGCCCAACAAGAATGGTAGATCCACCGCCGACTTCGACGGCTACAGCTTTGCGGGAACTTCCGACACCAGGATCCACCACGGCCAGAACAACGCCTGGGTTTAAATACGCAGCAGACCGCGCCAGCGCTAGGCCGCCACCACGAATGTCGTGAGGCGCAATATTGTGCGTGACATCGGCGATGCGAACGTCGGGCGCTATCGAATGGATGACCGATTTGACTACACCGACGAATTCATCGGCCAAGCCGTAGTCGCTCAGAAAGTTAACTGTGTTGTACTGCACTGTGTGGCACAGGCGATGAACGCTAGGAGCCGGTTTCGGACTCGACGTAGCGGCTGTCGAGGAACTTATCCAGATCTGCTACCCGGATGCGGTATGACTTGCCCACACGGACAGCGCCAAGTTCACCTGACTTGATCAGTCGGTAAACCGTCATCGTTGAAACCCGCATATCTTGGGCCACTTCGGCGACGGTCAAATAGCGGGGGCGTTGGCCTTCGTTCACGCTTGCGGGTCCTTGCTTGTCCTACAACATCAGATGATTCGCAAACGAGCCATCTGCATTAATAGTCATTCTAGGGCCATTGTGGCGCGACTGTCACTTTGGACCACATAGTCAACGCAAGAAACATGAGCCTCGTGTGGCTCTAGCAGCCCGTCAGCCGCCGAGTTCCATGCTGCGAGCCACCGCAGCTGCAATCCCTTCCGCCACAATTTCTTCGAATTTGAGGGCCTGCATGGCAGCTATCGCTGCCGCCGTCGTGCCGCCAGGACTGGTGACATTGGACCGAAGTTGGGCAGGGGAATCACTGGATCCGGCCAGAAGCATCGCCGCCCCGAGCACGGTCTGTCGGCCCAGTGCGTCGGCAACCTGGGCACTCAACCCCTGCTCGACACCGGCAGCGATCATCGCTTCGGCAAGCAAGAATACGTACGCGGGGCCTGAGCCAGACAGCCCAGTAACTGCATCTAGTTCACCTTCGTCAACCACGGTGACCATGCCAACGGCAGACAGAATCTCGGTCGCCCACCCGAGGTCCGCTTTTTCGGCGGTAGCTGACCCGGCAATTGCAGCCGCGCCCTGACCAACGAGGGCAGGCGTGTTCGGCATGGCGCGGATAACTCGGGCATCCCTACCGAAGCCATCGAGAAGCGCCTCAATGCGAACACCCGCTGCAATGCTGAGCGCCCTGTTAGCGCCACCTGCACCAAGCTCGCTCGCTACTTGGGCCACGTGTTGTGGCTTGACAGCGACCAGCACGTCACTCACATCAAATACCGTGCTCGCACATGCGACCTGGCAACTCTCGGCCAGAGCAACGCCAGGGAACGTCTCGGCCAAATACGACCGCCGCTCGGCAACCACCTCGATAATGCCGATCTCGTCGGCCTGTGCCCAACCGGTCGCCAGTAAACCCCCGACGAGCGCCTCAGCCATTTTGCCGCCGCCAGCAACACAAAGTTTCATGGAGCTTGTCATGGTTTCATGGAGCTTGTCATGAAACTGAGGTTAGACGGTCAGCCTAGATAGCTACGCGGATCATAGGCGGTACCGCCGACCCGCGTTTCGAAGTGCAGGTGAGGCCCGGTACAACTACCGCTGCAACCTACCGCCCCAAGCGGGCTTCCCGCCGAGACCGTCTGCCCAGTGGAAACGTTAATTGAACTCATATGCGCGTAGAGGGTGACGAGGCCACCGTTGTGCTGAACCAGCACTCGGTAACCAAACCCGCCACTGAAACCAGCCGCTATGACCGTGCCGGAACCCGCCGAGGCCACTGTTGTTCCAGCGTTAGCAGCAATGTCTATGCCATTGTGCTGGCGTCCCCAACGAGGACCGAAGTTCGACGTGACCTTGCCGTTCACCGGCCAGATCAGACTGCCCCCGCCCACAGATGGAGCGCCGACCAATGCAGCATTGGCTCGACTAACAGCCGCTTCTGCGACAGGAACCTCGCGTCGAGCAAGAGCTGCCGCCCGAGCTAGGCGGCGTTCTTCTTCTTCGCGGGCCACTCGTTCACGCTCGGCTTGGATGCGTGCGGCTTCGCGTATCGCTGCTTGGCGTTGTTCTTCTTGGACGATCAGCGTGGCGATCTCGGCCTGCAGCGCAGCCTCGTCTTCGGCAAGAAGATCGACTTCTTCTTGAAACTCGGCAATACGTTCCAACAACATTGCTTCGAGGCGCTGTTGGTTTTCGATAGCCTTATCGACTTCAACAACCTGCTGTTGCGCTTGAATTTCACGGTTTTCGATCTCGCTCTGGGCGGCCTTGGCCCGAGCAGCCGCAAGTTCGTAATCGGCTTCAGCGACCCGCAAGCCGTCAAGAATGTCTGCCTGCGATGTCTGCACCGCAGACACAAGCGCCCGCCGCCGTTCGACTTCGTTCAGATCGCTGGCTCGGAGGACGTCGCCGCCGCTGTCGCCGCGGGGCTGCATGTAGGCCATAATGGCCTGCCGCTGAAGCTGTTTACGAAGGTCGGCGATGTTTTGTTGCTCTTGAACGACCTCATCAAGCGCAGTCACAACTTCGATACGCGCTCGCTCAAGCTGCGAGCGCGTCGCTTCTAGCTCCGCCTGGCGAGTCACTAGATCCTCGCTCAGGACACGCAGTCCATCTTCGATCGCCTCGTTCGCCGCGAAGAGCGGATCAAGGTCCAGAGCCGCACGCGCCCGATCGGCACGAACCGCATCTCGGTCGGCACGAACCGTTTCAATCTGATCAGTCTGAGCCAATACGTCCGACGGCACAAGCTGCGCCAAAAGGCAGAGAGCGACGCAAGCAATGAGGATGCGAGGAAGTTGTTTCATTAAGGGTTTCGCAGCGTAGGCAGCTGCACGAATGTAACACTCCCGCAACGCATACACGCCGCACCGCGTACGTTTTGGAACTAGTTCAAGCTGCGCAGGCGCAGGTCGACAAGAAGTGCCGGATCGGCATCCGGCCAACCGCCTCGGTAAGCAAGCGCCACAGCGGCTGCCTGACTATTTACGCCAAGCTTTCGCAAGATGGCCTTGACCTGGGTCCGAACAGTCCCAACAGCGACGAACGACGACTCGGCAATCTTCCCAACCGAGTGGCCCTCCATAAGTAAACACAGCACTTCGCCTTCACGCCGTGACAGCGATTCGAATGGCAGGAAGCGGTTATCGCGATCGACACGATGCGTGTGGAACAGATTCAACAACTCGCTCCGGCGAAACTCGCTTAGCAGCCGTTCGCCTTTCGCCATCGCCAAAATTTGATCGACAGTGTCCACCAACCGGTCACTTGACGCAACCAGGCCGCTGGCTCCAGCGTTGACTGCCGCACATAACAGCAACTCGTGCGTGCTATCCGATAGAACAGCGACGATTGCACCAGCGTTAGACGCAGTTTCTACGAGTTCCAGGCCGCCAGTGAGGCTCGGACCAGGCTGGATACGAACCAGTGAGACGGCAGGGACGCGCTCGCCGATCTCGGCCTTGAGTTGGTCCACGGTCGGGGCCTTCAAGGTGCGCACCGCGCAGCCTTCTGCGGCTAGCACCATCGCCAAACTGCCCACCAGGAGCGACTGGTCGTCGACAATCAGAACTGCAGCCCCGGCTTCACCGTTCGTTTCAAGCAGGTCTTCTTCATGATTATGCGGATTGTGCATGGCTCTTCCAAATCTAAGCTTCGCCAGCGATCAGTGTGACACCTACCGCTATCTACGATATGTAATCCTTTCGGCCAGTAACAGTCGTTGTTGAGGTAAATAGGCAAATCGATTCGTTATCCAGGTCGAGTGATCTCATACTGGCGGCGTTCGGTCCCTCGGCCGCGGCACCCTCGGGGGTCGACTACGCCTTGCCCTCGCCCACCACCCCGGCGGAGTAGGACTACAGCACGGGTACCGTCGAGTCTCTCGATCTTGGAGGCTGCTAATGGATGCAATTCTCGATGTTGACCTGCTCGCTTTCGAACAGGGCACCGCTGCCGAGCGAGCAGCTGTGGTCGACGGCACGATGCGAAGCCTCGAGACCGGCTTTGTCTACACAGCGCACGACGTCAGCTCAGACCTAATCGACAGCGCCTACGGCATGCTCGCCGACTTCTTTGCTCTCGATACCGACACCAAACAGAGATGGATCGCCGAAGGCACTCACGGGCAGACCGGCTACACAGGCCTGCTGGTCGAGACCGCTGCCTCAAGCGACGACCCTGACTGGAAAGAAATGCTCAACTGGGGTGACAGCCTGCCAGCTGGGCACCCGCTGAGGACACAGTTCCCCACTCGCTATCACGACCCGGTACTGCCCGAAGCAGACGTGCCCGGCATCGCTAACACACTGCTCGAGTTCCACAGATCAATCGCCGACCTGCAACGCCGTTTCTTGCGGATCATCGCTGTCGGTGTCGGCGTCGACGAAGCGCTCTTCGATGAGACAGTGGCCGTTGGCGCCAACCTGACACGAGCCATTCGGTATCCACCAATGGACCAAGCACCCGGGGGACAGCACGTGTGGGCCGGCGCTCATGCCGACATCAACCTAATCACCGCACTCCCCCGCGCTACCGCCCGTGGCTTACAGGTCCAAATCAACGGCGAATGGGTCGACGCCGTACCGCCCGAAGGCCATGTAATTATCAACACCGGCCTTATGCTCGAACGCCTCACGAACGGGCAAGTCCCATCCGGCATGCACCGGGTGGTCGCTGACCCAGCACAACCCGGTCAGCGCTTGTCCGTTGTGCAGTTCTGCCATCCGGCGCCGTGGACGATGCTCACCCCGCTGCCCTCGTGTGTCACGCCCGAGCGCCCGCTTAAATATTTGCCGATTCGCTCCGCCGATGCACTCGACGAAGTGTTGTGGCAGATCAACCTGGTCGAAGACGGCCGCCGGGTCGTCGAGTCGCCGACTGACTAGTTATCCAAAATTTCGGCTAGACGTACCGCCGCAGCATTGCTGAGGCCCCCCAATACAACGAGTCGATCACTAACGGGTGGACGTGAAATTTGGGGTGCAGTCAACACAAAACCATCGACCTCGATAGCGAGCGCCAGCGGGTTCGTTGAGCTAGCGAAATGGCCGTTGATGAGCGCTAGTAGTTTCGGCATCATCCGTAGCTCGACGGCTGGCTGGCGATTCAGCGATACCGCCCGTGCGCTCTCAACTGCGTCGACGGCAGCGAGTTTGTCGCCGTCGACCTCGAAACATCGCACTTCGCCATAAAGAACGCGCTCGGGCGCTGCAGTACCACAAGGTTCGGTACCAACGGCACCGATCTTCCATATCGCCACGCCGTCGAGCCCCGTGTCGGCATCGAACCCGCCAGCATCGACCCATGGCTCGGGCGCCGAAGCAAGATTGCTGACTTCGAACAAGAGCCTGGTAGCCGGCGGCACCACAGGGAACGAGTCGACCGGAGCGAACGCGATTTGGTAAAGCTCACCGTCGGCTTGGTAACGGATCTCATCGAGCCCTTGAAAGAGTCGCTCGGCCTGTGATTGCGAATCAGGCGACGCCCAGCGGTCGACGAACACGCGACCAGGAACCCCGTTACACAGGTCTCCGTCACGCCATGTCCCACCACCAGGCAACGTCAGTTCGCCGTCGCTCACCTCGAACCCCATCGCATCCGCGAAGAGGCTCATCCGTGCGTTCTCATACCCAGACTCTTCGAAGAACGGATGCACATGCATGAGGCCGTCGCCGTGGCTATGAACGCCAAGCGGGTCGTTGTCTGACTCAAATGGCGGCAACACGTCGTCACACACTCGCACCACATAGGCGGCATGCCAATGTGACGATGTGGGTACCGGCCCAACGGCAGGCAATGTGCTGGCCACTAGGGCGCTGTGGCTGCCACCGGGCGCTATCGCTGCAACATCGAAATCCTCAACTGCTACCCGACACGAACTAGCAATCAGCGCCGCGAGCAAAAGTAGAGAAAGAGTGCGCACCGCAGAAATTGTACCAACCACACCCGGCCTCAAATTGACACACGAACCAAAACAAGAAACGCCCGGTGGGATCTCTCGCTGGGCTTTACTCGCTGTCACTCCAGTCGCCTGTCGCTCTGCGCAACGACGACACTGTATTGGCGATGACATCGAGCTGAGCGGCATCGAGACCGTCCAGACCAAATCCAACGGCCTCCAACGCAGCAGCACAGGTGGGAGTCAGGTTGACGCCACGCTCGGTCAATGTGACCAGCGTGGTTCGACGATCGGTTGGGTGTGGCATCCGTTCGACCAAACCATCCTCAACGAGTCGGTTGACCAGGCTGGTAACACTCGTCGGATGCACCTGAAGGCGGTCACCAATTTTGCCCATGGGCAGTGCATGGGTTCGAGCGAAGAACAGGAGTGCCAACACTTCAAACCGGCTGAAGGTCAGCCCAAACGGAGCGAGCGCTGCATTGATCTCCGCCAGCAGGATCTGATGGGCTCGCGTGATTGACGTAGCCGCAACCATCGCTCGACCATCACCCCACTGATGCTGCTTCCAATTCGAACGAGCTTGTTCGATCGGATCGAATTCAAGCTCCATCAGCATTCCCCACGCCACCGACGATAGTCGCACCACGAAGCCCGAGCACGAAGTACTAGGATGGCAAATAGTTGGACTTCCTACTATTTGGAGAACCCGTGAGCGATCCGGCACCTGACCAAGCCCGAGCTGCATGGCAAGAGGCATACGACTCGACCAAGCTGCGCGACGTTCCGTTCGAAACAATGTCGGGCGTACCCGTCGATGCGTTGTACGGCGAGGGCCCTTACCCCGGCCAGTATCCCTACACGCGCGGGCTGCACGCAGCTGGCTATCGATCCCGCTTGTGGACGATGCGCATGTTCGCTGGCTTCGGAACGGCTGAAGACACCAACGCGCGCTTCAAAGAACTGCTTAGATCTGGTGGCGGTGGTTTGTCCACAGCATTCGACATGCCAACACTTATGGGCCGCGACAGCGATCACGACTGGGCCCTTGGCGAAGTCGGACACTGTGGCGTAGCCGTCGACACGTTGGCCGACATGGAAGACCTTTTCGCTGACATTGACCTCAGTTCGGTGTCTACCTCCATGACCATCAATGGCCCTGCCGCGATGATCATGGCCATGTACATCGCCGTGGGTGAGAACACCGGCGTCGAGCGTGCGCAGCTTGCTGGCACGATTCAGAACGATATTCTCAAGGAATACCAGGCGCAGAAAGAATACATATTCCCGCCACGTCCCTCGATGCGCATCATCACCGACATGATGAAGTTCACCTCGGCCGAAATGCCTAAATGGCACCCGATCTCAATCTCGGGTTACCACATTCGCGAAGCTGGTTCGAACGCAGCACAAGAGCTCGCCTTCACCCTGGCCAACGGGTTCGCCTATGTCGAAGCTGCGGTCGCCTCCGGGCTCGACGTCGATGACTTCGCACCTCGCCTCTCCTTCTTCTTCAACTCCCATAGCGACTTCTTCGAAGAGATCGGCAAGTTCCGCGCTGCCCGCCGAATTTGGGCCCGGTGGATGAAAGAGCGCTACGGCGCCAAAGATCCCAAGAGCATGATGATGAAGTTCCACACCCAGACCGCCGGTGTTTCACTCACGGCACAGCAGGCCGAGATCAATATCGGCCGCGTCGCAATCCAGGCTCTGGCTGGCGCACTCGGCGGAACGCAGTCTCTACACACCGATGCCTACGACGAGGCAATGGCACTTCCAACAGAAAACGCAGCACGAATTGCGCTGCGAACCCAACAGATCGTCGCTCACGAGACCGGCGTAACAAATGTCATAGACCCACTGGGCGGCGCACCCTTTGTCGAGTGGATGACCGACGAAATGGAACGCCGGGCCGAAGAGGTCTTCGCTCACTTGCTCGATATCGGTAACGACTCAATTCTCGAAGGAGCCTATGCCGGCATCGAGAATGGCTACTTCGTAGGCGAGATCGCCGACGCGGCGTACCGCTTCGAACGCGAAGTCAACGAGGGCAAACGCATCATTGTCGGCGTGAATGAGTTCACCGAAGGTGACGACGGCGAACGCAACCTGTTGCGAATCGGCGCCGAAGTCGAGGACTACCAACTCAAGCGACTCAACGGCGTCAAGCAGCGTCGCGACGGCGATGCCGTCACCCGCGTGCTCGAGCGACTCAAGACCGAGGCCGCCGATCCCGAAATCAACCTGATGCCAACCATGATCGAGGCGGTCAAGACCTTCGCCACCGAGGGTGAAATCGTCGCTGCGCTCGAAGAAGAGTTCGGCACCTACGTAGAAAAGGTCTTCCTCTAATGGCCGACGAAGTTTCGACTAACCCACCGCAACTACGGGTCGTATTAGCGAAGCTTGGCTTCGACGGTCACGACCGTGGGATCAAGATCGTTGCCCGTATCTTGCGCGACGCTGGCATGGAAGTCATCTACCTCGGCCTGCGTCAGAGCTACAAGAACGTCGTGAACGCTGTCGAACAAGAAGATGCCGACGCGATCGGCCTCTCGATGCATAACGCAAGCCATATGACGCTCGCTCCAAAGATGGTCGCTGCACTGGCCGAAGCTGGTCTCGAAGTTCCTGTCGTTGTGGGCGGCATCGTTCCCGACGAGGACATCGAGCCGCTGCTGGAAAAGGGTGTGGCCGCCATTTTGGGCCCAGGCGCTTCTGCCGAAGAGGTCGCACAAACGATCCGTGACGCGGTCGCTTCCATGCGCGCCGAAACATCCCAGGCTTAGCACCGCAGTGAGCCTGCGAGGACTTTCCCCAGCCGACATCTTCGAACGAGCGCTCGCTGGTGAACGGCACGCTCTCGGCCGACTGATCACGTTCGTCGAGCGTGACGCTGCCGAAGCCGAAATCGTGGCCGAGATGGCACACACTCGAGCGGGCAACGCTCACGTCATCGGCATCACCGGCTCACCCGGGTCTGGCAAGTCAACGTTGACCGGCCAGCTGGTCAAACTGCTTGGCGAGGCCGGCAAACGTGCCGCCGTGCTTGCTGTCGATCCGTCGTCACCGTTGACGGGTGGCGCGATCTTGGGCGACCGCGTCCGTATGGAAGACGTGGCGTCACCCGACACGTTCATCCGATCGATGGCAACACGCGGCCACCAGGGCGGGCTCTCGCTTGCGGTACCCGGCGTGGTCCGTCTGTTGGACGCCACCGGCTATGACCCGATCGTGATCGAGACAGTTGGGGTTGGCCAGGTCGAGGTCGACATCGCCGGAACCGCCGACACCACGGTCGTCGTCGCCACACCTGGCATGGGCGACTCCGTGCAGGCAAATAAGGCAGGACTCCTCGAGCTTGCCGACCTGTTTGTCGTCAACAAAGCCGATCGGCCCGGCGCCTCCGATGTCCGCCGGGATCTGGAACTCATGCTCGACTTGAGCCATCTGTCTGGTCACGACCAACGCACCGGAATGCGACCCGAGATCGTCATGACCACGGCACTCTCCGGCGAAGGTGCGCCCGAAATGTGGGACGCAATCGAACGTCACTTCACAACGATCGCTGACAACGGTCAACTCACGGAGCGGCGTATCAACCGAGACGTCGCCGAAGTACGCAACCGTCTCATGGCGGACCTCGAGTCGCGCATCGACGTCATGCTCACCGGCAACAGCCTCAGTGGCGTTGCCGAAGTCCTCGACGCCGTCGCCGGCCGATCCCTCTCCCCCACCGCCGCCGCAACCCAGCTCGCCGCCCGCATCTCGGACCTCTAGACCTGCGTCGTCAGGAAGACAGCGAGGCCAGGGCCCTCACACGGTGCGATTGGCCGCGATCGCGTTCGCGAGCAGATCGACAAACCGTCGGATCTCGCCAAACGTATTGAACAGCGGTGTGGGCGCGACCCTAATCACGTTTGGAAAACGCCAGTCGCAAAAAACGCCAGCCGCTTCGATTGCGTCGAAGACGGCCCGGCCGTCAATGTCGTCGGGGATGATTTCAAGTGACAACTGACAGCCTCGCTGCTCAGGATCCCTTGGCGTGAGGGACTTGACATCGCCATCTAGCAGTTCGTCAAGCAGATACAGGAGGTAGGCCGTCTGCTTCTTAGACTTCGCACGCAGCGCAACCACGCCACCAGCGTCATCAAAGACCTCAAGGGATGCGCGCAGCGCTGCCATTGGCAACGCTGTGCCGTTGCTGGCCGCCCAGGATTCAGCGGTCGGGTAAGGGTCGAACGAATTCTGCATGGCGAAGCGAGTCTCCATACGGTTTCCCCACCATCCAGTCAGCTTGGGCAACGACTGGTCATTGACATGACGCTCATGCACATAGACACCGCTGATGCCACCTGGGCTCGAATTCACATACTTATAGGAACACCATGTGGCGAAGTCGACGGCGGAGTCGTGCAGCGTGAGCGGCACGTTGCCGACCGAGTGCGCCAAGTCAATGCCCACGGTCGCTCCAACAGCATGACCAGCCCGCACGATCTCATCAATCGGCATGACTTGACCGGTGTAGTACTGCACACCTGGCAGCAAGACCGTGGCTAACGAGTCGCCGTGTTCCTCAATTGCCGCCACGATGTCGTCGACATGAAACAACTCACCACCGTCGCGTGGCTTAACCGTCACTAGCGAGTCGGCCGGGTCAAACCCGTGCAGTCGAATCTGGCTCTCTACGGCGAAGTGATCCGACGGGAAGGCATGCTCCTCGATCAGGATCTTGTGCCGCTCCGCTATCGGCCGGTAAAAGCTAACCAGCAAATTATGCAGGTTGACCGTCAGCGTGTTCATGACCGCCACCTCGTGTGGCAGGGCCCCGACCATGCGACAAAGCGGATCAATCAAGATCTTGTGATAATCGGCCCAACCTGGAGCGCCCTCGAAATGGCCCTTAACCCCGAGCATCGCCCAGCGATCAAGCTCGCGATTGATGTACTCACGCGCCTTCGTCGGCATCGGACCGAGCGAATTGCCGACGAAGTAGATGGATTCAGTTGCTCCTTTGGGCGGTGGAGGCAACTCGAAGCGGGCCCTAAATGACGAAAATTCATCAGCGGCATCGAGCGAAGCGGCCATTGCAGGGTCGGTCGACCATTCAGTCATATACGCAGGTTAGGCAACTACTGCTCGTATCGCAGGTCAGTGAGCCGACGAGCTGACGAGCTGACGAATAAAAGACTTCGAGACGCAAGTTGCTAAACCCGACTCATGTAGTCAACAATAGCAACTTCATTTACAACACATGTGGAGCAACCATGACACAAGGATTTGAAACCCGTCAGATACACGCTGGGCAGGTACCCGATTCAGAAACAGGAGCTCGCACGGTCCCGATCTACCAAACGACTAGTTTCGTTTTTCGAGATGCAGAGCACGCAGCCAACCTGTTTGCACTAGCCGAGATCGGCAACATTTATACACGGATCGCGAACCCGACAACGGGAGTGCTCGAGGCTCGATTATCGGATCTCGAAGGTGGAACAGCCACGGCAGTTGGCCTTCCCGGAGCGTTGTGCGTGGCCTCAGGCCAGGCCGCTACGACCCTTGCGATCACCAATATCTGCGATGCAGGCGACCATCTGGTCACGGCCTCAGCGTTGTACGGCGGCACGTACAACCTGTTCAATCACACACTGCCAAAGATGGGCATAGACGTCACGTTCGTCAAGGACGCCGACGATCTCGACGAGTGGCGAGCAGCGGTTCGGCCGAACACCAAGCTTTTCTACGGCGAGACAGTTGGTAACCCAAAGAACAATTGCATTGATATCGAAGGGGTGTCCACCGTCGCCCACGACGCTGGAGTGCCGCTCATTCTCGACAACACGGTGCCATCGCCGTATCTCATCAACCCACTCAAATGGGGCGCCGACATTCTGGTCGAGTCCACCACCAAGTTCATTGGTGGCCACGGCACCTCGATCGGCGGTGTGATCATCGATGGCGGAACCTTCGACTTCGGCGACGGCGAGAAGTTTCCTGGCATGAACAATCCAGACCCCAGCTACAACGGTCTGGCCTTCTGGCCTGGACTTGGCGCCGGTGCCTACATCATCAAGGCTCGAGTCCAAGGTTTACGCGACTTGGGCGCTGCCATGTCACCGACCAACGCCTTCCACTTTATTCAGGGTTGCGAAACACTAAGCCTGCGTATGCAACGCCATTGTCAGAACGCCCTAGCAGTCGCCGAATTCTTAGAGGGACACGACAAGGTCGAGTCAGTGCAATACGCTGGTCTGGCGTCCAGCCCATGGCACGAGCGCATGGCCAAGTACACCGAGGGTCGCGGTTTCTGCTCGGTTCCAGCGTTCGTCATCAAGGGCGGCCGTGAGGCCGGCGAGAAGTTCGTCAATGGGACCGAACTACACAGCCATGTCGCCAACATCGGCGATGTGCGGAGCCTGATCATCCATCCGGCATCGACGACCCACAGCCAGCTGACTGAGGCCGAGCAGGCCGCCAGTGGCGTTGACCCCGGCTTGATCCGACTCTCCGTCGGAATCGAAACCATCGACGACATCATCGCCGACCTCGAGTTGGGCTTCGCTGCCTTATAGCCACGTTTCGCCGCTCTGCCCGGGTTGACCTCCGTCAGGTACCGCAGCGGACGTGTCGGCGTGAAGTCCCTTGGTCACTCCGACAGGGTTTAGCTGAACCTTAATAAACACGATGCCCGATCGAGCAGTAGTGCTCAATCGGGTGTCGTCTTTTTAGGCCCTTCGAATATTGCCTGAACAACCTGTTCACTTTTCACGGGGCATGGTGCGATTCGCACTAGATTGAACGACGGATGAAACGGCTACTGGGGGCTAGCGTTCCGCTCGGAGCGGCACTGCTTGCCTTTGTGCTTGGCTCGATCATGATTCTTGCTCTTGGCGAGAATCCGATCAGCGGCGCAAGCGCAATATTTGAGGGAGCTTTTGGAACCGGTGACAGGTTCGCTGTGACAGCCGTTCGGGCAACGCCGCTGCTGCTTGTCGGCATTGGTATCACCATTGCGTTCCGTGCCAGCGTGATCAATATTGGCGGCGAAGGCCAAATCATCGCTGGCGCCTTGCTATCGACGATTGTTGCCCTCCTCGTTCCCGACACGCCACGGATCATCTTGATCCCGCTCGTCATGGTCGCGGGCATGATCGGCGGCGGTATTTGGGGCGCCATTCCTGGTGCCCTCAAGGCGTACGCATCGGTCAACGAGATCTTGAGCACCGTCATGCTCAACATCGTTGCTGTACAACTCATGAACTTCTTGCTGCGTGGCCCCATGATCGATCCCATCGAAAAAAATGGCTCACGCATCCCTCAGACCGAGCGTCTGAGCGACAACGCTGCCATGCCCACGCTCGTCGACGGCACCCGCCTGCACCTTGGCGTGGTGATCGCAGCGCTCGCTGCAGTCGCTGTCTACATCATTCTGTGGCGCACGCCGTTGGGCTTCCGGCTGCGGGCCGTAGGCCACAACCCTGATGCAGCTCGAGCTGCAGGCATCTCGGTCGAACGAAACATCACGCTGGCAATGGCCATGAGCGGCGCCTTGTCTGGTCTCGCTGGCGTCATGCTGGTCTTTGGAAGCGAAAGTCTACGATTGGTCACAGACGGTGGTGCCGCTGGCTTCACCGGCTCTGCTGGATTCAACGGCATTGTCGCAGCACTCTTCGGCGGCCTTCACCCACTGTGGACGATCCCATCATCGTTCCTATTCGGGGCGCTCCTGACTGGCGCTACCCAACTTCAGCGTGCACTGCAGATCCCCGCCGCACTAGCGGTTGCCCTTAACGGTCTGATCGTACTTTTCGTAGTGAGCAGTGACCGGTTGCGAGGCTGGCTCGATGGCCGGCTGAACCAAGGCGCTTTCGATAACGAGACCGCCGAACTCCGAGAATCCCGAAACAACAGCACCGATCAACAGTCCGAAGCCGCCGACCCTCACAACGCCACGCCATGAGTGAATTCTTCACGCTTTCGGTGCTGATCGCCACGTTCGCGTCCGCGGTGCGCCTTGCCGTTCCTTATCTACTTGCTGCGCTTGGCGAGACCATCGGCCAACGCAGCGGCGTGCTGAACCTGGGCGTCGACGGCGTCATGTTACTCAGCGCCTTTGGCGCCTATTACACGGTCATCGAGACCGGGTCGCATCTGCTGGGTGTCGGCGTTGGACTACTCATCGGGTTGTTCATGGGCGTCGTATACGCAGTCGTGACTGTGCACCTACACGCCAAACAGGGCATCAGCGGTATCGGTATTTTCTTGTTTGGTTTGGGATTCAGCGACTTACTCTCCCAAGAACTCGTCGGCGCCATTCAGCCCATCAAGAAGCTCCCTTCGCTGGCCAAGCTGCCGTTCGTCGGCGGCATCTTCGAGCCTCTTGAAGACATCAAATACATCGGCGAACTCTTGTTCAGCCATAACCTCATGACCTACGTAGCATTTGCGCTGGTGCCGATCGTGACCTGGATGATGAACCGCACCACCTTTGGTCTGAACATCAAGGCCGTCGGCGAAAACCCTCAGGCTGCGGACAGCCTGGGCGTGTCCGTCGAGCGCACTCGTTTCTTCGCCATCCTGATCGGGAATACGCTCGCTGGACTGGCCGGAGCAACGTTGTCGCTGCAACTTGGCGTGTTCCAGCAAAACCTGACCAATGGTCTGGGCTTCATCGCAGTGGCCCTCGTTTACTTCGGCGCCTGGCGAGCCAAATGGGTCATGGCTGGCGCAATGCTCTACGGCCTCGTCACTGCAACCCGTCTTCAGTGGCAGGCTCGCGACATCATTCCGAACTCGGCATCTGATCTTGCCGCCATGACGCCCGCTTTGATTACCATCTTGGCGCTCGTGCTGCTGGCCAAGCGCGTCCGTGGCCCAGCCGCACTCACCAAGCCATTTACCCGGCACTGACTTCGCGGCACTAACACCCGAGAAACACGCCCGCAACAGCGCACCATTAGAGTCGAAGTAGATACTCCAAGACCCTGGGAGGGGAACAATGAAAACGAATAGATCCCGCAGATTTTTAACACTGCTCACTGCGTTGCTGGCGTTGTCGATGTTTGCTGCAGCTTGCGGCGGCAGCGAATCAGCCACTGGCACCGCAACCAGCGAATGCGGCACAGACAATGCCGTCGTTAAGGGCGACAAGGTGACCGATCTGTCGGTTGCCGTTGTTGCCCCAAGTGACTCGCAAGACCTTGCATTCACACAGAGCATGATCGACTCGTTGACCCGCTTGGGTATCGAGCCACAGGTCACTGACGGCACCTTCCAAGTAGAAGTCGCCGCCGACGCAATTCGTGGCTACGCCGAAGATGGCATCAACGTCATCATCGTTCATGGCACTCAGTACGGCGGGTCGCTCGCCGAAATCGCTCCTGACTTCCCTGAGACCTCGTTCATCTGGGGCACCGCGACAAGCACTCAGGGCATTGCGAACATCTTCGCTTATTACCCCGAGGCACAACAGGGTGGCTACGTGAACGGTTGGATCGCTAGCGAACTCACCGGTGGCGGCGCGATCGGCGTGGTCGGACCTGTCGAAGCAGGCGATGCTGTTGCCTACATCAATGGTTTCAAGGCCGGAGCCGAAGCCAACGGTGTCAGCAATGTCGCCGTGACCTACACCGGTTCATTCTCCGACGTTGCCTTGGCAACCGAGGCAGCTGAGGCACTCGTTACCGTTGGCGTTGAAGCGCTGACCGGTACGTCGCAGTCTGCTGTTGGCGCCGTCAATGTGGCCGACGAAAACGGCATCCCATGGTTCGGGACCCAGTCAAACCAGGAAGCATGGTCAACCGACCAGGTTGTCGCTTCACAGGTCTACCACTGGGAAGTCATCCTGGATGACATGTTCGAGATGATCGAAGAAGGCACCCTTGGCGGCGAAGCAATGTCACTGACACTCGAAAACGGCGGCCTGCTCGTCGAGATCAATGGCTGCTTCAACTTGGACAGCGATATCGAGAGCGGTGCTCAAGACATCATCAAAAAGATCATCGCTGGCGACATCAACCCTCCTGCGTAGCCGCAGGGCGTCTTTGCCCCGCGATTCCGACGGTTAGACAGGTGACCCATGAGCGAACTCATGCCACTTCTTGAAATGCGCAACATAACGAAGCGCTTCCCTGGTGTGCTCGCGAACGACAATGTGTCGTTCGATGTGCTCCCAGGCGAGGTCCACACGTTGTTGGGCGAGAATGGTGCGGGCAAGAGCACGCTCATGAAGATCCTGTTCGGGCTCTACCTACCGGACGAAGGTGAGATTCTGCTGCGGGGCGCACCCACACAAATCTCATCGCCAATAAGCGCTATCGAGCAACGTGTGGGGATGGTGCATCAGCATTTCATGCTGGTGCCCACCCTCACCGTTGCCGAAAACGTGGCACTAGGATTGTCGTCGAACCGAGGTATACGTACCGATCTGGACACTGTGTCCAAACGAATTATGGACATCTCGGAACACTATGGTTTGGCCGTTGATCCTGGCGTCGAGATATGGAAAATGTCGGTTGGTGAACGGCAGCGAGTCGAAATCATCAAGGCTCTGTATCGCGACGCCGAACTGCTGGTCCTTGACGAGCCAACGGCCGTGCTAACGCCTCAAGAAGTCGATGACCTGTTTGTCATCCTTCGCAAGATGACATCCCAAGGCACCGGCATTGTCTTTATCAGCCACAAACTGCACGAGGTCCTTGAGCTCAGCGACCGCATCACGGTGTTGCGTAACGGTCGAGTTAGCGGCGCTACGACACCAGCCGAGACGAACCGTCAACAGCTTGCCGAAATGATGGTCGGCCGAGAGGTCAAGCTCGCACCAGACAAACCAGCGCTGGATCGAGGCAAGGTGCGTTTACAGCTCAACAACGTGCATGTACTCGGCGACCGCGACACCATGGCCGTGAATGGTGTCGATCTCGCTGTTCACGCAGGTGAGATTGTGGGCATCGCCGGCATCTCCGGCAACGGGCAACGAGAGCTGGCCGAGACTATCGCTGGGCTTCGGCCCGCCGAGGCGGGCTCGTCGGTATCGATTGACGGCGTAGATATCTCCCGTGCAAACCCAGCACAGACTCGGCGTGCGGGTCTTAGTTATGTGGCTGAAGAGCGCATGAAAGATGGCGCCGTCGGCGAATTCGACATTAGCGAAAACCTGTTGTTGATCAATCATGGCGAAAAGCGGTTCATCCGCGGCGGTCTCTTCAACTTCGATGCCATCAAGCAGCACTGCCAACGCCTAGTCGAGAACTTCAACGTCAAGACCCCATCGTTGTCGACACCGATCAGCAGTTTGTCCGGTGGCAACATCCAAAAGGTCATCATGGCCCGCGAACTTGACAGTGATCCCAAGGTTGTACTTGCTGCCCAGCCGACGCGCGGCGTCGATATTGGCGCAGCCGAGTACATCCATTCGCAACTCATCGAGCAACGCACTCGTGGCTGTGCAATTCTCATGATCTCCGAAGACCTCGATGAAATTTTAGGACTCGCCGACCGTATCGCCGTAATGTTCGAAGGCCAGGTCGTCACAATCATCGACCGCCCCGAGGCCACAAAGGAACAACTCGGCCTCGCTATGACCGGTGCGTTGTAACCAAAGATCGATCTCTGGCAGCTAGCCAGCAAGGTAGGCCGAGCTATTTACAGGTTCTAGCAACGACAAGGGATCCAGCGTGAGAGCTATGTTTGAGCTGTGCATGTGTGGCTGAATGGACAGCTCGTAGACGCCGACCAGGCCAAGCTCCCGATCGATGATCATGGGCTTGTCGTGGGAGATGGCGCCTTTGAGACACTAAAGACCTCCGGTGGCCGGGCCTTTGCCGTGACCCGCCACCTGTCCCGTCTCCGCCGCACGCTCGACGCTCTCGCCATTGACATGCCCAACGAAGACATCCTGCGCAGCGCCATTGCCGACACCGTGATCGCTGGGGGCCACCGAGAGTCGCGTATTCGTTTGACCGTTACCGCCGGAAGCGGTTCACTCGGGTCGGCCATGCCACAGGGGCAACCATCTGTGGTGGTTGCCGTCACGGACCTGAAACCACTGGTCGCACCGTTAGCTATTACCGTGCCGTGGACCCGTAATGAACGTGGTGCGACTGCGGGCCTAAAGACCACGTCGTATGCCGAGAATGTGCGAGCGCTACGAGTCGCCCACCAGGCCGGTGCATCCGAAGCGATCTTCGCCAACACGCGCGACGAGTTATGCGAGGGGACCGGAACGAACATATTTGTCGTCATCCAAGGGGAAACCTTCACTCCCCCGCTTACGTCTGGCTGCCTAGCTGGCGTCAGCCGTGATCTGCTCCTCGAAGCGAGCGCTTCCTGCATTACCGAGCGGGACTTGCCATTCGATGTCCTGAAAACAGCCAACGAGATCTTCTTGACCTCAACGACCCGCGATGTACAAGGGCTGACCAGAATCGACGACCGTGTGCTACCCGTCGGACCTGTTACGCAACGACTTGCGGCAGTCTTCGATGAAATTTTGCTCGCCAATGACCCATGATCACTGGCTCATGCAAAGACCCGCCGTACCAGGGTCTCTCAGTTTTTGAGACGCGCACCAGTAACCGGTGCGCAGATGGTTTGCAGCAGTCGATGTTCCCGTAAACGACGAAACCCGGGCCCTGCACCAAACATTTGTCCGAGGGCCATCCGGCTTCAAGCGAGCCCCGAAGCCCGGCCTAGTCCTGGTATCGGCGCGCAGCTAGACAGATTAGGTGTCAGCAGTTGAGGACACCTTTGGGGTTCATAGCGCATCAAAACGACAAATGGCAGCCGGTGAGGCTGCCATGAATCGAATGCTCACCAAGTGAGCGCTAGAAGTGACGGGTTACTTCTCTTCCTTGAAAATTACGTGCTTGCGAGCTTTGGGGTCGTACTTCATGAGTTCGATGCGCTCACGGCTGTTGACCTTGTTCTTGGTCGTCACGTACTGGTAACCAGTACCAGCGGTGCTCTTCAGCTTAATGATTGGGCGCTTAACGCTTCCAGCTGGCATCAGACCTTGGTCCCTTTGCGACGCATGTCAGCGAGAACTTTCTCGATTCCATGCTTGTTGATGGTCTTGAGACCTTTGGCAGAGACCTTGAGCTTGACCCAACGCTTTTCGTTAGGTACATAAAAGCGCTGCGTTTGGATGTTGACATCCCAACGACGGCGGGTCTTTCGTTGTGAGTGAGAGACGTTATTGCCGAAACTCGGCTTGCGTCCAGTCACTTGACAGATGTTCGACATAGCCAAGTCACGATAGCGGGCGAATACGCAATTCAACCACCAAAATGTGATACGTCATACCTGTGATCTCGAAGCCACTCCGCGTTTGGTATGTCGCTTATG
Organism: uncultured Acidimicrobiaceae bacterium; assembly: GCA_905182135.1. Classification (GTDB taxonomy): domain Bacteria; phylum Actinomycetota; class Acidimicrobiia; order Acidimicrobiales; family UBA10347; genus UBA10347. The sequence continues at coordinate 1,942 of CAJJAG010000007.1, read as the reverse complement.
GCTCAAACGTCAACGAACAGCGCTTTTTACGTTACTTGGAAGGCGATTCGGATCATGTTGGTGCTCGTGACGCCACAGCACCTCGTCGAAGTCGATGGGCGACCGTTCCGCTGCAACTGCGGTTTGCTGGCGAATCGCAGCGCTGGGGCGGCGGGGTCTGTTTCGTCGACCCTGACCCTGACGCAACCGCGTACGTACGCGCCTGGGACATCACCGCGGAACAGTTCGAAGATGTCTTCGCCCAAGAGAACCGCCGTGCGATCGGCGAGCCGTTCGATTGGCCCGCTGCGATGGCTGGCACAACGGCCATCGGTGCAAGCTGGTATAGCCAAATACTGCCGGTTGATCTGCCGTCAGTTACAGCCAGCCAGCCAGCATTGACCTTTACCTGGACGACCCGCTTCCCCCTAAACGCGCCGGCACCTGCCTATCGCGACACCATTTCGCAGGGACTGGCCGACCACCCCGACCTCTCCCCCGCTCGAATCGACGCCTACCTCGATAGCTGCACGCACCGCTAGCAGGTACAGATGGGTTCTGCATTGGCGTTATGTTCGAGCTGAGTGTGAGGAAACTACGTTGATCTCCGGTCGCGGTGCGCGATACTTCGAGGGTGGACGAACAGTCAGCCGTGGCAGTATTTGACAACTTCGTCAACGGGCGACTCGATAAAGGTGCCTGGACCCACGAAGCGCACCTGATCACCTGTTGGGTTGCCTTGCGAGACCGCTCACCAGCCGAGGCGTTAACGTTTCTTCGCGATGCTATCCAGACGCACAATTGTGGGATCAGCATCCGCAACAGCGATATCGGCGGTTACCACGAGACCCTGACGGTGTATTACGTGACCGCCGTAGCCGAAGCGGCATCGCCCACGATCGAGGCATTGTTCGACGTGCCCTCGTGCGGCCGCGATGCAGCGCTGGGTCACTGGTCGCGAGAAATCCTATTCGGAACCAAAGCACGCCTCGGCTGGATCGAACCCGATATCGCACCCCTCCCATGGGATCGTCAGTTCGATGCTGCTCTCGCTGGGACCCTCCGTTAGCGCGGCACTGCTTCTGGCGGTTGCTAGTGATGACAAGGGCGAACCCACTGCATCGCTCTACTATTCGCTGATGGCCGACGTGATGATCCGTACCAGCGATGACGAATCGCTGCAAGCTGAGCTGTACCTGCCAGAAGCACCGCGGGCTGCGGTAATTATCACCCACCCGCACCCTCAGATGGGTGGCGACATGTACACGCCAGTTCCTGGCGGGTTCTTCCAGGCGCTCGCCACTACCGATGTCGCCGCGCTGCGGTTCAACTTCCGAGGTGTGGGGCGCTCGTCGGGCTCCCATGACAAAGGCGGAGCCGAACGACTCGACGTGGCCGCAGCGCTCGAGTACATGGCTGAGATCGCTCCGAGAACCCCGTTGCTATTGACTGGCTGGTCGTTCGGTGCAGATGTCGCGTTAACCGTTCAGGACGACCGAGTCGCAGGCTGGTTTCTTGCCGCTCCCCCGCTTGGTGTCGTTGCGCCCACCGATATGGCGGCTCAGGCCTCGCCAGCACCCAAGGTGTTGGCGATTGGGGCGAACGATCAGTTCAATCCGCCAGCCAAAGCAGCGGCCACAACCGCTGACTGGAAGAACACCTCGATCCAGGTCATCGATGACGCCGACCACTTTTTCGGCGCCCAACTGCCGAGTCTCGTGACACGATTCTCCGCCTTCGTCGATCAATTCACCGCCGGCATCTCTAACTAAGCCCGCCACCTTCGTCGATCACCTTGCCCAACTTCAGCAACGCTGTTGGGTAAACAGAAGAGTCGGGGACCTCAACTCCGGTACATTGCAGATCTCAACTGCCCACGTAGCTCAGTCGGATAGAGCGGGGACCTCCTAAGTCCTAGGCCGTCGGTTCGATTCCGGCCGTGGGCGCCAGTAAACACAACGAA
>CAJJAG010000006.1 GCA_905182135.1 uncultured Acidimicrobiaceae bacterium | reverse complement strand
ACTACGAGAATATTTTCACCGACTGGGGCAAGCCTGTCGACTTCTTGTTGATCCACGATTCGGGCTTCCCGATCTACCAGGGCGCCGTTGCGATCCTTGATAGCCGCCTCGATGAGGCAGCCCGTTCTTGTCTTGGGGCACTCGTGCCACTGATTCAGCAGTCGGCCGTTGACTTCCAGAACGACCCTGTCGCAACCAACGCTGCCATCGTGCAGGCAGTGGTTGATCTCGACAGCTTCTGGCAGCTCACCGATGACTCGGTTGCGAACAGCGTGCGGGTCATGACCGATCTCGGCCTGGTCTCGAACGGTCCCGACGACACACTGGGCAACTTCGACCTTGACCGAGTTGCCGACATCATCACGGCAATCAGGGAACAGGTCCCTTCGGTCACCGTGCTCGAAGGCCTGACGGCTGAAGACCTCGTGACGAACGAGTTTATCGATCCGTCGATCGGCTTCTAACTGAATTGTTACGTCCCTTGGGGAAGTAACAATTCGTCAAATCTGTGAACGAGGGAGGTGCTGAAAAGCATCTCCCTCGTTTGCTTTTATAGGCCGAAGGACGAGGTCCGGTGTCGATGGCCTTGTTGGGATCTGGCGAATGCCAGTAGTAGCCGTAGGCGAGCGCAGACGTTGCTTCATGAATAGTCGATGTCTGACATCAGCCCCGCCACGTTGGGCGCATAGAGTCAAGTGCATCAGGACCGAAGGACGAGTCCGTTGTAACCGATGATCTCCGGACCTGGCGACTGCTAGGAGCCTCCGGGGGCGAGCGGAAGTAGAGCCTTATGCGAACCGGTGTGTTTCTTTTTGGTGGCGTTGAAATGCCAGACGCTGGCGCTGGCGCGCCAGCGCCGACCGATCGTCGCTATTCAGCCAAAGAGTGCTGGGATGCCACTGAACGCATCTTGGACATGGGTGTGCTTTCCGACAAGCTCGGCTTCGATTCGTTCTGGCTCACCGAGCACCATTTTCAGCACGAGGGATACGAGGTCGTGCCGAACGGGCTGATGCTGGGCAGCATCCTGGCTGAACGCACCGAGCGCATCCGGATCGGCATGATGTTCAACGTCATCGGCATGTGGCACCCGCTGCGTATGGCCGAAGATTTTGCCACGATGCACAACATCTCAGGTGGCCGTGGCGTGCTCGGTATAGGCCGTGGCACCGTGCCTCGCGAACAAGAGAATTTCGGCAGCAAGATCGGTTCGTTCGACAATCCAGACAAGGCCGAAGCCGACGACTTCAACCGCAAACAGTTTGCCGAAGCCACGAGCGTTCTTCGCATGGCACTTGACCAAGAGAGGTTCAGCTTCAAGGGCGATGTCTATGAGTTCCCTGCCGCTGGTATCCCGGATCGTGGCGGCTTCGTCGAGGAACTGACGTTGATCCCGCGGCCGCTGCACCCGTACGAGATGTGGCAGGCAATCACGTCGCCGCCAACACTCGAGCAGGTACCACGCAACGGCTGGGGTGGCGTTATGTGGCTCAAGCATTACGAGTTCATGAAGCATTACTGGGACCGGTTCGCCGAGATCTACAACGAGACCCACGGCGCTGAACTTGGTGTCGGCGAGAAGCGCACTCTGGTTGTCAACACATGTGTCGCCGACTCACGCGAAGAAGCGATCGCTTCGGTTCGAAACGGCCACGACGAGTTCTGGAAGTTCCTTGGTCCGTACGGCTGGAGCAAGGGCTACATGGGCGAGGGCGGTAAGCCAGCCGAGGCTGGCCTGATCCCAACGCTCGAAGAATCGCTCGAGAACAAGGTGTGGCTTGTTGGCACCGCCGACGACGTCGCCGAGCAAATCCAGTGGTACAGCGATTACCTGGGTGGCATCGAGAACCTGGTGCTGTTCCCGGCCATGCCCGGTGACAGCTACAACAAGGTTGACGACCAGTTGCACCGAATCGCCGAGGGCGTTCTACCGCAGCTGACATAGTGAGGGCCCTTACTGAAATCGGTCGAATCGCCAATGCACACCTAGCCGACGGCCGAAACGTAGACATCGATCTTGTTGACGGTTGCATTACTGCAGTCAATGATGCGAACACGACCATGGTCCAACCCGGCGATGCTGTCCATGACCTGGGTGGTTGGTTGTTGCTGCCCGCAATGGCCGAGCCCCATGCGCACTTGGATAAGGCGCTCACTGCCGACCTGGTTCCGAACCCGGCCGGCGATTTGCGGGGTGCCATCGATGCATGGATTGAGGCAGCTGAAGGTGGACGTATCACACACGACGACACCGTCGACCGGGCAACAACTGCCATGGAGATGCTGCTCGTTCGCGGTGTCACTGCGGTGCGAAGCCATGTAAATGTTGGCGAGGGGTACGGCGCTGCCTCGGTCAAAGCTGTCCACCAGGCCCGAGCTCGACTCAAAGGGCTGCTCCAGGTGCAGACGGTGGGACTGGTGCACTCGCCGTTGATGGGCTACGACGGGGCCGGCAACCGCAAAGCACTCGACGAAGCAATCGAAGCTGACGTCGATCTGCTGGGTGGTTGCCCGCACCTGGAACCCGACGGCGCTGCCATGATCGAGTACATCATTCGGGTAGCCACCGAGGCCGGCTTGCCACTCGATCTGCACGTAGACGAGACCTTGGATAGTTCGGTGTTGACATTGCCGATTTACGCCCAACAGGTCATAGATGCTGGCTTCACGAATGGCGCGGCGGCAAGCCATTGCGTATCGCTAGGTATGCAGAGCCCAAAGGTGCAGCACGATGTATCGGTGCGGGTTGCAGAGGCGAATATGGCCGTCTTCGCTCTGCCACAGACGAACCTCTTCTTACAGAGCCGCAACGTTGCCACAGCACCACCGCGAGGTCTGACCGCCATCGACGCGTTGCTCGATGCCGGCGTGACCGTCGGTGCCGGTGGCGACAACGTGCAAGACCCGTTCAACCTGGTTGGCCGCAGCGATCCACTCGAGACCGCTGCGCTCATGGTTATGGCCGGCCATCGGAGCCCCCAGGTTGCCTATGACATGGTTAGTAATGCGCCCCGTATGGCCATGGGCCTCGCACCGGTCAACTTTCAGGTCGGCGATCCTGCCGACTTTGTAGCAATTGACGCTACGACACTTCGGTCCGCCATTGCCGACGCGCCCATGGCGCGCCGAACCTTTACCGCTGGCCGACTCGTTGCATCAGCTAACCAACAAACCACGATTCACCATTAGCGAGAGCGTTCTTTATGAGGATGGGTTAGGCGCTGCCGCCGGGATCTAACGTAACTCGGGAGAGAACCGGCAACTAGGCGCCAAAATCGGCGTGGATGCATTGCTAGCGATAATGGGCAGCGGAGATGAGCTCGTAATGTTTGCCGGGGCGAAGACCTGTCCAGCCCTGAGGCCGCCTATGCACGCGACACAGGTGCGAGCATCGTTTCTTGTGCGATACTCGGTTCATGTTCGCAGCGCGAGCAAAAGTGTTGCAACCCGGAGGCGGAATGCTTCAAAAGCGGATGAAGAACAGTGTTGCGTTACTGGCTGTGCTGATGTTGTTGGCATCTGGCTGTCTAAGCAATGAGAGTCCAGCGCTAGGCAATCCACCCCTTGCTTTCGCTGTGACGGGGTTGCCTGTGCTTGGCGAAGACTTCCTTTATGAAGGGTGGGTTGTGTTCAGTGGTGACCGCGACCCAGCGAGTACGGGGCGCTTCACCATTGACGAAGTCGGTAATTTCGTCTACCAAACAACCCCAGTGATCCAGGGGCTCGAGAATGCCATCACGGTGATTCTCACGATTGAGCCTGTCGACGACGACGACCCGGGACCCACCGTTCAGCGGGTTCTTGCTGGTGATGTTGTCGGCCAAGACGCGATCCTGACCATCGATCATCCTGCGGCATTGGCAACCGACTTCTCCGAAGCTTCCGGGGTGTACACCCTCGCTTCGCCAACGAGCAGCTCGAACGACGACGAACTAAGTGGCGTGTGGTTTATGTCCATTAACCCAATCAAGTCTGGCCTCGATCTTCCCGATCTTCCCGAAGGCTGGGTTTACGAAGGTTGGGCCGTCATCGACGGCACACCTTTGAGTACTGGCCGATTTCGTGATGTAAACGCCGCCGATGACTCGGCGTTATTCTCGGCGTTAGACAAACCAGGTCCGCCATTTCCTGGTGAAGACTTCGTCATCAATGCGCCTAACGGTCTTGATTTCCCTGCTGATATCAGTGGCCAAATCGTTGCAATTTCGGTTGAACCCGAACCCGACGATTCACCAGCGCCCTTCCCGGTGACTCCACTGTTTGCCATGGTCCCTAACGACGTTGTCGACCTCGAACGCCTTGATCTCGGCATGGGTGGGCCGCCAACGCCAACCGGTTCAGTGCGATTGCCGGTTCTTGCCACGTCGTCGTCAGCAGTGGCAGATGCAGGTGCTGGCAGTCCAACGATTAACTTCGTCTTTGACGCACTTCCACCGCTCGGTGCAGACTCGGTCTATGAGGGATGGGTTGTCTACCCCGACGACCGAGCGCCAGCCAGTACGGGCCGCTTTACGGTTGATGCCGATGGACAAATGTCCTATGAGAACGCGCCCGCGGTCGCCGACTTGGGCGATGCCGTAACGGTTGTGATCACGCTTGAACCCTTCGTCGACCTCGATCCTGCGCCGACTGCTCAGCGGATACTTGCGGGCGACGTGGTTGGTAATCGGGTTCGGCTGTCGGTTGCGCACCCGGCTGCTCTGGCCACTGATTTTTCCGAGGCATCCGGTACCTTCTTTATCGGCACACCGACCACGCCGACCACCGACGATGAGACGAGCGGGGTGTGGTTCATTGATCTTCGGGGCGATGGTGGACCTCAAGCTGGGCTTTCGCTTCCTGAACTGCCCGAAGGATGGATCTATGAAGGATGGGCAGTGATCGATGGCATTGCCGTGACTACGGGGCGATTCAGCGACCCGGCTATGGCTGACCTTGGTTCGCCGTTTATGTTTGCGGACCCGCCACCATTTCCTGGTGAGGACTTCCTAGTGAACGCCCCTGATGGTCTTGAGTTTCCAACCGACCTCCGTGGTTCCACGATTGCGGTCAGTGTCGAGCCAAACCCCGACGATGCCTTGGGTCCCTACCAGGTGATCCCACTTGTATTGAACCTCGGCAGCGATGCTCCTGCCAACAAAAATTTAGAACTTGGTAGTGGGCCTCGGCTGCCAAGTGGTGTTGGCACGTTGGGCGGATAGGCCGCTCTAACGAAGGCCGAGTTCGACCAAATTTCGCACACACAACGAGAGACCTAGCGCTGGTTCAGAAAGTTGCGTATGAGCTGGTTGAATTGGGCGGGACGATCCAGATTCATTAGGTGGTTGCAGTCGTCGATGATCTCGAGCCGTCCATCTGGCAAGCCGTCAGCGAGTGCCTGCAATGCTGCGACCGGTGCAGTTGCGTCGTCGGCGCCAGCAAGGCACAAGGTCGGAGCGTCTATCTCGCTGAGATAATCGGTGAAGTCCCACGTGACCAAACAGCGCAATGCTTCGCGATATGCGTCGGTCGAGATACGAGACATCGACGCAACACAGTTTTCGATTGTTTCGGGTGAAGCGTCCGGGCTGAGAAGCGACGGCACGACACGCACCGCCAGGCCTGCAGGAGTCTCCCCATCGTCAAGCGGCTTCAGTCGTGCGGCCAAGAACTTCTCGGCAAATGTGGCACTGCCGCGGCCGAACCGCGATGAGGTCGCTGCGAGCACAAGGAACTCGACTCGCTCGGCGTGGTCCGCAGCGAATTGTTGTGCGATGTAGCCGCCCATAGATAGGCCGATGATCGTCGCTCGGTGCACGCCGACATCGTCGAGAACTTGCGCCAGCATGTCGGACAGGTTTGGCCAGGTCAGAGCTTCCATCGGAGGTGACGCGCCATAACCAGGCAGAGTCCAGGCTACACAGCGGTAGTCCTTAGCGAACTCGGTAATTTGTGGCTTCCAATTGCTGTTGTCGCCGCCCAGGCCGTGCAGAAAAACCAGTGTCGAGGGGCCCTCGCCAACTACCAAACATTCGGGGAGGGGTTCCCTCATCCAAGCTCGCCTTGCAACACGCCAGCCTTGACGACGGCCGTGCCATCGAGTTCGATGGTGCACCCCCGCATGGGTAGATCAAAGTGGCCCAACGTGTGACGGCCAGCGACTTCGTTCGCTCCCGTCGAGTACAAGAAATTGCCGCCGAACGCTCGCAACTCGGTGCCATTGGTCTGGGACTTGTCATACATCGCCATGGAATCCCAGCGCGCCGCAGGGTTCATGCCCCAGCCAACGTGCGAGACGGCATACGCCTCGAGGTCACCCCATGACTCGAGGTAACTTTTCATCAGCGCAGCATCGACGCCATCACCCTGGATGTCGACGATGAAATCATCCTCGATGGTGCAGCGAATGGGCGAATCGGTGTAGCGCTTGAAGGTCAGGTTGACGTCACCGACGTCCATGACAAGCGTGCCGTTTACTGAACCCTGAGCTGGGAAGCACAAGCACAGGCCACCAGGCCAGTGGGCGATTGTGCCGGGGCGAGTGGTGTAACCCCAGCTTGATCCGGCAGGAGCGGTCTCGACATCGATCGTCAGATCAGTCCCGGCGCTGCTGGTGACACGCATCTCTTTGGCCGCTCGCAGCATCTTGGTGCCAGTCTTGACTTTGGCCTCGAGCGACGGGTTGGGCACAAGGCGTTCGAGAATCTCGGGGTGCTCGTTCGAGACCATCAGGACGCGGGCACCCCCACCCAGAAGTTGAGGAAGTTCGGGCGCATGCAGAAGTCCTTCGACCGTGCAGTCGGCGATGAGCGCAACCTGGGAGAGCGCAGCGATCACGGGAGCTGATCCACCGATTGCATCGCTCGCGCCTGTGGACCGAATTGCTACCGGTGCGGTCTGTGCTGGGGTCTGCATGGTGACCCGAAAGACGTTGGCGCCCAGACGCTTCAGTGCTAGCTCGCTGAGCTCGACATTGATAGCTCGGCTCTGTGTTTCTGCAAGGACGGCGCAGTCATCGCCGGGTTCTACGCCGCACAGGCGGAACACCTCGGCAAACACTTCTATCCACTTGGCTTCGATCCGTTCTACGAGCATGCCTCAACGATGCCACACTGGCACCGTGCATGACTTACTACTGACCCCAGAGCGCCGCGAGATCGTCGCCAGGATGACCGCTGCGGCCGTCGATTTCCCCAAGCGGGCTATCGACTCGGACCGCGACGCTGTCTTCCCCTACGACAACTGGAAAGATCTGAAGAGCGCCGGCTTGCTGGGTATTTGTATACCCAAGAACCACGGCGGCCTGGGCGGGGACTTCGTTGCGTATGCGCTGGCGTCCGAAGAACTGGGTCGACACTGCGCCACAACCGGACTCACCTTCAATATGCATGTGGCGACGACTTTGATGGTCGGCCAGATCGCCGACGACATGGATCTGCCCGACGATGTGCGCGCTACTCAACATGCTCGACGTGAGCGGCTCTGGCACGGCGTGATCAACAACCACACGATCCATAGCCAGCCCTTCAGCGAAGGGACTGTGGCGTCGGCGACCGGAGGTTTTGCCACCAAAGCTACGAAGGTCGACGGTGGGTATCTGGTGACGGGCCGCAAAATTTTCGCTTCGCTTGCGGGCGCTGCAAATATTCACAACGTGGTCTGTGTGTCCGACGTGGACGACAAATTGCACCTGGTGGGAGTGCCTGCCGACGCCGATGGTGTCGAGATTCAGGGCGACTGGGATCCGCTTGGTATGCGAGGTACCGACTCGCGCAATCTCCTCATGACTGAGGTCTTCGTGCCCGAAGGCAACGAGTGGATCCCACCGGGCATGTTCGAGCAGGCCGCATGGCGGTGGCCTTACTTCTATATGACTCTGTCGTTCTCCTACCTGGGACTTATGCGGGCGATTCTGGACTACACCAGCGCGTATCTGCGTGGTGAACATGGCACCAGCGCTCGGCGTGACAACCACATCAAGCAGCACGGTTGGGCTGATATGCAGCTGACCTATGACCGGGCACAGGCGCTGTGTTACCGAGTACTGAGTGAAGTCTCTGCTGATCCAAGCCGAGAGTCCCTGCGACGAGCATGGACCTCGATGGTCACGACCATGCAGGGCGCTCCTGAGCTGGCATCGAAGGCAATCGAAATCGCGGGAGGCCGGTCAATGCTGCGGCCGTCACCGCTCGAGCAGGCCTACCGTGACTCGCGAGCCGGAGCAACGATGTTGCCATGGAGCGTCGAGGTCTGTCTCGACCGCCTCGGACGCTTCGATCTCTATCCCGAGGGCGACCGCTTCAACACCTAGGGGCAGTCCACCGCAAGCTCTGTAGCGGCGTCAGGAGATGTCGCTGCTGTAGTAGATGCGGTTGTAGCCGGCTTCGAATGAGCGATGCGTTTCGACGTACCCGCGATGTTCGTAGTACGTCGTGTTCGCGGTCATGGCTTCGTTTGTGTTCAAACGAATCTCGCTGAAACCCGCAGTACGTGCGACCTCTTCAGCCCGGGCGAGTAAGACCGACCCAATACCGGTGCCTTGGCGTTTTGGCCATACAGCAACATTGTCGACGTACCAGTGGTCGGGCCGGGCCCACATCACGATGAGCCCAGCAACATCGTCGCCGTCTATGGCGACCGTCACGGCTTCAGCACGAATGAGCGACGCGTAGTCGTCGAGCATCGGCGCCGGTTTCTCACCGATGTCCTCGATGTATCCCTGATAGGCCGTGTTCACGCAGGCCACGATGGCCTCGTGGTCCTCGGGTTGGGCCGGACGAATGCGAATATCGGTCACTCTCCCAGCTTTGCAGGTTTCGTCAGGTAGTTCGAGGGTGCAACGGTTAGGGGCGGGTGCACCGTTGCTAGTCGATGATGCAGGGCAGCGATACGTGTCCACTCGCCCATACGGGTCATATCGCTGGCTCCTAGTGGTGGCAGCCCAAGCCTCCCGGAGCACTTTCGCTAGGTAGACGCAGACGGCGGTCGCAATCGGCAGGTATGCCAAAAGCTTCTGTCTCGAGGGAGTGGTGCGTGCGATGGAACCATGCCGGTGATGAACACAATCACAAACCTATGGCATAAGATCTATCTCGTCGATTAGATGAAGTTCGGTGAGATTCCGGCACTGTCCCGCAACGGTAATTCTGTCAGCTGGCTCTCGAGCCAGCTAAACAGCGAGTCCGGTCAAGCTATCGACGCACCGAACCACGTAACCCTCGAGGACTTCAGGGTTGGTTCGAACGACGTCACTCGTCGCTCGAGCGTCTTTTCCTCGATCGACAGGAGAGTCTTATGAAACTACGAACAACGCTGGTCGTCTTGCTGAGCGTTCTGGCGCTCGTTGCAGCGGCCTGCGGCGGGTCTGAGTCGGGTATTTCTGACACCAGCGCCGCAGAAGTTGGCGAGGAAAGCGTTCCGGAAGCAGAGTCCGAGGCGCAAGCCGGAGAAGAGGACGATGCTCCTTCCGAGGCAGCGAGCGACTTCCCGGTCACCATCGAGTCCGACGGCGGAATCTGGACACTTGAATCTGCGCCCGAGCGCATTGTTTCGCTATCGCCGACAGCGACGGAGATTCTGTTCGCCATCGGCGCTGGTGACCAGGTGGTCGCCGTTGATAGCTTCTCCTATTTTCCTGACGAAGCGCCCGTGACTGACCTCTCTGGCTTCGATCCGAACGTCGAGGCCGTGATTGCCTTTGACCCCGACTTCGTGGTGCTTTCGAACGACGCTAACGATCTCATCGCAAGCCTGACCGAACTTGGTATCCCGGTATTGGTGAGTCCCGCCCCGAGTGACATCGAAGGTGGCTATGTAACCATGACTGACCTGGGCGTGGCCACCGGTCGTGTAGATGAAACGGCGGCTGTCATCGCCGTTATGCGAGACGAAATCGCCGCCGCCTACGCCGTCGCTCCTGAAACGTCGATTCGGGTGTACCACGAGCTGGGAGACAGCCTTTACTCTGCCAGCTCATTCGGTTTCGTTGGGTCGGTCTATGCCAAAATGGGTGCGGCCAACATCGCAGACGAGGCAGATGCTGACAAGTCTGGATTCCCGCAGCTCACTGAGGAATACATTATTGCGGCTGATCCTGAGCTAATCGTGATCACCGACCAGGTCGGTTATACCGCCGATGATCTAGCCGCTCGACCGGGATGGTCCGAGATTACTGCCGTCAAGAACGGCAATATCGTGACCGTGAACACCGACATTGCGTCTCGCTGGGGTCCCCGCCTCCCACAGTTCATCGAGGCAGTGACACAGGCTGTGGCCACCATCTCAGCCGGCTCGTGACATGACGTTTGCCGTCGGTTCAAGCGACCCGTTCGCCGAGGTCGATGCTCCCGCTCCGAGCGAGGTATCGGCTGAGGACAGCGCGTTGCTTACCGGCGGGGCCTTCCGCCTGTCGCCGATCCCCGTTGCACTGGCGGTTGGCACACTGATAGCAGTCGGTCTCTTGAGCGCAACAAGTGGGGCGGCCGGCCTTCCGGTCGCCGGCGTGTTGTCTTCGCTTCTCGATCACATTCCGCTTGTCGATCTCGATTCGTCATTGACGGTCAGGCAAGAAAGCGTGCTCTTCCAGATTCGGCTGCCAAGACTTGTCCTCGGCATGTTGGTCGGCGGGTCGCTCGGCATGGCGGGTGCCAGCTATCAGGGCATCTTTCGGAACCCGTTGGCCGATCCCTACTTCCTCGGGGTCTCGGCTGGTGCAGGGTTTGGTGCAGTGCTTGCTTTCGGGTTCGGGCTCGATCTGGGTTGGGGCCCATTTGATGCCGTTCCAGCGGCGGCCTTCGTCGGGGCGCTTTTGGCCGTCACCGCAGCGGCGATGGTTGCTCGCGGACCCGGCTCGTCGCCTAGCACGCTGCTCCTGGGGGGTGTGGCTATGGCTGCATTGTTCTCTGCAGCGCAGACATATGCGCTGCAAAGGCTCGACGAAACCCGAGCCAGAGAGGTTCTCTCCTGGCTGTTTGGGCAACTCAGCACGAGTGGTTGGAGTGAGATTGCCTTGCTCGGGCCCTACGTCGCAGTTTGTGGTGGTGTGCTCCTGGCTCATCGACGTCACCTCGACGTTCTCCGAGTGGGCGATGATGAAGCTCGCTCGCTCGGCCTAGATCCAGTCCGGTCCCGCATGATCGTGATCGTGGCGGCATCTCTGCTCACCGCTGCGGCAGTATCGGTCAGCGGGCTCATCGCTTTTGTCGGCCTGGTTGTGCCTCACATGGTGCGTTTGATGGTGAGTCATAGCTATCGCGTCATCGTGCCGATTTCGGCTTTGGCCGGAGGCGCCTTCCTGGCCTTCGTCGATATTGGTGCCCGAACTCTCGTCGCTCCATCGGAGCTTCCTGTCGGTGTGATTACGGCCTTCGTCGGGGCTCCATTCTTTGCCTTCCTCTTGTGGCGGGGTAACGGGGTCGAGGCATGAGCAACACGTCCGATGCGCTCGTCTGCCAAGGCGTTACGGTCGTGTACCGAAAGCGCGTCGTGCTTTCGCATATCGATCTGGCTGTCGGCGCTGGTGAATGGCTTGGCCTCATCGGCCCTAATGGAGCTGGCAAGTCCACGTTGCTGCATTCTATGGCTGGGCTGGCTGACCATTCCGGAACAATCAGCCTGAGTAATGGCCGAACCCCCACCGCGACCGATCTTGCTCTGGTCCCCCAAACACCACTGCTTCCGTTAGGGATGAGCGTGGCAGAGTACGTGCTTCTTGGGCGCACCGCCCATCTTGGATGGCTCGCCCGAGAGTCGAGAGCTGATCACCGGATTGCATCGGGTGTGCTGCGGCGGCTGGACCTAGAGCGTTTCGCTCAGCGGGCGGTCGCAAGTCTTTCCGGTGGCGAAGCGCAACGCGTGGTGGTGGCCAGGGCCCTGGCCCAGGAGTCACCGCTACTTCTGCTTGATGAACCCACGAGCGCTCTCGATGTCGGTCATCAAGCTGCTGTCCTTGAACTGGTTGATGACCTCCGGCGCTCCGACGGACTGACCGTGGTCGCCGCCATGCATGATCTCACTACCGCTGCCCGTTTCGCAGATCGGCTTGCCCTGCTTCACGAGGGTGTTCTCATCGCTAACGGTGTACCGCACGAGGTGCTCGACGCCAGCGTGCTGTCTCAGGTCTATGACACTCCACTGTCGGTCCGCACCATTGATGACGAGTTGGTCGTCCTGGCATCGCCTCGTGCGAAGGGTTCCCTCGAGCCGGCCGCACCCGAAAGCACCTGATCGGTGTTTGAAGGATCCGTCGAACAGGGCGGCCGTCGGGAGCTTCGAGATGGTTCACGCACTTGTTAGTCGAAGCTGTCATACCCGACTGCCGCATCGGCACCGGAGGCGATTCTTAGATCTTGGTGGTGATGGGCTCGCTGCCCCTGCGCCCGCCAATCCAGCCTTCGATGATTGCAGAAAAGGCGCCTGCATTGCCGCCAGCGCGAACAATCATGAGGGAACCTGGTCGAAACTTTGGTGTGCCACTTGGAGCGGGAGCGTCACCACCGCTGATGCTCACCATTGCAGTGGAAGGGTCCAAAATGAGCAGTGGGTCAAGCTCGTCGCGAAACTGTTGTTTGGTCCAACCCGCGTCAGAGAAGACACGCTGGTGTTCGGGCGTCATTACGAGCATGGCCTCGCTGGGTTGGTGCGGGTGTCCGGTCGCAATCAGTCGTCCAGCCAGCGAGCGGGTCAGATCTTCTGGCGTCCGAGATGTCTGGTCGACCGCGCCACTTGGACCGTGGCCTGCAAAGAGCGTCACTGTTGAATCGTGGGTATCGAAGCCCCGTTCGACCGCTAGCGAGGGCCATCCTGCCGGCAGGTTTTCTTCGTCCTCGGCAAAGCACCAGCCGACCTTGGACGGCGCGCCCAGAGCGGACCGGTCGATACCGCCAGCGCCAGGTCTGCCGCCGCCTAAGTTGCGGACGACGAGCTGAAGGGCTCGGCCGATGGTGGAGTTGGCTCGGTTGCCTTGCCCCAGCGCATTCTTGTCTGAGTTCATGCCAATTTCGCGGCGTATAGGCCCGTTGACGATGACTACAGGGCCAGAGAACCACAATGTGCACAGCAGCCCGTGCATGTTGAACTGATCCGTGCATGCCGCTTTGACAGCGGCGAGAACAACCGGTAAATACTCGGGTCGACAGCCCGCCATCACCGCATTAATAGCCACCTGTTCAACGGTGGCTGGTTCGAGCAGCGGGGGAATCACGGCGACGATGTCCTGTGGGTCCCTATCAGTCCCGGTGAGCATGCGAAGCACTCGTGCCTCGGTAGGAGCGACCACCGGTAAGCCATCGGACCATCCGCGTTCGTACATGGCTTCAATTTCGTCCTCGGCGGCAGCGAAATCGACCCGCCGCTGACGCAGTGGCGTCGCGCCAAACCGGAAGGCCAGCTCAGTCTCGTTTTTGGGATCTACGGATAATGAACCGCAGCCGGGTGAATACTCGGCGATGCCCGGCGCGAGGTCTGACTGCGCAGTGAAGGCCTCCCACTGCGACCGTTCCCACCCAACAATGCGAGCGGTTTCGACGCCGGCTTCTACCCGGAGCAAGGTTGGTACCGTTTCGATTTTGTGATGCCAGGAGACAGCCAGATCAGTGTCGTCGACGACACCTTCAACGGCAGGAAATTCAGGATTGTCCTGGCTGTACACGGTGAGTTGAAGACCGCTCGCTGCGAGTTGTGTAATCACCGGCTCGATTAACACACACGTGGGGCAATCGTGCTTGAGGATCAGGTGAATTCCATCGGTAAGGGTTGGTGTCGCACTCATAATGGCGACGCTAGTGCCTCGCTACTGCACGACCAGCGTGCTGAAGATGATGCGGGTCTCGGAACTGAATTCTGGATAGAGCCGAAAGTACGGCTGGTGATCCGGTGTGGTGGCTGTGCACGCTCCTTGGACGACCAACAAGACCAAGGGAGCATCAACCCAGGGTGTCGAGATAGGCCTTGCCCCGAGGGCTCAACTCGTAGCCGGGCGAGAAGCTGATGGTCAGCCCCAACCCCTTAAGTTTGCGAACGTCGTTCTTGAACGTGGGCTTGTCGAGGCCCAAGCTGGCTGCCAGGTCGGGGGCCCGAACCCGAGGGTTTGCGTTCAGCAGCTTCAAGAATGTTGTAGTCCAGGCACCACGCTTTGACACCTTGTCTAACCGAGCGAGGCGTTCGTGTAAGTGGGTCTGGTCTTCGACAGTCAGGTTTGAGTTCTCGCGAAGCGCGATTCGGGGATCAATCCCACCGTGCTGCACGGTGATGCGATAGACGTCGCCCTCGTCTCGGCTGTCTAGTTCTCGTAGCATCGATGCCTTGGTGTTGAAGCCAGCTCGCTTCACGTCGTCGGCACTGATCTTGGACTTAGTGACCTTATCGACGGCCACGATGTCCAACATGCCGACTGAGGTCCGGAGCTGGCCACCTTGTTTCACTGTTGGCTTGCGCCATTTACGAAAGATGACGTCGAGTTCGCCTGCTTCGATCTGGTCAAGTATTGCGCGTTTAATCAGCACCGGTCCATGCTTGCACACAGAAACACGTGTCTCGCCCACTGCTCATGCCGTTCCGGCGTTGTTCTAAGGTGCAGGCATGTTGATCACACCCGCAAAAGTCGGTGCAACAGTTACCGACGTTGACTTGCGAGAACTCGACGAGGGCGCAACGCAGGAACTCAGCGACGCATGGGCCGTGCATGGTGTCTTATTCTTTCGGGAGCAGCAGTTGACGCCAGACGACCACATCGCGTTTGCCGAGCGGTTCGCTGCAATCGATGTGAACAAGTTCTTCAAGGCAAGCGATACCCATCCGCAGATCGCGATCGTGCTGAAGGAAGCTGATCAGGAAGGCAACATCGGTGGCGGTTGGCATACCGATCACACCTATGATCAGATCCCGGCACGCGGATCGATCCTGCTGGCACGCGAAGTTCCCCCGACCGGTGGCGACACTCGTTTCGTCGATGTTGGTGCTGCGTACGAGGCGCTCTCGCCGGGGTTCCAAAGAACGCTCGAATCGTTGCAGGCGGTGCATAGCAACGAACACGTCTTCGGCAAGACGGCGCAATACAACCGCGAGATGGGCGACCGGTTGGGCAATCCAGAGGGCGTCGGCAACGCCACGCACCCCGTGGTCATTACGCACCCGCAAACCGGACGCAAGCTGCTCTATGTAAATCCGGGCTTTACCCGCCATTTCACGGGCTGGACCATAGAAGAGTCGGCATCGTTGTTGCGCTACTTGTACGACCATATTGGTCAAGACCAGTTCAGCACCCGCTTCAGTTGGGGCGTGGGCTCCATAGCCATGTGGGACAATCGCAGCACTTGGCACTGGGCACTTAACGACTATCCAGGGCACCGCCGGCTAATGCACCGCATCACCGTCAGCGGTGAACCGCTCAGTGCAGCGTAGATAGGGCTGCCCAGATAGGGGATCTAGACAGGTCTTCCGTTTAGCAGTTGCTACTGAACCAACTTTTGTGAGGCTGTGGCAGCGGGATAGGCGCCCAGGGATTCACAGATGGGTTAGAGGAAGTTGCGCCAGGCGAGCCCGACTGTCGAGAGCACGAGTAATGCCAGGACGAAATGGTCGAAGCTGGCCGAGCTCAGCCGGGCACGAATATGACTTCCTAAGGGGATTGTGGCCAGCGTCGGGATGCAGGCCAGCAGAGTGATCTTCCACAAGCCGGTCAGTTCACCGCTGGCGACGAGTACAGGGAACTGTGAGATTCCAGCGACAGCGAACATGACAGTAACAGCCAGGATCTGAGCATCCCGTTCAAGGCGCAAGCTCTGAATCCAGGACACAACGATTGGCCCCGAGATGCCCACGGCCCCCTGCATGATGCCGGCCAATGTGCCCACCAGCGGCGCCCACCGATGTGACGCTGGTGGGTCGACAGAGAATTCTGGCGAGACAATTTTGAGTACGACATAGGTGAGCACGACAAGGATTAGCGCGGCGATCAGCGGCTTGCTCGGAAGTGAAACCAATAAGAAGGTGCCAGCGGCGCCGCCCACGAAGGCGAACGCACTGAGGCGCGTTAGGTCTCGCGTGGACGGCCATTCGTCTCGTTGAGCCCAGGCCAGTACCACGTTGAGTGCAAGGTTCGGAAGTGCCCCCACGGCGATGGCTTCTTCGATTGTCGTCACGTACGAGATCGCAGGGATCGTTACGAACGGCATCCCGATGCCGCTGATGCTCTTCAAGGTCGCGCCGATAATGACCGAGATCATGACCACAACGATTTGTGATGTCGTCATGTCACTGGTCCGGGCACCTATGGGTCTCCAAGTGTCCTCTCTGTGTTGGCAGCGTCACAGAGGCTGGTCCAGCGAGGTGAGGAAGTCGCTGATGCTTGCGATCAGTGCGTCGCAGTTCTCAGCGGTGATGGCCATGGATAACGCCATAAAGCCGCGCGGGGCGATGTACAAGCCGTCGTGGAGTGCGGCGTGGAACAGGAGCTCTACGAGTCTGTCATCGACCGCATGGATGCAGACCATTGAGCCGACGCCTGTAGCGCTCATGGGGGCATCGGCGAGGGTGAAGGTGTGGTTCAAGTGGTCCCGTAGGTCGTCGCCGAGGTCGTTTACCGCCGCGACCTGTTCGGGATTAAGCTCGTGCGTTAGGGCCGCAACTGCTGCGGACATAGACACGATGTTGTTGTTGAACGTGCCAGCCTGTGTCAATGCGCCGCCCTGGTTCGGGTCGAAAGCTGCTAAAAATTCGCGCCGCCCCCCAAACGCCCCGAACGTCATGCCACCGCCCAGATACTTGCCGAGCGTCGTCATGTCGGGCACCACGCCGAAACGTTCTTGTGCCCCGCCGGGAGCCAGACGTGACGTCATGACCTCGTCAAAGATCAGGAGAACACCATGAGCGGTGCAACGGAGACGTAACTCGGTCAGGAACTCGATCGATGCCGGGCGGCAACCGCCCGAGCCCTGCACGACTTCGATCACGACGCAAGCCAGGTCGGGGTCGGCGAAGAGAGACTCGAGGCCATCCAGGTCATCGAATGGTGCGACGTGAAACCGGTGCGGTACGTTCAACGGGTGATGGGGCCCATCGACCGAGGGGCCAAACCCGAGCACACCACCGTGGTACGCCCGGTCGAACACGCCGACGGTTGAACGGCCTGTGTGATGCAGCGCGGTGCCGATTGCCATCAAATTTGCCTCGGTGCCCGAGTTAGTAAAGCGCACCTGTTCAATCGATTCGAACCTGGCGCAGATCAGCTCGGCCAAGTCGACCTCTTTTTCATGGGCCGCTCCCAACGCCCAACCGCGATCAAGAGCGGCAACGATGGCTTCCTTTATTGGTGCTGGAGAATGCCCCAGGAAGGCCGCTGTGTAGTTGCCGCAGAAGTCGATATAGCGATGTCCATCGATATCGATCAGCGTGTTTGCTTCTGCGCGATCGACTCGGAAGGGGAAAGGAGCGAAGTCCAGTACCGATCGCGTGTTCCCACCAGGTAAAACTCGCCGAGCGCGTGCGTCGGCGGCATCGCTACGGGGTCGGGCCGAGCGGTAGAGCTCGTGGGCCTTGAGAAGCAGGGCATCAAGATCAGCGAGAGGCAAGGGGCATCTCGCTTCTGGGACAAGTGGCTTGAGCACGGTGACGGGAGCACCCAGCGCTTCGTAGCAGTCGAAGGTGTCGGCAAGCATCGGAAGGCAAGATGGGCGATTGGTGCTGGCGCAACACCGATCTGTGCCGATTGGTGGCGAGCATGCCCACTTGATTGAACAGGCTGGTCACAATGAAATTCGTCTGAAGTTCAGCCATGGAGTCAGTCTCGCTGATACAGCGGAGCGATGCCACGGTCTGGCGCCTATCGCAAATTGAATTATTGTTCAATTTGCGGACACTGCACTCTTGGGGATCTGACGCCCGCGCTAGCGGTCGCCATTAGAGAGACCGTGATCGGAATAGTTCAGTAAGGCGATGTGCGGGGTGTCAATTTCAGCCGGTGGAGATCCCGGCGCTGTGCGGGGGTGGGATCCACTTGGTGGTTGTCGTCTTGGCGGCTGGGACGGCCGAAAGAGGAGCGGTCGGTCATATCCTCAATGGAGTTATGAGTAGCTCCGAGGATCCGCGTCTTGAGAAGCCTCTGCAGTCGCGCCAACGTTTGGCGATGCCGCGAGTGCCCGAAGGCGAACCCGCGACTCGATTCGCCAATATGGCGCTGGGCCTTTACGCGACTCTTTGTAATGTCGTTGGTTTGGTGTTCACGCTGACGGGTGCCTTTATGTCTGAATGGCTGGGTGTGTCTGGAACGATCCTGACGATCTTTGGCGTTGCTGTGCTGCTGTGGTCCTTCATGGTCACGCTGTATGCGAACCGGCGTGTCTCGCGTCGACGCGAGGTTCAGAAGGTCATCAAGATCAACGTTGTGCTGATGGTGTTGGCTCTAGTCTCCATTGTTCTGTCTGGTGGTATGACCAGTGATGGTCGTGCCCTTTTCGGCCTACTCACGCTCGCTACCGCTGGGTTTACGGCCGCCCAGTACTCCGCCAGCCGCACCCTTTCTTAACGCTTCCCAAGGTCGCGTAAACCACAAAACCTCTGTGTCTAAACCCTCTGTGTCTAACCCTCTGTGTCTGACACAGAGGGTTAGACAGAGATGATGCAGACACAGATGATGCACGCTCAGCAACGTTGGCACTCCGGTTGAGAATGGCGAATGCCGTGCCGCTTGAATCGCTGGGCTGATTCAAACAACACGGCAGTTATACGCCTCGGGGATGTTTGTCAGGGCTCAGACGCCGGCTATGAGTTCTAGGCGGGGGATAAGTAGGCCTGGGTCAATGGAAAAGTCCGGCACGCAGGCTCCGTTTTGCCAGTGTTGACCCTGTGGGCAGATCGGGATAACTACGCCTGGGTCAATGGAAAAGTCCGGGACACACTCGCCGTCGAAGAGCATGTAGTCAGTGGGGCAACCAAGGTAGGTGCATTCGCCGTCGATGTAGTCGTAACCGAGTAGGCACGGAATTGGGTCGGCGTCGCTGACATCGGCATTACTGGGTGCGTCATTACTGGGTGCGACATTACTGGGTGCGTCAGTGGCCGAGGTGCTGGTGATTGGCGTGTCAGCGGTCGTTTCGCCGGCTTTGTCGGTGGCGATTGGCGCTGTCGATCCTGGTGCGTCCGCTGGGACGGCGATATTGATGGCTGCCGGGGTGTCGGCGGTTGTCGGTTCGCCGGTGACTTTGCTGCTTAGGGCAAGTGCAGCGATGGCGCTCAGCGAGACAGCGAGTAAGACCGCCAGGATTGTGATGAGTGCTTGGTTCTTCATGATTGTTCCTTTGGGGAGATCGGTATGAGAACAACTCTGACGGAGTCCAGGCGCTGGGTATGTCTGCCAGGAGACAGTCGGAGTATGACTTCCGACGCTGCCGTTGTGTCGTAGCGCTGACACAGCCCGCCTTCACACCGCAACCAGCCATTTGTGGAGCACAACCAAAATCAGTCTGAAGTGACACGGGAGCAATGATGGACACCCGGATTGCCGGCACAGCGATCAGTTGGCGCTTCACGTTGTGCACGCGAGCTAATGCTGACGAGGTCAGCCCGATCTGTTTAGCCCGCTGGGCCGAAATAAGAGTTAGGTGCTTGGGGTGGCGCAAGGTTTCGTCGAGATTGGCGTTATCGGTCCCGACAGACTGACCCTGGATCTGCCACAGCTGTTTGGTAACTGCGGTGGGTATTTCTATAACCGGCTCTGGTTGCGCCGCGTGATGGGCGCTCGTCCCGGGCGTTACACGGATCTTTACTAGCCGCCGAAGATGGAGCGCAACACGCCTTTCGCTTTGGCTTCTGAGCTTGGTCGAGGGCAGCGCGTAACCCAGCGGCGGGAACAGCACCTACATAGGTGCTGTGTATCTCGCCCTCATGGAACGTGATGATCGTCGGCATGGATTGGATGCCAAAGCGCTCGACAAGCTGCCGTTCCTTATCGACGTCGACTTTGGCGATCAGGACGTCGTCCTCACTTTCGGAGGCGACCTGATCTAGGTCGAGTGCCATGGAGTTGCCCGGACCGCACCAAGTGGCCCATAAGTCAACGAGTGCGGCGCGGTGATCGGCAATAGCTGCGTCGAATGTCTTGGTAGTGAGAACAACGGGCTTGGTCTGCGTGGGGATAGAGAGGCAACTCGGCGAGGTCCGAATTAAATACCTGGCGCTGATTCGTAATTCAACGCCGATTCGTAATTCAAGGAGTCTTGGAGCGATGAAACAACTGCCTGTGGTTCTCTCGCCATCGAGGCGTTTCGCTATAAAGCCGAGCACGGTGAAACGACCCTGTGGGGGTTTCTTGTCGTGCAAATTCTGAGGCTGCTCAGGTGTAGAGCGGCGTTTCCAGCTGTGGATCGGTGTCGTCGCGTTTGAAATCGTGGTGAAGGACGAGCAGCCGGTGAGAAGCGAACGAGAACCCGCACTGCTCGTACAACGCTACGGCACGTTCATTCGTGACTTGGGTGTTGACCTGGGCAACGCTGGCACCGTTGCGCCATGCCCACTGCAATGAGTCGTTCACTAATGCATTTCCGTACCCCATACGTTGCGCCTCGGGATGCACCGCTACTCGCTGGATATATGCGTTTATGCCTGCTAAGCCAGTCACGTGGTAGCCGTGCACAGGTTCGGATTTGATTACCTGAAACCGGTGGCGAGGGGTCGCCCTGATGGCGTCAGCCAACGCGACGCGATCGAACTGCCAGAATTCCTGAAACGCCAACGCATCAAGTTCCAGGATCTCGTCCCAGTCAGCTCGGCGGGCCCGGCGGGTCGCCCCTCGGGCAACAACCACTTCGCTGTCGAGGTCTCGACGTAGCAGATGAAGCTCTTCGTGCAGGCTGAACCCGGCGTTGAAGAACGGCTCGGCTTGGCTTGGGCTAAGAGCTGCTGTGAACGCGGCTGTGAAGCCATGCTCGATCGCTTTGTGGATGGTCTTGTGCACGACCTCGACGGGTAACCGGTCTTGAGCCGGAAACGGAATCAGGCTTGCCGCTGTGCCCGATGCTTTCCACGGGCCGATCTGCACGCGGTCACGTCCGATATAGACCATGGTGCGCGTTGCCATCCCTACAGTATTACCCGCCGTTGCCAGCGGTGCATTACCCGCCGTTGCCAGCGGTGCGGAACCACGGCGACGTTGATCATGATGGCTTCGATCGAAAGCTCCGGACGCTCAGCCACGACAAGGCCTAAGGTCAACAGGTGCTATTTGTCACGAATGACCGGTGCGTCGAGCACACCGCCGGCGAGATGCATCCTGAGAGCCCGCAGCGCCTCCGTGCCGTTTTTGCCGCCCTCGATCGCGCTGATCTTCGCGAAGCGGTCACGCTGGTCGAGGCACCTAAGGCGCCCCTCGAGTTACTAGCTGGCGTGCACACTCAGGATCTCGTCGACATGATCCAGGCAGTGAGCGCTCGTGGTGGAGGCCGTATTGATATGGACACGGTGGTTGCGCCGGCCTCGTTCGACGCCGCCCGTTACGCAGCAGGCGCTGGGCTCGAATCGATTGAGCGCTTAGGCCGGGGTGAAGCTGACACGGCTTTTTGCGCCGTGCGTCCGCCCGGTCACCATGCGACCAAGGCAGAGTCCATGGGGTTTTGCCTGTTCAACAATGTTGCCGTGGCCGCCACGGCGCTCGCTGATGCCGGCGAACGGGTGCTGATCGTGGACTATGACGCGCACCATGGCAACGGCACGCAAGACATCTTCTACGACGATCCACGTGTTCTGTTCGTATCGTTTCATCAGTGGCCCTGTTACCCAGGCACTGGTCGAATCGACGAATCGGGTCGGGGCAATGGCACCGGCACCACGATTAACGTGCCGCTTCCACCTGGCACCACTGGTGACGTGTACAACCAGGCGTGGGACCGTCATGTGGCACCACATGTCGACGCATTTGAGCCAACCTGGGTTCTTATTTCTGCCGGATTTGATGCGCACCAAGCTGACCCGATCACTGACATGGGCCTGACCGCTGGCGACTATGCGTTGCTGACTTCACGAATCCTTGAGATTGCCCCTGCCGGACGTCGGGTCGTTTTTCTCGAGGGCGGGTACGACCTAACGGCTCTGACCGAGTCAGCAGCAGCGGTGATGGCGACGATCGTCGGTCAGTCCTTTGACACCGAACGACCAACGAATGGTGGCCCAGGCGTTGAGATAATTGACAAGGCCATCGATCACTTTGGGACTCTGTCGTGACGTTCACGCACCTTGATGATGTGCTTGACGAGGTCAAGCCGCTCTCCCAGTTATTTGACCAGGCTGGTTACCGGTTGTTTCTGGTGGGGGGCGTCGTGCGCGACCAATGGCTCGATGAGCCGTTGGACGCAAGCAGCGATATCGATCTGACGACCAATGCTTTACCGGCTGAGATCAAGCGCATCGTCGCACCATTCGCTGATGACTTGTGGACTCAGGGCGAGAAATTCGGCACGATTGGTCTTCGATCCGCAGGCCGCGATTTTGAGATCACTACCCATCGGGCCGAAAGCTACAGCAGCGATTCCCGCAAGCCGACGGTGAGTTTTGGTGACGACATCGGTGTTGATCTTTCGCGCCGCGACTTTACGGTCAACGCAATGGCAATCGAGTTGCCCGATGGCGACTTGGTTGATCCTTATGGCGGGGCCACGGACCTTCTGGAGCGGCGGCTTCGTACCCCTTTGAGTCCTGACATCTCATTCACCGATGACCCGTTGCGCATGCTGCGTGCCGCCCGGTTTGCGGCCAGGTATTCGCTCGTTCCTGAAGATGAATTGACGGCGTCAGCGGCGAAGCTGAGCGAGAGGCTCCGTATCGTCGCGATTGAACGCGTTGGTGTTGAGCTCCGGCGACTGCTGGGGCTGACGTCAGCTCGGGTCGGGTTGGGCTTCCTGGCTGAGACTGGGTTATTGGCCGAAGTGCTGAGTTATAGCGAACCTCTGCTGATCGAGCAGGTGCAACTCCGGCTAACTGAGGCAATCGAGGTGGTCGATAAGCTGCCACCCAATTGGCATCAACGGCTCGCCGGACTAGCGATCACAACCTTTGGTACGGCTGAGGGCGTCTATGCGTTGTGCGGCCGCCTCCGGTTGTCGAAAGAGAATGAACGCCGGGTCGTGCGGATGAGCCAGTCAGCCCTGCATGTGATCGAGCGCGCCGCCACAGACGATGAAACGGTTCGCCGCTGGATCCACGCATGCCAGGATCGTGCCGACGCAATTGGACTGGCCGCAGTCATGGCCGACGACCCGAACGATGTAGCGTCCTTCGAGCAGGCGGTTCAGGCCTTGTTGACCCGAGAGGGCGCCACCGACCCAACGTTTCTCGACGGGGATGCCATCATGGCGCTGCTCGACGTCACGCCAGGGCCAGTGATAGGTGCGGCACAGAAGTTCCTACGCGACGGCTATTTTGCTAGCGGCCCGCTCACACCAGCCGCGCAGCAGACCATGCTGCTGTCCTGGTGGGCTAGCCAGCCCTCTGCCAACTAACGTTGCTAGCTCGTGGGCTGGTGTAGTCGGGAACAGGTGGCCGAAGTGCCTCAGTGTCGCGCTCAACGACCTAATTGTGACAACGGCTGAAGTTCGCGAACGGGTGCAACCTTCGTGTTGTATCGGAGGAAGTAAGTAGGTCGAACTGAGAAGGTGTAGTAGCCAGCTATGTGCTGGTAGCGGGCCCGGTTGTGGCGCATTTGGGCGTGGATGCGAGCCTCTTCGGACACTGCTAATGCCCTTCGACGGACGCGCACCCGTTCGTTGTGGCTTGCTCGAGCCGAGCCGAATCCCGCACGGATGCTCACTCGGTGTGTGTTCGCGTTGACTGGCGGTGTGAGAGTTAGTAAGTAGGGCATGTCGTTGCCTTCCTGGCTTTGGTCTGTCTGTCTTCATCGTGAAGCAGCCCGCGCTTGGTGGCTGTGTCTCACAACACAAAGCCAGCGTGGTGTGAGTCACGTAGGCGCGTGGAGCTATTTGCGACCTACGATCGTGAGTGCTGTGTTTCGCGTTCCGCCTACCACCACCGGAAACTCCGAAGGTCATGTCGATTACCGGCTCGCCCGCGCGTCGATGTTGGCTAGCTACCGCCGCGGTGTGCTGGACCTTAGCGAGGTTTGCGATGCCCACCCTGAGCTCGTCCGAGCGGCACGTGAAGTCGGTCGGCGCATCCAGGGCGACTGTCCGATCTGCCAGCGAGTCAGGCTGGTGCAGGTCACGTACGTATTCGGGCCACGACTCCCGAAGCATGGCCGATGCATCAGCTTGCGTGGCGAGCTGGCGCGATTAGCCAAACGGCCAGGCACTCACGTGGCCTTTGTCGTCGAGGTATGCCAAGCGTGCTCATGGAACCATTTGGTGCGTCGTTCCACGCTTGAACGGCCGGGTGCACCAGGACCAGCTGAGACAGCGGCTGAAGAGCCCAACGGCTGAAGAGCCCATCGGCTGGAATACACAGCGATTTCGAGTGATGCGCAGTGGTGCTGACCCAAGTAAAAACCATCGGGCGGGCCCGTACACTTGGACCAACTGCGGGCAGCCAAATGGCGTCCGACGGTGTTGCACCGCGGTGCACTGAGGAGAGTCGGCATGGTTAAACGACTGACGGCGCCTGCGTTGAGCACTCGCAAGGTTGAGCATGGGGCAGCCCCCATCGTGATGGTCACCGCGGCGGATTACCCGTCGGCCCGCATGATTGGCGAAACCGACGCCGACATGATCCTGGTTGGCGATTCGCTGGCGATGGTCGTGCTCGGGTACAGCGACACCCTTTCGGTCACCATCGATGTCATGGCGCACCACACCGCAGCCGTCGCCCGAGCCAATCCAAAACAGCTCATCGTGGGTGACCTGCCGTGGATGAGCTATCACGTGTCGATCGAGGACACACTGCGAAATGCAGCGAAACTCGTTCGTGCCGGCGCGGGCGCTGTCAAGCTTGAAGGTGGCAGTAAACGCGTCCCCAAGATTGAAGCGCTCATCGATGCGCAGATTCCGGTAATGGGCCATATTGGGCTTACTCCGCAGTCGGTTCATACGATGGGCGGCTTTCAGGTCCAAGGCAAGAACGCCACAGCAGCGCATGACTTGGTCGCCGAGGCTCATGCGCTTCAGGATGCGGGTTGTTTCGCGGTAGTGCTCGAGGGTGTCCCACGCGAGGTTGGTGACATGATTACTCGGTCGGTTGACATCCCGACGGTCGGCATTGGTGCCGGCCCGGGCTGCGATGGGCAAGTACTCGTCTTGCATGACTTGTTGGGTATGCAAGACGACTTCGTGCCGAAGTTCGTTCGCCAATACGCCAACCTGAAAGCCGAGAGCATCGCCAGCATCAGTGCTTATGTAGCCGATGTGCGGTCCGGTGCGTTCCCCGACGACAGCGAGAGCTACCACATCGGCGGTGACGAGGTCGAAGCCTTGGGCCTTTACGGCGGGTAGCGAGCGAGATGCCCCAAGTGCGGTTGAAGGCGAGCGGAGAAACTGTCGCACCGGTGTGTCATTGTGGGCTGGGTGAGGCAAACGTGTGCAACCGCAGGTAGCGTTACACGGTTACATCTTGACCCTGCTGTGAAGTCCACAGCCCTGTTTTCAGGTCCAGAGGGAGGTTGCTCATGCGAGCATATGAATTGATGGTCATCTTTGATGGCGATCTTGATGATTCCAACGCCGCTCAAGCGTCGAACCGTGTTACTGCTTCTGCAGAAGAATTCGGTGCATCGATCGAAAAGAACGATTGGTGGGGCCGACGCAAGTTTGCTTACGAAATCGACCACAAGGTCGAGGGTTACTACCTCGTCCTTGAGTTGGTTTCAGAGACTGGGTCGTTTATCAACGATCTCGACCGGGTACTCCGAATCGCGGACGATGTCGTTCGCCACAAACTTCTGCGTCTTCCCGATTACGAGGCCGAAAAGCGCGGTCTGATCGGTACCGCATCCTGAGAGGAAGCATCTAATGGCATTCGGAAACAACGTACAAATCGTTGGGAACGTTACCCGTGATCCAGAGCTCCGCTATACCCCTAGCGGAGCTTCGGTTACCAATTTTTCGATCGCATGGAACCGGCGCTATGAGCGCAACGGCCAGCAGGTCGAGGACGTTAACTTCTTCGACATCGTGTGCTGGGGAACGTTGGCTGACAACGTCGCTGCATCGGTGACCAAGGGCGTTCGCGTCATTATTGAAGGCCGGCTCGATCAACGTTCATGGGAAACCCCACAGGGCGAGAAGCGCAGCAAGGTCGAAATTACCGCTGACGAAGTTTCACCTAGTCTTCGCTGGGCATCGGTCGAAGTCGCCCGTAACCCTCGTAACGAAAACTTTGATGGTGGCGGCGGTGGCGACAACTTCGGTGGTGGCGGCGGCGCCCCACAACAACAACAGCAGCAGCAGAATCCGCAGCAGCAGAATCAGCCGAGCCAGCAGGCAGCGGCACCAGCACCACAGCAGGATTACAACTACGACGAGGAGCCTTTCTAATGGCCGGTAGAGGACAGCCAAAGCGCACGATGAAGCCCCGCGATAAACCACATCGCGGCAAGAAAAAGGTTTCCGTACTCACCCAAGAAAAGATCGAGTACGTCGACTATAAGGATGTCAACGTTCTCCGCCGTTTCATGAGTGACCGGGCAAAAATTAGGGCTCGTCGTGTTACCGGCAATGACACCCAGCAGCAGCGTGAGATTGCTCGTGCGATTAAGAACGCTCGTGAAATGGCGCTGGTGCCTTACACCAACCGAGTCACCACCCAGCGTGGCGGCAATCGTCGCGACAACGAACGCGGCGGCCGGGCCGATGGTCCAGCACCACGTCCAAGCGGCCCACCTCCAGGTCCTGGCGCCGAGGGCGACGATGTCACTGACATCGACGCAATCGACGCGAGCACCGACGAGGCAGCCGAGGTTGACACCACGGAGGCCGAATAATGAAGATCGTTCTGCGTAGTAATGTTGACGGCTTAGGCAAGCGTGGCGAAGTCCTCGATGTCTCGGACGGTTACAGCCGTAACTACTTGATCCCACAGGGTCTTGCCATGCGCTCCACTCCTGGCGCCGAGGCCGAGGCCACTTCAATGCGGCGTGTAGAAGAGCAGCGCAACGCCCAGAGCCGCGATGCAGCTAATGCACTTGCACAGCGCATTGGCTCAACGCCGATGGTGATCGCAGCTCGAGCTAGCGACGAGGGCCGTTTGTTCGGTTCTGTTGGCGCCACCGAGATCATTGGTGCCGCCGCTCACGCAGGTATCGAGATCGACCGCCGTGTTGTTCAGATGGACGAACCCATCAAGGAACTCGGTGATCACTCGGTGACTCTTGAACTGCACCCCGAGGTCAAAATGGCGATTAGCGTTTCGGTCATTTCCGACGAGGCCTAGTTACTGTTTGCTCCGTTACTAAACGAGTTTCTCGCCCTAGGGCTCGAAACTCGCAGTAGCGAAGATCACAATCACGAGATTTGACGAAGGCCCGCTTCGAAAGAAGCGGGCCTTCGCCGTTTTCTTCGGCGTCGGTGGCTTGATTGGTTGTTCTTCTGACTCGATTCTGGCCGGAGACTGATGGTTTCGGGCCGCGCTGTCACACCGGCGTGTCAGAATCGACCCGGTGGCATCCTTGACTATTGGCACCCAGGTCGCGAAACCGCATGCAGCAACAATCCAGAGCAACAATTCACAGCAACAATCCACAGCAACGCAGCAGAACTCCCCATTTCTCTGAGAGTTATCCCCTGAATTTTGCCGAAATCCCCACACTTCCCCAGCCTTGTCCACTGGAGAATCAAGCGATATCGGGCAAGGTAGAACAGTGAACCAGCCTGTTGAGAACTACGGCCCGCCCGCCAACGTTCGATCGATGCCTATGCCGGTGTCGGCCAAAGTCCCGCCTCACAATGTCGAAGCCGAGGCTTCGCTCTTGGGTGCCATGTTGCTCACTGTTGATGCAATTATCGATGCGACCCAGATCGTTGAAGCAGCTCACTTCTATAAGCCGGTGCATCAGTCCATATTCTCGGCAATTACCACCTTGTATGGCCGAGGCGAGGCGGTCGACGTCATCACCGTCAACGACGAGCTCACGCGGGCTGGTGTCGATGACTCTGTAGCTGGCACCGGTGCTCTTATGTCGCTGTCAGCAGGCACACCTGCAGCGACTAACGCATCGCATTACGCCCGTATCGTGTACGAACACGCGATCTTGCGATCGCTGATCACAACGGCACATGAGATCGCTGAGATCGGCTACTCACAACCCGAAGATGTGCAGCGAGCCGTCGACGAAGCCGAGACCATGGTCTTCAACGTGGCACAGGGCCGAGTTACCGACTCAATGGCCTTCATGCATGATCTTCTCGGCGAAACCCTTGATGACATCGAGCAGCTGTATGACCGTGGAGATGCGATCACTGGTATTCCGACGGGCTTCATTGATCTCGACGAACTCACCGCAGGCCTGCAGCCAAGCAACCTGATCGTTGTTGGGGCCCGCCCGGCTATGGGTAAGACCAGCTTTGCGCTGAACCTGGTGGCTCATGCGGCGATGAATGAACAACGACCAGTGCTGTTGTTCTCGCTCGAGATGAGCAAGCTTGAGCTGAGCAAGCGCATGTTGTGCTCCGAAGCAAAGGTCGATGCCACCAGTATCCGCAATGGACGTCTGAAAGACGATGACTGGACCAAGCTGGCACAGGCAATGGGCCGTTTGGGAAAGGCCCAACTTTGGATTGATGACGATCCGAACATCACCGTCATGGATATTCGGGCAAAGGCCCGTCGGCTCAAGAGCAAGGTTGGTGACATGGGTCTTGTTGTTGTCGACTACCTGCAGCTCATGTCCGGCCGAGCCAAAGCCGAGAACCGTCAGGTAGAGATCTCCGAGATTAGCCGTGGGCTGAAGATTTTGGCTCGCGAGCTTGAGTGTCCCGTGATTGCGCTCTCACAGCTCTCTCGCGGACTCGAACAGCGCACCGACAAGCGGCCAATGCTGGCCGACCTCCGTGAGTCGGGTGCTATCGAGCAGGACGCCGACATCGTGATGTTTTTGTATCGCGACGAGGTCTACAACCTCGACAGCGCTGATAAAGGCCAGGCTGAGGTAATCATCGCGAAACACCGTGCGGGTCCAACAGGTGTTGTTCGTCTGGCGTGGCTTGGACACCAAACCCGTTTCGCCAACATGGCTCGCACCTAACGTCGCCACGATTCGACTCAGGCCTTGGAACAGTCCGTTCAGGACTGCTGCGCAGAAGTGGTTGGATGGGTGCTGCTGCGGAGAGAGTGGCCTCCTTTCAACACATGACTCAACGCATGACTCAACGCATGACGAAGCTACCTATAGCCCCGACTAGGACTTGCTCCAGACTGCGCAGATGGTCAAAGTTTGGCGACCCCCACGGGGATTCTGCGGTGCCTTGGGTCTTGGCAAGTGCAGAGGTGCGCCGCGTGTAGCGGGCTATGTCATGCTCCGAGCGTCGTTGGGCGTAGCCACGCGGATTGAGCCATTACTAATTGGTGGGCGCTATCGGCTCGGTGTGACCAACCTATTAGTGATGGCTCGTTGAGTACGATCGTAGGCGATGATCTTCGGAGAGAATCTGCTTGCTCTGCTTGTGCTCGCGATAGGTGCGGCGCTCGCGTTTGGAAATTTCATGGCGTTGCTGCGGCCTCGGGACCAAGAGCAGTTAGCCGAAGGCGAGCTTGAGCGCCCACCGCTCGCTCGCTCGATTGCGATGATTGCACTTGGCTTGCTTGCAGCAGTCTGGGCACTCGGCAGCCTGATTACTGCTGACGATGCCGATCAGACACCGACAGCAGCAGCGGTCGCTAGCAGCGACGCTGCAACCGAACGATGATTATCTCCAGATAACGGATGCCTGCCGAACCCGTCACGGTCGCTAGTGAGAGCTACCACGGTGTTGAACTACCACGGTGTTGAAAAGACTTGCTGCGGGTTTTAACGACTGTTGGTCACCGTTCGTGCGTGGTCCGCTTTTTGGGCGCCGTTTTTAGCACTCGACTCTTCGGTCCCCTTTAGCCGAACTTTGGAACGCTCTCGACTCCGCCGTTCTTCTCGCTAAATCTGACCTGTGCATGGGTCGTATGGGTATGGGTATAAACGTGTCGTGATTGTTGGGTTTGATTATGGGTTTATGGTGGACACAGAACGAGCCTGAACAGCGAGCAAATGAAGTAGCCGAATGCAGTTTCAGGCGGTAGGTCAGTAGATGTCGAGGCGCCAGTTGTTCCCAAAATGAGGGCGAAACCATGGGGCACAACGACAAAGACCCCCGTCAGTGAGCGTCAACACTTTCGAGGGGTGCTTGAAGATCGACGAAGCGTACGTCACCTCATGCGCGCACACGTAGGGCCTGAGCGTTCGTGGGAAGAACCTGCGGCGGCTACCAAGAGCAATAGCACCGAGGGTGATGAGGTCGAAGGCATTGAGGCCGGCACCCGCGTCGTTGGGAGCGGATAATCGGTAGTTTTTAAGGTGCCTCGGGGCCGCTGGCGTCGCTGAAGTGGTCTCCATCAGCCTGTCATCGCACGACCTAGCTTTAAGCCAATCGGACCCCAAAGAAAAGCTGCTGCAGCGAAGAGGGTGTAATTGTGCGCCGGACACGCAAAGCTGGAGGGGTGACATCGGTACAGACGCCACCTGAGCAGGTGATTCCCGAGCCCGAGGGCATGGCCCTAGCGTGTGCTGCGCCCGGCGAGTTCCCGGCGCTTCGGATCGGTCCGATGGTGGTGTGGCCGCCGGTGATCTTGGCTCCAATGGCGGGCGTCACCGACGTACCGTTTCGGGCGCTATGTCGAGAACACGGTGAACAAGGCCGCATGATGGGCGCATCACCGTTGTCGATCGACTCCGCGCCCGGGTTGTACGTGAACCAGATGATCACCGCCCGAGCTTGGCTCGAAGATCATCCCAAGACCCTGAAACTGGCAGAGTTTGGCGCAGATGAATCGCCCCGCAGTATCCAGTTGTATGGCACAGTTCCTGAAGAGGTTGGCGAGACTGTCCGACGCCTTGTCGATCAGGGCGCCGTTGACCACATCGACATGAATTTTGGCTGTCCAGTTCCCAAGGTGACCAAACACGGTGGAGGCGCGGCGTTACCGGTTCGGCACCGGTTGCTTCGCCGCATTGTTCGGGCCGCTGTTGATGGCGCAGGCGATATTCCGGTCACGATTAAATTCCGCATGGGTGTTGATGACGACATCATGACCTTCATCGAGACAGGCCTCATCGGCGAAGACGAAGGCTGTGCTGCTATTGCACTGCATGCTCGCACGGCCGAGCAGCTGTATTCCGGTCATGCTCGATGGCACGCCATTGGTGAACTGAAGCAAGCAGTGACATCGATTCCGGTGCTTGGCAACGGCGACATCTGGGAGCCTGCTGATGCGCTCGCCATGATGCGTGAAACCGACTGCGACGGCGTAGTCATCGGTCGCGGTTGTCTCGGACGGCCGTGGCTGTTCAGCGCTCTGGCCGCGGCGTTCGATGGCCAACCGCTGCCTGAACTCCCCTCGTTTGCCGTAGTTAGCCAGATCATGCTGCGTCACGCCGAGATGCTCGTCGATTGGTACGGCAACGAAGGTGCGCTGCGCCAGTTCCGTAAGCACGCGCTGTGGTATCTGATGGGGTTCCCTATCGGTGGAGACATGCGTAACCAGTTTGCCCGGTTCACGACGCTGGCCGAATTGCGCGAGCTCGTCGAACTGGTCGACCCGTCCGAGCTCTTCCCGCCAGGAGTACTGCGCCAGCCACGCAGTCACAGTGGTGGTCCACGCGCGGTTCATCTTCCGGAAGGATGGCTTGCAGATCGCGATAACGATCAGCCGCCCGGCGGTGGTGCAGACTCGATCGTCAGTGGTGGCTAAGCAGATCCCGGTCTTGTTCACCCTTGGGTCGGCATCGCCGCGGCGTGCTGACCTTCTTGCTTCTCTTGAGCTGACTTTTGACGTCGAAGCAGTCGCTATCGACGAGGAATCGTTCGTCGACCCCGGCGAGCAGAATCTGGGAGTCATCGTTGAACGGATTGCCCGGGCAAAATTCGCAGCGTTCCCCGAGGGCTCAGAACACAGGCTGCTGCTGACGGCGGACACCCTGGTGGCGTGTGACGGGGCAGTTTTAGGCAAGCCCGGTGCGCCTGGCCAGGTCGTGAGCATGCTCGAATATATGTCGGGGCGTCCTCTGACTATCGCCACTGCAGTGTGTGTCGGCGACCGAGGAGCGATGCCTGCAATCGAGCTCGTCACAACCACTGTGGAACTGCAGATACTCACGGCTGCTGCTATCGAGAGCTATGCAGCCACCGGCGTCGGGATGGATAAGGCCGGTGGGCTAGCGCTGCAGGCGGAAGCGACCCCGTTCATCCGGTCGGTTCGTGGCTGCTGGTCGAATGTGGTCGGCTTGCCCTTGTGTGCCGTGGGTCGACTGCTTCGCCCTGCACTAGAGCACACAGACCTGATGACCGGTGCTCGCCGTGCAGCGCTGGGCGAAGGTGTGTGTTCAATCGAGCTGTGTGGCCGTCACGACGGGTAGCGAGAAGCCGATTTGGGCACCACCGTCGAGCCGGTTGGCGGCGCGTACCGTGCCGCCGTGGCCGCTGACGATCTGCTTGACAATGGCTAGGCCCAATCCAGACCCTGGTGCAGACCGGGCCGTGGTCGCGCGGTAGAAGCGGTCGAATACGAACGGAAGATCGTCGGCTGGAATACCGGGTCCTCGGTCGCTGACGGTCAGTTCACCGATGGAAACAGCGATATCTATCTCGGTGTCGTGATCGCTGAACTTGACAGCGTTGTTGACCAGGTTGGTGACCGCTCGGCTGAGCAGAGCGCTGTCTCCATGAACCGTCCCATTCGGCGCGGTCGTGGTCCGTACGGTGAACGTTCGATGATGGCGTCTGCGCGCCCGTTCGATGCACGAGTTGACTAACGCGGCTAGGTCGATCTCATCGCGTAATTGCAGCGTGGTGGGCACTTCGGTTGCAGAGTCCACCAGCTCGATCGTGAGCTGGGTGAGTTCGTGTAGCTCAGTGCTGATGTCATCGAGTATTTGGGCACGGACCTCGGAGTTGATTTCTGCGTATCGCTGCAACAACTCAACGTTGGTCCGCATGCTGGTCAATGGTGTGCGCAGCTCGTGGCTGGCGTCTTGCACTAAACGTTTCTGTTGTTCTCTCGATGTATCAAGTGACAACAGCATCGTGTTGAAGCTGGACGCGAGCGCCCCGATCTCGTCGTCGCCGTCCACTGCGATTCGCTCGCCTAGGTCCTGGGTTCGAGCAACATGTTCTGCCGCCTTGCTCAGGCGTTTCACTGGATCCGTGGCTCGCTTTGCGAACATCCAGCCGACAGCCCCAGCGCAGATTGCGCCGAGCAGACCAAAGATCACACTGCGCACAAGAAAGCTACGAAGTGTGTCTTCGGTGAGCTCGAGACTGTGGGTGAATTGCACGGCACCGATGTCACCGAAGCCGCGGGTTAGCAATCGAAAGCGTTCGCCTTCAACGGAGACAGTCCGAAAGTTGGTGCCGTTACCGCTGGTAGCGAGAGCAGTTTCCTCGGCTGAGATCGGCAGTGTCTGACATGCTGTGAAGACTGTGCCGTTAGGCCGGAGAACCTGCATGTTGCTCGCGAACTCAGCCAGCAAAAGGAATCGACTCCGGCGGTCGGGCTCAGCTTCGAGCTCGCTGTCACTTTCGGCGTCATCGGCCGTGTCGCAAGTGGATCGGCGGGCCTCGAACGCGAACTGAAGTTGATCGGCCAGGCGTGGGCTTTCGACCTGGAACGCTTCTGAGACGTTGAGTAGAACGCTGTCGATGCGGTCTCGGCCGACGCTGCGTGAACTGAGCGTGGTACCTATGCCACCAATCGCCGATGCAAGTAGCACGGTGACCCCAACGAGTAATGCGATTCGGCTGCGGAGGCTCATCTAGCTCTCGCGGGCGACGTAGCCGACGCCGCGCACGGTGTGAATGAGACGTGATGAATCGTCTGCCTCGAGCTTTCGTCGTAAATACCCGATGTACACATCGAGGGACTTTGATCCCGTTTCGAAGTCGAAACCCCAGATGCGCTCGTAGATAACATCGCGGGTCAGCACGATGCCTTTGTTGTGTACGAGTATTTCAAGTAGGTCGAATTCGGTCTTGGTTAGGTCAATGACCCGGCTGTCGCGTGTGATGCGACGTGCAGCCGCATCGAGTGTCAAGTCGCCGAGTTCGATCGTGGATCCATCGGTTCCGGTCACGCTGGTGCGTCGCAGCAACGCTCGTAGGCGGGCGAGTAGTTCGTCGAGCGCGTAGGGCTTGACGAGGTAGTCATCTGCTCCGGCATCGAGACCGGCGACACGATCAGCGATCTCGTGTCGAGCTGTCAGCATGAGAACTGGTACGCGAAGTCCCTTGTCACGGATTCGCCGGCAGACGGTGAGGCCATCGATCCCAGGCATCATCACGTCGAGCACGATGGCATCTGGCTCGTTGTTTCCTAAGAACTCGAGAGCCTTGCCCCCATCAGATGCAGTTAGCACTGCGTACCCCTCGAACTGCAAGGCCCGCTCGAGTGCCTGACGCGCAGCTCGGTCATCTTCGGCGATCAAGATGGTCGAAGTGGTCGGCATGTTTGTACATCGTAAGCAACGGTGAGTCGCGGCTCGATCGCTGGAGACAAATTCTTGTCAATCTCTTAAAAAGATGGGTGTTAGAAGAGGCCTCGGGCGCTGGGGTAGAACACTCCAACGACGGTTTGTGCGAGCACGTCGAGTCCCAATGTTGCTTCAGCTCGCCGCTGCGAGTGGGGCTTGTTCACCTGGTCCCGGGACTTGGCGCCATCTGGCTGTTGGATCCCATAATCGTTGGTGGCTCGGGAACGGCATGGAAAAGGTGGGCATGCACGTGTTTGATCTCTATGCACGTGTTTGATCTCTATGCACGTGTTTGATCTCATTGCATTGTTCATGCTTTATGGGATTAAGGCCCAGTCCTTTGCGTGCTGGATCGATTTTGAGCCGCCGAGGTATTAACGTGCGTTTGTTGGCTGCTACAGGAGTGGCCCTAGCGCTGGAGTAGCGATATCCGACGAATAGTTGCAAGTGGACTGGTTGCTGTCGGTGTGCTCCTCGCCTTGTTCGCTGGGGTTTTTCGTTATGTTGACCAGCACTTCCACACACCCGAGACGTTCCTTGAGAACACTTCCGAGCTTGCCGCGAACGCTGATATTCGAGAGCGGCTGTTCGTGGGGTTTCGTACCGAGATCATCGCCTTGGCAGAAGGCGACATCGAAGATGAAGCCGAAATCGGCTTTGGCAGCTTGATTGATGACGCAGACGAGGCTGCGTTCGATCCCGTCACGGAGGAGCGAATAGCGCGAGATCAGGCGATAGAAGAAGTCCTGCTCGATGTGTTTGATAGTGAGATCTATGACTGGGCGTTTGCCGCCGCACTAAGCCGCGCCCAAATAGAACTGGTTGCTTCGGCCGCACTCGAGCCAGCGGCGCTGCTGCGTAATAAGGGCGAAATTTTCTTTAATATGCAGCCGCTCTATCAGCCGATCTGGGCACAGCTTGCCGCAGATACTCGAACCTCTGAGATCACTCAGACGGCACCTCCTATTGGATACGGCGTCTTCAAGGTAGCGGACCGCGAAACCGTGATGAACTTTTTGTGGAGCCTGCTGCGTAACGGCCCGAATTGGCGTGGGCTCACCATGCTCGGCGCCATTGTCTCACTTGCAGGCGCAGTTGCTATCGCTGATCGGCGACCTTCGACTGCGATCCAATTTGGTGGCGGTGTAGTCGGCGTCAGCGTTGTGCTGATCGTCGTCATCTACCTGATTCGATTCGTCGTGCCGTTGCTTGCAGGGGGAGGGTCGTCAGCCAACCCAGTTGTTGCGGTGTATGCCGCGAACCTGGCTCCACTCGTCAGCATCATGATCCGCCTTGTCATCCTTGGAACTGTGCTGGCCGGAATTGGTGGAATCGCTAAGTTGATCTGGCCCGATGATTGGGTGTACAGCAGCGTCTCCGATGAACGAGGAATTCGTTCGATACGCCGACGCCGAGGTGCTGTTGAAGCGGAACAACCAGCGCCGCAACAGCAGCCGCAGCTTGCAGCCATGGCGCCTGGTTATGCCGCTGGCTATCCCCAGCCCTATCCCGGCTATCCCCAGCAATGGGGACAGCATCAGCCGTATCCGGGTCAGTATCCGGCGCCGTACCCCGCAGGCCCGGATGCGCAACCGGCGCAGCCTCTACCTCAGTCGCAGCACTATAGGGGTCCAGGAAAGCCAACCGTTCCCGTGATGCCCGTGCAGATTGGGGAGTCCGGTGCTGACCTTGTGCCTCCAGCGGCCCCTTCTCTTGACGCTGCACCTGGTGACCTACCAGCCGACGTTGTTCAGATCGTCCCTCGAGTGGTGGCCACGGCTGACGTCACAGCTGAGCCTGCGGTCGCTTCTCGCGCTGTCGTGTCCACCGGTGACAAAGAGACCGTCGTAGAAACCTCTGCACCAGTGGTCGAAATAGAATTGCAAACCGGTGAAGCTCCGGGCGGCGTGGCAGATGTTGCTGACGGGACCAACGACGAGTGGTCCGGCGAAAAGGACTGGTAGCCAGTCGCAAAGCGGCTGGTGAGAGAACGATTGAGTTAAATGCCGAGTTGGCGAGAGGCAAGGTCTCGCATGATTTCTTCGGAGCCGCCGCCAATGGCCTGCACTCGGACTTCTCGGTAGAGTCGCTCTACAACGCTGCCTCGCAGGTAACTGGCACCACCCAAAACTTGGGCCGCCTCCCTGGCACAGAACTCGAATGTGGTCGTCGCAGCGACCTTGCACTCGGCGATCTCGGCGACAGGATTGTCTCCCTGGTTGAGCCGCCATGCCAGCAGCTGTGTCCAGGCTTCGCCAGCGTTAATACGACGATCCATCTCGACCAGCTTGTGGCGAATCACCTGGTGTTCGCCGAGTCGCTTGCCAAACGTTTCGCGCTCGCGCGCCCACTGGAGCGCCTCGTTGTAACAGACGCGAGAGAAGCTGAACGATTGCACAGCCATGTCCATACGTTCGGCGTTGAAGTTATTGACGATGGCGCTAAAGCCTGTGCCCTCTTCACCAATCAAGTTCGACACGGGCACTCGGACATCGTCGAAGTACAGGGTGGCCGTGTCGCTTGACAGCCAGCCCATCTTTTCGAGCGGTGTGCGGTCAAATCCTTCGCGGTCACCCTCGATGAGTAGCAACGAAATACCAGATGGCCCTTCGCCACCGGTGCGAACAGCAACGGTATAGAAGTCAGCTCGCATGCCCGAGGTGATGAATGTCTTTGAACCGTTCACGATGTAGTGATCGCCGTCGCGTCTCGCGGTGGTGCGGATCCGGGCAACGTCGCTACCGCCCGAGGGTTCGGTGATCGCGAGCGCAGCGATCCTTTCGCCCGCCTGACATGGTGCAATAACTCTGGCCTTGAGTTCGTCGGAACCAAAACGTTGAATCGGCGGCAATCCAATGTAGTTCGAGAGCATGGAGGCACTGACGCCGCCTGCCCCCGCTTGGGAGACCTCGTCCATGATGACCAGCCGCATGAGAGCGTCGCGCTGACCGTGGCCGCCGTATTCAGCCTCGAACCCATCGCCGAACAGACCGATTTGAGCGGCTTTGTTGTACAGGTCTCGAGCGACCATGCCTGCTCGTTCCCAGTCGTCGACATAGGGCACGATCTCGTTTGTCGTGAACTGCCGAACTACCTCGGCGTACGCTCGGTGGTCATCGTTAAAGAACGGAGTTGAGGCAGACCAATCGATCGTCATGGTCTTGACGTTAGAGGCCCGCTTAGCAGGGTGCCGAATCGATCGAGTGGGCGGCTTAGAACCGAACTAGCGGTTAGTTCGCGGTGACGAAGGCGCTAGCGACCCAAACATCTTCGTCGCCGTTGAAGATCTTCCACCACGTGTAGCCATCGGACACGTTGACAATGCACTCGCCAGTGAAGACAAGACCGGTCTGGCCAGGATCGAACGTACCGGCCTGGGCACCGTTGACCGCTGGTTCAGCGCGCTGGTTTAATGGGGCCGTGTTTGTGTCGACGATGTAGGTCGCAGCGGTGAGAGGTGAGGTACCAGGAGCGCATGCAACGAACCCTTCAGGCACCGGTGTCGCCGCGAGAGCGGTCATAGCAGTGGTGTCGACCGTGTCGGCCGTGGTTGCTTCTGTAGTGGTGTTATCGGCACTGCTGATGCTGGAAGGCCGGGGGGTCGACGTCGGTATTACGAGCGGCGTTGGTTGTCCACTCTGGTTCGCTGAGGAAGATGAGGATTCGCCATTGTCGACGATCAAGAACCATAAAGCGAGCAGCACGGCAACGAACAACAATGCAAGAAGGACGCCGAGCATCGTGCGGTTGGCCTGAGGCCGCCCCCGATCGCTCATCGTCGGCGGCAAAATGTTGCTCTCGTCGTCGCTTGGCATGGTGCAACGGTTACAGGCGGTGGGACCTGATGCAAGGACCCTCGACGGTAAAGCGTCACCGCCGTCCTATCAAGGGCCGGCTTCCCTTCAGCGGAAGGCCGGCACGACGTCGGCCAGAACGGCCTTTAGGTAGGCGCCTTGCTCGAAGCCAATCGGATGATCGAGTGCGTGCCCCGTACGAATTGTGTGAATCGCTTTGTGGTCATTCTCGGCGATCTCGCCGGTGACCAATGCGTAGAACTCGTCAGCCGGTATTCGACTTGAACACGATGCCTGGACCAACGTGCCGCCGCTCGCCAGCAGAGCGACCGCCAGAGAAGTCAGTCGGCGATAGGCCCGGCGGGCCGCGGGTACCGATGCAGAATTGGGTGCGAATGATGGGGGGTCAATAACGATGACGTCGAAGTGCTGGTGGCGGTCGATCAGGTCTTCCATTGCATCGAAGGCATCGGCGGCCAGCGAGGTATGCCGCGTGTCGTAGCCAAGTCCCGAACGGTTGATCTCGATATGGCGCTGGGTCGCTTCTATTGCATGAGGGCTTACGTCGATACTGTGGACCGAGCGAGCACCACCGGCGGCGGCGTACACGCTGAAGCCCCCTGTGTTGCAGAAGACGTCGAGTACATGTGCGCCCTCGCACCGGATGCCAACCAGCTGCCGGTTATCTCGTTGGTCAAGGAAGTGGCCGGTCTTCTGGCCCCGTTCGACATCGGCTTCAAACTGCAGACCGTGTTCAAAGAACTGGATTGGTCCTACAGGTGGTTTCCCAAAGATCGTCGGGCTGTCGCGCAGAATCGAGGGCAGGTCGTCAGCGATTCGTCGGCTTGCTCGCAACACGACCCGTTCGGCGTCGGTGAGTTCTATCAACGGCTCAATGATGGACACCAGGTGCGGGACCCAAACCGGCGAGTCAAGCTTTATGACCAGCGTGTTGTCGTAGCGGTCAACGACCAGTCCGGGCAGGCCATCGTTTTCACCATGCACCAGTCGGAAGGCGGTTGTGTCGTTGTTGTCCTGTAATGGCTGTCTGCGGGCGAACGCAGTAAGTAACTTGTCTGCGAAGAAGGCGGCGTCGATCGCGAGAGGTGCGCCGTGATGCAAGATGCGAACAGCGATCGGGGCGTTCGGGTCCCACAGGCCAATGGCGGCGAACTTGCGCTTGTCATCAAAGATGACAGCCAGGTCGCCGGCTCTGCCCTGTGCCGATGCGCGCACGATCGAACCATCCCAGATCCAGGGATGGCCTCCCCGTATCTGGCGAAGCGCGTCGTTGGTCACGTGGACAGCAATACGTTCAGAGGACAGGGCCGGTAATTCGGCTTCCAAGTTCACCATGTGCCATGAACTGTATTGGGGCTGGGCCGGTCACGTGTGCGGCGCGCACCCGGGCGTCAGCGAACGGACGGGCATAGAGTCACTGCATGACTGAAATCGATCCGTCACGGTTACAAGTTGTTGATCATTCACTGGTGCAACACAAGCTCACACTTATGCGCAGTGTTGACACACCTGCGCCGCTCTTTCGCCAACTCTTGCGCGAGACCTCGATGTTGCTGGCATACGAAGCCCTCGCCAATTTGCCAACCATGCCAGCGACTGTCGAGACGCCTCTGGGGCCAGCTGAGGGTCAGCAACTTAAGACCGACCCGGCGCTCATCTCGATTCTTCGAGCGGGGAACGGTTTGCTCGACGGCTTTCTCGACATCGTTCCGTCGGCATCTGTCGGCTTCATTGGCATGTACCGCGACCACGAAACTCTTGAGGCAATCGAGTACTACACCAATATTCCTCAGGGTTTAGCTGGGCGCGTCACTATCGCTGTCGATCCAATGTTGGCAACCGCAGGTACCGCTATTGCCGCGATCGAAAAGCTGCGTCATGCCGGAGCAAGTGATTTGCGATTCGTCTGCCTAGTCGCAGCGCCCGAGGGCATCGCCCGAGTGCATGCGGCGG
This sequence comes from uncultured Acidimicrobiaceae bacterium, assembly GCA_905182135.1. Taxonomy (GTDB): domain Bacteria; phylum Actinomycetota; class Acidimicrobiia; order Acidimicrobiales; family UBA10347; genus UBA10347. The sequence goes on along the minus strand of CAJJAG010000006.1, from coordinate 514,428 downwards.
ACCCCCATGTCAGGGTCATTACAGCGGCTGTAGATCAAGGGTTGAACGACGTCGGCTATATCGTGCCCGGCCTTGGCGATGCTGGCGACCGCATCTACGGCACGCAATAGGCGCATCGACAAGCGGATGGCGTTCGACATTGCAGGTGACGCTTGTACAGCATTGAGACCAGACTTCATCAGTAGATTGGTTTGATGCTTACGTCACGCGAATTGAGTTGGGGCCAACTCCGCTGCCTGACTTTTTGCGCTCGCAACTTGAGGCTCATGGCTTCGGCGCCAACGATCTAGGGCGTTGCGTTCGGTTGATCAACGAACATCCTGGGGGCGCCGCAGCCTCGTCACTTTCGTGGATCTAGGTTCATGCAAGTTTCTTGAGGCTGATGTCGATGGCGCTATCGCCGCATGGCGCCACGTTGTTGCTAGTCAGCACGATGCAGCAGCTGCCCGCTCGATGCTGAATCTGGGTTTGCTGTACGAGCACCTACACCATCATGAGCAGGCCATTGGCCTGCTCACTCGGGTGGCCGAACGTAATTTGCCGCCGTATGTAATCTCAGCGGCCATGGCTTCGGCTCGTTGCCAGGTTGAAATGGGCGACGGTGAACGAACTATGGAGACCATGGCTCGCCTGGCTCAGCTCACCATGGCATCGCGGCCGGAGGGCGCTGAGCTGATCGAGGCGTTGTCTGGGTTGGGTGACGTCGCTGAGCACGCGGGTCGTCCTGATCGTGCAGAACGGGCATGGCGAGTCGCTTCGTTGAGCCCTGCGTCGCCAATTCAGCGAGCGGCTTCGGAACGGCTGGTTCAACTACTGGTCCGTCAAGGACAGAGCCATGCTGCGCTTCGCTCTCTCGACGTTGGCGTAGCGGGACACGGAACGTCGCCCACCGTGATCGACACAGCAGAACTGCTGATCCGGACCGGCGAGAAGGCTGCGGCAATTGAACTTCTTTTGACGGTCGACGGCGCTGACTTAGATCCGGTTGATCGGTTCCGGCTGGCCGATGCCAAACTGGCCTCAGGCTGCGTAAATGATGCGATCGATGATCTTGAGGCGCTGCTCGCCGTCGACGGGCAGGTGCAGTCCCGGGCACTTCTCTCGCTCGGGCGGGTGTACACGACCTGCGACATGGCTGACGCAGCGGTGTCGATGTTTCAACGAGCCGTTACGAGTGGCGATCCGTACTGGATGCTGGCAGCCTCACTGGCGTTGGGTGATTTACTTGCTGCACGTGGCGATGTCAATCCTGCATGCGAGTACTGGTCGTACGCCGCTGCGGGTGCTGTTTCTCGCATTGCTGATCAGGCCCGATCTCGCCTTGCCGGGCTTGCTCAGGAAGAGGCGGAGCCTGCAACTGTTGAAGTTACGACTGGCGATGTTGTCGAGCCCAACATCACAGAACTGTTGGTGGCTGAACCTTCTCAGGGATCAGCGTTTGCGGATCGTCTCGGTAGGTATGACGAGCTAGCCCCGCACCACGACGACGTTGACTTCGAACCCCCATCTGATGCCGAGCCAGGTGACTGGGAGTCCAAGCTCGGCGAGCGGCTTCGTGATGATCCGGCTTCGAAGCCGAACAAGGACGCAAAAGCGTTCTCTCGCTATACCTGACCCCATCATTGGTGAGTCGCTCACCGTGTTGAGAGTGACCTAGAGAACATAAATGTTGAGCCAGGTCTGTGGCGTTAGCGGCACTTGTTGCGGCCCGTTGTTATCCGTCAGGCTGGCGTCGGACTATTTCGATAGTGTTCGTTGGGCGGGTTCGGTTTGTTTAATCGTTGACCCTTGGCCGTTCGTGGCTTCGACCACACGGATACCCAGCGGAAGCGCATCGAGCAGCGCCGGTACGTGGGTGATCACGCCCACCATCGCTCCTCGGTCACGGAGTTCGTCGAGCAGGTCAATGGCACGCTCAACTGATGTTTCATCGAGTGAACCGAAGCCTTCGTCGATGAACAAGGCATCAACGCGAACAGCAGCGCTTTGATTCATGACCGCGTCGGCGAGGCCTAATGCCAAGGCGAGTGATGCCTGGAAGAGCTCGCCGCCGGAGAGCCCAGCGGTTGGTCGTTGGGTACCAGTCACGGTGTCTTCAACCCCCAGATCGAGACCCCATTTGCCACGTTTGTTCTCACCATCGTCCATGACACAGAGCTGAAACCGCTGATGAGTCGAGCGAGCTAACCGAATGTTGGCCAACTCGACGACATCGCGAAGATGGGCTGCCAACACCCAGTTCTCGAACGACGTGTTGCGATCGTTGTCGCCCTTGACCATCGCGGCTACTCGTTCGAGGCGACGCGTGTCTAGATCGGTTGTTTGGCGTTCGGTTTGTTCTGTCTCGATCATGGCGAGTTCGGACTCGATACGGCCGAGACTGGTGGTGACGGCGATCAACGCCGTGTTGGCGACAGAAAATGTCTGGTTGGCGTCGTGGTCGAGCTGATGAAGAGCCCTGATATCGGGTGGCTCGTTTGGCGTGTCCGCTAGTTCGAGCAGCTGTCCTTGCAGCCGTTCGCCCGAGGCCGTATGGGCGGCTGTTTGGGCTTCGAGCTGAGCAATTCCGTGCGGCTCGACGTAGGCCGCCATTGCCTGCTCGAGACTGCTGAACGGAGACTGTCGAAGACAGTCTTCGAGAAAGGACTGCCCCCGTCGAAGTGCGTTGATTGCATCGTGTTCTCGTGCAAGTGCGGTCACGATGTCTGAGGTCAGAGAGCGGGCGTGCTGGGCGGCCCGTGCCCGAAGATCGAGGTCTTGGTCGGCGACAATCGGTGTGGAGGAGGCAGCGGCGAGCGCCTGGTCTGCATGATCACGTCTTGCCACCGCTATGTGGAGGTCGCGTTGCTGGTTGGCGAGTCGGTCCTGGGTTGATGTGCGGCGGTTATCTGCTGCTATCTGGTCAAGGCCAATGGTCCCGATCATGTGCTCGGATGTCTTGATGCCTGCCATAAGCTGATTTCGGCGCTCGGCAAGTCGATCTGCTTGGGCCCGCGCGGTTGCCGCATCAGCGGCTTGTGCCTGCAACACAGCGACCGGTTCGGTGGCGACAATACCCAGGGCGCCTTCGATCCTGCTGCGACGTTGGTCAACGGCACGAATCTCATGATCGAGCGCGGTCCGCTCTGTGCGAGTAGTAGACAGTTCGCGGTCGACCCGCTCGTACAAGGTGCCAGCTTGGCTGGTCTCGTTGGCCAGGGTGCGAGCGTCTAGCGCCGCGGCTTTTGTTGTTGTGACTTGGATCGCAAGCGTGGCGGCTGAAAGCGACGCGATGTCTTCGTCGGTTGAACGCAGCGTTTCGATGTGAGACTCGAGAGCTCGAACTCGAGCGTGAACGGCTTCGCTTTGGGTCCGGGCGGTCGCTACGTAAGCTTCGGTCACGATTGGCCCACCATTGTTGGGAACCGCTGGCGCGGGATGTTCGCACGACCCACACACAGGACAGGGTTCGTCGTTGGCTAGTGCCTTCGCGATGCGAGCTGCGGTACCGGCAATGAAGGCGTCCCACAGCTGGTCGGTCTGTGCCTGTTTTTGCGTGAGCTCGACCCGTGCCGCTTGGAGGCTGTGGGTGGCGACTTGGTAGTGGTCAGTCGCCTGACGCCGGCGTTCAGATTCCTGATACTCGGAATGTGCAGTGTCGGCTTTTTGCTGGACTGAAGCATGAGATGACTGGGCCTGCACTGCGGCTGATCGTGCTTGGTCAAGTTGTTCGATAGCCGTATCGAGTTCGGTTGCTCGGCGCATGAGCTTGCCGTAGCCGGTCTCGAGTTCGGCCAGCTCGATGCGCTGGGTGAGTCGTGCCTTGGCGATACGAAGCTGGGATTCGCATTCGTCGATATCAGCGGCCTGCTCCAACGTTTCCAATTCTGCTTCCGCTTGGCGAAGCTGAGTTGAGGCGACTTCCTTTTGTTCGCTCAGGTTCTTGATCTCGTTGGTGAGATGGTGGAGATCGGCATGAGAACTTGCAACGATGGCGGAGGCGGCGGGCAACTGCAGGACAGATTCTTGCCGTTCAGACAAGGCGACGTCGAGGACCGAAATGCGTTCAGCGACTGCTTTGAGTGTCGCCTGGTCGAGGTCGTCCATATCGCTGAGGCCAGCGGCGTTGAGGGCGTGGTTTAGCTGTTGTCGAAGGTCGCTGACCCGCTGCAGCGCTTGGTCTCGGTGCTTTCGGTGTTGGGCAAGTGATTGTTCATCGCGGATAACCGGGGCCGCGGATCGGGCGTTGTTTAGCCGTTCGACGTCGTTGAGATGTTGAGGTGCAGCCTGCTGGTGGCGATCGAGGTCAATCTGCACTTGACGTCGACGTTCGAGTCGTTGGGCGACATCTAGGCCAGTCTGATAGTTGCGGGTTGCCTGCTGTGCCAGCGTCTTGAGCCCGGCGGCGGCGGCGGCTTGTATCGCGAGTTCGACTTGACGATGGTGAGCTATTGCGTCCCGTAAGGTGAGGGTTGTGCTGCCTACCTGGATTTTGGTGAGTATGGAAAGTTCGTCACCCAGAGCGGTTTGACGATGAGCGAGGCGTTCGAGCACGGCTCGGTCAGCATCTGTTGCTTTGGCTGCGGCATCGGTGAGCCATGTCGTCGCATCATCGAATATTTCCGACGAGAACAGGGTGCGCAGCAACTCTCGTCGTTCGGCGCTGGATTCGGTGAGGACTCGGCTGAACTGGCCCTGGGGTAGCAACGCGACCCGTTCGAACTGTTTGCCACTGAGCCCGACGAGCTCGACACATTTGGCTCGAACTTCTTCGACGCGGTTCGTGATAGCTGTGGGAGCGTCCTGGTCGAGTCGGAACAAGGTTGCAGTCGCAGGCGCTTCGGTTGTGCCCGCGCCGCGTCGCTTGGCTCGTGTTTGTTTTGGTGACCGTTCAACCCGCCAGTGGTTGCCATGGGCAACGAAGTCCAGTGTGACTGAACAGTTGCTCTTGTCGGTGACATGGTCGGACTTGAGCCGCACGTAGGAGGCTCGCCGCCCGGGCAAGACGCCGTACAGCGCGTAATGCAACGCATCGAAGATGGTGGTCTTGCCAGAACCGTTGTTTCCCGCGACCACGAACAGGCCGAGTTCGGTCAGCGCATCGAAGTTGACGACCTCGGTGCCAGCGTAGGGGCCGAATGCGGTCATGCAGAGCCGGAGCGGTCTCATAGTCGGCGGCTCTCGACTTGGCTCAGTGCGGTCTGGAGAAGTGTGAGGTCATCGGGGTCGTTGTCACTGCTGACATTGGTCAGGAATTCGCTCGCGAGTTCCTGGACCGAGCGCTCTCGTACACCTTGCACCGTGAGGCGTGCCCGATCGTTGGGCCGGGCCCCGATGCGTGCAATCTCGACCAGGTGTGGAAAATGGTGGCGGAGTCGGCGGTGGGCATCGGCCACTGGGTGTGTATTGGTCAACTCGACACGGACCCAATCCTGGTCGTTGTCGTTGGCAGCCAGTAGCTCATCGAGTGTTCCACGGACCGTGGCAACTGAGCGGCCAACGTCGATAGGAATCGGCTTCGATTGAGCGTTGCCGCGGGCATCGAGCTCGATGAGCACGACTTCTTTCTGCGAGGTCTCACCGAATGAGTACGCAAGTGGAGCGCCGCTGTAGCGGACGCGTTCGTCGTCGCCCACGGTCTGCGCCCGATGCAGGTGCCCTAATGCGGTGTAGCTAAAGCCGTTGAACACGGCCGATGAGACCATGCCAGCGCTGCCAACGGCGAGCGTGCGTTCAGATTCACTTGGCTCAGCGCCAGTTACAAACGCGTGCGCTATTGACAGACTGCGGACCCCGGGTGAGATTCGCTGACGGGCTGTCTGCAAGGTGTGGCGCAGGACTGTCTCGTGGTTTGGCCGGGTAGATGTATTTTCGGGCGTCTCGGGCGTCTCGGGGGTCTCTGTGGGTGCAAACACAGGGTCGAGGTAGGGGACAGCGACGATGGCCAATGGTCCGTCGCTATAGCTGCGGACCTCGACATCGGCGGCGCGTTTATAGCCGCCGCGCAGTAGCAGCCCTGGCGTGAGTAGGCCGTCGATACTTCCGAGACGCTCGGCGCTGTCATGGTTACCAGCGATAGCAGCGATATCGGCGCCAGCCGCGAGCAGTTGAGACAGAGCTGAATGGAAGAGTTCGACCGCATCTGCAGGGGGAACCGAACGGTCATAGAGGTCGCCAGCAATGGCGATCAGGTCGATCTCTTCATCGCGCACTAGTCCGACGAGCCAATCGATGAAAAGCGCCTGCTGTTCAAGCAAGCGGTGATCGCCAAACGACCGGCCGAGATGCCAGTCGCTGGTGTGCAAAATTCTCATGAGTTGATCATGACAAGAGGGTATGACAGGGTCACACTGACTGCGAAAGGCAGGTGCGCTATTGCCTGAGGCTCCGCTCGCATACCTTAAGAATCGCGCTCCAGCGGCTGCGGGCCGCGGATGGGCGTGATGATCGGAGCCTTAGGCAATTCAAGCCAGCGTGCCTGGGATGCGAGTCGTTCCGTATTACCTCAGACATTGTTCATCACCTCAGACATTGTTCCAGCCGAGGGCTGTTGGGTCATTGTTCCGTCGGCGCTTAGGTCGTCGATTTAGTGCCGGCCCTGTCATGGTTCGTGCAGAAGGCACCGGAAACACCGGTACTGGTGGGGGGGCGTCAGCGGACTGTTTGGCCGTGACTAAGCCATACCCAAACGGCGAGCGTTGCCCGCAATAGTTGAGGGTGACCCTCGTCAGTTAGATCAAGAACACCCCGACGGTGGGCGCGACTGTCACATGGGTGGTTTACGTTGTGGCAGTGAGAGCGAAGGTCGTCGTCACCGAATATGGGCGTGCCGCCAGCGCATCGTTAGCGCGAGCGATTGTCGATGCCAAAGTGGGTGCTGCTCTGGCGCCTGTGACCGTCGTTGTTCCATCAAACTTTGCGGGCCTGGCTGCCCGCCGCATGCTGGGAAGTGGCGACTTGGGTGTGGCGGGTGTGGCTAACGTCAACTTTGTCACCCCGTTCCGGCTGGCCGAATTGCTTGCCGTCGGTGAACTCCGTGGTCGCAAGCCGTTGACCAAGCCGGTCTTAGGTGCTGCGGTGCGTCGAGCGCTGGCTGACGACCCCTGGCATTTCCGCAATGTCCGTGATCACCGCTCAACCGAGCAGGCGCTTTCGGTTGCCGTTGGTGAGCTGAGTAATGTCAGTGCCGCAGGGCGCGAAGCAATTCGTAGTCACGGCGATCATGCGGCGGCGATCATCGAACTCTTCGACGCAATCAAGTCGCACCTGCAGGGCTTTCACGACGAGGCCGACGTGGCTCGGGCCGCGGCGCATCGCAACGATCTATCCCAAGTTATCCTCCCGTTTGGCCATCTGATCTGGCATTTACCGGGTCCGGTCTCGACGCCGTTGGCGAGCTTCTTAGGTGCGGCGCTTGGTGCTGCACCGGCCACTGTCATCGTGGCTGTATCGGGAACCGCTGCGGCTGACGGCGAAGTTGCTCGCACCATGGGTATTGCTGGCGTCGACTTCCCGCAGGCCCATCTTGATGGCGAGACCGAACCGCCACGTGCTGATCACATCATCTCGGTTACCGATGCTGACGAAGAAGTACGGGCCGTGCTTCGTGAAATCATTCAGCTGGTTGACCAGGGAACACCACTCGACCGCATTGGGGTGTTCCACCCGGCGCCCGATCCCTATGTCCGCATTCTCGAGCAGCAGTTCGCAGCGGCGGACATCCCGGCGAACGGCCCCTCTCGCCGCCGGGTCAGTGAGACTATTGCCGGGCGAGTCCTGATGGGTGCATTGGGGCTGCCGTCTGAACGGTGGCGCCGAGATCGTGTGGTCGCGCTGGTCAACAGCGGCCCACTGCGTCACGACGGGAAGCCAGCCCGCCCTGCAGTTTGGGACATGTTGTCGCGGTACGCGGGTGTGGTTGGCGGGCTCAACGATTGGCGCGCCAAACTGCTGGTTGAACGCCATCGCATTGAGATTGCACAAGCCGAGGCGACCGAGGAAGGCAACGATGTACGAGCGCAGCGGCTGATTGACCAGTGCGCCGACGTCGACGATCTGGCGTCGTTTGTCGACGGACTTGCTGGCGCTGTTGCAGCGGTCGAATCAGCATCAGGCTGGCCGGCTCGAGCCGAGGCCTCAACCCAGCTGCTGTACGGGCTGCTCGGCACCACACAGATGCGAACCTGGTGGCCCGAAGTGGAGACTGAAGCGTTCGAACAGGTCGAGAGTGCTCTCGAACGGTTGGCCATGCTCGAGAGCATCGAGCCGGAACCAACGATGGCTGTTTTCCTTCGCGCACTGTTCAGCGAACTCTCGGTGGCCCGTGGTCGTTCCGGCCGTTTCGGGAGTGGGGTGGTCTATGGGCCCGTCTCCTCGGCTCCAGGCCACGACCTCGACGCCGTCTTCATAGTGGGGTGCACCGAGGGGCTGTGCCCGGCTGCTCGCCGCGAAGATGTCTTGCTGGGTGACAGCGTGCGCATCTTGGCCGGTGGCGACCTACCGCTACGGCTTAGCCAGATCGACGAACAGCATCGTCAATTCTTGGCTGCGGTGGCCGCTGCGCCGGAAGGCCGACGATGGCTGTTCTTTCCCCGGGGTGATCTTCGAAGCAGTCGTCGGGCGCGACCATCACGGTGGTTGTTACCAACGGCTTCCGCACTGGCGGGCACGACGCTCTATGCCACCGACTTTGAAGACGAGAGCCCACCCGGGGTGTACGAAATTGCATCTCACGCCGATGCGCTGATCCGGGCGAGCCATTTTGCATCAGTCGACGAGCGCGACGCCGCTCAGGTGTTTGCCTATGTCCAAGATGGCGGCGAGCCGGGGGCCCATCCGGCCAGTAAATTAGTCGAACGGGGACTGCGGGTGCAGCTCGCCCGTCGCAGCGGAGCTTTCACCGAATTCGATGGCAATATCGCTGCTGCACCGGTGCAGGCAAGCAACGACGTCATGTCGGCATCGCGACTCGAGACATGGGCCACGTGCGGTTTCCGGTATTTCTTGGGATATGAGCTGGGTTTGTCCGAACGAGACGATCCCGAACGAACGGTCGAACTCTCCGCACTCGATAGCGGTTCGGCAATGCACGATGTGCTCGAGCGTTTCATGCGCGAACAGGTGGAAGCCGGCCCGCCCGCACCCAACGAGTCGTGGTCTCCGGTGCAACGAGAGCGAGCCCAAGAGATAGCGGCCGAGGTCTTTGGTGACTACGAGCGCCGTGGTCGTACAGGCCGACGCATCGAATGGGAGACACAGAAGAGCGACCTTCTGGCACTTATCGATGACTTCCTAACCAGCGATGATCAGTATCGATCGGTGCACGGCTCCACACCAGATCATTTCGAGTTGGCCTTTGGCATGGGCTCGAATGAACCGCTCGAGATTGGCCTCGACGATGGCCGGTCGCTCCAGTTCCGCGGCATGATCGACCGAGTCGATCAGGGCCCACAGGGAAGCAAGCGCATCGTCGACTACAAGACCGGCGACGGAAGTCAGTACAAGGGGCTTGATGGCGAAGACGACCCCACCCGTCAAGGAACGTTACTGCAGCTCGGGCTGTACGCCGAGGCGGTTGGCAGTAAACTTGGTGCGAGTGCGGTGAGCTCCGAATACTGGATGGTCAACACCAAAGCCGGGTTCGCTCGCCATGGGTATTGGTGGACGCCGAGTCATAGACAGCGACTGGTCGAGGTTCTCACCGCAATCGCTGATGGGATCGAGGCCGGTGTGTTCGCCGCTATTCCTGGAGACTGGCAGTCGTTCCGTAACAGCTACGAGAACTGCGCTTACTGCGACTTCACGGCTGTCTGCCCCCGGGATCGGGCTGAGCACACCGACAAAAAGGCCGAAGCGCCAGAACTGGCGGTTCGGGTAGCACTGATTCCCAAGTCAGAGCGAGCCGAGTCATGACGGTGCAACCGCTACCGCTCATCGACGAACAGGTTCGCAAACGAGTCCGACGTGACGGACTTGGCGAAACCCTGTTTGTCGAAGCAGGTGCTGGATCTGGCAAGACGACATTGCTCGTGGACCGCATCGTGAACCTGGTGCTGCGGGCGGGCGTGCCATTGTCGGCGATTGCCGCAATTACCTTCACCGAAGCCGCCGCAAGCGAGCTGCAATCGCGAATCCGAGCCAAGTTTGAACACGTGCAAGCCCACGCAATCGAGGCTGGCGACCACGACCGTGCCGCCCGCTGTCGACAGGCGGTCGCCGACAGCGACCTGGCAGCGATCACCACTTTGCATGGTTTTGCGAATCGCATCTTGGGTGAGTTCGCCGTTGGTGCCGGTCTGCCCCCGCAGATTCGCGTGCTTGATGAAGTTTCATCGCAGCTTGCTCAAGAGGACCGGTGGCAACGATTCGTCGACCGACTCTATGACAGTGATGAACATGTCGAGTTGTTGCAGGCGGCGTCAGCGCTCAAGATCCCCGTCGAGCCGCGTTATACCGACCAGCCGACTATGCGAACGGTCGCCAGCCAGTTCAACCAGAACTGGGACCGGCTCGGTTCACTAATTAACACAGAACTCTCGCCATTGGGCGGCGACTATGACTTCAGCCAGTTCGATTCGCTTGTCGACGAACTGGCCGAGGCACGCAATCTGAACAAGCTGACCGACGACAAGCTCTACGTGAAGCTGCAAGCTCTGTTGCCTGAGATGCAGACGATCGCAGCGATACCGGAACCGCTACGCAAGATGCGGGCGCTAACTGAGGCCTCGCACTGGGGTCCCGGAAGCGGGGGCAAGGGTGAATCATGGGACGGAGCGGACACGGTTGTTTTCATCAAGGACATGATCAAGGCAGTCGAGGTGGCCAAAGATGAGGTGTTGCGACCGATCTTCAACGATGTCTTACTGCGGCTGTCCCAGGTCATAGCCACCGAAACTTTCGCAGCGGCCCAGGCCCGCCGATCCGACGGCGGTCTTGAGTTCTATGACCTACTTGTCTTGTCACGAGACTTGTTGCGAACGTCGCCCTATGCCCGCCAGGTTCTACACGATCGTTTTCGCCATCTCCTGCTTGATGAGTTTCAGGACACCGACCCGATCCAGATTGAACTCGCTGTATTGATTGCGACCAGCGCTAGCGATGTGGCGGGGTTGTCCTGGTCCGACATGCCGGTTGATCCCGGTCGACTGTTCTTCGTTGGTGATCCTAAGCAGTCGATTTATCGATTCCGCCGGGCTGATATCGCATTGTTCCTGCGGGCGCGCGACCGGTTTGCTGGTCCCCAAGGGTCGGTTCAACTCGAAACGAACTTCCGCACGGTTGAACCCATTGTGACTTGGGTCAACGCACTGTTCGATACGAAGATGCCCGAAGAGCAGGTTGGCGCCCAACCTAAGTACCAGCCGTTGGTTGCAAGTCGCCGCGCCGAAACAGCAGAACGAAGCCCTCTCCACCGGCCTGTGTTGTTTGGCGGCCCTAACGAGAACGCGAAGATTCGATCCACTGAGTTACGCAGCATCGAAGCAGACGACGTGGTTGGCATGGTTCGTGCGATTATGGCCGATCCGGAGAATTGGCGGGTCTTCGATCAACGGCTTGCTACCTGGCGAGCGGCCTCGCTCGACGACATCACGATCTTGTTGCCGACGCGAACGTCCTTACCGTTTCTACGCTCGGCACTCGACGATGCCGAGCTTCGTTATCGCATCGTCACCGGCACGCTGGTTTACGACACCCAAGAGGTCGTCGACACGCTTGCTGCGTTACGGGCGATCGATGACCCGGGAGACGAACTCAGCCTGATCACAGCCTTGCGGTCGCCGATGTATGCCTGTTCTGATGTCGATCTCGTTATCTGGCGGCGCAACGGTGGCCGATGGGATGTGCGAGCACCCATTCCTGAAACGGTCGCGGCATCACATCCGGTAGCGGTAGCGGTCACCCACCTGCACGGTCTCTGGCGCGAACGATGGTTCCTTACGCCGTCCATGTTGCTAGAGCGTCTGCTGCGCGAGCGTCGGGCAACGCTGTTGGCGTTTGGTGATCCCCGCACGACCGACGTGTGGCGGCGGCTCCGGTTTCTGGTTGACCAGGCTCGCACGTTCGAAGAGTCGAACTCAGGTGACCTTCGCGCCTTTACCCAGTGGGCAGCGTTGCAGTCAGGATCCATGGCACGGGTACACGAACCGCTCTTGCCCGAAACCGATGGAACTGCACTGAGTATTCAGACGATTCATGGTTCCAAAGGTCTTGAGTTTCCCATCACCATCTTGTCTGGCATGACCACGCAGTTCCGTGGAGCCCGGCCAGGCGTGAGCGTGTTGTGGCCCGAGGACGGGCCGCCGAGCGTGCGAATGAAGAAGGGAGTCGAGACCCACGAGCACGGGCCGCTCGCTGACCTCGAAACGGCAATGGATGACTACGAGAAAATACGGCTTGCCTATGTTGCCACCACGCGGGCGCGTGACCACCTGATCGTGTCGTGCCATCACAAGGCAGGATCGACAGCGAGTAAAACCTATGGCGGGCTCTTCTGGCAAGTTTTTGAGACCGATGAACATCGCTCACTCGCTCGTCAATTCGACTGGCGAGAAGTCGTTGGCAGCCAGCAACTCGAGCCGCTGCGCCCGGCACCGGTTGGGCTCGTAGTAGACAACCGCAAGGAATGGATCGCCGAGCGGGCTGCTCTGCTCGCGCCGTACCGCGTGCCTCGGGTTCTGTCCGCCACCGGCGTAGCCAGGGCTGCACTCGCGCTAGCACCGCATGCCCTAACGGCGCCGCCAGTCACCGTCGATGATGACAATGAAGTCGATAGAGGAGAAGTCGATAGAGGAATTGACAGGGAGAGTGAGCTCGACATTGACCAAGCCACGGCTGGCGAAACATCCACTTCTGAATCCGTTGATGGCCTGGCAGCGTACGCACTAGAGCAGCTGGTCGACCAAGATGACGACGGCGCCGACCAACCCGAGCAGGGTTTGATTGGCCGACGCCGGGGCCGTACGGGCTCTGCTATTGGTTCGGCTGTGCACGCCGTGTTGCAACTCATTGAGTTGGCTAAACCAGATGGTGTCGGCGACGTCGTGGCTCAACAGTGCGAGATTGAGGGTATTGCTGATCGGACCGGCATAGTGCGCCGACTAGTCCAAGCCGCTCTCGAGTCGTCGGCCGTGGCCTTGGCAGCGACGCACCCCCATTTCAAAGAGCTCTTTGTTACTGCACCCCTGGGGGACAGGACGATCGAGGGTTATGTCGATCTGCTGGTCGAGACTCCTGAGGGCCTGATCGTGGTTGATTACAAGACCGATTCCGTCCGTTCCAACGACGATGTCGACGCCAAGCTCGGGGCCTATGAACTGCAGGCTGCCGCGTATGCCGTGGCACTCGAAGAGGTCACAGGCCAAAACGTGATCGACTGCCGCTTCGTCTTTTGCACTGCTACAGGCGCCATCGAACGATCTGTGGTCGACCTGCCCAGAGCCAAGGATCGCGTTCGCGCCACGGTGAATCAGCTAGCCCGGTTGTCGAAACCGCAACTACGTTGATGCGTTCGATTCCCTGGTGGCTGCGGCTTGGGGCTGCAGCGGGTCTGGGGTTCCTTGTTTGGCAGAGTGATGCCCGTACTCAAATTGGCGCGGTCCTGGTCGCAGCGATTGCTGGGTTGGCGATGATCGCTCATCGTGTCCACCGTCGTCGTATACGCGACTGGCGAGATGCAGAAAGAGCAGCGGCGCGCTGGCTTCGCAAGGTCGGCTGCCGGCGAGTATCACTTACGGGCGGTAGTGCCGACGGAGGCATCGATGTGATCACCGCCGAATGGGCCGTGCAGGTTAAGCACACGACCAAACGAGTTGGACGACCGGCCGTGCAGCAATTGGTCGGCGCTGCGCTCACGCTGGACCGCTTCCCCGCCTTGTTCTCGACGAGTGGGTTTAGCGCTCCTGCGTGTGCCTATGCGATCGACCACGACGTGGCATTGTTCGAACTTGACCTGAATGGTCGAGCGCACGGCATTAACCGGGCCGCACGCCGGGTTGGGAAGCGGACCAGGAGGCTCCTGCCAGGCCGCTAGACCTTGCATGGCCATTTGAGATGGGTGCGACGCAGATGTCGCAAGCGGGTGGGCGGTCAGCCCAGAGCGAGGCCACCGAGCAGGCCCAGGTCTGTGGTGGTGTCATCAGCGATCACGATGATCACCAGGATGGTGACCTTGGCGAGCTGTTGAATGGCACCGAGCACATCGCCGGAGATGCCGCCGATTTTATTGATCGCCAATCGGACGGTCAGTGCACCTGCTCCATAGGCGCCCAAGATCAGTGGGAGGGCTACTACGCCAAACAGAGTGATCGCACCGGCTGTAACAAGCAAAGATGCACCGATGACTGCTGGTCGCGATAAGCCAGTCAAATAGTCGACGCTGAGACCGCTATCGCGTGCCGGCTTGGCGATGATCATCATGAAGCTAGCTACCGCCCGACTTGCTGTGTGTGCAGCCACAGTCGCAGCGACGGCAAGCCATCCCGCCAGGGCGGACAGGGCCGCGATCTCGATGATGATTACGAAGATCAGCGCGGTGACGCCGTAAGTGCCCAGCCGAGAGTCCTTCAGAATCTCGAGTCGTTGCTCCTGGGTCCAGCCGCCACCGAATGCGTCCGCCATGTCGGCAAGGCCGTCTAGATGAAACGCTCCGGTGATCTGCGCGAGTAGCGCTGCGGAGAGGGCGGCGGCAACCGTTGGTGTTGAAATCTCGTGCAGCCCGGCATAGACCCCGCCTTGGATCAGGCCAAGGATTAGGCCAATAGCGGCGAACCAGGGGACCGCAGCGCCCATGTTTGGCGCCTGGTCGTTGTTGCGATGAATCGGGATCCGGGTCAGGAACATGGCTGCATCCCGCAGTGCCGCCATTAGATATAACTCATTTAGAGTTCCGAGCCATTCGCGTCATGGATGTTAGCGAACGAGACCCAGCGGCCTTGGTGGTCGCGCTGGGGATGGGTGGAAGAACCCGCATGGATCTGTGTGGGTTGGCATGTATCTGTGGAGCATGCTCGAACGGCTGTGTCAGCTTGAGGGCTCCTGAGCGTGCTCATTGTTATGAACGCTAGTGCCGCCATAGCCCGTATCGCTGGGTAAAAGAAGCGACATCTCGCTTCGCTTGAGATCGTGCTAACTGGCACTATCAAAGAAGTGACATCGTGACAGAGCGGTACCAGGCGACCATGGGGGACATCGTGGAAAAACTCACAGAGGGCTACGGACTCATCGAAGGTCCGGTGTGGCACAACGAACGCGGGCTGTTATTCAGCGATGTGCAGGCAGGCGGTGTGTACGCCGTTACTGACCAGGGCTTGGTGTCGACCATATTTGAGCACCGGCGCGGCATCGGCGGTATAGCGCTGCACTCGAATGGCGAAGGTCTGATCGTGAGTGGACGCAACATTGCCTACAAACCATTCGACGGCGGTTCGACCATCGAGCTGCACAGCCAAGCACCGGGAAATGCCGCTGTTGGTTTCAATGACATCACGACCGATGGGGCAGGCCGGGTGTATGCCGGTGAGCTTGGCGGCAGTCCGTTCGACGAGACGAGCGGCACACCGAGTGACCTCTGGATGTTGGACTTGGATGGTTCGGCCCACGCTGTTGGCCATGACGTCTTGTTGACGAATGGTTTGGGGTTCTCACCCGATGGGCGGATCTTGTATCACTCGGACAGCTTGCGCTCGGCAGTGATGAAGTACGCAGTCCACGACGACGGCAGGCTTGGCCCTAAACAGCATTTTGCCGACATGGTGCGAGGCCATCCCGATGGTCTGGTCGTAAGCGAGGATGGCGCCGTCTGGGTGGCGCTTGCTTCAGGTGGAAGTGGGGTTGGCGTCTATAACCCCGATGGATCCGTACGGGCCCATATCGACATACCGCTGCCAATGTGCACAAGCGTGTGTTTTGGTGGGGCTGATCTTCGCCAGCTCTATATCGTTAGCGGATCACAAGGCGCCGAGAGTGATCGCGCTGGTGCCGTGTTCGTGACTGACAGTGATGTAGCAGGGCTCGTCGTTTCACCTGCACAGGTGCCACTGGGTTGATCTAGCAGCTGATCAGGTATCAACGTCGAGTAGTAGCCATAAGAACCAGCCTGCGAGTATCGCTCGCGCCGTCCAGATCACGGTGCGGAACCAGTTGGTGGTGATGAGCTGGTTGATTAGGTCAAGATCATAGGGGCCTTGAAATTTGCCGTGGAGCGGTCCAAAGAAGAACGCAGTAGAAATCCAGCCAGCAGCCAGTAGAGCACCGGATGCGAAGACGACTGTGCGGCTCAGCCCGGCGGGCGTGTCGAGAAACAGCCACCCGGCGAATATGATTTCGGTGGGCCCAAGCAAGCTAAGCGCCATCGCGATCTTGGTTCCGTGGGCAGCTGCATACGATGGAAACTCGGCGGAGGCAATGCTGCGGAACTGGGGGTATACGACGATCTGGACAGCCCACATAAAGCCGAACATAGCCAGCGTAAAGAAGGCATGACCGACAACAACGGTGCGCATCACTTGTGTATAACCGGTAGGTGCTGAGCTTGTTGGGTTAAATGAGCGCAGGGGCGAGGTGGAATTAACGCTCGTGCAGTATTTCGGGCAGCGAGAACGTGCCATTGGTATGACAGGGGAATGGGATGACCTTGACGACTGCAGCTACGGGGATGGGCCCGTAGATGTGCGGGAACGGCTGGCCTGTTTCGTAACAGTCTTCGAACAGCGTGCGTGCAGGAACCAGTTCCAGGTCGATGAGCAGTAGAACCAGGTCGTCACGACCGGCAAATCGCTCGTTGGCTGGGATAAGAACCTGTTCGTGTGTCGAGCAGTGAATGAATCTTTCAGCTTCGAGTGAAGGGTCGATGTAATCGCCCTGGCCGTCAGCGACTGCCCGTTCCCAGCGGTTCAGCGGGGCGATGTGCAGCACATAACGGGGTTCGGTGTCAGACATTTTCTGAGTATTCATAATCGGTGTCAGAAAACCGCACGTGGATAGGAAAAGAAGAAAAAGTCCGTTTCTTCGCAACGGCGATCGCGTTCTCTGTGGGAATTAGAGAAGAAGAGGCTATTTTTGGATAATGGATGCACTACTACTCGGACGCCGCATTCGCTTCTACCGCAAAGAAGCGGGATTGACCCTGGACGAGTTGAGCGCTCGGGTGGATCGGCCGACGTCGTACTTAAGTCAGCTCGAAAATGGGCATGTCGAAGCCAGAGTTGGCTTGCTGGGTGAGCTTGCGGACTCGCTCGGCTGCACGACAACCGATCTACTCATCGACGACTCGCCGACGCGCCGAGATGAACTTGAGATCTCTGTGCTACGAGCCCAAAGTGACCCTCGGTACCTGGAGCTTGGCTTGGCTGAGTTTCGGCCGACGGCGAAGACATCAGACAGCGCCCTCGAACATATCTCGGGGTTATACAAGGCATTAGTGGGTGCCGAGGATCGCGCCGGTCATCGTGACGGAGACGATCAACGCCGAGCCAATGTGCAGATGCGCGCCGAGATGCGCAATAGGAATAACTACTTCGCCGAGATCGAAGAGGTTGCCTCGTCGTTGCTGACTGCGGTGGACTATCCAGGTCGCGGCCCTGTCTCTGAGCGCATGCTCGTGCAGATGGCCGACAATTGTGGTTTCACGATCGACCGGGTTCGAGACCTACCCAGCAGCGCTCGCTCGGTCGCAGATCAACGCAACCGGGTTATCTATATTCCGCAACGCAACGACCTGACAACCCGGAGTGCCCGTTCTGTCGTGTTGCAGACGCTTGGTCATTTTGTTCTTGGGCACCGAGACACCGATGACTTCCTGGACTATGTGCGCCAGCGTGTTGAATCGAATTACCTGGCTGCTGCTGTGCTTGCCCCTGAAGCGGCAACTGTCCAACACCTTCGCGAAGCCAAAGAACAAAAGGATATTTCGGTCGAAGATATCAAGGAGTTGTTTTACATCTCCTATGAAATGGCAGGCCACCGGTTGACGAACCTGGCTACCGAACATCTCGATATAACGCTGCACTTCCTTCGTTCAGACAACGAAGGTGTCGTGTGGAAGGCCTACGAAAATAACGATGTGCCGCTGCCGACTGACCCGTTCGGCGGCTTCGAAGGTCAGCGGCTCTGTCGCGAGTGGGGAACACGGCAGGCGTTCCACAGCGAAGATGCATTTGCTCTGCACTACCAATACACCGACACCGCCGATGGCGAGTTCTGGTGTGTCACCTACGTAGAGGCAGATCGTTCGCCACCTCACGCAATCACGGTGGGAACCGACGCTCGCCAGGCCCGCTATTTCCGTGGTAGCGAGACATCGCGCCGGACGACGTCGACCTGCCCCGATCCTGGTTGTTGCCGTGAGCCGCACCCTTCGCAACGGCAACGCTGGTCGACGGTTGCATGGCCCTCGTCACGAGATCGCAGCCATATCGTGTCCGGCCTGCCGGCTGCTCGAGAGCCGTTCAGCCGTTTTCCGGGCGTCGACCTGGTCGAGGTCTACGGCTTCCTCGACCGCCGCTCGGAGTAACACCTATCACACAACGCCTACATTCCTGTCTGGTTGATCCGAGAATCATCGCGATGCGCAGTCGGAGAGGCCGCTTGTTGATAGAGCGGGATCGGTGATGGGTCAAGCTCCGACAGGATTGTGAGCACAGCGAGTGATTCGAACTACGTGAGTGCCATGGTGTGCCGCAGCCGCAGCCGCAGCCGCAGCCGTTGACGGTTCCGGCAGGCAAAAATGTTGGCTCGAGCTGTGCAATGAACGCGGACTACCCGAGTGTCACGGCGTGATACTGATTGTCGCTGTCTCGCTGTTGGGCGTTATCGACATATTGATGAACCCGATGTCGCTCTGGCGGTTCAGTGCTTGCAGGGTTCGACCGGTGGTGACGTGGACGCGCGTTTGATTCGTCTCACAGTTTGAGTTCCCGGTAGTGGTAGACGATTCGACCCTGGGCCCTTCTGACCCGGACAGGTGATGGCTATTGGTGAAGTACCTGGCGATAGAACTGGGAGTTCTGAGGCAAGGCCGGTTTGGGTGTGAAGCTCTCATCTGGCCCGGTCATGATGAGAGTATTGTTGGCCCTTGATCAGAGATCGCCCAGATGCGTGGCTATGCCCAGGCGCGATAGCGCCAATCGAAACTGGTGGGGTAACAACCAGGTTCGATTGGCGGATCTGTGATCTCCTGCCGACGCCCACGCTTGGGAGGTGGTTAGCGCCAGCAGGAGAAGAAGCACGTGTGTTAGCTATCTCTGGCTGATTGGTCCTGTAGGGATCGGCTGCTAGTAAGGCTGCCAGTAAAGGTCGTCTCGATGCCATAGCCGGCCGAGCCATGTTCGCTGACATCAAGGCCAGCGATTTCTTCTTCGGGGCTGACCCGCAACATGTTCATCTTTTTGAGTATGAAGAACAGCAGGCCTGTCGTTGGCAGCACCCAAGCGGCCACGATGACGACACCGACAAGTTGCATGACGAGCTGTGATACGCCGCCGCCGTAGAACAGGCCAGCGTCTTCTCGGCCAAGGAATGCATCATCCCACTTGGCAAAGAAGCCGATCGCGAGCGTGCCCCAGACGCCGCAGACACCGTGGACGGAGATAGCTCCGACAGGATCATCGATGTGAATGCGCTCAAAGAATAGGACGCTGAAGACCACGATTATGCCGCCGATTGCACCAGTGATGACTGCGCCTAACGGCGTCATTGTTCCCGTACCAGCAGTAATCGAGACCAGGCCGGCAAGGACTCCATTGGCCGTCATGGCGACATCGAGGAAGCCGACCTTCATCCACATGACAGCGCCAGCCATGAAGCCGCCTGCGGCTGCGGCCAACATCGTGGTGACTCCAACTCGGATGACGACGCTGTCGGCGGCGAGTTCTGAGCCTGCGTTGAAACCGAACCAGCCGAACCACAGCACGAAGACACCAATAACGGTGAAGGCGATGTTGTGGCCAGGGATAGCTCGTGGGGTGCCGTCGTTGCTGTACTTATCAATACGAGGTCCGAGGAAGTACGCACCCATCAAGGCGGCCCAGCCACCAGCTGAGTGGACGATAGATGATCCTGCGAAGTCACTAAATGCGGCGTCACCAACAGTGATACGGTTCAAGATCCCATCGCCCTGCCAGAACATATGGACGACGACTGGGTAAATAAATGCGGTCATCACGGCGCTGAAGATCAGGTAGCCCGAGATCTTGGTGCGGCCAGCCATGGCGCCAGATGCGATTGTGACCGCAGCAGCGGCGAAGACGACCTGGAAGAAGAACGGCGTGTAGCCGGAGTAGCCGCCATCAAAGCTGCCGTCTCCGAAGCCACTCAGGAAGAAGCTGTCGGTTCCGATCCATTGGCCGTCTCCGAACGCAATGCCATAACCAATGGCCCAGAAAGCCAGGGCGCCGATACACATGTCGGCGATGTTTTTGGCCATGATGTTGGCCACGTTCTTGGCTCGGGTCAGACCCGCTTCTACAAGGCCGAAGCCCGCCTGCATCAAGAAGACTAAAATGCCGGCTACGAACACCCAGATGTTGTCGAGTATCGCTTGTACGGCTTCTGGCGATAAAGCCTCTGCTTCTTGGGCCATAGCCGGTGCAGCTGGCACCAAGCCAAAGATCGCTGCGCCCACTGCAGCGATTAAGAACTTGCGTTTCATTTCGTTACCTCCCGTAACCTGCGCGTCGGGCGCAGTGTTGTGCGTGAGGTAAACCTAGGAACACACTATTTCGCGTGTGTTCCCACCGAGTGAACGCTGTGATTCAGAAACGTTTCCGTCGTGTTTCGGGGTAGCCCAGATCGGCCGCTGGGCCTCGCGATCCTGCGCGAACCAAACACCCTCACCATCTGTGTCTGACACAGATGGTGTAACACCCTCACCATCTGTGTCTGACACAGATGGTGTAGACACAGATGGTGAGACATACACGGTGCGCATTCGGCGACAGAGGTGATCTCGCCTCGTTTCACAGACGGTGCCGGAACAGATGTGCGGTTGCAGGAAGAAAGACGCTGATCGAGTTGGAAAGAGTGCTGACCGAGTTGGAAAGAGTTACGAGTCGCGTTCCCAGATGAAGTTGGCGAGTTCTATGAGTTCGGTCTTTGCTGGGGCCGCTAGCGCAACGGTGTCGAGAGTTTTGATCGCCTGGTCGAGGTAGTCGCGAGCGATACTCTGGACCTCGTCGCGAATGCCGGCCGATTCGAGTTTGGACGCAAGTGCTGCGATCTGGTTGTCGTTCAGCGGCCCAGTGAAAGCGTCAAGAACCGCCTGGCCAATGTCGCCCCCGCGGTCAAAGGCAATAGCGATTGGCATGGACTTTTTCTGCTCGCGCAGGTCGTTGCCAACTGGTTTACCTGTTGTTGCAGATTCGCCCCAGATGCCTAGAACATCATCAACGGCCTGGAAACCAATGCCGAGTGCAATGCCGAAGTCTTCGAGTGCGTCGACAACAACATCATCGCCACCGCCGAGTACGGCGCCGATAGCGACCGACTGAGCAAGCAATGCGCCGGTCTTGTTGGTCTCCATGGCAATGCACTCAGCGAGACTGGCGGTAGCGCCGCGGTCAAGGGCGACGTCTTGGGCCTGGCCGGCGATCATGGCCGATGTTGCTTTGGCTAGCCGACGCGTGGCCGTTGCACCGTGTGGGGTGCGGCTGTCATCAAGGAGTATTTCGAAAGCGAGCGCATGCATGGCGTCGCCGACAACGATGCCTTCGCCAATACCAAACACATCCCAGACTGTTGCCCGGTGGCGCCGGGTGCGATCGTTGTCCATGATGTCATCGTGGATCAGCGAAAAGTTGTGTATCAGCTCAACAGCTACTCCACCAGCGATCGCAACGTCGGCTGACGCATTGACAGCTTCGGCGCCCAGGATTGCGAGAGCGGATCGAATACCTTTGCCGCTTCCGGCGTCAGAGGGGTTGCCGTCCTTGTCTGTCCAACCCAGGTGGTACGTCACTGGTAGGCGGAGGTTTTCGTCGAGGGATCCCACTGCATGGCGTAGGGCTGGTTCGACGATGGTTTTGGCTCGGCTGAGTACCGCAGGGCTCACGCTGAGCACGTTATGTCGCGTCGCAAGGCTTCACCCAGTTGAAGCTAATTTTCGTGTTCTGAAATACATAATCCCAAAATACCGGACGCTTACTTGCTGGTTCATTTAGAGACCGGCGGACAGAAAGAAAGAGAGCCAGGACTTGGACATGTCCGATGTTGGAAAGAACGCTGGCGTCAAGGTTGGCATTGGCACAAGGACTGCCGGAAAGAACGCTGCGAAGCTCGGTTCAGGGCTGTAGTCAACGAACGTATGGCTGGCACAACCAGTGAGATGAGCTTGAGACGCAGGTGGGGGATCTAGGCATCGACATTGGTGGCGTCGATGCCCGCTTCGGTGATGGAAGCCATTACACAGAGATCTTCGAAGCCAACGAGCAATGCTCATAAACGCCGACCCAATCTTGCCAGGTTAGGTTTTACGTTGTCTTACGGGGTCTTAAATCGTACTTCTTTCGAGGACGTCACGCGAGCCATTGCCTTTGGGCGGCGGCAGCTCGTTTTTGTTTACCGATTGGGGTTAGTAATCACCGACGCGCCAGCAGCTGGGCGCACTGTGTAAAGCATCGTCGGCGCTACAGCAGGCTGCTCATCTGGAGCCACGAATGATTTTGTGAGTTCGGCGACGAACGCCTCGGACGAGTTGCTTTGGACCAACGCAACTGCAGCGCCAGCAAACCCGCCCCCAGTCATGCGTGCACCGAGGCAGCCGTTGATCTGTTGGGCGAGTGCAACGATGCGATCAAGGGCCGGGCCCGACACGTCGAAGTCGTCGCGCAGGCTGGCATGGCTCTCGTTCATCAACCGTCCAAGTTCGACGGCGTTGTTGGACCGCATTGCTGCGGCTGCTTCGAGGGTGCGGGTGTTCTCGCCGATCACGTGCCGGGCGCGACGATAGATTCGGTCGTCGCCGAGATTGGCTATCTGGTCGAGCGTGGCATCGCGCAGGGCTGTCACTCCTAATGAGGCAGCAGCGGTTTCGCAGTCGGTACGACGAGCGGCGTATTGGGTGTCAAGGAGTTTGCGGCGAGTGCCGGTGTCCATGACGATGATGTCGACGCCGCCGGGAAGAGGTACAGGGGAAGCGGATAAGGCTCGGCAGTCGATCAGCGACGCTGCACCGTCAACACTTGCAGCGCAGGCGAGCTGATCCATGATGCCGCTAGGGAAACCTATGACGTCGTTCTCGACGCGCTGGCCAACCCGAGCAAGTGCGCTGGGCTCAATAGAGCCGTTGGCCGAAGTCACGAATATGAGACCAGATGCGATTTCAAGTGCCGCCGACGAGGAGAGGTTGGCACCAGCAGGGATATCGCTGGCCAAGCAACCTTGCCAACCAGCGACCGAATATCCGGCCTCAATGAGCATGGCGCCGGTGCCATGCACATACGTGCTCCATCTGCCCTGATCGACTGGGTCAGCCACCATGAACTCCACCGGCTCAAAGCCCTCTGAGCTGGCAAAAACCTTACCGTCGACGCGGGGAGCGGCTGCAACAACGACCTCGAAAGGGAGCGCCATGGGCAACACGAAGCCGTCGTTGTAGTCGGTGTGTTCGCCGATGATGTTGACTCGGCCGGGGGCACGAACTACGAGTGTCGGCTGGGTTCCATAACTACTCGCATAGTTGGCGATTGCCCTGTCAAGCGCCGGCGACATGGTCAGGAAATGGTGCTCTCTGGGTTGGCAGCC
This sequence comes from uncultured Acidimicrobiaceae bacterium, assembly GCA_905182135.1. Taxonomy (GTDB): domain Bacteria; phylum Actinomycetota; class Acidimicrobiia; order Acidimicrobiales; family UBA10347; genus UBA10347. The sequence goes on along the minus strand of CAJJAG010000006.1, from coordinate 490,716 downwards.
GGCCGCGGGGTCGATTGCGCCCGTATGAGAAAGCCAATAGCTACAAGTGCTACGAACATCGCGATGATTTGTGTTGTGTTGAGTGATTCGTCCAGGAAGATCCAAGCCATGGCCGATGACACGAGCGGTACCAACAAGGTCATGGTGCTACCAAGCCACAGTGGGATCCGCACGATGGACCAATTCATCATGTTGTGACCAAGCAGGCCTGCACCTATGGCCATGCCGAGCAACCAGAACCAGTCGCTCCATGCTGGCCACGCCAATGATTGCCCGAATGCCAAGGCCAGCGGCGTGGTGGTAATCGCCACGATCAATGCTGCTGCGAGTGTGTAATCGGCGGGGCTAACAACACCACTGGCTCGCTTTGCAAACACGAAGTAGGCCGACCAAGACACCAGTGCTCCTACCGCAGCGAGGTCACCCCAAATGTTGGCGTCGCCGCTGTTACTGCCAGCGAGCACGATCACGATGACTCCAGCCAGGGCGATGGCGCCCAGTCCGATGTCGGATCGTCGCACCCGTTCACCGAGGAACCGAACACCGTATATCGTGAGAATTAGTGGTTGGAGCGCAAGGATAATTGTTGCGTTAACCACGGTGGTCAACTTGATAGCGGTGAAGAAGAAGGCCACGTCGCCTGTTAAGAGGAGTCCGCCCGGGATAGAGCTCTTGAACGCGTGCCAGGTCAGGAACTGACGTCGGCTTACTCGTAGCAGGCCGACGATCAGGAAGTAGGTCATGAATCGATATGAGGCGATGGCTAAGCCCCCTTGTGGGAGCACCTTGGCGATCACGCTGCTGGTGCCCCACGCTGTCACGGCAATTGCGGCACCGAGCAGACCGCGACTCAGTTCGTTTGATGAAGCGAGTGCAGTTGTGGCCGGAGTAGCGCTGGTAGACACCCCGAAAGGCTACGACCGGTGATAACTCCGACTGTGAAGATGTGACGAATAATTTCGCCTTACTAGTAACTACTTGCCGAATTGTTTTGTCTAATGGTCTAGTAACCCCCCGCCGGGCCCATCTGAGCTGCTGAGAGAGAGACACGCCGTGTCTGCAAATGCTGAAGCCATAGAGCTTGCAAAAAGTGTTGAATCAACCATGGAAACACTGATGGCCGAGCACCGTGAACGTCGCGAACATTGGTATTTTCACGACTTTATTGACTGGGAAAAAGGTGAAAGCTTTAAGGAAAAGCCGTGGGATGTTTCCCAGTCGACCTTGTCGCCTGAGGTCCGTACCGCATTTGTGTTGAACCTGTTGACCGAAGACAACCTGCCGTATTACACGTCGTTGTTTGGTAAGTACTTCGACGAAGACTCGCCAATGAATCGCTGGTCTCGGCTCTGGACGGCTGAAGAAGGCCAACACGCCATCGCCATGCGTTCGTACCTGTTGACCAGTCGAAACTGTGACCCTCGACTGCTCGAAGATGATCGTATGGTGACCGTTGAGGGCGGTTGGAACCCTCAGTTCGAGACTGTCATAGACATGTTTTGCTATACCTCGGCGCAGGAACTGGCGACCCGTATCAGCCATCGCAATACTGGCGTTCAGTCCGATTGCGAGACGGCGCACACGTTGATGGCCAAAATCGCTCGCGATGAGAACCACCATTTTCTTTTCTATCGCGGGGTCACCACGGAGATGTTGGCCCAGGCGCCCGACGTGGTGTTGCCGGCATTGAACCGTGTGCTGCAAAACTTCGCTATGCCTGGAACCAAGATTCCTGGGTTTGCCCGCCGAGCCCTGCAGATGGCTCGAATCGGTATCTACAACCAGCGCATCCACGCCGAGAACATCATCGACCCGCTTCTTCGCTTTTGGAAGATCGAAGACATCACCGATCTATCTCCCGAGGCCGAACAAGCCCGCGATGATATTTTTGCTGTTGGCCCAACCCTGATTCGTGCGGCCGAGAAGTTCGAGGCGCGTCAAGATCGCGTCTCGAAGAAGGCCGCTTCGGTGGCCTAGCCGGATTGGATAAGTCTGACAGGTGCGCCATTGCCTGTCGGTCTTTGTCGCGCCTTGGATAGTGAGTGAAGGCGTAGTGAAAAGCAGAAAATCCCCCGCCAAAGGCGAGGGATTTGTTCTGCGCGCTTGGAGGGACTCGAACCCCCAACCTCCTGATCCGTAATCAGGTGCTCTATCCAATTGGGCGACAAGCGCAGGCTGATATCGTAGCCCGCGAATTACGGGCTGCAATGCAGTTTTCTGATTCAACGTAGTGGCCAACATCTGCAGCTGGCGCATTACTACTAGGAGGTGGCGAGGATCACCGCCGAACGGCGAACCGGGCAAGAGATAACGGACTTTGACGCGCTGATATTTGATACTCAGTCTCGAAGAAAAGGCACGTTATGAAGCTCGGATCTATCACTGTGTTAGGTCTCTTTCTGTTCGTAATCGATGGTTCGGATGGCGACCCAATTTCAGCAATGGCTGCGTCGATCCCCAACAGTCAGCGAACCGACCCCGAACCCGTCGTTCCAGGCGGGACCTGGTTGACGCCGACTGAGTTGTCGATGGACTCGAGGTCCGTGGCAGCGGCCCGACCCATCGTTGTATCGTGCTGAAAACCATAGGGGTGTTGATGAGCAGCAATGAGGATCTGAGAACGGGCATCGCTGATGTCCAAGACTTTGCGACTGACTGGGATCTCAACGATCAGAATTGGACTTCCAACCCTTACCCCATTGTTGAAGACCTGCGTGCTCGGTGTCCAATCGCTCACACTGAGCGATTTAACGAAGGGGTGTGGATGCCCTTGCACTACGAAGACGTTGTCGGCATTGCTCATGACGTTGAGTCATTTTCGAGCGTGCACCATGGATTGCGACGAGGTGGAACTACTGAACGCGGACTGTTTCCACCCATCAATACGGACCCTCCGGAGCATCACGACTTACGACGTGTGTTACTGCCATTCTTTGGTCCGAAACGCATCGAAGCATGGCGGGATCACCTCACAGCTGATTGTCGCACCCGTGTCCAGGCCATCGTCGAACGAGGGCGGGGCGATGCCGCAACGGACTACTCACAACACATTCCGGTTGGTGCCATTGCGGCGATTCTCGGTATCGATCCTGAACACGGTGACCGGTTTCGTATGTGGATCGAAGGGATTCTCGGTGTTGGGGCCAACGACGCTGACACTCTTCGCAGTGCTATGAGCGAGGTTCGCGGTTATATGGCTGGGGTCATGCGGGAGCGCCGTCAGAACCCGGGCGAGGATCTTGTTAGCCATCTTGTATCGATTGAGCTCGATGGGAGACCGCTCGATGATGACACCATTGAACGCATGCTGGTGCTTCAGCTCGTCGCCGGTATCGACACGACGTGGAGCTCAATCGGCGCAGCACTTTGGCATCTCGCTCAGCACCCCGATGATCGGCGTCGCCTTGTCGCTGAACCTTCACTGATACCGACGGCTGTCGAAGAGTTGCTGCGCGCGTATGCTCCCGTCAATGTGATGCGACGAGTGCTCAACGACACCGAAGTTCGCGGAGTCGAGTTTCGCCAGGGCGATCACGTCTTGATGACCTACCCTATTGCCTGCCGCGATCCTGAGGTCTTCGAACGAGCCGACGAGGTGGTTATTGATCGGGCTCAGAATCGCCATATCGCATTCGGCGTCGGGATCCACCGTTGTTTGGGGTCGAACCTGGCTCGACTTGAAATGACGATTGCCGTCGAGACCTGGCTTGACGCTATTCCTGAGTACTCGCTTGAGCCAGGGGCAGAGGTGACTTGGTCGACGGGCCAGATTCGCGGACCACGCAACATCCCTATTCTTGTCGGCTAAGAACCGAGAACCCAGTCGGCCATCATCCACGCTCAGTTCTAGTGGAGAGGTTGGTGCCGAGGCGGTGCCGATTCCCAGGGACTCTCTGCCGCTCCAAGGGCCGAACCTTGGGGCGGTGCCATGGTCTGGTTGGCAAGCGTTGTTCTCGAAGCGAAACCCGTCATCGTCCAAAACGTAAAGAACCCCTGAACGAAGTTCAGAGGTTCTTTGTTGCGTTATCGACAACATAGGAGCGGAGAGAGAGGGATTCGAACCCTCGAACAGGTTGCCCCGTTACATCCTTAGCAGGGATGCGCCTTCAACCGGACTCGGCCACCTCTCCAGTCGATTCGCTGCACGCAGCAAATCGAATCGCAACTTTAGCGGCCAAATCGTCTGTTGCGCTCGCTAGTATCGATGATGGAAGGATGGCAGAGCGGACGATTGCGTTAGTCTTGAAAACTAATGGGCCTTCACGGGTCCCGGGGGTTCGAATCCCCCTCCTTCCGCTCTCGTGTTCTCGGCAACACAATGAAGAGCCTCTGAGCTTTGCTCGGGGGTTCTTTACGTTTTTATCACAGCATGAATCACACAGCATGAATCACACAGCATGAATCACACAGCATGTTGAACTCGATGTGTCATGGCCGAGACATCCGTCGTTATGCCGCATGTCGGGGCTGTTGAGCATCTGGCTCGGACGAGCGTTCAGTGAAGGGCGAGACGAAGCCGAATTACCCAGCTCTGTTTTAGGCCCATGGATGACGAGAGTGCAAGAGGGATGACGGAGGACAGCGACGAGTTAAAGGGCCGACTATGTCCGCAGGTGTTTGGTGACCAGGAAACCCAAGCTGATCATGGCCCACCAGAACATGATGGCGCCCAGGCTTGTTGCTAACAGATACACGAATCGACGGCCGGCTGAGCCGTCATTGAGCGTGACGAGGCCGGTGAAGAACACCAGCACATCAATGCCTGTGGCGACGTAGAGAGCGATGCCCTCGTGCGTATGGGAGCGAGGTTGGTCAAAGGCGATTGCATTGAAGAGCAGTACACATAGCCATAAGACGATTGCCCACAGAAACGCCGTCGAGGCGATGCCTCGGTCAAGCGATTGGTCGGGGCGAAGGCGTTCAGTTACCGTGCCGGCCACCAACAAAGCGACGCCAAGTAGGCCAGCCTGTCGCAGTGCAAAGACGATGCGATCTGCCACAGGAGCGATCGCCAAAGCAGTTGGCGCGGGCGCCGGTGTGTCAGTCATTGATCTGAGATTGGACGCCAGCGAGCCAGTCCTCAGCGGACCGCCATGCGGCATTGGCTTCAGCACGGACCTGGGTCGCTCCGGTTCCGGCGGTCGGGTAGGACCCCAAGAACTTGACGTCAGCCTGTTTGGCCATAATGTTTTTTAAGGCGTCGGCCACGACGGCATCAGAGATATGCCCATCTAGATCCATAATAAAACAATAGTTTCCCAAGCCCTTTTTGGTGGGCCGGCTCTCGAGCTTGGAAAGGTTGATCTGGCGGGCTGAGAATTCTTGCAGGATTGATAGCAACGAGCCTGGGCGGTCATCACGCTGAAAGATCACGATTGAGGTCTTGTCGTTGCCCGTGATCTTCGGGACGCCCTGGCGAGCAACGGTCACGAAGCGTGTTTGGTTGTCTTCGGTGTCTTCAATGCTGTTCGCTAACTCGGCCAGGCCATAGATCGAACCGGCCAGTCGATTACCGATAGCGGCAACTGTTGGGTCTCCGGCTGTGGCGACGAGTTCGACTGCGTCGGCGGTTGAGTTCGCAGCGCTATGGCGGGCGCCTGGAAGGTGTTCGGCCAGCCAGACCCGACATTGAGCGATGGCGTGCGGGAACGAAACGACCGTTTCAATTGACTCAAGGGTGGTGCCGGGTGCAACCAGTAGTTCCATCGAGATCGGAATGACGACCTCGCGCTGAATCAGCAGGTTCGACGAAAACGCAAGCGTGTCAATCGTTGCGTTGACGGTGCCCTCGATGCTGTTCTCGATTGCAGCGAACCCAAGGTCGAGTTCACCGCTCTCGACTGCGTTCAAGACCGCGGGCATAGAGGTAAAGAGATGGCCGTCATATTCGGCCAGGTCGGGCTCAGAGAGCACCGCCTGCTCTGTAAAGGTGCCATGGGGCCCCAGGTAGCCAATTGAGCGCTGTGAAGTCACCACACGACTCTAGAACGCAACGCCTCGAACCTTTGGCTGTTTCTGGTCAAGCTCGCTTGGGACGCGTACATCGGAGGTGTCTCAAGCGCTGGTGGCGGTCGGGGGAAGTAGCGGATCTAGGCTAGAGGTATGTCGAACCTGTACTTCCGCCAACTGTTGTCTGGGCGAGACTTCGCCAAGGATGATCAGATCGCACGCCAGATGCGCAACTTCTGTTACCTGGTTGGAGACCCCGAAGCAGGCAAGGCCGTGATTGTTGATCCGGCGTACAACGTGGGCGACTTGATCGAACTTGCTGAGACCGACGGCATGGAGATCGTCGGTGCGCTCGCCACGCACTATCACGCTGACCATGTTGGCGGATCCATGATGGGTTACAAGCTTGAGGGCATCGCTGAGTTGCTCACCCAGAAGCAGATTCCGGTGCATGTCCAGGCGGCCGAAGCCGAGTTTGTTCGCAAGGTCACAGGGGTGAGCGATGATGATCTGATAATCCATGATGGCAGCGACACGATGATGGTTGGTGACGTACCTATTGAATTAATCCATACGCCAGGGCATACACCCGGCAGCCAGACGTTCCTGGTCGATAATCACTTCCTTGGCGGTGACACCTTATTCATTGAGGGTTGCGGTCGCACTGACCTGCCTGGTGGTGACCCAGCGGAGTTGTACACAACGCTTACCCAGCGACTGGCGCACGTGCCCGACGAGGCCGTGCTCTTTCCTGGTCACCTCTATTCGCCTGAGTCGTCACAGTCGATGGAAAAGACCCGCGAGTACAATTACGTGTTCGCCCCTAAGTCCGCCGAGCAATGGCTGATGATGTTCGGCCAATAGCCTGCCAGCCGAACTGTGGGTGTCTCAACACAGCGGTCCGTCGTCGAGGATCACCTCTGCGGTCGAAGGGCGAGTCGTCGAGATGCGAGTTGTCCAAAGCGCATTATTTCAGGGAACGACAATCGATGAAGACTTACGGACTGATTGTTGAGCACTAAAAGTTGGTCCAAATCTCAACAAGAACCGCCCAGTAACAAGGTTTTGGCGTTTCGGGACTCGTTCTGGGAAGCGAGAGCCTGAATTGGCCACAGATTTTTGCAAGACTCCACGAGTAATAGACGCGAAACTTGTTACTTCGAGGTGGAGCGAATCCGTTGAGAGGGACCTTCATGGACTTCAGCAAACTCACCCAAAACAATCTGATCGCTGTGGGCGGTGGGATTGTGGCCTTTATCGCATCGATCCTCCCTTGGTACAGCTTCGACTACGGCTTTGACCTGCCAGGCTTGAATGTGAGCGTTAATGCGTGGGGTGCTGGTTTCTTTGCCTGGTCTGGATGCTTGCTTGCCTTAGCGGCTGGAATGCTTATTGCCCTGAAGGCCATGGGGGTCTTCGAAGCTACCGTCGGCAGTATGGAAACAGAGGAGTTCGCCATGGTCCTGGCAGCTGTCGGCTTCGTCTTTGTACTGCTGCGTTGGCTTACTCAGACGAGCTTTGTCTCGTTGGGGCTGTATCTCGGCCTGATTGCGACCGCAGCAACTGCCGCAGGTGCCTTTTTGTCTGGCAAGGATGTAGGCATTGGCATTCCGTCGATTGCAGATTTTGCCGGTGGTGGCGACGATACGCCCAGCGGTGAAAGCCCAACCGTTTAATCCTCTCGCCCCGAAGTGCCACAAGTACATTCGCGCCGTGTCTTTAGTTTCTAACCAGCAGGCCGAAGCAATGACCCGGGTACTGGTCGTTCTAGTGCAGAGTAGGACGATCTCGGGGTGCCACTGTCTTTTGTGAGGATCAGCCGGGTGGCAACGATCGCCGGTCGCTGCCGATTCGGGTCGAGCCGACGTCGGCCCGCGCTCCTGCGCGTCGGCCATGTGAGAACGCCATGCCATCATGTTGTGCCGAGCCGCGTCGGCCGCTGCTGACATCGAAGTTCTCGCCCACATAACGATCGACCGCGTCACGGGCCAGAACCAATGCCTGCTCGGCTGCTTGGCTGACAACGGCATGGGTATGGCCTGACCGCCGGAGCCGGTCTGCGACTTCGAGTGCGAAACCTCGCAGGAAGCTTCGGCGTTGCACCACAGGGCTGCCGGTAGTCGCGTTTGGGTCGAGATCGTCAAGGCGACGAACCGCTTGGAGCTCAAGCGAAGTAGCGAGCAGACGAACGAGTTGGCGATCTTGTTCGCGTCCGATCAACGTCAGATTACTGATTTTCGAACTGCCGTAGGTCGACAGTGTCAGGATTTGGCACCGGTTAGCGTTGGCTGCGGCGCTCCAGATCAGGCAGCGCTCTTTGGTGTAGGTGCCCTTCATCTGCAAGGTCTCGTGGCCGACCGAGGTGGGATCAGCGCCAGTAAGACGGGCCTGGTCGATGGCATGGTCATTGATGAGTTCTTGGGCCTTGGCCATGAAGGCATCGGCCTCTGGGGGGTACGGCGATGACTCGGCTTTGGCGATAAGAGCTTTAACGCGGTTGATAATTGTTGTCACGAGAGTGCTTCCTGTGGTCGTCAGGGGGAAGCGTCTCCGAACCTACCGTGCCGGTGTGACATCGTCGTACTCTTAATGGCAAGGTGCCTGGTGCGCGAACGTTAGGGCCGGGCTGGGGTTTGGCGGGTTTGTGGGCTGAAGCGGTCGGCGTGTTACCGCGAGCCGAAGCGGTGGGTGCGAGTTTGGGTTGTTTTGTGGTCATGCCCGCAGTGCACACGCCGATATGGCGCTAGAAGTGGTGACGCTCGTTCTCCGGCGCTGTTGTTCGCGAATTGGCTTGCCCGTTCCCCTAGGTGGACAGATAGAGTGATCCGGCTCACTAATGCTGAGCGCTACGCGCGAGTGGCGGAATTGGCAGACGCGCAGGCTTCAGGTGCCTGTGTCCTTAGGGATGTGGGGGTTCAAGTCCCCCCTCGCGCACAGTAAGAATAAGCCCGTAGCCTCGCCATTGGGTGGGGCTACGGTTGTTTCCCTGCCGGGATCGAACCTATGGGCTAAGCCTCGTAGTGCCTGATTTGGTGCCCGATTTGGTGCCCGATTTGGTGCCTGATTTGGTGCCTGATTTGGTGCCTGATTTGGTGGCGGCGGTGTGGCTGTCGTATCAATCGGGGATGTCCGAACAGGTAGTCACAACTCACGTCAACGTCGGCGGCGATCAAGATTCGCGTTCCGTCGCACTGATCACCATGGATGACGGTAAGGCCAATGCACTCTCCAGGTCGATGATCGCCGACGTCCGCAAAGCTCTTACAGCAGCTGAGGCCGACCCCGGTTGCATCGCCGCAGTGATCGCTGGCCGAGAAGGCCGGTTCTGTGCTGGCTTCGATCTCAGCGTCATCCAAGCGGATGATGCCAGCGCTGTTGTTGCCATGGTCGCCGACGGCGGCGAGCTTGTCCACCAGATCTACGGCGCAACGGTCCCTGTCGTCGCCGCCTGCACGGGGCACGCGCTGGCTGCTGGCGCGCTCATGTTGCTCGGTGCCGACATACGCGTTGGCGCCGAAGGCCCGTTCAAGGTCGGGCTGAACGAGGTCGCGATTGGGATGACCCTGCCTGACTGGGCCTACACGATCGCTCGGGAACGCATCAGCAAGCGCCATCTGCAGCGCTCGATTACGAATGCTCGTCTTACTGACCCGGTCGGTGCGGTTGACGTGGGGTTCCTAGATCGCGTAGTGCCCGATAGCCAGGTCGTAGCCACAGCGATCGAGGAAGCAACTGCTCTTGCAGCGCTTGATATCAGGGCGTACGGCCGCATGATGCGAGAGTTCCGGGGCGAGACCCTGGTCACGATGGCCGATCAGATCGCTGCGGATCGCAACGGATAGTAGGATCCCTGTCGTGGTGCTGCGGAATTTCGAACGGCGGTTAGAACACCTCGTCGAGAGCACGTTTGCTCGCGTCTTCAAAAGCGGATTGAACCCGATCGAGATCGGACGCCGGATTGTCCGCGAGATCGATGCGAACCAGTCGGTCGCAGTCGATGGTGCTCTCGCTGTTCCGAATCACTACTGGGTCTACATCTCGTCTGAGGACTATGAGCGCTTCCAAGAGGTTGAGACGCCGCTGACCAACGAGCTGATCGCGGCTGCCCGCACCCATATTGTCGATGAAAATTACCGTCTTCTCGGTCCAGTTTCGGTTGTGCTTGTCGAAGCGACCGAGTACCCCGAAGGCACGCTGCAGGTACAGGCGCAATGGCGCGAGGGCGCCACCACGCTGACTAATGCCGAACTCGTCATGGAGACTGGCGAACGATTTGCCATTGGTGACAGTGCCTTTTCGGTCGGGCGTCTTCCGAACTGTTCGCTGGTCCTGAGCGATGAAAACGTGAGCAGGAATCACGCCGTCATTCAACGGGTCCCCGGCGGTTGGATGCTGACCGATCATGGCTCCACCAACGGCACGACGGTCAATGCAGCCTTCGTAACCGAGGTCCGATTGCAGCCAGGCGATCAGATCGTTTTCGGTGCCACACCTGCCACCTTCCAAGCCCGCTGACCATGTCGCCTGTTTCAGAGGAACTACGCTTCCTGGACCGTGTCTGAACCGCTCCTGAACGTGATGAAGATCATGCTGCTTGCTGGTCTCTACCTGTTCTTTGTCCGTGTCTTGTGGTCGGTCTTCAGCGAGCTGCGTGATCCTCGGACCGTAGCCAGGAAGCGACGCGACCTTGATCCGGTTCCAGCCTCGTCGGCGCACACGGCGGAGAGTCGTCCCGCGGTTGCTGGGTCATCCGCCAGGAGGGGGCAGTCCGCTGCACTCGCCGTGGTCGAACCGATGGCCCTTGGGCAGCTCCGCATGTCCGATACCGGAATGGTGTTTCCACTCGGTACGGAGATCACGTTGGGCCGGGCAAACACGAATGGAATCGTCGTCGACGACACCTACGTGTCCACCGTGCATGCCCGGATCTTCAACACGAATGGCACCTATTTCTTCGAAGACCTGGCATCACGAAATGGAAGCGCACTGAACGGCGAAGCGATCGTCGTAATCACAGCCCTGGTAGCTGGTGACCTGATTCAGCTCGGCGGCACAACGATGGAGTTCTCGTAGTGTTCGGCCTTCGAATCGCAGCGGAGACCCATGTTGGTGTCGCTCGCGCTAACAATCAGGACAGCTATGCGACAGCTCCCGGCTTGGTGGTTGTAGCCGACGGGATGGGTGGACATCGCGGCGGCGAGGTTGCAAGCGCTATTGCGGCCAAAGAGATGATCCGTCGCTTTGATGCGCCTGTGCTCGAAGCGCTCGTTACCGGCGTCGAACATGCCAACCGTCGGATCCTCGACGAAGCTGCTGCTGACCCGAATCTTCACGGCATGGGCACAACAGTGGTTGCTCTTGGGCTCATCGAGGTCGAAGACGGTGTAGCTCTTGGGGCCATCAACGTCGGCGATAGCCGTATGTACCGGCTCACTGGCAATGTCCTCGAACAGCTCACCGAAGACCACAGCCTGGTGGAAGCGCTGGTGCGCGAAGGACGTATCACCCCAGCCGAAGCCGAGGTGCACCCGCAACGCAACATCGTGACTCGGGCGCTGGGTGTGATCGAACATGTCGAAGTCGACTCGTTTCACTTCGTGCCGAGGATCGGCGACCGATACTTATTGTGCAGCGATGGCTTGTTCAACGAGGTCGATGCGCAGACCATCGCGACGATCCTGGCGACCGAAGCCGACCCTGATGTGGCAGTCAAGCAACTCGTTGCTGCGGCTAACCAGGGCGGCGGCCGTGACAACATCACCACCGTGATCGCTGACATCGTCGCCGCCGACGAGGCTTCCATGCCGGCTAAGGCCGAAGCCCTGGCGAATCGGATGGTTGTCAAAGCCGGTGGGCTAACGAACGATCAAGTAGCGGTCACCGTCGACGAATCCTCGAAGGCCGCCGTTCCAAAGCAACGCTGGTCCTGGCGCCGGTAGGGCAGTTAGCCTCTTCCATGAAGGCGTTTTTCGTCGGGCGGCATCGTCGTAACAGTGAGCTGGTCCTCATCATCTTGAGTGGTGTCGTAACGAGCGGTGCCTATGTGCTGGCCACTGTTGGTCGACTCTCGTCAATCCCTGCGAACGCAATGCCGTTCCTGATTGTCGTCCTGGGGCTCTTCTTCGCCGCTCATGTAGCCACTCGTTTCTTGGCCCCTGAGGCCGACGGCTTACTGCTGCCGCTCGCCGGGTTACTCAATGGTCTTGGGTATGTTTTTATCGCTCGATTGAACGATGAACTCGCAGCCCAACAAGCCGTGTGGACGTTTTTGGGTGTTGGCCTGTATTGCATGACGCTGTTCGTAGTTCGTCGGAGCCGCGACCTGGAGCAGTTTCGCTACATCTTGCTGTTCTTCGGTTTGTTGCTGTTGGTTTTACCGCTGATGCCGGTGATAGGGCAGACCATCAATGGGTCACGGATTTGGGTGCGAATTGGTCCGGTCAACTTCCAGCCTGGTGAGTTCGCCAAACTCGCATTGGCCGTTTTCTTTGCCAGCTATCTGATCGACAAACGAGAGTTTTTCCGCGCCGGAACCTGGCGGGTTGGCCCGCTGCGTCTTCCCGAGCCGAAACATGCGGCGCCGGTACTACTTGCCTGGGGTGCCTCATTGCTCATCATGATCTCGCAAAAGGACTTGGGCACGTCGTTGCTGTTCTTCATGCTGTTCTTGTTAATGATCTGGGTGGCCACGGAACGGTTGGCGTATTTGCTGACTGGCATGGTTCTCTTCATGGGTGGCGCGTACGTTGCATGGACTCAGTTTGGTCATGTGCAGACCCGTGTTGATGCATGGCTCAAGCCTTGGGACGACCCTCTCGGTAGCGGATACCAGGTCATTGAGGCGCAGTTTGGCTTGGCAAGCGGGGGCATTACTGGTACCGGCCCGGGCCGTGGGTTTCCACAACGGGTTCCTGCTGCCGAGACCGACTTCATCTTTGCGACAATTGGTGAGGAGCTCGGACTGCTCGGGGCCACAGCGGTCCTGATGGCGTTCCTTTTAATGATTGGATCGGGGCTGCGGGCAGCGCTCGGGGCTCGACGTCCATTCTCGAAACTGCTGGCGACGGGCCTGACTGGACTACTTGGTGTTCAGGCGTTCATCATTATTGCCGGTGTAACTCGGGTGCTTCCGTTGACTGGGGTGACGCTGCCTTTCGTGAGTTACGGCGGTTCGTCGTTGCTCGCCAACTATGCGATCTTGGCGATTATCGTGCGGATTAGTGATGAACAAACTGACCGCCCTGTCGATGCCCCGACGCCAGGGCGTCGTCGACCCAAGGTCGATGCAGGTGCAACATGAATCGACAGATCCGCCAGCTCGGTCTTGCGATGATGTTGCTGTTTGCGTTGTTATTCGCTCGATTGAACTGGGTACAAGTATTCGACTCTGAACAGCTAACAGCTGACCCGCTAAATACCCGGCGCGTGGTGCGCGACTTTGGGCAGCGCAGGGGCAACATCGTTACTGCCGACGGCGTCGTCATTGCCGAGTCGGTCAATGTCGATGGTCGCTTCGACCGCCAACGTCATTATCCCGAGGGTCCGTTGTACTCCCATGTAACCGGCTATTTCTCGTTTGAGTTCGGTGCGACCGGGGTCGAACGTAGCTACAACGATGAACTCGCTGGACACATAGGAGTGCAGCGCTTTGAGTCGTTCTTTGACTTCTTCGGCAACGGCGATGTCAGCGCCGACGTAACGCTGACACTCGATAGCGAACTGCAGCGTGTCGCTGCGAGCGCGTTGGGGGACCGTCGGGGTTCGGTCGTTGTGCTCGACCCGCAGACGGGCGCTGTTCTGGCGTTCTATAGCTGGCCGACCTTTGACCCGAATGTCATAAGCGACACCAACCTAGATGCGGCTCGAGCCGCCAAAGAGGCGCTAGACGAAGCGCCCGGTGAACCGCTTCTCACCAGCGCTCATCGTCAGGTCTTTCCACCGGGCTCTACGTTCAAGGTTGTGACAGCTGCGTCTGCGCTCGAGAACGGGGTGGTCACACGAAGCGACCCCGTCTTCCCCGACGTTGTGAATTATCAGTTGCCGTTGACTGAAGTGTTATTGCAGAACTTTGGCGGAAGCCTGTGCGGTGGGAATTTGGCGCAATCGCTAGAGCGATCGTGCAACACGACTTTTGCTAAACTCGGGGCTGAATACCTGGGGCCGGCACTGATGATCGCCACAGCTGAGCGGTTCGGGTTCAACGATGCCCCGCCGTTCGACATCCCACTTGTCGCAGACTCCCGGTTCCCCGATCACTACGGCATTCAGCTCGGCGAGTCTGATCAGGATCCGCCGGCGCCGATCGTCGAAGGGTCCTCACTGCTCGCACAGGCATCGATCGGACAGTTCGACGTCCGGGCGACACCGCTACAAATGGCACTGGTCGCTGCGGGCATCGCGAACAACGGCGACATTATGCAGCCCCACGTGGTCGGCCAGGTAAGCGACGCAGCCGATGGCGCACTGCTGGCCCGGGTCGATGCTGATCTATGGCGCCAGGCGGTCGGCTCATCGGTCGCGAATGCGATCGAGGCGATGATGGTCGGTGTCGTCGAATCTGGCACAGCCACATCGCTAGCTCGGGGAAGTTTGACCGTTGGCGCTAAGACGGGCACCGCCGAAGTGAACACAGTCTCGGGCGCCGAGGACACCCACGCTTGGGTGATTGGCTTCGCCGGACAGCGAGAAGGCGAACCTGAAATTGCCTTCGCTGTGATAGTTGAGGCGGTACCGGGGCAGGGCCAACAAACCGGTGGTGGAGTGGCCGCTCCGATTGCCGCAGCATTGATTGACGCTTACTTTGGCTAGAGATTGAAGGTTCAGTGTCAAATCAAGCGGCCTGAATCTATTGGGGTCCGATCCCCTATGCCGAGATTCTCAGGTTGAACCCACGTAACATTGCTGACAATGCCAGAGGAAAGCCCCACCGTCTTTGGTGGGCGATACGAACTGCACCGTCGATTAGCCCGTGGTGGCATGGCCGATGTGTTTCTTGCGCGCGATCAGTTGCTGGGCCGGCCGGTTGCCGTCAAGGTGCTTTTTCCTGAATATGCCACCGACCCGACGTTCGTTGAACGGTTCCGCCGCGAGGCCCAAGCAGCGGCAAATTTGAACCACCCGAACATCGTCTCGATCTACGACTGGGGCGAAGAACTCGGTACGTATTACATCGTGATGGAGTACGTCGAGGGCCAGAGCCTTGCCCAGATCCTGCGCCGAGACGGGAGCTTGACCGTCGAACAAGTTACGCGGGTCGCCCTCGATGTCGCTGGTGCTCTTGGCTTCGCCCACGATGGCGGCGTTGTGCACCGCGACGTCAAACCCGGCAATGTGCTGGTGACACTAAAGGGTGAGATGAAGGTTGCCGATTTCGGCATTGCTACTGCGCTGTCAGCAAACGCTGACGCCAACCTGACCCAGACTGGCGCGGTCATGGGCACGGCCACATACTTCTCTCCTGAACAAGCTCAAGGCCACAAGGTCGACCACCGCAGTGACCTGTATTCGCTTGGTGTGTTGCTGTACGAGATGTTGGTTGGAAGGCCGCCATTCACTGGCGAGACACCGGTGTCGATCGCGTACAAGCATGTGCAAGAGCCCGTCGTGCCGGTTACCGACCATGGTGTCGAAATTCCGTCAGCGCTGGCTGCAATCACCATGAAGTTGTTGTCGAAGAACCCTGACAACCGGTATCCGTCCGCCGAAGCGCTGGTTGCCGATCTGGATCGCTTCCGTCAAGGGCAGGCAATCGCTGCTGCGGGGGCAATGCCACAAGCACAAGCACCAGGGCAAGGGTCAGCCGCTCCGATGGGGGCGGGTGGTGCGCCGACTACAGCGACCGCTGTGATCCCGACACAGGGCCGTCAGGCCAAACTGTTACCAGTGAGCTATCACGAGCCTCCTCGGCGTCGCGGTGGGTTCATGGTCGTTGGTGTGCTTCTGGCTGGGCTGATCTTGGCTGGTTTCCTGATCTTGCTACAAGAGGTCAGCAATAAGACGGTCGAAGGTGATGGTCTGCCGACAACGACGGGTGTCCAGACTGTCGTAGTCCCGTCGGTTGGTGGTCGCGTTGAGGCCGATGCGCTCAGCACGCTCGAGGGTTTACAACTTGTGGTCGAGATCGTGGCCACAGCCAATAACTCGATTCCGGTCGGCCAGGTAATTCGGACTGACCCGCCAGCCAACTCAGTGCTCAACGTTGGTTCCGATGTGACGATGTTTGTCAGTTCTGGATCGAACGTGAAATCGGTCCCGTCGGTGCTGACCATGACCGAGAACGAAGCGCTGCAGTTGATTAGTCGTGCTGGCTTCGAGCCGTCACGCCAGGCCGTCACCAGCGATCTTGCGCCCGAAGGCGAAGTTGTTGGGCAAGAACCACCGGCGGGTTCGCTTGCTGATCCTGGATCGGTGGTTGTCTACCAGGTGTCTATTGGCACCGAAGAACTGCCGATCCCAGATGTGCAGGGCGAAGAGCCAGCTGTAGCACGCGACATACTCGAGGCTGAAGGGTTTATCGTCCGCGACCAGTTCGAACTTGAATTCGATGACGAGATCGAGCGCGATCTTGTGCTCGGCACAATCCCCGAGGCCGGTGAAGTTGCCAAGCCGGGAAGTGAGATCACTATCGTTTTAAGCGAAGGCCCCGAGGACCTGATCTTGCCGTCGTTCATTGGGGTCGACAAGGCCCAGGCGTTTCTGGAGATTGACGCCCTTGGTCTGGAAGCTGCGGAATTCGGACGGTTTGTCACTGACGCCGCATTGGTCGGCAAGGTCGTCGACACGATCCCTGGCCCGAACTCAGTCGTTACACCAGGTCAAAAGATACAGGTGTTCACTGGGCTGCTTAGCCCGGACGTTGGCAATGGGTTTGATCCTGGCTCGGGCCAAGGACAAGGCCAGGGCCAAGATGATGGCTTCGGCGACTAACCACCTGGCGCGTGATCGCTGTGCGTCCCGTGGAGCTGCGTCTGGGCTCGGGGGTACACGTCACCGGTAGCAGGAGAGCCGCTAAATATTGGTTCTGCTCCCTGCTCGCCGTTCCTTGCGCCAGTGACGTTGTCGGGAGCTGCGCCAAGATCTTGGCGAGGTGTGACGACCTATCGGCCACGACAATGGTGTGGCCTTCTTTACTATTGAGTTTCGTTGGAAGCGGCGCTCGTTTATAGCCCGATGGCGATGCCGCTGGTTTTCGTTTAGTGCTGCATGGACGCCAGATGCAGCGCTAGTCGACTGATTTCGGCGGCGTGGTTGATCCGGTTTCGGCCCACCGCTTACTCATTGCTAAGAAGTTCGTCAACATCATGTGTCCTGACTCGGTAAGAACCGACTCAGGGTGAAACTGCACACCCTCGATAGGGAAGGACCGGTGGCGAAGGCCCATAATTACGCCGTCTGCGCTGGTGGCAGTGACCTCGAGTTCGTCAGGCACGGTGCTGGGTTCAACGACCAGCGAGTGGTAGCGGGTGACGGTCAGTTCAGGGTCGAGTCCGGTGAAGACCCCCTGGCCAGTGTGTGAGACAGATGATGTTTTGCCATGCATGACGGTTGGGGCCCGCACGACGTTGCCACCAAACACCTGGCCGATGCACTGATGGCCCAGGCACACGCCGAGCACGGGAATTGTTGGTCCGAGTTGCTCGATGACCTGAAGCGAAATACCGGCACCGTCAGGAGTCCCAGGCCCGGGGCTAACGAGTATTGCATCTGGCTTGAGCGCGGCAACCTCGTCGACAGTGATCTTGTCATGACGGTGAATATGGAGGTCTGCGCCGAGCTCGCCCAGGTACTGCACAAGGATGTAGACGAAGGAGTCATAGTTGTCGATCACGACCACACGAGGTGCCATAAGGTGCACTGTATTGGCGCCTGCGTTTCGTGGCGCTTGTATTTGACTATCCTGTCGAAATGGCAAGCCCACAAAAACGCAAAGTCCAGGGTGGTCGAGTTACCGCTAAGGGAACTCAACCCAAGGGCGCTCAGGCTCCTGTTCAGCAGCCGTACAGCTCTGGATACGTACCGGGTAAGGTCAGCGCTGCTTGGATTCCTGTACTGATGTTCGGTCTGCTCATCGCAGGAGCGCTAGTAATCATCATTAACTACATGGGCTGGGTCCCTGGTGGCGTGAGTAACTGGTACCTGCTGGGCGGCCTTGGGCTGATCCTCGGTGGCATCGTCACCGCCACCCAATTTCACTGAGCCCTTTAGGTTCACTGAGCCCTTTAGGTTCACTGAGCCCTTTAGGTTCCTGAGCCCTCTAGTGCCACTGATCTGAGCGCAGTGTGGATGTCCCCTGGGGATGTCGCACTGCGTGCTATTCGACGGGGGTGATGAGCACCATGTCGTCGAGACAGTGCCGCGGCGCTGGCGGGTCTTCGTCGGGCGCCATGGTCATGCGAGCTTCAGAGCCGCAAATATCGCAGCGGTAGTTCAGTTTGACCTTGCGCATCTCGCCAGGCGGAAGCGGCTCAGCCATTGGTTGCGAGAAGCCGCCAAGCATCTTCATGCCAAACCTCATGATGAAGTAGCAGGCAGCGACTGCGATAACGATATTGATGACCGTTCCCACCAGCTCAGGCTACTGGTACGCCTTGTCATTCCCGGGCGCGGTGTGGTCCTGAAGCCACCGGCGGGCTACGTCCCCTCGAGCGGTTTGGCTTCAAGTGAGAGGCGTGAGGAGAGCTGTTGAGGTACTTGTGGGTGCGAGGTGTGACGTCTTACGGTCCCAGGTCCTAGTGTCGTACCATGGATGAATACAACGCTGCCATGTTGCTTCTGCGGGTTGCCTTTGGGCTGACCATGGCTGCACATGGCTATGCCAAAGTGTTTAAGGGCGGCAAGCTTGCCGGGACTGCAGGCTGGTTTGACTCGATCGGCATGAAGCCCGGTGCGGTTCATGCCCGACTGGCAGCGGGCACCGAAATTTTTGCGGGGCTCGGGCTGGCCATCGGCCTGCTGACGACGTTCTCTGCGATGGGATTTGTCGGCGTCATGTTGGTAGCGGGCTACGTGGTCCATCGATCTAGTGGCTTCTTCATCGTCAGCGGAGGCTGGGAGTTCACCTTTATCCTGGCCGTCGCTGCCGTGGGTATCGCCATGTTGGGCCCTGGCGAATGGTCCGTCGATAATGCACTTGGTATCGATGCTGACCTTGACGGCTGGCTTGGTCTCATCTTGGCTGCAGGCGGTGGTATCGCTGCAGGCGCCGCCCAACTAGCAATCTTTTACCGCCCGACCGTCAAATAACGGCGCTGAGTTTATTCCGGGACGGCAACGGCAGCGAGGGTGGCTAGGAAACGGTCGTTTTCTGCGGGGGTACCGATTGTGACGCGGAGGCCTTCCCCAGCGAACGGACGAGTCACGACACCGCGTTTCTCGATCTCGACGTAGAGATCTTGGGTACGTTCTCCAAGTGGTAAGTACACGAAGTTGGCCTGTGTATCAGGTAATTTCCACCCTGCATCGGTGAGCGCAGCAACGACGCGAGCTCGTTCATCGCGGAGGCCAGCGAGGAAGGGCTCGTACTCGTCACGGGCCCTTAGTGCCGCGAGCGCGCCTGCCTGGGCGATGCCGTTCACGGCGAAGGGCACGAGCACCTTGTTGACCTCGTCAACAATGGCGGATGCAGCGACCAAGTAACCAACGCGCACGCCAGCCAAGCCGAAGGCCTTCGAGAAGGTGCGACTGACGATGACGTTCGAGTGGTCAGCCAACAGCTCAACCGGGTCACCGAAGCTTGGGTCGAGGAACTCACGGTATGCCTCATCGATCAGCACGATCACGCTGTCGGGAACCTTGGCAAGCATGGCGCGTAATGAGTCAACGCTGAGAGCTGTTCCGGTGGGATTGTTAGGGGTCGCCAACATGATAATTTTGGTGCGCTCATCGACGGCAGCAGCCACGGCATCAAGGTCGAAGGCGTGATCGACGAGAGGTACCTGTCGCGATTCGGCCCCCATCATCTGGACGTTCACGGGATACGCCTCGAACGAACGCCACGGGTAGACGACGTTGTCGCCAGGATCTAGGTATGCAAGGCACAGCTGTTGCAACAGGCCGACCGACCCACATCCAACAGCGACATTGTCGAGGTCGAGGCCGACCATGGCGCCAATGGCAGCGCGCAACTCGACGGCGAGGTGGTCGCAGTATCGGTTCACTCGCCCAGCAGCGTCGGTCATTGCTGCGACGACTGAGGGCACCGGCGGATAGGGGTTCTCGTTCGAGGCGAGCTTGATGGCGTTCTTGATGCCATGCTCTTCTTCGGCCTGCCCAGCAGCCTTACCGGGACGGTATGTGGGCATGGCCTGCACTGCGGGTCGAACGCCTCCGATACTCATGTCTTTGCTCCCTGCTACGTGACCCTGCGGCCGTCGATCGTCCAAGCGAACATAGCCGAACAGAGCTCCAAGGTCAGGGTGGGTTCGGACCTTGGGGTGCTGCCCCTCTGACCGATGTAGCTGATCAGGTAGAGCGATGGCTAGCGACCCAGGCCAGAAAACGATCCTGGTCCCAGGTGTTGATGACCTGGTCTTTCGGGGCCCAGCCGCGTTGTGCGGTCAACACGCCATATTCCATTCGACCGAGTTCGCTGGTGTGATGGCTGTCGGTATTGATCACGAGCTTCACACCTCGATCTACTGCGCGTCGAACGACGTCGGCTGCTGCGTCGAGTCGGTTCAATGATCCGTTAATCTCGAGCGCCACATCGAAGTGCTTCAGCGCTTCGAGCACAATGTCGATCTCGAGTTCGATGCCGGGACGATGACCGATCTTACGGCCGGTCAAATGGCCGATCGAGTCGACAGTTGGATCAGCAATGGCAGCGACCAACCGCTCGGTCTGTTTGGTTGCCGACTGGTCGTAGTGCGAGTGGACCGAAGCCACGGTGTAGTCGAACATGGCTCGGAAGTCGTCGTCGTAGTCCAGGCCACCGTTGCCATCGATGTTGAGCTCGCAGCCCCACAGAAGCTTCATGTCTGGATGGTCGCCTTGTATCTTGTAGATCAGCTCGCGGTGCGCCAACATCTCTTCGGCGTTCGAACCGTTGATGGCAAGGTCTTCACCATGGTCGGTGATTGCGAGATAAGCGTGTCCTGCATCGGCAGCTACCTGCACCATGTCGGCCACCGATGAACGGCCATCGCCTGATTGTTCGGTGTGGTAATGCAGGTCGCCTTTAATGTCGCTGAGCTGGATGAGATCACTGAGGTTGCCTTTTTCGGCGGCTTCGATTTCGCCCGTGGACTCACGCATGGGTGCGGGGATAAATCCCAGTCCGAGTGCCTGGTAGATGCTCTCTTCGGTTTTAGCCGCAACAACCTCGGTCGGGGTTTGGTCCTCCGCGTCTTGGTCAGGTTTCACGAGCAGTCCGTATTCGTTGAGCAGCCAGCCTTTTTTGAGGGCGCGCTGGCGCAGTGCAATGTTGTGCTGCTTCGAGCCGGTGAAATACAGGGTGGCTGCCCCGAAGTGTTTGGGTAACACCGCCCGTACATCGACCTGCAGCCCGGTGTTGGTTAGGAACGAGGTCTTGGTATCGCCGCTGAGGACTATCTCGGCGACCTCGCTGCGCTCGCGTACCGCTTCCATGACCGACACGGGGTTCGTCGACGCGACAGTGATGTCGATATCACCGATCGTCTCGGACATGCGTCGCAAGCTTCCACAGAACACGGCGTCGGTGACTGTCGGCAGTTCGAGGAACGCTTCGACGAGTCGCTCTGCCAGCGGCATGGCGTCGGCGATGGGGGTGCGGCGGTCCTTGCCGCTCATACCGATGCGTTCGAGCGCCTTCGCGATCTTGTCTTCGCTCTTGGCGCCCATGCGGTCAAGGGTGCGGATCTGCTGCATGTCGAGCGCAGCCTTGAGCTGTGCAACATTGTTGATATTGAGTTCACGTCGCATGGCCTTGAGCGTCTTTGGGCCAACGCCGGGGATGCGTGACATTTCGGCGAATGCAGGCGGATACTCGACACGCAGGTTTTCGAGCTTGTTAACCGTGCCGGTGTCGACTAATTCATGGATCATGGATGCGGTGGCCTTGCCGATCCCTTTGAGCGCGATCATTTCTTTCTCGGACAATTCGGTGATGTTGCCGGTGTAAGACTCGACGGCGAGTCGGGCATTGTCATAGGCCCGCACTTTGAAGGACTGCGAGCTTTCTTCGTCAAGAGTGGTCAGCAAGATCAGCTCGTTGAGCATGGCGATGACATCGCGACTACTGGCCATGATCAGCCATCTGCTGTCATCTTCTCAAGCATGGTCTTCATCTGTTCGTGCACGATGTTCACAGCCTGTAGCGGCCGCATCATGACTTTGAATTCGGTCACGAGTGAGTTGTCGTCACACGTCAAGATGTCGACGCCGTTGACGTACTTGCCGTCCATCGTTGTTTCGAATTCGAGCATGGCCTGGTGACCACTGGCGATCGTTTTGGTGTAGGAGAAGGAGGTCGCGCTGCCGCTTTCCTCGCCATCTGATGCTGTATCGCCAGACAGTGTGTTGCCGGCGGCACCTAAGTACAGCTTGGTGATCTCACGGCCCTGTTGAGGTGTGAACACGACAGGTGAGTAGAAGACAACATCGGGGTGTAGCAGTGCGTCGAATCCGCCCTCGAGCTCGCCACGCATGTTGGCGTGAAAACGCGTGAGGGTCAGATGAATCGGATCAGCAGCAGTCATAGAACTACTTTGCCAAATTTTCGCCAACTACGCCCACCGGATCACTCATGCCATCAAGCGCTGTCACATGTTGAGCGAGAGTGATCGCTACGCCGGTGTCGGGTGTGATTGGAATGCCGGAGGCAATTCGGTGCGGTGTGTCGCAACGTAGCGCTGTGAGGCTGCTCCTGTGATGGGGGCATTCGCTCAGAAGGGCAGATCCCTACCAACTGATGGTTACGTCCTGGAGACGAAGCACCTTGCCGGCAGTCACGAACAAGCTGGTCTCGGCTGCGGCCGCCAGTGAACGATTGGCTCGCCCGAGCGTGTCTCGATACGTGCGACCGAGCTCGGTTTCTGGATGAATACCCAGTCCGACTTCGTTGCTGATCACGAGCGTGGGAGCTTTGCGAGCGGACAACGCTTGTCCGAGCTCGACGACGTGACGATTGATTGCCATCTCGCTGGTGTCAGCGAACATCAGGTTTGAGACAAGCAGGGTTATGCAGTCGAAGATGACAAGATCATCACCAGCGAGATCCTGAGCAAGGCTGGCCGAGAAGCTGGGTGACTCGACAAGTGTCCAGCCAGTTGGCCGCTCTTGTTGGTGCCGGCTGATGCGCTCTGTCATGTCGGCGTCGCCTGCGGTCGCTGTGGCTATGAACGTGACCGTCCCGGGCCAAGCTTTGCCCAGCTGAACTGCCAAGTCACTCTTGCCGCTGCGGGCGCCACCAATTAGCAGCGACAGGCCACGGCCGAGCCGCATTAGTAGTCGATACCCTTTTTGGCCAATATGCCCTCGTCGAAGGCGTGCTTGATCTTACGGATTTCGCTGACTGTGTCAGCCACGTCGATCAGTCCTTGAGGTGCGTCTCGGCCGGTGATGACCAGGTTCACCTTTTCGGGTCGGTTACGAATCGCTTCGTATACGGGTTCGGCTTCGATCCATCCCCAGTTGATCAGATAGGTCAATTCATCCAAAATGATGAGCTCATGCTGACCAGCTGCGATTAGCGTCGCGGCGTGGCCCCAACCCTGTTGGGCGAGCGCCTTGTCGTGATCGATGTTGTCGGAGTCCCACGTAAAACCTTCGCCCTCGTTGAACCAGTCGACACCGAGCTGTACACCGATCTTTTCTTCACCCACGTTCCATTCTCCCGACTTAATGAACTGGAGCACGGCGATGTTCCAACCGCGGGCGACGCCACGGACCATCACGCCAAACGCGGACGAAGACTTGCCCTTGCCGTCGCCGGTGTTCACGACGACGACGGACTTCGCGAAGCCGGACTTGTCAGCGGCGGGGTTTTCTTCGATTGGTTCAGTAGCCATAGTCGATTTTTTCTTGGTTCAAGCTTGGTCGGTCCGAGAATACCGAGGCACTGCTCAACTGCCATGCGGGAGGGCCTGGATTTGTTCGCGACAAAGCGCCGGGCGGAACCCGGCGCTTTGTTCAACTACCTAATTACTGAATTAGTTCAGACTGGGCGGACGTTTTGGGCTTCTTGACCCTTGCGTCCTTCACCGATATCGAATTCAACGGTCTGGCCCTCTTCGAGGTTTTTGAAGCCATCGCCTCCGATGTTGGAGAAGTGGACGAAGAGGTCATCGCCGCTTTCTTGCGAGATGAATCCAAAACCCTTTTCAGTGTTGAAGAATTTAACAGTTCCTGTTGCCATAGCAATTTCTCTTTTTCTCTGAGGAGCGTGAACGCGTCACAACTGAGGTAAGGGTATGTCACGGAGAGCAAAATGGTGAGATTCGGCCAATGAAGCCGAAAGATAATTCGCGTGCAGCGTTGCGTTTAGTGGACTTTCTGCGAGTTGGGGACGCGATTTCATGTGCATGGTTTGGTGCGTCGATGCCGGTCGGCTAGCGAACCGCCAGCGACATCGCAGTAAAAAGTAAAGAAGAACCGGTGCAGCCGCACCGATTCTTCTTAGTGGAGCTGGAGGGAATCGAACCCTCGACCCCCTGCTTGCAAAGCAGGTGCTCTAGCCAACTGAGCTACAGCCCCAGCGGCTCACATGATAGAAGCAAAACCAGCAATTCGGCACCAGAATTTGTGAACTGTGACCGAGATCTCTGCTGGTTGGTCTTTCAGCGCAGGTTCTCAGCTACGGACCGGGCCATTTCTGCTCGAAACGTAGCCGAGAAAGTTTTAAGCGAACGGGCGCCCGAAGGGGAGGTCGTCTCGCCAGGTCTTTAGGAACGTTTCGGCTTGGAAGCAAGCTTCGAGGATCGGACTGGCGTCCTTACCAAGGATTGATGCCATTAGCGATTGCAGCTTGCTGCTGATCCACGACTCGATGGCGGCCTGGTCATCACCTTCGGGGAAGCCCGCAAGCAGCCCGCCAGCGGTTGTAATGAAGTCGGGAAGAACCGTGACACCTTGGCGCTCGATCGTAAGTGCACCTTTAGTCGTATACGGGATGGGACCGGTTGGAACGAGAACCGACGCCGTAATGTTTTCGCCGTTCTTGTGGTCGATTAAGCCAGCCTTTGAACCAGCGAAAAGGACGTCTACATCGGCTCCTAAAATCCGCCAGAATGGAAGCTCTTCCTTTGACAGGGTCGCAACCATGCCAGGGCCGTCGATTTTCCATGTGGTTGCCAGAGCGCCAAGGTCGAAACCTCCAGCAGATATCGCGGCACCGACACTGGTAGAGATGGCCGTTATCTTGGCGCCAGCCGCAACCGCTGCGCGGGCTACAGCGAGTCCGACATCATCGAAGTTCTCAATAGCGACGTTCGCTCCGTCTAGTGAGCGGACGCTAGATGCACACGCGACGGCACCGATGCCGGTCAGATGGGCAGTGTTCGAGATTCCGTCGATGTCTTGAAGCCGCACGTCATTGCGCCTATCTGCCGCCGTGAGTGGCGCGATCTGCTCGGGGCTGACACCCTTGGCACTGTTCAGCATCAGCGAGCTGCTCTCGACGGCTGGCATCAACTCGGCGCAGAACGCCATCATGGCGTCGTCTCGTGCGTCGGGTGCTGCATTCACGCCGCACGAGGCGCCCTGGTAGCGCATCTCGAGGGCCG
Organism: uncultured Acidimicrobiaceae bacterium; assembly: GCA_905182135.1. Taxonomy (GTDB): domain Bacteria; phylum Actinomycetota; class Acidimicrobiia; order Acidimicrobiales; family UBA10347; genus UBA10347. The sequence goes on along the minus strand of CAJJAG010000006.1, from coordinate 465,067 downwards.
CAAGCTGGTATGTCTGGCTGCGGGCCAATTCTTGGGCGCCGCCCTGCAGAATCTTTGGCGCCGACCGCACAATGCCGATTGCCGGTGCTTCGGTGTCCAGGTCTCGCACGACGAACGCGTCAGCATTCTCTAACTTCTGAAGAGCCATTACTCTACGCTACACAGCGAGGCGTTGTACCGAGGAGCCGACCGGGTCAGAGGTTCGTGTTGATATTCAGCGCACCGGCATTGGCGGGCCAGCCACCAAAGGCAACGAGGTCACGTTCGTGGACTTCTGCGAAGACGCGCATCATGTCGCTGCCATCAGCCCAGCGAGGGAGGCGATGATCGCGTTGACCAATGATGTGACGTCGAACGGCTAGGGCAATCTCGGGGTCACGGTGTCCTGGTCCGAATGACCTTCGTTGATCAGTTGGCGCCGATTGCTAGCGGTAAAGGCAGCGTTATATGAGCTACTGAAGTACCAGATTCGGTATCAGAACGAGTCCGATCCCGCTCAGGTGGGCAAGGAATGGGACGCGGTGTATTTGTTTGGAGGAACGTGCACGACCGGGGTGATGTCAATGTGCAGCGGCTCGACTGTGATAGTCGGTCGACAGAGTAATTCGAGATTACGGGGTCTTAGTAAGGCTCGCTAGTCTCAAGTGTTTCGACGATGCCAGCGACCCGTTGTTGGGCCGCTGAAATGCGCCCCCGACAGACGGTAATTAGGTGTGCGGCCCGTTCGACGAGCTCAGACAGAACATCGATATCGATGCCGTCGTCGTCGAGTTGAGCGAGGATGTCGTCGAGTTCGGCGACGGCATCGGCGTAACCGATCTCGTCTGGGCTCGCTTTAGCGGGGTCAGTCATTGGGTTCCTGATGAGTGGAATCGGAGGCGGTGACGGTGCTGGTGATGGTGCTGGTGACCATACCGACCGCTAGGCGAGTAACAAGTTCGATACCAGCCATGAGCTGTTCAGCGCTGCGCACAAGCTGGCCGTCGGCGGTGGTTGTGATGCTGTAGCCCCGCTGAAGTGCCTGACGTGGGTCGACAGCACTGAGCTTGGCTTCGAGCAGGTCAAGCCGGTAGTTCTTACTTTGGAGCGTGCGTGTTGGCCGTTCGGTCAACAACACTTCGTGTTGAGAGCACCTGCGCATCGCAGTGCTTAAGGCGCTCGATGAACGAGCGGTGACATGGCCTTGTGTGGTGGAGAGAAGCTGCTCGCTACGTGAGATGGCCCGGGCGACCCGTCGCTCTAGGCCACCGGCCGCCGATGCGGTTGACTGGGATGATGCTTGCAGCGTCTGGGCAACACGATGGCTTAGCAATGCTGCTCGCTCGTTGACGAGTTTGTCCTGATCATGGGGCAGTACTAACGCAACCGCTGTTAGCCGGGCTGAGCGCTCTGCCAAGGCAAAGTCGAAGCTGATGACCCGATCGATGAGGAATTGAGCGCACGCAGTGGGTGTCTTGAGCGAGGTGTGAGCGACCATGTCAGCGACCGACGTGTCGATCTCGTGGCCAATTCCGCACAGCACGGGTTTGGTTGAATTAGCAATCGCACGCACGACCGGTGCGGTGTCGAATGCAGCAAGATCGGTGCGGGCACCCCCGCCGCGCACCATCGCCAATACATCAACGTCAAGTTGCTCTGCGTGAGCGATCATGTCGGCAATCTCTTGGGGGGCGAACTCGCCTTGGACCCGAGTGGACAGTGTCGTGATTTCGAACGCGTAGCCAGATGCAGCGATCTGCTCGTGGAAGTCGGCATGAGCTGCGCTGCCACCGCTGGTGATGAGTGCGACGCGTAGTGGCACCAGCGGCATAGGGATTTGCTGATTAGCGTCGAGTAGCTGTTCAGTCGCGAGTTCGCGCAGTAGCTGATCTCGGTCGGCGCCGAGGCGACCAAGGGTGAACTCGGGGTCGATCGATGTCATGTTTAGTTGAAGCTGCCCACGGGGTGAGTACATCTCAACGGTTGCCTTGATGCGGACCTCGACACCGTCATCGATGCGCACGGTGTTGCCGGTGCGCGTGATGACGCGGTTCACGATCTGGCGGTTTGAATCGAACAAGGTCACCGCTATCGATGCCTTTGGTTGAGCCCCTGCTGGTGTTGGGTCACACAGATCGAAATAGGCATGACCTCGACCCGAACGGCTCAAGTTTCGAATCTGACCCTGCACCCAGATGTCTTTGGCGAATGAACGGCGCACGGCCTCGCTAAGGCGGCGGTTTAGCTGACCAACCGTGAGCGTGTCATCGACATCGAATAGGGCATTGTTGTTCATGCCGGAGAGGCTTCGCCCCGGATGAGGGTCTGGTACAGCTCGCTGTAAAGACCGCCGGTAGCCAACAGGTCGGTGTGCGTGCCCCGTTCCACTATCTGACCGTGTTCGAGCACGAGGATCACGTCGGCGGCGGTAATTGTTGACAATCGGTGGGCAATTACGATCGCGGTGCGGCCATCAAGAGCGGTGGCCAGGGCCTGCTGCACCAGAGACTCGTTCTCGGAGTCGAGATGGCTGGTGGCCTCGTCAAGGACGACCACAGCCGGGTCTTTGAGCAGCATGCGGGCGATGGACAGGCGTTGCTTCTCGCCGCCGGATAGCCGATAGCCGCGTTCGCCAACAATGGTGTCGAGCCCGTCGGGCAATGCGTCGATGACGTCCAGGATCTGCGCTGCTCGGCAGGCATCTCGAACCTGGCCTTCGGTGGCCGAGGGCCGGGCAAACCGCAGGTTCGCGCCAACGCTGTCATGAAACAGGTGCGGGTCTTGACTGACTACGCCAATTGCGGCCCGCAGTGAAGCTTGGGTGAGCGAGCGGACGTTGTGGCCGTCGACAGTGAGTGAACCGCTGCTCACGTCGTATAACCGCGGAAGCAGCGAGATTAACGTTGACTTTCCTGCACCCGAGGGCCCTACAAGGGCAATTGTTTGGCCAGGCTGGATATCGAAGTTGATGTTGGTGAGCACAAGTGGGTTGTCGGCCTGTGCGTTTGCAGAGGGTGCGCCGCCAGCTTCGAGAGATGCCGGCGCATTGCTGTCAGTCGGGTAAGCAAATGAGAGGCCCGACGCAGTGATGTGACCTGTGGGCGACACCAGCTCGACAGCGTCGGGCGCATCGGTGATTGGGTTGTGCGTGTCGAGTACCTCGAAGACCCGTTCGAAGCTGACCATGGCGGTCATGATGTCGACGCGAGCGTTGGTCAGGCCAGTGAGAGGCAGATAGATGCGGGTGACGTACAGACCCATGGCGACGACGGTGCCGACACTGATTGAACCGCTGATTGCGAGACGTCCACCAACCCAATAGATGACAGCGGTACCCAGCGCACCAACAATGGTCAGGCCAATGGTGAAGCCTCGCCCGTACATCGCGCTACGAATACCAAGATCGCGAACGGCGCCAGCGCGCTCGCCGAAGCCGTCCCGCTCGTCATCATGTCGGCCGAATAGCTTGACCAGCATGGCGCCGGCGACATTCAGTCGCTCGGTCATGGTCGTGTTCATTGCCGCGTTGTGTTCCATCTGCTCGCGAGTCAAAGCCTGCAGGACGCGGCCAACTCGTTTGGTTGGAAGCAAGAAGAATGGAAGCAGCGCCAAAGCAAGCAATGGCAATCGCCACTCGAGAATGAACATGGCGACCAGCGTGGTTGCGAGAACGATGGCGTTGGAGATGACTTGACCAAGTGTGCCGGTGAGTGCCCGCTGGGCGCCGATGACGTCGTTGTTCATGCGACTTATTAATGCGCCGGTTTGGGTCCGGGTGAAGAAGCCAATTGGCATGCGTTGGACGTGGTCGAACAGTTGCACTCGCAGGTCATAGATGAGGCTTTCGCCAATTCGGGCGGAGAACCAACGTTCGAATAACGAGATCACGCCGCTGGCTAAGGCCAGGCCAACCATGACCAATGCGAGCGAGTTCACCTGAGCACGGTTGCTGGCAGGGATGGCCTCGTCGATGATCTGGCGAACGAGCAGCGCCGGAACGATGCTGAGTAGCGATGAGACAAGCAGCGTGGCAATAAAGCCAAGCAGCATAGACCGATAGCGGTCGGCATAAGCGAGTACCCGGCGTACGGTCGAACGGTCAAGAGACTTGCCCTTGACACCGTCGTTGTCGCCACCGATGACCATGTGAGGGTGCATTCCGTGCATCAGCTCCCAAGACTACTTACTGCGTGCGACAGCCAGCTGGGCGAGCGGAAATTCTGGCAATACCGCAACGGGTGGGTCTCGGGAATTTCTTCGGCTAGTGAGTGGGGCTGAATATAGAGTCTGGGCGTGGGGAGAGACCCGAGGCGACGGGAGCGAACCAGGTCGAGGGCATTCCCCAACCAGCAGTGTCTGATGGTTGTTCTCTTGTGGCGTCCACGGGCGTGTGGCTGCATTCGTTTGGCGCGTATGGGCTTGTGACCGCGCTCGTCTTCATGGTGGTTCACTGATAACACGGCACCGTCAGGGGTTGTGAATCGCCTTCCTGGTTGCGTCCGTCGGTGTCGGTGCTTCGCTTTTGGTAAAGGCCCTCAGCTTCCTGATGGGCTAGGACCGTCAGGCTGCAACCGTTGGCGGTTACCGCGGCGCTTTTGATTGGGGCCCTGATGTCTTTTCTTCACTATGGACATCGCTAGCGGTGTGGGTCGCGAGGGTTGTAACAGCTACAGGTCTCCGGCGGTAGACCGCAGCTCGGCGAGCAGGGTGGCAAGTGCTGGGTTGGGTATTCGATCGGAGCGCCGGACCAGTGTCAGCATGCGCTCGGCAATGGGTTCATTGGTTGCGCGGTTCAGCGGGTGCGGGGCAGTCTCGGCGTCGACCGAAGCCAACACGGCCCAGCCCATGCCGAGCCGGACCATCTCCTTCAGCACTGCCGGCTGTGAACTTTCAGCGACAACGTCGAACGGGATGCCCTGGGCGCGTAATCGGCGAGCCACGAGCGAACGACTGCGAGATCCCATCGGGAAACTGACCCACGGCCCCCACGTCTTTGGCGCACCGAGTGTGGCATCGGGCGGCGCGTAGACATGCAACGGCTCGCCAATGAGTGGTTCAAGCACGAATCGGTCGTCGGGGTCCGGGTCGACGCAGACGATGGCATCAACTTCGCCGGCTCGAAGCTGGTCGAGCAGTGCGTTTGAGGGCTGCACCAACAGACGTACGGTCAGTGTGGGGTGATTTCGACGGAAGCCGACGAGTGTGTCGCCGAAGTGATGAATTGCCGCGGTGTCGATCATGCCGATCGAAAGCTGGCCTACGTTGCCGCCTCGCGCCTGTTCAGCCCAGCGACTGAGTTCACGCATTTCGGCCAGAATGCGGGTTGCATGAGCGAGCGCCACTGTTGCTTCGGCCGTCGGCATGCGTCGCCTGCCTTGTTTGTCGAATAGTCGTACCCCGAGCCGTCGTTCAAGTTCTGCAATTCCTTGCGACAAGGCAGATGGCGAGACGCCGACATTGGCGGCAGCGTCCTTCCAGCTGGGTTCAGCGATTACTGCGGCCAAGTATTCGAGCTGGCTTGTTGTGACGTTTGCGAGCTTCATCACAGCCCATCTTAAGTTAAGTGATACTTAACCATTGCCCATCATAAATAATGGTGCCTTATTCTTTCCCTATGACTTCCCCTCGAAATATTCCTGCCGCAACTGGACGACTCGGCTTACTCATGCCTGGCATGGGCGCCGTTGCCTCGACTCTGATCGCTGGCGTTATGCAAGCCCGCAACAATGATGTTGCTCCCATCGGCTCGGTCACACAGATGGCGCACATCCGTCTGGGTAAACGTGAAGAGAACCGGAATCCGCTTATCAGGGACTTTGTACCTCTCGCAGGGCTCGACGACATCGTCTTTGGTGGTTGGGATCCCATCTCGCCGAACATGTACGAAGCGGCCCGCACCGCTGGTGTGATGTCGGATTCGGATCTGGCTGCCATGTCGAGCGAACTCGAAGGCATCGTCGCCATGGATGCGGTGTTTGAACAACGCTGGGTGTCACGCCTCGAAGGTGTCCGAGTAAAGACTGAAACCAACAAGTTCGCGCAGGCCGAAGCACTGATGGCCGACATCGAACGCTTTCGTGTTGAGAACGAGTGCGATCGGCTAGTCATGGTCTGGTGCGCTTCGACTGAGGCGTACCAAGAAGCCTCCGCTGTGCACGACACGGTTGCGGCCTTCGAAGAAGGCCTACGCAATAACGATGAGAACATTGCTCCTAGCCAGATCTATGCCTACGCAGCACTCATGAGTGGCGTGCCGTTCGCCAATGGTGCACCGAACCTGACCGTCGATCTTCCGTGCATTGTCGAACTTGCCGGTCGCGAAGGCGTGCCGATCTGCGGCAAGGATTTCAAGACCGGTCAGACGCTGATGAAGACGCTGATTAGCCCTGGACTCAAGTCCCGCATGCTTGGCATCCGCGGTTGGTATTCGACCAACATCTTGGGAAACCGCGATGGCGAAGTGCTCGACGCCCCCGAGAATTTCATGACTAAGGAAGTCTCCAAACTGGGCGTGCTCGGCGCGATCCTTCAGCCTGAGCTTTACCCCAGGCTCTACGGCGAAATTGATCACAAGGTCCGCATCGATTACTACCCCCCGCGCGGCGATGACAAAGAGGGTTGGGACAACATCGATATCTTCGGTTGGCTCGGCTACCCGATGCAGATCAAGATCAACTTCTTGTGCCGTGACTCCATTCTGGCGGCACCACTTGTGCTCGACTTGGCTTTGTTCATGGACCTAGCCAAGCGCGCCGGCGAGTCCGGTGTGCAGGAATGGTTGAGCTTTTACTTCAAGGCTCCCCAGGCTGGCGAGGCCGGCCCTGAGCACGACATCTTTATCCAGCAGACCAAGCTCAAGAACACGCTGCGCGAGTGGATGGGCGAGGAACCCGTAACTCATTCAGAAGCGGGCTAATCGAGAATCTGGTGGAGACCTGCCCGGCCGTTCTGAGGGGAGCGGCCGGGAAACGTCGCGGCTATCCACAGGGCCTCCCGGGATAGGTTCCCGTCAGATGTCGAAGTTCCGTATTCTTGCCGTCGTGATGGTCTTGGCGTTGCTGACCGCAATGACCCCGGCTTGCGGCGGCAACGCTGAAGCGTGCGAACCCGATACGACCGCGACGATGTCAGCTCCTCGATTGTGGGTTGAGGCGACCCTCGATGCTGTGCGTCGTGATTTCCCGGCGCCGACGGTACACAGCCGAAATCTCTGGCACCTGTCAGCGGCCATGTGGGATGCGTGGGCGGCTTACACGCCGGGTGCCAAGTCATACTTCGGTACGCCGTCGACAACTACAGAGCCTGGTGACCGACGTGAGTCCATCGAAGAGTCGCTGAGCTTCGCAGCCCATCGGCTGTTGACGCATCGTTATAAGTCTGCAGAGGGTGGTGCTGATTCGATTGCGGAGTTTTCCGAGCTGATGGAACGTCTTTGTCATGATCCGGTCGCGGCGACCGAGTCGGGATCGCCCGCAGCAATGGGCATCGCCATCGCTGATGCAGTCATCGAATTCGGCCTCGACGATGGGGCTGATGAGCCGATGCAGTATCTAGATATGAGTTATGAGCCAGTCAATCAGCCGCTCGTCGTTGCGGATTATGAGATCACCATGAACGACCCAAACCGGTGGCAGCCGCTAGAGCTGGATCAGCGCTTCACGCAGAACGGACAGGATGAAGGCAGAGGTGCTCAGGTCTTCATTGGATCCCAATGGGGATCGGTGACTTCCTTCGCGCTACCCGACGTCGACGCACGAGGCATCACGATCGATCCGGGCCCACCACCGCTGTTGGGCGGGGCAGCCGAGCAGGAGTTCAAGGAAGCAGCCCTTGAGGTCGTTCGATATACGAACAGCCTTGGTGGCGAAATCGGCCGAGCCTTGATCGATATCTCACCTGGAAAGCGGGGAGACAATTCGGTTGGCGCCAACGATGGGACCGGCCATGATCTGAATCCGACAACCGGTATGGCCTATGCGGCGAACCAAGTCCCGTTGGCTGATTATGGGCGAGCGATTGCGGAGTTCTGGGCAGATGGCCCCGACTCAGAGACGCCACCAGGCCATTGGAATACGCTTGCGATTCGGGCTAGCGATCAGCTGCCTGAAGACTCGCTGCGGTGGGCTGGCGAAGGCCCGGCACTCAGCCGTCTCGAGTGGGATCTTCGGCTGTTCTTCACGCTAAACGCCTCGTTACACGACACTGCGGTGGCGGCGTGGGGATCAAAACGTGCTTATGATTATGTGCGGCCGATTTCGATGATTCGGTACTTAGGTTCACTCGGCGAACTGCCACTGGAGCCGGGAGTTGTCGAGTTGGCGACCGAAGAGACCACGGTTCCTGGAGGACGTCACGGAGGCCTGCCCGTTGGAGCAACGGTGGTGCGGACTTGGCGGGGCTCTCCACCCGATCCAACCACGGAGGTCTCCGGGGTTGGGTGGCGCGAAGCCTCGATGTGGCTTCCCTATCAGCGTTCAACATTTGTCAGCCCTGCGTTCGCTGGGTATGTCTCGGGGCACAGTGCCTTCAGCCGAGCGGCTGCCGATGTGCTTGCCGCTGCGACGGGAAGCGAGTTCTTTCCCAACGGGATGTTCACCCATCTCGTGCCGGCGGGTTTGTTGCAGCACGAAGAAGGTCCCTCCGTCGATATTGAGCTGCAATGGGCCACCTATGGCGACGCAGCCGATGAGGCTGGCGAGTCACGACGCTACGGCGGCATCCATGTCGCAGCCGATGACGTCGCTGGGCGAGGGCTTGGCGCCGAGGTCGCCACCCTTGTTTGGAGCGAAGCTCAAACCTACTTCGGCGACTAGGGCAGCGGTGCCTGCCGACGTCGTCCACCAAAGATTGCTGCAGAACGACAAGTAGCGCTATTGACCGGCCTTCGGTGGTGGCGCACCTGTAATGATTGCACCATGAAACTTTCGATGTCACTGAACTACATGGGCGACCCGGTGCAGGCCGCCAACGAAGCCGCCGATCTCGAGCGGGCTGGTATCGACATGATCTGGGTCGCCGAGCTGTACAGCTTTGACGCGGTGTCGATTCTGGGCTACCTGGCTGCCAAGACCGAAACGGTCGAGTTGGCCTCGGGGATCCTGCCGTTGTATAGCCGCACGCCGACATTGGTGGCTATGACAGCAGCCGGTCTCGACGCTGTGTCCGGTGGACGTTTCACCTTGGGTCTCGGCGCGTCTGGCCCTCAGGTGATCGAGGGATGGCACGGCGTGCCATACAAGAAGCCCCTGCAAGCAACCCGCGAGACGATCGATATCTGTCGCAAAGTCTGGCGTCGTGAACGGGTCGAGGCTGACGGCCCGATGTACCCGCTGCCATTGCCCCATGACTTGGGTACGGGTTTGGGAAAGCCGCTCAAGCTCATCAACCATCCGGTTCGCGAAGATATCCCGATCTATATCGCCAGCCTCGGCCCAAAGAACGTCGAGCTAACTGCGGAACTCGCTGATGGTTGGCTTCCTGTTTTCTACCACCCTGATCGTGCCAAGCAGGTCTGGGGCGACGACCTGGCAGCAGGGATGCGCAGCCGAGAAGAGGGACGAGCGCCGCTCGAAGTCGTGGCCGGCGGAAGCCTGGCATTCTGCGACGATGACATGGCCAAGAAGATCCGCGATGGAGGCCGCATGATGACAGCGCTTTACGTCGGCGGTATGGGTGCCAAGGGCAAGAACTTCTACAACAATATTTTCCGTAAATACGGCTACGAAGACGAGGCCGAACAGATCCAGGATTTCTATTTGAGCGGTCAGAAGGATTCAGCCGAAGCCGCTGTTCCTGATGAGTTCCTGAAAGCCACCGCCATGGTCGGTGACGAGGGCTGGGTGCGGGATCGGATCATGGCCTACAAGGAGTCCGGCGTGACCCGCCTGTCGATTAACCCTGTGGGCCCCGACCGCCTCGAGACCATCGAAAAAGTTAAGGGCTGGATCAGCTGATCTTTGCGGTGTCCTGTGCGGGAATTTACGTCGTTTGTGCATGAATTCCCGCACAAAAACGCGAACTCGTGCTTGGAAAACGGTGCAGATCACCAACTTGGCTAGGGACAATCCTTAGCCGCTAGCCCTGCCGAGTCGCTAAGGATGCCAACACCGGTCATTGTCATCTATGTCGTGCCGTCGACAGGCGCTAGTTCGACGATCAGCCGTGTGGTCTCGGGATGCCCTTCCACCGTGCCCGTCTGCGCTGGCGAGATGTCGTGGTGGCGAACGCATTTCGGCCGCTCTCGCTCTAGGCGATGGTTCCGGCAGAGCGGAGAAGCTTAGGCCTTGCAGGGGCAGCGGGTGGCCGCCTCTCCAGCCGTTGGGCCAAGAAGCCACAGATACAGCGAACATGCGCGTTTGTCGCGTTCGTCGCGCGCCCCGCACCCGAAGCTTTCGCCTGTTGTTGCAACATCACTGCGACTGCCCGTGGTGACATGTTCGCTCAGAACCTGTTCAAATAGTGATGCCATGTTCATGAAAGCGACTCCCGATTCATGCCCTTCCGTCGGGCGCTATGGGACAGACCTGAGGGTTTGGATCAAAGATGATTCGAAAGTCCCTAGGTGAATTCCTCCGTAGGTCAAACGGCTCACCGCCGTGATGGTGTCATTGGAGCGTCAGCGGCGGTCCACACCTTCGGTCCGTGTTCACTCCCTCAGTGCAGGGAATCATCAGGCCATTCCTGAGTGGATCATCAACGGGCATCGACACTTCTCGCAGCGAATATGACCGTCCAGCCAGAGAGCAGTAGAGGCGGTTGAACCTAGTAGTCGGGTTCGCATTTTTGATGCGGAACAGGAACCGAAACCGCTACCCTTGCCCACGGAAGGTTGCCTGAGCGGACGAAAGGGACGGTCTCGAACACCGTTGATGCGGCAACGTATCCATGGGTTCAAATCCCATACCTTCCGCCAAGGACCTCCTGGCTTTAGCCCGGGGGTTCTTAGCGTTTTCAGGGACTTTCCAGCGAGCCCACTCGGTCTCTATCAGCGGTGTTCGTCACCACTGACGGCTGCCTTCGGGCTCCCCATATTGCTCTGGACCCAACCGGGATGTATGGCGATTTAGGTCAGGTCGGGGGGCAGTAACAGCTGATATGGCGGTGTCCATGTCCGTGACCGGCTTCGACGACGTTGACGAGGTCAGCGACGCCGATGGAAACGTGAAGCTGGCGTTGGTGCCTGTGCTTCTGTCAGAGTCAGTCTATGGCTGGATCTCAAACCGTCACATCCCCCAATACTGCTGGACATGCGTGTCTGTCGTTCGACTTCGATGGGCCGTCGTTGTGGATGATGCGAAAGATGACAACCGCTGCACCCATCTCGCGTGGTGAGTTTGGTGCGGTTGCAGTGCCAAGAATCTTGCGACTACTCGCAGACCGTTCGCTTCCTGCGACATTCTTCATCCCGGGCCACACCATCGAGACGTATCCCGATGTGTGCCGCATGATCGTGGACGCTGGTTGCGAAGTCGGGCTGCACGGATATGCGCACGAGATGAATGCGCTGCAATCTGCCTCCGATGAGCGGACGGCCATGGCTCGTTCGATCGAACTGGTTCAGGGACTCACTGGCACGTATCCTGTTGGGTACCGAGCACCGGCTGGCGACCAGACAAACCAGACGATCGAGCTTCTGCTCGAAAACGGCATTGTGTACGACTCGTCACTGATGGGCCATGATTTTCGGCCCTATCGAGTTCGGGTTGGCGATGAGTTCCCCACCGAAGCGCCCGCCCGGTGGGGTTCGGAGTCTGAACTAATTGAACTGCCATGGTCCTGGACCAACGATGACTATCCGTATCTAGAGTTTGTAGCGTTCCGTAAGGGCGGCATCATGCCAGGCCTGGTTCGACCCGAGGACATGTTCTCGAACTGGCTCGGCGACGTTCAATGGATGGTTCGTGAGCTCGAAGGTGGGGTTGCAACGTTCGTATTGCACCCCCAAGTCATTGGACGTGGTCATCGGCTGCTCGCATTCGAGGACTTTCTCGAAAAGGTCGTTGATCTTGGCGTGCAGTTCGACAAGATGGCCGACATTGCTTCGGCGGTTGCGACTGGTGCAGAGTTCGCAATCGAGAAACTTGGGGGCCAGTGAAAGGTGAAGGCGGAATGAAACTCGGGGCGCAATGAATGAAGATGAGTTAACGGATGGGCTCGCTTCAACACCTATGTAGTGCTGGATCGATGTTGTTGGCGCCGAGCTATTCGTGGCTGGGCTAGGACCGCTCGATACCTCGCTCGGCGAAGCCGTCGAGGCTCTCGGCTAGCGGCAGCGATAGCCGCGGCAGTAACTTCGATATATGACGATTGATCCACGTACCCCTGTGGTTGTCGGTGTTGCTCAGGCAATACAGAAGCCCGATGACCTGAGCCAAGCACTCGAAGCCATTGCCATGATGGAGCAAGCCGTGCGTGATGCGGCTGCCGATGCCGGAGCGCCTGGGCTGCTCGCCAAGCTGGATCATGTTGGTGTGGTCCAAGGCGCCTGGAAATATAGCGACCCGGCTCGCCTCATCGCCGATGGAGTTGGCGCATCCGGTGCTCAAACCTCGGTCTCTGCGAACGGTGGGAATACGCCACAGTCGTACCTGAACGCTCTTGCCACTCGCATTAGCACCGGCGAGATGAGCTGCGCGGTCTTCGTCGGCGCCGAGACGATCTGGAGTCGGCGCCGCCAACGCCGGGCCGAGATGGCGGTGCCGTTCACCGGCCAAGACGACGTCGAACCCGACGAACGATTTGGTGCTGACGTCTTGATGCAGACCGACTTCGAGCAAGAGCGCGGCATGCAGATGCCCATTCACTTCTACCCACTGTTCGATTCAGCAATTCGCCATGCTCGTGGCGAGACGATCGACCAGCACCGCGATCGTTTGGCTCGCCTCTGGCAGACGTTCAATCAGAAGGCCGTGGAAAACGAGTTTGCATGGTCTCGTACCCCCATGACTGCCGCTGAGATCCGTGACGCAAGCCCTACCAATCGAATGGTCGGCTTCCCCTACACCAAGGCGATGAATTCAAACTGGGATCTGGACCAGGCGGCGGCGGTGCTGCTGTGCTCAGCTGAGGTCGCTGAAGCCGCTGGCGTGCCTCGTGACAAATGGGTATTCCCGTGGGCTGGCACTGATGCACACGACACTTACGCGGTGTCGAATCGGCGTGATCTACATTCGTCGCCTGCGATCATGGCGGCTGGCAAGAAACTGTTCTCGCTCGCAGGAGTTGGCCCTGATGATGTCGATCACATCGATCTGTACTCGTGTTTCCCGTCGGCAGTGCAAGTTGGTGCCGAATCAATGGGCTTCAGCGAAGATCGCCAACTGACCCAGACCGGCGGATTGACGTTCGCTGGCGGGCCGCTGAACAACTATGTGACTCACTCGATAGCTACGATGATCGACGTACTGCGTGGGGATGCTGGCTCTGTAGGACTGGTCAGCGCCAATGGCGGCTTCCTCACTAAACACGCTATTGGTTTGTACTCGACTGAGCCACCAGCAGTGGGCTACCAGGCAGCTGACGTGCAGGACGAGGTTGATCAGATTCCCGTAACGCCGGTCGCAGAAGACCACACTGGCGCCGTCACGGTCGAGGCCTACACAGTCATGTACAACGCCGATGGTCCCGAGTCTGGGTTGTGTGCGTTGCGCACTGCAGACGGCGCTCGCACCTGGGGTCGTGTTACCGATGTGGTCGCAGCAACAGCCATGACAACCGAAGAATCAATTGGTCAGTCGGGCAACCTCGATGCCGGCGGCACCCTGACTCTGGCCTAAAGAAACACTCGCGAAGAGTGATGATCTGTATGACGTCAATATCGAGGGTCTGACGATCCTCGATATTGACGTCGATAGGCCCGCACGGTCGGCGCGATTACGGTGCAGCTGGTGCGATCTCTACCTTTGGGACTGATTTTCTTTTTCGCATGACGGTTGGCTGGGGCATGTCCCTGTGGCGGGTAGAGGACATGGGGACATGGTCCCGTTCGGCCGCCTCGTTACCTATGGTCGAAAGTCACCAGCCCTGATCTGGAAGTGGCACAGGTCTCGGCCGTAGTCTCGACACCTTGGCAAGGCTTGATCCATCCGAGTCGTCGGTAGCTAACGAGGACGTCCCGAAGAAGGCCGAGACGCGCACACCCACACTCGCTTCTTTTTCGATTCCCGCCTTTCGCATCATCTGGTTCGGCACGTTCCTCTATTACCTGGCGATCTTTAGCGGCATCGTCGCGCGAGGCGCGTTGGCCAAGGAACTCGGTGGTACGAACGCTGCTCTTGGGCTCGTGACGCTTGCATTTGGCGCCGTGTCACTGGTGATGACCCCCATTGGTGGTGTGCTCGCAGACCGGGTGCCCAAACGCCAGCTGCTTATTGTTGCAACTGCTTTTCTTGCGGTGAGTAATGCGGCATTGGGCATGGCCGAGGTCCTCGACATCACGCGATTCTGGATGCTCATCGTCGTCTCGGCAGCCCAGGCCATGGCGTTTGCCACGTTGGTCCCGGCGCGTATGGCATTCACGATCGACATTGTTGGACCGAAACTCATTCCGAATGCCGTTGCACTTGCGCAGATATCGATGAATAGCAACCGGGTTATTGGGCCCGCTCTTGCCGGGGTGTTCTTGGGCGTGACCTGGCTCAGCTTTGCTGGCATCTACTTGTTCAGCGCTGGGCTCAGCGTGCTGGCAGCTTTCTGCTTTCTCTTTCTGGATCCTGGTCTGCCGAACCCTGATCGGCCGCAACGAGCTCCGCTGGTCGAGATGGCCGATGGCTTCCGGTACGCGATCTCGGTGCCGTCGCTGCGCATCGTTGTTTCGCTAGCCATCCTGGTCACGATGGTGGGGTTTCCCTACATTGCCTTCCTACCAAGTGTGGCGGAGGACTTCTTCGGTCGCGGTTCCGAAGGTTTCGCGCTTCTGTCTCTCGTTGGTGCAGGCGGTGGGTTGCTCGCCGGGGTAGGTGTTGCTCGCACGGTGCTGGCTCAGGGTCCGCGGGTGCAGGTCATCTCCGGTGTGATGCTGGCCGTTGGGCTTTTGTTCATCAGCTGCGCACCAACGTTTAACGTAGCGCTGATCGCCGCAGTCGTTGTTGGAGGATCAACGGCGGGCTTCCAATCGATGAACGCCACCCTGGCACTCAGCCTTAGCGACAGCGCCTATCACGGCCGTATCCAGTCATTGCTTGGTTTGGGATTCAGTGCTTTCGGCCTTGTGTCGTACCCGCTTGGGTTGCTGGCCGACGCGGTCGGCCTGCGGCAGACCTTGGCCGGCATGGGTGTCACCACGTTCATCCTGGTTGTTGGAGCGGAGTTGTTGTGGCGTACCAATCGTGGCGAGATCGTGGCGGCGTAGCACGCGGGAACAACCCAGCAGTCTTTTAAGCCGCAGGTTCCGCCGCGGCCAATGCTCGGTTAGCGGCAGCTGTTGCCCCGACGTGATCGCCCAGCCCGATTAGGGCTTCTGACAGATGCTCCCAGTCGGTTCGCGCCGAAGGGCGCAGCGTTACCCGCTCGGAATACAGGCTTGGAGCCTCCGAGAACCGGCCTGCATTGAGCAGGGCGTCGCCGAGCAGCTGAGGAAAGAGATCGCGTTGCGCATGGCTCCCGCCAATGGGTGCAAGATCATCCTTGATCGGCCACATCAGGTCGGCTGCGGCGGCATAGTCCTGGTTTCACCATGCGACCGGACTCCTGCATAAGTCGGTGCCAACAGAGGCAAAGACATGCGCAGCCCAGAGCGGATCGGTCGATGCGAAGTCTGCCGTGGCTTGAGCATGGTGTGAAGCCGCTTTGGCACGTCCACCGGCCGCCATAGCCAGGCTCCAATGGATGTCGTTGAATACAATGTCATGGTCGCCAATTCGCGTTTCGCTGTGCTCGGCTAGGGCATCCCACCGGTCACCAATATCAACGCTGCGAAGCTCGAGCCGGGCCAGGAGGGAAGCCAGGTTTTGGACGTCGATGTTCTGTGGCGTGTTCGCCGAGGTGATTTCGTTGTCGTACAGGGACAACACGTTGTCGTAGCGCCCTTGGGCTACGTTGAACAATGCAGCGTGCCCCCAGACGTGGCGACGAAATGGGTTGCGGTCATCCCACGCGTCGGTTGGGTAATCGAGCCACGCAACACCTTCAGCCGAGCGGCCTTGGGTTTCGAGCACATGGGCTACCGAGTGGATTGCCCACAGCTCGTTGGGGTTTCGTTCAACAGCCTCTCGACCAATCGCCTCGGCCCCGAAGTGGTTGCCCGATTCTTCAAGCGCGAACGCATGCATCCCCAGCAGGCTTGCGTACCCCGGCAAAGAGTCGTTCCATGCAGGAAGGACGCTTGAAGTCGCGGCCCGCAGAGCCTGGGTGCGTCCGGTCCAGAACGTTAAATAGTGGCGCCGTTGCATGCTAACCCGGGTGACGCAGCGGACATACCCAGAAGATCCTTGGTGCGCTCGCGTTGCAATTTGGCCAGGGCGGTGATCGTGGTGCTGAAGCCTTCGGAACGTGTCGCCAAACACAGGTCCCCTAGACAGGGCAAGGTGGTGGTCTCGCCCATAAGGCGAAATGACTGGGTGTTCCTTGAGTCCGAGCACGTGACGTAGTGGTCAAGCGGTACGTCGCGTCAGGCGGCACTAGAGGAGGTCGTTGGGGTCGTCGGTCGGTCCTTCGGCCAGCAGCCAGCCGAGGTCGTCATCGGCGGTGAATCGCCACCATTGTTGGTCTTGGTCGAGGCGCAACTGGGTTGTGCCGAAACTGACGGTGTTACCGCGGACACGGGCCCGTTCGCCCAGGCTGAGTTGACCTCGGATCATGAGGTCGGCGTTTACCGCGGGCTTGGCACTGTGGGCTCGAAAGCCAGCTAGGCCGCCGATGTGCCATGCCGTTACTGCTGCCCGCAACTCGTTCGGGTCTAACCCGGTGGCCTCGGCAATCTGATCGCTCGTGCCTCGTGCAGCGCGCCGGACGACGTCGGCGCCGATGCTGAGATCAAGTCCGCTATCAGTACCGCCTGCGAGCATTGACCAGGCTCGCTCTGCGGCGTCGCTGACCAGCTCCGCTAGTTCATCGGCATCGATGCCGGCGTCCATACCGGGGATCACCGTCAGAGCTACCAAGGTGCCGGGGTGGCTTGGTAGAGGAGCGGACTGTTGCAGTTGAGTGGGTTTACGACGAAACGCCTGGGCTCCAGAAATGGCAGGGTCACCACCACGAGGCTGATCGCTAGATGGAGTCAGGTCGACGCCGAGTCGTTCACTGCGACGAGAGCGGACCTCGGTGAGAACAGCGTCGCGGCTCAGGCCGCGCAGCGTGAGTAGAGCGAAGGGATCAGCATCGAACATGTCGGCAGCGACGTAACACAACGCAGCAACGTGTTTGCATGGCTCGGCCCAATCGGGGCAGGAACATTCCGGGCTCAGGTCACCGCGATCAGGCAACACATGGTCGCCGATCTCTTTCGGAACTTGGCCAGCAAGCAGGGCAGCAACATTGCTGGCCTTGGTCATAGCAAGGTCGAGCACGGTGTCCCACTCGCTGTCGGCTAATACCCGCATGGACAAGGTGGTCGTATACGGACCCTCTTGGTTGCCGGAGACTTGAGCCCGCAGCTCACCTGGTGACAACTCAATGTCGCGCACTCGATCTTGGCGCGCATAGGTCCGGCCTCGGGGAAGGCGGTTTGGGTCGATAAGTGATCTTTGTTCGAGAGCATCGAGCCAGGCCTTTCCCCACCAGGTAGTCCCAAATTGGCGTACTTTTGCCATCAGAAAACGCTCACGAAACCGAGAGCTCGACTAGCTCGGCTAAGTCGTCGTCGTCGAGGTCACCAATCCAGCTTTCACCGGCTCCGGTGACTGAGGCAGCCAGCTTGCGCTTGGCCGTCAGTAGGTCGGCTACGCGATCCTCGACGGTGCCTTCGGTGATGATGCGATGCACCGTGACCGCCTTAGTTTGACCAATGCGGTACGCCCGGTCAGTTGCCTGATCTTCAACAGCGGGATTCCACCACCGGTCGTAATGGACAACGTGGGTTGCGGCAGTCAGGTTGAGTCCTGTTCCGCCAGCCTTGAGTGATAGCACGAGTATCTGAAGGTCGCCCGCTTGGAAACGGTCGACCAGTTCTTGGCGAGCCTTGACCGATAATCCGCCGTGTAGCACAGCAATCTGGCGTCCTCTGACCTGTTGGTGTTTGACGATCAGGTTGGCCATGGCGACGTATTGGCTAAAGATCAACGTGGACTCGTTGGCAGCAGTGGCAGTTGCGAGGAGATCGTCGAGCGCGTCGAGCTTTCCTGAACGGGCATCGAGTGGTCCTGTCTCATGCAGAAATTGTGCTGGGTGATTGGTGATCTGCTTGAGCCCGGTCAAGAATTTGAGAATCAATCCGCGTCGGTCGATCCCGTGGGTCCCAGCGACCTCGGCCAGGACATGTTCGGTAGTGGCCTTGTACAAGGTCACCTGCTCATCGGACAGCGGAACGATGAGGTCGCGTTCAATCTTCGCGGGAAGTTCTGGTGCGATGCCTTCGTCGGTTTTCGTACGTCGCAGCAGGAACGGTTCTACTAGACGTTGGAGGCGTTCGGTTGCCTTGCGGTCGCCGTCTCGTTCGATCGGCAGCGCAATTGTGCGGCGAAACGTTTCGAGGGGCCCGAGTAAGCCAGGTACCGACCAGTCGATGATTGACCAAAGCTCGCTGAGGTTGTTCTCGACTGGGGTGCCAGTCAATGCAATGCGCACCCCATGGCTGATCTGACGAATGGCTTTGGCGGTTCGAGATCGAGGGTTCTTTGCGTGCTGCGCTTCGTCGGCGACGACGATGTCCCATTCGATAGCGTCCAACATGGCAGCGTCGCTGCGCACGACCCCGTAGCTCGTCACGATGATCGAGTTGTCCGACAGGCTGTCGAGGGAGCGATTGGGGCCATGGAAGATCTGGACGTCGAAGTCAGGAATGAACCGTTTGGCCTCGCGTGCCCAGTTATTCATCAGCGATGTCGGGCAAATGACCAGGGTGGGGCCGACATTGACGTTCGAGTCGCTGGCGATAGCACGACGGGTCGCATGAAGCGCCAGTACCTGGATGGTTTTGCCGAGCCCCATGTCATCGGCCAAACAACCGCCAAACCCGAGTTGGCACAGGTCAGCCATCCAAGCCAGGCCCCGCTTTTGGTAATGGCGTAGTTCGGCGTGCAGCATTGCTGGTTCGTCTGCAAACCGTTCGCCGGTCAATGTCTCGAGCCGCATCACGAGCTCATCGAGCGCACCAATGACTCGAATGTTGATCTCTTCGTCGGGATCGAGGCCGAGCGCTGCAGCGTTCGGGTCGTTCGCCAGGTCGACGTCGGCGCCTAACGCTGCGGCGAGTGCTGTCGTCACGCTAATGGTCGGAGCGGGGGCTCGGAGCTTGCGTAGCGTTTCGCGGTCGAGACGCACCCATCGGCCGCGAAGCGAGACGACGGAACGCTTCGCTTCGGCAAGGACCTGCAACTCCTCGTTGGTCAGCGCCAGACCGTCGAGCAGGAATTCCCAGTCAACGTCGAGCAGTGTTTCCAGGTTGAGGGCCGAAGGGAGACCGCTGCTTGGTGAACCGGCCGAAATCACAAGTTGCCGTTTGATCTTTGGTGCCACGAGCTCGGATGGCCATCGCACATCGATGTCGGCTGCATCGAGTGCGTCGAGCTGATCAAGGAAGGCATCGAGGTCCCCGCCATCGAGTGTCCCCTCGGATGGAGCCACATCGTCGAGCAGGCTGGACCACGGCGTTACGAGCTTGGTCACGGTGAGCAACCCGGCCAGCAATGTGGTTTCAGCTTGATGACCCAGACGGTCCGTCACTTCGGTAGGAGCGAGCCAGTAGTCGCGTGCGTCGACGAGCAGCGATGGGTCCGACTTGGACTGCAGCGCAAAAGTGACTCGCCAGGGCTCGTCTGGATCCTCAACTGGCGCAGGCTCAGGATGAAGGGCTGGTTCGCTGGAACGGGGCTGGACCGGTGGGTGCATGCGCAATACCAACCGGCTGTTGGAGCAGTGGGATGCCGCCAAGTCGTTCACCCATGGCCTCAAATGAGGAACCTTGGTCGGTGTGGGATCGGCGAAAAGGCGCAGTGACCCTACGCGATGGGCTGCGGGCGTTCGAATGAAGGCATCGGCGATTGCGTCGAACGCAGCTCGGATTGTGTACCCGGGGTCGCTGATACTGCCGCGACCAGCAGCAGGTGTTGCGTGCGCCAGGGCAGGCAGTGCATCCACGAGTGCGTTGAGCATCTGGTGGTCACCTGGGTCGAGCGGATCGACCCGCCATGTGTCGTAGCCGCTAGGGCTGACCCATGGCAGTACCTTTCCGCGGGCGATGAGTGAGAGCCCAGCGCGGACCACGCCGGCCCACGCATGGGCCGAGTCGCTGGCACGTTCGTCGCGCCGCAGGGTGGCGAGCTGATCGATTGCATCGCGAACAGCGAACTTCTCTGCGGCGACTGTTTGCTTCTGTGTGCCTCGCGCGGCAGGAAGCGCAAGTTCGATATCGAGCGTCGAGTCAGCGCCGAGACCACCAGGGTTATCTGGGTCCCACGCAGCGAAGAACGACTGTTGCGGCGGGTCGACCGCAACAAAGGTCAGGATCTTGCCTAGCACGACTCCATCGTACAGGTGTTCGTGTGCCACGGCGCCACTGCCCGTTCTTTCCTATTGCCGATTTGGCCGCTCCCGGGGCCCCCGCCGGGTTCTCGAAACCGCAACGCCGGGTCAAGAAGCACCGGTTCTTACGGATAGCCCCCTTCGGCTGTTTCCTAGGGTCCAGCTCTGAGGTCCCGACGACTAGTTATTTGAGTAGGGACATTTTTGCCTGGCTAGGCAATCATCAAGTCAGTGGTTGAGGGAAGCACCAGAATGCTTGCGGAGACGTTTGGTTCGCGGGGTGCACGTGGGAACACCATTTTGCTTGGGTGGGTCCTCAGCGCGATTGGGCGGCCGGGTCAGGGCCGACACCTGCAAGACTCCGGGGTATGCAACTCCATATGGACTGTGAACCACTTGCCTTTCTACTAGGTACCTGGCAAGGGGCTGGCGAGGGCGAGTACCCAACCATCGATGGGTTTCGATACACCGAAGAGGTTACGTTTGGCCATGTAGGCAAGCCCTTCCTCGCGTATAGCCAAAAGACGAAACATGCCGAGACCGGCCAGCCGCTTCACGCCGAGACGGGCTACCTACGAGCACTAGGCGACGACCGAATCGAGTTCGTCGTGGTGCAGCCCTCGGGCATCGTCGAGCTCTATCAAGGGTCGGTGAGTGGTGCCGCGCTGGACCTCGAGCTCATTAGCGTGCACACCACGCCGGGTGCGAAATCGGTGAGTGACGTGCAGCGGGCGATCTCTGTCGAAGACGATGGCGACCAGGCGGTACTGAAGTACACCGTTGCTATGGCGGCAGTGGGCGAACCGCTGACGCACCATCTTCGCGCTGTGCTAACCCGTCTGCCCCAGCACTAAACATGCGCACCGACGTCGAACTATGGCAAGCAGCAGTTTCGCTGATCCTGATAGTGATCGTTGTCGGCGTGTCGATCTGGCAACGGCTTGGCCTTGAGCGGCCGGTTCTGTGGGCAGCTGCGCGAGCCACCGTGCAACTCCTGGGGGTAGGGGCCCTCTTCACTGTGATCTTCGAGTCTGGCCTAGCGAGTCTGTGGTCGGTGCTCTGGGTGGTCATGATGGTTGGAATCGCTGGTGCCGTCGTGGCTCGTCGAACCGGCGCAGGCCGCGACCTCGTTGTGGTAGGACTTTCGGCGATCGGGTTAAGCGTCAGTGTTGTCTTGGCCGTGATCTTCGGCCTTGGTGTCTTGGCCCTCGAAGCGGTGTCGGTTGTGGTAATTGCCGGGATCACTATTGGGAACACGCTGCCCACCGTGGTGCAGGCCGTAGATCGCACCCGGAGCCAGCTCATTGAATCGGCGGGCCAGATCGAAGCGATGCTGGCCTTGGGGTTTGACGGGCCGGCATCGACACGCCGGGTCGTGCGCGATGTTGCTCGACTAGCGTTGATCCCACAGATCGAGCGCACAAAGGTGGTCGGTCTCATAGCGCTCCCTGGTGCTATGACCGGTCTGCTTCTGGCGGGTGTCGATCCCATAGATGCAGTGCTTATTCAGTTAGTCGTGATGTTCCTGGTACTCGGCGCGGTGGCGCTCTCGGTGATCATCGTGACGCTGGCGATGACACGACGCGCCCTGACCTCAGATTTGCGGATCGCCGAGTGGGCAAAAGTGGCGCCTGGTGATTTTGATGGTAAATGAAAGTTCGACGAGTTGCCCAAAAGGCAGCGCTCGTCTAAACACGGCCCATGGACTTAAACCTTGCTGGGAAGACGGCACTTGTAACGGGTAGCTACAGGGGTACGGGGCGAGGTATAGCGCGGGTGCTTGCTGTCGAGGGAGCACATGTGCTTATCCATGGGTTCGAAGCAGGTCAAGCCGAGGCAACGGTAATCGAGCTGAAGGCCGAGGGGCTGAGCGCAGAAGCGGTGACGGCAGATATCCGGACCGACGCGGGCGCAGATCAACTTGCAACTGTCGCGGATCGAGCGCACGTGTTGGTGAACAATTACGGCGCACCGGGTGGATCAAGCTGGTCATCTATGGCGAAATGGACCGACGAATGGAACGTGAACGTCTTGGCTGCGGTACGAGTGACGCAGCTGTGTCTGCCGGCAATGCGTGAGCGCGGGTGGGGGCGGATCATCTTCATGGGCACGGTTGGGACCCAGCAGCCTGGTCAGAGAAACGCCGGGTACTACGGAGCCAAGACGGCCTTGCCGACCCTTGTCCGCACACTGGCCATGGAGCTTCGTGGCACAGGTGTTACGGCCAATCTCGTAAGCCCCGGAATGATCGCAACCGACGAGGTACGAGCGATGGTGACTCGCCGGGCCGAGCGCGATGGCAGTGCTGCATCCTGGCCGGAGGCCGAACGCTGGGCACTCGATAATTCCATGCCGAACTTGACCGAACGACTTCCCGAACCGGAAGACATCGGCAAGGTCGTTGCGTTTGTGGCGAGCGAGGCGGCATGGCACATGACCGGCGCCGATATCGCTGTAGACGGTGGCGCACGCGACGCCTGATCTTGGTTGCAGACGCTTAACCTTGGTCGCAGCTAACAAAGCCACGTAGATTTGAACTGTGGCAACCCTACGAAGCAAGTTGGACACGGGTAGTGAACAGTTCGCTCGCAATCGCGACGACATGCTCGAGCAGCTATCTGAGATCGACAAGCTGAACCTCGAAGCAGCCGAAGGTGGCGGCGAGCGGTCGATGACCCGTCTCCGTTCCCGAGGCAAACTTCCCATTCGCGAACGCATCTCGGCTGTGATCGACCCAGACTCGCCGTTTTATGAGATCAGCCCGCTCGCTGCCTATAGCTCTGACTACACGGTGGGCGCTGGCCTAGTCATGGGTATCGGCGTGATCGAAGGCACTGAGTGCATGATCATGGGCAACGACCCGACAGTGTTGGGCGGCGCTATTACTGCCTTCGCCGGCAAGAAGATCATGCGGGCGATTCAGATCAGTAGGGAGAACCGCCTCCCCTACGTGCAGTTTGTCGAATCAGCGGGCGGCGACTTGCGTGGGTCTGAGGACCCCGAGCGACAAATGCGCGAACAGGTCGACCACTTCGGCGAATCGGGCCGCTTGTTCTACGACGTCACTGAGCTCTCCAAACTTGGCATCCCTTCTATTGCTGTTGTGTTCGGTTCGTCGACGGCAGGTGGCGCTTACCAGCCAGGAATGAGCGACTACAACATTTTCATTAAGGAACGTTCCAAGGTCTTCTTAGGCGGTCCGCCGTTGGTCCAGATGGCCACCGGCGAGATCTCCGATGATGAGACGTTGGGAGGTGCGCAGATGCATGCCGAAACCAGCGGGCTGGCTGATTATCTGGCTGAAGATGAGCTCGATGGTCTTCGAATGTGCCGCGAAGTTGTCGCCCACCTGAACCATCACAAGCAGGGCTACGGCGCCACGGGCGAGGGCGACGCACCCATTCATGCCCCCGACGAACTGCTAGGGCTTATGAGTCGTGAGCTGGCGACTGCGATAGATGTGCGCGAAGTGATCGGGCGCATTACCGATGGAAGTCGCTTCGAAGAGTTCAAGGCTCGTTATGGAACCACGCTGATCTGTGGGTGGGCGCACGTCCATGGCTACCCCGTCGGCATTCTTGGTAACAACGGGCCGCTATTTAGCGAGAGTGCGAACAAGGCGGCACAGTTCATCCAGCTGTGCAACCAGCGCGATATCCCGTTGTTGTTCTTGCACAACATCACTGGCTTTATGGTCGGAAAAGACTTTGAGCATGGCGGCATCGTCAAGAACGGCAGCCGCATGATCAATGCGGTGTCGAACTCGATGGTGCCCCACATCAGTGTGATCCTGGGATCAAGCTACGGCGCTGGTAACTACGGCATGTCTGGGCGAGGGTTCAACTCTCGATTTACCTACCTTTGGCCGACGGCCAAGATCGCCATCATGGGGCCTAAACAGATCGCTGGCGTTATGTCGTTGGTGCGTCGAGGCCAGGCCGCCCGCAAGGGACTTGAGTTTGACGAAGCTGCCGACGCTGAGATGGTCGCCGAAGTCGAGCATTATCACGAGCTTAAATCGCTGGCGCTTTACGCGACCGGCCGGATCGGCGACGACGGCATCATCGACCCGCGAGACACTCGCGACGTTGTAGGTATGTCGTTGTCGGTGTGTCACAACAACGACGTCAAGGGAGCGGAGGGTTTCGGTGTCTTCCGATAAACCAACATCATCAGAGCGACGACCGATACGTCGATTGCTCGTCGCTAATCGGGGCGAAATCGCCCGCCGGATATTCCGTAGCGCCCATGACATGGGCATCGAAACTGTCGCGGTGTTTGCTGATGGCGATGCCGACGCTCCCTTTGTGAGCGAGGCCCATCAGGCGGTTTCGTTGCGGGGGCGTTCGCCGTCTGAGTCGTATCTCGATGTCGCCAAGGTGCTCGATGCGGCTCGCGTTACTGGCGCCGACGCGGTGCACCCGGGGTACGGGTTTCTGGCAGAGAATGCCGAATTCGCAACCCAGGTCATCGACGCTGGATTGACGTGGGTTGGCCCATCGCCCCATGCGATCGCATCGATGGGCGACAAGCTTGCCGCCAAGGCAATGATGGTTCAGGCCGGAGTTCCGACTCTGCCATCGATTGAGGTCATGGCCGACCTTGATGTCATTGCTGCCGCGCATGACATCGGTTTTCCAGTGTTGGTAAAAGCTACGGCTGGTGGCGGTGGCAAAGGCATGCGTGTTGTTGAGTCGGTGGACACGCTCATCGATGCGGTCGCAGGCGCGCAACGCGAGGCTGCGTCGTCGTTCGGTAACGGCATCGTTTTCCTCGAAAAATACCTGCCTGCTCCCCGCCATATTGAAATCCAGGTGATGGGCGACGAACACGGCACGCTTGTGCATCTGTTCGAACGAGAGTGTTCGATTCAGCGCCGTCACCAGAAGATCATCGAAGAGGCCCCGAGCCCGATGATAGATCCAGCGGTCCGCTCCGCAATGTGTGATGCCGCGTTGGATGCAGCGAGAGCTATCGGCTATTCGTCAGCAGGCACCGTCGAATTCTTGCTCGATGGGGATGGCCCTGGTGCTGCGTTCTGGTTCCTCGAGGTCAATACCCGCATCCAAGTCGAGCACCCCGTCACCGAAGAGATCACCGGGGTCGACCTTGTCCGAGAGCAATTGCGCGTCGCCGCAGGCTTGCCGCTGAGCTTCAGCCAAGACGATTTGACTATCACTGGTCACGCCATTGAGGCTCGGCTTTATGCCGAAGACCCGGCGAACAACTTCCTGCCAGCAATCGGCACGCTGCACGTGTTTGAGGCCCCAGTGTCGCCAGCGGCTCGTATCGACAGCGGTGTTGAGTCAGGTTCGGTTGTGGGGGTCGACTTCGATCCAATGCTGGCCAAGGTCATCGTGCATGCACCCACTCGAGCCGAAGCGGCGAGCCGACTGGCGCTCGTGTTGGACACGATGGCGATCGCGGGTGTAACAACTAACCGGGATTTTTTGGTTGCAACACTGCGCCATCAGGCATTCCTCGACGGGGATACAACAACGGACTTCATCGAGCGAGTTCGGCCACGAGCGGCAGTGGTTCCTGACGAGACCTTGTTGGCACAGGCGGCGATCGCGGCAGCAATGTTGAAACAACAGGTGAACCGAGTTGGTACTGGTGCGCTTGGTTTCATGCCTGGCGGCTACCGGAACTCGTCGATGCCACCGGAGACTGCACTATTCGCCTATGGCGAAAGGGTCGTGACTATTCGGTACCGCGCCATCAGAGGCGGGACGTTCGAGATCGACTCGCTCGTCGACGATGAGTCGGCAGGTGAAACTGCGCGTGTGCATGTGGTTGATGCTGATCTGCGCACTGGCGTGCTCACGATCGAGATCGATGGCGTGCGCAACCAGCATCGCGTGACCGAGACCGAGGACAGCCTGGTGGTTCAGAGCCCCGGGGGCACCGTTGAAATTACGGTCATCGGCCGGTTCCCCGACTATGCCTTGGTTACGGTGGCCGGCGGGCAGATGGCTCCTATGCCGGGCAAGGTTTCATCGGTGCACGTTGTGGCCGGTGACAGCGTGCAGGCCGGTCAGTCGCTCGTGATCATGGAGGCGATGAAGATGGAACACACAATCACTGCGCCTATCGCGAGCGTGGTGTCCGAGGTGCGGTGTGCTGTTGGCGATCAGGTTGATAACGGTCAGGTGTTAGTCATTCTTGAAGAACCTGACGGCGACCCCGCTGAAGAGTGAAATACGAAGGAAAATATTTGCAGGTAATTCTTCTGCCGCATAACTTGTCTGCCGCATAGCGCACCGCTGTGGGGTATCTGGAACTGGACTGTTCGCAACTATGGAATTTCGGTTGCGGTCACCCCTGTGCAGGGTCGCTCCACGAAGTAGACCGGAGCTACGGCTGGACTTTAGGCGATGTGGAGCAGACGTTGACCAACAACCAAGTTTACGAGTAATCCTGAGAAGCTGACTACATCACCTTGGACAACGACAGGTTCAGGCTTTATGGCAGTGAGTGCAACGACACGTCCTGACTCAGGGGCTTGGCCGGCGGCAAATCCGACGAGTGCAGCGATACGTTTCATGCCGTCTTCGGTAGCGCCTACTCGCAGCACCTCGCCGGTCCAGTTGACTTCGTGTCCCTGATAGGTCTGCTGAAAGCGAGCCGTGATTGCCGCGTCGTCGAGTTCGGAGTTGAATAGATCGTCGAGCACGCTTGCAGCGTCCAAGCGGGCCTCGGTCAACAGGCCTCGCTCGCGATCAACCTTTCGTTCAGTGATAATCGGTGTTGCGATTGGGGCCGTTGCTGGTGGGCCAACGGTTCCGGCTGCGGGGGGAGCGGTGATGTCGCCAGTGTCTTGGCGGGCATCGTTGGCGATGTGAGCGTCACCAGATTGGTTGAGATGGTCGAAGGTTTCGGCCGCTGCCACAAGATGGCAGATCGAGTCAACCAACTTGTCATGTTCTTGCTCGATCCCGACCGTGAGCAGGTGTGCTTCGCGATTCGTGATCTGTGCAGATGGGAAGTAGGTCAGTAGTCGCAGAATGGCGGCTCGGCGTGGGCCGGTCAGATAGCGGCTCAGGGCCTCTGGTTGGTCGGTCTTTACTGCGACGACCGCATCAAATTCTGGGTTGCCAGTGCCGATGATAGGCGTGTTCTTGTTGATGCGCTTGACCAGATTAAATTCTGGGGCCTCGGGTGCTTTGAACTTCACGCTGTACTGGGTGACAACCCGATTCTTGGAGCCCTTATGTGCCGGCGCTATTGAGACGACATGGTTATTAACCCGGCCCCGAGCAACGGAACCAAGTTCGATGCCATTGACAACGAACTCAAGGCCGAGTTCATCGCTCGCGGCCGCCCAGGTGGCCATAGTGGCTTTCTTGCGGCGCGATCTAGGGAGTACGACGATGAATACGATTGCGATGAGTACTACCGCTGGTAGAGCAAAGGCCAGTAGCTGACTTGGAAGGGCAATTGCGAGATTGAGTTCGTGTGACATGGGGCTCCTGGCTTGGTTCACGACACCTATAAAGAAGCAATCGGCCTTGAGCTAGCAAACTTGAAGGTTTCGATGCACGAAAGTCGTTTAATCCAAGGGAGGGACCCTTACGAGGCTCGACGGCGAGGACAGAAAGCAACAGACGCGTAACAGCCCGGGGCGAACCCCGGGCTGCTGGTAGATGTCCACCACAAGATGGCGGTTCGTTGTGCTGTTCAAAGTGACAGCACTGCTGAAATCAGTAGATCTCGATGAGACCAGCTGCGCCTTGGCCGCCACCGATGCACATGGTGACAACGCCGTACTTGGCGCCGCGACGCTTGCCCTCTTGCAGCAAGTGGCCCGCACAGCGAGTTCCGGTCATCCCGAAGGGGTGACCAATGGAGATGGAGCCACCATTGACGTTGTACTTCTCGGGATCGATTCCGAGCGTGTCTCGGCTGTAAAGGCACTGGCTAGCGAAGGCCTCGTTCAGTTCCCAGATGTCGATGTCATCGACGGTCAAGCCGTGACGCTTGAGCAACTTCGGAACGGCGTAGATCGGTCCAATTCCCATTTCGTCGGGTTCGCAACCGGCAACAGCCCAGCCCTTGAAGGCGCCCAAGGGCTCGATGTCGCGGCGAGCTGCTTCTTCGTCGGACATCATCACGACTGCTGCTGCGCCGTCCGATAGCTGGCTAGCGTTGCCAGCGGTGATGTAGTTGCCCTCGCCGCGGACTGGTGCGAGCTTCTGCAAGGCTTCGATAGTGGTTGTGGGTCGGTTGCACTCGTCGCGATCGACGGTGTAGTCGACGATCGTCTCTTCTTTGGTTTCGCGATCGACGAGCTTCATTTTCGTTTCCATCGGAACGATTTCGTTTTCGTAAAGACCGTTCTCTTGAGCGGCTGCGGTGCGTAGCTGTGACTGCAGGCTGTATTCGTCTTGGGATTCACGCGACACGTTGTACCGATCGGCGACAATGTCGGCCGTTTCGATCATTGCCATGTAGATGGCTGGGTAGCTCTCTTCGAGGGCTGGGTCCATATTGATTGCGCCACCCATGCCGGGGCTTGGGATCGAGATCGACTCGACGCCAGCTGCGACGACGACGTCGGACATGTCGACCCGAATGTGGTTGGCAGCAACAGCGATCGAGTTCAAGCCAGAGGAACAGTGCCGCTGGATGGTGTTGCCACCGGTCTGAACAGGCAAGCCGGCAAGAAGGCTTGCAAGGCGACCGAGATTGCCAGAGCCATGTGCCCCGTTGCCGAGCGAGACGTCCTCGACGTCGGCTGGGTCAACCCCTGACTTGGCGACAGCGTGCTTGATTGCATGGGCGGCCATCGACATGGCGGGTGTCATGTTGAAACCGCCGCGGCCGGCCTTGGCCAGGCCGGTGCGGGCATAAGAAACGAATACTGCTTCGCGCATAACGAGAACTCCAGAACTAAGAGACGGTGCTGACACGCTAGGGCGAGATGACCCTCGAATGGAAGTTGAGACTCCACAAGAACGATTGTTTTTGAGAACTGCCAGCAGCTGGGGCCCGTAGCGGCCTAACTCAGCGAATGGGATTTTGTGTTCCTGGGCGAACACATACCTAGAGACAGGGCCTCGAATTACAGAGCAAATAAGTTTCGTTCTTTGATGGTGCCGGCGGACTCGGTGGAGCGTTCGATCATGGCGACTCACTCGTTAAAGCCGTGCTGCATAGAGATGCCTTCAACCAGCGGGGCGCTGGCGGTGCTTAGCTGGTCCATCGTGAATGTTGCTCACATGCGGTAGTTGGACACGTCGGCGGGGTGTGCGTAGAGGGCGGGGTGTGCGTAGCGACTGTCAAAAAGCTCAGTGATGTAAAAAGCTCAGTGATATTTTCGGACCTTGCTGAGTGCGTCATGGTCTCACTCCAAGTGACAGCAGTCTTAATCAACAGTGTCATCAAAATAGTGTCAGTGGAGCTGACTGGGCTACCCGGATGCCCAAATATGGCTTGGTGGATGAACCCTTAAGTAGCGCCCTTTCCGTGTGCGTAGTCAGGCTGTTAGGCCCAGCGTTATTTTCTGCACTCGAGTGAGGGGCGCGCCCTGCCGGTGGCCTCGGTGTAGCGATTGCGCAGGGCCCCGAAATGTGGGAGCGTTCCGAAATGTCCCTGACAACGATCTATACCGCCCGCCGCGTGATCACAATGAATCCTGCGAACCCGGAGGGAACCGCTGTTGCAGTTCGCGACGGCCGGGTTCTCGGTGTCGGTGACCTCGAAGAACTCGTCGGTTGGGGCGAACATGTTGTCGACGAATGCTTCGCTGACAAGGTTTTGATGCCAGGTTTCGTCGAAGCGCATTCACATGCGATGTCTGGCGCTATGTGGCAGTTTCCCTATGTCGGCTTCTTCGATGTTCGGGCACCAGACGGCACCGTCTGGACTGGTTGCAAATCCATTGATGCCGTTGTTGAACGACTAAAAGAGATCGAGGCCGAGATGCCAGTCGGTGATATTTTGCTGGCACGTGGTGTCGATCCGTTGTACTTCGAAGGCGAGCGCATGTACGCCAAGCACCTTGATCAGGTGTCTGAGACCCGACCGATCTACATCATGCATGCGAGCGGGCATCTGGCGACAGTCAACACGGCGATGCTCGAGCGAGCAGAGATCACACGCGACACGACGATGCCTGGCGTCGACCTAGATGAACACGGTGAACCGAACGGTGAGCTTCAAGAACCGCCAGCGATGGGATTGTGTGTTGAAGCTCGCAAACACTTTATGGATGCCCGGCTGACCCCGGAAGGCATCTTGAACTTCGCCTACGAGGCGCGCAATGCTGGACATACGACTGTGATCGATCTAGCGAGCGGCCCGCTCGACGAGGATGACGTCGCCATCTGGCGGTCGACGGTCGATGCAGAGGGCTTTCCGGCCCGCATGATGGTGGTCTCTTCAGTTCCACAAGATCGTCCCGCAGTATTTCCTGAGCTCGCCGCTCGCTGTGCCGATC
This sequence comes from uncultured Acidimicrobiaceae bacterium, assembly GCA_905182135.1. Classification (GTDB taxonomy): domain Bacteria; phylum Actinomycetota; class Acidimicrobiia; order Acidimicrobiales; family UBA10347; genus UBA10347. Next base: position 434,031 of record CAJJAG010000006.1, on the reverse strand, counting down.
TTAAGGATGCCCAGTCGGACCGTCTGCGGTTTGGCATCGTGAAACTGTTTTTGGATGGCTCTATCCAGGGGTTTACGGCTCGCGTGTCATGGCCGTATTACTACAACCCCCCCGAGGGCCATCCGGGCAATGGTATTTGGCTCACGGCGCCAGATCAGATTGCTGACATCGTCGAGCAGTACCACCGGGCTGGTCTCACCGTGCATTGTCACTGCAATGGTGATGAGGCGACCGAGGCGTTCATCAACGCAGTCGAGACGGTGCTCGAGCGCTATCCACGCTGGGACCATAGGCATACGGTGACTCACTGTCAGCTCACGACGCGGGCGCAGTATCGGCGGATGAAGGCGCTCGGGATGTGTGCGAACATCTTTAGCAACCATATTTTCTATTGGGGTGATCAGCACCGTGATTTCACGGTTGGTCCCGAACGAGCCCGAGGTATGGACGCCTGTGCGAGTGCTTTACGCGAGGGAGTGCCGTTCACGATCCACTCCGATGCACCGGTAACGCCGCTTGGACACCTTCATACAATGTGGTGTGCAGTGAACCGCCGCACAGCGACTGGTGAGAAGCTTGGCGATACCGAGAACCTCTCGGTCGAGGATGCGCTGCATGCCATCACCCTTGGTGCGGCATATCAGATCAAAATGGATCACGACGTCGGCAGCCTCGAAGTGGGCAAGCGGGCCGATATGGCGGTGCTCCACGAAGACCCACTCGAAGTCGACCCTATGCGTCTCAAGGACATCCGCGTGTGGGGGACCGTCCTCGGCGGCGTGCTTCACCCAGCGGGTACCGAGTCATGAGCCAACTGTCGTGACGGTCACTCGCATTCGCGACGCACGGTGGGTGGTCGCCTGGAACGAAGCCAAGTCTCGGCACGAATACCGCACCGATATCGACGTCGTGTTCGACGATGCAGCGATCGCGTGGATGGGCGCCGACTACCTCGGTGATGTTGATGTCGATATTGATGGCAGCGATCGGCTGGTCATGCCAGGCCTCATTAACGTTCACTGCCACCCATCAAGTGAGCCGCTGAAGAAGGGTTTCCGTGAAGAGTTCGGCAACCCTCAGATGCATATGAGTCCACTCTATGATCGGGCGTTCATGCTGCAGACCGATGCAGCCGGGTCATGCGTCGGGTTGCAGTACGCGCTCGCTGAGCTGCTTAAGAGCGGAGTGACGTCGGTCGTCGATCTATCGTTTCCCTACGAGGGATGGCTTGAAACAATGGCCGCAAGTGGCATACGCTCGTGGATGGTCCCGAGCTTTGCCTCGTCGCAGTGGTCCACGACGAATGGGCACAGCGTCGACTACATCTGGGACGAGGCTCGAGGGCATCAGCAGTTGAACCAGGCGATCAACGTTGCCACCGACGCCGAGAATCATGTCAGTGGTCGAATATCGGCGATGTTGGGTCCAGCCCAGATCGACACCTGCACTGAGGACCTGCTGATGGACACGCTGGCAGCAGCCCGCGACCATGGTTGGAAACTACATACGCATGCTTCGCAGAGCCTTGTCGAGTTCTACGAGATGACGCGCCGCCACGGCATGACGCCAGTGCAATGGGCTGATCAGATCGGCCTACTTGGGCCCGACTGCATCCTGGCCCATGCCATGTTCATCGACGAGCACAGCTTCACCCATTGGCCGGGTAAACACGATCGGGCGCTACTGGCCGACACGGGAACGGGCGTTGCTCATTGCCCGGGTGTCTTCGCTCGAAATGGCCAGGTACTTGAAGATCTTGGTGGTTATGTTCGCGGCGGCGTGCGGTTAGGGATAGGTACCGACAGCTTCCCGCACAACATGATCGAAGAAATGCGCACCGCCGCGATCTTGGGCCGTGTGGTGACTGGTGACGTGACCTCGGTGTCCACCGCCGAAGTGTTTCACGCTGCGACCATTGGAGGGGCCGACCTGGTTGGACGTAGTGATCTCGGTCGGCTCGAGGTGGGGGCAACCGCTGACCTCGTGATCGTCGACCTTTCACATCCGGCAATGATGCCAATTAGGGATCCACTGCGGAGTTTGATCTACACCGCTGCGGACCGGGCAGTTCGAGATGTGTTTGTTGATGGCCGCCACATTGTGGTCGACGGCGAAGTGGTCACGATCGACGTGCCTGCAATAAGTGAACGTCTACAGGTCGTGCGTGACGAGGCAGAGAGGACAGCGTCTTTGCACCACTACGCCGGACAGACTGCTGCCGAAGTAGCACCGCTGAGCCTGCCATCGTCATAATGAACGGGTGCATACTGCGCTGGTGATAACAGATGCCGGGTTCATGTTGCGCCGGGTTGCCGTTGTGATGGCGCTACTTATTGCGGCGTGTTCTCCCGGGTCGACAGCCGCTTCTTCATCGGTTGGCTGCGTCGCACCGCCCGTCTTCACCGATGAGATGGCGGAGTTTGTGGTGGAGCCTCTCGGTGAGCCGGTCTGGGCCATGGAGTCAACCGAAGCCACGTTCTCATCGCCTCGTTTGGCTGACCTCACTGGCGACGGCGTCCTTGATGTGGTGCAGGGATTCGGTCAAGACACCTTTGGCGATCGACAATCCTCGGTGATCGCAACCAACGGGTCGACTGGGGCCGAGCTATGGAAGTCGACAGGTCATGAGGACCTTGTCGGATCAGCGACGTTCGTCCAGCTCGGGGGTGACGACACGCTCGATGTGGTGATCGGGGGCCGAAGAGGAGCGTTGATCGCTATCGATGGAACAACCGGTTCGTTGCTTTGGTCCTTCGATGATCAGGGCGGTCGGTGGTTTAACTTCTACACATCGCAGGTCGTCGATGATCAGAACGCCGACAGCGTCGTCGATCTGATCGCTGTGAACGGAGGGCTCGTGTTCGACCAGCCTGAAGAGGGTTCAGGCATTCGTGATGCTGATGACCGCCACCTGGGCACGGTCTTTGTCGTGAGTGGCGCCGATGGTTCAGTCATCGCCAAATCGCCTGTTCCTGATCGTGGCGAGTCATACATGTCTCCAGTCTTGCTTCCGGACAGCGGCTCGGGCCCCGAGGTCTTGGTTGGCACCGGTGGTGAGACGTTGCCGGGCGCTCTTTGGCGCCTGCCATTATCGGCGCTGATAGACGGTGAATTGGGTGTGACCGAGGCAGTTGTTTCGGGTGGACTCAAGGGGATGATTGCTTCGCCGTCGCTGGCCGACTTGACAGGTGATTGTGTTGTCGACATCGTGACCCAGGCCTTCAACGGCACACTTACTGCGGTTGATGGGGCGAGCTCAGCCAGCTTGTGGACCTTAGAGAACGTGGGGTTCGAGACCTACTCGACACCGACGCTGGGGTATTTCGTCGGCGATGACGCGGTGCCTGATGTGTTCGCCAGTGTCGCTAGAGGCGTCTGGCCCGAGTATGAGTCTTCGGACTATCTATTGATTGATGGAGCGACCGGCCAAGTCGTGTGGCGCGAGACACTCGGCTCATTTGCGCCGAGTGGGTTTGTAGCGGGTGATCTGAACGGCGATGGCCGTGACGAAGTGATCTTCGGCGTGAACGATGTTGCTGCCAACACTCACCAGCTGTATGTCTTGGATACAACGAAAAGGGTGTTGCACGAGCTTGGTGGCCCGCTAGATCAGACCACGTTCTCGTCGCCATGGTTAGGTGATATCGATGCCGACGGTGAGCTTGACTTGATCACGACCGCAAGTGCCTACCAATCGTCGGGCCCAGCCAAAGTAGAGCGGTTCAACCTCGTAGGAACGCAGGCGCCGGCCAACATCTCATGGGGTGGTTATCTTGGCACTGCTGGTACCGGGACACTGCGTGAATCGGGTGTCACCTCAGAAAATTGAAGCGAAACCTGACGGCCCCTCGCTTGAAGTAATAGCCTCCGCAGATAGCGCAGGGCGAGTGCCTTAGAGCTATCGACACCGAGGGGGATTACATGGGTTCACGAAATTGGCGTTCACTGCTAGCCGCAGTGCTAACGCTGAGTCTGTTTGCGGTCGCGTGCGGAGGCTCAGACGATACGACTGAGGCAGCCGATACGACTGAGGCAGCCGATACGACTGACTCTGAAGAGGTAGACGAGCCAGCGGCGGCTTCTGAGCCTGAGCCAGAGTTCGTTGAAGAGGCCGGAGGCGACTTCTTGCTTCGACCCGAAAACGTGCCGACTGACGATCAGCGCGGCGGTGTCGTTGTTGTTGGTTACGCCGGTGCCATACCTCACACGAATGGCGCGGTGTCATCGGGTTATGCGGTGAACACCGTTGGACCGCAGGTGAATGCCAGCTTGTTGCGGTACAACGACGACTATCAGCCCGTCCCGTATCTCGCAGATACATGGACCATTGCCGATGATGGGCTTTCGGTCACCCTTGAGCTCAACGCCGAAGCTCGTTTCCATGATGGTGAAGATGTCACCTGTACCGATGTTGACTTCAGCATCAAGACATCGCAGGCCAACCACCCGTTTAAGCCAATGTTCGCTCCGGTGACGGGCGTAGACGGTGGCGACACCAAGAGCTGCGTCGTCAACCTGTCACAGCCTCACCCAGCCTTGCTCATTGCGTTCTCACCTGGTCTCTTGCCAATCATTCCCGAGCACATCTTCAACGATGGTCAAGAGATGAAGACCCACCCACGTAATTCAACCGACGTCATCGGTGCTGGGCCATTCAAGCTTGTCGAGTTTGATGGTTCTGAGGTTGTCCGGTTCGAAGCGAACGACGACTTCTTCTTGCCAGGTCTGCCTTACCTCGATGAGTTGATCTTTGACCTGGGGCTTGACCCTGCAACCGTCACGCTTGGTCTAGAGACCGGCGAATTCGATATTGCAGCTGGTGATGGCGCTCACGGCGGCCAGGTCGTCGTCGATGCTCTGGAAGACCCGAACCTGCGAGTCAGCGACAAAGGCTTCGAAGCGATCGGCTCGATTCCATGGATTCAGCTGAACCTGCGCGACGAGGTCTTGTCTGACGTTCGAGTGCGTCAGGCGCTTGCCTACGCGATCGACAAAGAGGCCTACAACGATGTCATCGCTGTTGGTCTGAACAACACTGCTCAGTGCGGTCCAATCCAGCGCAATAGCCCGTACTACAACCCGGACGGTAAGTGCTACGACTTCGATCTTGAGAAGGCACAAGCGCTGATGGACGAAGCTGGCTACAGCGACGGCTTCTCCCTCACGATGAACCAATCACAGGCCAACGTGCCAACGATGGAGCTCATCGCGGAAATGTGGGCCAAGATTGGTGTCACGGTCGAGATTTCACTCGACGCTGACTTCCCCGACTGGATCGCCAAGACCGTTGGTGAAGGTACCGAATTCGACGCTACGTGGACCACGTTGTGGAACTGGGGCGATCCAGTGATTGGTGTGAACCGCAGCTACAACTGTGACAACCGTGTCGCCGGTGTGGCGTTCTCGAATATGAGTTGGTACTGCAACGAAGAAGTCGACAGCCTGCTCAACGACGCCGGCCTCGAGTTCGACGATGCTAAGCGAGCCGAGTTGTACTACTCGGCAGCCGACATCATCAACGAAGAAGTACCAGTCATCTACCTGTCAAACCAGGTCTGGTACACCCGTATGCAGAAGTCGCTGCAGAACTCACCCGAGAGCATCTGGGGCTTCATGGACTCATGGGCCGAGATGTGGGTCGACGAGTAAGAGCATTTAGGTAGCAACAACACGTTATGAAACAGATTGCGGTCAGGATCCTCCAGGCATTTGGGTTGGTCCTGGCCGTAATTGTTTTGAACTTCATGCTGGTGCATCTTGCGCCTGGTGACGCGGTCGACGCGCTCGCTGGCACGGCTGGTGAGATGAGCCCCGAAACCACCGAGCGGTTGCGGGCTCAATATGGTCTTGACGAGCCGGTTACCACCCAGCTGGTGACCTATATCGGCAATGTGCTGCAAGGTGATCTTGGTGTTTCAATCGGCAACAACAATCGCCCAGTCACCGAAATGATCGCCGAACGGTTGTGGCCAACTGTGCTGCTTTCGATCACTGCACTTTCGTTTGCGATCCTGGTTGGTGTATTCGTCGGCACGCTGGCGGCGCGACGGCCCGAAAGTGGGTTTAGTCACTTCACCACCGTCTTTGCGTTGGTTGGTTTCGCTATGCCTGCGTTCTGGACTGGCTACCTATTGTTGATCGTTTTCTCGGCCAAACTCGGGTGGCTCCCCGTCAGCGGTATGGAGGACCTGAGATTCAGGGGCGGTTGGTTCGCGCAACAATGGGATGTTGCCAAACATCTCTTCCTTCCCGCACTTGCCTTGGGGCTGATCTACATCGCTGCGTATTCGCGCTTGAGTCGGGCTTCGATGCTCGAGGTACTCGAGTCTGACTATGTGCGTACAGCACGGGCCAAGGGTTTGGGTGAGAGGTCGGTGCTGTTCAAGCATGCATTGCGCAACGGAGTCATTCCGATCGTGACCGTGATGGGTTTGCAGTTTGGCGCCATCCTGTCGGGAGCGATCCTGGTCGAGACCGTCTTCTCGTGGCCTGGTGTTGGTCGCTTGGCCTTCGAAGCCGTCGTCGAGCGCGACACCAATGTGTTGCTGGGCGTGCTGTTCCTCGTGTCGTTAGCGGTAATCATCGCCAACTTCTTGACCGACCTGCTTTACCGATTCATCGACCCGCGTATTCGAGTGTCAGGATCCGCGAATGGCTGAAACGGACGTGCATGGCATGAGCGATGGCCAAGAGCTGCCGGACCCTCACCTCGATACCAGTCGGCTGCGACAGGCCCCCGCAAAATACCAAGGGCTACGCATGTTTATGCGTAACAAGGCAGCGGTATTCGGCGCTGTTCTGCTGATTGCAATCTTGTTCATCACGTTTATTCTGCCGATTTTCGTCACTGGTGACCGCACCGAACGGGTTGGCAGTATCCATCTAGCGCCAGGCGCTGAAGGTTCAACAACCTTTGGCACCGACTACCTCGGTCGCGACGTTGGACGCATTGTGATGCAAGGCGGCAGCGCAACACTAAAGGTGGCCGGACTTGCCGCGCTTGTGATCGTTGTTGTTGGAACCACGATCGGCGCGGTTGCCGGCTACTACGGTGGCTGGGTCGACAACGTATTGATGCGCATCACCGAGTTCTTTCAGGTTCTGCCGGGCCTGCTCTTCGCCATTGTGATCGTCGCGCTCTACGGAGCTTCGACCAAGTCGATTGTGCTTGCGATAGGTCTGATCGCGTGGCCGACGATTGCGCGCTTGGTGCGCGCGGAGTTCATGAGGCAGAAGAACCTGGAGTACGTCAAAGCAGCCCGTGCCATCGGGGCAAGCGACGCTCGCATCATCTTCAAGACGATCTTGCCCAACACCATGCCGGTCGTGATCGTGCAGAGCACCCTGGTGATGGGCGGCGCGATCCTGTTCGAGGCCGGGCTCGCTTTCCTTGGCCTGAGCAATCCGAAAGATCTCAGCTGGGGGTTCTACATCGGCGCCAACCGAACCTATTTCTTGTCGAACTGGTGGGGCCTCACGTTTCCTGGACTCATGATCTTCTTCACCGTGCTGAGCTTGAGCCTGATCGGTGATGGTCTACAAGATGCCGCCAATCCAAAACTCCGAGGCCGCTAGATGCGAGCTGAAACGCCGCTGCGATCTGAAACGCCACTGCTATCGGTCCAGGGATTGACCGTGACCTTTGACGGGTTCACCGCGGTCAGTGAACTGTCTTTCGACCTGTACGAAGGGCAGACACTCGCGATCGTTGGCGAGTCTGGCTCAGGCAAGTCGGTTACGGCACTGTCGATTATGCGGCTGGTGACGTTGGGTACCCGGGCCAAGATCGCGGAGGGACAGATATTCTTCCGTCAACCCGATGGATCGACCATCGACCTTGTGCAAGCCGACGAAGCCGAGCTTCGCAAGATCCGCGGCAATCAAATCTCAATGATCTTTCAGGAACCGCTGACCAGCCTCAACCCTGTCTATACGGCGGGTAATCAGGTAGTCGAAGCAATCCGGCTGCATCAAGACGTCACCAAGGCCGAGGCCTACCAGCGGGCGTTCGAAGTCTTTGAACGGGTGCGCATCCCAGAACCAAAGAAGCGCCTCAAAGAATACCCACATCAGATGTCGGGTGGCATGCGTCAGCGGGTGATGATTGCAATGGCACTTTCCTGTGACCCGACCGTGCTTATCGCTGATGAGCCAACCACTGCGCTCGACGTCACGATTCAGGCGCAGATCTTGGGCCTCATGCGTGCGTTGCAAGACGAAACTGGCGCGGCCGTGATCATGATCACCCACGACATGGGTGTAGTGGCCGAGGTAGCCGACGACATCGTGGTCATGCGTAACTCGAAATTGGTCGAGACTGGCAATGTGTTCGACATCTTCGAGAAACCCACTGCCCCCTACACCAAAGCGTTGCTGGCCTCGATTCCACGCCTTGGTTCCATGACGGGCAAGTCGCAGCCTGAACGGTTTGATCTCGTCGACATGGACGCCCCGGTGTGACCGACTTTGAAACGCTGGTTGAAGTCAAGGACCTTTGTAAAGAGTTCTCGGTCCCGGGCAAAGCCAAGATCCATGCGGTCGAACACGTATCGCTCAAGGTGGGCAAGGGCGAAACCCTTGCCGTCGTGGGCGAGAGCGGATGTGGCAAGTCAACACTTGCGTTCTTGATCATCAAATTACTCGAATCCACCGGCGGGCAGATCCTGCTCGATGGCCACGACATCACACATCTTCACAACAAATCAATGCGTGAGTATCGGCAGAAGATGCAGATCATCTTCCAAGACCCGTTCGCAAGCCTTGACCCTCGTCGATCGGTTGGCTACGCCGTGGGCGAGCCGCTGATTGTTCACGGTGAAGAATCAAAAGGCGCTGCTCTCAACGAGCGGGTTGGTGGGCTCTTCGAGCGCGTCGGCCTCGAGCGAGACCATGCCCAGCAGTACCCGCATCAGTTCTCGGGCGGCCAACGCCAGCGCGTCTGCATCGCTCGTGCGTTAGCTCTGCACCCCGAACTTGTGATCGCCGACGAGTCGGTTTCTGCTCTCGACGTTTCGGTGCAGGCTCAGGTCATCAACTTGATGATGGAGCTGCAACAAGACATGGGCTTGAGTTATCTCTTCATCAGCCATGATCTTGCGGTTGTTGAGCGCATCGCCCATCGGGTGGCGGTGATGTATTTGGGCCAGATCGTCGAACTTGGCCCTCGCTCGGCCATCTTCGAGAACCCAAGCCACTCGTATACAAAACGGCTGCTCGATGCTGTTCCAATCGCTGATCCACGACAGCGTCGCGAACGTCCACTACTGACCGGTGAGATCCCAAGCCCGCGGTGGGAGCATGGAACGTCGCCTGAACTCGTCAACCTGGTCGAAGTGGAACCGGGGCATTTTGTTGCCGAAGAGTAGAATCTCATGAGCGAAATCGATACGGCAGTGACGGTCATCGGCGGCTACTTGGGTGCGGGTAAGACCACACTTCTAAACCACATCCTGCGCACCGCCGACGAACGCATCGCCGTGCTGGTCAACGACTTTGGCGACATCAATATCGACGAAGACCTCATCGCTAGCCAGGACGGGGACACAATTTCGTTGGCCAATGGTTGCATCTGTTGCAGTCTTATTGATGGCTTCTCGTCTGCGCTTGCAACGATCCGGGCGCTTGAACCACAACCACAGCGGTTGGTGATCGAGTCGAGTGGTGTTGCCGACCCAGCGACCGTGGCTGCCTATGGGCACGGGCCGGGGCTGACTCTTGACGCGACGGTTGTTGTTGTTGATGCCGAGACCATCCGCACCAAGTCGCGCGACGTCTACGTTGGCGACACGATCATCGGTCAACTACGATCTGGCGACATTGTGGTGATGAACAAGGTCGACTTAGTTGACGACGAAGATGCGCAGGCCATCGAAGAGTGGCTGCGGGAAACCTGCCCCGACGCTGTCCTCATCGGTGCGACGAATGGTGTCGTGGACCCAACGCTGCTGTTCGGCGTGGTCGAAGCAAAGCCACCTAGTGCCGGTGAGCCTCACGACCACAAAGACGATGGGCATCAGCACGCAGAGAGCCTGTTCGATTCGTGGTCGTGGTCCGGAACGGACCCTTTGAGCCGAAGCACGGTGGAGGCGTTGATGGAATCGATGCCCGCCGAGGTCGTTCGAGCGAAAGGTCTCGTGCTGGTCGACGATGAGCCCGATCGCATCATGGTGCTGCAGCGGGTGGGTCGCCGGTGGACACTGCGACCTTTTGGGCCTCGAGGCGAAGATGCCCAGACGCGGCTGGTAGTTATCGGTTTCCATGGCGCGATTTCTGATGACTGGCTGAACGGAAAGTTGGCATGAGTCTTGATTCCTTCGTCGCAGGCTTGCCCAAAGCAGAGCTACATGTGCACCTCGAAGGGTGCCTCGAACCGGCGATGCTGCTTCGATTGGCTACAGAGAACGACGTCGATATAGGCATGTCGACCGAAGCCGAGGTCTGGGCGGCACAGGACTATCCCGATCCGGCCCTGTCGCACTTTCTGGACTATCACTACAAGTGTCTGCGGGTCATGCAGAAACCCCAGGACTTCTATGACCTGACCTATGCGTTCATCGAGATATGTCGCGACAACAATGTTCGTCATGTCGAGATCATGTTCGGTCCCATGGCCCACCTTGAACGTGGCATCAGCTTCGCTGGTCAGTTCGAGGCGATGGAGCGGGCTCGGGTCGACGCTGGCAGAGACTTTGGCGTGTCGGTGTTGTGGATCATGTGTATCGATCGCGAGCACACAATCGAAGAAGCGCTTGAGTTGCTGGAGCTGGCTGAGCCGTACCGCGACGCGATAGTCGGTCTGGGCTTGGCTTCGTATGAAAAGGACAATCCGCCGAACAAGTTTCTGGCTGCTTACCAGCTGGCCAAGGAGCGTGGCTACCGACTCACGGCTCACTGCGATTGTGACCAGGAAAACTCAACCGAACATATTCGGCAGTGTCTCGACGAGCTTGGTGTCGAACGGATCGACCACGGGTTGCATGTTCTCGATGATCCAACGCTAACTGAGCAGGTGCTGGCTGACGGGATCGCTCTCACGATGTGCGCGACTTGGAGGCCCCGAGACCCTGAACCCCGACGCATGAGGCCTATCAAACAGATGCTTGATCTCGGGATCAACGTGAGTCTGAACACCGACGACCCCTCAGAGTTCGCAAGCCGTCATATGACACACATGATGACCGAGGTGCTCGATCGCTCAACGATGACCACCGACGACATGGTTGCTCTTATGCGGAATGCGTTCGATGCGGCCTGGATCAGTGAAGAACAACGATCGGTATATCTAAGTGAACTCGCTGCGTACGCTCGAACCTGACGCCGATGATCGCAACGTCGTGCGAAGCTTGAACGCAATGAGCCTTTTTCTTATCTTGACGATGACCGTGCTCATGGTTACATCATGTGGCATTTCGGAGCCGACCGTCGTTCCCGACACAACGCCGGCGCCAACTTTGGCGCCCGAACCAACAGCGACACCGACGGCGCAGGCGCTCCTAGAGGGAGTGACAGAACCGGGGCCAGGTGGGTTCGGTTTCGACCGCAGCGACCCGGTAGCAGGGATCGCGAACATCATGGAGGCCTTTGCTGTCAACGAGGCGACCGCAACCTGCATCCATAACGCGTGGGGCGATCTCGCCAATGTGCCGCCTGCTGACTTGACCGCTGAGCTGATGACCTATGAGATCTGCGGTACCTCGATTTTCCAGATGATCAGCGGTGACCCGCGTTTTACTGGGCGCGACGGCTGAGATCCTCGACGGTGTGGTCACAGTGCGAAGGCCTCGATTAGGCGCGGCGATTAGGCGCGGTGATTAGGCGCGGTGATTAGGCGCGGCGATTAGTGTTCAAGAAGCCGGTTAGCAGAAGCGAGACAGTCTCCTATGACAACGACGATTTATCCAGCGCGACGTATTATCACGATGAACCCGGCCAATCCGTTTGACGAAGCGGTGGCAGTGCGAGATGGGAGGGTGCTCGCAGTCGGCACCATTGAAGAGTTGGCAGGTTGGGGCGAGCACGTTATTGACGACACCTTCAGCGACAAGGTGCTAACGCCAGGATTCATCGAAGCCCACACCCACGTGATGTCGGGGGGCGTATGGCAGTTCCCGTATGTTGGTTTCTTCGACCGTAAAGACCCGCAAGGCAAGCTGTGGACAGGATGTACCAGCATTGAGGCTGTCCTCGATCGGCTGGCCGAATACGAGAGCCAACTCGAAAATTCCTCTGACGCACTGATTGCGTGGGGTCTCGACCCGATTTATTTCCCCGACGAGCGACTATTGGCGGTGCACCTTGACCGGGTGAGTCAGACCCGCCCGATCTTTGTCTACCACGCCAGCGCCCACCTGGCGACGGTGAATTCTGCGATGCTGGAATACTCAGAGATCAATGAACATTCGCCAACACCGGGAATAGCTCGCAACGCGGATGGCACGCCCAATGGCGAACTGCAGGAGCCAGCGGCAATGACTCTTGCACGGTCGGGGATGACCGAGATCGCCATCGCGATCATGTCAAGCGAGGCCAAGTGGAACTATGCCTATGAAGCCCGCAATGCTGGACACACGCTGCTAACGGATCTCGGCACGACTCGGGTGAATGATGTTGACTCGCTCAATTCGTGGCGCGAGGCGACCAATGATCCGGCGTATCCGGCTCGAATAATGGTGGCAGGGTCACCAATGTTTGGTGGGCCTCAAGAGCCAGCCGACTTGTCGAGGATCGTCAACGAGCTGAAATCACAGACGACCGACAAGCTACGGTTTGGCATCATCAAGTTGGTGCTCGATGGTTCAATTCAGGGCTTTACTGCCCGGGTCAGCTGGCCGTATTACTTCGATCCACCAGAAGGCCACCCTGGAAACGGGTTGTGGTTGATGGCCCCGGAACAGTTGGCCGACATCGTCAGCGATCATCACGCTGCTGGCATCACGGTGCACTGTCACTGCAACGGCGATCAGGCCGCCGAGGTCTTTATCCAGGCAGTTGAAGCAGCGCTTGAGCGTCACCCTCGCTGGGACCACCGCCACACTTTGCAACATTCTCAGCTGACCACCAAGGCGCAATACAAGCGCATGGCGGCGATGGGCATGTGCGCCAACATCTTTAGTAACCACATCTTCTACTGGGGCGATCAGCACCGGGATACCACGATGGGACCTGAGCGGGCTGCAGGAATGAATGCATGTGCCACGGCGTTGAGAGAGGGCGTCAGTTTCTCGATCCATAGCGACACCCCGGTTACCCCGCTGGGTCATCTCCACACCGCTTGGTGTGCCGTCAATCGGGTGACAGCTACCGGAAAAGTTCTCGGCCCCGATGAACGGATTTCGGTCATGGATGCGATGAAAGCAATAACACTTGACGCTGCGTACCAGCTCAAACTCGATCATGAAATGGGCAGTATCGAGTCTGGTAAACTCGCTGACTTCGCTGTGCTTGAAGAGGATCCGCTTGAGGTTGACCCGATGACACTTAAAGACATCGAAGTGTGGGGAACCGTGTTAGGCGGCGTGCCACACCGGGCAGGAGGTGCCTCATGAGCGGCCTCGTCTCGGTCGAGGTCCTTGCGCAATTGCGAGAACTCGATACCCCAACCGTCTGCAATGCGCTCGAGATTGTTGCCCCCGACCGCCGAGGCCACGGCTACAGCACCACGCCATTCTTCGCTCCTCGGCCAGGTTTGGCTTCCATTGTTGGCTACGCCCGCACCGGCAAGATCCGGGCGCAGACGCCGCCTACAGCCGATACCGAAGCGCTGACCCGTATACGACTTGCGTACTACGAACACATCGGATCAGCGCCCGGGCCCACTATCACTGTGATAGAAGACATCGATGACCATCCCGGTTACGGCGCGTGGTGGGGCGAGGTCAACACCAATGTCCACAAGGGTCTGGGGTCGCTGGGCGTGATAACCAACGGCAGTATCCGCGACCTTCCTGATTCCGCCGAGGGTTTCCAGCTTTTGGCCGGGATGCCCGGACCATCGCACGCTTGGGTCCGTGTTGAAGAGTTCAATGTGCCGGTCCAGGTGCACGGTATGCACGTCGAACCTGGCGACTTGATCCATGCCGACCAACATGGCGCCGTCGTGATTCCGATTGATGTTGCCGACCAGGTCCCGCAGGCCGCAGCTGACATTGCTGCCAAAGAGGCAGTACTAATTACTGCCAGCCAACAACCCGGCTTTAGCGCCGCCACGATCTACGAACTCACGGGCGTGGATCCGGGCCACTAGTTCTTGGCCAGCGACGTCGTTGCGAGATGACGTAGGTTCGAGTAATGGGACAAGACATTGGTAGCGGTCGGCTTGAGGGCAAGATCGCCGTTGTGGTCGGCGCAGGTCAGAGCCCGGGGTCCGGGCCAGACGACGACACGATCGGTAATGGCCGGGCGACAGCGCTCCTATTCGCTCGCGAAGGAGCGAAGGTCTTGGCCGTGGATCGGGTTCTCGCTTCCGCGCAGCAAACCGTTGACCTGATTACCGCTGAAAATGGTGAAGCAGTTGCGATGCAAGCCGACATCTGCGATGAAAGCCAGGCTGCAGCCATAACGGCAACCTGCTTGGACACGTTCGGCGCAATCGACATCCTGCACAACAACGTGGGGATCGGTGCTGGTGACGGTGGCGTGACGACGCTTGAACTCGACACATGGAATCGGATTTACGACACCAACGTGACCGGCATGTTCCTGACATGTAAACACGCCATCCCTGCGATGCGTGCGGGTGGCGGTGGTGTGATTGTGAACATCAGCTCCGTTGCAGCGATCGCGTCGACAAGCATCGCTGCCTACAAGACGTCAAAGGCAGCAGTGAATGCGCTGACGCAGCACTTGGCGGCAGCCAACTTCAAACACAACATCCGTGTCAACGCAATCATGCCCGGTTTGATGGACACCCCAATGGCGGTCGGAGGCTATGCCCGTGCCCGGGGCGCTGACCCCGATGAGGTGCGAGCAGGTCGTGACCGCATGGTGCCATTTGGAGGCCATCAGGGAACCGGGTGGGACACGGCCTATGCAGCGCTGTTCCTTGCCAGCGACGAGTCTCGGTTCATAACCGGCGTGTTGCTTCCTGTGGATGGTGGCGCAGCAATCCGCGTCGGCTGAATCAGCACAGTGAAACCGAACACTAGCGACAGCCACGAGGACACCGCTCCGCACACACCAAGGCTTCCACCTGTGTCCCGAGACACCATGTTGAGCGAGGCGATTGCAGTGCTGGGTCCAGTTGCGAAATGAGCTGAGACCGACAAGGCGCGCTGAGTGTTGGAGCACTACTCCGATCTGTCTTACCGCTGCACGCCGCTCGGTAATCAGATCCAATCAGCCCGGCCAAAGCAGTTACTGCTTCAGAATGCCGGCTACTTGATCTCGCGAATCAGGCCCTCTTGAGCGATGGTGGCGATGTGGTCGCCGTTGGTGTTGAAGACATGGCCGGTGGTCAGACCGCGAGTGCGCAGGATGCCGTGGCCGTCCATGTCGAAGAGCAGCCAGTCGTTGGCGTTGACTGGCCTATGGAACCACATGGCATGGTCCAGGCTGGCGCTCATATAGGTCTGGTCCCAGGTCTCGTGATCCTCGGGCATGCCGTTTGGGTGAGCGTGGGCCACGGCATCCATGGCGTTACTGTCGCTGAGATAGGCGAGCGCGCACAGATGGACCCGCGGGTCATCGCTGAGTGCGCCGGGATAGCGGACCCAGACCAGCGATCGTGGCTGGTTGCCTTTGAGGTCGACGTCGAAGCGGTCGATGCCTGCGCCCTCGCGATGCGACTCGATCGTCGAAGGATCGGGCGCATCAGACGGGAATGTCGCTGTCTGTGTCTCCACACCCTCTTCATGGCGCTGGAATGAGCACGACAGATTGAAGATAGCGCCACCGCTCTGGCGGGCGACGACACGACGAGTTGAGAACGACCGACCATTGCGAATGCGGTCGACTTCATAGCGCACAGGTTCGGCCGGGTTCCCACCCAGGATGAAGTAGCTGTGCATTGAGTGCAGCACGTGTTCATCGGCAACGGTCTGTGTCGCAGCCCACAGTGCCTGGGCAATAACTAGGCCGCCGAAGATACGGCCCCACGGGTAGTCGGGGCTCTCGCCGACCCACACATCAGGGCCATGGGTTTCGAGGTTGAAGACGCTACTCACGTCTGCAGGGACGCGCTCGTCCCTTGCGCTCAAGGAATTCTGCTGCTCAGACACGCTTGTGAAGCTACCTTGCTGTGTATGTCGATCACGCTTGATGACTTTGAAGTGTTCTGTCGGCGCTCGTTCGGTGGCGTGCTGGCCGTGGCCGATCGCCTCGGCGACGAGTTGATCAACGAACGGCCACGCGAAACAGGGGGAACATCTCCGTACGCCCTCGTCACCCACATCCTCGGTGCATGCGAATGGTGGGTCGGACATATGGTCGCTGGCGATGAATCAGGCCGAGTACGTGGCGAGGAGTTCATTGCTGCGGGAACGGTGGCAGAACTACACCTGGCTGTTGGCGCATGGCTTGATTTGCTCACGGAGCGTCGTCCTGCTCTCGAGGCGGCAACGGAGCTGACCGAAATCCCTCAGACTCAGACGCCGCTCGCAGGCGAGTGGACCGTCGGCGCTGCATTGATCCATGCCTACGAAGAATTGGTGCAGCATTTGGGCCATCTCGAGGTGACAGCGGACCTTTTGCTCGCTGACTGTTAGGGCGTCCCTCCAGAAAGGCTGTTCTTCGACCCGAATGGGTCAAATCAATGGGCAAGGCGGTGAAGAAGGCCGGTGGTGGACGTTCGCCAAGACACGAGGCATGTGTTTTTCGGCACTCTGCTAACTTTGTGTCATGACTGTTGCACTCATTACTGGCGCGAACTCGGGAATTGGACGCAGCGCAGCTGTGGATTTGGCAGCGAAAGGTTGGACGGTCTACGGGTCGATGCGCAGCCTCGAAAAGGGTGAGAAGCTCGCAGCGATGTGTGCCGAAGCAGGCGTGAAGGTGCATCCGGTCGTGTGCGACGTCACCGATACTGCATCGGTTGATCGTGCTGTGGCCGAAGTCATTGCTGCCGCCGGTCATATCGACGTACTCATTAACAATGCGGGTATCGGGGGTAACGGCGTCTGTGAAGAGGCCTCACTCGACGATTACATGGAAGTCATGGACGTCAATCTCTACGGCGTCATTCGCGGGGTGCAGGCAGTGTTGCCGCATATGCGTGAACGCGGCAGTGGCTGCATCATCAATGTCTCTTCAATCGCTGGTGTGATCGCAGCACTGGCTCAATCGCCCTATGTGGCATCCAAGTGGGCGCTCGAAGGCCTTACGGAAGGACTTGCACAAGAAGTCGTGTCTCACGGTATTCGGGTTGTGATGATCGAACCGGGCATCGTCAAGACAGCGATCATGGCCAAAAACACCGATGCACCGAATGCCACCGGCGCCTATGACCGGGCGTATCAGCGCATGTTTAACTTCTACGCGACGGGGCTGGCAACACCCGGACAGCCATTAGAAGTCGCCGAAGTGATTTACGAAGCGGCAACTGCCGAGAACCCGAAGCTTCGGTACACCTGTGGTTGGGGCGGTGAGGAACTCGTTGCTGGCAAGGCCGCCATGAGCGACGAGGATTGGGTTGCGTTGGGTGCGATCGAGGATGACGCTGAGTATGCAGTGAAGTTCAAAGAACTGTTCGGTCTTGAATTGGTGAGCTAGCAGCCACTGGTGTCAGGACCCGACGTTCCGTACCGGTTCGATACCGAGTTTACCGACGGTTTATTCGATGATTTTTGCGATCCAGCAACAATGGTTTTCGCAAGGCCATCGCGGGCTCCTGTCCTTTGGCCTCACGGTGCGGATGCCTTCTGAAGCCGACGGGGCACTAAACGGTGAAAGTTGTGTTGAGGGCCGCCAATCCGCAGAGGTCGATGGAACGCGGACGGTCACCGAGCGCCAGTACCGCTGTGGCGACAACGGCAACGGCAACGGCGACGGCAACGGCAACGGCAACGGCAACGGCAACGGCATTGTGGTGGATATTTATGAGAGCAGTGCCCAGATTGAGTTGCTCTTCGAAGGCCAGTGGAATGGCGATCCCAGTAACTAGGTTGACGAGAATCTGAGCGTTGCGATTGCTGCATCGCTGAGTGGGGCTATGGCTGTAACGCCGATGTTGAGTGGTTAACGGTTTGGCATAGAGGGCGAGCCCGTGGGGCGCGGGCCTATGAGCGCAACGAACGTGAGCGAAAACGTAGGGGAATGAAAATCTAACAATTTCCCCTGCTAGCAAGACCTGCTATTGCCAGATGATGCGGCTGAGATAGAGCGTCGAGCAGTAAAAGAGATCACGGTCGCCGCCAGCGGTCAGGAACATGCCGTTGGCAATTCGTGAGCCTGTGGACACGCGATCGATCAGCTCGCCAGTGGCTATGTCGACAACGATGATGTCATCGAAACCGTCGGCGGTGAAGTCGTTGATCACGAGCTCACCCGACTCAGGAAACACGACAGGCTGCATTGACGAGCGCACATCGAGTTGCCATGCCACGTTCAACGTGGCCTCGGCAGTGCTGACGCCTGCCAGACCACCATTGATTGAGTCCCATGCAATGGCCATCTGGTGTTCTGGCACGTGGACCGGTGGCGCAATGATGCCGCCGCCTGGTGTGCCGAAGGGCTCGACTATCTGGATGTCGTTCGGGTCGTCGAGCGACATCCGCAGTAAACGTTGGGCTCCAGCCCAGGGAGCATCTCGACGCCACGACATTGCTCGGCCTGGGGGTTCGGGGTAACGGCCATTGGGTTCGACGTTGTGGATCATGCGCACCGACTCGATGTCGCCACAATCCATGACCCATGCAGCGCCGTCGGAAACGCATGAGTCCCACGCGAGCCCCCAGTCATCGTTGGCTGTTCTGTAACGAGGCTTCCATTGATCGACGGTCATGGCCTCGGTGGTCACGTCGATGCGCCATAAGTGCTCGGTGCCGGGGACATAGACATGGTCGCCGGTTGGGGTGCGGTCAGCGCCGATTCGCCCCATCGACCCTTCGGGTAAAACGAGGGAGTCACGAATTTCTAACGTGTCTGGGTCTAGGCGGGTGATCGTTGTTCCACCCTGGCCTTCGAGCCGCAGGTCTTTGGTTATCAATGAACCGTCACTGAGCGAGAGCAAGCCGTTGTGGGCGCGATCAGCAGGCAGTGCTATCTCGGCTTGGATGCTCAGATCGTGTGGGTCCAAGCGATGCAGGTAGCTGCCGTTGATCGAGTGAATCGAACCGTTGGCGTGCGCCAAGATTGCGCCGCACCAGACATGCTCGCCACAAGGTAGTTCGGGCGACGTAACCAGGGGGGCAAGCGTGTCGGCGTCAATGCGTTGGACCCAGCCGAATGGGGGCGGGCCGCTGAACGCAGCCATGGTCCCGCCCACGAACCACTCACCGGGATCCCGTTCGATCACCATTACATTCCAGCGGTCGTTCTTGCTCGTGGTAACCCGTGCGGTACCTGACCCGGCGTCCAATCGGCCTGGTGAGGCTTTTTGGCGACGATTTCCCCCGCACTCGACGGGCCAGGCCGATCGCCAGTAACCCGGGTGGCGTTCGCTGCGATCGAGGTTGGTTTGCGTCATCGCTGGACCGTAGAACACTCAGCTGTTGACTCACTAGCTCGCTGGATGGGTGACCTACCAGAAGGTCGAGGCTGTCCGCGGCAATACTGGGGTTATGACCGACGCACGATTTCCCCTGGCGCAGTTGCCAACACCGCTTGAGTTCGCCGACCGTCTGACCAAAGCATGGGGAGGCCCGCAGATCTACATCAAGCGCGATGATCTGACTGGCTTTGGCTTGTCGGGCAACAAGGTCCGCAAGTTGGAGTACCACCTGGCCGCAGCCAAGGCAGCAGGTGCCACCACATTGGTGACGTGTGGTGCCGTCCAATCGAACCATTGCAGGGCGACGGCCATCGTGGCTGCGCGCACCGGAATGAAGTGTTTACTTCTGCTGCGGTCCAGTGATGGCCAGCCTCCAAAGCATGTGGAAGGGAACCATCTATTGCAGCGATTGGCCGGTGCACAGGTGCGCTTCATCACTCCTCGAGAGTGGCACGACCGGGCTGCGTTGATGGAAGCCGTTGCCAGCGAATTGGCGGCAGCGGGGGAGCTGGCATGGATCATGCCCGCAGGTGCTTCGGACCGATTGGGTGTGATGGCGTTCGACAATGCGTTGGTCGAGCTCAGCCAGCAGATCGAGGGACCAGCAACAATTTGGCACGCAAGTTCGTCGGCCGGAACGACGGCTGGCTTGGCCCTAGGTGTTGCTCGTCACCAGCTGGATATGCGCGTTGTTGGATCTTCAGTGGGCGAGTCAAAAGCCGAGCTGACCGAAGCGGTTCACGCTTTGCTCGTCGAGTCAGGTGCGTCTGATGCGCCTTTCGAGGTCGTCGATGACTATGTAGGACTTGGCTATGGCAAGACCACCGATGAAGAGCTCCTGGTGCAGATGGAAGCCACTCGGCTAACTGGTCTGATCTGGGATCCGACCTATACCGGTAAGGCTCTCGTCGGGCTGAAACAAGAGATTGAAAGTGGCCGGTTTGAACCGTCGGACCAGGTGGTGTTCTGGCACACCGGCGGCGGGTTCGCTGTATTCGCTCACTCATTCCCGCTTGGCTAGTCCACATCGGTAACTAGTTTGGGTTTTGGTCGTAATGGGCTAACCGATCCTGATCAGCAGGTGGATGGTGAACTGGGTGCCAAAGAGTAGTGGTGAATCTTCAACGGCGATTGTGTCTCGCTGCGGCTGCTATCGATGGCAGTGGCGTGGCCCAGTGCTAGAGCGAGATCAGCAGCAGCTTCGTGTTCAGGTCGCGAGCGTTCAGAGTCCGAGCTTGGTTAAACGAACCGATTCCCATTCTGGGCGCTTGGCTTCTTCGCCTCGGTTGAGGCGAGCGATCTGTTCGCCATCGGCACTCCACACATGACAGGTGTTTGTATTTAAACGCAGGCGCCGTTCGGCGTCGGCATTGTCAGGCTCGACCGGAGACCACGCATCCAGATCATCATGAAGGCGAGCCATGCCCCAGCTTGCCTGGATTGCAACCGGTCCAAGGGCGATCAACAGCGCACCAATATGAGAGCATCCCATTGGCCCTCCAAAGAGGTCCTTGACCTTGCGGCTGTAGCCCCGGGCGATCGATACACCCACGAGCTGCTTATATGTCGCCAGCACCGAGATGCATTCCCCGTAGGGGCGTACGTTCATCGTCGGCGTGATGGCCAGAATTTCGAAGGTCTCGCTGGCAACGGTCATCTCGATCACCATGTCGTGGATGACCAAGGGTTCTCCATCGGCTAACCCGAGACCGTGTGGCTTGGTGTCGATCAGGCGCCCGACCAGCCGCATCGTGCCGTCGCCTTCGTCGAACGCTTCGGTTTCGTAGCTGCGTTGGTGGATGGAAATCGGTCGACTCATGTGCCGAAGTTAATCCGGGTGTGATCCTGCAAGTAACTTCAGACATATGGAGTTTGGGATCGCACTGAAGTTATTGCACGACGCCAAGGCCGAGGCCCGCATGGCCGAGGACCTGGGTTTCGACTATTTGTCGACCGGTGAGCACATCAGTTTTCACATTGCGACGTCGAATAACATCGTTGCTCTCGCAGCAGCGGCGGGAGCGACTGAACGGATAAAGCTTTTGAGTGGCATCGTGCTCGTGCCGCTGTATCCGCCGGCGCTATTGGCCAAACAGGTTGCCATGCTCGACGTCGTTTCAGGTGGCCGGTTCTCACTTGGCATCGGGGTAGGAGGCGAGTTTCCTCGAGAATTTGAGGCCGTTGGCGTGCCGGTTACGGAACGAGGAGCGCGAACCAACGAGGCACTGGAGATCATTAGTCTGCTCCTAACCGAGAAGAACGTGAGCTTCGATGGCCGGTTCACGACGTTGAATGACATCACAATATCGCCCAGCCCGGTACAGAAACCAAGCGTGCCGATCTGGGTGGCGGGCCGCAAGGACGTCGCGATGAAACGGGTCGCAAAGTATGGGACCGGCTGGATGCCCTACATGTACACACCGGACATGTTGGCCAGCTCGATGGGCAAGATCGCCGACTTCAGCGTCGAGGCTGGCCGCCCGGCTGACGCTGTCCAAGGTGGTTTGTTCATCTTCACATGTGTGCACGAAAACCGT
Source organism: uncultured Acidimicrobiaceae bacterium (assembly GCA_905182135.1). Classification (GTDB taxonomy): domain Bacteria; phylum Actinomycetota; class Acidimicrobiia; order Acidimicrobiales; family UBA10347; genus UBA10347. Next base: position 411,852 of record CAJJAG010000006.1, on the reverse strand, counting down.
GACCGAGCGCTCGAGTTAGCGAACGAGCAGCTCAGCAAGCAGTACAACCAGGACTTCACTAAGCTGGTGGACAAGTACACGATCTCGGGGTCACCAGACGACTGCATCGAACAGATCAACGCCTATCGCCAGGCGGGTGCCGAGACGATTATCTTTGCCCAAGGCTGCCCACCCAACTACGCGGAATCAAATACCCGGCTCATCGGCGAGTCGATCCTGCCAGCCTTCGCGTAACCCGGCCGCCGTGTTCGCTGATGCGAAACCAGTGCGGACCCAGAGGTCTCGGCTCGACGGTGAGCCACTCGAGGACTATGTCAAGCCGGTCGGCGGTGGCCTCTTTTTCGTGCTGCCTGGGCCAGGAGTGCAAGACGGTTGGTTGGGCGAGTCCCTGTTAGCGTCATCATGATCGACTTGCAGAACACGCCTCCACCGCCCGACTGGGGTGTCGCCATTGACGAAGGTGCCATTCGCTCCTTAGCTGTCGAATGGGCAGGCACGTCGTTCCCGTTGCCTGAGTTCAACTATCCCGGAATACCGGTGGTGCGGCGCGAAGATTGGTGGTTCGATTACGTGACACTTGCGGTGTCGGTGCTGGCCTGCTTGTGGCCACCTGACGATAAAGCAGTGTGGCACGTGGACTATCAGGGCGATTGGCTCGACGATGCGCCTGGTGTGTTCGCTGCTTTCACCAAGGTGCTCGGCTCTGAGGGCGTCGACCTTGATTGGTTCGCGAACCTACGAGACGAAGATGGCAGCGCCCTGTTCGCTGGCCGTGGCACGCTGCAGATGATTCCTGATCGAGTGCAAACTCTGCGCACTGTGGCCCGGCAGATCCAGAACCGCTGGGACGGTAGCGCTGCGAACCTGGTGGCGGCCGCCGGGCGCGACGGACGAGAGATCGTCCGGCTTTTGATTGAGACGATTCCGGCATATGTCGACCGGCCGATGACATCGGCTGGTGTTGCGAACTTTGACAAGTTGGCCCATCTCGCCGCAGCGATCATGGCCGCTGGCCTGGGTTGGAGTGACGCAGGTTTCTCTGGTTATGACGGTTTTCCCGTGTACCCCGACTACATGCTTCCGCGAGTGTTCCGCGAATACGGGATCATGGGGTATGCGCCTGACCTTGCCGAACTGATCGATGCGCAGCTGCTGGTCCCAAAGGACTCGAATGCCGAGCATGGCATTCGGTGGGCCACGGTCTATGCCGGAGCCCAGCTGTCCCGTGCCCTCGCCGCTCAGGGAGCGGTTGTGACTGGCCCGGCGCTTGACTATCGGCTGTGGTCCATCGCGGTGCTTGGCCCTGATGCCAGATCCTTCGGTGAGCACCACCGAACTGTGACTCTGGCCTACTGACGCGAAACTGGATCAGATGTTGGACCACGTTGTTCGCGGGTGTTTGTGTTTTCTCAGGAAGGAGAGCTGACCGCATGGCCCTGTGGCGAAATCAGATCCCCCTGGGTGTATCGACTTGGCCCATGGTCGAGTTCATTATCGGCGCTGGCTTCGTGGTCAAGTAGTCCGATTCGTCGAATGCGGGTCGCGCGAGAACTGCTTGCTACGCCATCTCTGGTGTTGCTTACAACCCGATACTGGACCGCGGAGGAAGTCCAGGTTGGTTTGCTAGCTGTGTTGATGCGCATTATGGAGCATGGACGCAACAAAACCAGACTTCGAACCAGGCTCAGATGAGTATCGGTCGCTCGTTGACCATGCGTTGATGACGACCCGAGGCGTCCGTCGCCGCTTGGACTTCGATCGTGAGGTCGCTGATGACGTCATCCTGGATTGCATCGATGTTGCCGAACAGGCGCCAACTGGTGGCAACAACGGCAGCCGCCGGTGGATGGTTATTCGAGATCAAGACACCAAGGATCGCTTGGCTGAGCTCTACCTGTCGGCTGGGGTTGACTGGGTCATCGAGGCAGCCGATCGGTTGAAAGGAACCGGACATCAGAACGAGGCGCTCATGCAAGGAGCAAAGCATCTGGGCGAGAACATTTCCCGTTCGCCAGCATTGGTGATCCCGACGGTCATGGGCCGTCATGATGGCAGCGGCCGCCCGGGCTTGTTCGACTCGGTGATCCAGTCGGCATGGAGCTTCATGGTGGCGCTTCGAGCCCGTGGTCTTGGCACGGTCTGGACCACGATGTACCTGAACGAGGCAGATGCCGTTGCCGAGTTGCTCGATCTGCCCGACGACGTGACGCAGATTTGTCTTTTTCCCGTCGCTTATACGCTCGGCACTGAATTCAAGGCCACGACACGTCGCTACCCAGCACGTGAGATTACGTACTTCGATCGGTACGGCCGCACATTGGCTGGAGAACGAAGCGAGCCAAGATCGATGGACGGCGGCCCTGGCCAGATGGTCGAGGTCGATATCAAGGCTCGCCCCGAGATCGTCTGGGAGCTCGTTACCGACGTCAATCTGTCAGCTGAATTCAGCGAAGAGTTTCAAGCAGGCGAATGGGACGATCCTGATGCTGAGCCAGGTATCGGGTCGACGTTTACTGGCCATAACAAGCATCCACAGGTGGGTGAATGGTCAACAACATCGCATGTGACCGAGTGGGCGCCGCCTAACGAATTTGCCTGGCACGTGGCTGACATCGAGCAACCTGCTGCCCAGTGGCGATTCGTGATCGAGAAGGTGCCTGGTGGAAGTCGGTTGCGCTACCACGTGAGGCTTGGCCCGGGACGCTCTGGGCTTACGCCAGCGATCGAAGCAATGCCAGACAAGGAGCCGCGCATCCTTGCTGGCCGTCAACGCGAACACCGTGACAACATGCAACGCGTTATTGAAGGAATCAAACAAAAGGCAGAAACAGAAGCTGCGACGAACCGTTCGAGGGCCAGCGAATTCCCAAAATAATCGACGTTCAAAGCCCAAGGGCCAGGTGCCGGACACGAGACCCGCCACTCTCTAGATAGGTTGCGTTTTCGTTTTCACGTCCCTCGGGTGCCAGGCTTTCTCTTACCGACACCAGGGAGCAACGAATGGCACGCAGTATTGATACGGGCACAGAGACGTTGACAGCCGAGGTCGATGACCACGGCGTCGCCGTTATCACTATGAATCGGCCTGAGCGTCGCAATGCCATGACTGATGGCATGCTCTCTGGGTTAGCACTGGCGTTAGCCGATGTCGAGACGGCCTCGGACGTGCGGTGTGTTGTCCTCACTGGAGCTGGCGGCGCGTTCTGCGCTGGTGGCGATGTAAAGGGCTTTGCCGAAGGCGGCGGTGCTGGGGCAACCGCTGGCACGAGCTGGGACGAAGGTGTCCATCAGCAGCGGCTGAGCCATCGAGCTACCGCCGGCGCGCTGTTTTCGATGCCCAAGCCCACACTGGCCGCAATTGGTGGGGCCGCTGCGGGCGCTGGCCTATCGCTTGCGCTTGCCTGTGACATGCGCATTGCGCTCGACACTGCCGTGATGACAACTGCCTTTGCTCGCGTAGGACTGGCCGGCGACTACGGCGGTACCTGGTTCCTCACACAACTGGTTGGCCCGGCCAAGGCGAAAGAGCTCTACTTCCTGCCTGAACGTTTGGACATGGCGACGGCGCTAGATCTGGGCATTCTTAACTGGACGGCAACAGCCGACGATTTCGACGGCGAGTGGCGCTCGGTCGCAACTCGCTTGGCTGCAGGTCCGCCAATTGCGTATCGCTACATGAAAGAGAACATCAACCGAGCTGTAACCGGCGACCTTGCAACCACCCTTGAGCTCGAAGCCACGCACCATCGCCACACCGGCACAACCGCAGATCACATGGAAGCCTCCAAGGCATTTGTCGAGAAGCGCGAACCAGAATTTGAGGGTCGCTAATGGATATTGGCGTTCATCTCCCGCAGCTTGGACGGGGTGCAACTCGCAGCGTTTTAAAAGAGTTCTGTGCCGAAGCCGAGCTGCTCGGCGTGCATTCAGGATGGGTCAGTGACCATATTGCGTGGCCGACAGACATCTCATCGAAGTATCCCTATACCGACGACGGGTCCTTCCCTGCGCCGAACACTATGGCATGGCTTGAACCCATCGGAACATTGCTGTTCGTTGCCGCAATTACCGAGAAGATGAAACTCGGCCAGACAGTGCTAATCATGGGCTACCGGCCACCTGTGCAGACCGCCAAGCTCATCGCGACCCTCGACGTTTTGTCCGAGGGTCGCGCGATCCTGGGCGCTGGCATCGGTTGGATGCGCGAGGAGTTCGAAGTGCTCGGCATGCCCTATGACAATCGAGGTAAGCGAGCTGACGAACAGCTTGAGATCTTTGAGGCGCTATTCACCGAAGACACACCGAGTTATGACGGCGAGTTCTATTCGTTTCCCAAAATCAAGTTTGAGCCCAAGCCGGTGCAGGGGCGAGTACCAGTTTGGATTGGTGGCGCTTCCGAGCCCGCCTATCGGCGAACTGCTCGCTTCGGTGACTGTTTTCACGCCGCGTTCGAGCCCGTTGAAACGGTCGCGCACGAATGGGAGCGAGTTTGCGAGCTCACCAGCGAGGCTGGTCGTAATGTCGAGGACATGCAGCTATCGGTCAGGCTCTACCTCGATCCAGCATCAAACATGAGGCCAGCGCTGTCGATTGCGGGCACGACCGAGCAGATGATCGACACAATGTCGAAATGGAAGAACATCGGCGTTGACCATGTGCTTGTCGATATCACCGCACCGGGCGGGCCGTCAGCTCGGCTCGAAGCTATGCAGACATTTATGACCGACGTTGTCCCCAACGTCTGATGAACGGCGAACTAAAACCGAGTAGAGAGCAAGAGCACCGATGAGTGGATTGATGAATACCGGGTTGATGAACACCTGGGAGGTCGGTAATTTCACCGTGTCTCGCATCGTCGAAATGGAAGTCACAGGTGGCACTCGCTTCATCCTGCCCGACGCTACGCGTGACGCTGCCAGTGACATCTCGTGGTTGAACCCACACTTCATGGATGATGAGGGGAATCTCATTATGAGCATCCATGCCCTTGTGATCGACACCGGGGATCAACGCATCATCGTCGATACGTGCATCGGTAACGACAAGCCGCGAAACGTCCCAAACTGGAACAATCTGCAAACCAGCTTTCTGCAGGATCTGGAAGCGGCCGGGTATCCACGCGAGTCGATCGACACCGTTTTATGTACCCACCTACACGTCGACCATGTTGGTTGGAACACCATGTTGGTCGACGGCGAATGGGTGCCGACCTTCCCGAACGCTCGATATTTGCTGGCGCAGAAAGAGTTCGACTACTGGATGAACAGCGATGATGGTGATGATTCCTACGGTGATATTTTGGGCGACTCGGTGCAGCCGGTCGTCGACGCGGGGCTCGTTGACCTGGTGGATTGGGAACATCAGGTATGCCCAGGTGTGCAGCTTGAGCCAACGCCTGGTCACACCCCGGGCCACTGCAGCGTCCATTTGCGATCTAACGATGCCGAAGCACTCATAACCGGCGACTGCATTCATCATCCATGCCAGATGACACGACTCGACTGGTGCAGCAGCGCCGACTCTGACCAGGGTGCTGGGCAGTCCACACGAGAGGCTTTGCTAGCGAAATACGTTGACTCCGATGTCTTGTTCATTGGCACGCATTTCGCCACACCAACAGCAGGCCATGTCAAGCACCTCGAAGGGGGTGGCTACTGGCTCGATGTCGGTGGTGCAGGATCCTGACACTGGGCTTGTAGGCACTGGGCTCAAACGATCAGCTGGGTAGCCCATGTTTTTCACTTGTGAGCACGATGGACCCAGCAGTTAGGTCGGCGATGGCATCAGCGAAGTTATGGGCAGAGATGACCGGCAGCCGCAGATGCAACATGACCGACTCGCCAAAGGACCTGTCCAGAATGACGCCAGCGGTCTCGCTTGTTAAGCGCTCGATCGCATCGGTATGTGAATAATCGTGCTCGAAACGCACTTCGCACATCTCGATCCAGGGCAGCAAACGCAGCGTGTCGAGTGCTTCGCCGACCGCTCCGCCGTAGGCCCGGACTAGGCCGCCTACACCCAGTTTGGTTCCACCGAAGTATCGCGTGACGATGGCGGCGGTATCTACGAGGTCACGGCCCGCCAGCTGGGCCAGGATCGGCCGTCCGGCTGAGCCGCTTGGCTCGCCGTCGTCACTGGCTCGCTCGATTGACGGTGTAGCCATTCGCCACGCCCAGCAGTGATGCGACGCATCGGCGAATTCAGCAGCGATCGCTGACAACGCGTCGCGAGCGTCGGACTCGGCGGCTACCGAGACGATGTCGACGATAAAGCGGGACCCTTTGATCTGCTCGCCTTCGTGGCGAGATGCAGTAGCGACTGTTTGCTTCACGACGTGGTCATCAACGAGTCACGCCGCCCGACGAGCTGCTGGTCAGCCCGCCGATGGCGTGGTCGAAAGTAGCGAGACTAGTGACGATAAACAAAGGTTCGAGCCCATCGAGATCGCCGAAAGGTTCCCATTGCACGGGGCGCTCGATGATCAGACTCACTTTGCGACACTACTAGTTAGCCAATAATTGGGCCGGCTAGGCGCGAAGCCACAGTGAACGTGTCCGCATGTTCTCGATCTTGATGGGCGGGGAACTTCGGTTGTCAAAAGCCGAGTAGCAGAACTTTTACTGGGCAGGGTTTCTGGCCACCAACGATCGTCGAGTTTTGTTGGCGATGGCTGCAGCGACCAGCGGTGTCGTAGCGGGCCTTTCGGCTGCTCGACACACCCACCGCATCGACGTGAGTCCCTACGTCGTGTAGACGACCGGCGTCCAGTCGAGCACCTTTACGGGATCAGCGCCGGACCGATGCGCATCGACCTCGATGTGCACTGCCCGAAGCCAACCGCCGTCAACTTTAAGCTGATCGACCAATGTATGGCGGCAGGACAAGATGTCGGCTTCGAACACGGGTGCGGTGTGGCTGCACGAGTGCCACCCAACGACCGTCGCCAACCCGTCGAGAACTCGGCCAAGCGACGCTTGGGCTAAGGCAACTGTATGACCGCCATAGACCAGTCGGCCGTCGTAGCTTGATGCGTCGGCGTCACGGTGGACCGCAGCCTGGTTGTGCGTGATCCGAACCAGAGCGGTCGCCATGTCGACCATGTCCCGTTGAAAATCGCTGCGCACATCGCCCACGGTCCAACTGTCGTGCTCGCCTAGTGGAACGAGCGTCCAACCACTGGGGATTGATCCTGTAAAACGACTCAGATCCAACTCGGGGGCAGCTGGGCCGATCTCATCGGCGTGCCCAGGTGCGTCGTCTCCCTTGCAGGGCAGCAGCGGACACCGTTCGTAGTCGACCACGGTTTTGCCGTCGGCGGTCGTGGTCTGGATTCCGAGTAGGGCTTTGCCTCGCGGTGCGGAGCCGGGTTTAGGACGTGAATCGGCCATAGCCAGTACGCCAGTGATTGTTCGCAGTGTCGTTCCCTGATGGACCTGTTCGGCGAGCACGACGTTGCGATAGAACAGATTGCCGATCACATTGCGCGTTGCCACGGTGCTCGCGCCTATCGATACGTGCAAGACCAACGCGGGATTTACGAGTAGAGCATCATTGCCGGTCACCTGCTGGCACAGCGCGTGGTCCAAGCTCAGCGCAAGACCATCGCCGCTGATTGCGGTGTAGAGCGAGACGATTCCGCTGTCCAGAAGTACACCGGGGGGCGATGGGAAGCGCAGCCCGACGTGCATATCGTCATAGAACAGGCCTTCGGGTGGAAGCGTCGTCACGTGGGTATCAAGTGCCATGACATCAGTAGAACAGAACCGAGGTCGGTACCGTCATTCCGGTAAGCAACGATGACCTATGGGGTTCTATGATCTACACGTCCAATCTGCCCGACGTCGAGATTCCTGTCGACGTTTCGATTACTGACTACACGCTGCGACACGCTGATGCACTAGCGGACAAACCAGCGATCATCGACGGTTCGACCGGACGCGAGATGACCTTCGCCCAGCTGCGCACAGGTATCCAGACGTTGGCTGGTGGTTTGGCCGCACAAGGATTTGGTCCCGGGTCCACATTGGCTCTGATGGCACCAAATATTCCTGAATATGCGTTGCTCTTTCACGGCGCTGCCTACGCCGGTGGCATTGTCACCACGATCAACCCCACCTACACCGCCGGGGAGGTCCGTCATCAGTTACAGGATTCCGGCGCAACCATGCTGGTCACCATCTCGATGTTCCTCGACGTGGCAAACGAGGCAATCGAAGGTACCGATGTAGTCGAAGTGATGACCATCGACCCGGTCGAGGGCATCCCTTCGATGATGGATCTGATGTCCAGCGCACCACTCACCGAACAGGTCCCAATCACGAACGGTGATGTCGTCGTGCTGCCGTACTCGTCGGGAACTACGGGTCGCAGCAAGGGCGTCATGCTCACGCATGGAAACCTGACTGCCAACATTGCCCAGATGGAACATGTGCTATTGCTCGAAGAGGGTGACGTTGCGCTTGCCGTGTTGCCGTTCTTCCATATCTACGGCATGCAGGTGTTGATGAACGGCCTACTAGCCAATGGCGTTTCCATTGTCACAATGCCTCGTTTCGATCTTGAGCAAGCGCTTACGATTACGCAGGAACGCAAGATCTCATGGTTCTTCGCTGTGCCGCCGATTGTGTTGGCGTTGGCAAAGCATCCCCTTGTTGACCAGTTCGACCTGAGCTCGGTCAAGGTGGTCTTCTCGGGCGCGGCCCCTCTGTCGGCTGAACTCGGTGTCGAGTGTGCCGAGCGTCTCGGGTGTGCCGTAGTACAGGGCTTTGGTATGACCGAACTCTCACCGGTTTCGCACGCCTCGCCCGGCTTTGAAAATAAGGCAGGCGCTTCCGGTATCACGGTGTCGAACACCGAATGTCGCATCGTTGACCTCGAAGGCAACGATTGCGGGGTGAACAACGACGGGGAACTCTGGGTGCGTGGCCCGCAGGTCATGAAGGGGTACCTGAACAACGATCAGGCCACTGCAGAAACTATCGACGAAGAGGGTTGGCTTCACACTGGCGACGTTGCCCACTTCGATGAAGACGGCTACATCTTCATCGTTGACCGGTTGAAGGAACTCATCAAGTACAAGGGCTTCCAGGTGCCACCGGCCGAACTCGAAGGTTTGCTGCTCACGCATCCAGCCATCGTCGATGCAGCCGTGATCGGGATTGCCGATGACGAAGCTGGTGAGCTGCCAAAGGCATTTATCACGCTTGCCCCTGGTGCCGAATTGTCGGCCGAGCAAGTGCAAGAGTTTGTCGCTGGTCAGGTCGCGAGCTACAAGAAGATCCGGTTAGTTGAGTTCATTGACGAGATCCCTAAGTCGGCATCCGGCAAGATCCTGCGCCGCGAGCTGCGCGACCGCGACTGAACCGGCCACCACAGCTGATGAGGTAGGGCTGCTCCAACGGTGTCATCGGTCCCGATGCGACCTCGAACCCCGGACTGCCAACACCCGTTCGTGTCGCAAGGTGCTAGCACGTCTTGGGGATGAACGGGGGTGGTCGCCTCAGTGGATTCAGTGTTGGCTCAAGCGCTGTGTCCCCAGGGCACTGGGCGCTTTGATCAGGACCTCTTAGAGGCGAAGAAGTCTGTCAACAGTGCAGCGCACTCGTCTTCTAGCACGCGTGCTTTCACTGCGAACTCGTGGTTTAACCGGGGGTCGGCCCCAAAGTTGTAGAGCGATCCAACTGAACCTGCCTTGGGGTCTTCGGCGCCAAAAACAACTCGCCCGACCCGAGACATCAGCGCAGCGCCGGCGCACATTGGGCATGGTTCCAAGGTCGACACCAAGGTCGCGCCATCGAGTCGGGAGTTACCAACAGCTTCGGCGGCAGCTCGCAGCGCTAAGACTTCTGCGTGTGCAGTGGGGTCGCCGCGTAGCTCTCGTTCGTTATGTGCGCGTGCGACAATCTGGCCGTCGATGACGACCACTGCGCCGACCGGGACATCGTTGTGTTCTAGCGCCAGGCGGGCCTCGGCAAGGGCTTGGGTCATGAGCTCGGTGTCATCCACGCCGCCACGTTACTGCCGCGCGCGTCATTGCCAAGTTTCGCCAGGGGGCGGAGCATGCTTTCACTTGATAACTAACGATTGGGGACGCGTCCTTCGAGCTGGCACAGCGAATACCGCTAGAGATGGCAGTAGTGCTGGCGGCCATGATCCAAGTAACGTCGATACCGATGACAGCCTGGAACGAAGATGCCCGAAAGCTGACCGAGAATGTGACGGTCCTGGTCGGGCCTGACAACGGCGCCTACCCCTCGGGTAATTCGGTTGTCGTGCAAGGGGCAGGCGAGACAGTGATTATCGATCCGTCAGTCACGGTGGTCGAGCGAGGTGGGGCCGGAGTGCCGGTCGATGCTGTTATCAACAGCCACGCTCATGAAGATCATTTGGCCGGTAACGGATTCTTTGCTGATGCGAAAATCCATATCCACCATGACGACCTGGTCGGTGCCGCAAGTCTGGATGGGCTCATGGATGTCTACGGACTCGAGGGTCAGCCCAGAACTGATTTTGGTCAACAGGTACTCGATGAATTTCACTACACGCCTCGTCCTGATGCGCATGGCTTCTCCGATGGTCATGTCTTTGATCTCGGCGGTGTCAGCCTTGAGGCTGTCCACCTGCCAGGTCACACTCGCGGCCATAGTGGTTTTCGTATCGACGGTGGCGTCTTCTTTTTGTCAGATATCGATCTCACAGGGTTCGGCCCCTATTACGGCGATGTTTGGTCCAGCCTCGAAGACTTTGACGAGAGCCTGCGGCAGATCCGTGATGAACAAGCCGACTGGTACGTCACCTTTCATCACAAGGGAATTATCGAAGGGCGCGACGAATTCGTGGAACGCGTCGACGCGTTTCATGCGGTGATCGAGCGGCGTCACGCAGCAATGCTCGACTTCTTGGTGGAGCCCCGCACCATCGACGAGATGATGGAGCGCCGCTTCGTGTATCGGCCTCACGTCGAGCACGTGTTTGCTGACTCGGTCGAACATCGCACGGCATCGCTCCACATTGCACGAATGTTCGAACGCGGCGAAGCTACCGAGGTCGAACCCGGCCGCTGGCAAGCTGCCTAGCTGCTGAGAAGCGGTGCCGAGAGAGCGTTCCCCGGTTGGGTGGCTGGGGTGTCGTACGCTCGCCATGTGATTCGCCACGTCATCGCGTCGATCGTGGCGGTTGCGCTTTTGTCCGCGTGCGCGTCTGAGTTGGCTCCGCAGGGCGTTGATCGAGTCGAATCGAACGACGTGGCGCTCACAGAGGGCTCCACCAGCGAGTCGCCCCTCGAGGCCCAACTGGGGTTTGCGAGCGAGCCTGAACGTCGACGGTTTCAAGTGATTTCCAAGCAACGCAGTGCCGACACGGCGATCGTGCAGTGCATGAAGCAGGCGGGGTTCTTCTACGCGGCGCGCCCCGCCGACGAAGCGTTCGGAGCTGGAGCCGTTGTTGGTGACGGCTCTCGTGACTGGATACTTGTCAACGGCCTCGGCATTACGTCTTCGTTCATCAACGCACTTGCGACCGGTGCGACGCGAGTTTCGTCAGAGGCTGCCTCGACAAACCTTGACTATGTGGCCTCGCTCACGCCCGAACAACAGGTCGATTATGACCGAGCACTGGTTGGTGATCTGGTAGGAGATCCAGAGACAACAGGGCTGAGTTCTGGGTGCTGGGAGCAGTCGTATCTCGGCGTCATCGCATTGCTGGGTTTGCTTGATGAGTTCGAGCTGGATCTCGGCTCGCTTAACTCGCGTTTGAATTCAGATCCGCGGGTTCTGGGGTTTCAGCAGACCTGGTCGAGGTGCATGGGCGCCGCTGGGTATTCATACGCAAATGAACGGGCGCTGGTCGATGATATGTACGCCCGGCTTCTTGACATCGAACTTGTCGATACCGATGGGGTGACCCAAGTAGTGTCAGGTGCGGCACTCGATGCTTTGGCCGAGCTTGAACGTAATGTGACAGCTGTTGGCTTCGACTGTCGGTTGGGTTTTGTCGATGAGCTTACGCAGTTGCGTTATGACTACGAGCGGGAGTTCCTCGATGACAACCGGTTCCGAATCGCCGACCTGCAAGCATCCTCCGGATAGCGGCGCGACAGGGGGTCAGAGTGAGAGACGGGCGGGGTCGGCCCTTTCTGCAGTTGAACTGACCGATAAACGCGCCAGGATGGGGTTATAGGTGAACAGTCGAAGCACAATTCCTAGCTCGCTCTCACCGTTTTCTTACTTGCCGACGTCAGGCTTGTTCGCAACAGGGAGAACAGATGATAAGCCGTAAACGATTATTCCTTGCTGTGGTGGCGGTAGCTGTGGCCTTTGGCGCCGGTGGGTACGTGCTCGGCCAACAGCTCGAGTCGCCCGAAGATGCTCGCTCTGAGGTGGCGGCGCCTGAAGCGTCGCTGATTGCGGTCCCCGTGGAGTCCACAGCGTTGTCTAACGACGTGGTCGTGCGAGGCGACGCTGAATTCGAAGGGGCTGTCGACCTCGAACTCGACGCCGCTTTGGGCGATGGAACGGCCCGCGTCGTAACGGGCCGCGTACCTGAGATCGATGCCGAGGTCAATGAAGGCGATGTCATCATCGAAGTAAGCGGGCGCCCGGTGTTCGTGCTGGGCGGCGATTTGCCGACCTTCCGTGAGTTCAAGCCAGGTCTCGAAGGCGACGATGTGTTGCAGCTCGAGACATCGTTGGAGCGACTGGGTTTCCTAACCGTTGAACCCGACCGGCTCTATGGAGCGGCGACCGAGGACGCGATTTTGGCCTTGTACGAGGCAGCTGGTTATGAGCCACGGGCCGCGAGCGATGGCGAAGAGAGCCAGCTCAAATCAGCTGAACAAGCGGTTGAGGCTGCCCGCACAACACTTGCGAATGCCAATGATGTCCTGTCGGACTTGCTGAGGCCGCCGTCGCTTGTCCAGCAGACTCGCGAAGTTCAAGCCCGGCAGCAGCTCCTCGACCAGATCGAGCGCGCGCAGGAAATGCTGGACGACGCCAAAGAAGACCGGCCCTCGGAGGCTTTATTGCAAGCGGAGGAAGCGCTGCAACAGCCGATGGTTTCGACGGCGAGGATCGACCAGGCCAACCGGGCAGTCACGTCCGCTGAGGATGCCGAGCAAGCACGGGTCGATGCAGCACAAGACCAACTCGACAACGCCAGGCAGTCGCTTATTGATGCCGATGCAATCACCGCGGCCGAAGAGAGCGATGGCGTCGACACGTCGAACGCGCAACGGAACGTAACCGATGCACAAGAACGCCTGGACCAGGCTGAGAGCGACCTGGCTGAGCTCGAAGATGAGGTCGGTGTGCGCTTCCCGGTCGCTGAGGTTGTGTTCCTGCCGAACCTGCCTCGAACGGTGACTTCGATCGACGTCGAGCGGGGCGACTTCGTGAATGGCGCTGTCATGAGGATTAGTGGGACGAAGGTTCGTATTACGACTGGCGTGTCCGAATCGAATCGGCCGCTGTTGGAAGTCGGCCAGCGCGTGATTATTGACAGCGAACAGCTTGACATCGAGGTCCAAGGCGAAATCACTGAACTTGCCGACCGCAAGGGAACCAACGGCGTGGCCGACACCCGCTATTACATGCTGGTCACACCTATAGGTGAGTACAACGTGTCTGAATTAGTCGGCGTGAACTTTCGGCTGCAGATTCCGCTCGAGCGCAGCGAAGGCGAGGTCCTTGCGGTGCCGCTCGCTGCGTTGTCCGCTGGTGCTGACGGGTCGTCTCGGGTCGAAGTCGAGCGGGCTGATGGGGCGACCGAACTCGTCGCGATCGAGGTAGGGCTGCAGGACAAAAATCGTAGTTTGGTAGAGGTCATTCCCATCGACGGCAATCTCTCCGCTGGCGACTTGGTTGTGATCGGGATTGAACAGCCTGCTGCTGTGGCCACCGACGATGGCGCCAGCGAAGAGGCAGGCAACTAATCATGTCCGTTGACCTGGAACCGGCGATGCCAGCCCGGGGGCCATCAGGCCCTGCCGTCATCGAACTGCAAGAAGTTGGCAGGACCTTCCCCGGCCCCCCAGCGGTCGACGCATTTAAACCGTCAAACCTGACGATCAACCAGGGTGAGTACGTCTCGATTATTGGCCCGTCGGGTTCAGGCAAGTCGACCCTGCTTCATTTGTTGGGGTTGCTTGACCGGCCAACCACGGGCACGTATTTACTCGATGGGATCGACACTGGTTCGCTTGGCGATAATGCACGAGCTGGGATGCGCGGCAGTCGCATTGGTTTTGTTTTCCAGTCATTCCATTTGTTGCATCATCGGTCTGTACTAGAAAACGTGGAGCTCGCTCAGGTCTACAACCGCATGCCCCGCAAGGAACGTCGTCAACGGGCGGTCAACGCGCTTGAACGTGTCGGACTGAGTCATCGACTGTCGTTTACACCCAGGACGTTGTCTGGTGGCGAGCGACAACGCGTTGCCGTAGCCCGTGCGCTCGTAACCGAACCAAGCCTGTTGTTGGCCGATGAGCCCACCGGCAACCTCGACACCGAGATGTCTGGTGAGATCATGGAAGTCTTCGATGGTCTTCATAGTGCTGGCATGACGCTTGCCGTCATCACTCACGACCTCGACGTTTCACACCGGGCCGAGCGCCAGGTCAGCATCGTCGATGGGACGTTGCACGAATCATGACCACGCTGACTCCACAAGTGCGCGACCGCTCAGTCGTGCAAAGCCCAAAGATGGGCTTCCGCGACCTACTCGATGAGATGGTCAGCGGCCTCCTCGGGCGACCCGGTCGGTTGGTTCTGACCGCACTCGGCACGGTGCTGGGTATCACGGCGCTCGTGTCGACTCTTGGCCTCGCTAAGACAGCGGGAAATCAAATTGTCAGCCGATTCGATGAATTGGCTGAAACCCGCATTGTCGTGTCGCCATCAGAGAACGGTTTCGGTGGCAATGATTCGACCAGTTCCATTCCATGGAATGCCGAGACCCGCCTCGCCCGGCTGAATGGCGTTGTTGCCGCCGGCACCAAAAGTGACGTTGACGTCTCGGGTGCTCTCTCACGCTCGGTGCCCGTTGTTGACCCGCTGGGGATCAACGAGCATCAGATCAGCGTGATCGCGACCTCTGGCGGCCTACTTGATGCTGTTCGTGGCTCCATCCGTACAGGTCGTTATTTCGACAATGGTCATAGTGATCGCGCTGACCCCGTCGTGGTGCTTGGACCCGCAGCGGCCCAGCGTCTGAATATCTTCCGGCTGGACACCCAACCGGCGATCTTCATTGGGGAACAGAGCTTCACCGTGCTGGGCATCATCGATGATGTCGCCCGCGAGCCCGACCTGCTCAACGCGATCGTGATGCCCGATGGGACCGCTCGCGAGTTCTTTGCGCTGAGCGCCCCCGCCGAGGTGCACATCGATGCGAACGTCGGGGCAACAGCGTTGCTCGCCAACGAATCTATGACGGTTAGCGAGAGCGGTGCTGCGGCGAACATGGTGCAGATAGCGCTCACACCCGACGACCCCGAGTCGCTGCGCACCCAGGCATCGCAGGGGTACACAGCGGTACGTCAGGATGTCGAAGGCGACGTGAACGCCTTGTTCGTTGTTCTTGGTGCGGTGTCGCTGCTGGTCGGAGGCCTTGGTATCGCCAATGTCACGCTCGTTTCGGTACTGGAACGAACGCCAGAGATTGGCTTGCGTCGAGCACTTGGTGCGGCCCGTCGACACATCGCCGCCCAGTTCCTGCTTGAGTCCACCGTCACCGGCCTACTCGGAGGAATCATCGGTGCATCAATGGGTGTGTTGACCATTGTCGCGGTGTCCGCGTCACGAGATTGGACGCCGGTCCTCGAGGGCTACCTGCCATTCGCTGCGGTGGGGCTTGGCGCCGTGATTGGGCTGATCGCTGGCACGTATCCAGCGCTGCGCGCCGCTCAAACAGAACCAATCACTGCCCTGCGCAGCTCATAGGAGACCTACAATACTGGCCATGGCTCGACGCGTTGGTCTTACAATTTTGGTCCTTGTATTATTGACCGCTGCGTGCGCTGGCTCGAGCAGTGGAAGCCTGGCGACAAGCGACGCGACACCTGTCGATAGTTCGGTGGCTGTGCCATCTTCGGCATCCGATGTCGACGACAACGCCAGCGATGGCGGCGGAACCGACCCGGCATCTGATGTCGACGACAGCGCCAGTGATCGTGGCGGAACCGAGTCGGCCAGCGGTGCTCTCGCTGCATCCGACGAAACGCCAATGGCGGCGTCATCGCCCATCGGCGCCTTTTTCGACGGTGGCTTCGACGAGGCGCTTGACGAATACAGGATCCGCGTTGAGGAGTCCATTGTGGTCTGCATGGCAGCACAAGGATTCGAGTTTGTTGTCAGCGCGAACGGCCGGGTCAACGAGGTTGAGCAACGTCAGAATGAACTCACGACACGTGAGTGGACGGCCGAGTACGGTTTTGGTATCTCAACATCGTTCGACTCGATTGCGCGAAACCAGGCGTCTGATCCTAACGCGGCGGTCTTCTTCAGCATGAGTGAAGGCGAGCGCGAAATCTGGGCGTACACATTGTCAGGCGGAGACATCGGTGATGCAACCGCTGGTGACTTCACTAGCCGTCCTCTCGAGGACCAGGGTTGTATCGGCCAGGGATTGATCGAGACTGGTGGTCAAGAAGCGATCGAAGGGCTCGAGACATTCGGCAGCGTCTACGAAGAGGGTGGGGAAGCGTTGTATGACACTCGGGAAATGGTCGGGGCGATCGATGCTTGGGCCCGC
The DNA here is from genome assembly GCA_905182135.1 of uncultured Acidimicrobiaceae bacterium. Classification (GTDB taxonomy): domain Bacteria; phylum Actinomycetota; class Acidimicrobiia; order Acidimicrobiales; family UBA10347; genus UBA10347. The sequence continues at coordinate 395,106 of CAJJAG010000006.1, read as the reverse complement.
TGCATGAGCGAAGCTGGTTTCCCGAGTTACTCCACACTTGATGATCCTGAAGACGAGATCAGCAAACGGTTCGAAGAGGTCACCGGTCCTATGTCGGCAGCGCTCGGCAATCTTTCTGACGAAGAAGGGCAAGCCCTAATCGCTGGTGAATCGTTGGACCTCGAAGACCTACCCGATCTCGACGTGCAGGCGCTGCGCGATGTCCAAGTCGACGAGCGGGCACTGGCCTTGGCGGACTTGGATTGCTACGAGGCCGAGGTCCAGGAGATCTTTGAACCACTGCGTGATGTTTTCGAGAAGGGCCTTCTCGTCGAATATGCCGCGGAATTCGGCGCCCTCAAAAACATCGGCAGCTAACGTGACGCGAGTCGGTAACGCGACGAACGAAATAGATGTAAAGGGCGCTTAAGTAGCGCCGCTGTTGGCCGAAGGTTGGTGGTTGCGGAATCGGGCGATTAGCGCGTTGGTCGATGCATCGTGGGCCTTTGGGTTGGGGCTGCCGTCGAGTTCGGCGTCGATCGCTGTTGCCAAGACCTTGCCGAGTTCAACGCCCCATTGGTCGAACGAGTTCACGCCCCAGACGACGCCCTGGGTGAAGACGCGATGTTCGTAGAACGCGATCAGTTGACCTAACACGCTGGCGGTAAGCGCTGGTGCGGTGATGATTGTTGACGGGCGGTTGCCAGGGAACGTGCGATGGGCCACCAGCCCTGGATCGACCCCTGCCGAGGCGACCTCGCCGCTTGTCTTGCCGAACGCCAACGCCTCGGACTGTGCAATCAGGTTGGCAAAGAGTAACTGGTGGTGGTTCATTGCCGCCGCTGGGTCTATATGGCCAGGCTCAGGTTGCAGGAAACCAATGAAGTCACATGGAACCGGCGTGGTTCCCTGATGGAGTAGTTGGTAGAACGCGTGCTGGCCGTTCGTGCCCGACTCACCCCACACGATCGGAGCGGTGTCCACGTCGACCGGTTCGCCGTCGAGGTTGATGCGTTTGCCGTTGCTCTCCATGTCGAGTTGCTGTAGGTACGCCGGGAAGCGGCTAAGCGCCTGGCTATAAGGAAGCACAGCGTGGGTTTGCCATCCCCAGAAGTTGCGGTACCAAATGCCAAGCAGCCCGGCGATTGCTGGTGCATTCTCGGCTAGTGGGGCCGAACGGAAGTGCTCATCGACGAGCCGAAATCCGGCCAAAAAGTCATCAAAACTTTTGGATCCAATCGCACACATCACCGAGAACCCGATGGCTGCATCGACGGAATAACGGCCGCCAACCCAATCCCAGAACTCGAACATATTGTTGGTGTCGATGCCGAAACTGGCGACACCCTCGGTGTTCGTTGACACAGCAACGAAGTGGTGGGCGATGGCATTTTCGTTCTGGACTGCGGCGAGAAGCCAGGAGCGTGCAGAGCGGGCGTTTGTCATGGTCTCGATGGTGGTGAACGTCTTCGACGCAACAACGAACATGGTGGTTTCGGGGTCAAGGTCAACGAGTGCAGCGTCGAGTGCCGCTACATCGATGTTCGAAACGAACCGAAGGGTCAGATCTGTCGGAGCTAGGTGGCGGAGCGCTTTGGTGGCCATAAGCGGCCCCAAATCTGAACCGCCGATCCCGATGTTGACCACGGCCCGGATCGGTTTGTTGGTAGCGCCCATCCATTTGCCGGAGCGGATTAGGTCAGCCACACGAGCCATCTTGGTCAGGACGGCTTTGACCTCGGGCACAACGTCTTCGCCGTCGATGTTCACCGGGCTGTTCGCTCGCAGCGCGATGTGAAGCACCGAACGGTCTTCTGTGGTGTTGATGCGCTCTCCGCTGAACATTGCTTCGCGGCGATCGTCGAAGCCGGTTGCTTGTGCAAGCTGGGTCAAGAGTCCAAGTGTTGCGTCTGTAACCAGGTGTTTCGAGAAGTCGATCGTCAAGTCGCCGACCTGGGTCGTCAGCCGCGCCGCACGCTGGCGGTCGCTGGCAAACAGGCTTCGTAGATGGGTGGCATCGAGTCCGTGTTGATGGGCAACGAGTGCTTCCCATGCGGGTGTGTTTCGTAAGGCCATACCCTGACCCTATTCGCACTCCTCACCCTCCCGCACTGGTAGAGGTTGGGATGCATAGTTGGGTTTCTGTACCAACCTGTTTAGGTCGGGGGATGGCCTCCATGAGCTGCTGGCACCGAGGCCGTTCTAGTTCCGAGTAGCACACACGTGGTTGCAAGCACCATCGCCGTGGATACCGCACCCTCATGCTCTACGGGTGTGGGTCCGCCTGTGTAAATAGGAGTGATACGAGACCGCTGACGCCCCTTCTGTCGAGATCTGTCACTTTTGAGCCCGTCAATAGGGCACACGTATCGTTAATGTGGCATGATTATTATCGGCCCATAAACCTTGGCGTCAGGTCTGATCGCCTACATCAACCTAATGGAGGAGTCCTTCGTGGATGTCTCAATGAACGTCAATGGACAGAGTCAGTCCCACGACGTTGAGCCTCGCACACTGCTTGTGCATCACATCCGAGAGAATGTCGGTCTGACCGGCACGAACATCGGCTGCGATACGTCGTCTTGTGGAGCGTGCACGGTGCACCTCAACGGCCAGTCGGTTAAGTCCTGCACGGTCCTTGCCGTTCAGGCTTCCGACAGCGATATCACGACCATCGAAGGTCTTGCAGCTACGGCCCAAGCCGATGGATCAGCTATCGGTGAGCAGAACTGGCACCCGATGCAAGAAGCCTTCCAGCAGTGCCACGCGCTGCAGTGTGGCTATTGCACGCCGGGAATGGTTATGGCAGCAACCTCGTTCTTGCAAGAGAATCCAAATCCAACCGAGGATGAAGTACGCCAAGGGCTCGAGGGCAACCTGTGCCGCTGCACCGGCTACCACAACATTGTTAAGGCAGTCATGAGCGCGGCAGGTGGCGCATGATTCCGGCAGCGTTCGATTACAAGGTCGCCGAGTCGGCCGAACAGGCAATCGCTCTTCTAGGTGAATACGGTGACGAGGCCAAGCTTCTTGCTGGCGGTCACTCGTTGATTCCCATGATGAAGTTCCGGCTTGCTGCTCCAGCGGTACTCATCGATATAGCTCGTATTAGCGACCTTAGCTATATTCGTGAGGCTGATGGCCATCTCGCTATTGGCGCGATGACCAAGCACATCGAAGTCGAAACGTCCGACGTCGTTGCCCAGCACGCACCGATGCTCGCGCACGTTGCAGCACTCGTTGGCGACCCGGCGGTGCGCCATCGTGGCACGCTCGGCGGAACGCTGGCCCACAGCGATCCTGCATCTGATCTGCCAGCAGCTGTGTTGGCACTCGGCGGCACGATTATTGCCCACGGCCCTAACGGCGCACGCGAGATCGCAGCGAACGAATTCTTCACTGGCTACTTCGAGTCGGTCTTGGCCGCCGACGAGATCATCACCGAGGTTCAAATCCCAACTGGTACCGGCGCCTGGAACTATCAAAAGTTCAATCGCCGTGCCCAGGACTGGTCCATTGTCGGTGTCGGTGTTGCCGACGGCGGCAAGGGAATCAGCCTGGTGAACATGGGTTCCACCCCAATTCGTGCGACCGCTGCCGAAGAGGCGCTGGCCTCTGGTGCATCGGCGGCTGACGCTGCTGCGCTTGCTGCGCAAGGCACTACGCCACCGGAGGACAGCAACGCCGACGCGGCGTACCGGACGCATCTGGCTACTGTGCTGACTCGTAGGGCCCTCGAGGCCGCAGGGGTCGCATAACAAGACGGCATAAATAACCGCTCGCAGGTTCGCCTGCGAATCGACGTAACTTCCTGCTGTGAAGTGCCATCTGGGGCACAACCGGCGGGAAGTGGTCGTTTTGCTCGGCAGTCGATAGCTGTTGCGACGACAAAAGGTGCGGGCCTCTCCGTGCAGGGCCTCAATCCAATGCGGGATCGCTCCGCTGCACCTTGTCCTGTCGGCACATGGCTGAACAAGCATGGCAGTACCGAGTTAGGTTCTAACTGAATCGATTCTGGACAGGATCGATAAGGGCAACGTCTCCCTTAAGCCAGAGCACGCCGGAAGGCCGATCTAAATTCCTGTGTTGCCCAGCAATGGTGCCGAACAATTCTGGTGAGCGGTCACTAGCTCTCGGGAAGGGCAGCCGTTACGCAGATTTCGACGAGGAGCGCCGAGCGAGCCATGTGTGCCTCGACACACGCTCGTGCTGGTGCGTGACCCTGGGGAACCCAGTCATTCCAGACTTCGTTCATGAGTGCGAAATGGTTATCGATGTCACGTAGATAGATCGTTGCCGACAGCAGGTGACTGCTGTCAGTTCCTGCCTCGGTCAGCAATGCATCAACGCGCTGGAGCGTCGAGCGCGTTTGTTCTTGCACATCGGCGGCGGGGTCTTCAGCTACCTGCCCCGAAAGATAGACGGTGCCGTGGTTGACCACGATGCCGCTTGCCCTGGCTGAGATGTGTGAACGAGAGATAGTCATCACATGATCGTATGTCGCTCACTCGCATCAGGCATCTGGTAGCCCCATGTAGCGAGCAACACTGGCTTCGATGACAACTATGACGCCATTATCCAAGTGCGACAGCCTGGGGGCGTGGGTCCTTCGATATTGGTGTGTCGAGTCGACTAAGGAGGTTCGGTGTGCTCAGACGGACCATGTGCGTGGTGTTGCTAAGCGCAACCTATTTGCCCAGGGTCGCTACGCCTATGCTCGTCGGCTGTGGATGGTTAGCGATGAAGGCCGAAGTTCTCCGCAACTGAAGGGTCAGTGTGAGCAACGCGAATCAAGTCGGCATCGGCTTCGGAGGCGTCGCCTAGGCTGTGTTGTTGGTTGTAGCCGCGGAATGTGGTCTTGGTCATGTGGACTGCAAGTTCGGGTAACGAGCTGATTCGCGTTGCCCACGCTTGGACGGTTGCATCCAGGTCAGCATCGTCAACGCACGCGTGGGCGACACCCCAGTTCGCAGCCGTTTCACCGTTGATCCGCTCGCAGAGCATCACGAGTTGGCGGGCCCGAGCTGTTCCGATTTCCTGGGCTAAGCGTGGTATCGCTGCCCACGAGAGCGGCACACCGAGCTCGACCTCGGGTAAGTACCACGCTGTTGCAGGTGTCGTAATACGGAAGTCGCACGACATTGCTAAACACATACCACCGCCAATGGCATGGCCTTGAACACGTGCAACGGTCGGTATCGCGCAGTTTTCGATCGACCGGCAGGCGCGCCGACCCAGGTTTGCTTGCCACCGTTTGCCCCGCTCAGATGTCGGGTCTTCAGGATCGGGTTCTGGTGACCGGTCGGCCCCGACGCTGAAGGATCGGCCGCGCCCGCCGAGCACGATCACGCGGGAGCTGTGGTCCCGCTCCAAGCTGGAGAACAGGTCACCGATCTCGCGCAGCATCACTGTGTCGGTTGCGTTCAGCTTGTGAGGCCGGTCGAGCCAGACGTGTAGTTCGTTGCCGACTCGCTCGGAATCGAGTGTGGTGTACTGCGCAGTAATGTCATTGCTCATGGGGCCTGTTTACTCGGTGGGCACGCAGTGGGAGAAGACCCCCCAGGGTCCGTCCCCAGCGCAGTTCTTGCAGTCCTGTGCTGAACCCGTTACAGCGAGCATGACAACACTGTCCTACTCTGAACATAATGTTGTCGTCCCCACCTGGCACAGTGCTTTGCAAACCAGTTGGAAGTCCGCGAAAATTTCTCGCAGCCTTCGTAATCATCACTCTGTTTGTTTGGCTGTTTCTGATCGCGTTCTTTGGGATCGTGTTGGCGGCGATACCGGTGCTCGTCATGGTGGCGCTGTTCGTTCTGGTGTCGAAAAACTCGTTGCTCGCAATGATGCGGTGGAACCAGCCAACGCTGGAGATCTCGTCGACGTCGTATGCCATTGGCTCGACCCCGACCATTGTGTACAGCCGTAAATCGAAGCGGGTTGTTGACATCGTGTCGTGTTCCGTTGAATGTCTGCTTGTCTGCGAGGAGCGGGTCACCTACACCCAGGGCACGGACACTACGTCGGTGGCCCGTCGCGTCTACGAGAGCGAGACTGTTAGTCCTGGTCAAGGCACCGCCGAAGGACTGGTCGCTGTGATTGAACTAGACATCAGCGCCAACCGGGGATCGCCGTCGTTCAAACTGCGCAATAACGAGGTCCGCTGGTTTCTAACGGTGAGCGCTTCGGGCCCGCTGCTGCCACGTGACTCTCACACCTTCCCGATTGAGGTTGCACCCGTTCTGGATGTGCGTCACCGAGCAGGGTTGCAAGACACATGACGGTGGGACTTGAACTTGATGACCTGGTCTGTCAGCTAGGCGACCGATTTACCGGACGGCTCACCCGTCACGCAGACGCCGACGGTGTGTTGGGTGATTCACCAGCACGATCAATTCAACTCGTGCTCCGGATGTACACCGAAGGCCGAGGCGATACCGACCGTCGGGATGTGACGAACCAGAACTTTGACCTGGAAGCGCACGGTGGGCTGAACGCGGCTTTTTCGCTGCTGGTTCCTGAGACAAGTCCCGTCTCGTACGACGGCACGTTGATGCGGGTCATGTATGAAATCGAGGCCAGGGTAGATTTGAAGTTCGCCCGTGACGAGAAGTCTGCCCACCAGGTTCTGGTTATTCCCGTGGGCGGGTTGGGTGTCTATGACCGCCCGCATCCGCTGCCGCTTTACCCATCATGATTGCCGACAGGTATCACCAGCACGGCTTACGAGCGAACCCGTTTGCGGTGCCACAGCCTGTACCCAGTCAGCCTGGCTCATTCATCGATCGTGGGTTACCTGATCCGCCAGGGGCATCATCGGCCACGTTGGTGCAGGTTATTGGTGACAAGGGTGCTGGTAAGTCGACACAGGTATTCGAATGGCAGCGGCGAGAGCCTGGCCCCTATCACTACGTTCCACCACGGCCATACCGAAGCCGATGGGCTCGGCCACCTATTGCCGATCTTGTCTATGCCGATGAGATCGATCGCATGCCAGTACCGCTTCGTAGCCGTTGGTTTCGCAAGCTCGCAGTCACCGGCGCGACGGTGGTGGCAGGGACACATGTGAACCTCGCATCGGTAGCTCACCGTGCCGGCCTGGCGGTGGTCACGCACCGACTCGGACCCGCTAGCGTAGCGACAGTTCGCGCTGTGCTCGAAGCTAGAGTTTTGCAAGCATCGATTGTCGATGTAACGAGCAGTTTCCGGCTAACGAATGCCGACATCGTCGACCTGCATGCACGTTCGCAAGGTTCACTACGAACAGCCGAAGTTCTCGCTCACGAGTTGGTAGCGCAGCGCGTTCATGCTGAAGTGATGCCAACCTCCAACATTGCTCTCAAGGTTGCTCAGCTATGAAAGCCGCACTGTCTCTGCCTCCGTTTGGCCAACTTGCTGATCCTGGGCTGCTTGTCGAGATAGCGCTCGCCGCAGAAGAGGCCGACATCGATGGCTGTTTCCTGTGGGACCACGTGTATCGACCTGAAACTGATCCTCGCGAGATCTTAGATCCTTGGGTCATCCTGGGCGCACAAGCCCTGGCCACTGATCGGATCCGTCTCGGGCCAATGGTCACGCCACTGACCCGTCGTCGACCAATCAAGCTGGCGCGCGAAGCGCTGACAGTTGATCATCTGTCAGCTGGGCGGCTGACGCTCGGCTTGGGTCTGGGTGTAGACAGCGGCGGCGAGCTCAGTCGGTTTGGTGAGATCGTCGATGCAAAGCAGCGTGGCGATCGGCTTGATGAAGGTGTTGGCCTGCTCCAAGCTTTTTGGTCAGGCGAACCAGTCACACATACCGGTCCGGCATTTCGCGCTGATGATGTGACTGTGCTTCCCCAACCGGTTCAGCAGCCACGAATTCCGCTGTGGTTCGCGGCGCGAGGAGCCTCTGCCAAACGGCCGATCCGGCGTGCGGCCCGATTCGATGGCCTCGTGCCAATCGAGCTCGAGAACGCCGATCACTTGAGTCGCATGCTCGATGTAGTGATTGAGGAACGCGGCTCGCTCGATGGTTTCGACACCATGGTCGGCAGTCAGCTTGATCCAGTTCAGGCAGAGCGCCGAGGAGCGACTTGGTCCTATCAGAGCTTCGACACGCACGCGACTGGCAATGACGTGTTCGCCGTTATCGATCGGGGCCGCTGGGTCGATTGATCCCCGGTTGACAGGGCCGATTTAGTTGCGCGTTAGGCGGAACACAGGAATCTCGCGGGGCGAAGCATCGATCTCGTATTGGACAAAGCCCGGCATGATCTCGGCTTGCGCGTCGAAGAGCCGCTTGCGCTCGTCGGCATGGGTGAGCACAGCGGTTGCCTGGTACTTTTCGGTGCCGATTTCGACTGTGCAGTCTGGGTTGGCTACCAGGTTGTGATACCAGTTTGGATGGGTGGGTGCTCCACCCTTGGACGCGATAATCACCGGGTCGTCACCGTTGGTTGAATACACCAGTGGCGAGCAGAGCTGGCGCCCGGATTTGGCACCAGTCATGGTGACCAAGATCATGGGTGCACCCTCGAACGGGCCGGTACAGACGCCAGCGTTGGAGCGGAACTCGTCGATGATTTGTTGGTTGAATGCGAGGTGGTCCATGGCTGGTTCCAGTCGTAGATCGTTTCGCCGACAATGTGGCTCGGCGGTTCGAGCTACAAACTACCAGCGTGGGTGGGTCACTTCTTAGACAGTGTGTGTAGCCAAACGTCTCGCGATATCTGACGAGGCAATGGCAAACAGGTTGCACGGCAACAGAGCAAGCAGCAGTGAGTAGCTACTGTGTGACGAAAGGCCGGGTCACTTGAACACCATCAGCGACGAAAGCCACCCGGCCGAGTAGCTGTTTAAGGACACTGGTCAGCCCGCCGGACTGGGTCCGGTTGGTTTCTCGCGCTGCCACTTGGTGACGCAAGAGGGTCGGTCACTCGTGGAAATTTCTCTGAGTGTGCAGCGCTGCGAGAGACTTGACGGGTGATCGAAGTTCTGGAACCCAAATGGATTGCCTGTTTCGAAGACTTCCTGCGACTCTCGGGCGTCAGTGAAGGCGATCTGATTGGCGTGTTGGCAGAGAGCCAGAGCCGCATGGTGCTCGTTGAGCTGACCGAACATGCACTACATCGCATTGGGGCGCGCGGGGTGCGCGTCACGGTTGCATCACCGAAACTACAGGACCCGCTTCCGGTGCGATCGACTGGCGCAACCTACGCCTATGACATGTACCCAGAAATCATGCAGGCTCTCGGTGCGTGCTCATTGGTGGTCGACTGCACCGTTGAAGGTTTGTTGCATAGCAAGGCACGGCAAGAGCTGCTTGGTGCCGGTGGCAGGGTTCTGATGATCTCGAACGAGCATCCCGAGGTCCTGGAGCGGTGCCGCCCTGATCCAGTTGTGCACGAACAATCACTGAAGGCACTCGCCCTGCTCGACGCTGGTTCGAGCATGCACGTGACCTCGCCAGCAGGCACAGATTTACAGGTCGACATCACGGGAGCGCCGAGTCGAGGCGGAGGCGGAATTTTGGGCCCCAACGACAAAATTGCCTACTGGCCCGCCGGGTTGGCGCTGTGTTTCCCCCTTCCGAACACTACGAATGGAACCGTGGTACTTGATATCGGTGACATGAATCTGACCTTCAAACGGTACTTCGAGTCACAAGTCGTGCTCACTGTTGAGAACGACCGGGTGGTGTCGATCGCCGGGTCTGGCTTGGACGCTCAGCTCATGCGGACGTACTACGAAGGCTGGAACGACCCGAACGCTTACGCTGTTTCGCATGTGGGTTGGGGCTTGAATCCGGGCGCCCGCTGGGATGCACTCACCATGTATGACAAGGGCGATATCAACTGCACCGAGATGCGGGCGATCGCTGGAAGTTTCCTATTTTCTACTGGCGCAAATGAGTTTGCTGAGCGGTTCACCGCCTGTCATTTCGACCTGCCGATGCGCAACTGCGATGTCACGGTCGACGATACGCAGGTTGTGGCGGCAGGCCAGCTGGTCGAGTCAGCACTCGGTTAGAACGGTCGCACCATGAAAGCACTGCACATCGTCGACGGGCGTCCGCGCCTGGCCGTTGAGGTGCAGGGCAGCGGCCCGCCTGTCATCTTCCTGCACGGCATTGGCGGTAATCGATCGAACTGGTTGCACCAGGTAGCTGCGCTGTCATCATTGTTCACCTGCATTGCATGGGACGCTCGCGGATACGGCGACTCCGACGACTATGAGGGGCCGCTCGAGTTCTCTGACTTTGGCGATGACATGGCCCGTGTGCTTGACCATTTTGGTATTGCCCGGGCTCATTTCGTAGGGCTGTCGATGGGTGCGCGCATTCTGATGGACTTCGCGCCCCGGCATCTCGAACGTGTTGCCACCCTGACGTTATGTGACTGTTTCTACGGGTTCACGAAAGCGCTGTCGCCTGAGAAGCAACGCGAATACATTGAACTTCGGGAGCGGCCCTTGCTCGAAGGCAAAACATTCGCGGATTTGGCGCCCAGATTAGTGGCCTCACTCGTCAGCGCGGACTGTCCGGCCCCGGTCCGAGATGCCCTCCACCAGAGCATCTTGCAACTGCGGGTCGAGTCGTATTTGAAAACACTGCGAGCGTCGACAACCTTCGACCAGGCCGACGTCCTCGACCGGTTAGACATGCCGACGCAGCTGATCTTTGGAAGCGAAGATCAGCTAACGCCGCCGTCGATTGGACTGGACATGGCTGAGGCATTGCCGAACGCTGATCTCGCAGTCCTTGCTGGAGCGGGTCATCTTAGTAATCTTGAGGCGCCCAATGCGTTCAATCAGGTACTGATGAAGTTCTTGTCTGCGCATCGCGACAAAGCAGCGTTTCTGCCTGGTTAGGGCTGCCTATTGTCCACTGTTCTTGATGCTGCGTCTCTTCGAGAACATCTCGGTAGCAGGAGGCTATGGCTGTGCGCTTCGTCGAGGTTGGGCATAGCTGCAGCGCCGTTCACTGACGAACGAACCGCTGATTGGAGGCCGGTCAGATTGTCACTGGTGCGCGCTGATTTCGCTCACACCGGTCGGCAGAGAAAGACTGGGTCATGCTCTTCTCGATTCATATGATCGACCGGCCGGGTTCGGCCGAACTTCGAGTGGAGGTTGCCGAGGCTCATCGTGAGTTTGTTGGTGGCCATCTCGACGCGATGTGGGCGGGGGGTCCTCTGCTGGCTGACGATGAGACGACTGCTGTCGGAAGTCTGATCATTAAGGACTTTGTCGATCGCGCTGCTGCCGTCGCATTCATCGCAGGAGAGCCTTACAACCGGGCCGGTCTGTTCGAGTCTGTCGTCATTCATGGGTTCCATCCTGTGGTGAAGCCGTCATGATCGGTACCGATGAAGTAGTGAAGCCGTCCTATCCGGTTGTGGTTGTTGGCGGCGGGTCAGTGGGGCTTTCACTGGCTGCCGAACTTGGTTGGCGAGGCATCGAATGTCTGGTGCTCGAGGAGCGCCCGGGGTTGAATGACCACCCGCGGGCGAACGCTGTTGCGAATCGAACGATGGAGTACTACCGGCGATGGGGGGTCGATCATGCGATTACACATGCTGGGATCCCGCCTGATCTGCCTGGCGAGTATCTCTGGGTTACCACGCTGCATGGTCGCGAGATCCATCGTGTGTCGTTGCCGCCATTCGATGAGCTATTGCTGACCAGGCAGACCGGCGGCTACACCGAGGCGGAGCACAATTGGTCGCCGTATCTCAAGACGATTACCGGGCAGAACGAGGTAGAGCAGGTGATCTTGGATTACATCGCAGAACAGCCGAGCACTGACTTGCGTTTCGAGTGGCGCCTTGTCGATTTCGTTGACGAAGGCGACAAGGTCGTCTGCCGTATCGAAGAGCTGACGACTGGTCGGATCGAGACTATCGAAACGGACTTTCTTGTTGGGTGTGATGGGGGGCGGTCAACGGTGCGTCGCCAACTCGGTATTGGCTACGAGGGGACGTCAAGCATCGCTTCGTTCGTATCGATCTACTTCCGAGCCCCCGACATGATCAACATGCACTCGTTCGGTCATGGCAATATTTTCTTCCCGCTGCACAAGGACCATCGCGGGTTCATGCTCACCTGGGATGACGACCAGACCTACACCTATCACCTGATTCTCGACGAGGGTCAGGACTGGCAAGACGTCGATCCAGTGCAAGCGGTGAAGGATGTCGTGGGTGCTGACTTCGAGGTCAATGTGCACTCGGTCCAACCGTGGGATGCCCATGCCCTCGTTGCCGAGCGGTATAGCGAAGGCCGTTGCTTCCTGGCTGGCGATTCGGCTCATCTTTTCAGCCCGACGGGAGGGTTCGGTATGAACACCGGGGTGTCCGATGCGATCGAGCTGGCATGGCGACTACAGGCGGCCCTGGATGGTTGGGCCGGCCCAGGGCTTCTGGCCAGTTATGACCATGAGCGACGACCGATTGGTTACCGCAATACCCAAGAGGCCGCAGATTGCTTCGATCACCTATATCGAGTGATGCAGAATGGCGACGAGATTGACGATGATGGCCCCGAGGGTGAGGCGATCCGTCAGGCCCTGAAGGCCGATATCAAGGAGCAAGAGAAACTGATTGCATCGTCAGGCACGCTCCTCGGTTATCGCTACGAAGGCTCACCCGTCATTGTTCCGGACGGCACACCAGAGCCTCCTGATGACCCACGTAAATATGTGCCAGTTGCCAGGCCAGGCCATCGTGCACCCCATGTATGGCTCAACGATGGTCAAGCGCTGTTCGATCGACTTGGACCCGGCTTTACATTGCTGCGTATTGGACCGGATGCGCCGGATGCTGCTCTGATTATCGATGCTGCAGCGGCCGTAAACATGCCACTGCAGGTGCTCGAAATTGCCGAGCCGATGGTCGCTGAGGTGTACTCCGCTTCACTCGTACTCGTCCGGCCGGACCTGATGATCGCCTGGCGTGGCGATGGCTGCCCCGACGACGCCGGCGCTCTAATTAATGTCGTGCGCGGTGCCTGAGCCGACAACCGGCCACACGCAGGGCGTGTCGAAGGGACGCTGGCGCCTGCAAATCTGATTTCTGGTCCACCATCTGGACCGCGGCGCCATGTGTCGAAAACCGTTGATTGGTGCCGGAGGCGCCCAGCGCTTTGTTCGTTAACTGGGTGAATCGAAAGCGGTGGAGTTCAATCTGACCGAGCGTACGAGTCCAGCTGAATTGTGACCCGGTTTACCAGTGTCGAGAAAGCAACCTAGAGACCAGTTGCGCGAAGATGGCGGCGTGACGAACCGGCGAGCCGTTCGACACGGCACGGGCTGTGGTCACAGCGAAAACTCAAGAGCAGAGGATTTAGTAATGCGTTTTGGATATCTGACGGTGAATGCCATAGAGGGAATCCGGCCCGATGTGCTGGCTTCGGAGCTTGAGGCGCGCGGGTTTGACTCGATCTGGGTTCCCGAGCACAGCCACATCCCAGTATCAAGGCAGACCCCATATCCAGCAGGCGGGGATCTCCCCGAGGGTTATTGGCGGATGATGGACCCGTTCGTCAGCCTCGCAATGGCCGCGCAAGCGACCACCACGCTAGAGCTCTGCACCGGGATCTGTCTTTTGCTCGAACATGACGTGCTGGACCTGGCGTGTACGACTGCAACACTCGATGCTCTTTCAGGGGGCCGTCTTCGCCTGGGTGTCGGGGTCGGCTGGAACGAAGAGGAACTGGTGAACCATCGACCTGGTCTGCCTTTCAAGCTTCGCTATTCCGCGATGGAGGAGCGCGTCGCAGCGCTTCGCACGGCGTGGGCCGACGAGGAAGCCTCTTTCGAGGGTCGCTGGGACCAGTTCACTAGTTCATGGGTGTATCCCAAACCAGTCAAGGGAACTATTCCCGTGGCGCTGGGCAATGCCGGCCCTCTCGGCATCGAACATGCAGCGCGTTACGCCGACGAGTGGTGTCCGATCGATGCATCGATGCTCAATACTGGTGGCCGTCCCGACCCGGCAGGCGCCATTGACCTGTTCCGAAGTAAGGCTGCAGACGCCGGTCGACCAGCTGAAGACATCCCTATCTCGATCTTCTCAATGGGTAATCGTCGCGATCGCATTGAGCGGTATGGCGAGCTGGGAGCGGACCGAGTCGTGTTCATGCCCAAGACGATGGAGCTCCAGGACGAAGCAGCGACATTGCGTCATCTCGACGAACTCGCCGACATGGTTAACGAACTGGCCTAGCTGGTCCGAGGCTGCAACTGCTGGTCACACTTCGTCTGGTCGGGCGCTGACCCGTAGAGTCGGCAGTTCACCGCAAAAAGGATGGGGACGCACAGCATGCAGGATTTTGAAGGCAAGGTGGCCGTGATCACTGGCGGAGCGAGCGGGATTGGGCTCGGTATGGCTCGCGCCTTTGCAAGCGCCGGCATGAAGCTTGTGCTCGCTGATCTCGATAGAGCAGCACTCGATGTCGTTGCTGATGAACTCACGACCGGTGGCGCTGACGTGGTCACGCGGTTGTGTGACGTGTCGCAATACGACCAAGTCGAAGCCATCGCTGACCTAGCAGTCGATACCTATGGCGGTGTCAACGTGCTGTGTAATAACGCGGGTATTGGTATCCCGACGTCGACCAAGAAGATCAAGCTCGCCGATTGGAAGTGGATCATCGACGTCGATCTTTGGGGTCCGATCTATGGGGTTGAGATCTTCCTGCCGCTCATCGAAGAGCAGGGCGAAGGGCACATCAACGCCACTTCTTCGATGGCGGGTCTTACTGCCGGAAGCATGATGGGCGCGTACAACGTGGCCAAACACGGTGTGGTTGCGCTTATGGCAACCCTTGAGCGCGAGCTCCGCGGTCGGGGAAGCAACGTGACGGCGTCTGTGCTGTGTCCGGGTCCGGTCAACACGAACATCAGCCGGCATTCAGTCGAGTTCAGGCCAGGCCAAGCCAAGCCAAAGACCGATGGCAAGACGGCGGGCAAGGTAGCTCGGGGAATCCAAGACATCCTCGAGAACGGAACGGATCCTGACGAGGTGGGTCGCATGGTGCTCGACTCGATTAAGGGCGACGAGTTCTGGATACTGACGCATCCGCATTGGACAAAGGCAATCCAGAAACAACTCGATGCCATGAATGACGACCGGTCGTTGACCAAAGCCTGATTCGGTGTTACCTCAGAAGGGGCCCGCGGAAATCAGGATGACACACGGCCGCTAACGCTTCTCTGCGTTCTGCGATTGAGAGACCCCGCAAACGTGCGACGCCGAGTTCGGTAACAACCTGATCGACGAGATAACGGCCGATAGTTGGGCTTATGCCAGGACCAAGCTGGTTCACGATGCGAGAGACCGTGCCGCGTGCCGCTGTCGAAGGCATGGCGATGATGGAGCTTCCAGAAGGAGATGCCCACGAGGCATAGGCGAAGTCGGGTTGACCGCCCGGGCCACTCAGAACGCGGTCACCGACCATCTCAGCATTGACTGATCCGTCAGCTGCAATTTCTAGCGCGGAGTTGATCGCTACAAAGTTCTCGACACGGCTCAGTGCAGCAAGACCGTGGGAGTAAGACGATGGGACGACTCGGATTGCCTTGTTGCGGTGTACCCAATCGAAACACTTGCGGGTGCCAGCAACTGCGGCGGTGATCATCAGACCAGGGTCGGTGTTCTTGCGGGCGCCGGTGATTGCTCCAACCTCGACCAGGTCGATGATCGCGTCACTGATCATGCCACCATGTAACCCGAGATCTCGACGCTCGCTAATTGCTCCAAGGATTGATTCGGGAATGGCGCCAATACCGAACTGCAGCACCGATTCATCGGCCACCAGGGCCGCTGCATGCTCACCGATTGCCAACGCCGTGGCGTTTCCTTCCGGCACGATGAGTTCGACCAATGGATGGTCGACGTCAACCAGCAGGTCAATTTCGTCGCGGTCGATTTCGCTGGCGCCAAAGGTATAGGGCATCTGCGGGTTGACCTCGGCGATCACAAGTGGTGTCGCTCGCACCGCCTCGATTGTTGCGCCGCCACCAACGCCGAGACTGAAGCGTCCATCAGGCCCGGGTGGACTGACTTGAACCAGCGCTACATCGACAGCGACTGGACCGTTGGGTGCGATTAGGGTGGCGAACTGGCTGTAGCTCGCCGGTACCGTCTGTAAGACGTTGGCGTCTCTCATGGCATTGGCCGCGGGGCTTGGCTGTAGTGAGGTGTGGTGGAACGGCTCGCCCGGATGGTCAAATACCGCCAGTGGTTCTATGAGGTAGTCACACACGAACTCGAGCCGCCGCCACCGGTCGCGAGCAGCATCGATTGCTTCGACCAGAGCAGTCGGCACCGCACAGGTAGGAGCCACATAGATGCGTGCGCCATCTGGAATTGCTGCGATTGCGTCAGCCATGGCGACTGCCCGCCCAGCTCGGTCATGACGAGGTGGTGGAGAGAAGGACGTATATGACGGCTCTGACATGTCGTGAAAGATAGGCGACGAGCCCGGCGTTAAATCAACACAGACGCCGATCGACCTCGCCCTCGTCGGGCTTGCGGTCGCAATCGAACTTGCCAGTACCCGTATGGTTGGCGAGCAGCGCAGACAGAGCCAGCCCGCGGTCTGGGGCGTTGCGATCGTCAACCACAGGCATTGTGGCTTCGGTGTTGGTGAACCCAGCCGTGGGCCCAAGCCAATCGGCAGCCTCGATTGAGCCGCTCAGAACCGACGCTGACGAGTCCGCGAATTTGACCGTTAACTCGACCAACTCATGCTGCGATGTCGGCCATTGCACAACGAAGTCTTCGAGCGGGCCGGTCAACCGACGTTGATTCCCAAATACTCGTGAACTGGCTCTCTTATTCCGCGCTTGGCCACAGCGTCTAGCGTTTGGTGGTGGAATCCGTGCGTGTGTGGCAGGTTCTTAGCCACTGAATCCAGAGATTTTCTACGCACCTAACCTCTATGACAAGGACGTCGATGACAAAACCCTCTGTGCTAGCGCCGCCGATCGATTCTCGGCTCGATAGCGGTAGTGAGATGTTCGTCACGAACCGTGACGACATGCTTGAACAAATCGAGGTCATTGAAGAGCTGCTAGCGCAGGCGTACGCCGGCGGCGGTGAGCGGGCAACTGATCGATTGCGGTCTCGGGGGAAGATGCCGATTCGCGAGCGCATCGCGAATGTGCTGGACCCTGACACGCCATTCTTAGAGATCAGTCCTCTTGCAGGCTACGGCTCTGAGTATCAGGTCGGCGGCGGCATGGTCGTGGGCATTGGCGTCATCGCTGGCACCGAATGCGTGATCATGGGTAATGACCCAACAGTGCTCGCCGGGGCGCTCACGGTGTACGCGGGCAAGAAGTGGATGCGAGCCATCGAGATTGCTCGCGACAATCGCATGCCCTATGTGAGCTTTGTTGAATCGGCTGGCGGTGACCTTCGCATGGATCCAAACGATGAGACGGACGCGCCGAGGCCTCCACCGCGAACACCTGGCGGTACCTCGGTAGATCACTTTGCCGAAACGGGACGTTTCTTTTACGAGTTGATTGAGTTGTCAAAGCTTGGCATCCCGACGATCGCTGTGGTGTTTGGTAACTCAACGGCGGGCGGCGCCTATCAACCGGGCCTCTCTGACTACAACATTTTGATTAAGGAACAGTCGAAGGTGTTCTTGGCTGGCCCGCCGCTGGTGAAGATGGCGATCGGTGAAGACTCTGATGACGAAACCCTCGGCGGCGCGCAGATGCACTCTGAAGTGTCCGGTTTGGGCGACTATTTCGCTGAGGACGAGATGGATGCGTTGCGGATGTGTCGCGAAGTGGTCAGCCATCTCAATTGGCGCAAACCAGAGCCAGGGGCCAAGTTTGAACCCGACGACCCGGTCCATGACCCTGAGGAACTTTTGGGTCTGGTGAGTCGAGATCTGCGCTCACCAGTCGACGTGCGCGACGTGATTGGACGCACCGTCGATGGATCCCGGTTCGAAGAGTTCAAGTCACGCTATGGAACATCACTGATCTGCGGCTGGGCGTCGATCCACGGTTACCCAGTCGGCATCCTTGGCAACAATGGGGTGCTTTATCCCGACTCAGCGCAGAAGGGTGCGCACTTCATCCAACTGTGCAACCAGATCGACGTCCCGTTGATCTTCCTGCAAAACATCACTGGGTTCATGGTCGGCAAGGACTTCGAACACAACGGGATCATCAAGAAGGGTTCGCAGATGGTCAACGCAGTTTCGAACTCGACGGTGCCGCATCTGACCGTCATCCTTGGCTCTTCCTATGGCGCAGGCAACTACGGCATGTCGGGCCGAGCTTTTGGTAACCGGTTCACCTTCCTGTGGCCGACCGCGAAGATTGCGGTGATGGGGCCGAAGCAGATTGCAGGCGTCATGTCGCTCGTACGTCGTGGCCAGGCCGCCCGCAAGGGCATCGAGATCGACGAAGAGGAGGACGCTCGCATCGTGCACTACGCGGAACGAACACAAGAAGCCGGGTCGCTCGCCTTGCAGGCAAGTGGAGCGATTTCTGACGACGGAATCATTGACCCGCGAGACACCCGAAATGTGTTGGGCATGTGTCTGTCGTCGGTGCGCAACCGTGACATTAAAGGTGCCGAGGGCTACGGAGTGTTCCGACTATGAGCAACCCGGTGCTGTCCAACTCAAGTCCTATCCGGTCGGTTTTGGTGGCGAATCGCGGCGAGATCGCTCGCCGGATTTTCCGGACCGCTCATGCCATGGGCATGAACACAACTGCGGTGTTCGTCGAGGCTGATACCAACGCACCGTTCGTGGTCGAAGCCGACATGGCCGTTCGGCTTGCTACCGGCTACCTCGATGGCGACGCGATCATCGCGGCGGCGAAGGCTACGGGCACCCAGGCGATCCATCCTGGGTATGGCTTTCTGTCCGAGAATGCCGCTTTCGCTCGCGCCGTGACCGCCGCTGGACTGATCTGGATCGGCCCGCAACCAGACGTCATCGCGACTATGGGCGACAAACTTGCCGCCAAGCGGGCTGCTGTCGAGGCGGGCGTGCCGATCCTGCCATCGTCTGATGACCCAACTACCGATGCTGGCATTGGTTACCCCCTAATCGTCAAAGCTTCGGCAGGTGGCGGCGGGAAGGGCATGCGCTTGGTCGAGTCGGCCGAGGCCCTTGTCGAATCGGTTGCCGCAGCAAAACGCGAAGCGCTTAATGGCTTTGGCGACGACACCGTGTTCCTTGAGCGATATGTCGCGAAGGCGCGCCACGTCGAGATCCAGATTCTCGGTGATACTCATGGGGCATTGATCCACTTGGGCGAGCGCGAGTGCTCGATCCAGCGACGCCATCAGAAGATTATTGAAGAGTCACCATCGCCCATCGTCGATCACGAAATGCGGGCCGCCATGGGTGATGCGGCAATTGCTCTGGGTCAGGCGATGGGGTATCAATCGGCCGGCACCGTCGAGTTCCTGGTCGACGACACCACACGCGAGTTCTTCTTTCTCGAAGTGAACACTCGGTTGCAAGTCGAACACCCGGTCACCGAAGAAGTAACTGGCATCGACTTGGTGCGCGAACAATTGCGCATCGCAGCTGGTGAACCGTTGGGCTACGGCCAGGAGGATGTGTTGTTCACTGGCCATGCCATCGAGGCTCGACTGTACGCAGAGGACCCCGACAACGGTTTCTTGCCTGCGATTGGCAATGTCGATGCGTTCACCCGAGCGGTCGAACCAGTAGTGCGGTGGGACTCGGGCATCGAACAGGGATCAGTAGTCGGTGTTGACTTCGACCCGATGCTGGCCAAAGTGATCGCCCATGGCCCAACTCGCTCTGAAGCTGCAGGGCGTCTTGCACTGGCACTCGAAAGGCTTCATCTGGGAGGCGTGGTTACTAATCGTGACTTCCTGGCTGCCACCTTGCGTAATTCGGCCTTCCTTGCAGGTGACACCACCACTGACTTCATCGAGCGCGTCGCACCAGTTGATGCTCCACATTGCGGGACCGGTCGTATGCGAGCCGCTGTACTCGGTGCATTGTGGATCCAAGGCATCAACCATGCGGCCACTCGTTTGGGTGAGCGGAATGTCGGGTCGCTGCCATCGGGTTGGCGCAACACGCTCATGCCCGACGAACGCGTCGTGCTTGCTCATCGCGCCACTGGCGAAGAGATCGAGGTGCGCTATCGAGTCGGGCGCGATGGCTCATTCGTCGTCACCGCCCAAGACGGGGACCCGACACGTGCCATTGTTCATCGCTGGTCCGAAACCGAAATCGACGTCGAAATCGATGGCATGCGTTCCATCTCGACAGTAACGAAACGCGTTGATCGGCTTCATGTGCAAGTACCTAGCAGCACCGAGTCGTTCACCATCGTCCCTCGCTTCGTGCCTCCGACTTCCAGCGGCCCAACTGGCGGGTTCATAGCTCCGATGCCTGGCACCGTGCTCGATGTTCGAGTGCAACCGGGTGACACCGTGACCGAAGGCGACACCTTGATCGTGCTTGAGGCAATGAAGATGGAACACCATATGAACGCACCCGCTGACGGTGTGGTGGCGGAGGTGCGAGTCGAAACCGGCGGCCAGGTCGAAACCGGCGATGTTCTCCTGATCTTCGAAGCGGTAAACCCCGAGGTCTGAATGGAATCGTTCCTGGCCGAATGCCAAGGTTGATGTTGTTGGGTGTCTTTCGGTTTCCGCTGCACTGATAGCGGTCAACGAAGTAGCGATGACGGGCATGGAGAAGCTCGAATGAAATAGTGAAGATTCCTAAACGGGCATGCGTGAAATGAACTTTTTGCGCATTCGGCGCAGCGCCGATGCGGACTGCAGCCACCGCGCTCGGTACTGTCGATTACGGACACCGAATCACGTAGGGGGACACGCGATGACAACGGTCATTCCCGAGCCAGATGTGCACAATACTTGGCGACTCGAGACACCGGGCAACGAAGGTTGGACTAGATCGGTGCGCCCCGACGCGGCCGACAAGTATTTTATGGTTTCAACCGACGGCCATGTTCTCGAACCGAACGACCTGTGGAGCACGCGGGTCGACGCGAAATATCGCGACCGGCTTCCCGGCGTGGTTGAGAAACCCAATGGTGAAAAATTTCAGAAGACCGAAGGTTTCCGTGAGCCGCTCAAGCTCAACAAGATTACGTTTGAAGGCCAAGATCTGCTGCGCAACAGATCGGGGAAGTTGCCCGAAGACCGCATCGCTGATCTCAGCGCAGACGGAGTCGACGCTGAGATCATGTTCCCAAACAAGGGGCTCACGATGTGGGCCACTCGAGATCCACTGTTCTCCCACGCGATGTGTCGGGCGTTTAATGACTGGTCTTGGGAGCTCTTCGGCGATTACAACGACCGACTTGCCCCTATGGCTTGCCTCGCCCCGGCAGCACTTGACGAGACGATCGCCGAGATCCAGCGCTGCGCTGAACTTGGCTTTCGCGGGTTAACCCTGCCATGCAAGCCGCAATGGGGGCCACCCGATGTCGATGACTCCAACTACAACCTGCGTGATTATGACCCGTTGTGGGATTGCATCGTGGACGTTGACCTGCCGGTCACGTTCCACATTTCAACCGGCCGCGACCCTCGTACCTCGCGCAGTCGTGGCGGCGCCATCATCAACTATGCGGTCCATTCGCTCTCGCAAACCATCGAACCAATCGCCAATCTCTGCGCATCGGGCGTGGCTGAAGCCCGGCCAAGCTTGCGCTTCGGCACCGTCGAAGCAGGAATCGGTTGGGTTCCATGGGCACTCGACGCGATGGACGAGGCGTACCTGAAACACCATATGTTCGTGCGTCCCAAGCTGGAACTACTTCCCAGCGAGTACTACCGCCGTCAGGGTTTCTCGACCTTTCAAGAAGACCGCTCTGGACTGGGTTTGGCTCGCGAACACGATCTGATCAACAATTTTATGTGGGCCAATGATTATCCCCATCACGAAGGAAGCTGGCCCCACAGCGCCCAGGCAATTGAACGCACGATGGGCCACCTGACCGACGCCGAACGCGCCGATATTCTAGGATTGAATGCCGCTCGTATCTTCAAGTTTCCGATTCCCGAGCGGTATCTCAACCACGACGACGCAGCGGTCGCCGCGCGCACTTCCGCTACGCGTTCATGACCGAAACTTCGGACCTGTTGCTCCAGGGTGTGCGAATAGTGGAGATCGCACACCCACTGACCGAACATGCAGGCCGGCTGTTCGCTGGCCTCGGGGCCGAAGTGTTGCTGATCGAACCGCCTGGGGGAGCAGCGATCAGACACCGACTGCCGAAAATTCCTGGTGCCGGCGAAAGCGACCGTGCCAGCATCCCTTTCCTCGCCCGTAATGCGAACAAGGACAGCATCGCCCTTGACCCGGACAACGATGAAGACGTTGCTTTACTCGCCGGTCTAGTTGCCCGAAGCCATCTGGTGCTGGATGCTGACAGCTCGCCATACAACCATGTGCTCGCCACGATCGAGGGCATCGCATCACGCATCACCATCGTCGACCAGGTCGGCCTGGGTACTGCTTCGATTGTTGGTTTTGCGGCAAGTGGAGGCATGTCGTGTAGCGGCTGGCCTGATCAACCACCGGTGAACTCTCCGTCGTGGATCGCCGCCGATGGCGCTTCGATCTACGCTGCCATGATGGGTGCTGTTGCCCTCTTTGTCGCAAATCGACATGGGGTCCGGCTCGACTACGACGTGCCCTTTCAGGAAGCGGCAATGCGAACCATCGCGCCGTGGAGCCGGCATTTGCATTCAGCCGGTGTCAATGTTGCCGGCCAAGGCGCGAACCCTGGCCGTTGCGGGTTTGGGCCCTATCCCGTCTTCGAGACCGTCGACGGCCATGTCAAGGTGGTCATCGCTACGCCTCGCCAGTTTGATGCGCTACTTAAACTGATGGGACAACCGAGCGAGCTGAGCGAAGGGGTCTGGGCCGATAGCAATTTTCGGCGCGAAAACATCGACGCGTTCTTCATGATGTGCGGTGAGTACTTGAGTGATCGCACGACTGACGATCTCTTTCATCACGGTCAAAAACTTGGCTTGACGATCACCCCGCTCAACACCCTTCGCCAATTTCGCGAAGATCAGCATGCCGTCGCTCGACAGTTATTTTTGGCAGTTGATGATCCTGAATTTGGCCAGCTTGAGATGATGCGAGGGCCGCTGTTAACCGAACCATCGGAACGAACTCCCGGCTTCATTCCTGCTCCGCATCTCGGGTCGGCCAATGGTCGGCTTGTAGAAATTTTGGCGGAACCGGTCGCGGTTCTGATCCCAACAGGGGCCGATGTCGATCCGCTACTCCCACTGGCAGACCTGCGTCTCTTGCAGCTCGGTAGCGGAGCAGTCGTGCCCGAGGCATGCAGTGACTTTGCCCTTTTGGGATGTGACGTGTTGCGCGTTGAATCGATGGTAAATCCCGATTTCTTACGTCGCGGAGGCCTGGATGGCGTCGACAGCTCCCCAACGTTCAACCAACTGAATCTGGGTGTCCGCAGTCTGGCTATCGACATGCGTACCGACGAAGCGACCAAACTCATAAGTTCGTTGTTGCCTTCATGCGATGCAGTTGTCGAAAACATGCGAGCCCCCGTCGTCGAAAATTGGGGTTTCGACTACGACGCGTGCCGGGTGATACAGGACGACGTTATCTCTCTGTCAAGCCAAGGTTTCGGTCGAGGGCCTTATGGCAATTACCAGAGCTTTGGACCAAACTTGAGCGCCTATTCTGGTGCCGCATCGCAGTGGGCTCATCCAAGCGACGAAGTCGCGGTGGGTACAACCGTTCCTCATCCTGATCATGTCGCGGGCAAGCAGGCCTACGTCGCATTGCTGGCTGCGCTGCGACATCGCGACCGCGGGGGTGGCGGCTGCTCAATCGAAGCTGCACAGGTCGAAGCGCCCGCACATCTCATTGCCGATCGCTTTCTTGCCCAACAGTTTGTCGACGCCGACCTGGCACCTCTGGGAAACCGCAGCCTCGATATCGGCCCTCACGGGTGTTTCCCCTGCCAAAACGACGAATGGATCACGCTGGCGGCCGAAACCGACGAACAATGGCAGGCACTCGCAGGGTTGATCGATGAGCCGTGGACGATCGAAGCCCGATTTGGAACGAACACCGGCCGAGTTGCAGCGGCAGCAGAACTCGACGAGAAACTTACCGAGTGGACAACACCGTGGACGATCGATGAAATCGAGACCTCCTTGCGGTCTGTAGACGTGCCCGCTTCGCGAGTGGTAAACGCCGACCACATGGCGGTCGGTGCCGGTAATGAGCCGGGTGGCATCTTCGCTGAGGTCGACCACCCGGTTGCTGGCCGCCACCCGGTTGCTGGCCTACCGGTCTTGACCACAGATGGCCGCCGGCCCGCAGCGCTTCGGTCACCATGTATGGGCGAACACACCGACGAGATCGTCGCCACACTTGCTGGCTGTAGCCCCGCCCAGATCGTCGAGCTGCGTGGCCGGAACATTCTCGGTTACTAGTGATCAAGATGCAACAAATGGAGCCAACCCATGACTGACCGAACGCTGCGAGGGAAGGTCGCCGTCGCCGGCGTCGGCCAGACCGAGTACTACAAGTGGGGCCAAGCTCCTGAACCCGAGTTCAAGCTCGCGATCACGGCGATCTTGAACGCCTGTGAGGATGCAGGTATTTCACCTAGCGAGATCGACGGGTTCGCGTCCTATAGCAATGATCGAAGCGAAGCGTCACGAATGAGTGCAGCGCTTGGTATCGATGACCTGCGGCTTGCGGTCATGCAATGGGGCGGCGGGGGAGGCGGTGCCGCAGCGGCAGTCGCAAACGCGTCTGCCGCCATTGCGACAGGTCAGGCAGAGTGCGTTGTCGTGTTCCGAGCACTCGCTCAGGGCCAATTCGGCCGCTTCGGCCAGGGTCCTCGGAACAACACGATCAGCGGCGCCAGTGCCCACACTGTTCCATACGGCTTGATGTCACCGGCGCAGATGTTTGCCATGCGCGTTACCCGTTTCATGCACGAACATGGCGTCCGCCAAGAAGCGTTACGTGCCATCTCGCTGGCCTCATATCACCATGCCCAGACGAATCCAGCGGCCACGATGTATGGCCGTCCGTTGACCGCCGAAAAGTACGACGATTCGAGGTGGATCACCGAGCCGTTCCATCTGTATGACTGTTGCCAAGAGAACGACGGCGCTGCGGCGATCATCCTGGTGCCGGCGGAACGAGCGGCGGACTTCGGCCATCCTCCTTGTTACGTCCTTGGTGCGGTGTCTGGCTCTCATCACCGAGCGGCAGCGGGAGTGCACAACGATGCGCACTACGCGACCTCGACCTTCGAAACAGTTGCGCCCCGGCTCTACGAGATGGCGAAGGTCGCCCCCAGCGACGTCGACGTTGTGCAGAGCTACGAGAACTTCACAGGGGGAGTGATGATGGCGTTGGTCGAGCACGGTTTCTGCGCTCCAGAGGAAGCGAACGACTTCTTCACTCTGGACAACTTGATTACACCCGATGGGGCCTTCCCGCTGAACACCAGTGGTGGCAACTTGGCCGAGGCATATATGCACGGCTTGGGCCTGACCATCGAAGCGGTCCGCCAAGTTCGGGGCACGTCACCTAACCAGGTTCGGGCTGGCGGCGTCGACGTGTCGATGATGATCGCAGGTCCAATGGTTACGCCGGTTAGTAGTTGTATCTTCGGAAGCGAGGCATCGTTATGAGTTATCTGGCGGCAGGACTCCCAGCCCCCGTCCCGGCTCGCGATGGGCTCGATGCGCCCTTCTGGGATGGTCTGGCTGACGAAAAACTTCTGTTGCAACGGTGCCAGTCCTGCGAACGGTGGCAATGGGGGGCCGAGTGGGTGTGCCATCGATGCCGGTCCTTCGACCTGACATTCGAAGAGACCGAAGCGACGGGAATCGTATACAGCCACCAGCGGGTCTGGCATCCGGTGCATCCGGCGTTGGCCGAGCAAGGTGCCTTTGTCGTCGTGCTCATCGAGTTGCCACATGCCGACAATGTGCGGATGGTCGGCAATTTGCTCGGCGACCCGATGCAAGAACTCGAGATCGGTGCCGCCGTCACTGGCGTCTACGAACACCACACCGACAACGACCCCAACTTCACACTGCTGCAATGGCAGACCGACAGCTGAACGATGGCGCCTGCCTCGTCGGCGACGGGTTAGTTATTAGCCGCGAGTGCGGTGACCTCTGGCTGGTAGCCGAAGAGAGCAGGTGTGCCGCCTGTGTGTAGGTAAAGAACTGATTTACCAGCACCGATTTGGGTCGCTCGGTGTAGTGCGCCTGCCAACGATTTTGCTGTGTAGACGGGATCGACGATGAGGCCTTCCAGACGAGCCGCTTTCAACATTGCTGTTTCGGAGTGTCCGTTGCTCACCCCATAACTCGGCCAAAGGAAGTCGTCGACTAGGACGATGTCGTCTGGGCACACGACATCGGCTTGGCTTGTCAATGCGTCGAGACCGCTGACGTGGTCCTGGATTCGAAGGAGCTGAGTGCTCTGGTCGCGGCGGACACAGATACCGATGACAGGGAGATCAGAGCCCCGAGTGCGCAGGCCATAAAGCAATCCTGCGTGTGTTTGCCCACTGCCGGAGGCGACGATGATCTCATCGATCTGCAACTGCTCGGTGTGTTGTTGCTCGAGGATCTCTCGTGCAGCTTCCATGTAGCCCAAGGCGCCCAGGGGCGGGTGTCCTAAACCCAGATGGATCACATAAGGATTCCGGCCGGCCGCACGCAGTTCGTTTGCGAAACGATCGAGTTGGGCGTCGGCAGCGACGTCGTCTTCGCCGACTGGAAATCGGTGTATCTGAGCCCCGAACAGTTGATCGAGCAGAACATTGCCCGACTCTCGATAGGCGACGCCCACGTCGTCCACGCGTTCTTCGAGCTGAACGTGACACGTCATACCGAGCTTCGCCGCTGCCGCAGCCGTCATGCGCACGTAGTTCGATTGCACAGCGCCAGTGATCAGCACGGTGTCTGCGCCTTGCGCAAGCGCATCACCAAAGTAGAATTCGAGCTGGCGTGCCTTGTTGCCACCCATTGCCAAACCGGTGCAGTCATCTCGTTTCACTAGGAGGTTGGCCCCGCCTATGTCCTCGCTGAGCCGAGGCAATGCTTCAATCGGAGTGGGAAGATGGGCCAGCGATACTCGTGGTGCTGTCATGGTGCCTTTGCTGCATCGTTGCGTTCTCATTGGTTTCGGCCAGCCAAAACCAACGGCAAACAGTAATCGTTCTCAAGCGCTAGCGGAGTTTCGGTCGCTTCCGGCACGAGACAACACCGATAACGATGCCAACTTTGGTCTGCTGTAATGACGACGTAG
The DNA here is from genome assembly GCA_905182135.1 of uncultured Acidimicrobiaceae bacterium. GTDB lineage: Bacteria > Actinomycetota > Acidimicrobiia > Acidimicrobiales > UBA10347 > UBA10347. Next base: position 367,816 of record CAJJAG010000006.1, on the reverse strand, counting down.
CGCTGCTAACCCAAACTTTGCGCGACGTCGATCCGCTGCCATGGCTTATCGGAGCTCATCCGGTCTACGGTTTGGCGATGGAATATAATGATGTCATTGCGGCAAGGTTCGCGCCTTCACCTGACGGGGCTGTAGCTAAGCCGACGGTGCAGGCATCGAGTGCTCGACAGCTTCGTGATGCCGTCGAGCCGATTGCGATGCATTCGGTCTGGTGCCGCGGCACCAACGAGCGACTCGCCAAATTCGGTCACAACTTTATGACCGCTTACGTGTGTAGCCGGGCGGCGTTGCTTGGTGACCCGACGCCAGGCGTCGTTGCCAGCTCATTCGCAGTCTTTGAGCCCGACATGCTGACTGGGGTGTACGCGGCTGGCAAAGAACTGTGCGAACGCAGCGCGCTGCTGCAGGCTCGCGACGAGGCGACCATCGCCAGCTTGAGCGGTGTTCTTGCGGGCGAAGATGTCTGCGGAGTCGCCGATGTGCTGCGCCGTGGGGTCGAGGCCGCAAGCGGAACAGGGCGGCCGCTGTTCTCGGGGTTGCGTGATCAACCCTGGCCCGACTCAGACATTGGTCAGCTCTGGCGAGCGGCCGAACTCTTCCGTGAACACCGCGGCGATAGCCACGTGGCGGCCTGTGTCGCTGCGGGGCTCGACCCGATCGAGATGAACGTGATGACTGAATTATTTGTGGGTATGAAGCTTGGTACCTACAGCGCAACACGTGGTTGGGATGAGGCGGCGCTGCAAGGGGGTGCCCAACGTCTGCGAGATCGAGGCTTGATCGATGGCGATGGATTGAGCGATGCTGGCGGGTCGTTCCGATCCGGTATCGAGCACCACACCGATGTCGCCCAGCAATCGATCATCGCCGCCATCGGCGGCGACCTAGGTGCGGTGGTCGAAGCCACAACAGCCTGGTCGCAGCGATGTGTCGATGTACAAGCCTTCCCACCAAACGTTTTTAAACGCGCTGCCGGTTAACGGGCACGGTCAGACCGGGGCCTGCCATCTCTAGTCATTTCCGGAGATGGCCTTGAGTTCGGCAACCCGATGGAGGGTGAAGCGGCCTCTGAACAGCGTTAGCGATCCGGTAGCGATTGCTAATTGACGTCAGGCGAACTTGCCTTGGCACGCTAGCGGCGTCGATTTAAGCGACCCAGCAGTGCACGAAGTGCGAAGAAGCACCGACGCTACGGATCCGCCAAAGCTCTCACCAATGTGGTGAACCACGCAACACGTTTGCGGAGGAGGTGGGATTCGAACCCACGGTGAGTTACCCCACACACGCTTTCCAAGCGTGCCGATTCGGCCGCTCTCGCACTCCTCCTTGTTGCGCAACCCAAGGGTGTCGCAACGGAAGTTGACACGCTATCGTGAAGAGAGCTCGGGTTGGAATGTGACGGCCGGGTCCTGTGCAATTTCAGTTTGTGAATCGAGTCAGGGCGGGAACGCAGCAGCTCTCAACGAAGCCTGAAGTGTGCCGCAGATCGCCTGGTCGTCACTTTCGAACCCGAGCTTTTTGTTGTTCTGACGGCGTTTCTTCTGCCGGTATAGAGCGCAGCACGCCGTTGCCGTATCGCTGGGTGTGAGTGCCCAATGTCACACGTGATATTTTGGGAATAGTCCCCAGTTCTTCAGGGTTTCCGTTCCATCTCTGACCTGAAGTTGCCTCACATGACGAAACCCAATCGCACCTTGGCGCACAAGCTGCCTTTGATAGTCGTCTCGCTTGCCTTGTGGACCGCTGCATGCGGTGTCGGGCCCTCATCAGCCCAAAGCAGGGCTGCTGAGGACGCTGCCTCGAGCAACGAAGCAGCTTTGGCGCTTACGAGCGATGTAGCGACCACACAGCTTCTCGACACCGCCGATGGAAGCATCACCCAGTTATCTGACGTCGTAACCGGTGATCGGCCGGTACTGCTTTGGTACTGGGCACCTCATTGACCGACCTGTCGCAGTTATGCGGCTGATGTCGAGCAGTTTGCTCGCGATAACAAAGAAGTGCTGCAAATAGTGGGCGTTGGCTCACAAGATGACTTTGGAAGAGCTCAAGATTTCCTGGGCGACACCGGTGTTGGTGGTGCCGAATCAGTCATCACTCTGTTGTGGGAGGGATCAGGCAATATCTGGGGATTGAACAATGTGCGGACCAACTCGGCCATGCAGTTGTTTAGCTATGACCTGCATCAGCAGTCTGGCATCATCTTTTTTAACGACAGTGGGCGGTCCGTGGTGCTCGATGCCTCGATTCAGCAGCCATGGGCCCCCGCTGATTCACCAAACCTGCTCGGCCGCTAGCCAACCCGTTCACGCGACTTACCCGCCGGGCCGGAAGGTTCCCTCTCGATCCTGGCGGGTTCTGTCGTTTTGTGCGCTGACCGCACTCTTAGTTAGGGGCGAGTGCCTCTAGAACGTCCCAGTCGATGGCGCCTCGCTCGGCTGTTGGATGAACGGGTTGGATACAAACATGGGTGGCGCCGGCTGCGTAGTGAGCATCGACTCGAGCTTGCAGCGTCTCGACATCGCCCCACGCGAAGACCGCGTCGACGAATGCTGGGTCGTTGCTGGCGATCTGTTCTTCGGTGAAGCCCATGCGCTTCCAGCTATTGCGGTAGTTCGGAAGCCGGCTGTAGATGGCGAGCTGTTCAGCACCCTTCGCCCGGCCGATCTGGGGGTTCGTGGTCAGGCAGACCTTTTGTTCCACACACAACAACGAATCGGGCCCGAGGATCTCGGCGGCTTGAGCTGTGTGCTCAGGTGTAGACCAGTACGGGTGGGCGCCGGCGCTCGCGGTGCGAGACAGCTCGAGCATCTTCGGGCCGAGTGCTGCGATCACAACAGGCGGCATCTCGGTCTGTGGGCCTCGCCATGTGGCCTTGGACATGGTCTCGAGATAGGCCGTCATAGTTGCGAGCGGCTTGCCGAATGGGATGCCCTGTACGCCCTCCACCGAAGGCTGATGGCTCACGCCGATGCCGAGTAGGAACCGGCCGCCCGACAATTCGGCCAGGCTGAGTGCGCCTTGCACCATGGCGTTGGGATGGCGTACCCAAATGTTGGCGATCCCTGTTGCGACGATGAGATCGGTTGTGGCGTTGAGCAAGGTTGAACAGTTCACGAAAGGATCACGGCCGATCGCATCGGGCACCCACAGTGCCGAGTAACCGAGCGACTCGATACGAGCGGCGAATTCACCGGATTCGCGGGCACTCATGCCATCGGTGAAGTGCCACACGCCAGTTTTTGCAAGTTGATTGAAATTCACCTAGCGAATCTAGTGGCTGGCTCTGGGACCGCCTCGTGAGAATGCCGTGGTACTCATTGCTGTGCAATTACAGCGATCACCAACTGGAACGGATCACCTGTGCCAATTGCCGGCACGTTCGGGCGGCTGTGGGCGGTTGTTTGGTCGTGCAGATACCAGATAGAGGTGCCCAGCGGGCTTGCTGTGCCTGGTGTCGTAGGGGGCGGTTAGGCTTTGCGTTAATGGCCTATGAGGCGCTGTACCGGCGTTACCGACCCTCTCGATTCCAGGACGCGTTCTTCGGGCAAGACCATGTGGTCGCTGCGCTGCGTAATGCCATCGAAGGAGACCGAGTCGGTCACGCGTATCTGTTCAGCGGCCCTCGTGGCACAGGCAAGACGACGTCGGCTCGCATCCTGGCCAAGGCACTGAACTGCACTGATTTGCAGGGCGGTGAACCGTGCAACGAATGTGATTCGTGCCTGGCCTTCCTGGCCGGTGGAAGCTATGACCTGCATGAGCTCGATGCTGCGTCCAACAATGGTGTCGACGCCATACGTGATCTCATCGGCAAGGTTGCACTCGGGTCGCCCGGCCGTACAAAGGTCTACATCCTCGACGAAGTTCACATGTTGACGCCGGGTGCCGAGAACGCTCTTCTCAAAACGCTTGAAGAGCCACCTCCTCATGTCGTGTTCGTGTTGTGCACAACCGAACCGAACAAGGTTGTGCCAACGATCCGAAGCCGCACGCAGCACCTCGAGTTCTCGCTGCTGTCTGCTAGCCAAGTTGGGGAACTGATCGACCATGTCACCGGTGACGCTGGCATCGAGATCACTGCCGAGGATCGACAGTATGTCGTCCGAGCGGGTGGCGGATCGGCTCGCGACACGCTCTCGGCATTGGATCAGGTTGTCGCTGCCGGAGGAGCACCCCAAGGCGGCGAACATCTTGAGTCGCTGTTCCAGTCGCTGATCGATCGCGATGCATCGCTGGCGTTGGCGGCTATCGACGGAGCCCTTCAAGCGGGCCGTGACGCAGCAAGTATTGGCATTGCTCTGCTGCATGAACTGCGCATTGTTTTCCTGGCGGCTATGCGCACCGATGTCAGCTATCTACCCGAAGCTGAACGCGATCGGGCCATTGCTCGGGCTGCTTCTATGCCGCCTGGCCGAGTCACCCGAGCCATCGAGGTCATCGGTACCTCACTTATCGAGATGCGCCGTGCACCGGATCCACGAGTGGACCTTGAGGTTGCGATTATGCGCCTCACTCGCTCTGACCTGGATACCGACCCTGCCGCAATGATCGAGCGTCTCGAAGCCATCGAAGGCCACTTGGCAGATGGCGCTCTCAGCGTTACCACGCCGGTAGCAGCGGCGCTTGCGCAAGTCTCCGCCGTGCCACAGCCTGCACCAGCGCCTGCGCCTGCGCCACAGCCAGCACCAGCACCAGCACCAGTGCCACAGCCAGCACCAGTGCCACAGCCACAGCCACAGCCACAGCCAGCGCCAGCGCCAGCGCCACCAGGTGGGTCTCGCGGTGCAGCCATCGTCCGAGCAGCGTTAGCCGAGCAGGGCATTGCACAAGCTCCGGCACGTGGGTCAGCCACCGAGGCCCCGACCGAGCCTGCACCGGGTCAGGCTGCTCCAGTGTCGAGCGGCAAGACGTTAGCCGATGTCCGTCGCGAACGTCAGGCGGCGGCCAACGCTGCTGGTGAGAGCCCCGAGGTGGACCCAGCCGTCGCGGCGGCGACTGCGGCGCGTCGCGAACGACAAGCAGCGGCGCAGTCTGCGGGCCAAGCCTCCGCCCCTGCTCCCGGCGCCACCTCGGCGCCACCAGCTGATGCGGTTGCTCCGGCGCCGCAAACCGACCCTGTTAACGGAGCCCCAGCACCTGTCGCTGAAGCATCTGTTGGCGAGCCGGATGCAGTTCTTGCTCCGGTGGCCGAGGCGATCCCCTCAGCCACCGCGCCGGCTGGTTCACTGCCATCGCTGGCAGAGCTTCTGTCTTTGTGGCAACCCATGCTCGAATCCATGTCAGGTCGTGTTCGTTCTCGGTTCAGTGCAGGACACTGGGTGGAGACCACTGCCGACTGCGTCAATTTCGGACTTCCCAACCCAGTGCATCGTGAGCGATGCGAAGAAATTCGTGCCGAGGTCGATGATGCACTTGGCGCACAGTTCGGCCGACCGATTCCGCTGGCGTTGGTGGTCGACATGGTGGAAGAGGAACCCGACTTCTTCTCGGCCCCGCCTAGTGGCGGCGCCGGCGCAACCAGCGACCAGGATGACGAAGCGCTCGAAGAAGACACCATTGACGTGCATGGCCTGGTCGACGCAACGGGCGATGTCCCGTCAGCCCAGGATCGTGTCATGACTACGTTCGAAAACAGTATCTTGCTCGAAGATCCCCAGAATAACTTCCCCAATCCGTAAGGCTTGACCCATGACTGATACCGGTGGGCAGATGCCCGACATGAGCTCATTGCTCGCCCAGGCCCAACAGATGGCCGAACAGATCACAGCGCAGCAGTCGGCAGCACAAGACGTCGAGGTCGAAGGCCAGGCTGGTGGCGGTGCGGTGAAGATTCGCATGACCGGCGGCGGCAAGTTTCTCTCGGTTCGGATCGCCCCGTCAGCGGTTGACCCCGACGACGTCGAGATGCTCGAAGACCTGGTCCTGGCGGCGCTCAACGATGCGGTAGCCAATGTTGGCGAGCTCGTTCAGGGACCCGACCTGGGTGGTCTGGATCTTGCCAGCATGGGCTTTGGTGGGCTTCTCGGCGGCGGCGACTAGCGGGTGTACAGCGCCCCAATACAAGATCTGATTGATGAGTTCGGCCGGCTACCTGGCATTGGGCCGAAGTCGGCCCAGCGGATCACTTTCCATCTACTACGAGTTCCGGCGACCGAAGCCGAGCGCTTGGCCAAGGCCATCGTCGATGCCAAGCAGCGGGTGAAGTTCTGCCACACCTGTTTCAACTTGAGCGAACTTGAGCGCTGCGAGATCTGCTCGGACGACCAACGTGATGGCACCGTCGTCTGTGTGGTTGAAGACGCTCGTGATGTGATTGCTGTTGAACGGACGAACGAGTTCTCTGGCAAGTACCACGTGCTTCAAGGAACGATCAATCCGATCGAGGGAATAGGTCCCGAACAGTTGCGCATCACCGAGCTCATGCGACGCATCACTGACGAGAGGGTGACCGAAGTGATCGTCTGTACAAACCCAAACATCGAGGGTGAAGCCACAGCCATGTATCTGGCACGGCTGCTAGGGCCGACTCCAGGTTTGACGATCTCCCGACTTGCTTCTGGGCTTCCCGTCGGGTCTGATCTTGAATATGCCGACGAAATCACGCTTGGTCGAGCCCTTACCGGCCGTCGCCTGATGACCGACTCTTAAACTGCTCACAACTTGCGGCCGCTCGGGAACCAACGAGATGTCATCTACGCAGGGCAAGGGATCTATCCGGTTCTAAGGCAAGCCGATGGTCTGGAACGTTTGCACGGTCTAGGAGCGAGACCGACGTGAACCCCAGAAGGAGGCTGCGCTTGGGGCGTTATTACCAGCAAACCGAGGTAGAAAACGCGAACAGGACGTCATCGACTCTCGGGCACGGGAAGAAATTGAGAGAAGATGACGCCCTGATACCGGGTAAAGAAAGGAAACCTCTCTCACCCACTTCGTACATTTAACTTACGAGATCTGACGTAAATGTCAAGAAAATATAGTGACAGGGCAACGAAAACTTGCGACACGATGGCGCAAGTGTTCGGATGAATCAGACCCGGATAATCAGAGCGTCGCCCTGACCTCCACCGCCGCATAATGCAGCTGCACCGATACCTCCACCACGACGCCGAAGCTCGTGAGCCAGGGTCAGAACTAGACGGTTTCCTGATGCGCCGATGGGGTGACCAAGCGCCACAGCACCGCCGTTCACGTTCACATCGTCGAACGAGATTCCCAGTTCGTCGATTGACGCTGCAGCTACGGCCGCAAAGGCCTCGTTGATCTCATAGAGCGAGATGTCTGATTGGCTGACACCATCGACCTTCGAAAGAGCAGATGCGATTGCTTGTGATGGCTGAGTGAGTAGCGAACAGTCGGGCCCTGCGACTTGGCCGTACGAGATCAGCTCGGCGAAGGGGGCGACACCAAGCTCTGCAGCCTTGGCGGCAGACATGATCACGGTTGCCGAGGCGCCGTCGCTGATTTGTGATGCGTTGCCGGCGGTGATGTTGCCCGAGGCGGTAAACGCGGGGCGCAAGCTGCCAAGTGACTCCATGGTCGTCGCAGGACGGATACCTTCGTCATCGACGATGTCGATCGGGTCACCTCGGCGCTGTGGCACGGCGACGGCTGCGATTTCTTCGGCGAGCGTGCCGTTTTTCTGAGCCGTTGCCGCACGAGCGTGCGAGGCCTGGGCTATTTCGTCTTGCATGACACGATCAAAGATGGTGCTGGCTAAGTAACGATCGGTAGCGGTGCCCATCAGTTCGTGCTCGAGCGAACAGAAGAGGCCATCGTGGTTAAGCGAGTCGACCGCGGGCTGGTCGCCGAGCTTCCAGCCGCCTCGGGTCCCTGTCAGCAGATGAGGTGCGTTGGTCATGGACTCCATGCCACCAGCAACCACGATGTCGGCGTCACCAGCCATGATCATGCGCCACGCCAAGTAGATAGCGTTCATGCCGCTCAAACAGACCTTGTTGATGGTGGTCGAAGGGACCGACAAGGGGATTCCGGCATAGTTGGCGGCCTGGCGGGCTGTGATCTGTCCGGCGCCGGCCTGCAACACCTGACCCATGATGACATAGTCGACATCGGCCCCTGCTACGCCTGAGCGTTCAAGCGCGGCGCTGATGGCGTGGCCACCAAGCTCTGCACCGCTCAGGCTGCCGAGGCCCCCCGCGAGCTTGCCGATTGGTGTGCGAGCGCCGCCCGCTATCACCGTGTTTGTCATGATCTGTCTCCTTCGTCGGCGAGGTTACCCATGACATCGTCATTGGTGCCATCGAGTAGGTCGTTTGCGTTGTCTGAGAACAATGGTTCGCCATCGAGGTCTGATGCAAACAGCGACATCGTGTTCTCTGGCGCAGTGCTTGGTGCAGCTGCGCCTGGTCTCAGTGTATTCGTTGGGGCAAGTTGCAGCGCGGCGGACGCCGAGTCTGGCCCAACAACGGCGTCTGTGTCGGCCGAGGGGCTGGCCACCAGGGCTTGTTGCCCCGTTGCAGTGGGTGAGGTGCGACGGGGGAAGGCCTGGTGAGTGATCTCATCAGGCGTCAGGCCCACACAAAATTTGCTCTCTCAATGGACGCCATAAGATTGATTCTGCGATGCTACCGACCGCATCGACCTACAGAAGGAACCGGCATGCAGGTGCACCTGATCGATGGAACATACGAATTGTTTCGTTACCACTTCGCGCCCGGCGGCGGACACGTCACTGCAGCGGGCCAGGAGGTTGGTGCAACCCGTGGTGTGTTGCGTTCGATGTTGTCGATGGTGCGAAACGAAGGGGTGACTCACATCGCCATAGCGACCGACAGCGTGATCGAGTCATGGCGTAACGACCTGTACGAGGGCTACAAGAATGGCGAGGGTGTCCCCGAAGAACTCTTATCGCAGTTCCCGCTTATCGAACAGGGTTTGGCGCTTGCTGGCTTCCAGGTTTGGCCGATGATCGAATACGAAGCCGACGATGGCATGGCAGCCGGAGCGGCGATGGCCGTGGCCGACACACGTGTCGAACGTGTCTTCATCTGCACCCCCGACAAGGACTTGGCGCAGTGTGTGACCAGCGACGGCCGCGTTGTGCAATTCGATAGGCGGCAGGAGATCTTGCGAGACGAGGCTGGCGTCATCGAGAAGTGGGGCGTCAAGCCGGCTTCGATTCCCGACTACTTGGCACTCGTTGGCGACACCGCCGACGGCTTCCCCGGGCTCAAAGGCTGGGGTGCCAAGTCGGCAGCAACCCTGCTCTACCGCTATGACCATCTCGAGAACATCCCCGCCGACTCAGCGGACTGGGATGTCAAGGTGCGTAGTGCGGCCAAGCTCGGTGAGACGCTCGTCGAGAACGTCGAGGATGCATTCCTGTTCCGACGCATTGCAACTGTCGACACCGAGGGTCCGGTTATCGGCGATGTCGACAGTCTGCTGTACGAAGGGCCAAAGCCTGGTTGGGAAGAGTTCTGCGAACGTATAGACGGCCAGTCACTCTTGCGAAAGTGAATTGTTACTTCCCGAGAGGAAGTAACAATTCGTTTGCAGGTAGCCAAGATAAGTAGGTTGCGAAGATGAGTGAGATTGAAGCGTTCACGATTGAGGCTACCGACGAGCAGTTGTCTGATCTGAAGCAGAGGCTGAACAACACCCGCTGGCCTGAGGCTGAGTTGGTCGATGACTGGACGCAGGGCATTCCGCTGTCCTATGTGCAGGAAGTCTGCGAGTACTGGGCGAACGACTACGACTGGCGTGCCCGGGAGGCGTTGCTGAACCGGTTCGACCATTTCCGCGCAGAGGTCGATGGCCTGGGTATTCACTTCATCCATCAACGTAGCCCGCACCCAGAAGCCCGCCCGCTGTTGATCACCCACGGCTGGCCAGGGTCGATCGTCGAATTCCACAAGGTCATCGAGCCTCTCGTCGATCCCGTTGCCCATGGTGGCGATGCAGCAGATGCGTTTCATGTCGTGGCACCCTCCTTGCCAGGTTTTGGGTTTAGTGACAAGCCGGCTGAGACGGGCTGGGGCGTCGAGAAGATTGCAGTTACCTGGGGCCACCTCATGGCCAAGCTCGGCTACGACACCTACTTGGCCCAAGGCGGCGACTGGGGATCTGCAGTTACCGGGGCTATCGGCTCGCTTGACCCAGACCATTGCATCGGTATTCATCTGAACATGCCGTGGGTCGGGCCTGACATGGCGAACAAGGACAACTGGACCGACGAAGAAAAGGATGGCCTGAAGGCGCTGCAGTTCTACAACGATTGGGACAGTGGCTACTCGAAGCAGCAGGCGACTCGCCCCCAGACCGTCGCCTACGGCTTAGCTGATTCGCCGAGCGGGCAGGCCGCTTGGATCTTAGAGAAGTTCTATGCATGGACCGACAACAACGGCAGCCCTGAAGACATCCTGAGTCGCGACGAACTGCTGGATAACGTGATGGTTTACTGGCTTACCGAAACAGCGGCTTCCTCGGCTCGGATCTATTGGGAGAGCTTTGGCAAGACGCGCCCTGGAGATGTTCACATCCCCATGGGTGGTTCGATCTTTCCGAAAGAGATCATGCGCCCATCGCAAAGATGGGCCGAAAAACGGTTCAAGAACATCGTTCATTGGAACCGGCTTGACAAGGGTGGGCACTTCGCTGCATTCGAACAGCCCGACCTCTACCTGAACGAGATCCGCACCTGGGCTCGCCAGGTGCCGCGCCCCTAGCTGTTCAGCGAAGCGGTCCAGGACGGTAGGCATAGGAAGCCCGGCCAGGATGTGCGCAGCGGATCCTGTCGGCCCCTAGGCGCCGTTGTTGTGCTTGTCGGTAACGAATTGCGGTAGGTCGTTGGCGCGGTCGGCGCGCAGGATTTGGAGCGCTTCGTCAATGGTGGATGCACCTTGGATGATGGGCCGGTTCGTTTTAGTAAGGACACCGCTAGCGGTGGCCTTGTCGAGCAGCGCGTGAGCGCCGTCCCAGAACCCATCTTCATCGAGCAGCACAATGGTTTTTGATCGTCCGCCAGCATGGAGACCGAGTTGGGTCCATGTGGCCGCTTCGAAGACCTCTTCGAACGTGCCGAGGCCACCGGGCAGCCCAACGAAGCCGTCGCTGAGTTCGTACATACGCGCCTTGCGTTGATGCATGTCGGCGACGACCTCGAGTGTGGTGACCTCGTCTTCGGGGATGCCATTGCTGAACAAGCCACCAGGGATCACGCCTGTAACCTCGCCGCCAGCTTCCATCGTGGCTTGGGCGACAGCGCCCATAAGTCCACTATGGCCACCGCCGTAGACCAGGCCAATTTGCTCGTGTGCTAGTCGCTGCCCAACACGCTGTGCGAGGTCGATATAGCTGGGGTTTGCGTCGTTGCTCGATGCACAGAACACCGCAACACTTTTGAGTTCGATCACCGCTTCTGACGATAACCCCTTTGAGGTCCGGTCGGGGACGGAACAACTATCGACAAGGCGACCCCGAACCCGATGGCATTCTGTTTACCCCACTGAAGCGCTGTTCGCTAGGTGCAATCGCTGCGGCGTTGGTGTCGGAAGAGTCCTGAGCTTGCTGGTCTGGCAGATCACCTGCAGGCACTACGTCGCTGGTCGGTCGCTGGCCTATCCTTTCGTTATGGCAGAACGCACCATGCAGGACCGAATTGACGAGCTTGAGTCGCGGCGTGATGAAGCGATCCACGCGGGGTCAGAGCGGTCAGTGGCACGCCAGCAGGACAAGGGCAAGCTGCTGGCTCGCGAGCGCATCGACTACTTGCTCGACGCTGGCTCATTTCACGAAGTCGACATGCTGGCCCGTCACCGGGCACCCGCTGAGGCAGGGCTTCCCGATCGTCCCTACACCGATGGTGTTGTCACCGGCTGGGGAACCGTCGACGGACGCAAAATCTTCGTGTATTCGCAGGACTTCACCGTGATGGGTGGCGCACTCGGGGAGGTCTTCGCCGAGAAGACGCAGAAGATCATGGACCTTGCCATGTCGGTTGGCGCACCGATTGTTGGCCTGAACGATGGTGCTGGTGCTCGTATCCAAGAAGGCGTCGTGGCTCTCGACGGTTACGGCGGTATCTTCCGGCGCAACGTGGCTGCCTCGGGCGTGATCCCCCAGATCAGCGTGATTCTTGGTCCGTGCGCTGGCGGTGCGGTGTACAGCCCGGCAATGACCGACTTCATCTTTATGGTGCGCGAGAAGTCGCACATGTTCATCACCGGCCCCGATGTCGTCAAAACCGTGACCGGCGAAGAAGTCACGCTCGAAGAACTCGGCGGCGCTGGCAGCCATTCATCAAAGTCTGGGGTTGCGACCTATGTTGGCGACTCCGAAGAAGAGGTGCTCGATTCGGTCAAGGTGCTGCTTGGTTTCTTGCCGGCGAATAACCTTGAAAGCGCGCCGTTCTTTGAGCCACAAGATGACCCCAATCGTTCGTGCGACGAGCTGCGCACGATCATGCCCGAGTCTTCCAGCCTGCCCTACGACATGATCAAGGTCATCGAGTCGGTCGTTGACGACGGCGACTTCATGGAGTATTTCCCCCATTGGGCCAAGTCCATTGTGTGTGGCCATGCTCGCATGGGCGGCCGCACCGTCGGCATCGTGGCGAACCAACCGATGATTCTGGCTGGTGTGCTCGATATCGAATCGTCGTCGAAGGCCGCTCGGTTTGTGCGTACCTGTGATGCCTTCAACATCCCGCTCGTAACGCTGATCGACGTGCCTGGCTTCCTTCCCGGCGTCGACCAGGAATATGGCGGTATCATTCGCCACGGCGCCAAGTTGCTCTACGCCTATTGCGAAGCAACGGTGCCACGAATTTCAGTAGTCACCCGCAAGGCCTACGGCGGCGCTTATGTCGTGATGGACTCGAAGTCAGTTGGCTCAGACCTGACGTTCGCTTGGCCCACTGCTGAACTGGCAGTTATGGGCCCACAAGGAGCGGTCGAGATCGTGAACCGCCGAGAGCTCAGTGAGCTCGACTCCGAGGCCGATCGCGCCGAACGCAAAAACCAGCTCGTCGACGAATACATCGAGCAATACGCCAACCCATATATCGCCGCCGAACGCGGGTACGTGGACGAGGTAATAGACCCGGCCGACACCCGCCGCAAGATCATCGCCGGTCTCGACATGCTCGTCACCAAACGTGAAGAACAGCCCCGACGCAAACACGGCATCGTGCCGCTGTGATCCTTTGTCATTCCTATCTCGGGATGGGACCAAGTACGCAGTCTGGCGATGGCTCTGCTGGCTCGGTCTGCCTGTTCAAGATCGAATCATCACAGTTGGGTATGCCTGTCGCTAACAAGCAGTCCGACGCGAGCGAGGGGCGAGCCGCTGTGATCTGCCTGAAACATGTTGTCGGCCAATACCGAAAGGCAGAGCTTGCAGATCCCGGAATAAGGTCCGATCATGAAGATTGAGGTTCAGGGCGATCCAAGTGACGAAGAGGTGGCCGCTATTATCGCTGCCATTGAGATGTCGTGGCCGAAGCCGCCAACCGGTATCGCAGCGCGCGCGCCGCAGTCTTCTGCCTGGCGCTATGCCGGCCGCTGGTGGCAAGAGGGTCGTCTTCCTCCACGCTGGTAGATGAGTTTTGACCGAAGCGCAGCCGGTGAGGTAGCTCGCACCGAGGCGGTGTGACGGGGACAACGATTGCCAGGGCCCAGCTTTGGTGGAGGTTTGTGTCGACAATGGTGCCTGTACCGCTGACGCAACGCCTTTGCGCTCATACTTTCTTGTCATTGGATGGGGGTTCGTCGACAATTGCGACCTCCGCTCACCAAGATGTTTAAAACGGAATGGCAATGGCTGACATCGAGGCCGCTCCTGAAGAGCTCTGAAAAGTGTCGGGCGTCGTCAGTGCAGGCTCAGATACTGTCGGCAAGCAGCTTGAAGCAATGAAACACCAAATTCCAGGCCGGTCGATATCAGCTGGCCGGGTCAAGCAAGGGCGTTGATCGCCAACGTGGTTAGCCAGCGGAACCCCCGTGCTGGTTCGTTCTACGATGCGTGATCGAGAGCTTAGGTATCAGCGACTTCGGTTCGGTCTTGGCGCCATTCACGAGCCTGGTCGAGTGCGGTACGGGCACGGTCCAGGACCTCGGGTCCATCGAAACCGTTCGCTGGGTAGCAAGCAATACCGGCCCAGACAGCGACATCATCGAGCTGTTCGCCTAAACGACGCCGGATGCGTTCGACGGTCCAGATTGCACCGTTCTCGGGGGTGTCCTCGAGCAGGATGGCGTAGCGACCGTTATGCAGGCGGCAGAGAGTGTCTGCGTCGCGCAAGGTCTCGCGGATCACATCGGCAGCAATGACCGCGTCGATGGATGGTGCGGATCCGGTTGGATCGTGCACGGCTTCGAGCAGGATGAGCGCCAACGGGCGAAGATGGCGGCGGGCCGCTGCGACGCGAGCTTCGAGCGTGATCACGAAGTACCGCTCGCCCAACAGGCCCGTGGTGGGATCTGCGAGATCAGACATGTCACTGAGATTTAAGCCTGTTAGATCGCCACCTGGCGTGCGGATGGTGTCGAGACCAGCTGGTCTTTCGCCCGTGATGCGCATGGCGACTGAATCAGCGATTGTGGTGGATTGCAGACGTGTGAGCTCGCTTTCGGCTGATATCAGGCGTTGGCCCTGTGCGACGTAGTTGCCGTTCAACCACACAACAACCATGGCCAGCAGCGTTGCGATTGCTGCGGCAATTAGAGAAAGCGACGGGGTCTCGCTGACCAAACTAATAACAGCGACGACGATCGCGACCGCAGCAAGCGCGGCCGCTAGCAGAGCGGGAAGGGCCTGAGATCGGTCCTGTGATGGCCGTTTTTCGGTCATGAGGTGCTCCGATGAGGCAGACGGGTTCTTCCTGTCGGCTTTTGCAGCGTTCGATCAAGAAATTGCAGGGTTTTCGCAAGCGAATCCTGCCCGGACAATACTGCGAGCGATAAGGCCTGCGATGATACCGCATTATCTAGCCGCTCCAGATACTCGCTTCGCGTGATCTCGGATACGCCTAAGGAGGCGAGGTGGGCGGTGGCCCACTGCACGTCAAGAAGAACAGCGCCACAGTGCTCTAGACCGCTGACCAAAGCCACAAGAGCGACCTTCGATGCGTCGCTCTCAACTTGGAACATGGACTCGCCTGCAAATAGGCCACTGATCTGAACGCCGTAGAGCCCGCCGACGAGTTCACCGTCATGCCAGGTCTCAATGCTGTGCGCCCAACCAAGTCGGTGAAGCCGTTCGTATGCATTGATCATGGCTGGTGAGATCCATCCGCCATCTCGCGGAAGTTCGGCACAGGCTCGGATAACACGACCGAACGCCTGATTCGCTGTGACGTGGTAGCGCCGGCATGATTGGCGCAGGCTGCGGGTCATACGCAGGTCACCGAAATCGAGTATGCCCCGGTCGGGCGGGGACCACCACGCAATCGCGTCATCGTCATCGTCATGGTCACCAGCGGGCATGGGGAACACGCCGCTCTGATACGCACGGACCAACGTGGCGGGTTCGAGGTCAGCCCCGATGCCCACAACGCCGTCGGGGTTCGCTGTGTCTGGATGGGGGAAGTGCCACGGCGTCGGTGGCAGCGGGCTCGGTCCTGTCACGGTGTTGCTGACCTGACGCCGGTATTGCTAGAGCGTAGGGTCATTGTTGTGAAGGACACGTCGCCACTAGTGATTAGCGATGAGTTGCGGGGGGCAGTCACACGGATGGCCGAGAGGCTGGGGGCGGTTCGGGTAATTGCGGCGGGGCAATGGCTGCACATCGCAGACCAGTGCAACCTTGGTGAGGTCGAGGGCTCGTTCGCCGTCGATGTGGTCATAGGCACGCCTGCAGTTGTGCTGAAGCATGGCTTGACCACAGATGAAAATTTTGGCTTCGTCATGCCGGTCTCGCAGCGCAGTCGGTCTTGGCAGCGCTCAGGCACATGGTACGACGACACAACGCTTGATCTGTGGCATGCCGGGTGGTCGCCGCTGGCGATTGACCGCATTCTTGTCCCGACCGGCGATCTGCTGGTTGAGTTCGTCATCGGAAACGTGTGCCGCCTGCCAGCCGTGGAAGTGGTGCTCGAGGACTGCTAGCTCTCGATGATCCGAACGGACTTGATAACGACGGTGTTTCCTGTGCCGGTGATAGGGATCTCATCGAGTGCCGGTGCATCATCGGCGATCTCGCCGAAGATCGTGTGAAGACCATTCAACCAGTCGGTTGGCACGGTCGTAATGAAGAATTGGCTGCCGTTGGTATTCGGGCCGCTGTTGGCCATGGCGAGCTGGCCGCGGGCGTCGAAGATGCGGCCAGATTCGAACTCATCGGCGAACGAATAACCCGGACCGCCTGTTCCGGTCCCGGTGGGGTCACCACCTTGGGCCATGAAATCGGCCATCACGCGATGAAAAGTCACGTTGTCGTAGAACCCATCACGAGCTAATGCAATGAAGTTGTTGACTGCCAGAGGGGCTTCGTCGGCAAAGAGGCTGAGCCGGATAGGCCCGACCGAAGTGTCGAGGACAGCGGCGTAGCTCTTGGTTGGGTCGATGGTCATGCGCGGTGCTTGGGTATACGCGCCGTTGCGTGCTTCGGGCTCGACAAGGGCCAAGGCTCCACTGCCAGCGAATGGTTTAAAGTCGTTGGGAACCAACGGCGACAACACGGTCTCGGGCGTCGGTGTTGGTTCGTTTTCGGGCGCAGGGGTGGGCCGGAACGTCGCGGTGGAGCTTTCGTCGCTGCCGCCACCGATCACGCTGAACAACACGATAATGGCGATAAGAGCGCCGACAACTGCTGCGATCCTGCCGAATTTTTTGGTAGACGCCTCGCGCGTTTCCTTGACTTCTTCTGCTTCGACTTCTGCAAGGCGAGTTTGCCGATTTGTCTTTTGGCGAGCGCGTTTATCGGTTCCCATATCCAGGAAATCTACCGGCTTGACCTCGGCGGCGTTCGCCGCAACACCGAGATACAGGAAAGATGATATGCGAAACACGCAGGAGTTCGGGAAAAGGTCGATATATCCTGCGGGCCGTGGCTCTGTATGTACAGAAGTTTGGCGGCACTTCGGTAGCTGACCCAGAACGAATCAGCGAAGTTGTTGACCATGTTCGACGCACCGTCGCCCGAGGCGACCAAGTGGTCATGGTCGTCAGCGCTATGGGTAAGGAAACCGATGAGCTACTTCGACTAGCGAACGAGGTTTCCGATGTTCGCCCCGGCCGAGAAATGGACATGCTCATCACAGCGGGTGAACGCAAGGCAGTGGCACTAGTCGCCATGGCGTTGCATGGAGCAGGCATTCCCGCTGACTCATTTACGGGCAGCCAGGCTGGCATCATTACCGATACCACCCATGAAAACGCTCGCATCGAAGAGGTTATGGCTGACCGAATCAAAGAGTCGTTGGCCGCAGGTTCGGTGCCGGTGGTTGCTGGTTCGCAAGGAATGTCGACGGACAAAGAAGTCACCTTCCTGGGCCGCGGCGGCAGCGACACAACAGCAGTGGCGCTTGCGCATCGTCTCGAAGCCGATGCGTGCGAGCTCTACACCGATGTGCCAGGCGTGTTCACGACCGACCCGCGGTTGGTCACCAACGCACGCAAGATGACAAAGCTCAGTTTCGATGAACTCTTAGAAATGACTGCATGCGGCTGCCCGAAACCAGCTATGCGTTCGGTCGAATACGCACACCGCCATGGTGTTGCGCTGCACATCCGATCAGCATTCACCTGGGAACAGGGCACGTGGGTTAACGAGGAGGGCTCGATGGAACGGGCAATTGTTACTGCGGTAGTTCACGACATGAGCGAGGCAAAGGTCACGATCTCACATGTGCCCGACGAGCCTGGCATAGCGGCTCGTTTGTTCCGCACGCTTGCTGACGAAGAGGTGAACGTCGACATGATCGTGCAGAACGTGAGCAGCGAGGGTGTCACTGATATTTCGTTCACCGTGCCCGTGTCTCAACTCGATGGAGCTGTTGCGGCCGCAAATGGGCTTGGTATTGGCCAGGTCAGTAGCGATGACGGCATTGGCAAGATCAGCCTGATCGGCGCTGGTATGAAGTCGAACCCTGGTGTTGCGGCCCAAATGTTTGAGACGCTGGCCGAGAACGGCATCAATATTCAGATGCTCTCAACGTCGGGCATCCGAATCAGCGCAATTATCGACGCAACCCGGACCGAAGATGCCGTCAACGTGTTGCACGCAGTGTTCGAGTTGGACCGCCCCGTTAGCTAGATCGATGGGTCATCGCCAGATGTTCGCTGTTGTTGCCTGCAATAGGTAGCGGCACGGTGACGACGAATAGTTGACTACCGCAGAACTTCATCGGACTCGAACGAGTTGCTCTCGGTCCAATGCCCTCTCACCTTCGGTCTGTGGATCCAGATGACAAACCGCACGTGTACCTGCTGCGCGTGTGTCCATGCGAGTGGTATCGGAGCTTGCCGGAAGGCTCATGACGGTAGCCTCACTGGCATGAATATCGGAATTGTTGGAGCCACGGGTCAGGTAGGCGGCGTTGTGCTGTCCATCCTGGCTGAACGCGATTTCCCCGTTGACGAACTGCGCTTGTTTGCGTCTCCTCGTTCGGCTGGTCGCACGATCGAATGGAACGGTCGAACCGTCACCGTCGAAGATGCTTCGATTGCTGACTACACCGGCCTGGACCAGGTGATCTTCTCTGCGGGCAAGGCAACGTCGATCGAGCTCGCTCCCAAGGTTGCGGCAGCTGGCGCAATAGTCATCGATAACTCGTCTGGCTGGCGCATGGACCCTGACGTGCCGCTGGTGGTCGCCGAGGTCAACCCGCATCACCTGGACAACATCCCCAAGGGCATCGTCGCCAACCCGAACTGCACGACCATGGCTGCCATGCCAGTGCTCAAGCCGCTCGCTCTCGAAGCGGGCCTCAAGCGCCTGGTCGTGAGTAGTTATCAGGCGGCCTCGGGCTCTGGGCTGGAAGGCGTCGACGAGCTCGCAGCGCAATTGGCCTGCACTGGTGACCATTCCCGCCAGCTGACCTATGACGGTAACGCCGGGAGCTTCCCCGAGCCGAACAAGTTCCCAGCGACACTTGCCTGCAACGTCGTGCCAGTCTGCGGCGCGGTGGTCGACGACGGCAGCCTGGAAACTGACGAAGAGCAGAAGCTGCGTAACGAAAGTCGCAAAATTCTGGACCTCCCTAATCTTTTGGTAAGCGCCACGTGCGTGCGTGTCCCGGTGTTCACCGGCCACTCGCTGGTCATCAACGCGGAGTTCGAGAACGACATCACGCCCGAGCAAGCCACACGGATTCTCACTGATGCCGAGGGCGTTCTGCTCGACGATCTTCCGACGCCACTCAAGG
The DNA here is from genome assembly GCA_905182135.1 of uncultured Acidimicrobiaceae bacterium. Classification (GTDB taxonomy): domain Bacteria; phylum Actinomycetota; class Acidimicrobiia; order Acidimicrobiales; family UBA10347; genus UBA10347. The sequence continues at coordinate 348,486 of CAJJAG010000006.1, read as the reverse complement.
CTGCTGGTATCGATGCGACGTTGGTTGGGCGCATCCGTCGGGACCCCTCGACTGAGAATGGCCTGGTCCTGTTCCTGTCCAGCGACAACCTTCGTAAAGGCGCCGCATTGAACACCGTGCAAATTGCTGAGGTCCTCGCCAACCGCTAACCATTTCTCGAGTGAGGGGCGTTACCAGTGGCGATTGCTGGTAACGCTCTTTGTTGGCGTTTTGGCGCGAGACTGCTGGCATGGAGATCGCTGAGTTCCAAACCTTGATGGAAACGCTCTACGGAGCAGACGACCGGGAACGAGGCATGCCGTCGACGGTGGCGTGGTTGTGCGAAGAGGTCGGTGAGTTGGCTCAGGCTGTGCGCAAGGGAACCAAGGAGCAGCAATTGCACGAACTGGGTGATGTGCTGGCGTGGGTGTCATCGCTGGCCAACCAGTTGGACTTGTCGCTTACCGACGCAGCCAACCGGTATGTGACAAATCCTCCATGAACTCACAGGCTGCGCGCAGTTCAGGTATTTGCAATCCTGCCTATGAGCCATATGCGACTCCATAGAAGGCTCTTTCTCGTCTTCGTCCTCCTCGTTCTTATTTCGTGCGGTTCGGCCGAGTACCCAGACAATGTTGCTGATTCTGCAGACAACATCGCAGAGCCAACATCTTCGGTGGCGACTGTTCCACTTGTCTCCACTTGTCACGCCAGTCAAAGCTGACGGAAACGACGGAAACGTTGCCGATTCGTCAGATGAAGCAAACGATGTCACGTTTGAACTGGCACCAGCGGCTGCGTAGGCGACCGCAGCTTAGGAACCACAAGCGCGGACTCGAAGCTGGCCGATACTCCACGATTATCGGTGTGTTGCTCGACGGTTTTTCAATGTATGGCTCCAAGGGCGAGGGTGGGGTAATGCTGATCAACGCCGATCTCGATGAGTGTTCTGACCACGTTGGATTGACGCCTGGTGCCCTAAGGGGGTCTGTCACTATCAGCTGACCGAGGGCGCAAGTCCCTACTCGGTCGGTCGCCTCCAAGTCGCAACGGATGCGGCGTCATAACTGCTAGCTGTTAGAGAGGTGCTGGTTTGTGTCGTCGGCCAGTACCGCCAGATGTCGGGCCCGGCATCTGGCATCGATCGGTAGATTGCGTGGGTGGATCCAGAACTTACCGACGATGAGCTGCGCGATGCGGCCGCAGGTGACCTGTCAGTGTTAGCGGTGCTCATGCTCGTTGGCTCAGTTGCCTTTGCGGCCTTGAACATGTGGGTCGGCACGATGGGTTGGATAGCCGCAGCCTTGGCGGTGTCCTCGACCCTCATGTGGACGACTGGGTTGTTACGCCGCAACGCCACGATTGGAGCGTTCGTGAAGATCGGCTTTGGATTCAGCGGATTGGCCGCCCCGGCTGTGGCGACCGTGGGTCTGCTGCTCGCCCTCGTTGGCGGTTACCGCTGGGGATGGGCGGTGGTCGCTGGTGCGCTCGTGTACTTCTTCTTCTCGTTACTCGGGCTAGAGATCATTGAGCGGGCGCAAAACACAGGCGCGCTCGAGCTGTTCGAGCTCTAAGAGGTCTCGCGAACAGGGAACATCGGTTGTTTTCCGGTCTCCTGCATTTCGGCTTTAGGTCACTGGGCTCTGGGGCCACGAGCTAGCCCTCTACGCCAACGTGTTCGGTCGACTCATCGGCATGTGGCGCTACCTGAGCCCAGCGCAGCCCGCGGGTCAAGGCACTCATTGCCGGGCGCAATAGGAGCGGGTCGATACCTGGAGCCACCGGCAGTAAGAGCATTGCCCGAGCCCATCGAGGCAGCATGGCGACCGCCGAACTGAAGATCAGCCCGTAGAAGGGGAGCACCCCGATCGGCAACGCGGGAGCAAACAGGAACCGGGTGGCATCGCGGCACTGTTTCGAGGGCGCAAGCTCGTCCCGATACGAATCGAGCATGGCCGCAAGCTCGGCTTGTGACTGGGGTGCGTCGTCCATCCCAAGGGCTGTCCCGATAACACCCATGTCGGCGATGTAGCGGTCACATTCGTCGGGCGAAAGTCGGGTTGCGCCGTATTTCTGATGGCCAGTCAGGAAGCTGTCGACTTCGGTGGCGTGCACCCAGCCCAGCAGCCGAGGGTCGTCGGCTCGATAGATCGTGCCGTCGGGCATGGTGCCCACGACTCGGCTGTGGATCGCTCGCACAACATTGATGGCCTCGTTTGCTTCAGCCGCTGTGCCATAGGTCGTCTTGCCGAGAAACGACGCGGTGCGCTGCAGTCGGCCCAACGGATCGTGTTCGTAGTCGCTGTGTTCAGCGACGCCGAACATGGCTACTGGATGTAGCGTCTGGAAGAGCAGCGCTCGCACGCCGCCCACGAACATCGCGGGGTCGGCGTGGACCAAGCGCACTGGGCTGTCCTGGGCAATGGGATTTGGGTCGTCGAGATCCCAAGCTGCAATAGGTGCAATCGTGCTCTGGCCAATGACCAGCTTGCGCACAACGGTCGCCACTCGTCGGCGAACAAGCTCAGCAGTCATGGGAGAACCGTATGTCGTTCGCAGTGCACGCGCGCCGCTGAACGGAGACTCTTCTCTCGGCAAGATCGGGTATCTCACCGGGTTGCCGCTGTCGAGCTGGGCCCGACCTGCCTTCTAACCAGAGACGGATCGAATCGCTCAAGTCGTGATCAGATGGAAACGCTCGCCGTCTGCGATCGACAGACCTTCGAGGGCGGCATAGGCGGTTGCACCCTCGCTGGTTGCCGGAGCGTCGTAGACAAATAGGTTCGAAGCCCGTTGCATCGCTCGATACGTCGGACCCATCGAGCTCGGCCCGCCACCATGTCGACCGAACAGTGTGATTGCCATGAGCGTCGGCAGGTTCGCTGACCCTAAGCCGCCCACTGTCGACCGTTTCCAGCACCTCAACTTGGGCCGCGCCAATTGCAGCAACGAGATGGTCAAGGTCGAGTTTGCGATCCTCAAGACCGGCGACAGGATCAAGCTCGCCATCGCCGGAAAGACGCCTGTTCTACTCCCGCTGACTCCTGCTGCTGGTCGATCTTCAGGTCCCCTCCAGTAATTCCTGCTTGGCGCATGCTTTCGCGTGCATGCGCCAAGCGGTGAGCTCACGCCGATTGACCTGGCTCCAAGGACAGCGAGGCGGAATTCACAGACGGAGAGGGATCGTCGGCCTACTCACAGCGGACGACTTATTATCTGTGTCAATCATCTGTGTCAGACACCGATGGTGCAATCATCTGTGTCAGACACCGATGGTGCAAGGAACGAACCGGTACCAGGCACGGGTTCGTTCTTTGCAACTAGCTTGCCGGCGGTGGGGTGACGGAGTCGCGGACCCAGTTGCCGTGGAAGCCGTGCGGGATGCGGGCCGGCAGTTCGATGCGGGCGACTTCGGCGCCGCTTATGTCGGCAGCGTCGAGAATGACGATGTCGCTGCGGTCGGTGGTCGCGTCATAGACGGTTGTCAGGATCCAGCCTTCGTCCTCGGTGGTGCCACCGGAGCGGCTGACGAAGACGGGCTCACCGGCACCACGGCCAGCGCCGTGCTCGTGCACCTGGCTGGTGCCTGCGTCGAGATCATGCTTGATCGTGTCGCCGAACGCCCACTGATTGAGGCTGGTGCCCACAGCCGTGGTGTAACCGAAACGGTGCTTCTGGTTCAGTACCGAACCTGCGACACGGGGGAACTCTTGGAAACGCTCGTCGATGACGTCTCGGGTGACCTTGCGGGCCTTGGGATCAACCGTCCAGCGTTCGAGCTGCGGGAGAGAGTCGCGGAAAGGGCCATTGCGATCGTTGTCGAACAGCTTGTCGTAGCGGCAGATGTCGATGACGACCCGGCCGTCGTCCAGGTCATAGCTGTTCAACGGATGGAAGGCGTAACACGGGCCGATGCTGCACCAGACGATTTCGGCTTCTGTCGCTGCGCTGCGAGGCAGCAATCCAACACGAGCGTCGTAGTCGTCGAACCATCGCAGCGGGAACGCGGCGCCGCTAAAGGCGAGATCAAGATCGACCGCAACCGGCAGGTCGAACACGACGGCGTACTTTTGAGTCAGACCCATGTCGTGCACCATTGGCATGGTGGGCGCGCTGATTTGCAGTGACTTAGTCATTGTTCCGTCAGCGCCGACGACGACATACTCCAACTTGTCCATCAGCACCTGCGGCGCATAGTTGATGGCATGCATCTCGCCTGTCAACGGGTCGTACTTCGGGTGGGCCGTGTACCCATTTGGCAAGCTGTCGCAGAAGCCGTCGGTGCCGATCGTCTCGAGTTCGTAGTCGAGCTCGACAGGCTTGGTGCCAGCCTCGACGATGGCATACGTGCGCCCCGCATGACCGATGACATTGGTGTTCGGGCCCGAGTTGGCAGTGACTGGCTTTGGCGTGCGGCGACCAAGTTTCTCGGTCACGTTCTGACTCCCGACATAACGATTGCGGTACCACTCGGCCTTGCCGCCACGCAGCCGAACGCCGTGGACCATGCCATCGCCGATGAACCAATGATGATGCGCCATGTCGGGTGGGTCGATTGGATTTGGGCCATTTCGAAGGAGCCGACCTTCGAGCTCTTCGGGAATTTGGCCGGTCACCGGGAGGTCAAATGCGGTGAGTTCTTCGGTCACGGGGGCGAAGTTTCCAGCGAGGTATGGAGAGGCGTCGTTGAGAAACATAACAGTGTTATAACATCTGTATCTCCTATCGTAAAGGGTTACATGTCCTCAACTTCCTCTGAACAGCAACACGCCATCTTGGCGGCAGCGCTCAAGCTGCTGGCTCATGGCGGCCCGCAGGCGCTGCGTGTGCGCGATATAGCGACAACAGCTGGTTGCACCACGATGGCGGTGTACAGCCGTTTTGGGGGCAAGGACGGCATCGTTGAGGCGATCTATGTCGATGGCTTCCACCGCTTCACCCAGGCGCTTGAGGAAGCAGTTAACGGGCGACCCGCCGATCAGGGAGAACAGCTTGGGATGGCGTATCGAATGTGGGCCCTCGAGAATCCTGGGTCATATCAGATCATGTTCACCCAAGCGGTTCCCGGGTTTACCCCAAGTCCAGAAGCCACGCTCATGGCATTGGGGTCATTCCAGGTGTTGGTGGACACGGTCCAGGCGCAACAAGGGGCTGGTCATCTACGACAAGGCGACGCTACACAGATCGCCTGGGCACAGTGGGGCATGTCGCACGGGCTGGTAATGCTTGAGCTCGCTGGCATCCAGCCGACCGAGGAACCCGTTGCGGCCGAGGCCGTCTATCGCGATGGGCTCCATGCCGCCGCTCGAGGATTTGCACCCGATCAGGCCTAAGGCAGAACCCGGCCAAACTGCGCTGTGGACCGCAGCAGTTCGTCGACGTGTGTAAGCCACTGCCTCGGATCGAATAACGTCGAATCGTGACACCTACAAAACCGCTTGTCGTTTGGACAACCTGCCATTCTTGGATTCAGAAGGTGGTTGCCGAAGTGCAGCCCGATGAATTCGACGTCGAGTTTCTCGACCTGACCGATGCCGATGCAGTTGCAGACGTGCTGCCGCGCACCGACATTTTGGTTTGTCTCTCGCTAACCACAGAGCAGTGCCGCATGCTCGAACGCTGTAAACTGGTGATGCATAACGGCGTGGGCTATGACGCTATCGCCATAGACACGTTGACCGAAATGGGTATTCCTGCAGCGGTCACACCAGTTATGACGCCCGAAGGTGTTGCCGAGCATGCCCTGCTTCTCATACTGGCGCTCTCGAAGCAGTTACCAGCTGTGCAGCAGAGTATGAAGTCGGGTGAGTGGAACATGTTGGGTTGGCGAGAGGGCTCGCACAATGTGTCGTACAAGACGCTCGGCATCATTGGCCTGGGTCGGATCGGCAAGCGAATTGCTCATCTGGCGCACGCCTTTGGCTGTCGTATTTTGTACACCGACATTGTCGAAGCACCGGCAGAACTAGTTGATGCTTATGGGCTCGAGCGCGTCGAACGTGATGAGCTGATTGCACAGGCAGACATCGTCACCGTGCACGTGCCATTGACCGATGAGACTCGCTCGATGTTTGGCGCTTCGCAGTTCGCAGCGATGAAGTCGGACGCGATCTTCATCAACACCAGCCGCGGGCCGACCTATGACTTGGATGCGCTGGTGGACTCGGTCGAGAGCGGGCACCTGCTTGGGGCGGGCGTCGACGTGTTCGATCCCGAACCGCCGCCGGGGGATCACCGAGTGTTCTCGGTGATGAACATCATCACCACGCCGCATATTTCAAGCGGGACGGTCGAGCGTCAATATGCAATTAATCGAGCGCAGTTCGCCAATGCGCAGCGAGTGCTGGCTGGCCATCAGCCGAACGATCAGATCGCCTAAGTACTCGGGTCGACTGACCTGGGTTCGCGACACAACACCGAGGGCCCCAGCCCCGCAGCGATGCTCGACGGTTGCGACCGAGATCCCCAGCCCCGTTAAGCACTTGATTTTCCGATTGTGGGCCAGAGCGCCTGCTGCACGCGAGACTGGTGATTCAACGTGCACGTCAGCAAGCGTTCGAGTCGGTCCTGCAGGGTTAGCTAGCCGGGAGTTATTTGGATAGCGGTTCTGGCTGCAGCGAAATCTGAGTGGTTGCCGTATGGGTTTATTCGGCGGTTTCGCCGTCGACGTCCTCGTGGATGCCTGCGGCCGAGTCTTCTTGAATGCCAACAGCAGGTTCGCCCTCATAGACGGACTCACCAGCGATCGTGGCCAAGGCGGCGCGGCGCAACCGGAACGCGTCGAGTGGCTTGATTAGCCAGCCATCGGCATCGGCCTGACGTGCGATCCAGCGGTCGGCGTCGCGGTCCAACAACATAAGGACCTTGGTCTCTTTGGAGCGACCTTCGGCGATGTCGTGGCGCAGGTCGATACAAGACGCCACGCCACCCTTGGTGCCGATCTGCAGGTCGAGAAGGACCAGGTCGGGTTCAAGTTGGCTAACGGCCTGACTCACGTCGCGGCCTTCGGTGATACGAGACACCGTCGTTCCCGGTTCGGCTAGAGCCGCGGAAACCTCGTCGAAGAGCCAATCTGCATCGGTAGCCAACAGCACATTTGTCACGAGGAGCAGGTTAGTCCTGTCGCTCGAAAATGGCGAGATTTCGCGGTGACTCTGCCGGATGCCGTCAGATGGAGTGTGACGAGAAACTCCGCCAGGGAATGATGGGTGGCCCACCCGATTGATATCGTCTGGCCACCACCGATACCCGTTCGGTTTCGGTTCCTGTACGATCTGGTTCCACTGGGTGGAGGACGACATGTCTGATTTTGAGGTTGAAACCGAAGAGCACGAGAGCTACACCGCTCTGCGTCCTCTCGGCGATATCGACGCGTACAGCGTCGGCCAGTTTCGCGAGGCACTGTCTGGCTTGGCCGAGGTACCTCGGCTGCTGATTGATCTGTCCGAAGTCCCCTTCATGGATTCGGCTGGCTTGGGTGCACTCATTGGTGGCATCCGCCGTAATCGTGATCACGACGGCGAGATCGTCGTTGTCTGTGACAAGCCCGCGTTAACCCGTCTCCTACACACGACTGGCTTCGACCGCATCGTGCCCGTTACCGAAACCCTCGAGTCCGGCATCGTTACTTTGCTGGGCGATGATGCGCCTGAATCGTCTGACTGACCTATGACCTCCCAAGATCAAGCCGTGGGGGGCGAGGTCGCTAGAAATCTATGGGTCCGTGTCACGCGGGCACTTCTCGCTGCATTGCTCATGCTGCCATTCCTGGCCGCATTCAGCCAGCCAGCTAATGCACAAGACGCCGACGCTGGCGTTGCCGTCGTGTTACAGGTCAGCGGTCTTCTCGATCCACTGCTCGCCGATTTCGTGGTCGATGGCATCGAAAACGCTGATGCCGAGGGTGCCAAGGTTGTGGTGCTGCAGCTCAATAGCACCGGATCGGTCATCTCGAATGACAAACTCAACGAACTTGCCGACGTGATTGCGGACGCTGAAGTTCCCATAGCCATGTGGGTTGGCCCTAGCGGTGCTCGGGCAACTGGTCCATGGGTCGAAATCGCTGGATTGGTTGACCGCATCGGTGTTGCTCCTGGTTCACGCATTGGCAACAGCGGCAGTGAACGCCTGCTCGATGACCGTTTCGGCGACCTGCTTGGCGCTGCAGGGGTGCTGATGCAGAACGACACGATTGGTGCAGACCAGGTGATCGAACTGGGTATTGCGCCGAACGATGCTCCGACGGTCGGTGACTTCGTTGTGAGCCTGTCAGATCTGGGTGTCGAAATATCGACCAGAGGCGAGGGCGAAGACGCCCGAACAGTCTCGGACTCAGTGGTTCGCTTTGAGCGACTCTCGTTGGTCGCCGGTCAACTCCACACCGTGGCAAGCCCCCCTGTTGCTTACTTGCTCTTCACCATTGGCCTGGCGCTGCTTGTCTTCGAGTTCTACACCGCTGGCGTCGGTGTCGCTGGCGTCGTCGGTGCTGGGATGTTCCTGCTCGGGGTATTTGGTCTCTGGATATTGCCGGTGTCGGCTGCGGCCATTGTGTTGATTGTGCTGGCCATGTTCTCCTTCTCGGTTGATGTCCAAACCGGGGTTCCGCGTTATTGGACAATCGTTGGAGCATTGGCTCTACTGGTTGGCACGGTGATCCTGTTCAAGGAAGGTGTTTCGATGTCATGGATTCCCATGGTCGTGGGTGTTGTTGGCATCACCATGATGATGGTCACCGGGATGCCCACCATGGTGCGCACTCGCTTTTCCACTCCAACTATTGGGCGTGAGTGGATGATTGGTCAGGTCGGCGCCGCTCTCGAAGACGTTGACCCCGACGGGATTGTCAAGATCAACGAAGCTCTTTGGAAGGCTCGAACTAACCGGGCGACGCCTGTCGCTAGTGGGGGTCAAGTTCGTGTTGTTGCTGTAGAGGGTCTCATCCTCGAAGTCGAGCCCGAAGAAGGTGCCGCTCGCGATTACCGAGAGCGACGCTCCAACAGCTGATCAAGTTGGCTTTCCCCAGCCAAATCGCCTATTCGTAACACTATAGAGACTTATACACAGGCCTTGTGGATATTGAATAGTTGACAAATAGCCCTTGCGCGGAGTGCTATGTGGCACCTATGTTCGGGCTCCTAAACATAAAGCTTCACATCACCGGGGGGTGTCTTCGTGACAGCAATAATGTCGGAAATGGCTTGGCAACATCGAGCCGCATGTCGAGGACCACAGTCGCGCACGTTCTTTCCGCCGCCTGCGGGCGAACGTCGCCATGAGCGAGCCGAGCGTGAAGCGCGAGCAAAAGAGATCTGCGGTCAGTGCTCGGTCATGTCCGACTGCCTGGATTACGCGATTTCGATCCGGGAGCGCCACGGCGTCTGGGGTGGCTTAAGCGAGGCTGAACGTCGGTTGGTCATCAAAGAGGCCGAAACACACTAATGCTTGTGCCCTGGACCGGCACCAACGTAACTATCTGAGACTGCTTGAGCGCTTAACGCTCAGGCAGTCTCGGCCCGCCAAGACGCAGGTCATCGCGACGTCGCGTCACACCTGTCGAATCAAAGTGAACCAGTAGGGGCAACGCGAACTTTCGAGATGTGTCCCATGTCTCGCGGATGTCCGACACGGTCACGCCGTCTGGCTTGGCTGCCAACGCGTCTGCAAGTAGCTCTGCGGCCTGACGAACAGCTCCGGCAGAGAAGTGCATGCCTTCGGTCTGTATGACCATGCCTCGCCGGACAAGTTCACGAACCTCGGCCCGGTCATAACGGTCAGCGCTAGGTGGGGCAAACGGTGCTGCATCGAGTGCGGCCAAGAACGGGTGGTCTTTGAGTGCGTCGGCTGCATCGATGATTCGCACGTGGGTGCCGTCGACCCCGATGTCGTCGATGAACTCGATCAACGCTCGATGGCGGGCGTCGAGCTCGGCGAGAGGTACCCCTAGACCGTCGGCGTTCTCGACGCGTTCTTTGAGCGCAGCCCGTGCTGCATTAAAAATGTCGTTCTCCACGACCCAATCACCGATTGTGGGGTCCCGGTGTTTGCCGGTGAGTAAGAAAAGTTGTTTGCTGGTGACCCAGCCTCGCTCGGCGATAACGCGATCGACTGATCGATCAGGCTTGGCCTCGGCTGCTTTGGTGATCGGGTCGATGTCTAAGATTTCACCACCGCCAATCGTCTCAGACCGCCCACTTTCACGCAGAACGAAACGGTCGCCCGGCAACATCGGGTACGCCGAGTGGAGCCGAAGTCGTACGAAGCCGGCCTCGCCGGGGGCGAGTTCGTCGGGTCCAAGCACGCGCAATGCAGCCGTGTGTTCGCCCGAACCGATGTAGGCCACGTGTGCGCCGCGTCGCGAGAGCGCATGGTCGAGACCGTCGAGTACTTGCAGGCTGGCGTCAAAGACGGTGGTCTTGTGCCATTGCCCGTCGCGAATAAGAACATCACCACGCCGAACCTGGTCATGGGATAGGCCGGACAGGTTGACGGCAACCCGGTTGCCGGGGCCAATCTTCTTCGTTGACTGATGCAGCGACTGAATTGCACGGATTCGCACCGGACGACTCCCGGGCTCGACCACCAGTTCGTCGTCAACCTGCAGCGATCCACCTGTCAAGGTCCCCGTTACCACCGTGCCGCTTCCCTTTGCAGCGAATGCGCGATCGATCCACAAACGCGGCTGGGCGGTGTCCGCTGCTTGAGGCGTGTCGTCAAGCACAGCGTCGAGTGCTTCTCGTAGATCGCTCAGGCCAAGGCCGCTGATCGAGTCGACGGGGATGATTGGTGCGTCGGCAAGAAAGGAATGTTCCAGGTGTTCGGTGACATCGAGCTGGGCTAGCTCCAATGTCTCTTGGTCGACCAGATCAACCTGGGTGAGCGCAACGATGCCGTGAGACACGTCAAGTAACTGCAGAATACGAAGGTGCTCCTCGCTCTGTGGCATCCAGCCCTCGACGGCACTAACGACGAATATGCATGCATCTACGGCGCCGACGCCGGCGAGCATGTTCTTTAGGAACCGCACATGGCCCGGCACATCGATGATGGCGACGGTGCGCCCGCTAGGAAGGCTGGTTGAGGCAAAACCGAGATCGATTGTTAAGCCACGCTCTTGTTCTTCAGCGAAGCGATCGGGGTTGGTGCCAGTGAGGGCCATGACCAAGGTTGACTTACCGTGATCGACATGACCAGCTGTTGAGATGACGTGACTGGCGCTCACGTGTTGAGAGCCCGCAACGCTGCGGCAATGTGCGAATCGTGGCCGGGTTCGACGGTGCGTAGATCAATGAGCGTCTTTTGATCTTGCACTCGGGCGATAATTGGGGGTTGATGGACACGAAGCGCCTGCGTGTGATCGCCAGTGAGCATCACGCCGACAGAGGGCACCTCGACTGTTGGAAGCGTGCCACCACCGGGGACCGACATGAGATCAACCACCTGTCCAATACCCAGCGCAGTCGCTCGTTCGCGAAGTTCAGTAGGAGTGCGGGCTGCCATTCGCCAGAACGGAATAGCGTCACCATCGCGACGAAGATATGCCATTGCGAGTTCCTGCAACGAGCTCAGCACCAGGCCGCCTGGGCGAAACGCTCGCGCTAGCGGGTGCGCTGCGCACTTGGCAACGAGGTCGGCGCGGCCAGCGATAATGCCAGCCTGAGGGCCACCGAGCAGCTTGTCGCCAGAGAAACACACCAGATCTGCGCCAGCGGCGAGCGTCTGTTTGGCGGCTGGTTCGTCCTCGAGCCAGGGGGGAGGGCCACTAGCGAGCCAGGGGCACGCAGCATCGAGCAAGCCAGATCCAATATCGCATACGAGTGGAGTGTCGAGTTCGGCAAGCTGGGTGACTGTGGGGGCTTCGGTGAAGCCGACGATCTTGTAATTGGACTGATGCACCATCAGGTTGACCGCAATGTCAGCGCCGCTCTCAGCGGCATTGGCAAAGTCGCTTGCTCGGGTTCTGTTGGTGGTGCCGACGGCGTGAAGTGCGGCACCGCTCTGTTCGATTACGTCGGGTACCCGGAAACCGCCGCCGATTTCGACGAGTTCACCTCGAGATACGGCGACCTCTCGGCCAACAGCAAGACCAGCCATGGCCAGGGTCACGGCGGCTGCGCAGTTGTTTACGATGATGGCCGCTTCGGCGTCGCAGAGCTGGGCGAATAGTCGCCCGACATGGCGTTGACGAGAGCCGCGCTGCCCGGTGCTGAGGTCAAACTCCAGGTTCGAGAAACTGGCCTCGGCGGTATGTGACCAGGGTGCGCGACCCAAATTCGTATGCAGCATGGTGCCGGTCGCGTTGATGACCGGTTGCAGCAGCGAGGCGGCTACGGCCCGGGCGCGGGTTTCGGCCTGCTCGTGTTCACCATCGGCAATCGCGGCTCTAGCCACGTCAACGAGGAGCGGATGGGGAAGGCCGGTGTGGGCGAGCGACCGTGCCAGCCGATCTACCGAAGGAGGACGCACCAAATGATTCTATTGCTCTGGTTTCACCCTACGCATTCGGCCACCTGTTACTTCCCCATGGAAAGCAACAGGTGGGCGACAGCAAGAGCAGCAGTGGGACTGCGGAATGCGGCGTTGCGGACCTGAGTTAACTGAACTGGTTGTCTGTCGTTGCCTATTGATGATGATGATGCTCGGCGTGGTGGTCGCTCTGGCCTCAGACCCACCGGCGTATGGAAGTGACCGAAGCGGGCCTGACGTTGGTCATCGACGAGGTTCTAGCCAAGACCGATGCGACCATCTTTGTATCGAACTGCTACAACCCAACCGCCGAGGGCCCTCAGACGAATGAACGAGGCACCGCTGAACTCGCCAACATCCTTGCCAACGCAGTCCGCTAGTAGCTGGCTGCTAATCCTTTGGCCTAGTTGCCAGTTAACCCCGCCAGTACACACCCGAAGTGGCATGCAACATGTGCGTTTCTCAAGTGCAAGTGCAAGTTCGGCTGCGAGTCCGATTGGTGTGTCAGCCTGGCGGCGAGTCGTCGCGGTCGAGCCAGCTGGGGAGGGTTGGATCGGTGCCGATGGGGTGGAGATCTTTGACCTGTGACTCGACGGTGGTGAACTGTCGAAGCCGGTCGAGCCAGGTGTCTCGGTACTCGAGATAGGCGATGTGTTCCTTCTCGGCGTTGGTCCAGTTGCTCCGGCGCAAGGAATCGATGGTGCTGCGGCTGGCGAGCACGAGGGCGCTGAGTTGTGCTCGCATCTGAGGAGCGGGATGGTTGGCAATAGCGGCGTCGATGTCGGACGCTAAACGCTCGTGACCAGCGGTCAAGTCAGCGCTGAGGTCGATCGCCATGCCACCGTCAGACACCTGCTTCAGGACCTGTTCGTGGTTTTCGATCCAGTGCTTGACATCATCGCCGTGCGCTCGATACCAGATACCAAGCTGCGCCTGCGTGACCTGGGTCTGGCCCACGATTGGGGCGGGAACGGCCTGGGCGACGACCTGTGTTTTTTTTGTGTCCTTGCCACGGGTGAAGGCCCACGAGGTGAGTATGAGCATCACGCAGACGCCCATGATGATCAGCGGGACCGCTGTGTCAGGATTGGAGAACTCAGGCACTCGCCGAGGGTACTGGCCGTGCCACCCAGACTTCTGCCACTCGGGGCTTTCGCGTTAGGCAAACAGTGCGATCAGGGTCCCAGTCGCGTTGAACACCAAGTGCGCAATGATTGCGGGGCCCAAACGGCCTGTAACAACCGTTCCGACCGCAAGCACCAGGCCAACCACACCGAGCGCGGAAAGCAGCACGATCGTCTCCTGCCAGCTGGCATCGGCCTGCCAGTGCGGGATGGCGAAGAATAGCGATGACGCGAAAATCGCAAAGATGCTGCCGAAGCGTCGCTGCAACGTGCGCAGGAGGAAGCCACGGAAGAGCAACTCCTCGGCAAGGGGGGCGCCCACAATCACTAGGAAGACGAGGCCGATGATCCAGGGTGAGCCTTGGTTGTCCACGAGAATGTCGGTGTTCGACGCGTCATCGGTGTTCGACAAACCGACGAGCCATGCCGTGCCAAGGGTTGCGACCTGCGCGCCTGCAAAGCAACCGAGTGCCATGAGAGCGCCTGTTCCCAGGTCGCCTGGGAGCTTGGAGTGGAAATGCCAGTCTTGTCCAATGGTGAACCCCCGGCGACGCGAGTGGATCCATGGGAAACAACCTTGGGCTATCTGGAAGCCGAGGGTCAGGACAAATATCGTGAAGACCGATATCTCGGCGACTTCGCTTACGCCGGGGCCGTCGCTGTCGCTGTCTGCGAAGGCATCAATAAGTGACCCCAGGATGGGCGAGACGAACAATGCGAATAACAACATTGCGGCCAAGAAGATTTCAACAAACAACAGTGAGGGGCTAGGCGGGTGGATTCCCGGGGTATCGATGTGGCTACTGGAGCGGCTGGAACCGGCATTGGTACGCCATCGATTGCCCGGCCTGTTCGAGGGTGGGGGGCTGTTCACTGAGTAATTCTGCGTTCTATTTCGCGCATAGGCTCTACAGACCGTACATTTGATTGCTGTTCAATCACCACGCACAGCAAGGAGCTGATCATGGGAAATCTCGTCGAGGGTCGTGTCGCAGTAGTTACTGGAGCCGGTCGAGGCATCGGACGCGAGCACGCAATTATGCTTGCGTCGCATGGCGCTAAGGTCGTCGTGAACGATCTCGGTGGCGCCACCGATGGTTCGGGGACTGACGAAAGTCCGGCAGAGCAAGTCGTTAATGAGATAAAGGAAATGGGTGGCGAGGCGGTTGTAAACGGCGGCAATGTCGCCGACTTCGCTGAGGCCAAGGCCATGATTGATCAGGCCATCGAGACCTTTGGCGGTCTTGACATCCTGATTAATAATGCGGGCATCTTGCGTGACCGCATGATCTTCTCGATGAGCGAGTCCGATTGGGATGGCGTCATCGGCGTGCACCTAAAGGGCACGTACGCTCCGACGCATCACGCCGCAAACTATTGGCGTGAACGGGCGAAGTCTGGCGAAGACAACGACGCTCGAGTGATCAATACCTCGTCGCCATCAGGTATTTATGGCAACATCGGCCAAGCCAACTACGGCGCTGCCAAGGCGGGCATCGCTGCCTTCACGGTGATCACTGCAATGGAACTCGCCAAGTACGGCGTGACATGTAATGCACTTGCACCGGCTGCATACACCCGTATGACCGCTGACCTTCCTGGCTTCTCCCAGATGGATGAAGAAGCTCAAGAGAAGCTTGGCCCGCGCTGGATTGCCAATGTCGCAACCTGGCTTGCTAGCCCCGAAGCTGCCGGTGTAACCGGTCGCGTCTTCGATGTTGCTGGTCAACGTGTTGGCATCGCCGAGGGTTGGGTTCTAGGGCCACACGGCCAGCAGGGCGAGGATGCCGAGTCAGTCGGCTCCGTCGTGAACGAGATCATTGGGAAGGCTCGATTGAACAGCAATATGTTCGGTAAGCCTGAGGGCGGCGTGGGCCGCCCAAACCACGCCTAATAGACCGGTGTTCGACTAGGAACCTCAAAGAATGTAATGACCGAGGCCGAGCCGCAAGGCTCGGCCTCCGTCATTCCCAACCCATGGTCGTCATCGAAAGCCACGTGAGCAGCCAGGCCGTGTAGGCCCAGCCGCTGGTGGAGTTAAGCCCCGCTGACTAATGCTGCTAGCGGACGTGGTGGAGTTCGACCTGAATGACCCGACCGCCAATTCGGAGGCGGTCCCTCGGCTCGAGGGGCATGGTCGCGCCCGACTCGATCTTGTTCCATACTTCAGCCTGGCCGTGGCGGCTTATGTAGGTACCGTTTGACGAGCCCAGGTCCTGGACCGCAACCGACCAACCGGCGAGCACGATGCGCGCATGCTTGCGAGAGAGTGACAGGGAGTCGTCAGTCAAGATCATGGGAGTGGCTGTACCGGCGATCACATCGTCGTGTGATGTCGGCTCGCGGCCAATGACCAAGTCCTGGTTCAACGAGTACGTGGTGCCATCGTCGACGACCAGTACACCCAAGGGAGGCCGGGGCCCGATAATCAGCACCGCCGTATGGTGCACACCCATCTTGGTCCCACATTGGGAGCAGTAGATGGCCTCGGGGTGGTTGTGGTGCCCCTGAGAGCAATTGATGCCAAGGACCATCTCCGACCCGACGAGAGCGAGTGCTGGCGATGCCTCGGGTGCGGGCGCGTCGATGGTCTCGGGCGATGCTTCGACGACGGGTACTGGTTCGGCCGCGGCGGCCGAACTTAGGACGGCTCCGCCGACTGCGACTTCGACCCATCCAGCGTCGATAGTGCCAGCTTCAAGTTCAACGTTGGCCAACGCTCCCGACGCAAGATCTTCGACGTGAAGTCGAATGGTTGCCAAGCTCTCGTTGATCCCGGCACCGAGCGCGTGGACGAGCACCTGATCGTTGATTGGGCGGATGGCCAGGCGAGTGGACGGCGAGGTCAACTCGATCCGCGCCGCTCCGGATGCGACCACGTATAAGTCGGCGCCTGCGGTGAACAACATGGCGAAGACAGCTGGCCTGTTTGTTTTTGCAATAGCCACGACCTGATCGATTAGATCGGACTCGTTTTGTTTGTCTTTGATGAGCTCGATAATGCCGTGGCCGTCGACGCTAGTCAGGACAACGAAGCCTGCGGCTGTGCGATGAGCGAGCCCACCTGCACCGGCGCTGCGAGCTTGGGCGGTGTACAGATCTGCTTTCACAAAGTTCCCCGGTTTGTTCGTGCTCGATTGGGCTTCATGACGGTACTACTATGGCTCGAGGACATGTGCTCACCACTCTGCGGTTCGTCGGTGAGTGGCTTGTGAACCAGGCTTGTGACAACCAGTTCTGAGTCGGGAGGGACCTCGTGGCTATTCACGAAGTCCGCCAGGTCCTTGAGAGGAACCCATTGTGAGTGGGTCACTTCGCCGTCATTGAACGTGAATGGCCCGGCGTGTCGGCAGACGAAGAAACGCCCGACTAGGGCGACTCCAGGGGCCTCAAAGGATACGGGGCCGCGGTCGGTGAGTTCGCCCCGGACCCCGGCCTCCTCCATGAGTTCGCGATATGCCGATGATTCCCAATCCTCGTCGACGTCACAAATGCCGCCAAAGGCCAGATCCCATGCGCCGGGAAACACGTCTTTCCATTCAGCACGTCGGTGCACGAGCAGTCGGTCGTCGTGATCTAGTACAGCGATGTACACGGAACGATGGCGTAGTGACCCAGCCCGCATCTCGGCTCGAGTGATAATTTTGATGACCTGGCCGTGTTCGTCGACATGTTCAACGAGTTGAGCAGCCGCAGCAGCGACTAGGTGGGCCGTGTCTGTTTCGGCTGGTTTGTCGGAGCTCATTAGTTGTTGGGCCTGCCTTCGATCTGGATCAGGATCTCGGCGATTCCAGCGTTTGGAGCGTCGTCGTGTACGCCGGTGATAGCCAGCACGATTTGATTGGTCGAGGCCTTGAAACTGGTTATGAAAGACCCCGCTTCGTTAGGAATAGGCTGGTTTATGACGGTTGGTCCTCGCTCTTCTAGTTCGTTAATCGTCGTAGCCCAGATAACGCCAGAGATTCGACCGAGCTGGGTGGACGACCCATTTGAGATGCCCACCGACGTCACCCGCTGTTCCTTGGCGAGTTTGATGACATAGGACGTGCCAGCGATGCCTGTGCCGTTGGGCACAGGCGCTATTCCCCAGTACGTCGTGTCATCGCGGTCGACTGCGCTGATGGCATCGAATGGTTTGGCCATTTCGGTTATTTCTAAAGCCTGGTAGGAGGTGATCACCGCTCCTCCTGTCGTGGTTGCAACCACATCGGCCGAGCGTTGCGTTTGGTAGAGAACCAGACCTGTCACCCCGGCAGTCAGCAGTGCTGCGACCACGCTGAGCACAGCGATTGTCTTGCTGAGCGGCTTGAGTGCGGCTGCTTGAACCAGCGGGGGCGCAGCGACGAAGGGAGCGGTGTTGTCGCGCCCGGCAACGGGCGCTCCGGCTGAGGCCGGTCGATCTGGTGTCGCCGATGCGGTTAAAAGCGCAGGCGTAGATTCGGGCGTGGGAAACAAAGATTGCGGTGGTGACGGCGTGGTGGGGGCGATCGGCTCGCTGTCTGTGATCGGCATGGCGGTGACCGGCCGACCTAACTCACGTTGAGCCTGTTGAAGGGCTTGACCAAAGGCTGCAGCCGACCGAGGTCGATACTCCGGCTGTTTAGCCAAGGCATGAGCAATGATTGTGGCGACTTGTTCGGGCACCCGCTCTGGGTCGGGCCGTGGGGGCGGCTCGCTTGCGATACGTGCGATGGCTGCGCTGATGCGGTCACCTTCGCCATGTTCGAAGGGCGGTACGCCAGTCACGAGGGTGTGCAACGTGGAGCCCAGCGCGTAAATATCGGTGGCCGGCGAGGCAGCGTGCCCATCGAAAAGCTCCGGTGCGGCATGGGCGATTGTGGTGGCCAATATGCCGGTAGCGGTCTTGTTGCCGTCCTGCATTGAGGCGATGCCGAAGTCACCAAGCTTGGCGACGCCTAATCGATCCAGCAAGATGTTTGCCGGCTTAATATCACGGTGTAGAACATCTGCCCGGTGAGCGGCTTCGACGGCATCGGCAACCTGAATCATTGATGCCGAAGCCTCGTACCAGTCAATTGCGCCCGCTTCTACTCGCTCTTCGAGAGAGCCACCCTGGAGTAGCTCAAACACGATGTAGGCCTGGCCAAGTGCGGTCGACCCGGCGTCGACAACTGCAGCGATGTGGGGATGCCAGGACAGAGCGCCTACCGCCTGCGACTCGCGCTGGAACCGGCGAACGAGGTCGTCGTCGGGTGACGGGTCAGTGAGCAACTTGATAGCGACATCTCGCCCGACCGATACCTGGCGCGCTTGGTAGACAATGGCGAACCCGCCTTGGCCGATCATCCGGAGATCGGTGTATCCGTCGATCTGAGTCATGAAGGCGGTGTTTGCGTCACAAACATCGATCGTAGTAGCTCGGGGTGTATGGCCTCGATTAGCCTTGGGGGACCGTAAACGGATCCGGCCGCCACCATGGCATCAAGCCGGCCATTCGAAGCAGCTGTCGCTGTTCCTATCGCCATCGGGGAACCAGAACCCGTCGGTGGTCTTGTCCCAGAATGGGTCAGCATCGTGGGGCCACTCGCAACATCAGCCCAGGGGGCTGCGTCCCCCATCCGGACGTTGATGCCATGTATCCCGATGAACACATTGCTCGCGCCGCAGTGGCTACTTGTTGGCACGTTCGCGTTGGGAATACGGGTCGGCCTGTCCAGGATGGCGAGTGCGGTCCCGGGGTCTCTCGCTGTCTCGGACTAGCCATCGCTTGTTTCCGAGAGTCCACGTGCGATGGAGGCACGAAGCTCTTGGACACGTTCGTCGTTAATCTCGGTGTCTTCGAATGGAGCTGTGCAGGTAGAGATCTGGCACTCAGCGTCGGGCAAGATACGGATGTCGCGAAAGTACTTATTGTTCACGGTCAGGTACCAGATGATGCCCTCGAGGTGAGCCGCTCCGAAGGCGACCACGCTTGTGGGCCTAAGTGTTGCCGAAGGGGCACCAAGGTCGGGCTGTCGAAGAGTGCGCTGACACAACACGTGCTGGAGAGTTGGCCTCTTTCTGCGTCGACCATCATCTGGCTGGTCATCGTTGTTACCCCAAGCGACTTCGACTCAGTCGCCGCCGTTCGTCACGCTGGCTTCGCGGCCCGTGAGCACGATGTTGAGCGGAGC
This sequence comes from uncultured Acidimicrobiaceae bacterium, assembly GCA_905182135.1. Classification (GTDB taxonomy): domain Bacteria; phylum Actinomycetota; class Acidimicrobiia; order Acidimicrobiales; family UBA10347; genus UBA10347. The sequence continues at coordinate 328,787 of CAJJAG010000006.1, read as the reverse complement.
GCCGCAGCGACGGGCGATGCCGCTTGGTTCGGTCGTGACGAATGTGTTGAAGATCAAGCAACGGGGTAGTCGATTCCTTGGACTTTGGCGACTTGTTTGGCGGTCGCAGCTTCGGCCTCGTTTTGGAATGAGGTCAGCCGGATCCCGAGTGGGAAGAACGAGTCATTGCCGTGAGCGTCGCGTGGTTCGAAGATGGGTGTCGTATGGGCCGCATCGACGACGAGATACTGGGGTTTGTTGGCAACGTCATCGTGCCCCGATTGCCCATAACCTGCCCGGCCGCTGCAGTAAGGCCAATCACTACTAACGGCCAAGGATCACCAGTAACGACTGCGCAGCGTTTGCCCCTGTTTGGGCGCGTGGCGTTCGGCGACGCAGGGGCGGTGTTGGTCCGCTGTGTCCTGCCATTTGGTCGTCACGAGTGTTGCTTCCGCACGACGGCTGTGTCCTTTGTGACCTAGCAGCGGCTCGGACTGGCTCCTCGAGTGCCGAATCTAGGGCTCAGGCGGGTTCTACGTATCAGAGGAGCACCCACAGCGATACGGTCAGCGTCGTGACTGACTTCGACCTAGATGGCATGTTCGTCGAACCTCGACCCGACGAGGATGCGTGGGAAGCGTTCATGGAGCTGGCGCTGGAGCGCATTGGTGGTGAGCGTTCGTCAGGGCTGTCGAATCGTCAGATCGGCGACCTCGAAGGGGTACTTGGTTGTCAACTTCCCTTCGAGATCGGACTGATGCTTGTCATGGCGGTGCCGAGCGCCGAACCGTGGCGCCAGTGGTCCGACCCGGTGGCTGATTGGTCGGCGTGGAACGAGCACCTCGTTGCCGGATTTGCGTTCGGTATTGAGCACAACGATGTGTGGTCGATCGACTGGGGCCCGAAGCCAGCCACGCTCACTGGGCAGATCGACGCGCTACGCGAACAACTTGATGCAGCCCCAGCGTTGTTCCCGATCTACGGCAACCATGTTGTGCCGTTGACGGCTGCTGAGGATCAGGCCAACTCTGATGGCAACCCGATCATGCTCATTGAAGGCAGCACCGTGGCGTTGCTCGGTGATGACCTGGCGGCATGGATGCACGGCCAGTTCGAGGTGCCGCTTCCAATGTGGCCAGCCGAGGCGCGTGCTTTCCCGTTCTGGTCAGCGCTCGTCGACTAACGATTCGTTTTTAGGAGGCCCGGTGCACAGGTGACCGGACGCCTCCACGCTGATTATTTCGGTTCTTGTCGGCAGCGTCGACGTGGGGCTCGGCTTCAACGATGTCGCGGAACGGAAGTAATCTTTACCGACCAAGCCCACAAGATCAACTCATCTCGGCTCCTAATATCTGTGAGCTTGAGCCGCGCTGAGCGCTGGGTGGGGGTCATGAATGAGATGGTGTTCGTCGCAAGGTTTCCAAAGTTGAGTGGAATAGCTTCAGGTTCTATGTGTTGTCTGATTGAGTAACCACACGACGTGTATGTCAGCCCGAGTGGGCAGGTGCAAAACGCTCTTCATGCGTGATACTTGAGCCAATAACGAGGAGATGGAGAATTCCCCATGGCGCTCGATCCCAGTAAGTGGACACACAAGACTGCTGCTGCTGTACAGACGGCGATGGAAATCGCTACAAACCGCAGCCACCCAAACCTGACTCCTGACCATCTCCTTCTTGCGCTACTCGGCCAGGCCGATGGACTGGTGCTGCCGCTGCTCCAGCGGGTGGACGTGTCGCCTTTGTCGTTGCGCAATAAGGTCGAAGACCGACTCGGCCAGCTTCCGAGCGCCTACGGCGGCGACGCCCCTCAGATGAACAAGGAGCTGTCGCGGGTCTTTGCCAATGCCGACATTGCTCGGCAGGACCTGACCGACGAGTACCTATCAACCGAGCACCTGCTGCTTGCGATGAACGAGCGACTCGACGTCGAAACCGAGGTTCTGCTGCAAGCGTTGTCCGAGGTCCGTGGCAGTCAGCGTGTTACTAGTCAGAACCCCGAGGACACTTATAAGTCACTCGAAAAATACGGCACCGACCTGACCAAGATCGCGGCGGAAGGCAAGCTCGACCCGGTCATTGGCCGAGACGACGAGATTCGTCGTGTCATCCAAGTGCTGAGTCGACGGACCAAGAATAACCCGGTGCTGATCGGTGAACCTGGGGTTGGCAAGACGGCGATCGTCGAGGGCCTGGCGCGCCGCATCATCGAGGGTGACGTGCCCGAGGGTCTTAAGAACAAGCGGCTGATTTCACTGGATCTGGCATCCATGCTGGCCGGGGCCAAGTACCGCGGCGAGTTCGAAGAACGGCTACAGGCCGTGCTTAAAGAGATCGTCGAGTCCGAAGGCGAAGTCATCACTTTCATCGACGAGATGCACACCGTGGTGGGCGCAGGTGCTGCCGAAGGCGCCATGGATGCCGGAAATATGCTGAAGCCAATGTTGGCTCGCGGCGAGCTCCGAATGATCGGTGCAACCACCCTCGACGAATACCGAAAGTACGTTGAGAAGGACCCAGCCCTAGCGCGGCGCTTCCAACAGGTTCTCGTCGAAGAACCTAATGTCGAGGACACCATCGCGATTTTGCGTGGCCTTAAAGAGAAGTACGAGGTCCACCACGGCATTCGGATTCAGGACGCAGCGTTGGTAGCCGCTGGCATCTTGAGTGACAGGTACATCACCGGACGCTTCCTGCCCGACAAGGCCATCGACTTAATGGACGAGGCCGGCTCTAAGCTTCGCATCGAAATCGACTCAATGCCCGACGAGATTGACCAAGTTGACCGTCGTATTCGCCAACTCGAGATTGAGCGAGTCGCATTGGCAAAGGAGACCGATAGGGGATCTGGGGAGCGGCTCGAATCGCTCGACGAAGAGCTTGCAAATTTGAACGAAGACCTTATTGCCATGCGAGCACACTGGCAGGGTGAGAAGGATGCCATCAGCAGCATTCGCAATCTGAAGGAAGAACTCGAAGCGACTCGGATCGAGACTGAGAGCCTTGAGCGCACCGGTGATCTTGCAGGTGCCGCCGAGCTGCGATACGGCCGTGGTCCTGACATCGAGCGCGATATCCAGGTCGCCACAGTGTTGCTCGACGATCTCCAACGTGATCGTAAAATGCTCAAGGAAGAAGTTGACGAGGAAGACATCGCCGAGGTTGTCAGTCGCATCACTGGTGTGCCAGTGTCACGACTCATGGAGGGTGAGGTCCAGAAACTCATCCGGCTAGAAGAGGTCTTGCACGAGCGAGTCATTGGCCAAGACGGGGCTGTCAATGTCGTGGCCAATGCCATCCGACGGAGCCGGGCTGGCCTTAGTGATCCAAATCGTCCGATTGGATCCTTCATGTTTCTTGGCCCAACAGGTGTCGGCAAGACTGAGTTGGCGAGATCACTCGCCGATTTCTTGTTTGACGACGAACGAGCCATGGTCCGCATCGACATGAGTGAGTACATGGAGAAGCATTCGGTCAGCCGCTTGATCGGTGCCCCTCCGGGGTACGTCGGTTATGACGAAGGTGGCCAGCTCACCGAAGCCGTCCGCCGTCGGCCGTACTCGGTGGTCCTGCTCGACGAAATTGAAAAGGCTCATGCTGATGTGTTCAACGTGCTGCTGCAGTTGCTCGATGACGGCCGTCTAACCGATGGTCAAGGGCGCACCGTCGATTTCACCAACGTCGTGCTGATCATGACGAGCAATCTGCCGATCGATCCCAAGGACTACTTCAAACCCGAGTTCGTGAACCGGATTGACGACATCGTACGATTCAGTACTCTCGAGCTGCAGGACTTGGAACGGATCGTAGACATCCAGCTCGCTGGACTAACCCGCCGGCTGGCCGAACGCCGATTGGTACTTGAAGTAACCGAAGGAGCCCGAGCCCGTATCGCTGAACTCGGCAACGACCCAGCGTTCGGTGCCCGCCCTCTTAAGCGAGTCATTCAGCGTGAGCTTGGCAATCGAATCGCACTGGCCGTGCTTGAGGGCGCCTTCCCCGAAGGGGCGATAGTGCTCGTCGATATCAACGCCTCTGGTGATCTGGACGAAGAAGGCGGCGCATTCACCGTCACCCAAGGCGACACCGCCGTCGCCGCCTAACCATGTAACCATCTGTGTCAGACACGAAGGGTGTAACCATCTGTGTCAGACACGAAGGGTGGACACGAACGGTGTGATATCGGCGGAGGGTGATGTTGCTGTGTCGGTCAACGGTGCCGTCGCACAAGGTGAGTTAGTGGCCGAAGAGGCACAGAATTCCGGCAGCGCTGCAGTCGCTATATCGCACGCTATTACGGCACGGGGTCGGCCTCGTCTAGTTCCTTGCCCCCAAGATGGTTGTGCGCGCTTCAGACATGAACCCGGCAACTGGGTGCCGGGAACTGTGCGATAACAAGCTGCGAGGCAACGATTGGATTGCTGGTGCCGAACTAGACGACAGTCTTTCCCGGTTGGGGTGTTCTCAGATGAGTTACAACAGTCGGCACGTTTCGTTGGAGACGTGCAGAAACTTGGCGTTACCATTCTGTATCGCCTGCATGATTGACACCGGGCTGTTGCGGAGGCTACGTCTGAAGACCGGCTGCGTCTAGCCCCGTCGAGGTCGATCGGGTGATCGGCCCAGGGATAGCTGAGCACGTCGGTGGGCATGTGATTCGGTAGGTCATTGGGTGCGAAGAGTGCGCCGCCTGCGACCGCTGGCCCGGCGAAGAGTGCGGCCTGCCGAGTCGGGTATCGCGGCATAGACCGTGAGTCCCCATTTGGGTTGTCGCAGTAGCAGCGGTCGCCCGGCAAGGGAAAGCCGATAGTAAGCTGGCCAACAGCGAAATAACGTTGGTTATTGTCGTATTTGGGAGGACAAGGGATCTCGTGGACGCAGAAAAGGCACCAGTAGCGGACTGGAAGACAGACTTTGATCACACCCATCCTGACTACGCGGCCAACGCGCATCAGATTTGGGATGACCTTCGTGAGGAGTGCCCGGTCGCCCACAGCGACCGGTTCGGAGGCATGTGGCTGCCCACCCGCCACGAAGATATTGCTGCGATCGCAAAGAACGAAGATGGTCTGTACACCAGCCGCGGTGTGGTGGTCAGCGAGATTCCGCCTGATGTCCCTGCCCCTATTGGCTACGCGCCGCCGATCACCAGTGACGCACCGTTCCATGCGCCAGCCCGCAAGCTCTTACTCGGGCCGTTTGCACCTCGACAGATCGAGGCTTTAGAACCGTTCACCCGTGAGTGCTGCAACAGTTTGATGGATGTTGCGCTCGCCAAGTCAGGTGAGCAGGGTTGGTTCGATGCTGCCATCGACTACTCGCAGAATATTCCGGTACGGGTCATTGCCCACATGCTTGGGCTCCCGCCGGAGGATGGCGACAAGTTTCGGCGTTTCATTCACAACATCATTGAGAACCCCGTCCAGCGCGACATTCCAGAAGAAGACACGGTTGAGTGGTACTTCGACCAGCAGATCGCTCAACGCCGAGCCAATCCGAAGCCGCCGGGTGAGGGCGACCTTATCGACCATCTGTTGAGCGTCGAAATTTTCGGTGAGCCACTCGGACAGGAACATGTTCGGGGCACCGTCGTATTGCTGCTGGTTGCTGGCATCGACACGACCTGGTCGTCAATCGGGTCCGCTATTTGGCATCTCGCGCAGAACCCAGATGATCTTGCTCGCTACCGCGACGACCCCGCCGTGCGGCCCTTCGCTATCGAAGAATTCCTTCGGGCCTATGCACCTGTAACCATGGCTCGTATGGTCGCTGAAGATCACGAGTTGCACGGCTGCCCGATGAAGAAAGATGACTGGGTGCTTCTGCCATTCCCTGCAGGGAACCGTGATCCCGAGGCTTTTGAAGACGCCGATCAGTTCATTATCGATCGTCAAAAGAACCGGCACGGCGCATTTGGCCTAGGTATCCATCGGTGCCTGGGGTCGAACCTCGCGCGTATGGAGTTGTCCGTTGCGCTCGATGTGTTTGTCGAGCGAGCTCATGATTTCTCGCTGGTTGATCCGGCGACGGTACGTTTCTCGACCGGCCAAATTCGCGGACCTCGCGAACTGCCAGTTTGTGTGAATCCGAACATGTAACGCCGCACGCTTTCGTGCGATACTCGAACAGGTCAACGGGCTGGTTATGCCTGCGAACGAGAGGTTCTTATGAAGATCAACTACAACCGCGAACTCTGCCAAGGTCATAACCGCTGCTATATGTTGGCACCCGAGATCTTCGACGTCGACGATGAAGGCTATGCGGTTCTCAAGATCGAGGGCGAAATCCCTGCTGAGCTACATGACAAGGCGCAGCTGTGTGTTGACAATTGTCCTGAGTACGCGATCGAGCTCACTGAGTAGCTGGTTGGGTTAGCGGACGATTCGAACAAGGCGAAGATTGCAAGCACAGACGCGTTGCAGACAGCACTTCCTGATTGCGAGATAACACAGGAGTGGGGCCTCAGGCAGTAGGGATTTCGGCGCCCCAAAGTACGGGGTAAACGACTTGGTCGCCAACACCCTTTAGGTCTACGACGTTGCTGTCACCGAAGTGTAGATCGCCTCGGGCTGACGCAATTTCGCGCACGATCGACGACACAAGGATTTCGCCACCATTTGCTATGGCGCCTACCCGGGCAGCAATGATGACGTGACGCCCGAAGAGATCGCCAGAATCTTGACGGATCGCTTCACCAGTGTGCATTCCGATGCGAACGCGAACAGCATTCGCAGGGTCGGCGACGGCCTGGCGGTGGAGCAACTGTTGGATCTCGCTAGCGCAGATGATGGCCCGACGGGCGCTGTTGAACGTGATCATGAACCCATCGCCCTGGTTCTTCACGATGAAGCCGGCATGTGCGGCAACACGCTGCTCGACGAGTCGGTTGTGCCAGGTCAGAATCTCATACCAACGATGATCGCCGACACGCAACGCGAGTTCGGTCGAAGATTCGATGTCGCTGAACATGATGGTGACGGTGTCGTCGGCGCTGCCGCTGGGCAAGGAGACCTGCCCACCAAAACTTGCCACCAACTCGTCCATACTGGTTCGACGGGTCTCTTCGCCGGGCAGGACGGGAGTCGGGCTGTTTGCACCGACGGTATCGAGCCTGGCAACGATGGTGCCGCCGATGTCTCGGCGGGTGATCGGGCCGGCAACTGCTGGGGGCAAGGGCGTTTCAACGATGATCAAGGTGTCGCCAAGGGTCAGGTTTGAGCCGGTATTCAACATTGCTTCGCCATCGATGCGAATCTGATCGACGAAAGAACCATTTGTGCTGCCAAGTTCGGTTATGAGCACACCTCCACCGGCAGGGCTTAATCGCAGGTGCTGGCGTGAGACCTTTTGGTCGGCAAGCAGCAAGCCGTCGCACTCGCGGCCGATTACGAGTGGCTCGGTAATCGTTAGATAAAGATGCGAGCGACCGGGTTGGGTCACCTTGACAGTCGGATACATGCACCCCCCTTGCGATCAGGATCGTACTGCTTGAATAGGTGTGGGGACCGCACAAGGAGGGCGAACCGAGGCGTCAGGTAAGCCGGAGGGATGAGGCCTGTAGCGATCGGCGTAGGTGATGAATCATGGTGGTAGCCCAGAGAATGAGTGAGAGTAAGGGTGTCGGTGTGTGTGTGTTTGGGAAACACGATCTGGGATCCGCTGAGCTTGCGAGTGGCGACGTTCGGCTCGTCGCCGATACATGTTGCGTCAAGCATGGCGTTGGCGTTCGATAGTTAGCTCGTGATTTGTGCACGGACCCGGTTGGCAATCTCGAACGTGATGTGGATCGACGGTGGGCAGCGAGCCGTTCGGTAAGTTCCAGACTAAATCAAATTCTTGACTGAGTACAGAAAATATGATTGAGTGGGGTCTGTGAGTAGGGCTGCTGAGCAACAGATGCGCGACCGTGGTGTACACGTCACAGCGCAGCGATTGGCAATAGGTGAAGCTGTCTCTGCGCACCCACATGCAACGACCGACGAACTGGTCGAGGCTGTGCGGTCTCGAATTGGTTCGATCTCTCGCCAGGCCGTGTACGACACGTTGAGCGTCTTCGTTGAGAAGAGTCTCATTCGTCGCATACAACCGGCCGGTTCCGTTGCCCGATATGAAGACCGAGTAGGCGATAACCATCACCACCTGGTCTGTCGTGACTGCAGCCTGATGTTCGACATCGATTGCGCCGTAGGCGAGACGCCGTGTCTGGCCGCCGATGACGACCATGGTTTCCAGATTGACGAAGCCGAAGTCGTGTACTGGGGACGCTGTCCTTCGTGCCGCATGACCTAACGCTCAAATCCGAGTAGCACAGCTTCATCAACTATTCCGTATTAACGAATCCACAACCCCTCAGTAAGAAGCCAAGGAGAAATATGACCGACGACGCCAAGTGTCCGGTACTACAAAACGACCATTCCGCTCGGGGCAGCTCAGCCAACCAGCACTGGTGGCCGAACCAGCTGAACCTGAACATGCTGCATCAAGGCAACCCGAACTCGAATCCAATGGATCCCGACTTCGATTACGCCGCTGCCTTCAATAGCCTCGACCTCGCAGCCATCAAGAGCGACCTCACCGTCTTGATGACTGACTCACAAGAATGGTGGCCAGCTGACTACGGACATTACGGCCCGTTCTTCATTCGTATGGCATGGCATTCGGCCGGGACCTATCGCACCCACGATGGTCGCGGTGGCGGCGGCACTGGACAACAGCGCTTCGCTCCGCTGAATAGCTGGCCTGACAATGGCAACCTCGACAAGGCCCGCGCCTTGCTCGAGCCAATCAAGCGCAAGTATGGCAACAAGATCTCTTGGGCCGACCTAATTCTTCTCACTGGCAACGTTGCACTCGAATCGATGGGTTTCACGACCTTCGGCTTCGCCGGCGGCCGCCCTGACGTGTGGGCTCCCGAAGAAGATGTCTACTGGGGACCAGAAAACGTTTGGCTCGACGATCAGCGCTACAGCGGCGATCGTGAACTGCAGTCACCACTTGGTGCGGTGCAGATGGGTCTGATCTATGTCAACCCCGAAGGCCCCAACGGTCAACCTGACCCGATCGGTTCTGGCCGCGACATCCGCGAAACCTTTGGCCGCATGGCCATGAACGACGAAGAAACTGTTGCCCTGGTCGTTGGCGGCCATGCCTTCGGCAAGATGCACGGCGCAGGCGCCGAAGATCTTATGGAGGCCGAACCCGAAGGCGCTCCAATGGAGCAGCAACTCCTGGGTTGGAAGAACAACTTTGGATCGGGTGTTGGTGTACACACCACCACTAGCGGTTTCGAAGGCGCGTGGAACTCAACGCCTACGCAATGGGACAACAACTATCTCGAGACGCTGATGGACAATGATTGGGAGCTCACTGAGAGCCCAGCAGGCCACAAGCAGTGGACCGCTCCGGCACTTGTCGGCACGGTGCCTGATGCGCACGACGCATCGATCACGCACGCTCCCATGATGAGCACCGCCGATATGGCGATGAAGATGGACCCAATTTACGGGCCGATCTCACAGCGCTTCCGTGACAACCCAGAACAACTCGACGATGCATTCGCTCGAGCTTGGTACAAGCTGACACACCGCGACATGGGCCCTCATGTGCTCCTTCTCGGCCCTGAAGTTGCAGAAGAACAGCTCTGGCAGGACCCAGTTTCAGCAGGTTCCGCTCTGAGCGACGGCGATGTTTCGACGCTCAAGGCCGCGATCATGGACTCCGGCGTCAGCATCACCGACCTGGTATCGGTGGCATGGGCTTCGGCCTCGACCTACCGCCAGAGCGACAAGCGAGGTGGCGCCAATGGTGGCCGTATCCGCCTGTCTCCTCAGAACGCATGGGAAGCCAACAAGCCCGCTGATCTACGTCGGGTACTAGCCGCACTCGAGGGTGTCCAGTCAAGCGCTGGTATCTCGGTCTCGATGGCTGACCTGATCGTTCTCGGCGGCTGTGCAGCTATTGAAGCTGCAGCTGCGGCTGGCGGTAATAGCGTGACTGTCGGTGTTAGCACCGGCCGTGGCGACGCCACTCAAGAACAGACTGATGAAGAGTCATTTGCGTGGCTCGAGCCACATGCCGACGGTTTCCGTAATCACCTTGGCAAGGGTGGTAGCCATGTTGCGGAGCACCTGCTCGTCGATAAGGCGCATCTACTTAACCTCGGCGCTCCTGAGATGGCCGTACTTGTTGCTGGTCTCCGTGTTCTTGGTGTGTCGAACGACAATCACGGTGTTCTCACCGAGAATGTCGGCACGTTAAGCAATGACTTCTTCGTTAACCTGCTCGATGCTGGCACCGCATGGTCAGCAGCATCGGGTGCCGAAGATGTCTTCGAGGGTCGCGATCGCGTTTCTGGTGCCCTCAAGTGGACCGGTACTCGTAATGACCTCGTGTTCGGTTCGAACTCGATCTTGCGAGCCATCTCTGATGTCTACGCATCGAGCGATGCTGGCGCGAAGTTTGTCAATGACTTCGCTGCTGCATGGGCCAAGGTCATGGATGCTGATCGCTTCGATCTTGCGTAACTGAACTGGTCTGATTATATCTGTTGAAGCCTCGTCGGAACCGCAGGGTTCCGACGAGGCTTCTTCGCGTGCAGGCCTGCGTGGCTTCTTCTGTCGCACTTCGGAAATGCGGGTTGTGCCTGAGCAAGCACGCATCTTGGTGAGAGTGCGATGCAATGGAGATGGTGATGTCCTGCGTCTGTCGTTGCGGATAGCGGATACAGATACGTTGGGTGTATGGCTGAACTTGCTGGATCCCAGACTCATGAGAACCTGAAGGCGGCGTTCGCTGGCGAGTCCCAGGCGAACAGGCGGTATCTGTATTTTGCCAAGATTGCCGAGGCTGAAGGGCTCGAAGACGTTGCGGCAAACTTCCGCTCGACCGCGGATGGCGAGACAGGCCATGCCCATGGGCACCTGGGCTATCTGCAGGCGGTAGGTGACCCGATCACGGGTGAACCAATTGGTACCACGGCACAGAACCTGCAGGCATCAATTACCGCAGAGACGCACGAGTACACCGAGATGTACCCAGCGTTTGCCAAAACCGCGCGCGATGAGGGCCTTGATGACATCGCTGACTGGTTTGAGATTTTGGCCAAGGCTGAGAAGTCTCATGCCGGGCGCTTCGAGCAAATGCTTGACAGCCTTGGTTAACGATGTGACGCGTTTGGTCGTCCGCTCCGACATTGTCGATTTCGATACCTATGAGGACAGCCGATTGACGACGCGCCCTTGGGCTCTGGAAGCCAAGAAGGCCAGACGGCTGCATCTGCACGAAAATTTGACGCTGCTGTTCGAGAACAGCGACACGCTGCGCTACCAGATTCAAGAGATCATGCGCGCCGAACGGATGGTTCGTGAAGCTGACATCTTGCACGAGATCGCCACGTACAACACCGTCTTGGGTACGCCAGGCGATTTGGGTTGTGTGCTGCTTATCGAGATCGCTGACGAGACACAGCGGCGTCGCTTCTTGACCGAGTGGTTGGGCCTTCAAGAACGGCTGTATGTCGTTCTTGACGATGGCTCAAGGGTTTTTGCTCGATTCGACCCAGCCCAGGTTGGGCAGGATCGGATCAGTGCCGTTCATTATCTTCAGTTTCCGGTCGAGGGACGTGTACCGGTCGTGGTCGGGACCGACTTCGAAGGTCTAGAGTCGGAGCTAGTGTTAACGCCCGAGCACGTTGCTGCATTCACCGAGGACTTGGCCCGAACATGAGCACATCTAAAACATCATCGGCAGGAACAGTGTCGACTGATGCAGCGACAGGCAAACCCCCAAAGACGGTGTTTCCTGAGCCCGTGCAGTTCGATCTGAATTCCTATCGGTGCCCGCGCTGTCAGACCACCATGGCTGCCGAGTCTTACGGTCCGTGTCAGAACTGTGTGGCCGAGCTCAAGGCCACCCAGCGGGGTGAGGCAACCGGTGAGATAGCGGCCGCATACGAACCCAAGATGAATGTGACCCCGAATGCCGTCGCTCTGAAAGACGACTAGCCACGAACTGGTGAATGCCCAGTCGCCAGGCCCTGCATCAGTATCTGGATCGACGTAACAGTGGGTGAGCAAGCCCGCTGGTGCAGCGAATGCAAGTCGGGCCCTAGGCCGGCTGTCTCGCGTTGTGTGCCGGGGGTGTGACGCGAATGGCTGCTGACCTATGTTCTCATTCACGCTCGGCAGACACGGCTGGCCGCTAGCGTTACGGGGTGGCGAAACCGAGCGTAGGTGAGTCAATCAGGTTCATTGGCCGCATGGTTCGTCCTCACTGGATTCCGTTCAGTGTGGCGGTGACCGGAGGAGCTGTCTTTGCGGCGGGCGCCGTGATGAGCGCCGTCATCCTTGGCCGCTTGGTTGACGAGGTCATCCTTCCCGTTTTCGATCAGGGCGACGACATCACTATGTCGGCTGTGTTCGGCTGGAGTGCGTTACTGCTTGCAATCGTGGTGATTCGTATCATCGGCGTGGTTAGCCGCCGTTACTTCGCTGGGATGACAGCCGAACGTGTCTCGCGGGGCTTTCGGCGTGATCTTGCGCATGCCTACGTTCGGCTCCCGATGTCGTTCTATCGGCGCCGCTCAGCGGGCGACCTTCTGGCCCATGTCGACACTGATTCAGACACTGTGACCGAGGTACTGAATCCGCTTCCGTTCGCCTTCGCCGCGATATTTATGGCGGTCTTTGCTGCCATCGCTATGTTTTTGGTCGACCCACTTTTGGCGCTTCTAGCGTTTGCTATCTTCCCTATTTCGATCGTGATGAACCGGGTCTACACCGACCGAGTCGAAGGGCCTGCTAACGAGCAGCAGGCTGCGGTGGGCAAGGTCGCAGCCGTGGCTCATGAGAGTTTCGATGGGGCTTTGGTCGTGAAGTTACTTGGTCGCGAAGAAGCAGAGATCAAGCGATTCAACAACGAAGCCGAGAAACTCCGCCAACACCGGGTGCGGGTCGGCACGTTGCGTGCGGTCTTCGAGTCGACTCTCGGCGCAGTTCCAAACGTGGGGATCGTGCTCGTGGTTCTCATTGGTGCATGGCGCGTCGAGAGCGGCGATGCCACTGTTGGCGGGCTCATACAAATCGCAGCGCTCTTTGCCACATTGAGTTTGCCGTTGCGCATCCTTGGCTACTTTCTGCAAAACGTGCCAATTGCGCGAGCGGCGAGCGCCCGACTGCATACGGTGTTCGACGAGCCGTTCGCTGCACCCGGAGCGGGGAAGCCGCTGGCCGATACAACTGCTGATCTCCGGTTCGAAAAAATTACGCTCGGCTTTGGTGACCAGATCGTTGTGTCCGACGTAGATATCGAGGTACGCGCTGGCGAGACCGTGGCACTGGTCGGCGCAACTGGTAGCGGCAAATCTACGCTGGTGTCAGCGCTCGCTGGATTGCTTGAACCACAGGCAGGGATCATCACGTTTGGAGGCATTCCAATCGACGACCTGGATCCGATAGTGCGCGCTGATTCAATCCGTATTGCGTTCCAGGAAGCGTTTTTGTTCGGCGACACCATAGATGCCAATGTTGGCCTGGAACGTTCTGGGATCGAACGCACACAGATAGACGCTGCGCTTGTCACTGCTGGCGCAGACGGCTTTGTCGGCGTATTACCTGCGTCGACCTCAACGGTTGTTGGCGAACGCGGCATGACTCTTTCAGGTGGACAGCGTCAGCGGGTTGCTCTTGCTCGGGCGTTGGCAGGCAGGCCTCGTCTGGTTGTGCTTGATGATGCGACCAGTGCCGTCGACGCTGCGGTCGAACGTCAAATTCTGGATGCACTGCGGGCTGGGGACAACGCCCCTTCCATGCTCATCGTGGCACACCGGCTATCGACGATTCGCCTGGCAGACCGCATTGTCTTCATTAAAAAAGGCCGCATTGCTGGGCGCGGTACACACGAGGAACTACTCGCTGACCCGGACTATCTCGCGTTGGCCACGGCCTACGAAGAAGCCGAGGCCGAGAATGTCTGATTCGGTCGAGACGGACCTATCGCAACAGGAGCCCCCTGCTGCATTGGGCGCATGGCAGCTTTTCCGACGCGGCATCGAAGAAAGCCCCGAGCTGCGCACCGGTCTGGTTGCGACAATCGTGATGGGTCTGGCAGTCGCCGCTGGTCGACTCGTTATTCCCGTGGTCATCCAACGCACGATCGACCAGGCCATATCGCCAGCAGCAGATGGGTCGACCGCTGTCGATATGGGCAAGGTCGTGACCTTTGCTCTGATCGCCATGGTCATCGTTGTCGCGTCGGCAGTTGTCGCGGTTATAGCTCGACGCCGCATGATTGTGAATGCCGAAGCGACGATCTACGGCCTGCGAACTAGGGCATTTGCCCATGTGCACAAGCTCAGCCTGGCTGCCCATGTCGAGAGCAGCAGCGGCGCATTTTTGACCCGAGTCACATCTGACGTGCAAGCCATCAGTCGCTTTTGTGAGTTTGGTCTGCTTGCCTGGACGGTCGGCCCCATGGTGCTCTTCGGTGTGTTCTTCCTGATGGCCTTGTACAGCTGGCAACTAGCGCTTCTCGTATTCATCACGTTCTTGCCCACCTTGCCGTTCATGAAGTGGGTGCAGGGTAAACAACTGGTGGCGTACGACCGTCTCCGCAGCTCGGTTTCGTTCATGGTTGGCCGTGCAAACGAGGCGATCATCGGCGCTGGGACAGTGCGGGCCTATGGCGTGGGTGAACGGGCCGAGAGCCGAGTTCGAGAAGCCACCGATCAGCGTTACATGGCCGGAATTCGCCGCAACAAGTTCATGGCGATGGTGTTCTCTACTGGCGATTTTTTTGGTTCCCTTGCGTTGGCAGGCGCCTTCGCTATTGGCGTTTGGCAGCGAGATAACTGGGGGATCAGCGGTGGCACGCTTGTCGCGGTCCTGTTCCTGATCACGCTGCTTAACGAGCCCATTGGCGAGCTTGGCGAAACAACCGACCGTACCCAAGAAGCCATTGCTGGTTGGCGCAAGATCCTTGAACTACTGGACACGCCAGTCGACATCGTTGAACCTGATGTTGGTCTTGAATTACCGCGAGAAGCGTTGTCGATAACGGCGGTGAACGTTGACTTTGCTTATCGCACCGGCCCCCGGGTGCTGTGCGATGTTTCATTGCAGATCCCTGCGGGAACGAACGTTGCGGTGGTCGGCGAGACCGGATCGGGCAAGACTACGTTCGCCAAACTGTTGTGCCGCTTGGCTGACCCGATAGCTGGTTATATCGAGCTGGGCGAAGTTCGGCTTGACCAGGTGTCTGCCGAGTCGCGGCTTGGATCGGTTCGTATGGTTCCACAGGACGGCTTCTTGTTCGATGCCACTCTGCGAGAGAACCTTCGTTTGGGGCGCCTTGGTGCGTCCGATGCCGATATCGCAGCAGCCGTCTCGACCCTTGAGCTCGACCGTTGGGTGGCTGGTTTGCCCGATGGGATCGACACCGAGGTCGGGGCCCGTGGCGATTACCTCAGTGTTGGCGAACGCCAGCTCGTGGCTCTGATCCGTGCGGCACTCGCAGACCCCGGCTTGTTGATCCTCGACGAGGCCACCTCTTCGGTTGATCCCGAGACTGATCGAGCGTTGACCGAGACCATCGCTCGCTTATCGAGTGGGCGCACCGTGGTGTCTATTGCTCACCGGCTTGCGACCGCCGAGGCCGCTGACTTGATTGTTGTGTTTGATCAGGGCGCGATCGTCGAGGTCGGCGCTCACAGCGAGCTCGTCGGTGCTGGCGGCATCTATGGCCGACTTCATCAAGCCTGGGTCGGGAACACCCAACGCAAGGCATCGTCAGAAGGTTGAGTTGATAGTTGACTCGCTGCGGCTGTCACCGACGCTGGCAGGATTCGATGCGCCACTACGAGTCAGTCGGCACTCGCCCCCTGCTGGTTTCTGGGCAACAAACGTCAGTCTGTGTATCCAGAACTACTGCATGTGTTGATCTGTTCGATGAATGGCGACGAGAGCCTGCTTTCGCAGCAGGGTGTGTCGGTCATTGGCCATCCGCTACGGGCCGAAAGTCAGGTCACTACGGGTTGTGGCATGGGTGAGTACCTCGTGGTCGCCTGTGATCCTGCCGTCGAGGCTGACCGAGGCCATATGTGACATGGATCTGACGTTTGCGGCGTGGCGGCAGGTTGCAGCGTCTGCTGACGGCGAGCTTCTAGGTGGTAGCCGCGTACAGGTGCTGAGCGTAGGGCTACCCAAGGTTCCGAAACCGCTGCTCGAGCGTGTGTGCACTGCTGAGAGGAATAGTCACCGCCATGATCCGACACTACCGAAACCACCGGCGCTGCGTCACCGCTAGCGGTGCAGTGTCTGGTCCCGAATTGTGAGGCGGTGAGCGCAGTATGGGCTGTCTCGAGCTCACAACTATCAGGAGAGGGTGAGTAAGAAGTCCAGGTATTGGTCGATGGGGTTGAAGCCCAGATCGGCGTCGAAGCCGCTTACAAAGTTCGAGTATGGGTTGAAATCGTAGAAGGACGGCTCGCCGGTCACTGCATCGAGGATGTATTCGACACCTCCGACCTGGGTATCGGCGGCAGCCATGATCCGGGCTGCGGCGCTGATGATGTCTGGTGACGGTGTGAAGAGTGCAATGGTTGCGCCGCCAG
The DNA here is from genome assembly GCA_905182135.1 of uncultured Acidimicrobiaceae bacterium. Lineage (GTDB taxonomy): Bacteria > Actinomycetota > Acidimicrobiia > Acidimicrobiales > UBA10347 > UBA10347. The sequence goes on along the minus strand of CAJJAG010000006.1, from coordinate 312,203 downwards.
GTTCAACCGCACAGCCGTCGGCTGCGCAGTAGTTGAATGCGTTTGGCTGCAGCCTTTGCTTCGTGCCGTAAAAGAACCTGTGCCCGAGCATCTCGACCCGGTAAATCATGTCGTCGGTGCTCTCGATGATGCGTTGCACAACACCGGTGCTATCGATGCCTAGGTCGATGTTTCCGGCCGCTAGCGCAGCCAGCAGATGATCGGCAGTGTCGTGGCGCATAATGGCGTTTCCCGATCCGCCGACGTTCGGCTTGGTAAGTACCGGAAAGCCGAGTTGATTGGCCGCAGCGGCCGCATCGTTGGCTCGGAAGATCCCGATTGTGGCAGGTGTCCCCAAGCCGAGCTGCGCGAAGAGAGCGGCCTGAGCAGCTTTGGACCCCCCGATGCGGTGGGTGGTGGAACCATTGACCAGCCTGTAGCCACGCAGCTCTAACGCTGTCAGGATGTGGCCTGTTGCCGCCACGATGCTGGAGGGACGGCCCGTCGACGGCATGGCATTCACCCGGTTTACCCATAGATCGAAGCCGTCGCCGACTGTCATCGCTGAGAAGTCGAAATCGTTGATGTTGAGTGGCGTGAGGTCGAGGCCGCGCTGTTGGGCTCGCTCAATTAGCTCGCGCGACCATGTGGGGTGTTCGTACAGCAGCGCAATCCGCATAGTTCTGGTCACTCAGATGCTGTGCCAGTGGCACTGAATGTGCCAGCGACCAACTGAATTTTAGCCCTTCGAGCGGAGCTTAGGGTCGAGAGCGTCACGCAAACCGTCGCCAATGAAGGTGACACACAATACGCAGGCCGAGATCATTGCACCGGGCCAAATGACTCGGGCAGGTTGAGAAGTAATGAGATCCTTGGCATCGAACAACAGGCGGCCCCACGTAGGGAAGTCGGCCGGGAAGCCGAGACCGAGAAATGACAGCGCAGACTCGGTGATGATGGCTGAGGCCACACCAAGCGAAGCTGCCACCGTGACAGGGCTCAGGACGTTAGGGAGGATATGTCGGGTGACAATCCTTAGGCCGCTGGTGCCGATACTTCGAGCCGCGAGTACGAACTCTTCTTCTTTGATTGCAAGTACGTCGCCACGCACGATGCGGGCCGTTTGCATCCAGTTGGTGATGCCAATGATGAATACCACCAGCAAGAAGATGCCGAGGTTCTGGCCGAAACGATCAGTGACCGGCTCACGGAAGAGCACAACGACCAGCAGCAGCAATGGCAGCTGAGGAATCGACAAGAACACATCGGTCAGACGCATAAGTGGACCGTCGAGCCGTTTGAAGAAACCGGCGAGTACACCGATGGTTGTGCCCAAAATCACTTGGAACAGCATGGCTGCAATTCCCACAGCAATGGACACCCGACCTCCGGTCAACACCCGGGAAAACACATCGCGGCCCAGGTTGTCGGTGCCCATTAGGTGCTTCCAAGTAGGACCTAAATTGCGGTCCGGGACGTTATTTTCGAACGGGTCATAGGGCAGCAAGATAGGGCCGAGGAAGACGGCAAGGAAGATGATAGTCAGCAGTACGAGTCCGAGGATCGCACCGCGATGTCGACGGAACTGACGCCAAACATCGCTGCGGAGTGAGCGATACTCAGGCAACTCGTCGGGGGCGTCGATGGCCTCGGGTGAATTGGCGAGGTCAGTCATAACGAATCCTTGGATCGAGCAGGCCGTAGAGGGCATCGGCAATCAGGTTGAACACGACGACCAGGAAAGCCGAAAAGAAGGTGATGGTCTGCACCATCGGTACGTCGCCATTGCGGATAGAGGTGATCAGTAGTTGGCCAATGCCGTTGATGCGGAACACAGTCTCGGTGAGGATGGCGCCGCCGATGATGCCAGGGATGGTGAGAGCAAGCAGGGTTACCACCGGGATCAGGCTGTTGCGCATCACGTGCACATTGATGACCTTGGACTCACTTAGGCCTTTGGAGCGGGCGGTCCGCACGTATTCTTGGTTCAAATTGTCGAGTGCAGACGCCCGTGTGAATCTTGCCAACGAACTCGCTTGGAACAAGGTCAGGATGGTGACTGGCATGATGAGCTGTTTGATCTGTATCCAGATTGACGACCAACTGGTGAGCTGCACATCATGGGTCGTGTCGTAAAACGATGGGAACCAATCGAGTTTCACACTGAAGACAACGATGGCCAGCAATCCAGTGAAGTAGACCGGCAGCGAGAAGCCGAGCATGGTTACGAACGTGCCGACATTGTCGAACACTGAGTACTGCTTGTAGGCAGAGATAATGCCAACGGGGATGGCGATGAGTGTGCCGAACAGGGTGCCGAGGCCCAGGACCCAAAGGGTCTGAGGCAGACGTTCGTAGATCGTGTCGAGCGCCGGGCTTCGGGAGGACCACGAGATGATGCGGTCACGAGCCTCGCATTCACCAAAGCACGTGCTGGTGATTGACTCGAAGAGATTGATGGGCTCGTTGATGAACATGAGCCGGCACCACTTCAGCCATTGGAGGAGGAAGGGGTCATTGAAGCCTTGAGCTTCGCGCATACGTTCGCGGACTTCGGCCGGAACGGTGAGTGGCACGTTTGAGGTGGGGTCGCCGGGAGCCAGATCCAAGATGAAGAACAGGATGAAACTGATCACGATCAACGTCGGCACCGCGACCATTGACCGTCTCATGATGTAACGCAACATCTATTGCCTACCTCTCCTGAATTAAATTACTCGATAAAAAGAACAAGGGCGTGTCGAACTATCGCTGATAGATCGACACGCCCTTGCAGCATTTTTAGTGCTAGGGCCGTTTTGGCCTATGGGTTATCCCTCGCGGGTCCATTCCTGGATGTTCCAGTACTCACTGTCCCAACCATTGAGCGGACCGGCGGTGTTGAGTGAGTTGGCTTTCGCCGAAACCGAGCCACGGCTGATCAGCGGAATCACGCCACCGCTCTCGGCCGAGATGATGTCGTTCACTCGAATGACGAGGTCGTTTCGGTTGGGGTCATCGATGGCCGCAGCGTTGAGTTCTGCCCAGGTCGCGTCGAGTTCCGCGTTTGAGATGCGAGGCATGTTGCTGCCGCCCCAGCTGCTCTCAAGCGTTGGAATCTCGGAGGTCCTCCAATTTCCCAGGTACGAAGCAGGATCAGGCAACGTCGAACCGTTGGTGAACATCTCGATGTCGAAGAAGAACTTCCAGATACAGGCATCGCTAGCGCAGGTGCCGTCGAAGAAGAGGCTTGCGTCTTCGTTCTTCATGTTGACAGAAATACCGATGTCGTCCCAGTAGCCCTTGATGAGGTCCTGGTTCGACTGGCGCACTGCGTTGGTTGACGTTGCGTAGTCGAGCTCGAGTGGCGTGCCATCAGGCAGTTCGCGAACACCATCGTCATCGGTGTCGAGGTAACCAAGGCCATCGAGGATGTTGTTTGCTTCGTCGAGGTCTTGAGTCAAGCACCAGTCGTTGTTGGTCGACTGCTCGCCCACAGGCCAGATGTTGCACGTTGGGATACCGGTGTCGCCGTAACCGACAATCACGAGTTCCTGACGGTTGATCGCAAGCGACAATGCCCGTGCAAACTCAGGATTGTTGTAGAAGAACGGGTTCGGGTTGTTGCCATCAAGCCAGTTGGATCGAGCATCGCCGTCGGCGCGGTTGTCGGTCTGGTTCAGGTTGATGTGCTCAACGTTTGCGGTGAACGAAACAATAACTTCACCCTTGCCAGCGGCTGCCATTGGGTTGAGAATTTCGGGAGCAACCTGCAGGTTCCAGGCGTAGTCGGCTTCACCGATTTCGAGCACCGACCGAGCGGCCGCCTCTGCGTCGCCGCCACCCTTGATGGTGACAGTGCCGAAGAATGGTTCACCCTGGGCGTTGCCACGCCACATCGGGTTGTACTCGTAGGTCACCGTGTCTTCAGGGCGAAGTTCGGTAACCATGTATGGGCCGGTTCCGACAGGAGCGAAGTTTTCGTCTGTGCAAGATGACGCTGCTGCACCGACACAATCCGCAAACTGTGCACGCTGGATGACTGGGTTCAGGTAGCCAACAAACTGGTCGTAGGGGAATGGTTTCGGCTCGAGGAAGGTGATCTTCACGTTCCGATCATCAATAGCCTCAACATTGGCGACGGTGGTCAGGTCAAGACTGCAACCGGTTGCTTCATCGGAGCAGTACTCATAGGTGAAGACCACGTCGTCAGCGGTGAATGGCGTTCCGTCAGACCACATGACGTCTTTGAGGGTCCAGGTGATTTCGGTGAGGTCGTCGGAGATGCCATTGCCAGCAGTTGGAATGAACTCGGCAAGAGCCGGTTCGAGCACGCCGTCTGGACCGAATCGAGCCAGCGGTTCGAGTGTGAGGCTGGCTGCCAGTGCGTCCTTGGTGCCACCGGAGAGCAAGACGTTTGCCTGTGATGGTGCCTGCCACTGCAGAAGTAGCAACTCACCACCCTGGCCGGCGGTTGATTCCGCCATGGCTTCTTCTTCAGCCGGAGCGGCTTCTTCTTCGTCGGCTTCTTCGTCGGCCTCGCTGGACGCGGCCTCTGTCATGTCGTCAGCGTCAGTCGCTGTATCGGAGCTGTCACCATCACTGCCGCCGCATGCGGCAGCAAAAAGGGCAAAAACAGCAAGCAGTGCAAGCAGTTTCAAACGTTTCATATAGGTAGTTCCTCCTCCAAGGCGCTGGCATCCACCAGCGTGGCAATCATGCTAGACGGGAAATCAAAGTGACGCGCTCTAGAGCGCTGTGTCATTTCGGAGAATAGGTTTCGCGGTTCTCCACGCGGTTACGCCGATGACTAATTTTATCTTGCCGAAACGGAGCTGTTATTCAGCGAAGTGACAAGCAACCCAGTGATCAGTGCCGATTTCACGCCACTCAGGAACCTCAGATGAGCACTTCTGTTCAGCGATGGGGCAGCGCGTATTGAACACGCACCCTGGCGGCGGGCTCGAGGGACTCGGCAGGTCGCCCTCAAGGATGACACGCTTGCGGATGTCTTCTGCCCGCGGATCAGGCACCGGAACTGCTGACAACAGCGCCTCGGTGTAGGGATGTTTTGGGTCATCGTAGAGGCGTTCGACGTCGGTCATCTCGACGATGTGGCCCAGGTACATCACCGCGACGCGGTCTGCGATATGGCGAATCATTGATAGGTCGTGAGAGATGAAGAGGTACGTGAGGCCCAGGGATTCCTGGAGTTCCAGAAGCAGGTTTACGACCTGAGCCTGAATCGATACGTCGAGAGCCGCGATGGGCTCGTCGCATACGATGAAGTCAGGATTCAAGGCGATGGCGCGGGCGATACCAATGCGCTGGCGCTGGCCACCCGAAAACTCATGCGGATATCGGTTAGCGTGTGATGGATCAAGGCCAACGATCGAGAGCAGCTCTTCGATGCGCTGGCGGCGTTCGACCGGGCCCATATCTGAGTGTTCTCGCAACGGTTCGCCGATAATAGATGCGACCGTCATGCGGGGATTCAGACAGGCGTGTGGATCCTGGAAGATCATCTGAGCTCGAGGACGAACTTTTCGCATTTGTGAGGTGGACAGCGTGGTGAGATCTTGGCCTTCGAAGAAGACGTGGCCTTCGGTAGCGGTGTCGAGTTGGAGCATCACACGCCCTGTCGTTGACTTGCCACACCCACTCTCGCCTACTAGGCCAAGGGTCTCGCCGCGGTGGATGTCGAAGCTGATGCCATCTACCGCCCGTACTGCACCGACCTTGCGGCGGAACAGGCCACCTGCGATAGGAAAATGCTTTTTTAGACCGCGGACGCTAACGATGATTTCGCGATCGGTGGACGACGCTGGCGTCGTGGCTTGTACGTCGGTCATGCGCGTGGCCTTTCGTTCTCGAGATCCCAGAAGCAAGCAGTGCGATGTCCTGGGTGCACTTCGACCAGCTCAGGAACTTCGCTGGTGCAGCGATCGAATGCATGGGCGCATCTCGGCGCAAATGAGCAGCCTGTGGGCTCGGCATACAGGCTCGGGGGTTGACCGGGAATACTGACCAGCTCTTGGCCCTTTTGGTCAAGTCGAGGCAGCGAGGCAAGAAGGCCCACGGTGTAGGGGTGCATCGGTCTGGCATAGAGGTCTCGAACGGGAGCCTCTTCGACTATTCGCCCGCCATACATGACGAGGACCCGGTCGGCGAGGCCGGCGATCACGCCAAGGTCATGGGTGATCCACACCACTGCGGTGCCCAAGCGTTCTCGTAGATCCTTAACAATGGCAATGATCTGGGCTTGGATGGTGACATCAAGGGCCGTGGTTGGTTCGTCGGCGATGATCACTTCTGGAGAACAAGCCAGGGCGATGGCGATCATAACCCGCTGACGCATACCGCCGGAAAGTTCGTGGGGGTAGGCCTTCAGCCGTGCAGCGGCATCAGGGATACCGACCATGTCGAGGAGTTCGGCTGCTCGAACTTTGGCGCCCTTTTTGTCGACATCGGTGTGCAATATGAGAGGCTCGGTGATCTGCCGCCCGATGGTGAGTACGGGATTCAGTGATGTCATCGGGTCTTGGAAAATGAACCCAATTTGCCCGCCGCGGACCTTGCGTAGCTCGTTGGGTTCTAGCTGCAGCAGATCGTTGTTTCTGAAGTTTGCCTGGCCATCAACGATGTCGCCCGGTGGCATCGGAATGAGTTTGAGTAACGACATCATGGTCACGCTCTTGCCGGAACCGCTCTCGCCGACAACACCAAGCAGCTCACCTGCATGGAGTTTGAAGCTCACGCCATTGACAGCGTGCACGGTGCCGTCTTGGGTATGGAAGTGCGTCTTCAGGCCGTTGACCTCAAGGACAGTTTCTCGATCACTCGCGCTCATACTGGCCGCAGGGTAGCCGTCGGATGGACCACAGACCGCAGTTGCAGCCCTGGACAGCGGTTCGTGAGGGTTAACGTTCGACCCGGTTGACACCAACGCCGGTGTACCGGCTGAGTGGTCGGGCCATCCGAAGGCGGAACCACTCGGTGTCTCGAGCATGCGCATGCCAATGGTCCGGGATCGTTCGCATTTCACGATCGAGCGTAAATGGTTCATCACCGAAGCGCGTCTTTCCTGCAGCTTCGAGATGGCCAAGCATGTGCGTGATCTCGGCTTGGGTTGGGTCGATGCCATGCGGCTTCCAGACGGCCATCGGGACCGAACAGACTTCGCAGTCGGTGATCCAACACGTTTCGTCCTCGTGATACCAATGGGTAAACCGGGCGGCCTCGCATAAATCACAGCCGACCGCAGCTTCGCTGTGCTCGGGCTCCTGTGGGCGGTCTTCAGACGCTGTCATGTCGGCGTGCTCTCTTTCTGAAGCCGTTTGAGGGCAGTAGCAAACAGCTCATAATCAGGGTGTTTTGGGAAAGCCGCATGCAATCCCTCGAACGCGCAGCCCCAGTCCACAGTCTTTGGGCTGCGCAGTATGAGTGTCAGAATCGGTTCCAGGTGGAGTGATGCCACCAGAGAAGAGTGGTTCTTCTAGCGAGCATGGCCCGTCGCCATTGGACTCTCTTGCGGTCAGTTCAGTTGTCATGAGCTTTCCATGAGTCCAAGGCGACGGAGGCCGAGGGCCGAACCTGCTCTACAGCTCGACGACGACCTTGCCGGTGGTCTTGCGGTGGGCGAGATCGTCGAAAGCTAGCTTGGCGTCCTCAAAGGTGAACGGTGGGTACATATTGGGCGAGATCTTGCCGGTGTCGGCGAGCCTGGTCAGTTCGCCGAGTTGGCGCACGAGAGAATCAGGATCGCGCTGAACTGATGCACCCCAGTGGACGCCAACGATCGAGTAATTTTTGAGCAGGGCATGGTTCATCGGCGAGTCGGGGATCGTGCCGCCTGCGAAGCCAATGATCAGCAGTCGACCGTCCCAGCCCATGCACCGACGGGCATGTTGGAAGGTGTCGCCACCGACGACCTCGTAACAAACGTCCACGCCGCCACCGGAGATCTCGCGAACCTCGTCGACGAAATCAGGGGTAGCTCGGTAATCGACGGTGAAGTCTGCGCCGACATCCTTGCAGACCTGCAGTTTCTCGGGACCGCCAGCAACGGCGATCACGGTCGCACCTTGGGCCTTGGCCAGGTCGATAGCTGCGGTTCCGACGCCGCCCGCAGCGGCGGTGATGAGAACGGTTTCGCCGGCTTGCAGTTGGGCCCGTTCGTGCAGGCCGAACCAGGTGGTCGGGTAGTTAACAAGCAAGGCGGTGGATTGGCCCGCCGTAAGCGATTCGGGGGCGCGAAAGGCCCGCTTTGCGGAGGCAACGATGTGCTCGGACAACGAAGCGCCGTCGCTGGTCATGACTCGATCGCCGATCGCGAAAGAATCGACTCCTTCACCCAGCCCTGACACGCGGCCAACGACCGACTCGGCTGGCGAGAACGGTGGGGTCGACTTCACCTGATACTTGCCCTGTGCCATCAGCACATTGGGGAAAGCCACGCCAACGGCTTCGACCTCGATGCCTATTTGGCCAGGGCCAGGTGTCGGTATGTCGACTTCGTCGAGTTGTAGGTCGGTCCATGGATCGCCGAGTTCGTGCATTTGCCAAGTTCGCATGGCAGGTCTCCTAAATAGATGTTGTGATGGAGGTCAGAGAAGTGGGTATAGACGGGGCATCAGCCGCGAGCGACAATTCTGCTCTGCAACGTGCCGATGCCTTCAATTTCAATTTCAACAGTGTCGCCTGCCGTCAGGTACGTAGGCGGATCCATCTTGTCGCCGACGCCCGATGGCGTGCCGGTCGCAATGACATCACCAGGGCGAAGTGACGTGCCCGCGGTGATGTATTCGATCGTCTCGGCGATCTTGAACAGCATCATGTCTGTGGTTCCGTCTTGGCGAACGTCGCCGTTCACCCGAGTCAAGATTCGCTTACCGTAGGGGTCGCCGAATTCGTCAGCGGTTACGACGACAGGGCCAATCGGTGCTGAGTTGTCGGGGTTCTTTCCGATCGCCCATTGCTTGGTGCGTCGCTGGTAACCGCGAGCGCTTATATCGTTGAAACAGGTGTAACCCAGCACGCCGGCCATGGCATCTGCTTCGGTCGTATCGGTCAATGGCGCGCCGATGATGACTGCCATCTCGCATTCCCAGTCCAGACGATTATCGCCTGATGGCACGGGAATCTGGTCACCATGGTTCGACAACGAGGCGTACCACTTGGCGAAGATGTTGGGGAAGTCTGGCCGCTCGCTTCCCGTTTCAGAGATATGTGCGGCGTAGTTCAGGCCGAGGCACAGAACTTTGGCCGTCTGTGGCACAGGTGGCACGCGCACGATGTCAGCAATCGCGACTGAAGGTCCGCTCGGTGCGATGTTCTGCCAGCGGTCAACGTCAGCGTAGAACTCATCGATGGAGCAGAGCCGTCGAACTTGCTCGTCGTTCACGACGCCGATTGCTGCAACTCCATCAACTTCGAAACCCAAAAAGCGCATGTCGCATTCAACCACAGTGGGCAACGCTCTGGTAGGTGGCACGGGTAGCTGGGCGAAGACCGAGTGCATGAAGGAGGGCTCCCGCTGCCGTAGCACGTCGAAGTCGATGTCGATAGCTAGTACCTGGAACGCCTGCCCCAAACTCAGACAGAATGCATTCGGTAGAGCGAGTTCGACCATTCCTTGGTCAGGAAAGTGGCATTAGTGACATAGCTCTACAACTGTTTGTGAAGCCCGTCATCGAGACCTTGCTGCATCGCCAGTGCAGTTCGAGTGTTCAACCGAATATGGCATTGATTGAGTTAGGCGATGCGCATCCGGGCGACTTCGCGCTCGCTGATCGGCAGGCTGTATTTCTCGTAGGTGCCCTCGCTGCTGACGGAACCTGACTCATTTCTAGCCAGAAAGAATGCAGTACTGGCTATCTCATCCACATGGCCCATGTGCTTAACCGATGCGACTAGATGGTGTCTGGGTTTCGATGGCATGGATCAGCAGTCGGTTCTTGAAGTGCCCTGCTGTCATCAAGGTCTTTATCAGGTGCGCTGTAATGCGGTTCACGCCCACGTTTTCGGGTTCGTAGTTCAGAGCAGTATTGATCTTGCAGTAGCCGCGGCCTCGCAAACGTCCACAGTACGCTCGGCGTCGTGCAGATTCCGAAGCTGGTTGTGTTCGATGTTGACGGCACGTTGTTGGACTGGGATGGCAATGTCGCCTCGTCGACTGTTGCGGTGCTGGCTCGGTTGCGGGCACTTCAGATACCCATCGCGCTAGCAACTGGTCGCCCGTTGGCCGTGGCTCAGTTCACGCTTGACCATGTTGGTGGTGCCGACTGGATGGCGTGCGGTAACGGTTCGGTGCTGTTCGAGGTGAAAACAGGTCGCTTGTTACGCGATCGTTGCCTCCCTGAAGATGTCGTATTGCCGGTGATCCATGGCTTGCGCGCTCGCCTCCCCGGTGTTGGGTTCGCTGTCGAGGTTGGTGACACGGTCCTTGAGGAACCTGGCTTCAGTCGTCGTGTGCCCGAGACGAATTCGGTGCCTCCTGTCTCCGACGTGCTCGATGCGCTACCTGCCGATCTATCCCAAGTCCGTCGCGTCATCCCATTCCACGATGATTACGACGATCGACTCGACGAACTTGCCGCAATCGTGGCCGAGTTGATCGACGACCGATGTCAGGTGCAGTTTGGCGGCCTGCCGATTGTCGACGTCTCACCGCGTGGCGACCACAAGGCGGTGGCGTTGCAAGTGCTCGTCGATCATCTGGGTTTGACCGCAGCAGACGTTGTCGCGTTTGGCGATGGCGGCAATGACATCGAGATGCTGCGGTGGGCCGGAACCGGTGTGGCCATGGGTAATGCCCGTCCTGAGGTGCAAGCCGCTGCCGACCGTGTCACCACGAGCGTCGAGGAAGACGGTATTGCTGCTTTCCTCGAGCCCTTACTCGCAGCGAAGACCTGAAGCAGCGTCCCATCTCCGGGACAACCTGCAGGTATCACGAGGCCGGCGTGCTTCCTGCGATGCAGCACAGGGTGTGCGACATGGCCGTGTGGAAGAGTGAAGGGGATGAGTGATCACGAATTCGGATTCAAGACTCGCACGCTGCACGCTGGTGGTCAGCCTGACTCGGCCACGGGAGCAAGAGCCGTCCCCATCTATCAGTCGACCAGCTTCGTGTTCGAGGACACCGACGATGCGGCGGACCTGTTTGCGTTGCAGAAGTTCGGAACTATCTACAGCCGGATCTCCAACCCAACCACGGCTGCATTTGAAGAACGTATGGCGAGCCTCGAAGGCGCTATTGGTGCTGTAGCTACGGCCAGCGGTCAGGCAGCGGCCTTCTTGGCTATGTCGACGCTGGTGGGCGCTGGCGATCACATCGTTTCCGCGGCTGGGGTATACGGCGGCACCTACACACTCTTTGATACGACGTTGGGTCGGTTCGGGGTTGACACAACGTTTGTTCCGAACACCGACGTCGACGCGTTCGCTGCGGCGATCCGGCCCGAGACCAAGGCGATGTATACCGAGGTCATCGGTAACCCTGGTGGAGCGGTTGCTGATCTCGAGGCGTTGGCCGACGTGGCACATAGTCATGGTCTGCCGCTGGTTGTTGACTCGACCTTTGCCACGCCATGGTTGTGTCGGCCAATGGAATGGGGTGCTGACATCGTGGTGCACTCGGCTACAAAGTTCATCGGAGGCCATGGCACGAGCATCGGCGGCGTTGTAACCGAGGCCGGGACCTTTGACTGGAGTTCGGGCCGGTTCCCTCGGATGACTGAACCCGTTCCGACCTACAACGGCTTGCAGTGGTTCGGCAACTTCGGCGAGTACGCCTATTGCATGGCGTTACGGTCCGAACAACTGCGCGACGTGGGGGCATCATTGTCCCCGTTCAATGCGTTCATGCTGCTCCAAGGCCTTGAGACTCTGCCGTTACGCATGGACGAACATGTACGAAACGCTCAAGCGGTCGCTCAGTGGCTTGACGCTGACCCTCGCGTCAGCTGGGTGGCCCACGCTGACCTTGACGATTCGCCCTATCGCTCGTTGGCGGCTAAGTACTTACCGCGTGGTGCCGGCGCGATCTTCACCTTTGGAGTGAAGGGTGGCCGTGAGTCAGGCCAAGCCTTCATCGAGAAGCTCGAACTTATCAGTCATCTGGCCAACGTCGGCGACGCCCGTACATTGGTGATCCACCCGGCATCGACAACCCATCAACAGCTCAGCGAGGACCAGCTCGCTGCGGCTGGAGTCGGTGGGGACATGGTGCGGTTGTCGGTCGGGCTCGAAGACTTGGACGACATTCTGTGGGATCTGGACCAAGCTCTCGGCTGACCAATTTTGGTGGTGGCGCTATGCGCGTGTTGGGCTACTCGGCGATGGTCGATCGGCAGTCCGGAAGAGCGACGTTGATTCTTCCGCCACAGGTGCTGCCGATCTCTTCAAGCTGACTACCAATAGGCGAGCGGTAGTACAGGAAGTCGCAGGCCGTCATGTCGCCGCCGACCTGACAAGCTTTGGTTACTCGTCCGAGCCCAGCGCTGTCGAGAGCGAAGAAGCGTTCGTCTTCGCCGGCATCGATGCCAGCGGTACAGAAGGTGACTGCGGTGTTGGCGAGGCCTCCACAGGTGACAGCTACAGCCTCTTCTGTTGAGTTGAACGGCGAGATCACATACAGAATGTCGCACGCCAAGTTGTTGCCATCTGCGCAATCAGTGAGCAGGCCTTGGAGTTGTTCGGAACCGCCCAAGCCGAATCCCTTAGGGATCTCAACTTCTGGTGTTGTTGCTGGCGCGTCGGTGCTTGCACCCTGGTCGGTTTCAGCGTCGGCGTCGGTGTTGTCAGAAGCGCTGTTGTCGGAAGCGGTGTTGTCGGCGGGGTCTGAGTCATTCTGGGTGTCTGAGCGAGATCCGTCTGCGGTGTCGGTGTCGTCTGGTTCGGTGTTGGCTTGGCTGCTGTCAGTTGTTGATGCTGCTGCCGGGCCATCTGTTGATGCAACTACTGGGCGTTCGTCGATGGACAGCCCCGTGGTCGAAGAGCAGGCGGCAAGGAATACCGCTGCTACGGCTAGACAGATGAGTAGGCCTAGTCTCGATTGCACCATGTCAATTTGCCTTAAAGCTGGCGTGTGTGACGGGCGCAGGGCACAATTGGCCCGTGACCTATCGTGAACCCAGCGCTATCAGCCGCAAGCAGATCCTTGATGGGACCCGCTCGATTGCGGTGGTTGGAGCATCTTCCAACCCGTCGCGCTCTAGCAATTTCGTGATGACGTACTTGGCGTCTTCGGTCTGTGATTTTGACCTGTATCCGGTCAATCCGCGTGAAACCGAAGTCAATGGCTTCCCTTGTTACCCCTCGCTCGATGCGTTGCCGGTAGTGCCAGACCTGGTTGATGTATTCCGCAAGCCCGAGGATTGCCCTGCCATTGCGGCTGAGGCAGTAGCGGTCGGTGCGACGACCTTATGGCTGCAGCTTGGCATCATGTCGGAAGAGGCTGCGGAGATCGCACAGGCCGGGAATCTTCAGCTTGTTATGGACCGGTGTACCAAAATCGAGCACGCTCGATTTGCCGGAGGACTCCACCTTGCCGGCTTCGACACGGGTGTCATTTCGGCACGCCGAGCCAGCTAGTCGCTGCACCATCTGTGCACCATCTGTGTCAGACACGAAAGGTTGCATCATCTGTGTCAGACACGAAAGGTTGGTGACACGAAGGGTGCGGGGTCAGCGGGTTGGGGTTGTTATGAGGTGCGGTAGTCGCCGAAGGTTTCGTCTCGCTCGCTGAGCTTGTCGGTGAGGTTGCCGTCGCCGAATCCTTCGCGATATGCCAACGATGATGGCTGGTGGAAAGCGAGGGCCTGGAGCTCAGTGGTGGCGCGGATGCCATCGCGAATGCCCATTGCTTCCATGGCGCGATGCGCGGACCGCTTGTTTATGGCCAACAGGTCGAGTGGAATTTTGGCGATGCGGTTGGCGATCTTTAGTACCTCGTCATCTAGGGCACCCTCGGCGAAGGAGCGGTTCGCGTACCCCGATTCGACCGCTTCGGTCCCCGACATTGCATCGCCGGTTAACAAGGCTTCCATGCCCCGTCGGAGCCCCATCATCCAGGTCTGCCATTGCATGTCTGGCGGCGACATCAGGCGCACAGGTGGGTAGCCGATCTGTGCATCATCGGCCACGTAAACCAGGTCGCATGCCGTTGCCAGTTCACTGCCGCCGGCGAGGCACCAGCCATGGACCTGACCGATGATGGGCGTTGACATGTCCCACATCTCGAACCAGTTGTTCACCACATGGCGTGCCCACCAGCCATCTTGGTAGGCCGTTGTCCGTTCGACCGGTCGGTTCGGCTTACTTAAGTCGTAGCCAGCCGAGAAGCATTTGCCTGCGCCTCGCACGATCATTACTGAGACATCCTTGTCCCGGTCCCCCGCACGTAGAGCGTCAAACAGTGCACCTCGGAGACTGTCATCGAGTGCATTGCGCTTGTCTGGCCGATTAAGCGTGAGTCGGCGAATTTTGGGAGCGGGGTCGTCGATGAGCAGAACGTCTTCAGCCATGGGCTGAGCCTTCACTGCATCGAGCTGTGCCACCAAATCGGGCGGCACTGTGGTTGCTTAGTCGCGAGGATTCGCTGCAGTCATCGACTGGTTGGCCGACGCGAGAAGTGTGCCGTTGCGGCTCCACAAGAATCCTCGGCTCGTAGCGAATCCGGCCGCGACGAACTCGACATGGCTTTCACACAGCACCCATTCGCTGGATTCGTCGACTTCAAGCGGTGAGACGAACCGAATGGTGTTGTCCAGGCTTGAGCAGAAGATCCTTTGGTCAAGAGAATTACCCACAGCCGACGGCAAGTAATCGGCCATCAACGCAAGCGCGGCAGCATCGTGCACAACGTTCGGCATCCGGGTCCAGAACAGCGTTGACGCGTCGCCGCTCGCAGCGCCACGTCCGGCAGCGTCTTCAGGGGCGAAGCCAAACATGCCGCGAGCCATACGGACATCGACGTGATTGTGCAGCGACTCGGTGTCTTGGAGCCGGCGCAACGGCTCGCACGCCTCTGGTGGTTCGACCTCGGGCATCTGTCGCCAGATACGCCGGTGGTCTTCGCTGCGGTTACCGGTGGCGCCGAGTAGCGCCAGGACCGTTCGGTCGGCGCTGGTTCCGGTCAAGCGGGCCTGGCAAACGGTTCGGCCCTTCGTCAGGATCTCGGTAGTGACCACGAGCTCATCGGGCGGCTGAATCGTCGAGGCGAACTGACAGGTCATATAGACCGGTGGTTGGCCTGCTGCGGCCTCGAGGGCGATGAGTCCGGCAGCCAGGCCGACCCCTCCAAAGAGTGACCCTGAGCCGCCGCCCAGCAGCTGGTCGGTCATAGTCAGTGTCTGTGTGTCGCCGGGCTGGGTGCTGAGCCCAAGGAACTCGGCGGTTGTTATTGGTGTAGCCATATCGGTGCACGACGCTAGCGGCACCATCAGGGTGGGCTACAGCTGAGGGCGATGACTGTTCCCCAGTCGACGCCTATTCGGGGTCATGTCGACGACAGGAGTGCCCCAGTAATCGCTCACTGGCTGACTGCTGTGCGGCATCCAAGCCGATACGTGTGTTCTGAGCAGTCGATGATGCTGAAGCGGCTGAGGTGGATAAATTCACTCCAGCCCGCCCGGAGGTCGATGCGCATAAGGGCGACCTTCTCGACACGCCCGCCGAGTTTGAACAGCGCACGTAGCACAAGCGAAATGGCGGTGGCGGCTGCTGCGATTACGCGGCGAGCGACCTGGACCCGCAACAGCACGGGGGCATTGAGCGGGAACTGGGTCAAGACTTTGATGATGAGTAACTCGAACAAGCCACGCTGGGCGCACTCCGTCGGTGTCCGAGACGCCTTTAATGAACTCATGGGCAAGCTTCACCGATGAGAAGATCTGTTCTAGGTCCACGACGCCGACGCGGGGCGCGTCGGTTCGGCGCAATGTCGACGTGCTCGGTGTCTCAGCCGAAATCAGATTGCCAACTGCCGTGGCGTAGGTCTCGTCGCTACGAGTCCGCTGGGAGCGCGCGCTGTAACACCGAGATGCCAGCTGTTCGTCTTAGCTGTTCGTCGATCTCTAGAACGGTCGCATTATTATGTGTCCACTCGGGTATGAGACCACGCCATTGCAGTGCGAACAGCCGGTGCGGTGTTTCACAGCCGGTGCGGTGTTTCACAGCGAAGTTCACGTACCTTGCAGATGCCAATGGCGATGGCGATGGTGTGCCAGCGGCAATGATCGTGACTTTCCCGCTCAGACCTTTCAACAAGTCGCGCTGGATGCTTGGTTGATAGTTCCAGGATTATGTCGCCTTGTGGTCATCGAAGTTGTCTCACTCGACAGTCAGGTGGACACCTACCAAGGCCTGAATGTTGCAGTACGCCTCCTGCAGGCCACGAACCTTGAGCGCCGCCGTCACGGCGCCACTCTGGCGAGGGGTCGTGCGGCACGGGCAACTGACTAGCGAGCCGTTGGCCATTCGTGCCGAGGAGGTTGCCCAGGGGCCAGACGGCGGTGACGATCGACTCTGGAGCGTTGGTCGCAAGGTCGATGACCAGGTAGTGAGGACCTCGATGGACCGCAGATGAGGAAGCTTAAAACAAGGAGGGCTACGCCTACGCCCAGTAAGGGGCGCGCAGCTTGCGCTTGTTGATCTTGCCCATGGTGGTGCGGCCAACAGTGTCGACGATGTCGACCGATCGAGGGCACTTGTAGGAAGTCAAACGTTCCTTGCACCAAGCGATTAAGGCTGCTGCGTCGGGCGGGTTGTCCGCATCTGCGGGGATAACGAGTGCCTTGAGAGATTCGCCCATATCAGGATCAGGAACGCCGATACACGCGACGTCGGTGATCTGTGGATGGTCGATCAATATGAGCTCGGCCTCGGCGGGGTAGATGTTTGCGCCGCCGGATACAACCATGTCGCTGAAGCGGTCCGTTAGATAGACGTAGCCATCGTCGTCCATGTAGGCGATCTCGCCAAGCGTGAAGATGCCCGGAGCAATGTGCGCTGCAGCAGTTTTTTGAGGGTCATTGGGGTACACGATGCCGCGGCCGGTCTGGTCCTTGAAGTAAAGACGTCCTTCGGTATTAGGTGGGAGCTCGTTGTTGTTGTCGTCGAGGATCATGGCGGTGAATGGAGCGATCGCCTTGCCGACCGAACCGGGGTGTTTGAGCCATTCTGCGCTGTTGATTGAGCAGGTCGTGCCGACCTCACTGGCGCCATAGGAGTCGCTGAAGACCGGCCCGAACCAGTCGATCATTTGTCGCTTAACGTCGATCGGACATTTTGCACCGGTGTGAGCGATCAACTTCATCGAGGAGACGTCGTACTTTGCCTTGATGTCGTCAGGGAGCTGCAGCATGCGGACGAAGTGCGTCGGCACCATCACGGTGGATGCCGTTTTGTATTTGTCGATTGCTGCCAGAGTTGCCTCGGCATCGAAGCGGCCGCGGATCACAGATGACACGCCGGCGGCGAGCAGGCGCATACCGCTTAGCGGACCGGTGTGGTACATCGGCCCCACGACCAGGTGTGTGCCGAATCGTGCGAGCCCGTGCCCCTTCATTGTTTCTAGGTGTTCGGCCATGTTGTCGCCACCAGCGAACATTGTTGGTGGGAGATCGGTGCCCTTGGGCAAGCCTGTTGTCCCTGACGTGTACAGCAGATTTGGCAGCGGCATCGTGCTCATCGGTGGATGTTCACAAGACCCGGTATTGAGCCATTCGAGCCATCCGTCTACACCATCGGTGTTGTCGGTGTTGTCGGTGTCATCTGTACTCCACATGATGACGGTCTTGATACCGGCTTCGCGTGCCGCATGCTGCGCCCGGCTGACGGTCGACTCGTCGCAGAAGATGACTTGTGACTCGCTGTCGCTCACGATGTACGCGGCTTCTTCGGCGGTCAGGTGGAAGTTCACGGGCACGGTGGAACACCCAGCGAGGAGTCCGCCTAGGTGCGCTAATGCTGTCTCGCCAGCGTTTTCGGCAAAGATGGAGATGCGTCGCTTCGGGCCTAGATCCATGGACAGCAGCAGGTTGGCGCAACGGTTCAGCGTGTCATTTACTTCGGTCCAGGTGAGGTCGCGATATTGGTCCGCCAATGCAACGGCGGTCGGATCGGCTGCGGCCAGAGCGGCGGCAAATTCAGGCATACCGAGAGTCTTACGCAGCAACAATCGAGTTCAAAAACTCGACGTTCAAATCAGGAGTGCTGGGGTAATGACGAACGAACTTTCGGTCGGCAAAGTTCCACTCGCTGTCCTCTTGAAGGTATGCATCGTCGCTGCGCACCAACAGGATTCCTAGTGTCCTGTCCCTTCGGCGTTTGGCGCCTAGAGAGCGTTCCACTTCTCCCCCTATCCGCTACCGCCCCTGGTGAGTGTGGGCTGTGCAGTTGGATGGATGTAGCCCCCTACTCGCCGACGGGGAGTAGGCGGTGTCCATGGGGGTAGCGGGCAGCATCTCGTTGTGGCCTGTAGCAAGGTTGGAGATGAACAATTGGCAGCAAGGTTGGAGATGAACAATTGTTTGTCGGTATTGGCTTAGTTGTTCGCCCAAACGAGCGCCTAGGCCTCTGCGAAGACAGAGCTTATTTTGCTGGTTGTGTTCACTTGCTGGACTAGACCAGAGCCATGGTGATCTCAACCTCGCTCGTGGGTATGACCGTCGACAACATCGAACATGATGTCGACGAGCGTTGGACTATGGCGTATGCCGCCGCGCTCGGTGACTATTTGCCCGACTATTTCGATACAACGGGCCCCGACGGCATCGTTGCTCATCCGCTCTTTGCCGTGTGTCCCGAGTGGCCGGTGATTGTTGCATCGCGCGATTACACCAGCGAACTTGGCGTTACACCGGCCGAGGTTCTGACCTCGGTTCACGCCACCCATGACACAACGATTCACCGTCTCGTTCGACCCGGCGACCGTTTGCAGACATCGCTCGAACTTGTCGGGTTAGAGCAGATCCGTCCTGGAGCGAAGTCGACCATGCGGATCCAGACGGTTGATGCCAACGGCACGCCAGTAGCGACCACGACCCAAGACGGCATCTACCTGGCACAGCAGTCAATCGGCGAGGCTGTGCCCGACCTCGCACGCCCGGAGCCACTTGTGGCCGAACGACACGGCGATCCCATTGAGGTCACTGTTCCGATTGTTGCAGGCGCTGCTCATACCTATACAGAGTGTGCGCGAATTTGGAATCCGATCCACACTGACAAGGCGGTGGCTGTGGCGTCTGGCCTGCCCGACATCATCCTGCATGGCACGGCGAATCTGGCCCATGGCGTATCAGCGGTGGTGGCTCAACGTACGCAGCGACGGCCAGAACTCGTGCGTCGGATCTCGTGCCGCTTCGCCGCCATGGTGCGCCTCCCCTCCGTCATCACAGTGCGCGTCTGGCCAGCACGAGAGCATCCCGATGGGGAACTGGTTCCGTTCGAAGTGCTGAATGCCGACGGAGAACCTGCAGTAAAGGACGGTGTGGTGCTGCTAGGTGAACCACCCCAGTAACCGGTTAGCTACGGCGGGCCCGGCGAGAGCGTTTAGGAAGTTCACTCTGGTCCACCAAGTCGACTGGCTCGACCCATTTGTCGACAAGCTCGGGCTCAAGTGCGGCCCGTACGCGTGCGACTCCTTCTTCGGTCATGTTCGGCCAGCCGAATTCGACCAGAATCGGTTCCCGTTTTGACCCAGGCACATCCATGCGGAAGATGGCCTTGCCGAGTTTAATTTGGCTGCGACGGCCGAGCAGGCTGGTTTGCATCGCTGTCGCGATCGTGGTGAACCGCTTGACGTCTTCGACGATGATCGTTCGGTCACCGAGTTTGAGTCTGCCATTACTCACCGTCATGACCGGGTTTGCTGCATCGCTTAGAGATTGAAAGCGAACTGTATTTCCCCAAACCATGCCAACCAGTCCGACGACGAGCAGCGCCCCTATGGCATTTTTCCAGCCAGCGGAGATCAGCACCACGGCCAGGGTGATCCCTGCCGCAGGGAAGAAGCGTTTGCGGAATTGTTCGCTTCGTTGGCGGGTCTTATCTTGATCTACGATTCGTTCCCAGATCACACGCTCGGCCATGAAGAACGTTTTACTCGGTTTCGTCGCTGAACCAGCGATGGTGCAGACTGGAATTTGACCTAACAAAAGGGAAGTTCATGACTAAGCCAGACATCGTGATCCGTAATGGCAGTGTTATTGACGGGACCGGAGCCCCAGCCCGTAACGCCGACGTCGCGATCACCGACGGAGTGATTTCTCAGATCGCGGACAAGATTGACGACATCGGCACCCGCGAGATCGACGCCGAAGGCCGCATCGTGACACCGGGTTTTGTCGACATCCACACCCACCTCGATGCTCAGATCGCATGGGATCCCATCCAGACGTCAAGCTGTTGGCATGGCGTCACCAGCGCCGTGTTGGGCAACTGCGGAGTGACGTTTGCTCCGGTTGCGCCCGGCGGTGCCGAAGTGTTGGCCGAGATGATGGAGAGCGTCGAAGATATCCCACAACGCGCCATCCTCGAGGGCCTGCCCTGGGACTGGTCTACCTATGGCGAGTACTTGCAGTGGGTCGACCGCATCGACAAGGGAATCAACGTAGGTGGCATGGTCGGGCACTCGGCTGTGCGGCTTGCCGCCATGGGTGAGCGGGCGATGGACGAGACTCCCTCGTCGGTCGAGGATATTTCGGCGATGGTCGATCTAGTTGATGAAGCCATCGAAGCAGGAGCGCTTGGCTTCTCAACCTCGCGCACGCTGTTGCATGTCGTACCTGATGGTCGCCAGGTTCCGGGTACGTTCGCCGATGAGAACGAGTTGCTCGCTTTCGGTGATGTGCTGGGTAAACATGGCAAAGGCATCTTCGAAGCTGCCGCCCGTCTCGGGGAGCGCGACCGAGAAGAACATCTGCCGAATACTCGTGCTGAGGTCGCTTGGATGGGCGAGGTGTCGCGCCGCAGCGGCCGGCCTGTCAGTTTCGGCCTTGTATCTAGTAGCCGCCGCCCGGATCTGTTCCGCAAGGTTGTCGAGTTCACGAGAGAGGAGAACGAAGCTGGTGCCCACGTGCGCCCCCAGACCACATGTCGCGGCATCGGCGTTATCTACAACCTGCTGAATCGGCTCCCCTTTCGCAATACCGCCTGGAAACAGATCTTCGATATGCCATCAGAGCAGCGCCTCGCTGCTATCTCGGATCCCGAACGCCGCGCCGACTTATTGTCGGCTGATCTTGCAGCACCAGCCGACAAGTTGTGGATTTTTCCCGACGGCGACGCCCGTTATGACTGCCAACCCGAAGACAGTCTGCAAGCCGAAGCTGATCGCGCTGGCCTGTCACCGGTTGAGTTGTTCCTCGATCGTTGTATCGCCAGTGGCGGTTCGCTGAATCTGAACTATCCGATCTTGAATGAGAGCCTGGAGTCGGTGCAGGAGATGCTTGACAACCCAATGGTTAGCTTGGGCCTGGCCGATGCTGGGGCCCACGTTGGCCAGATTATGGACTCCAGTCAGCCAACTTTCTATCTGACGTATTGGGTACGTGAGAAGCAAAGGTGGCAGCTAGAAGAAGCCATCCGTCGACTCACATCTGACACCGCTGACTTGTTTGGTATCAAGGGACGCGGTCGACTCGTCGAAGGTGCCTACGCCGATGTCAACGTGATCGACTTCGAGAACCTACGGCTCCCACAGCCCGAGTATGTCTTCGACTTTCCCAACGGTGCTGGTCGCTATATCCAACGGGCAACTGGCTATGACTACACCATCGTTAATGGTCAGATATTCATGGACCACGGTGAGCACACCGGTGCCTTCGCTGGAACCACCCTGCGTTCTTAACCCTGGCGGTCGCATCATCTGCATCATCTGTGTCTGACACAGATGGTTACATCATCTGTGTCAGACACAGATGGTTGTCGACACAGATGGTTGTCGACACAGGTGGTTGATACGAATAGACAAGTAGGTGGTTGAGTCAGACGACGCAGAACTCGTTTCCCTCAGGGTCGGTCAGCACCGTTCAAAGGGTGTCTTCGTTTAAGTGTTCGCCTTCGGACTCGCCCTGTTCGACAAGTTCGGCTACGACCTTGCTGATGGCGGCCGGGTGCTCTTTGAGGGTGGTGGTGGCGGGATCGATTCCGCGATGAATGTCAAGGTGCATCCGGCTCTTTTTCGGCTTGTCCTTGGGGACACGGAGGAAGGGTAAACAAGGGCCATCCCCGTCCGTGTCTTCAACCGCAATGAAGTTGCCCCGCTCGTCAGCTGGAACGTCATTGGAGTCGGCGAAATTACCCCATGTCGAAAAGCCATGGGGAGGAGCAGCGAGCTGATAGCCCGATGATGCTGCCCAGAATTTGGCGATATTCGGAGGGCCGATTGCGTCGAACGTGATCGTTGCCCACCGACTTATCCCTGCGGCGACTCCACGGGAACAGTGCCCATATCGGCAGGCGAAGCAACTTCGAGCGCTTCGTAGTCTTCCGACATGCCGATCTCGTTATGGATCATCCCACCGGGAATTGCCAACGATGCGCCTTCGGCGAGGCGCTCGACTCGGCCGCCTTCGAACTCTAGGTCGACCCATCCCTTCAGCACGTAGACGAACTGTAGGTCACATTCGTGGTAGTGCCAGCCCGTGTCTTCCATGACGTCGGTAGCGCGCATGACCTTGGCTCGGTACTTGCCGTTGGTGGCTGCTTCGAGGCCGGTGTCTCGGTAGTCGAAGAAGGTACGTCGGCCGATTTTGCCGAACTCGGCGTCGGCAAGGTGCTGACACAACAGTTGGTCTTGGTTGGTAGTGGTTTCGTCGATACTCACAGCTGGCCCCTTAGTGCGTGTAACGCCATGGTGGCCCGTGGTGCTCGCCAGTGCAAGTGAGGAGTGATGAACAAGAGGGAATCCATGCTGTCAGCTTCGATGCCGATCAGAGATTGTGAGACTTGTAAGGCATAGATCAAAAGGCTCGTGGCGTGACGGTGCACACCATGATCGAGCGTGGAGTTTTCCAGGATGTGGCAGTGAGTGCAGCTGCACTTTTTGCGGTGCGTGACGAGGTCGAACCCGAGCCTCGGGTCCGCCGTCACTCATGAGGAGCGGTGCAAGAACGCCCCTTGCGGTGTTGTTCGAGCAGGCCGATTTTCGCGATCCCGACGATGTGACGCAGCCGAGGTGCTCATCGGCCGAACTGATGCCCGCGTGGACTCTGCATGGGCACCGGCCGCCGACCATCAGATCAGTAGTCGTAAGCAACTCACAACCTTGCTGGGGTGAGAGGGCCACAAGCATCTGCTCTGATGGCGTGGCATAATGCGAGCATGATCTCTGTTCACATCATGTACCCAAAGACCGATGACTCCACGTTCGACATGGACTATTACTGCTCGACTCACATGCCGATGCTGGCCGACGCACTA
Organism: uncultured Acidimicrobiaceae bacterium; assembly: GCA_905182135.1. Lineage (GTDB taxonomy): Bacteria > Actinomycetota > Acidimicrobiia > Acidimicrobiales > UBA10347 > UBA10347. The sequence continues at coordinate 288,818 of CAJJAG010000006.1, read as the reverse complement.
GGCGACGACTGCAAGGGATGGGGTGCAACATCGGTGGGTGCCGGCGCTTGGGAAGCCATTGGTTGGGCCCACGTCGAAAGCCAGGAAGCCCTCGACGCTGCACTGAAGGAACACGGCGCTGCCATCATGGGCGACGTGCCGAATTACACCAACGTGCAACCAGAGCTCATCGTCGGCCAAATCGTCCGCTGATAGCTCGCATTCATGGGCACGCCGCAGCGCCTAAAGCCGGTTGGTGCTCCCAATAATTAGTTAGCCGAGCTGCGAGCGTCCTCGCTCCATAATCGATTTGCGTCGGGCTGCAACATCTGCGCCCGGCGTTGTCATTTTTGCGAACGCGGCGGAGCCCTGTGACTCGAGGTCCCATATCGGGCCTAGAGCACTCGCCTCCTGGCTTGCATAGGTAGCGAGCATCTGGCGAACGCCGAGCTGGTCGTTGTCAACAATCGACGCAGCAAGCCCATAGGTGCGATCCATCAATGCGCGATGAGGGACGACCTCATTTACTAGACCCCATGCCAATGCCTGGTCGGCGGTAACGAAATCTCCGGTTAGTGAGATCTGGCGGGCGCGGGAGCGGCCGACAGCGTCGCTGAGCAGGGCGGTCAAACCCCAGCCAGGCATCACGCCGACCCGCGCATGGGTATCGGCGAATCGGGCGTGCTCGGAGGCGATCAGGAAGTCACAGTTGAGTGCGAGCTCAAACCCCCCCGTGATGGCCACGCCGTTTATGGCGCCGATTAACGGCTTAGATCGAGATGGGAACGGTGGCGAGCTGCCCGACGGTTCGTCGCTGAGCAAGCTTGTTCGATCTTGACCAATCATCTTCAAGTCGAGTCCCGCTGTGAACGCCGGGTCGGTTCCGGTGAGGATCATCACCTGCACCTCGTCGTTCGCCTCGAGGTCCTTTAGCGAAGACCAAAGTGCCCGTCGCATCGCTGGGTTAATGGCGTTGCGGGCGTCCGGTCTGTGCATGGTGACTGTGGCGATGCCGTCAGCGATCGCTATGTGCACGGGGTGGTCAGGGGTCGCTTCGGTGCGCTGCATACCTCCACTCAACTCGGCGGTGACGCTCGATCCAAACGGTGTCGCGTCATTACGGTCAATCACGGGCTCATCGCGTGCCCGCAGAGCGGCCAGGTCAGTGCCCTTCTCAGTCCGCTGGTCGGTGCAGAGGTTGCCCCCGATGTGGCTTGGTCAGAAGTCCACCCTGTAATCCGCACATGCCCTGAAAATTCAAGCGGTTTCGATGGCACCGCAGAAATGTCCGGTATGGGTGACTTGCCCAAGTCGACGCGCTGGTATCGCGCCGGCTGACATGCTGGCCCGCAGCTGGGACCTGGTTCGGCACATTGGCGCCGACCAGCAGACCAAACTCCTCAACTTCTCGGGCTGTGAGGTCTGAGCCCATTCACAATAAATTGTCCAGACGCCAGACGGTTGGACAATTCGTCGGCACGACACAGGTCGTTGCGGTGGTCGCGTAGCAGCTTCAGTGAATGGAAAAAACACCCCTGTAGCTGGAACAGAGCGATAACTATTGGATGGCTGACTGAATACTCGTTTGACGAGCTGACGCTCCACTGCCAGATGTACTTCATACATCAGGTGCTCGATCAGCCCGTTGTCTCCGCTCTCGATCCAGTTCACGAGCGTGGCCGCACCTCGCCAGATGCCATGGTTAGCCGCAGCTGCAATGACTCCCTGGATAGCAATGGCGGCGAACTCTTCAGCTGTCTTCGCGATGGGTTGCGGGATTGTCGACGTAGAGGGATCGTTGAGTAGCAGGGCTCGCGCATGATCTGTATCAGGTACCAGGTATGACCCTCGGTCTGGAGGGGTCATCGGCTGATTCAGGTCGGACTACCCGCTAGCGCTTGTTGCCGAGGTGCCATTTGCCGCAGGTCTGACAGTTGTAGGCCTGCAAGCCACGACGTCCTCGGTCGGAATGCAATTTTTTAGCGACGTCTTGGGCTTCACGCTTGGATTTGTGTGGTTGTTTGCCATCGCATGATTGTGCATGACGCGCTCGAGCCTTCTTCAACTTTCGCGGTGTCTTGGCCATAACGACTGTGATTCTACGTGCTCAGCGTGGCAGCGCTACGGCGCTCTTCTTCACCTGCTAGCGCTGGGCGAGTCACCGGTCGGCGACTCGAGCTGGGTAGCTGTTGGAATGGGTTCTCGCGTTCGCGCAGGTGTCGGTTCTGGTTCGGGTTTGACTAGGCCCACGTTGATGTGAAATGACGCTTCAAGTTCGCTGTAGATCACGATGAGTGGTGCGGCACCAATGGAGAAGCCGCCACGGGGACGGTTCAATACAATCCCGTTGGGTTTCCAATCGAGGACTGTCTCGGCGGATGCGGCGTCGAGACAGTGATGTCTGTCTCAACGGTGTCCTCGCTGAAGATAGATACCTGCGGCTGGTCTTGCCCGCCGAGTTGGCCAGCGAACCGGTCCGACCCAAGCCAGCTGATCGAGTGCTGCTGCGTGGGCTGGCGAGATGAAAATGTCGGCGGTGTTGGACCCTGACCGATTCCGTCAACTGAGTCCGCCCACCGATACGTGCCCAAGGCAAAGGGTGCCGATCGCAGCCACGGTCGCCACGATGGCGGCACGCCCGGTGCGGCCATTTAATGCAACATTGCGTTAATGCAACATTGCGGTATCGGCGCCGAAACGGCGCGTTGTGATATTCAAAATCGGTTCCCATTTGGGTATAAAAGTAGATATCTCCTGACTTATTCGGCCCACTTGGTTTGTCGTCCTCGGCGGTGACCATGATCTCGATGTTTGGCACGGCTTGGCCGATGCTGGCATCGTTGGTCATCCATTGCTCGGTACTGTTCACGGAGACGACCGAGCCCCCGGTCCAGCCGTAGTACTCGGTGATCTTTGGCCCCACCAGTCGATGAGGGCCTGGGTAACAACGGGTGGGCATGGCGCAGCGACACGTATGACCAGGTCGAGTGCTGCCCCTTGGAAGCGACTTTTACATCATCAGGCTGATCGACAAAGCGCTTTATCTGAGTGGGTATGAGATCGATGTTTGTCGACAAGGCGACGAAGGCGAATCAGGGAGACTTCTTAGCGGCACAGGACGGTCACGCCGGAGATGCTGGGTGCGCGGTATGCGCAGGTGTAGGCGGTCTTTGGGTTGTTGGGTCCTAACGCGAGTCGGCGTCACCGCCATGTTGCGGAACGTTCTGGGAGATCTGGCGCAGACCTGAGGTACTGATTGGTTCGCTGTAAGCCAAGCGCCGCCATCGGTATTTACTGGAAGGCGGCCGGTTCTACGTTTGCCTCGAGCGTCTTTGTTGTAGACAGTTAACAACCCGGGGGCGTTAGCGCTGTTGTGGATGAATACGCTGGGGAGCCGTCAACGCCGAAGATCCCGTGACGTGTGGGGCCGCGAGTCCACCGAACGTCAACTCGCGCGTGGGCCGCTTCCTCCCTCACTGGATTCTTGGCACCCCAGTAGTGCCAAGAATCCCAAAAGGGGGAGCAAGAATTTTATAGACGATTGCAGTGTTTTTCTCGTAATTCTTGAGACTCTGACACCACAATTCGGTAGGCGAGCGGCATGCCTGCCAAGCTCAAGTGATGAAGCTAGGGATTTGTGTTGCAAGCAAGATCGATGACATCGACTATGTCGTGGAGGCCGAGCGGCTTGGGTTTACTCATGCCTGGTTTGCCGATAGTCAGATGATCTGGAGCGACGCGTACGCGACGGCAGCGCTAGCCGCTGACCGTACGTCGACGATCAAGATCGGCACGGGTGTGTCGGTGGCGGCCACCCGGCCCGCTCCAGTTACTGCTGCCTCGATGGCGACGATTAACCAGATCGCGCCGGGACGCACCTTTTGTGGCATCGGGACCGGGAACACGGCTATGCGCATCATGGGCCACAAGCCCATGACAATCGCCGAGTTTGATCAGTACTTGTCCGAGCTGAAGCCGCTGCTCGCTGGCGATGAGGCGATGGTTACCTGGAAGGGCAGAACGTCGCCAGTGCGCCACATCATGCCTGACGCCGGCTTTGTGAACTTTGACGATCCCATTCCGATGTACGTGTCGGGGTTTGGTCCGAAGTCGTTGGCACTCGCAGGTAAACATGGCGATGGCCTGGTGCTGTCGGTCCCGCCAGATGCTGCATTAGCCGAAGGCTTATGGCGTGGTGTCGAACGCGGAGCGGCCGAGGTTGGCAGGTCCCTCGACCGAGCGACCTTCCCGGCCACCACGTTGAACACGATTGTCGTACTCGAACCGGGCGAGGCGGTTGACTCTGATCGGGTGCGTTACTTGTGCGGTGCTTTCGCAATTGCAAGCCTGCACTACAGCTATGACCAGTGGCGCAACTTCGGTCGTCTGCCGCGCAACCCGGCAGTGCTCGATGTCTGGGACGACTACACAGCATTGCTGGAGCAGACCCCTGACGAGATCCGTCATCAGCGTGTTCACGCTGGCCACAACAGCTGGGTGCTTCCAGAAGAAGAACGGTTTGTGACTAAGGCCCTGATTCAATCCTCATGCCTTGTGGGCACTGAGGATGTCATTGTGGAGCGCTTGTTGGGCCTCGAACAGGTCGGCATTGATCAGATGATGTTGCTTCCTCCACTTGAACCGCGTTTCGAGATCATCCGCTCGGTCGGCGAACGAATTATCCCCGCATTGGCCGAGGCCACAGCATGACTTTCGGCCGAGCCAAGAGCTACACCGAGCGTTGTGCAGGTTCGCTGGTCCACAGATGTGGGGGTGGCGTATGACGAGCGTGGTACGAGCCGAGACAGTTGTAGAGCTGCTTGGTCAGTCGAGGTCGGTCATGGTTGACGAGCATGGCAACAAGCGCTACTGCGCCGAGATCATGGCTTCAGGGCGAGCGCTAGCCTCGGACCTGGCTGCCGCCGGGATACGGCGGGGCGATCGCATCGCTGTGCAGCTGCAGAACGGAGCGCTGTACGTGGACATGCTGGCCGCTGCGGCACTCGGTGGTTTCGTGGTGATGTCGGTCAATGCGCGTTTCGCCCCTGCGCTTGCTGACTCAATCATTGAACGTTCCGGTGCCCGCATGGTTGTACGCAGCGCTGCTGACCTTCCGCCCCAAACCGACGATGAGCCGGACCTGACCCCACCCACAGCCGACGACCGGTTTGTGATTTTTACGACATCAGGGACAACGAGTGCGCCCAAGTTGGTGGTGCACCAGCAGCGTTCGATAGCGGCCCATGCTGCGGATGTGGCTACGGCGTTTGGTTATGGCAACGAATCGGTGGTCATGGTCCCAGTGCCGCTTTGTGGCGTCTTTGGATTCACGGTACTTTGGGGAGCACTTGCAGGCCATGCGACAGTGATTATGCCGACCGCTTTCGACGCCGAAGAGACTGGGCGGCTGGTTCAGGAGCATGGCGTTACGTCCTTGCACGGAAGCGATGACATGTTCCATCGCTTGCTTGCAACCGACTGGGACCTGTCTTCTGTCCAATCGTCTGGCTACGCCCGCTTCAACAGCGCGCTTGATGGCATCGTTGAACGGTGCGACGCCCGCGGGGTGCCTCTGTCTGGCCTGTATGGCATGAGCGAGGTGCAAGCGTTGTACGCATTTCGTGGTGCGTCGGGCCTGCCAATAGAGAAACGCTGGCGCGCCGCTGGCGATCTCGTTTCTCCCGATGCAGAGCGGCGCGTGGTCGACGATGAGTTGCAGCTGCAGGGTCCGAGCCTGTTCGAGGGTTATCTGGCCGATGGCGGCGCCGAGATCGACCATCAGCTCACGATGGCAAACTTTGACGGACCGTGGTTCAAGACGGGTGACCTTGCCGTCGAGGACGGTCCCCGCAGCTTCGAGTACATCACTCGCATCGGTGATGTCATGCGACTCGGCGGTTTCCTCGTTGCCCCGGCCGAGGTCGAGGGAGCGATCATGCGATTCGATGAGATCGACCAAGCCCAGGTGGTCGCGGTCGAGCGCGAACAAGGAGCCAGGCCGGTCGCCTTCGTGATCCTTGCGCCCGGGGTGCAGCTCGATGAACAGGCTGTTATCGATCACTGCGCGGAGATCTTGGCTCGCTTTAAGTGCCCGGTACGGGTTGTCGCGGTCGATGAGTTCCCGGTAACTGATGGTCCAAACGGTGTCAAAATTCAGCGGGCCAAACTGCGTTCGATGGGTGAAGCGCTCCTTTCGGGCTGAGTTCGGTGGCGGCGCTGAACCGCCAGCCGAGAGGCGTAGCTGGGATAAGACGAGAAGTACTGCTCTGAATTTGGACCACCTGATTTGGCCGCTGGTCCGGCACCGTGAATGGTCACTGCTATTGCGCAACTAGCGAAGGCCGAACCATCGCTGCAGGTCAGCGATTCCACGACTGGGTCGACAAGCTGATCGAAGCTGAAACAAGCGAGCAGGTTTGTGTCGTACTCGATGCGAGCGAAACTGACACCCAGCAGTAGCTCATGTCACCACTGCGCGACCTATGGGGGACGCCGGGCCAAATCGGTTACATCGTGAACGATCTTGAGTCAGCTGCGCAGAAGTGGACGGATACGGTTGGTATTGGTCCCTGGCGCATTGTTGAACATGCTCCGTTCACAAGTTTTCGCTACAACGGCCAAGCAAGTGATGTCGACGCGGGTATCGCGCTGGCCTTCATGGGTGACGTGCAGATCGAGTTGATCCAGCAACACAATGACGCACCGTCGATGTATCGGGATCTACTCGACACATATGGCGAAGGGGCGCAGCACATTTGCTTCTACCCGCAGGACTATGCCGCCGCACTGGCAGGTGCTGTTGAAGCGGGCATGGAGATCGGGCAAGAGGGCGACATCTGGGGCGTGCGATTTTCCTATCTACGCGGAGACGCCGGTCGGGTCATCGAGCTAGCGCAGTTGCCCGAACAAATACATGCTGGGCGCCAACGCGGTATTAACGAAGCCGCGGCATGGGACGGTACTGACCCCATCCGATATCGATAGCAACGCGCACATGCCCAATGGTCCTGGCGTCCGGGCATTGTTCAGAAGATGCGAGTACTAGTTAGGCGCAAAGGAATTGCGGAGCATGGTCGAATCGATTTCGGCCGAGAGTTGTGTGCTAACGGCATAGTGATACAGCGCTGTCTGAAATACGGCACCAAGTGCGTTCAAGACGGTGAGCAAGACGATGCCGGCAACGACCCCAAGTGCGATGAGAACGAAGCCAAACAGAGTGCCTATGGCAGCGCCGAGGAGCACCAAGGCTAAGACCGGTAGGAAGGCGAGGAAACCGATGAGGCCGAAGCCGACCTGAGTGGACAGGTTCTCGCCCCAGGTGTGGCGGAACAGCTCCACTGAACGTTTGGTCGAAGTCACTGCGCCCGAGTTCTCGATGATGATCACGGGGATGACAAGGAACGTGGTGACTGCCCAGGCCATGCCAACGATGTTGATCACAATGCGGCCAAGGGTCCCGGATCGCTGCTCGATGGCTCGAAGGATGGTGCCGACAATAGTTGTGATAACAGCCCAGCCGAAAAGTTTCGGAAGGCGCTCGAGTGCTCCGGCGATGGCGCTGCGCACAGTTGGGTCGCCGCCCATCATGCGCTCGTGGGCGCCGGAAACCAGGGCGGCCCGGAAGAAGATAGAGATGAAGGCAAGCGCCAAAGTCAGTGCTGCCAGGGCAACGACCGTGCCAGCGCTAAGTTGCTGCGATCCAGAGCCGCTGGTTTCAGAGATCGCGCCCAAATCTTGTGTCAGCGCCACAGGTATCAGAACCATTGCCGCAACAACCGCCGCCACGATGGCCGAGATCACTGGCAGCCAGATGAGTTCGCGGTCTTGTTTGAGAACCGCCCAGCTTTGTTTCATCAAGTCGATACTGCGCCGCATGGTGTTCATGTGATCTCTTTCGTTGGCTCGATTTAGTGTATTGGCTGCCAACGGTTCGGCGGAGCGCAGCGTCTAGGAGGACGTCCGTTGAGCGAACTGGGCGACTAACGCGGCGCAGGCAGCGAGCACCAGTGTGGCGATCCACACGGATTGATAGCTTCCCGTCGCGTCAATGGAGAGTCCGGCAAGTGGGGCACCTACGGCAAGTCCTCCAAGGAAGCCGACCATCACTGCACCTGACGCCCGTCCGGCCTGTGCCTTTGGTACACCGATGATGATGGCCAGCATGGCGACCGCGTTCCACGCGGTATGACCTACGGCAAATAGTGCAGCGACCGGCCAGAGCACCCAGGCGCCGACATCGAGCGTGATGAGGAGTAATGCAGAGACGCTGGTTCCGATGATGGCTAGTACCGAGAGCAGCTTGAGTGGTGCGATTCGCTTCTCGGCAAGCTTCCCAGCGCCGATACGAGCGGCCATGCCACCCAAACCCGTGAGCGCCACGACGATCCCAGCGGCGGTATTTGACATGCCCGCCTCTTCTTCGGCGAAGAGGGCCAGGAAGCGACTGATTGCACCGCCGGATGTGCCCATAAGAAACGCGTACAGCGCAATCAGCCTCACGGCGCGCATGTCGTATGGCTTGGACTCGACATCGGCGGTAGAAGCGTCAGTGTTGGCGAACGGAGCGATCTTGGCGGGAAGGAGCAAGGGAACGAGGCCGACGACGGCGAAGATAGCGGCGTAGGAGCCGACTGCCCATCGCCAGCCCACAGCTTCAGCCAAGCCAGGCAGGGTGAGTCCAGCCAGAAAAACACCGAGCGTGACGCCGCTTTGTTTAACGCCAGTGATAGTGCCTCGGCGTCCGGGTTCGACTCGTTCGGCGATTAGCGCATTGGTCGCTGGATTACCCCAACCCTGGGGAATGCCCAGGATGCATGCTGCAATGACCAGCATCAGGACGGACTGCGACAGAGCGACCAGTGCCAGGCCAAACGCAGCGATTAGTTGCGCTGTCACACTTGATAATCGAGGACCGATGCGGTCGGTCAACCTGCCCGTCGCTGGTGCAGTGATTGCACCGACGGCGGTGTTCAACGACCCTATTAAACCCAGTTCGAATCGGCTCAGGTTGAACTCATCGATGAAGGTGCTAGCCAGCACCGACACGATGAAGATCAGGTAGGCCGTCGACACCATGGTCGATATGAGCACAAAGTTACGCAACGGTCTACGACTTGTGGGGTCAGCGAGTTGCCGCCTGCCTTGGGATGCGTTCATGAAGATCGCCTACAGGCCGCTGAGTGCGGACATGAACTGCGGAAGGCCACCGTTGCGGGCCGTGGCAGATAACGGTGTGTCGGTTCGTGGCGCCGGATGCGATATGCCAAGAAGGCGGTCAGGTCTCCGGTCCGAGTGTGGTCCCAGCTGCCCATAGAGCGACAGCATCGTCTCAGTTCTCGCGAATGAGAACCGTGCTGGCAGGTTGATGCCGACCTTCATAACTGATGTTTGTCCTGTGAGGTTTACGTCGCGGGTGTGGTGGTACAGATAGTAGACGCGCTCATATTTCAGACGTGTTCAAACGCTCAAATCGTGTGTTGTTGACCACCTATTCGTTGGGCTGGCTGATCTCCATGACTGAGCGACGTCGAGATCTCGTCGTTTGAGCGCCTTTGCCTGGGTCCAGCGGTGACGATGGGAGGACCCGGTGTCTTGGCCTTTGACGGTGAACGGGATATTTTAGTAGCCCCGGGCCAGATCGTGTCGGTCACACGCTAAGTAAATGGCCGTGGGTGATTGGTCCAACTACGGCGCTGGCTACTGGCTCGAGCCGTAACCATTTGATCCATCCCAATAGTGACACAAAGGGGCAACGGCGTTGCTGGCATGGATTAGACGGTTCTTATTGTCGGAAGGATTCGGTATCGCACAGCAGACCGCGACACACTGTCAAATATGAGCAGAAATAGAGTTGCGGTTCTCTCGTCGACCATTAGTGTTGCCGTCACTGCGCTTCTGGCATGGATCGTTAGCGCCGACAGCGTGGAGCGAGCAGGACTGCCCGCTGTTGTGTGGTGTTTGATCGTTGCGTTTGCGGTGAATTGGATCGTGTTCATCCCGTCGCTGATCAGGAAGACCGAGCGCTTCTTCGATCTGGCCGGCAGTCTGACATACATATCGGTCACGATTTTGGCGCTGATCTTGGGGCCGAACAACAAGGCGACGTCGTTCATCATGGCGGGGCTTGTCTTCGTTTGGGCCGGCCGCCTGGGAACGTTCCTGTTCAAACGAATTCAGAACGACGGTGGTGTCGATAGCCGCTTCGACAGGATACGGGCCGATCCGGTTCGGCTATTTGAAACCTGGACACTGCAGGCCGTATGGGTGTCGTTTACCGCGTTGGCCGCGTGGACCGCGATCACTTCGGTCGACGAAGCCCCCTTTGGGGTGCTGACCGTGATTGGTTTGATCGTGTGGATTGTCGGTTTTGCGATCGAGGTACGAGCCGACGGAGAGAAGGCTACTTTCAAGAAGGATCCTGCCAACCATGGCCGGTTTATCTCGACGGGGATCTGGGCATGGTCACGCCATCCCAACTACTTCGGCGAGATCACGCTATGGGTCGGCATGGCGCTTATTGCACTGCCCGCGTTTGATGGGCGCGAATTCGTTGCGCTCGTTTCTCCGTTATTCGTCATTTTGTTGCTGACCAAAGTTTCGGGCTTGCCGGCGCTCGAACGCCGCGGTCAGAAGCGCTGGGGCGGCGACCCCGACTACCAGAAGTATCTGAAGGATGTCCCAGTCCTGATCCCCCGGCCGCCTCGCTGAGTCCTGACGCTGCAAATGGTGGAACGCAGCACGTTCCTTGGAACTGCCGAAGGCGAGTTGTATTACTGTCCCGTGAGTTTGGCTAGTACAGGCGGCACCATTTTTTCGTTGCTGGACCCCCTACCGACTGGGCCAATCTTGCCGTCTCGGTTGTTACTAGAGACTTCGCTAAGACCACTAGATGGTGGTAGTTGCCGCCCTCATCGCTGGGATTGCGGCTAGATCTTGCACAGGATGCAATGCGGTTTCTTGGGCAACTCCTGGCCCATGTAGTGGTCGGCGAGATGCACGTACAAGTAGCCCAGGTCCTCAGCGGCACTGGCGGCGTCGGTCCATTCCTGCGCTGATCTGGCATTGAATGCTTGGATGTTGAAGCGAAACGGTCGTGTTACGGCAACTCGATGATCGTGATTTTTCCGGTGGCGCCGTTGACTTCGATGGTGGCTCCGTTGGGTATCTGGTCGGTGGCGTGTTCGACAGACACCACACAAGGAAGCCCCAATTCTCGACTGACGATGATTGCGTGGCTGATTTGGCCGCCAACGTTGACGATGACACCACCCGCAGTCATGAATAGGGGAGTCCATGCCGGGTCGAGGACCGGCGCAATCATGATGTCGCCCGGTTCGAGCGCCATAGGGTCACGTGGGTCCAGGATCACTCGGGCGATGCCTTGAACTACGCCAGGGCAGCCGGGTATTCCCTGGAGAATGTCGCCGGTGGCTACCGATTCGACGATCGCTTGGCCCTTTCGGGGCCACTGTGGCAGCGGCGGGACATTGCCGTCAGTGATGATAAACGGTGGTTCCAGATCCCATAACTCGTGCCATTGTTCGTAGCGGCCAGCAAGGGTAGTTGTCATAAAGGTTGGGTTCTTCACGAACGATTCGACCTCGTCGTCGAGCAACATAAACACATGTTCGACATGGTTGAGGTTGCCAGCTAGGCCATGGCGACGCCCGAGCTCTCGAAATACCATGCGGCCCTCATGAACGACACGAACCAGATTGGTCTTTGTGCGCTCGCGGAAGGCGAGTTGATTGGTCGCAACGATGGCGACCTCGAGTTGGGCATTGAGTCCGTCGTTACCGAGCGCAGCGACCGCGGCTCGGACTTCAGCGATCTTGGTGGTGCGCTCAATGACTTTTGTTTGGTTCCGGTTCGCGGGCGACTCAACGTCGGTTTGCCACCGGGTCTGATTCAGCGCAGCCAGCGCAAGTTCTGGTTCTGTCTCCCAGGTGGGCGAGGCCATTTCCCACTCGCTAGGTCCGCGGCTACCGAAGTCAATAATGAACTGATCCCAGGCTGCAAGGAACTCGGCTGCGTCGGCGCTGGCTTCTGACTTCAGCCGGTCGAGTAGCCCATCTACGCCTGCATTGAACACGGTTGTAAGGATCCGACTGGCGCGCACCTGGCGTGAGAGTTCCCACATGCGATAACTCGGCTCAGCGGAATCGACGTTGCCGATGCCTGAGCACAGCACCATGGGCATAGTCGGGTCGTCAATTGCGTCGCCAATGGCGTAGAGGATGCCGGGTGCCACGCCGGATGCACTTGAGGCGACGCCGTGGTGATGGAAGCCGGTTTGCAACAGGGGCTGTGTCATGCGGGCACGGGCAACCAGTTCGTCGTCAGTCAGCATCGACAGGTCAGGGCGCCCACAGCGCAAGGTGATGGTCTGTTGCTTGAACGCATCAATTTCTGGGTAGTCCTGCGCGGTGAGCATCCAACCGATGTGCCGAAGGGCCTTTTCCATAAGGTCAGGCCGGTCATCGTCGGGGTGAGCAATGTAGGCAGGTACGTCGAGGCGGTCACCGAAGAACGCCAGGTCGAGTTGCTCGATGGTGATGGCAGGGCTACGAACCCCTTGCATGCGGACGTTGGAAAGGTTGATAAATAAATAGCCACCGAAGAATCCAACAACTTCAGCCCGGTCGGCATCGAACTCGTCCAGGCTGTAATTGCCGGATTCGATATAGGCATCGCGCCAACCGGGGATCATGCCCTTTTCCCAGCTGAATTGTTGTCCGAGTGGGCTCGCTGGGTTAGGCAAGACTTCACCGGCGTTGGCGCGGGTGTAGTGGGTCCAACGTTCGCTAACAGGCCAGTCGGTGATCCAGCGTTCTTGCACGGTACAACCTTTCGCAGGAGTGTGATTCGTTCTTTGGTGCGGCATCGAAGGTACTACGACTCACCAAACCCGTTCTACTCGGTTAAGGCCCGGTTGGCAGCGGTTAAGGCTGTGGCCCGAGGGGCTCCCGAGTCCCCATGATCGGCTTCGCGGGTAACGCCTTGCTCAGCAGAGGTGTTTGAGTTTGTGCCGTTCCCAGCAGTTGTTTTGTGTTGGGCTCTTCGATGATGCCTGGAATGTGCGGGGCCGCGGTGTCGTCTGGGTTGCGGCGAAGTTCGGCCAATAGAGCGTTGTTGTGCACGCCCTGTAGCGACGCTGTGGCAGTAACCGAAGCTGGGGTCTTGGCGAACCGGCCCAAAATCACCCGACCGTAGTCGACGACCTTGCCAGGGCGGTCGAAATTAGCGCTCTTCGGTATCGACGGCGCCGGGAACGCCCCAGCTGGCATTTGGCGCCTCGGACATGATGCGCGCAACGTGTGAGATAGCGTCGCCACGGTTGACCAATGGTGCCTGAGTATGGCCGATAACGATTCCGTCGTACTTGGACTTGATCTTGCCGAGGACCTTGCCGAAAGGGTCATAGACCGTGGCGAGCTGCTGCTTCGCGCTGACGAGCTCGCCAAGGTGTGCATCGAGATGCACGATCCCGCTGTTTGATGCTCGGCTCCAGCTCGTCGAGCGTGAATACAACGAACGCTGTCCAATGGGTGCGTCGAAATCTGTGACGCCGAGATGGTTCAGAGTGCGAAGCACCCCTGCGGTGCCTGTAGCGATCGCCGCAGGGTCGAATCGGCTTGCTTCGCCGCCTTCGAAAAGCAGCATGATCTTGCCGGCTTCGACCGTCGCTTGGCGGAGCGAGCCATCACGTAAACGGGCATCGATTACGATCGGCGCACCGAAAATATCTGCGAGTTCCAGCGTTGGGCCGTGGTCGACATCGCATCGGATCTGCGGCAAGTTTGTGCGCAGGTCGGCGCCGGTATGGAGATCGATGCCGACATCGGATCGTTTGACGATCTCTTTCATGAACAAATATGCGATACGGGAGGCGAGGGACCCGCGTGGAGAGCCGGGGAAGCTTCGGTTTAGGTCCCGTCCATCGGGGAGGTATCGGTCGTTGGTGTTAAAGCCGTGCACATTAACCACGGGAGCCGCGATGACGGTGCCTGCAAGTGCAGGAGCGCTGATCGCATCGAGGACCTGGCGGATGATCTCGACCCCACATATTTCGTCACCGTGGATGGCAGCGCTCAGCCAAACGACTGGTCCGTCCTTTTTCCCGTGCACGACGATGAGTGGCAACGCAACAGGTGTGCCGCTCATCAGGTTGCCAATAGGTAATTCAATCCGCATGCGCTTGCCAGCGGTCACCCGCTGTCCAGCAATCTCGAACGGTGCCCGCGTGACCTTAGGGCTGCGCTTCTTCGTGTTGACTACGTCGTGCCCGGGGGCCGCTGCGATCTTTTTTGACGGTGGGACAGCCCGCTCTGGCTTGGCGCCAAGGGCGTCGGAGGAAGCGGTCATGGCCGTTGATTTTTTCTTGGTCATTGGTGCAGAGAGAGCTTAGATCGAGACGTGGCGAGCTAGCGCAACGGGTCGTCGGGTAGAGGGCGGATACGACCACGACGGGCACGTCGAGCAGGGGCTAGCGAACGCATCTCGTCGAGTCGGCCGAAACACAACAATCGGTCGCCTGCGTTCAGGACCCACTCGCTTGATGGGTTGGGTACGACACCGAAGTCGTTTTCGATGACCAATACAGTGATGTCACTGTCACGCAGACCGGACTCGGCCAGGGTGACACCGTCGATAGCGGCGCCGCGGTCGACGTGGATCTCGGCAACGCCATAACCGGTCGCTTCTCCTAGGCGCTGGCGCACATCGAGGTCGGGGAAGTTTACGTTTGACACGATGTGGTCGATGATGGTGCCGGCGACGTCGAGGCCGGTCGCTTCTTCGATGCCTTGAAGCCCTGGTGACGAATTCACTTCCATGACTAGTGGGCCGTCATTGCTTTCGAGCATGTCGACACCGCACACAGTGAGTCCGAGGGTCTGCGCCGCTCGAAGCGCGACCTCGCTGGTTTCGGGATCGAGATGTACAGCTTCGGTTGTTCCACCGCGGTGCACGTTCGAGCGGAACTCATCGCCACTGGCGCTTCGGCGCATTGATGCAACGACGCGGTCGCCTACGACGATCGCACGAATATCACGGCCGCGGCTCTCGGAAACGAATCGTTGGATAAGCACATTCTGGTTGGTGCTCTGCAGCGTCTCGATAACGGCTTCAGCAACGCGGAGGTCGGGCGCCAGGATTACGCCGATGCCTTGGGTGCCTTCGAGCGTCTTGATAATGACTGGTGCGCCGCCGACGCGAGCGATAGCGGAGCGGATGTCACTGCGTTCGCGGACGAAGGTGGTCGATGGAACCTCGATCTCGTGTCGAGACAGGATCTGCATCGACCGCAGCTTGTCGCGACTATTGGCGATGCCATCGGCGGTGTTTGGCGTGTACACATCCATCGCCTGGAACTGGCGCACGACGGCCATGCCGTAGAAGGTGATCGACGCGCCGATACGAGGCAAGATTGCGTCGACGTCATCGATGTCGCGACCCCGATAGGTCACGTTGGGATCATCCCGGCTTAAGTCGATGGCGAACCGCAGGGTGTCGTACAAGGTGATGTCGACCCCGCGGTCCATCGCTGCAGCGCGCAAACGTTGGGTGCTGTAGCTGCGTGGGGCACGCGTTAAAATAGCGAGTTTCACACCGTTCATAGTGCCAGCATGCTTTGTAGATCGCTACAGCAAGGGAACATGCAGGTGACCGTCGGGGCCAGATTCCGTTGTGACAACAGCAATATTTAGTGGACGATTAATCGCGGAGAGCGAGGGAATAGTCATCGTCGAGGGAAACTACTGCTTCCCGCCTGCATTGGTTAGACGTAAGTCTCTCAGTGAGCGCGAGCGCACATCGGTTTGTAGCGGGAAGGGCACGGCGCTCTCTTACACCGAGAGCATGGATGGTGAGACGGCCGACGCAGCTACACGAAGCCCAAGACAGCGAACATCGTGAACTATGTGGCGGTCCTTATCCCGCCGTCACAGTCGTTGTCTGAAACGTGTGCTCGGCGTGGCCTTGAAGGGAGCTAAGGCCACCGGGGACCCTCGCGTGATCCTCCAGAATTTTTGCTTGTGTGGAGCAGCAAGGTTGGTCACTGTCGCCTGACGACTGCTTGCATTAGCCGACCAGGTGCGGCAGTCGGTTGAGTCCGACGAATATTTCCGGCGGAACATCCTCGTCCCATGGGCTGGTCGCTAGACCGTCCTGGACTACGGCGACTGTCTCGATGATCAAGTATTCATGCATCGTTGAAGTGGTAGAGAGGTCAAGTAGCCCAGTGGGATGGTCGGTCATGTCGACAGGTCCCATCACTATGTTGCCGTTGGGATCTCTCAACGTCACGGTGAAGTTGGTGAATGGTGTGAACTCGAAGTCGAAACTGACTCGAGGCCACGTCAAGCCACCAGCACAGCCGCGCGTGTTGATCCGAGCCATTGACGACGTGCCGGGGCAGGCATTCGCGATTTCTGGATCGGTCATACCGAAGGAATGAAATAGCGACTCGTGCCCTAGGGCAAATATGCAGTTGCCTTCATAAGCAAAGCCGTAATCGTTGAAGGGGAGACCGGCGTAGACGGATCCGCAGCTGGTTTGGGTGTCGAAGTCCCTGCACAGGTTTAGGTCTTTGGCCTGGAGTACGAGCCGATTAGATGGAGGGTGGTTGATATGGGTTCCACCATTGATGGCCGGTGAGGCCAGACCATTCTCGATCAGATCTCCCCAGTTCCGGTAGGCGCCGGTGATGAAGTCATAGCAGTTGATCTCGCCATCGTTGGTCGCACATACACCTGTTGCAATTGATACGTCGGTCTCTGCAGCGCGTGGCAGGTGATAGAGGAATAGTCGGCCGCCCTTCTTGTCGGGACTGGTGTCGACTTGCGTTGCAGGAAAGTCCGTGCACGGGCTTTCTGTCAGGCTGTTCCAGCAGTCGATGTAGGTGCCATTGTCGTCACCACCCTTGACCATCATGGAGTAGTAATTCGCCCAGTCGCAATATCGAGTACCTGGTCCATATTGCCGATGGCGTTCGCCTTGGTGAGCGGCGCAATCAGATTGCCGAGTCCGGTCGGAATCCCGCCGGCTTCGAAGAGCGGACAGGGTGATCCACTCGTGCGATAACAGTGCATCCGGTGGTCGTCGGTGACGGCGTAGACCTGATCGTCAGCCTCGATTACGGCGCCACCGCGGAAGTTCATACCTTCGAGCGTCGCGAGTTGTTGCGATGGGCACAATGTGTCTGTCGTGGTCTCCCAGCAGAACAGTTTGATGTCGCTGACGCTTTGACCCAGGTAGTAGATCTTTCCCTCGACAAAGGCTTCGCTCAGGTCCAGTCGGTTGTGTAGCTGATGTCATTGAACAGATTTCCATCTTCGAAACATGTGGACTGCGTCACTCGATCCACACATGCCATGGTGTCGGAGTGGTGGTTGACGCCATAGAGCTTCGTGCCGACGATCGACGGTACGAAGCCGTCACCGGAACCTGCGGCGTCGATCGGCAGAAAGGGTTCTGGAATGAGGATTGTGCCGCCACAGGTGGCGCTGCATCTGTCGAAAGATGCCGTCGCTATGCGATTTAGGTCTCCAAGTAGTCCTATCGCAAGGAATCCGGTTGTGCTGTCCTGTGTCAGGTTGACTGCGATAGTCGTCGAGTCGTCGAGTCGACGAACGTGACGTCGACGACGATGTCGGGCCGGTCGACCCCGTTCTGTTCGGTCATTTCGGCAACCTTTGCGCGAGTAGCCGTTTCATCAGCGGTGTCAACCCAGACAACGACACCGGCAAGCGATGCGGCATCGGCTGCGTTTTGCAGATGCTGCGCTGAGTTCATCCTGGCGGATAGGTCGAGGGCCACAGCGCCGCTCGCTACGAGTGCAACGATGTTTCCAGCGAGGAGCATCATCATTGCTCCCCGTTCCTGCTGGTCGCTGGTCGAACGCGGAAAGCGAGCGAAGGGTGAAAAAAGGGATCTTCCACGCTGCAGGCGATTCAACATGGTAGCGACTCGTCTCAGAGCTGGGTGTCGGGGCGAAGCGGCATAGCCGCTGTTCTCATCGGTGTTCTCATCGGCGTTTTGTCGCGTCAGCTGAGCTAAAAGCATGAGGTGGGTTCGTTTGGCCCACCAGCATCCTGAATCATGATGAATTTGACCTAGCTTGGGTGTGTATCAGAGCATGTCGGGTGCAACGAAAGAACGGGACCTGGGTACATCGGCTAGTTCCAAACGATGGCATTGAGATATTGATAATTGTAATCGCTCAGAAAAGGCTAATTCTGAGCACCCCCTTAGGGCCTGGTAGCTCTCAAGGAGAGGAACTGACAGTTCAGCTATTGGCTAGGTCGAATACGTCGGCTAGTAGTTCGTAACTGCGGACGCGTGCAGCGTGGTTGTGCGTGATGGTGATCAGCAAGACTTCGTCAGCACCGAATGAGTCAGCCAGGGACTCGAGTTCGTCTTTGACATAGGTGGGTGTGCCGTGAAGCAGTGGCTTGTTCACGCGCTGGTTCACGAACAGCGGATTGTCGCTTCCTGGTAGCGGCGTGCCGGGAGGAGCGGGTTCGGGAATGGGTCGGGTCGGCCCGCTTGCACGCCACCGCTGAACAGAACTCGCTACATATGCAGCTTCTTGTTGAGTCTCGGCGCATATGGCACCGGTCGCGAGCATGACGATTGGGTGGGGGTACTCCGGTGACGGTTGGTAGTTGGCTCGGTACGCGTCGACGGTTTCTTGCCCCGGTCCCCGGGCGATGAAATGGGCCCACACCAGCGGGAGGCCCAGATGAGCCGCGATGCCAGCGCTTCCTGCGCTTGACGCAAGCAGCCACAAGGGCGGCGCCCCCTCAGTTATCGGGGTCGCTCGTACGTCGCGGAACGGACCGGTCGGGTTGGGCTCGTCGCGCAGAAATGCTGCAAGTTCGTCAATTTGCGCGGGGTAGTGCTCTGCGGAGAGGGCACCAGGGCCTTTGGCTAATGCGGCCGCTGTCGTTTGGTCCGACCCAGGCGCTCGACCGAGGCCTAGGTCGATTCGATGGGGGAACAGTGCGTGCAGCATGCGCCATTGTTCGGCGACCTTGTAGGCGCTGTAATGGGTCAGCATTACGCCACCAGACCCGACGCGGATAGTCGTGGTAGCGGCAGCTAGTTGGCCGACCAGGATCTCGGGTGCTGAACCGGCTAACGCTTGGCTGCTGTGATGCTCGGCAACCCAGTAGCGGTGGTAGCCGAGCGCTTCGCAACGCTTTACAAGATCGATGCTGTTCTGCAGCGCTTGGGCTGGCGTCGATCCGGTCGAGACGGGGGACTGGTCAACGACACCAAGCCTGCGGATCATGAGTCCACACTACCGGCCGGCACTTTGGGTGGTCTAGCTGAGGCGGTGCCACTTTAGGCATCGCCAGGAACGTGTTTGCAAGAAGTTTCTGGATCATCCTTGTCGGTGCATTCGACATAGCTGGTGTGATCAAGCTGATCGGCCTCGACAGGATCCAGGAACGGTTCGGCTTGTCAGCGCGTCCGTAGCGGTTGGTTGGACTCTGCGAGGTTCAGGGATCTGATGGTTGCTCGCGACCGCAGGCCCCACCTGGACAAAGGCGCAACGACTCGGACTGACAGCCACCTTCTGTGTCTACACCTTCCTGTGTCTACACCTTCTGTGTCAGACACAGAAGGTGTGCCGTTGGGCTAGAGCTCCGTCAGGGCTGCGACGGCGTGGCGAATCTCGGCCTCAGTAGTTGTGTAGTGCACCGAGATCCGCATCATGTCTCGCAGATCGCGGTTGGTGGCATCGAAGCGAGTCGACGCAGGAGTAGTGACCGAAATGTTGATGTTTCGGGCTTGCAACGCTGTCTTGGCAGCTGACGGATCGAGCCCATTGCCGGTTGCGGTCACGATGCCGCATGGACGTGCGCCAAGATCCCACACCGTGAAGCCAGCCGCACGAAGTCGCTTGCGCAGCGAGTCGGCTCGTTCATAGATTGTGGCCTCGATACGGTCGGTGCCAATAGCCAACGCTTCATCGACGGCATTGCCCAGCCCGAGCCATCCGCCATGGCTGAACTCCCATGACTCGAAGCGCCGGGCGCTGGGCTTCAGCTCATAGTCGGTGAGCGTGGTCCAGTCCGCACCATGATGATCGGGGTGATCAGGAATCAAACGCTCGATCATCTGCTCGCTGGCGTAGAGGAAACCGGTGCCACGTGGGCCGCGAAGGTACTTGCGGCCGGTGCCAGACAACAGGTCACAGCCGATTTCATCTACATCAAGGTGCAGATGCCCGACTGACTGGCACGCATCGAGCAGGTATGGGATGGAGGCATTGTTCGCTATCTTGCCGACCGCAGCTGCCGGATTGACCAGCCCGCCGTTGGTCGGAACGTGAGTCAACGCAATCAACGCGACGTCACTGTCAACCCGGCGGGCGAGTTCGTCGACGTCCACATGGCCGCTGTCGTCATCGCCAACGACATCGATCGTGACGCCACGCCGTTCGACAGCTCGCAGGAACGCAACAGCGTTGGCCCCATAAGCGGCATTGGCGGTAATGATGCGCTGGCCCCGCTTCATGGGGATGGACCAGAAGCCAGCGTTCCATGCCGCTGTTGCCTGTTCGAATCGTGCGATCTCGTTGTGATCGGCACCGATCAACGACCCGATCGAGGCATAGACCTGATCGCTGCGGTCCGCTGCCTCATCGGCGGCTTCGTACCCACCCATCATTGCCTCGCGCTGTAGATGATGTATCTGGGTGTCAAGGGTGGCCTGGGTAGGTAATGACGACCCAGCATGGTTCAGGTGCACGACGTTGTCGGCGCCCGGTGTGTTCGACCTGAGTTGGGCGACTTCGGCCGTGCTCAGCGGTAGAGCGCCTGCATCAACCATGGATCTGGCCGACGGCGCTGCTAGGGCGGAGATAGGCCAGCTGACGTCGTTCGCTGATCATTGCCGCGCGATACTCGTCCCAATCGGGGTGGGCCTCACCGGCGACGCGCCCGTAATAGTCGACAAGAGCATTGGCCGCTTCATCATTCGGATCCGTCGTCACTGGGCCAAGCTCGGCCACTGCATCAAAGGAGACGTAACTCCAGGTATCTGGATCGGTAATGTGCACAACGACGCGTGAGTCGCGCCGCATGTTCGCTGTCTTGGCTCGGGTCGCAGTGAGTGAGACGACGATCGCGTCATCTACAACGGTGTAGCTGACGTCGCTGGACTGAGCGCGACCGTCCTGACGCAGCGTGATCAACACCGCGTGTTTTCGGGCCTCAGCCCACGCCATTGCTTGGTTGCTAGTGATTCCCATCTCGGCACCCTATGGGCGCTAGCTCGTTGAGCGCATCGACGCGTGCAAGGTTCGATTCCTGGGCTTATCAATGGTCTGGCGTTTGATAAGCCCAGTTGCCGCTTGTATGGAATCTGAATTAGAGCAGGATGTCGCCCATTGCGTCGATGCCCGTGACGAACGCGGATCGTTGCTCGTCGCTAAGTCCTGCGTAGTGACCAGCTGACAATTTGTCGGTGGCAGCGTCGGCAGCGACCAAGTTGAGGCGGTCGTCGTCGGTGATCATCAGGTCGTCTGGCCAGCCGAATGTGCCAATGTCGTTGGGGCGGCGAATGGCATGGGCCACCGATGGGTGAACGCCAGCGACGATCACGGCGGCTAGATGGGCGCTGCCGCGAAGTTCACGATGGATCACCGCAAGCTGCATGGCACGACCGGGAAGGTCCGCGGGCAACGGCTCGGCGGCCACTGCGGCGTAGAGCTGCAGGCCTGCAGGGTTGACGTCGGCGATGACCTGTTCGGCGGCGGCGCAGAATTCGGCGAGGCCAGCGATGTCGTCAAGCTTGCCGCGTCCAAGCGCAGCGTTGCACCCAAGTGCTGCTTGGGCCGCATCACGAGGAGCAACTTTTTCCTTTGACGTGTTCCACATCTTGGCCACGACAGGTGGAGCGAAATAGCCAAAGGCTGACGTCACAACAGGGGCTTCAACATCGCCGAGCACGCCGCCGCGGCCGATGAAGTAGAACCGCATGCCGTCGAGGCCGAGCTGCTCTTTGCCGTGCGCAATGGTGTCGCGATGGAAATAGTAGATTGCGCCGAGCGAGTTGATCTTGCCAGCGGTCGCGCTGACGAGCTCTTCAGGAGTCATAGGTTTCCTTCTGTCCGAGTTGAGGTGGGTTTAGTTCGCTGGTGGGTCAGCGATGAAGACGGGGATCTCGCGGTCGCCAGCCTTTTCGCGGTACTCGGCATAAGGGGGGAACACATCGATCCCGCGTTGGAACCAGGTTGTGCGCTCATTGCCAGTAACGAGGCGTGCTTGGGTTTCCCACGGTTCTGGGCCATCCTGCACGAGCACGGTCGGGTTGGCTTCCAGGTTGTGAAACCAGCCGGGGTGGGCTGGAGCGCCCCCCTTTGAAGCGATCAGCGCATAGGAGCCCTCGTGTTCGACACGCATAAGAGGGACCTTGCGGACCAACCCACTCTTATGTCCGATCGTGGTCATCACAATGATCGGGAGCCCGGTGTCTCGCAGTGTGTTCGCTTCTGTGCCACCAGAGGCTTCGTAGGCGACGACTTGGTCCGCCACCCAGTCCCAGGTCGAAGCGCCGTATTCTCCATCAAAATCCATACTTTAAATCTACGACACGATCATCGTAGAAGCCAATACCGGGAATATTCTTGTTGTGTTTTGGCCGTTCTTTATGGGGAAACTCACCTGAAATGGTGGGGTCAATGTTGCTTGTGCGACAGGTGAGGCCATGCGTCGTATATTTGATGAGATAGCTCTCGGATGGTCCCCACTTGCGGAGCTGTGTTCCGTAGAGTCTCTCTGTGACCTTGGAATGGGCGCTGGCCATTGGGCCGGGCCATCGGCGGACAAACGCTGATGATCCGGTCATCCTCACTGCCGCGACTTTTGGTATCCCGCTCGACGCAATAACGGAGTACCGAGTCGCCCATGTGCGCGGTGATCTTGACGGTGCCCAAGTTGGCACTATCGCCACACGGCTACTCGTCGATCCCGTCAACGGCTGGTTCAAGCCAGCCGCCGAGCTAACCCACGACAATGAGCTTGTTATCGAAACTGGGTTGCGTCCTGGCGTGACTGATCGCGAGGGCGCTGAACTCATTCGAGCGAGTGCGCAGATCGACCATCCAATCGATGCCGCCACGATCGGGCGCCGTTGGATCATTGAAGCATCACCGGCGCTGACGCCGGACCAGATCGAGGCGCTCGCCTATCGGGTCCTGCACAACGAGGTCATCGAACGCTGGTCTATCGGCGCCAACTCACTTGCTGCTGGTTTTGTCGAGGATCAACCGGTCACGCCTCTGACCGAAATATTGGCGGTCGTCGGTGCATCTGACGATGAACTCCAGACGATAGCGAACGGCCGTCGATTGGGTCTGAATCTGATCGAGATGCAACAGGTGCGCAGCCACTTCACCGAAGTGGGGCGTAATCCAACCGACGCCGAAATCGAGACGATCGCACAGACGTGGAGCGAGCACTGCGCTCATAAGACGTTCCGGGCAGCCATCGATGTAACGAACGAAGCCGGTGAGATAGTCCTGCATGTCAACGGCTTGTTGGATCAGTACCTGCGTGCAGCCACCAACACGATCGATGCGCCGTGGGTGCACAGCGCCTTTGTCGATAACGCAGGGCTCGTGCGCTTCGACGACGATTTTGACATTGCACTCAAGGCTGAGACGCATAACCATCCTTCGGCACTCGAACCGTTCGGTGGCGCCAACACGGGTGTTGGCGGTGTGGTCCGCGACATCATCGGCGTGTCGGCCAAGCCGATCGCGGTGATCGACATTCTGTGTTTCGGCCCTCCAGATCTTGACCCGGCTGCGTTACCCGATGGCGTGCTGCATCCGCGGCGCGTACGGGATGGGGTCATTGCGGGGGTTGGAGACTACGGAAACAAGATCGGCGTTCCGAACGTCGGTGGGGCCATCGTTTACGACTCGTCGTATACAACGACGCCACTGGTGTTCGCTGGATGCGTGGGCATTCTGCCCGTCGGTTCGCACCCCACCGAACCGCGACCCGGTGACTCAATCGTGGTCCTCGGCGGTGCCGTCGGACGCGATGGCGTTGGTGGCGCCACCTTTTCTTCACAGACCATGCAGGCCGAAACCGCCAATGTGGCTGGCAGCTCAGTGCAGATCGGCGATCCGATTGTCGAGAAGGGCCTGATCGACGTGGTCATGGCAGCACGTGACGCCGGGCTGTACACAGCGATCACTGACTGCGGTGCCGGCGGGTTGAGTTCTTCGATCGGCGAGATGGCAAGTGAACTTGGCGCTGACGTCGACCTCGACTCGGTGCCGCGTAAATACCAAGGCCTGGCGGGCTGGGAGATTTGGCTCAGCGAAGCTCAAGAACGCATGGTGCTCGCGGCTGCCGACCCAACCCCCATTCTTGAACTGGCCGCCCGGTGGGGCGTTGACTCGTCAGTTGTCGGGACATTCACTGGTGATGGACGGCTCGTCGTACGCCATGGTGGCGAGTCAATTGTTGATCTCGACTGCACCTTCCTGCACGACGGCTGCCCGCTTCATCATCTGGTGGCAAACCTGCAAACGGTCGCACCGATGCAGCGGTCGGCCGACTCTGTCGATGCTCGGGCAGCCACGCTTGCCTTGTTGGCACATCCAACGATCGCTTCTAAGGAAGCCACCATTCGCACCTATGACCACGAGGTCATGGGCGGCACCATGGTGCGGCCATTCGGCGGACCGCACGGTGACGGTGCAGCGAACGGAGCGGCGACTATCCCGCCTGGCACCAGCGGCGACCGAGCAATGGTGATTGGCATTGGCGTTAATGCCCTGATGGGCGACCACGATGCGTACGCAATGGCATGGCATGTGGTCGACGAAGCTGTACGTAACGCCGTAATCGCGGGCGCTGACCCCGACGAACTTTCGCTGCTCGACAACTTTGCCTTTGGCAATCCGAACAACCCCGACACGCTTGGCCAGCTTGTGGCTGCCTGCCAGGGTTGCCACGACGCAGCTCTTAGCTTCAACGCACCGTTCGTTAGCGGCAAAGACAGCTTGTACAACGTGTTCGTGCATCCCGACGGGTCCGCCGACCCGGTTGCGCCCACCCTTGTGCTCACCGCTGTTGGCATCGCCAAGCAACCTGAAAATATTCCACTTACCGGTGTTGTTGCCGCCGGAAATTATGTCTTTCTGGTTGGCCCTGAACGAGGTGCTCTTGGCGGGTCCCATCTTGACCTCGTGCTGGGTAAGGCTAGAGGCGGCGCAGTGCCCCAGCCCGATCCATCGGCGATCGAACGTCACCGCGAACTGGCTGCAGCCATCGGTGAAGGGCTGGTTGCATCAGCACACGACCCAAGCGAAGGCGGCCTCTCGGTCGCTGCATGCGAATGGGCATTTGCTGGTCGACTAGGTCTGGAACTCAGACTCGCAACCGACGAAGCGACACTCTTCGGCGAAGGCCCTGGCCGTTACCTGGTCGAAGTCACACCCCAAAACGCGGATCGTTTTGTTGAACTCGTCCCGTCAGCGAAGCGAGTTGGCGATGTCTCGGCTGGAGACGCTGTGCGCATTGGGTTTGGGCCTGACGACATCGAAGACAGCGGTGGGATCATCCTCACCCTTGACGAGATCGAAACAGCATGGAAGACCCAACCATGATTCAGCAATCAACGTTCCTGACGATTCGGGCGCGCTTAGTAGCCGACTATCGTCAGAAACGCCTGAAGGGGCTGCGATGAGAGCGCCGAAGGTACTGATTCCGGTGGCACTGGGCACTAATCGCGATGGCGACTTGGCTGATGCGTTCGAAGCCGCTGGTGCCGAAGCAATCCGGATGCCGCTCGAAGCGCTGCGCCATGGCGAATCCAAGCTCGCTGACTTTCAAATTTTGGCGATTCCTGGTGGCTTTTCATATGGGGACGCACTTGGTGCAGGCCGGTTGTTTGGTCTCGACCTTGTGGGCTGGTTTGGCGATCAACTTCGCGAAGCCCACGAGAGCGAGATGCCGATACTGGGCGTTTGCAACGGTTTCCAAGCCATTGTTTCGGCGGGGCTACTTCCTGGCGAGGCCGACAACCCAGGCGTTCTGACTGGCAACGCTCGGGGCACCTTTGAGTGTCGTTGGGTCACGTTGCGCCCTGAACCCGGCAACGATTCGATCTGGCTCTCTGAATTGACCGAGCCAATCCGGTGCCCCGTGGCGCATGCCGAGGGCCGTTTTGTGGCCGCCAACCTTGGTGCCGTCGAGCAGCGCAACGGGGTTGCCTTCCGCTATCTCGATGGAGTTTCGGGCGAGTTAGCTAACGGGACGTATCCGGCGAACCCGAATGGTTCCGCGGGCGATGTCGCCGGCATCACTGATTCGACTGGCCGGATTCTCGGGCTGATGCCACACCCCGAGAACCACATCTGGTCTCGCCAAGACATTCTTCGTGGTCGCCGAACCGGCGGCCAAGCACTACCCATGTTCAACGCCGCAGTTGCAGCGGTCAGGAGCTAATTCATGAGTAACGGCAAAGTTGTGATCTTGGCTGGTTCGCCCAGCGACGACCCTTGGGTTGACAAGATCGAGAAGTACTTGGGTGACCTAGGTGTCGACTCGATCCGCCGCATAGCGTCGGCGCATCGAGTGCCCGAGAAAGCGCTCGAGATCCTGCGCCTCTATGACAACGATGACACGCCGACGGTGTTCATCACCGTCGCAGGCATGAGCGATGCTCTGAGCGGCCTGTCTGATGCCAACGTGGCCTCGCCGGTAATCGCATGCCCTCCTCGTAGCGAAGAGTTCGCTCAACTCGACGTGTTGTCCTCGATGCGCACGCCGCCAGGTGTTGGCCCGATGGTTACTCTCGAGCCCGCAAACGCTGCGCTATCGGCAGCCAAAATTTTGGGTCTAAACGATCCTGCCGTCCGAATCGCTGTCCAGGCCAATCAGCGGGCGCGAGCTCAAAAAGTGCTCGACGCCGACCGCGGTCACCCATCGTGAATTACATCGATCCTGAACTCGATTCGCCCAAAGAAGAGTGCGGGGTTATTGGTATCTCGACCCCTGGTAACGATGCGGCCCAGCTCGCGTTCTTCGGCCTCTACGCGTTGCAACACCGTGGCCAAGAAGCTGCCGGAATAGCGGTTGCCGACGGTCAGGCTGTGCGAGTGCACAAAGATATGGGCCTTGTGTCGCAAGTATTCGACGCAGGCGCACTTGACCCTTTGGTCGGCGGCTTAGCTATTGGCCACACGCGGTACTCCACGACTGGCGCTAACTCTGAACGTAATGTGCAGCCCTATGTTGTAGAGACCATGCACGGCCCCCTAGGCCTTGCCCATAATGGCAACCTTGTCAACGCCGATCATTTACGCGAAGGCTTGTTAAAGCGTGGTGCGGGCCTGTCGAGTTCAAGCGATTCCGAAGTGCTCGCTCTCATGCTTGCCGCAACAGAAGGTGAAAGCTGGGAGCACCGTCTGTCGCAGGTAATGGGCGAGTGGAAGGGCGCGTTCAGCCTGGTTGTGCTTAGCGGAACCAAGGTCATTGGTTGTCGTGATCCATGGGGCTTCCGACCTTTGTCGATGGGCCGTCTTCCTAGCGGGGGTCATGCATTAGCGTCTGAGACCGGAGCCCTGCGCACCCTAGGTTGCGACAGTATTCGCGAACTGGAACCGGGCGAGATCGTCGTGCTGCAAGGCCAGATGGCACGAAGCATCCAAGGTGTCGAGCCAGCGGAGCGACAAGCACGTTGCACGTTCGAACAAATCTACTTTAGTCGGCCCGATGCCATATGGGATTCCATGTCGGTGCACCAGGTTCGTCAACGTTTCGGTGCTGCGGTTGCGGCCCAGCACCCGGTTGAAGCCGACGTTGTAATCCCAATTCCAGATAGCTCGATGCCGGCGGCCATTGGTTACTCGGCGTATTCTGGCATTCCATACAACGAAGGCTTCGTGAAGAATCGCTATATCGGTCGCACGTTCATCGAGCCGACAGACGAGCTTCGTCGCCAGGGTGTGGCACTTAAATTCAACACGCTGCGCGAGAACATCGAAGGCAAGCGGGTCGTCGTAGTCGACGATTCGATCGTGCGTGGCACCACCAGCGGCCCACTCATCAAGATGATTCGCGAGGCTGGTGCGCTCGAGGTTCATATGCGGGTGACCTGCCCGCCGATTGCGCACCCGTGTTTCTTCGGTGTGGACATGGGCACCCACGATGAGCTGATCGCTCACCATTTGAGTGTCGATGAGATTGCTACCCACATCGGTGCTGACTCGTTGGGGTACTTGAGTGTGCCGGCCATGATGGAAGCACTCGAGCGCGAAGACGGCTATTGCAACGCGTGCTTCACAGGCGACTACCCAATTGCCGTCCAGCTCAAGCTACCGACCACGGCCAAGAAGCGCTTTGACGGCGCACTCGCATAATGGGTAGTCATGATTCGCTTCGCTCATCCTGTGCGAGCTATCCGCCTCTACGGTCCCGGGTCGCTGCTTTTCCAGCGTCCGCAGGTAGCGCGGATTCTGCGGTGCACCGATGAAGGTGCTGTTGATTGGGTCAGGTGGGCGAGAGCACGCTCTGGCCCAGGCGATCTTGCGTAGCGATGGGTTGACCTCGCTTGCGGTGGCGCCCGGCAACGCCGGAACCCAGGAGCACAACGTTGTGCTCGATGTGGCCGATAATGCCGCAGTCGTAGGGTACTGCGCCTCAAATCAAATCGACCTCGTTGTGGTGGGTCCCGAGGCGCCGTTGGTAGCAGGCTTAGCCGATGCACTTTTGGACGCCAACATTTCCTGTTTCGGTCCGTCGAAAGCTGCAGCCCAGCTCGAAGGATCTAAGTCCTTTACCCGCTCGTTCGCTGCTAGCTGCGGCATCCCGTCGCCTGTATCGAAAACGTTCACGTCAAGCGTTGAGGCCATCGCCTGGTTCGACGAGCAGCGGTTCGAGGTTGTTGTCAAGGCTGACGGGCTCGCTGCTGGTAAGGGCGTGATCATTCCCGAAAATCGTGAAGAAACCGTGCAGGCCATCACCTCGATGATTGATGGTAGAGAGCTCGGCGTGTCTGGCTCGACCATCGTGCTCGAAGAACGGATGACCGGTGAAGAGCTCAGTTTGTTCGGCGTGAGTGACGGGTCGACTGTTCTAGCGCTCGCCACTGCTCAGGACCACAAGCGCGTTGGCGAAGGCGATACCGGGCCGAACACCGGTGGCATGGGCGCCTTCAGCCCTGTGCCGGGCATCGATGCATCACGCCAGGCTGAGCTTGCATCGCTTTTCCTTGAACCAGCGGTCGCTGGTATGGCTGCTGCCGGCACCCCCTACGTCGGGGTGCTCTTTGCCGGCATTATGCTCACTCCAACTGGCCCCAAATTGGTCGAATACAACTGTCGTTTCGGCGACCCCGAAGCCGAAGTCATCCTGCCCATGTTGCAGTCCAGTGGTCTTGAACTGATGGCCGCGGCCGCCAACGGCACACTCGACCAGATCAGCGTCACAATGCGGCCCGGCGTGGCCGCCACCGTCGTGATTTGCGCCCAGGGGTACCCCTCAGACCCAGTCAAAGGCATCGCCGTTCCTGACTTGGGTCGCAGCGATGATGTCTGCACGTTCTATGCCGGCGCGGTACGAGACGACGATGACCGTCTCGTCTCCAACGGCGGACGGGTGCTTGCCATAACCGGGATGGGCGATGACCTTGACTCGGCGCTGTCCAACTCCTATCGATTGGTTGACCAGGTCACCGGTAACGGCCTGTTTGCCCGTGGAGACATTGGCTGGCGCCACTCATCAATCCGGTCGAGCAAATCAACAACTTCTATTGATAACTGAAGTGTGACGTCCCCTGGGGGCGCCACACCTGGAGGCATGCATGAGTGATGCATATGAGGCAGCCGGCGTTTCGTTAACGTCGGGGGCCGCAACAATTGAACGCATCTCGGATGCAGTTAAAAGCACGCACGACGAGCGTGTCGTGTCGGGCATCGGTGGCTTTGGAGGTGTCTTTGATCTGGCGTCACTTGCTGGTATCCATGATCCGCTGATGGTTGCAAGTACTGACGGTGTAGGCACCAAGACCAAGCTCAGCGCTGCGATGGACCTGTGGGAAGGCGCCGGTGGCGACATTGTTAATCATGGAATTAATGATGTGCTGGTTCAGGGTGCGATTCCGCTCTTTTTCTTGGACACTGTCGCAGCGCAGCGTCTCGATCCCGAAATTGTCGGCCGCATCGTCGAGGGTATGGCCGCGGCATGTCGCGAATCGAAATGCATCCTGCTGGGTGGCGAGACTGCCGAGATGCCAGGTGTGTTCACGGAAGGCTCTGTTGACATTGCCGGCACCATGGTCGGTGCGGTGTCGCGATCGAAGTTACTGCCCAAGGCCGGCATCCAGGCTGGCTATGTGTTGGTCGGTGTCGCTAGTAGTGGCTTGCACACCAACGGCTACAGCTTGGCGCGCCAGGTTGTAGGCGACACTCCATTGACTGACCCGCTACCTGGTGGCGACGGCGAGTCGATCGGCGCTGCGTTGTGCGCAACCCACCGCAGCTACCACGGCGTACTTGCCGATGTCATTCGGCAGGACCTACTGATGGCTATGGCACACATCACCGGCGGCGGGATGCAAGACAACATTCCTCGGGTGCTGCCCACTGGCATCGGCGCAACCGTCGACGTCAGCGCGTGGCCTAGGCCACCGTTGTTCGACTGGCTTATCCAGGGTGCTGACCTAGCGGTCGACGATGCCCATCAGATCTTCAACTGTGGCATCGGGATGGTGCTGATCGTGGCACCCGAATGTGTCGCTGCAGTACAGTCGGCGATCGCTGAGACCACCTGGGTAATTGGCGAAACTGTCGCCTATGACGGGTCAACCGACCGCGTCACGCTCACAAACATCTAACGGTGGGATTGTGGAAACGGACCGAAATCCCGGCCGGATCGTCGTGTTGGCATCGGGCAGTGGGACCAACTGTCAGGCGTTGATTGATGCCTGTGTGGCGGGCGACCTTGATGCGTGCGTCGTCGCTGTAATTACGAACCGCAGCGATGCTGGCGTTGTTGATCGAGCTGACGCAGCAGGAGTCACTTGCCACGTGATCGAACATGTCGGCAAGGATCTTGAAGTCAGGCGCTTGGCTGATGCTCGGCTGATTGATCTGATCGCGTCGTGTGACCCTGATCTAGTCGTGATGGCCGGCTGGATGCGCATCCTGGGCGCCCAGGTTGGCGCATCCTTCCCCATGATCAATCTGCATCCGGCGAAACCGGGCGAGTTCCCTGGTATTGGATCGATCGAGCGGGCCTATGAGGCATGGCGTGCCGGTGAACTTGACGAATCAGGTGTGATGGTGCATTGGGTCCCCGACGACGGGGTGGATGCAGGGCCGGTGATTCTCACCGAAGTCGTGCCTTTCCATCCGAGTGATGGTCTCGCGGACTTCGCGACGCGGCTTCATGCAACAGAGCATCGGTTAATCGTCGCTGCTACGGCAAAGGCATTGGCACAAAGGCCGCGTCCCAATAGTTGAGATTTTGTTCTCTCTAGTGCGTACAGTGAGATGGGTATAACTAACTCGATCGCTGTGTTGTAGCTGTTCTGTTCCAATAGAACGGTGTTGAAGTTGGTAGTGGGGCTAATGTGCAAATAG
Organism: uncultured Acidimicrobiaceae bacterium; assembly: GCA_905182135.1. Taxonomy (GTDB): domain Bacteria; phylum Actinomycetota; class Acidimicrobiia; order Acidimicrobiales; family UBA10347; genus UBA10347. Next base: position 257,221 of record CAJJAG010000006.1, on the reverse strand, counting down.
ATGGTGTGGTAATTCTCTAGCGCTTCGCGCAATTTGCGACACCCGTCCTGGCTAGTTTTGCTTAAGTCAGCTCTGTGGTCGCCGGTATGTACTGCTCTGCCTGCACTCGCCGATCGACGACAGGCCGGCTCCACGAATTCCACCAGCGACAGCGACGTCAAGCGCACGGGGCTCTTGGCAGCGATACGTCGGGCGGCAATCTTTGTGATGGCTGCGTTGCCGGTGTTCGTCTTAGCTTTCGGATCCAAGAGCTGGTCACCACTAGTGCTTGTTGTTGCCACGACAGCGACGTTGGTGTCGTGTGCTGTTTCTGCTGAGCTATGGCGGCGATTGCGTCGGCTATCGGACGTGACAACCTTGAACGAAGAGCTGCGCTATCGCTCTACCCACGATCTGCTCATGCAGATCCCGAACCGGGAGCTGTTGCAGGTCGAGCTCGCTAATGCCTTGGTGGCGAGTGGTGGACAGGCCGGTGGCGTCGGTGTTTTGTTCATGGATCTCGATCGGTTCAAATTTGTCAACGATTCACTAGGCCATGCTGCGGGTGATGAATTGTTGAAGGCGGTTGGTCTAGGCATAAAAAGTGCGCTTACGGACGAGAATATGCTTCTCGCCCGTGTTGGCGGCGACGAACTTGTCGTACTGCTTCGAAGTTTGACGTCGGTTGACCATCTGGGTTCGGTCGCAGATCGTCTTCTCGCCATGTTTGTGGATCCTTTCACGATCGATGGTGTGGAGCTCCGCATCGGAACGAGCATTGGCATGGCGGTCGCGGTCGCAGGTGAAACCGCCGACGAGTTGTATCGCCACGCCGATGCTGCTCTTTATGAGGCGAAAGCGCGCGGCCGGGGACAAGCAGTGCTTGCTGATGCCGACCTGCGCGCGAAACGTGACGCTCGAGTTCGCACAGAAATGGCGTTGCGCGAGGCACTCGCCAACGACCAGATCGAAGCCTGGTTTCAGCCCGAAGTCGACATGGTCACGGGCGAAGTGATCGCCGCAGAGGTGCTCGCTCGCTGGCGCACCGACAATGGTGTCGAGATAGCGAGTTCGTTCATCGATATAGCTCGGCGTGCAGGCATGCTCGAACAGCTCATGATCAAGATGGCAGGTCAGGTATGGGCTTGGCGTCGGCTCAGTGGCAGCAACCTGCCGGTTGCCTTGAACGTGTCGGCTGCTCATCTTCCGAGCTTGTTGGCAATGCATGAGGAAGATCAGATCGCCCGCCCATTCGTCGGCATGCGGCTGGAGATCGCCGAGACCGACATCATTCATGATTTCGACGGCGTCCGCACGATCCTGAATCGGTTGCGCGAGCTCGGCGCCGAGATCATGCTTGATGACTTCGGAGCGGGCTACTCCTCGCTTCAAATGTTGAGTGATCTACCGATCGACGGGATCAAGATCGACCGCAGTTACGTGGCACGCATCGAGACGGACTGGCGAGTGCGCAACTTGGTGACCAGCCTGGCCGAGTTCGCCCGAAGTACGAACATGATCGTTGTTGTCGAAGGGGTTGAGACATCCCGGCAGGCAGATTTCCTCACCAAGATCGGTATTGACCGCGGCCAAGGCTTCTTATTTAGCAAAGCTATCGACGCCGACGAGTTTGCAATTTTGTTGAACAATGGACCCGTTGGGGCGCAGCTCGCTAGCTGTTTTTAATAACGAACCGGTGCCAGATACCTATTAGTTCTTGGGCGTTTGCGGCAGACTGGCGGTATGACGTCAACGAGCCAACGGGTGCTGATGGTGGCTCGGCCGTCGCGCAACAACCTGGCGATCAAGTTGAGCATCATCATTCCTGCGTATAACGAGGCGTACCGACTTCCTGTCGCTCTCGATGCGCTGCGGCACCGTGTTAATTCGTCGAGCACCGAGATCATCGTCGTCGACGATGGTAGTACCGACGAGACGGTGACAGCGGCCCGGCGGGCTGGCGAATGGGCCAAATATCTCGTTGTGATTGAGCACTCACGAAATCAGGGCAAAGGGGCCGCTGTGCGAACCGGTGTTGCTGCAGCTCGCGGCGACGTGATCGCGTTCATCGATGCCGACAACGCCACCGATCTAAGTGCGTTAGCGCCGATGATCGCTGCGCTCGGCCCGAACGTGGCCGCCGTGTTTGGTTCACGCCACGCGCCCGGCTCAAACGTGACGGGCGCTCCCGCGATCCGCGGTCTCATGGGCCGAGCGTTCAACCACGTGGTCCAGATCGCGGCTGGCACGTCTATTCGAGACACGCAGTGTGGAGCCAAGGTGTTCCATGCACCTGCCGCACGAGTGGCATTCGCCAGCGCTGGTATCGATGGCTTTGCCTTCGATGTCGAGATCTTGCGGCGACTCCTTGCAATGGGTCTAAATGTCGTCGAATACCCGGTGAGGTGGCACTATGTCCATGGCACCAAGATCCGGCTCACGACGCCGTTGAAGATGTTGAGCGACATCGGTCGTCTTCGGTTGTCGAAGACCGCAGGTATGCCGCTATACATCGACACGCCGTATTCCCCAGAGCTTGCCTTGACGGTCGATGCTTTCAGTTCTGGCGCTCCAACGAACGGGCAACCATGCCGTATCGCTGTGTTGTCTGATCAGCTGCTCGAGGTGCAGGCGCAACTCGATGCGCTCGGCCTTCCGTCACGGCCTCGCCGATCGCGAAGTTGGCCCGATTTCCTCGGCCAATCCTGAAATGTAACGTGGGTCCCTAGCGAGTACGTACCGGCGATGTTGCCTAGTCAGACGCGCTCGTAGGACCAGCTGACGGGAAAATCGCCGTCGTAGGGCATAGTCCCGTGAAAGCTGCTCTGGTTGTCGTCGAAGACAAACGGCAAGAAGTGCTTGTCTCCCGGCCACATAGGTAACTGAATTGCTGCAGGCCCGCCCTGGCATGCTTCGAGGAGCGCCGAGCGGTCGACCCACTCAAGCTCGCCTTCGTTGTTTGCCGTCATGCACTGGCCAGTCCAGTCAGTGACCAGGAAGATGAACACGAGCCACTGCTCACGTTTCGGGCCGAAATCGCTAAAGGTGACGGTCCCTCGTAGCTGCATATCTGTAGCGGAGAGTCCTGACTCTTCAAGAACTTCGCGTCGAGCGCTCGAGACGATGTCCTCGTCAACTTCGACCTTGCCACCAAGTCCGTTGACCTTGCCAAAATGATCATCGTTGGGGCGAGCGTTGCGGCGAATGATTAGTACCTGGTCGGTCGTTGGGTCAAGAAGGTAGGCGAGCGTGCCGACGACCGGGGTGAAACGCATGTCGTACCTTATTCCAGGTTGGTGAGGCACCCGTTTCTCGGATACAAGATGCCCATGACGATTGCGCTCGAAGAGCTCACGCTGCTGCACACCCGTAGCTATGACACCAAGGTGTACCGCGACGACGACCACATGGTGGTTGTCGGATCGGTACGGGACGTAAAGCCACCGGGCATCTACATCGAGGGTGATCCTGATCCGCTCGAGATTCATCACATGTTGGTTGTATTGCGGGTAACGCTGGCCGACCTGACGATCACCGACGCTCAGGTCGAGTTCCGCACGCACCCAAACGAATCCTGCCCGTCGGTCATTGAACACTACGGTCAGCTCGTGGGGCTCAGTGTTGCGCGCGGCTTCAATCGCAAGGTCCGCGAGCTGTTTGGTGGGCCACGAGCGTGCACCCACACCACGGCATTGCTGCAGGCGATGGCGCCCGTCGTTGTCCAGGCAATGTGGTCGGTTCGTATGGACGACCGCTACGACGAAGGCGGTAAACCGTTTGACCCGGGCGGTGAGGGCGACAGCGGACCCGCTCATTTCGAGCTGAACCTGAACACGTGCCATGTCTGGGCCGAAGGCAGTGAGCTAATTGAGCGAGCTCGAGCCGGCCACATGCCGGAGGTTCCGATCTGGATCGAACGTCGCTTTGCCGAACTCGGTCGAGACCCCAACGAATGGCGCGACGGCTTATAGCCGGATTCTTTTGTGCAGCGGTTCCCGCGGATCTCGGGTGGCCCGGGGGCGCTCTAAATGGTCAGGCTCTCGAGATGAGTTGCGCGCTAGCGTTTCGTCTCGGATGACCACCACCTCTACCCACCGACGAGACTCGGTTGCCCTCGGTGCTGCGGTGGGTCTGGTTGCTATCACCTTCGGCTTACTCGCGTCGACTAGCGGGTTATCGCTGGCGAAGGCCATGGCCATGTCCCTGCTGGTGTTCACCGGTGCATCGCAGTTCGCTGCAGTGGGTGTGATCAGCAGCGGCGGCTCACCTCTATCAGCAGTGGCAGGAGCGCTCCTCCTCGCTGCTCGCAACTCGCTCTATGGCATGCGCCTAAGTGAAGGGCTGGCTCGACATGGGTGGAAGCGGATTCCCGGGGCTCACTGGGTGATTGATGAAACGACAGCCATGTCGGTCGCACAAGATGATGACGTTGCGGCAACTGAAGCATTCTGGTGGACAGGCGCAGCGCTGTTTTTCTTCTGGAATCTGGGTACTGCTGTCGGTGTCCTTGTTGGTGATGCCATTGGCGATCCCGATGTGTATGGCCTCGATGCAGCCTTCCCCGCGTCGTTCGTCGCGCTGCTTGGCCCGCACCTATCAGCAGCACCAGGCCGCGTGGCCGGGCTCGTTGGTGCTTCGATTGCGATCGTCGTCGTGCCGTTCACGCCAGCAGGAGCGCCGATCTTGCTCGCTGCGCTAGCGATTATCCCGGCGCTGCTCGTGCCGGCTGCCATCAAGACGACTGACTCTGCTGTTTCAACCGTTGAAGGGACGCCATGAGTTGGACAGCAATCCTGGTCCTGGCCGCCGGAGCCTATGGGTTTAAGCTTGCTGGCGTGCTGGTCGGCACCCGCATAGAACGGCCTCTGCTGCGACGGTCAGTTTCGCTGGTACCACCCGCCCTGTTCTGTGCGCTCATTGCTTTACAGACGTTCGAGCGTGACACCGAACTTGTGCTCGATGCTCGCGTCGCGGGCCTCGTTGCAGCGCTCTTTGCCACTTGGCGAAAAGTGCCGTTCATCGGCGTGATCGTTGTAGCGATGGCAGCAACTGCGCTCGCCCGGGTTCTCACCTGAGCAACGTGGCCTTAACCAAGTCACCGCCGCAGTGAACTAGTTTCAAAGGGAACGCACACAAGGGAGCACCTCGGCATGGCCTGGGATTTTGAGACCGAACCTGAATTTGAGAAGAAGCTTGCGTGGATGCGTGAGTTCATGAAGGAAGAGGTCTTCCCGCTCGAAACGCTGGCTGCAGAGTTCCGAAGCCCTGAGGGTCGGGCTGTTTACGACAAGATCACTGCACCGCTTAAAGAACAAGTGAAAGAGCAGGGCCTGTGGGCAGCACACCTGCCACCGGAGCTCGGCGGGGGCGGCTTCGGCCAGGTCAAGCTCGGCCTGATGCATGAGATCCTTGGCCAATCGCCGTTGGGTCCACGCATCTTTGGCAATAATGCCCCTGATTCAGGCAATGCTGAGCTGTTGTCACTTGGCGGTACCGAAGAGCAGAAGAAGAAGTGGATGGAGCCGCTGCTCAACCAGCAGATCCGGTCCTGTTTCTCGATGACCGAGCCGGGGGCTGGTGCCGATCCGACACTGCTCACCACCCAAGCGGTGCGTGACGGCGATGAATGGGTCGTCAGTGGTCATAAGTGGTTCTCGTCCAACGCCTCGGTATCGGACATTCTTATTGTCATGGTCAAGACGAACCTCGACGAGGATGCCTCGCCGTATTCGGCCTTCTCGATGATTGTGATACCGACAGACACGCCGGGCGTAAACATTCTGAGAGATGTGCCCACTATGGGCGAACCCGATCACAAGACCGGTGAGCCCGGCGGCCACGCCGAGATTATCTATGACGAGGTCAGGGTTCCGTTTGAGAACGTGGTGGGGGGCGAAGCTGGTATCGGGCAAGGCTTCGCTCTTGCGCAGAAACGCCTTGGCCCTGGCCGTATCCATCACGCAATGCGCTGGCTTGGTCAATCAAGCCGAGCATTTGACTTGCTGTGTGAGCGGGCGTTAACTCGCTATACCAAGGGTTCGATTCTGGCCGATAAGCAGATGATCCAAGATTGGGTTGCGCAGTCGTATGCGGATCGTCAGGCTGCTCGGCTTCTCACGCTGCAAGCGGCGTGGAAGATGGACAAGCTGCACGAAGCTGGCGGGACCTACAGCGATGCTCGGCTCGAGATAGCCGTCATCAAGTTCTGGGGCGCCAAGGTGCTTCACGATGTCATCGATCGTGCCATTCAGATTCACGGATCGCTTGGCTACACGACCGACTTGCCGCTCGAATCGATGTACCGCGCTGCCCGCGCTGCTCGTATTTATGATGGCCCTGACGAGGTCCACAAGGTAACCGTCGCTCGCCAGGTCTTGAAGCGCTACCGGCCTTCGGACCCATCGATTGATCACGTTCCAACTCGGCGAGCGGCAGCACTGGTTCGCTACGGCGACTACCTGGACGAACTCGCCATTAACTCCTAGTTGCCGGGCCGCTGACAATTTCACTAGGAACGTGGCCTGACCTGGCGGACCCTCGTTTGGTCTAGGCAGTGAGGCTGATGGCAAGCCGATCAAGTTGGCCGTGTGGCGCTCGCAAGGCGTCGCACGGGCTTGTTCAGTATGCAAAAATGTGGAGTGTCATAGCTTTGGCTCAGTAGAGCACGCGTCGACATAACTAACGTGCAAGGCCCGGGTGGGCCAAGCGGCTGTTGGGTTCGCCAGATGTGGCTCGTGCCTGAAGGAAGCCTCGGGGATAGGGTTCGCGGGGTGTCGATGAATATCAGCCGGGTTGGCGTTGAGCTATGGCCGGGCGCCGAGTCGATGGGATACGAGCTGACATCGGATCTGATGTCGGTGACGATCGCTGACCTTGGGGCCCACCTCGCGTCCGTGATCTTGCGACTTGAAGATGACCAGGAGCTGCAGATCAACGTCGGCTATCCGCCTGGCGCAGTCGACGGAGCGGGCTACCACGGTGCGTCGGTCGGCCGGTACGCCAACCGGATTGCTGGCTCACGGTTTGCGTTCGATGACGTTGAGTATGAAGTCGAACCGAACGAAGGACTGAATCAGCTCCACGGTGGGACTGATGGCTTCAACACCTATGCCTGGGCTGCCGACTCGGAAACCGATGGAGATATCGGTCGCGTGATTATGCGCCATACGAGCAAATCGGGCGACATGGGTTTCCCGGGCAAGGTTAAAGCCTCCGCTACGTTCGAGCTTGCGGGCAATCGCCTGTCGATTGACTATCGGGCCACTGTCGACGAGCCCACCCCGCTGAACATGACCAATCATGTGTATTGGAACCTGGCCGGCGACGGCATGCTCGACGGGCACGAGCTCACCGTTGCCGCGTCTACCTATGTTGAGGTCGATGCAGACAACATCCCAGTCCCAGGTCCGCCGGTGGCTGTCAGCGGAACTCGGTTCAACTGCAACGACAAACGCTCGCTCGCTGACGTGGTTGACGCAGGAGGCTATGACCATTGCTTCGTGTTGGATCAAAAGGCCATGATCAGCGCGTCACTCTGGCACGAGTCAGGTCGTCGCATCGACTTGACCACAAACCAGATCGGCTTGCAGACCTATACCGGGCAACATCTAGATGCGGGGTGTCGTGGGATCGCACTTGAAACTCAATGCCTTCCCGACACTCCAAACCGCCCTGACTTCGGTGACTGCATCGTGCGCCCGGTTGAGGAATATCACGCCTCAACTACTTTCACCTTCACGGCCTAGCGCAACGGGTTAGCTTGCTGGGCCGTCGAGAGCGGGACAAGCGGACTTGACTGCTAGGGCCGTTGGAAATTTGACGGAGGCAGTGTGTGCGTAGCAGCGGATCAGCGCTCGTGGCTGAACCCTGTCCGCTAAGGGATCCAAGATCGTTAGGGCCGACCTGTGAAAACACGGTGCACCAAGATCTTCCCCGGAGTAACGGCAGATGACGACGGCGACTTCGTACCTCAGGACTGGGCGTTGTTCTTTGGGATCTCGCTAATGAGTTTTTGACACTCCAGGGTGCTAAGAATTTCGGCAGGCGCAATGATTGGCTGTTCTTTCAGCTTGTGCATGGAAGCGCTCTGGGTGGCTTGTGGGAGACTGGACCATGGCAGAAGACACCACGACCCATGACCTGATCGTGATTGGAGCGACCGCTGGCGGACTCTCCGTCGCCGAGGCGGCGGCTCGCGCCGGGGTCAAGCGGGTGCACATTATGGATCGGGGTGACTCGGTGCTGATGCCCGAGGTCATTAGCCGTAATGATCTTGGTATCGGTTATGGCGAAATGGTCACGCTGATCGATATTGACGACGATGGCATGGTCATCGTCCAAAGTAATCGCCGTCGCCGCAAAGCCCGCGCCGTCATCATCGGCGAACGAACCTATCTGCACGAATCGGCCCCACCAATCGAGGTTGCGTCCAACGAACGAGTAACCGTTGATAATCTGCCAGCGAGTGTTGGTGATGCAGATGTGATGGTTATCGGCGTGTCTGATCATGCGGTCGAAGTGAGTGCCCAGCTTGCCGCCGCTGGGGCCAACGTCGTGCTCGCCGCCGACGGCCTAGACCCTGCTCGCCTGTCACCAGTAGCCGGCGAGATGCTGGCCACGCTTGAGCGCGAACGCCGAGCAACGGTGCTCTACCGTTCGACCCCCAACGCGATCGGCGAGCGCGACGGGTTCCCAATGGCGTACTTTGCCGATCGACGAACCCCGGACCTTGAGTTCGACCACATCGTCTTTGCGAGCAGCCGTGCCCCAGCTGACCTGGTGTCTCTCGGTGTAACCGATGCTGCCAAGGCGTCCGACGCAGTCTGGTTGTTCTCGGGTAAGGCCGAAGAAATTGACATGCACGGTGCGTTCGGTCCGGACCTCTGGCCGTCGGTCGCTGCGGCCCGTTTCCCTGACGCTGTTGTCGAGCCGTATGGCGTGCGGTCATGGAGCCGCGACACGACGCTGGCTGACGAACTCGCCGAGCACTTTTACAACGCCACCATCACAGTGTTTGAGCCAACGCACTCTGATCTGTGGCGACTTAAGATTCGCCCCGATCATGGCGATACATCGCACCTTCCTGGACAGTACGCCACGCTCGGACTGGGCTTTTGGGAATCGCGCATCGATGACGCGACCGATCCAGGCCTCGATGATAAATGGCTGAAAATGATCCGCCGGTCGTACTCGATATCGAGCCCTATGTTCGACGGGAACGGCTACCTGTCCGACTATGCCACCGGCGATGAGCTTGAGTTCTACATTGTGCTGGTTGCGCCAACCGACGACAACGTTCCTGGGCTGACACCTCGTCTAGCCCTCAAGCGGCCCGGTGACCGTATCTTCCTCGGCTCCAAGGTCGCTGGGCGCTACACGCTGGCGCCGGTTGTCGACCCGTCTCGCACGTGCATCTTCTTCTCGACAGGAACCGGCGAAGCACCGCACAATGCCATGGTCACAGAATTGCTGCGCAAGGGCCATCACGGCCCCATGGTGTCGGCTGTGACGGTGCGACAGTGGGATGACCTGGGCTACCGCAGTGAGCACGAGAAGCTCGACGCCAGGTATCCCAACTATCACTACCTGCCGTTGCCAACTCGTGAGCCTGACTTCCCCAAGACGTACCTGCAAGATGTAGTCAGCAAGGGCATGCTGTCAAGTCACTACGGCATCGAACTGGACCCCGACACGACGGACGTTTTCCTGTGCGGCAATCCGTCCATGATTGGGCTGCCCGAAGGCGACCCTGAGGAATGGCCTGAGGCCAAGGGGGTGGTCGAACTATTGACCAAACGAGGTTTCAAGCTTGACCGCCGAGGCGATCCAGGTAACATCCATTTTGAGGAATACTGGTAGGCGAGCCGAGCCGATCCGATTCAGCAGATAGCGTAGATTTGTGGCCGTAGCCGACGTCGATACCAACAGCAGTTCTGCCGATGTCGCTGATCAGCCTGAGCGGCTTTTTAGCCAGTCGATCCTGATCTCAGGAATCCGTTGTTTACTTACGTATGTGATCTTCCCGTTTGTTTTTCCGATCGTGGGTATCACGTCTGGTATTGGTTCATCGATCGGCTTGGTCGTAGGAACCATTGCGATCGTGGCGAATATGTTCAGCATCCGGCGCTTCCATCGGGCTGACCACAAATACAAATGGCTGGTCAGCGCACTCAACGCCGGCATCATTGTGATGCTTGTGATCCTGGTCACCATGGATGCCAACAACCTCTTCAGCTAGACAGAGGCGACGAGCGAGCACGCAAACTTGACACCCAGAGTCTCAAGTTTCGGTCCACGTATCGATGGGCTGGTAGGCATTTGTGGTGAATCGTCTCGTGGTGTCGCTGGTTCCGGGCGTGGCCCTATTTGGGTATGGGTTCGGTGCCAAGGACTGGTTTGACGTCGGAGAAACGGTCGACAGCGCGCAGCGCAGGGAATACAAACCAGCTGACGCCGACTACCAGGAGCGTCCCGATACCTCCGATCACCACTGCCGGGGCAAGGCCCCACCATGCTGCGGTCTCGCCCGATTCGTAGGCGCCCAGTTCATTTGATCCGCCAATGAACACGTTCTCCACTGCGAGCACGCGCCCGCGCATGGATTCTGGCGTAGCGAGCGGAACGATGCTTGCTCGAATAAAGACACTCACCTGATCGGTTGCGCTTAGCACTGCAACGGCCAAGGCTGCGACGAGAAAGCTCCTGGTGAACCCAAGAACGATCGTGGCCAGGCCGAAGATTGCGATCATGGCGAACAGCGTGGGTCCCGCCCTGCGAGTGAGTGGCCGGATAGAGAGCACGAGCGCTGCCAAGGCTGCAGCTGCAGCGGTGGCAGCCCGTAGTATGCCAACGCCAAGGTCGACGTCTTCTATGCCGAGGCGCTTGTCGACTATTGCGGGAAGTAAGGCGACGGCGCCGCCGAAAAGGACGGCAAACAAGTCGAGTGAGATTGCACCAAAGACGATTTGGTTTCGGCGTATGAACCGCAGACCTTCAACCGCATCTCGAATTGCTTGGCGAGGTCCTGCAACGGACTCCAACTTCGCGGTCGCAGGCTTGGAGATACCGGCCAGAACCAGAATCGCCAGGACCTGGGCAATCACGACCAGCACGTAGGGGAGCACGTGTGAGACTTTGTTGGCGAATGCTCCAACCAATGGCCCCACGATCAACGCAATCTGGAAAGTGAGTGACCGTAGGGCAATGATGCGTTCGAGCGCTCCATCTGGGGCCAGATCGATCGGCAATGCCCGGCTGGCTGGCGTGCCGACCGCTCGGCCGACACCGTTGACGGCTAACAACAAAAAAATGGGCAGCACACTCGTGGGGTTAGTGGCTGCATAAGCCATCAGTCCAAACGTTGCAGCGATGGTGATGATCAGGCCTGCTCCGAATACGCGTCGCCTGTCGAAGCGGTCGGCGATGGTACCGGTGAACGGCGATAGCAAAAGGATCGGCACGAACTGTGCCAGTCCGACGAGTCCGAGATCGCGCTCGCTGTCGGTGATTGCGAAAACCTGGAGACCAATAACGGTGGCTAACACCGAGAAGGCGAACGTGCCGCACGCTAAGGCGCCAAGCAGCAGCTTGATCTCGTGGGGAACCTTGACGTGTTCGCTCACTCCGAAAGGCTAATTCTCTGCCGAACGGACGGTTGCATCGTGTTAGCCTGCTTTTTCTTTCGGTGGACAACGCAACGGCGACCAGGTCGTCGTTGCGATATCAGATGCGAGGCGGGAAGAAGTCGCGAGGGGTGCTGATGTCGTCGGGGGACAGGTCGGCGATGCCGGATTTTCCCATACCGAGCATCGTTGCGTCCATACCGCTGCGCAGAATGTCGAGCACGTTCTCGACTCCAGTCTGACCGTTTGCCGCAAGGCCCCACAGGTAAGCGCGGCCGATCATGACGGCCTCAGCGCCAAAGGCCAGTGCCTTAACGACGTCAGATCCACGGCGGATGCCGCCATCCATGATGACTTGGATTTCGCTGCCCACCGCGTCGACAACTTCAGGAAGGACTCGAATAGGTGCCGGCGAGCTATCGATGTTGTTGCCCCCATGGTTCGAGACAGAGATTGCAGTTGCGCCGGCTTGTACAGCGCGCTTGGCTTCATCAGGTCGTCCGATGCCCTTAACCATAAACTCGCCGCCCCATTCTTCGATGAGCCCGGCGATGTCGTGCCAGCTAGGAGGTGGCGTGGCCATCCACGTGCCGTAGGCCTCGAAGAATCCGGGGACAGGCGCTCCGCCGGTTGGAAAGTTAGGGACACCTAAATCGGGTAGTTGCTTGGTTCTGAGCCAGCTCATGAGCCATTGGGGGCGAGTCAGAACGTCGGGGGCGTGCTTGATGGCTGTCCTCAGGTCGATTTTTTCAGGGATTGACGGGCTGCCCCAGTCGCGTCCGTGCGAGAACGACCAGTCAAGTGTCAAAATCATGCCAGCGGCACCGGCCTTGCGAGCTCGTTCCATGCGGGCACTCATGCTGTCGCGGTCGCCCGCCCAGTAGATCTGGAAGAAGGTTTGTGAGTTGGCCTCGATTACGTCTTCGAGCGGCTTGCTGCCGAACGAACTGAGTCCCATGGGCACGCCCCGCGCCGCGGTCGCGCGAGCTACGGCAACTTCACCTTCGGGGTGAACGGCCTGCACCCCGGTTGGCGAGATCATCACCGGCATCGATGCTGGCTGGCCCATGATCGTGGTCGACATCTCGCGGCGCGCGTGTTGGCCAGCGGTGACGGGACGCAGCCCGAGTTGGTCGAAGGCCGATAGATTATCGTCCCGCGAAATGCCAGCTTCGGCCCCGGCCACGATGGCGCCATAGACCGAACGAGGAAGTCGCTTCTTAGAGCGTGCCTTGGCGACAGCAACAGTTTCAAACCACGGGTTAGCCACGACGAGAGCCTAGGCGTCGAGCGGCTGGTGTCGGACACTGGCCGACGCATTGGTGATGGGCCGCTAGCGTTCGTTCCGTGGAGTTGGCAAAACTGGTATGGCCGGAAGTCGATAGAGAGTCACTGCTAGTGGTTCCGCTTGGTTCAACCGAACAGCACGGCCCACACCTACCAATGGACACCGATGCCAGAATCGCCGAAGCGATTGCGTCTGGTGCCGCTACAGCGGTACCCCAGGTAACCGTGGCGCCGGTACTTGCGTATGGATCGAGCGGCGAGCATCAGGCGTTCGCTGGCACCTTGTCGATAGGCACCGAAGCGCTGCATCTTGTCCTTGTCGAACTCGTCCGCTCGGCCTCGTCGACCTTCCGCCAGGTCGTGTTAGTGAACGGGCATGGGGGCAACAGCGATGGCGTGACCAAAGCTGTCACGCAACTCCGGGCCGAAGGCCACGACGTCAGTTCATGGTCACCATCACTTCCTGGAGGTGATGCTCATGCGGGTCGAACCGAGACGTCGTTGATGCTGAGGATTGCTCCTGACACGGTGAAGCTCGACGCGGCCGAACCTGGGAGCACCGCACCGCTTCGCGACATCATTAAAGATTTACGGTCTGGCGGCGTAGCCGCCGTCTCGGCTAATGGAGTTCTTGGCGACCCCACCGGAGCGACCGCCGCCGAAGGCCAGGAGCTCCTCGCAACATTGATCGCTGACCTGGTGACGATGCTGGCCTGAGTTGCATGTACAACCAGCGCATCACAACTGGTTACTGGCTAAGACGGATAGAGGGTCTGGCATCGGCTGACGACTGCTGGAACCGATCTGTCAGTGACCTGCACGTTGCGACGCACAGATGGCCGACGAGTAGCCATTTGTTTGGTCATGAAATGAGCGAGAGCGACGTATCGCCTTGGACCTGGACGCGATGGATGGTGCGGGCGTCATCGCCATGGTCATGCACGGCGTAGTGCAGGACCGAACGATTGTCCCACATGACCAAGTCACCAGCGTTCCACTGGTGTCGGGCTTGAAAGTCAGGGCGAGCCGAGTGTTCGAACAGAAAGTGCAGCAGGCCTTGGCTCTCGGTGGGGCGCCAGCCTTCGAACTTGGTCGTGAAGGCACGACATACATAGAGAGCGTCGTCGCCCCGGTCTTCATGGCGACGTATCACCGGGTGTATTGATTGAGGAGCGTCGGCTGGATCGCGCTTGTAGAGGCGAGCGAGCCCTTCGGCGGTGTGGACGGCGTTCAGGGCTCGCAGTTGTTCTTGCAGGCTGTTTGAAAGTTCGTTGAAAGCAACGTGTTGATTAGCGAAGGCAGTGTCGCCACCAATAGCGGGTGCTTCCAGTGCGTACAGCATGGTGATCTTCGGCGGTGTTGGCTCGTAGCTCATGTCGCTATGCCAGTGCTCGTTCGGATCCTTGGCCTTGCCCTGGTTGTCGAGCCGCATAAGCTCGGGATAGTCAGCTCCGCGGTAATAGGGGTGCTTCTGCAGTTGACCCCACCGGCGAGCGAACGCCAGTTGCTCGTCGATTGTCAAATCTTGGCCGGGGAACGCCAGCACAAGATGCTCAGCAAACGCTGCCTGAATCGCGGCGAACTCAACATCATCGAGCGATCTGAGGTCGACCCCGTGCACGAGGCCACCGAGCGGAGCGCCGAACTTCGAAATCTCAATCATGCTCTGAGTCTTGCATGATCAGCTTGCACCGAACAGGTGTCTGTCGCCAAAGCCGTTGTCCGGTTGCCCGCGGCCATGGCGGACTAGATAACATTGGTGTTTGGAATGCGGTAGAACTCGCATGCGTGGTGCGGTTTGCAGGCGCCAACCGCACGAGCTGTGCTCAGGAAGGCCTGGCGCCGATGCGGACTGGGCGAGAGTGATCTTGCGACGGTTGCGGGACGATGCCAGCCGCATTGGCAGCAGCCACGGCTTCGTCGGCATGGCCGAGTACACAGTCCGGGTCAGGGCCATCGAGCGGGATACCGGTGAAGAACTTGGCTGCCATACAACCACCGCCGCACGCGTCGTAGGCATTGCATGAGGCACAGGCGCCAGCGGCGCCGGGTTGGCGCAGTTCAGCGAACAACTCAGATTCACGCCAGACTGATGCGAACCCGCCGGCGTCGCGCACATTGCCAGCCATGAATTCGTCGTGGATCACGAATGGACAAGCGTAGACATCGCCGATCGGGTCGATTAGACAGACAATGCGGCCAGCGCCACACATGCTCAGGCCAGGCAGCGTTTCGCCGGTGTTGGTGCCCAGTGCGTTCAGATGGAAGAACGAATCACCGGTCAGCACGTCCGGGTGATCGATGATCCAGCGGAAGATGTCTTGCTGTTGTGGATGGGTGAGTCGCAAGTCCTGGTACGAGTCCACGCCGCGACCAGACGGACGTAACCGGGTGACCCGCAGTTGTGCGCCGTACTCGTCGGCCATCTTCTTGTAGTCGTCGAGCTGGGCGACATTATGGCGTGTCGCTACGATTGAAATTTTGAACTCACCGAAGTTCGCCGCAGCGAGGTTGTCCATTGCTCGACGAGCTGCTTCCCAGGAACCGGGTCCGCGCACGGCATCGTTGGTGGCCGCATCGAACCCATCTAGCGAAATCTGAATATCGAGTAGGTCGGTCGCAGCGAAACGCTCGGCGGCTTGCTGATCGATGTAATAGCCATTGGTCGAGAACTTGACGCCGACGTTGCGGCCGACCGCATGATCAACAATGTCCAGGAAGTCCTTGCGGATCATTGGTTCGCCGCCGCCAAGGTTCACATAGAACACCTGCAGGTCGGCGAGCTCGTCGACCACGGCAAGCGCCTCGGCAGTCGTGAGTTCCTTGGGATCACGGCGGCCAGATGAACTCAAGCAATGGACACACGCCAGATTGCAAGCGTAGGTGAGCTCCCAGGTCAAACAGATCGGTGCGTCCAGGCCGCCTTTGAGCTGCTCAACGAGCGGAGGCACTGCTACAGGCTTCGGCGTGAGGGTCAGGGGAGTGTGAATCGCGGTCATGAGTTACCCAACGGATGAGATAGCGGGGGTGACAGGTTCGATGACGCCAGCTTCGGCGAGTGAGGTCAAAGCCAACACGTGGGCACGGCGGCTGCGGTCATCGGCAGGTTCCACGATCGCTTCGATCGCAGCGTCAGCCGATTCATGATCAACCAGACCTTCGACTAAGTCGACCAGCGTGGTGGATTTGAGGAAGACGAGCCGTCGGGTATCGAAGTGGTACGCCAAAGCGCCGAAGGGCTCAGATCGAAGCCCAATCTTGGCGCTGCGCTCCCACTTGCTTGACGAGTCGAACGTGACAGGGCAGTCCGCCGTCGACTTTTCTCCGATATCGGCGCTGGCGGTCCCACTCGTCATGGCCGTCTAGTAGACGCCGCACATGCCATCGATGGAAATTTCTTCGACGAGCAGTTCTTCTTGGACGAGTGTTTCTTCTTCGACAGCAGTTGCTTCAGGTTCGGTCTTTGGTTCCATGGGAATCCCCCGGGGTTAACGTGAGTGCGTGGCGATGCAACAGGTGCGATTGGAAGTTGACGCCAACGTCCGACGCGTGTCCAACGGTACCGCACTTATTGGAGGCTCGCCATTTCGAGTGGTCCGTTTGTCTTCCGCCGGTGCTGAGCTGCTAGATCGTTGGCTTGCTGGCGAGCCAGGACCCATCTCGCAAGAAGCTGAGCAGCTGCGTACCCAATTGATTCGTGGTGGCATGGTGCATCCGGTGGCACCGGGTGTCGAACCGCTTCCTACGGTCACCTTCGTGGTGCCCGTTTTCGAGGACATTGTTGGCCTAGAGGAACTGCTCAGATCTTTGCGGCGAGACCATCCTAACGAACAGATCATCGTTGTCGACGACGCTTCTCCTAACAGCATTGCGATCGCAGCAGTGAGCGAACGCTATGCAGCCGAACTCCTGCGTCACGACCAAAACCGTGGTCCAGCCGCAGCCCGCAACACTGGCTGGCGCAGCGTGACGGCCTGCGGGGACGTCACTCGCCGCCCGAGCGTGATCGTGTTCGTGGACGCCGACGTTGAGTCCCGTGCAGGGGCGGTCCAGCGTATCTTGGGGCACTTCGACGATCCGGGTGTTGCCGTTGTTGCGCCTCGGGTACGGGCGAGGGCTGGTCGCAGTCCGCTGGCGGCGTACGAATCACACAACTCGCCGCTCGATATGGGTGGCGACGCCGCAATTGTCTACCCCGGGACACGAATCTCCTATGTGCCATCGGCGATGCTGGCCGTGCGCACCGAAGTACTCGAACAAGCCGGCGGCTTCGACGAGGCGATGCGCTACGGCGAAGATGTCGACATGGTGTGGCGCATTATCCACGATGGCCATCTTGTCCGGTATGAACCTGGAGCGGTCGTCGAGCACCGCAACCGTTTGTCGCTTGCGGCGTTCGCCCGCCAGCGTTTCTCTTATGGTTCGTCGGCCGCATCGCTGGCTTCTCGCCACGGCGACAAGGTATCGCCGCTACAGCTGCCCGTCGCGACCGTCACGACCACGCTTGCGCTGCTGTTCGGTGGACGAGGTTTGCGCAGCGTTGGGGCGCTAGCAGCAGTCGCTGGTGTGATTCCTTTGGCTCGCAAACTCACTGGCAAGGTCGATGCACCGAATGAAGAAGCTCTGCGGCTTACCGCGATGACTCACAAGTATGCCGTGAACGGACTGGCCGTCGCTGCCACCCGCTCGTGGGGGCCTCTGTTACTTTTTTCTCGCCGCACTCGCTCGGCACTCGCTGCGGCACTCATCGTTCCTGCCTTGGTCGACTGGATTTGTGCACGCCCCGCCCTGGATCCGATCACTCACACTGCAATGCGAGTGATCGATCATGGCTCCTACTGCGCCGGGGTATGGTCGGGCGTCTTGGGGTCTCGCTCGGTTGCTGCTTTGCTGCCAAGTATCCGAATCAGTGCGAGGCACGATGACTGAACCCCCACTCCCGCTGCGTCGAGCAGTCCGAGCACTCATGATTGATCATTCTGATCGCGTGCTCATGGTCAAGCTCCACATTGAGCACAGCGGTTGGACCGGTTGGGTGCTTCCCGGTGGAGGCATCGAAGAAGGCGAAGACACCGAGACCGCCTTGCGACGAGAGCTCTTAGAAGAGACTGGGCTAGCTGACCCATTCATTGGGCCGGTCGTCTGCAGCCGCACCCAACGCGGCCCAAGTGTCGCGCTTGGCTACGGAGGCCAACAAGACGAGATTCGCCTGGTCCCTTGCCATGACTTTCCGCTTGCCCCGGCGCTGGAAAAAGACGATTTGTGGGGTGAGGGCATTGTCGACATGCGTTGGTTCACGCCGGCCGAAATCCATGCTTCAAATGAAAAGATCGTGCCGGAAGGCCTTGCCGGCCTGGTCGACCGAGTCCTCGAGTTCGGCGGATCGGTGGATCCACTCGTCATCGACATCACCGAGAGCGAGGCCGACCCGTCGTGAAATTTCTCGTAATGCCAGCTTCTCGACGCGTCGGTAAATGTGGGTAATAGTCGGGCGATGCGGCCTTGAAACATTGCCTTGCAAGCAGAAAATTTGGAGCACGCTGGCCCAAAGATTTGACGTCCAGGTCGGTTAAGGAGGGCAGTACTCAATCGGCCGTTCGGGCAAAGAGAAACTTGCGGCGACAAGACCATTGGCACGGGAACCCATTGGCACGGGAACCCATTGGCACGGGAACCCATTAGTTCTCCGTTGACACCGAGCCCATAGAACTGGGCATCTACGTGTCCACCTCAAAGTTCATCTCGGTGACCGGGTAGCAATGTCATAAGGAAGGTGCTTGGAAGGACAAGAACCGCATCGATGGCCTATGAGGAAATCGCTTTGCGGTGGTTATGGATGGCAACCTGGACATTGAATCGGGCGGTTGATTTTGGGGAGTTCCTTAAGCGAATCGTCCTGCTCGTGTAGTCGTTCTATGGTGAGGTTATGGGTGTTGATGATGATTGGACTTGGGTGCTCGAGCGACCGTGCGACCACTGCGGCTATCAGGCTGACGCGTTAGAGCGCGACGAGCTTGGTGGGCGTATTCGCGGAGTCGGTGGTGCGTGGCGGGAAACGCTTGGCCGCGGCTCGGCCGTGTCCCGCTTGCGCGATGGTGACGATCGGATTTGGACGCCGCTGCAGTATGGCTGCCACGTGAGCGATGTGGTCAAGCTCTTTGATGAGCGCACACGACAGATGTTGAAAAAGCGCAAGCCGCCGACGTTCACAGACTGGGACCAGGAAGAAGAAGCGGTCAAGAGCGACTACGCCAAACAGGATCCAGCCAAGGTTGCCTATGACCTTGCATCCTCCGCGGGCAAATATGCCGACCTTCTTGATCGTGTTAACGGTGATGAATGGCAGAATGAAGGCATCCGCAGTGATGGAGAACGCTTCACTGTGGAGTCGCTGGCGCGCTACATGCTGCACGAGGTCGAGCACCATCTGTGGGATGCCCGCCAACAGATCGACGGTTGAGCTGATGGCCGAACTGGATCACATCGTCTTCGCCTGCCCCGATGTCGCCGAAGGCACTCGCATCATCCACGAACTGACCGGAGCCATGGCTGTCGTTGGTGGGGCTCACGAGGGTCGGGGTACACACAACACATTGCTCACGTTCGATGACCGAACCTATTTTGAGATCATTGGGGTTGATTCCAACCAGCCAAACCCGGAGCGTCCTCGTGGCTTTGGGATCGATGATCTCGACGGCCCCAAGCTCGTCGCCTATGCCGTGCATACCGTTGGCGACGAGTCACTCGACGATCTCGCCAGTGTCGTCCGCAGTGCTGGTTTCAATCCTGGGATTCAGCTTGCGGTGAGTCGCAGGAAGCCCGATGGTGAACTACTCGAATGGGAACTCACCACTGGCGGCGACACCGCTCATGGCCTAGACGGAGCTCTACCATTCGCCATTGACTGGCTTGGGGGTCTAAGTCCGGCTTCGTCCCTGCCTGCAATGGGTTCACTCGTGAAGCTTTTGGTGTGCAACCCTGACCCTCGAGTGGCAGAGGTGATTTCTGGTCTTGGGCTCAGCGATGCGATCGATTTCGCTGTCGGCCCCGCACAACTCACTGCCACCATTGAAACCCCCAACGGCATCGTCGAACTTTCCTAAATGTGCATCAGGGTCTGACCTGTCGTATCCATCGGTGGCATGTTCGGATCCTGGGCCGGGAGGCTTGAAGACAGCGGTTCGGCGAGAGATGAGTTGAACCGCTGGATGCACTACCCCCAGCCACCGATGAAGCGGCCGCCGCGGTAGCGCCAGCGAAGGAACAGGATCTGGAGTGGGCCATTCGTAATGGCCCAGATCAGGATCCATAACGTGATGAACATGGTCAAGAACGTGCTGGCCTGCACGGGGCGGGCATCCCACGGCACGCCGTTCTGTAGCAGCGCCCAGGCCACGATGCCTTCGGGAATTGCGAGGACCAGACCAAATACTGTCGGCCAGTCTTTCTCCCAGCGGTATTGCTGCAGCACGTGGTAAATCAGTTCCCAGACAATGCCGACCACGGCAACAATCAGCAGTGCGGTGAAAAGTCCCTTGTACACGGCTGCCCCTTCAGGGCGAGGCACAACCAGGCCGATTAGAAGCGTCCAGACGATGCCGACAGTACCCAGCAAAACGATGCGCGACTGAATGCGGCCAGAGAGCGTTGGGGTCATAGAACGGTCTTTCTCATAGAGCGGTGTTTCTGGCCCATTTCCACCATTGTGAGATGGAGCGGCCAGGCCCAATCCGGCGGCCGAAGCCTGCACTGACCAGGTTGTCGTGGATTCGCAAGGCAGCGTATTGCAGCCCCAGGAAGGAGTCCACACCGGCGTAGTAGCCGCCTAGGGTCATCGAACCCGACGCATAGATGCGCCCTTCGCCGTTGTCAGTGCCACGGACGCGGAAGTCTCGTGCTACGTCGAGGCGCCCCTTGACATTTTTGCCGGCGCCACCGTGGCGCAACAGGTCCATGACGACTCGGTGTTCTTCGATGTTTGCTTCGAGGCCAGTCGCGTCGATGATGAAATCGGCGTCGTACTGGGTCGTTGGTACGCCGTTGCCGCCACCCACGACCGTACGAATCTGGCGGCTATCAGGGGATGGCACAACTGACTGCACCTGGCCTCGACCCTGCAGATAGAAACCTTCAGCCTCGCCCCGGTCTAGCTGTTCGCGCCAGTCTTTACGAGGTGCGGTATTCGTGCCGCCGATTGCGTCGATGAAATCACGCCGATCCTTACCTTCGAGCGATTCGAGATGATCACGCATCTGCCCACCCCACGCTGCCTTGGGGAAGTTGAACCCCTGATAGACCCACCCTTTCGATGCGGGACGACGAAACGTTGCCTTCTTGCCCTGGGGCCCCGTGGGATAGTTGCGGAAGAGATGAACAATTGTGGTTTCTGCGCCGTGCTGGTCTCGGTCGTCGATCAATCGTTGCAGCACGCGGCTGGCGACAATGCCAGCGCCGCGGACGAGCACGGTGCACGGTCGGTGGCGCATTTCGGCATAGACATGATCATGCGGTTCATACGCGTTGACGACCCGCTGATAGTCATTGTGTTGCTGGCGATACTGCTGGAGGTCGTCCAAGAACCGGACACCGGGATAACCAACGGCCATATGTACGAAACGAGTTCTGAAAGCTATCCGTTTGGTGCTTGCGGAGCCGGTCGGGGGAGTGAACAACACAAAGTAGTCACCATGATTGCGACGGCGAACATGGCGCACGACCCCTTGGGTGAGCATCTGACTCCACGAAATTCGCGCTGCCTCGCGGTTGATAGATTCATAGACCTGACCGGCCTTTGGGGTGTAGTAATCAGCAGCCACCGGCTCAAGGAAGACTTGTATAGCAACGCTCGGTGTCTTTTTGCCCCAGGCCTCGCGGAGTGCATAACCGGGCCAACCCCAAATGCAATCGATGACCGAGCTCGAATCGCTGCGAAGGCGATGGTCCGTGCGGATCTGGCTATTGCCAGCCAAATACTCGTAGGTCTGTGAAGGGCGTTCTAGGTCAGAGACGACACGAATTTGGTCGACCGTGACACCAGCGATGCGCAGGGTGTCGACCATCGAAAACGATCCGATGCCGCCGCCGACAGACACAAACGGCACATCGAAGACAGGGATGCCATGGTCGGCCAGATCTTGATCGCTCCACACAGAAGTGTCGACGAGTTGCTGGCTGATGTCGCCTTGTGTATAGGTCATGGATCTCCCGCTGCTTTGATGAAGCTACTGCATTTCATTGGGTACCTAGGAAGTAATGGACTGGAAGTAATGAGGAGCGTCCGCCTATTCACTCGTCACCAAATATTTCTAACGGGAAAAGTTGGCCAAGAATGGAAGGTTCTTAGTGAACTGAGTGTTGTCTCGTTCGTCTACTTTGTTTATCCCCAACCGATCTGTATGTCGCTTGAGGCGGACGGTGGTAGAAGGGGATGTACAACCAGCCTCCAATGGAGGCACTAGTTAGGAGAGACAATGTTTCGTCGCAAGCCCGCACCTCCTCCAGCACCCGAAGACTGCATGCCTGGTCGCCCAACTCCAGTTCCGGTGCCGGACGCCCATTTTGTGCTTGGCAGCCCACTCGAAGGGCCCTGGCCGGATGGCATGGACACACTCGTTGTTGGCATGGGCTGCTTCTGGGGAGCCGAACGGTTCTTCTGGCAGATGCCTGGTGTTTACACGACCGCTGCTGGTTATGCCGGCGGTAGCACGCCGAACCCTACGTACGAAGAGACGTGCACCTCGATGACGGGCCACACCGAGGCTGTACTTATTGTGTTCGATCCAATCTTGGTGAGCCTGGATGATCTGTTCAAGGTTTTCTGGGAGAACCATGACCCCGTGCAGTTCATGGGTCAGGGCAATGATGTTGGCAGCCAGTACCGCTCGGCGGTCTACACGAACTCACTTGAGCAGGCCGCAACCGCACTTGCTAGCCGCGATCAGTATCAGGCCAAGCTGAACGAGGGCAATTTTGGCGATATCACCACCGAGCTGGCGCCCGTTGGCGACTGGTACTACGCCGAGGATTACCATCAGCAGTACTTAGCCAAGAACCCCGGCGGTTACTGCAATCACGGCTTCTGCCAGGTCTCCTATTCTTAACGCTGTTGTGTCCGGCCTGGGCACAACGGAACACAGCACAGATTCACCACTCCCACCGTTGAAGGAGAGACGTTATGACGGATTCCTCCGATGCTGAGCTCCGCGCCCGACTGGCTCTCGAGCAGTGCAAGGTGACCCAGAGCGCAAGCACCGAACGAGCCTTCTCGGGCGAGGACCGGGATACGAAGACACCTGGCGTGTATCGCTGTGTGGTGTGTGAACTGGACCTCTTCGCCAGCAACGACAAGTACGACTCGCGAAACCGATATCCATCGTTTGCGAGTGAGACCGGAGACGATCGTGTGTCGCTCTATTCCGACCAGGAGTCACCCTCGTGACAGCCGTCAGTGCCCTCTTCGATTTTGACAACACCTACGCCCGCGAGCTCAAGGAGCTAGTGGTTGCCTGGCAACCCGACGAGGTCCCGGCCCCTTCGCTCGTTGTGATGAACAGTGAGCTCGCCCAGGAACTCGGTGTCGATGCTGATGGCCTGGATGGGCCTGGTGGCGCGTCGATCTTTTCCGGCAACACCCTCCCGGTGGGTGCCACGCCTGTAGCCATGGTCTATGCCGGGCATCAGTTCGGGGGCTACTCGCCTCGGCTAGGTGATGGCCGAGCTGTTCTACTCGGCGAAGTGCTCGATTGCAATGGGCACCGTCGCGATCTCCACCTAAAAGGCTCCGGACGCACACCGTTGTCCCGGGGCGGTGATGGCAAGGCCACGCTGGGTCCAATGTTGCGTGAGTTTGTCATTGCGGAAGCTATGCACGCACTAGGAGTGCCCACCACTCGGGCGCTGGCAGTCGCTGTTACCGGCGAAGAGATCGCCCGTGAAGGTATGGAACCTGGTGCGGTGCTGACACGCGTGGCATCGAGTCATCTCCGAGTTGGAACGTTTGAGTATTCGGCCCGCGCAGGTGACAACGACGCGTTTAAGAAGCTCGTCGACTATTCGATTGATCGGCATTATCGGCAGGTGCTCGACGCCGAGCAGCCCTACTTGGCCTTCTTCGAGGCCGTGCTCGACAAACAGGCTGGTCTGATCGCGCAGTGGATGCTGTTCGGCTTTATCCATGGTGTGATGAACACCGACAACGTGACGATCTCGGGTGAAGGTATCGACTACGGGCCATGCGCCTTCATGGACCGCTACGACCCGGCAACGGTCTTTAGTTCAATTGATCATGCAGGGCGTTATGCCTACGGCAATCAGCCCCACATCACGACCTGGAACCTGACTCGACTTGCTGAGACGTTGGTGTCCTTAGTCAACGAGGACTTTGATGTCGCGGCCGAGGCGTTGACTTCAGCGCTCAACGGATTCGACGACCGGTATCGGTCCCATTGGGTTGCTGGTATGCGAGCCAAGTTGGGAATCGTGGTGGCAAAAGACAGCGACGGCGACTTCTTTGACGAGCTCCTGTCACTGATGCAAACCTCACAGCTGGACTACACCAGCACCTTCCGGTCGCTGGCGGCGTTGCTCCGTGACCAGGCTGCCGAGCCAGTCTTTGGTGCCGAGAATCTGATCGCCGCTCACTGGGTGACACGCTGGCGCTCACGATTAGCCGCTCAGGGCACGGAATTGAGCCAGGCAGCGGACTTGATGGATGCGGCGAACCCCGTCTATATCCCTCGTAACCATCTTGTGGATCAAGCATTGAATGCGGCCACCAAAGGCGACATGGTGCCGTTCCAGGAGCTTCTGCGTGTGGTCACCGACCCGTTCGTCGAGCGCGATGGATTGGAACGATTTGCTAAACCCGCTCCGGACGGCTTCGAGAACGGCTTCAAAACCTTCTGCGGGACTTAAGCGCACAGGTAACAGGTAGATGTGCGTTCGAGCGGATCTCATTATGTGTCGTGGTGCGCTCGGTCAACGGGTCGGTTCTGAACGAACCCCCGATCAGCATGATCGCCTGGCGGGAACGGGCAGAGGTCAACAAGTGCGGGCAGTCCACATTTCGGCGCGTTCCTTGCCCGCATGCTGTCTGAGGGCGAGAGCGACACTCGTTGTGCCCGGGCGTCTGGCACATGTAGATCAGCTGGGTGAGTTTTGGAACTAGTCGGCGATCAGAGCGAATGCCGCTGGAACGTCGGTCGGGCCAGCAAGCTTTGCCCACTTGGCACCGACCGCAGCAGCAAAGGCTTCGGCATCTTCGCAGTCGTCAGCGGGCGCAAGGATTGCGAGTTGTTCGAGAACTGCGGCCTGACGTTCTGGTGGTCCACCTTCGGTCGGTCGACAGTCGGACAAGATGATGGTTCGCTGCCGGCTCGCATTGCTGCGGGCGAGCTGGCTCTGGGCAGTACGAAAGGCAAGTGAAAGATCAGTGGGCCCGAATCCACGAAGGCGAAGCACGTCGTTGATTACGTCTTCGACTGGTCGGGGCTGACCGATGCCCTTAATTACGATTGCCTTGTCGCTGAAGGCAACCACGCAGTAGTCGGTCTCGGTTCGTTGGGCTGCGGCAGCGGCCGCGACGGCAGCGATCGCCAACCTGTCGCCGGTCATGGACCCGCTGCGGTCGATCAGGATCGCCAGTGCAGCGTCTGGCCGGGTCCAAGCATGCATGCGCAGATCGTCGACGCTAGGTGGATGGTTAGCCGCCTTGGCCATGAGCAGCGCCTCGGTGCTGCCGTCGATGTCGATATCGCCACCGGCATCGCTCATCGGCATAGATCGCATGCGGCCGACACCGCGTGCGTGGCTTGGTGTTGTGGCGGCAAGGTCGACGATGACTCGGGCGGCGAGTTGTTGGGCTAGCGCTCGCAGGCGTTCGTCAGTGGCTGACGCCATTGCTGACAGTGTGCTGAGCGCAATGTCGGTGTCGGTCGTGAGCATGTGCTCGGTCGACTCGATGTCCAGCTCGCCGACCTCGGGCGACATCTCGTCGAAGCCTTCATTTTTGGCCAAGTCACGCCGAGGTGTGGTTTGGCGTTGCTCCTCGTCGAGCTGGGTGCGCGCATCATCACCTTCGAGAGTTCGTGATGGATCAAGGACGCCCCCACCAGGGCTTACGCTTTTCCCGAGTCCTCGTCAACCTCGTCGGGCGACAGGCCGCTCAGCTTCCAGATCTCAGCGACGACTTCTTCGGGGCTGCGGCCGCTGGATTCATGCATGCGAACACGGCCGCTAAGAGATGCTTTAGCAGCGTCGAGGCCGCACTCGTTGTCGAGGCACGTGGCGCCGCGCAGATTGCCGAGCTGTTCGGCAAGCATGACCAGGTCGATAGCGCCACGAATCGACGAGCCGATCCTGATGTCCGGATGGTTGCGGGTGGTGCGAACACAACGTACCGCTCGCTCAGCGAGCGCAATAGGAGTGGCGGGAGCTTCTCGGGCCACGATGGCCTGCTCGTCGGCCTCGGATTGGTAGTCGACCGAGACACGGTTAACACGGTCGTAGATAGCGCCGGCGATACGGGCGGTTCCAACGGCATCGAATGGGTTCATTGCCGCCACGAGCCGGAAGTTCGGATGTGCCTGGATGCGGCCCAGCCGTGGCACTGTTAGCTCGGCCTCGCTCATCACGGTGACGAGCAAATTGAGTGTCTCTTCGGGAACTCGGTTGATCTCTTCGACGTACAACAAGCCGCCATTTCGCAGTGCGTCGATGAGCGGACCGTCGATGTAGACGTCCTCGATGTAACCCTGCGACAGTACCTGTGCGGGGTCGAAGTGGCCGGCAAGTCGAGCTGGTGTGAGCTCGGCGTTACCTTCGACGAAAACTAGTCGCTGTCCCGCGTGTTCGGCGACCGCTCGTAGCAACGTCGACTTCCCGGTGCCGGGTGGCCCTTCGAGCAGGATGTGTCGGGCTGAAGCAAGCGCTGCGACAACAAGTTCGATTTCACGTCGTCGTCCGACGACATTTGCACTAGCAGCGTCAACCAACGCAATGCCGAATTCAGGATTGGTCATTTGATGTCTTTCTTGACAAACAAGGAACGTGGTGTACCTATAGCGTTCCCTGCTCGCCGAAACCTGGGAGTACCTAACTCGCTCAGGGCCAAGACAACCCGCTTGCCGGGACCGAGGACCGGACTACCCGGACAGGGTTTCGCGAGGAACGAGCGAAAGGCGGACTACCCGGACTAGCCGTGGTCGTACATGAGCATGCCGCGGATGTTCTCACCGTCACGCATGGCCTGATAGCCGACGTTGATGTCATCCAGGTCGTAGGTGTTGGTGATGAGCTCGTCAAGTTT
Source organism: uncultured Acidimicrobiaceae bacterium (assembly GCA_905182135.1). Classification (GTDB taxonomy): domain Bacteria; phylum Actinomycetota; class Acidimicrobiia; order Acidimicrobiales; family UBA10347; genus UBA10347. Next base: position 230,029 of record CAJJAG010000006.1, on the reverse strand, counting down.
CAGCTGACCGTTCTGGTACATGCGAAGTAGGCGAGGAATATCGCGCCGTGGATTTGCTGAACCAAAGATCGAGCCGACGAGTTCTTTCTGCATGAGTGTGAGATCAAACAGGCTCATGGTGACTTCGGTGTCGTTGATGTTGGCGACAGAGGTGTGTACGACGCGTCCGCCCTTGCCAATGATCGCCATGGTTGGAGCGATGAGGTGGCCGCGACCTTCGCCAACAGTGATGATGGCCTTGTCAGCCATAGCGCCCCAGGTCAGATCCATGACGAGTGCCGTGGCTTCTTCGAGCGAAGAGGCAGTGTGCGTTGCACCGAATACCTGTGCTTGTTCTCGTTTAAATTCGACTGGGTCGACGGCGATTACGTTCGCTGCACCAGCCATGGCTGCGCCTTGTACGGCGTTCATGCCAACACCACCGCAGCCGACGATGACGACGGTCTCGCCGGACTTGACATCGGCTGCATAGGTCGCCGAACCCCAACCGGTGGTGACACCACAGCCCACAAGAGCGGCCTTGTCGAGTGGGATGTCCTTTTCGATCTTTATGCAGCTGGCTTCGTTGACCACGGTGACTTCCGAGAAGGTGCCGATGCAGCACATGATGCCGAGATCGCTGCCGTCGGCGCGATGATGGCGGGCTGTCATGTCGGAGATCTGGCGACCAGCCAGTAGTACTGCACCCATGTCGCATAGGTTCTGCTGGCCCCTGGCGCAGGATGGGCAGCGGCCACACGATGGGATGAAGCCGAGCACTACATGATCGCCGACCTCGAGGGTGGTGACACCGGGACCGACTTCGACCACACGGCCTGCGCCTTCATGGCCCCCGATGATCGGGAACTGCTGGATACCGAGCTCATCGGTGATTTCGGTCGGCATGACCATGTCACCGGTCACCATGTGTTCGTCGCTGTGGCACAGACCAGAACCAACAAGTTCGAGTACAACCTCGCCCGCCTTAGGGGGATCGAGGGTGATGGTTTCGACCTTCCAGTCTTGGCCGGCGCCATCAAGAATGGCTGCACGAGTTTGCATGGTGTTCCCCCAAGTGGAAGTGCGGTGTAGGTGACTAAACTTAGTCGCGAATTGATGGGTATGGGGAATCGGGCAGCTGTTCGGTCGCTCGGCAAGGTCGATCTGGACTTACATGGCGATGGCGCCTACCTCGTTGCACCGCAGCAGTACATCCGGATCGAGCCGGAAGACGGATGCAGAGAAGGCTTCGGCGAAGTCTTCTTCGGGGCCGCTTGCGGCGTAGGGCCCAAAGATGCCAGCATCGTTGCTCGCCGTTGAACAAGGTTTGGCACGTGTCTCGATCGGAGAAGCGTTCGATCTGCGGTGACGTTGCCGTGAACGCTTGGCTGAACTCGTGGGCCATGGTGAGTGCTAGCTCGCGGGGGTTGCCGATGCATCAGTGACTGCGCCATCAGCTGAGCCTTTGGGCGATGGTTCCTCGTCGTGCCCATCCTTGTCGGACTTGTTCTCAGAAGATTGGGCTTGGCGGATGCTTGACCCACCCTCGCTGTTGGTGGGGTCGAGGCTGGCGACGCATGCTGATGCCAGAATCGCTGGTACCAAAAGACTGAGGCTAGGGCTCGAAGACGGTGCGGAAACGGCATTGATTGAAGACGGTGACTACTGAGCGATCCAGCGTCACTGCATTAATCGAGCTTCACTACATAAAGGGATGCGTCATTGGATCGGGTCCAGTTTGATCCAGCTACGGCATCACTCGTTGCCGTAGCTGAGAAGCCCATTCAGGGAAAGAGAATGCGTGCTCTGGCCCCTGGTCGTGGTCTCTCGCCGAGCGTGGAAGAAACGGTCCTCCACAGGTCGCAAGCGCAGCCTTTGTCTTTGGTGACGAGCCTTTGTCTTTGGTGATGACTTCACGCGAGGCGAAGAAAAAGAGTGGTCGGGACCGGCGTCGATCCGGTGACCTACCGCTTTTCAGGCGGTCGCTCTGCCAACTGAGCTACCCGACCCCCCGATCCTGGTTTCGGCTAAAAGCCGATCTCAGTTTCGAATGGGTTAAGCGGTCCTGACGAGATTTGAACTCGCGACCTCCGCCTTGACAGGGCGGCGTGCACTCCAAACTGCACCACAGGACCTCGGGGGAAAACCTTACCGGTTGAATCGCAAAGACCACCCAGAGTTTGCTACCGAATTTCATCAATTCTCTGATGGAGCTTTGTTGCCGGGTTGATACAGTGATGGCCGCTCCCTTCGGGGAACAGGGCCCCGTTCGTCCAGCGGCCTAGGACGCTGGCCTTTCACGCCGGTAACACGGGTTCAAATCCCGTACGGGGTACACAAAACAATGATTCCGGGTGGCCTTGGCCGCCCGGAATTGTTCGTTTTGAAACTGCCTCCCGAGCGCTTGGGCGACCCTCGTAGCTGGGATTCGTTGAGCAGGCTCGGACCGGCTAGCGCACCGACCCCATCGAATTCGGCAAGAGGGGATGTTTGGGTCGGTGATTCCGCCGTTCCAGAAGGCCGACTTTGTGGCTTATACGCAGTAGTTTGAGCGGCGATGGTTGCTTCGGGAGCGTTCGACATTCTGAACGGCCTGACCGAATGGTTGGGTGATTTCTCGACTCGTTGGTGGTTCGTATTGGTGGTGCTCGCTAGAGCGCTACTGGACTCAATAGCGCCGATTGTTCCCAGCGAGTCGACGGTTATCATTGGGGGCGTCGACGATCATCTTTATGGGTGCCGCAGGCGCATTCTTCGGCGACTCAATCGCCTATATATTGGATAAGCGGTGTCACCATAGGGTGACTCGAATGCTCGGCCGCAAGAATGGTAACGGCGATGAGAAGATACCTAAGGCTGTGCCCTAAATCGACAAACGCGGCAGGTTGCTCCTAGTGACGGCGCTCAGCGTCACCGGCCTCATCGAGATCGAGCGCCGGTATCGCCATCGCAACGGCACCGAGGTCGACGTCGAACTCGGTGCCGCCTGAGAAATGTTGTCAACGCTTGGCGCCGCTGCCATTGGATATTTGGCGGGGCTTCTGCCGTCTGCTGACATCGTAGCGAAGGGCCTTGACCCTCGGTGCTCTGGTTCCGGTAATCCGGGCGCGGCGAATATTACGAATTTGTTGGGCAAGCGGGCCGGCGCGACGGTCTTTGCTATGGACATGGGTAAGGCACTTTTAGCGGGTGCTATCGGCCGCTCCCTTGCGGGTGAGTCAGGCGCAAACGTGGCTGCTTCGGCTGCGGTTCTCGGCCACTGTTTCCCTGTAAACAGTGGCTTCCGTGGCGGTAAGGGTGTGGCCGCGAGCCTGGGCCAGATGCTCGCGACCTTTCCGGCTTATCTGCCTGTCGAGGTCGCACTTGGTGCGGTGGCAGCAAAGAGTGACTTCTGGAAGGACAAGCCGGTCGCCACGGTCGCCGCAACCTGCGGGCTTTGGACAGGGCTCGGCTGGGTGTGGGCTCGGCATGGCTTGCCAAACCTGTGGGCGCCGCGTGCAGGGCCATCAATGCCGCTAGCCGCTGCGGCGTCGAGCGCTGCCATCGTGTACCGTTTTAGCGTTGAGGCCAACCGAACGCCGCCAGCACCGCCTTTTGAGTAAGGCCTCTTGAGTAAGGCCCACTCGATCCGGAGCGCTAAAGCTTTCTTTTAGGTGTCGCGAAATATTCAACGATGGTGAGTCCGTTCCTTGTTAATGCCCCCCGCACTGGTCACTGACTCGAACTCACAGCTTCCTGAATCGTTGCGGGTTCGCTACGGCATTCGGGTCGTTCCCATTCCCATCATGGTCAACGGCATCAACTACCGCGAAGGTGTTGATCTCGACGCTGACGGCTTTTATGACCTATTTGCCCATGGAACCCCAGAAGTTACGACCAGCCAGCCAAGCCCAGGCGCGTTCGTGGAGATATATGAAGCATGCATCGACGCAGGACATGATCAAATTATTTCTGTCCATGTCGGCGAGTCATTGTCCGGGACGCTGAACAGTGCTCGGATCGCAGCAGGCATGGTCGACGCGGATATTCGCTTGGTTGATAGCCGAACGCTTTCGTTCGGCGTCAGCTGCTGTGTTTGGCGAGCTGCACAGGTACTCGAAGAAGGCGGCTCGGTCGACAAGGCAATCGCTGAGGCCGAAGGCCTTGCAGATAATTTGTACAGTGTGACGGCACTGGGTGCCGCCGAACTATTGAAGGCCAGCGGACGAATGGACTTCAACGCTTCGGCTACGGGTATTGACGTTTTTCGTGGGGGGCCTGACGGCAGCTTCGTGTCGGTCGGCGCTAGCACTGATGTCACCGAAATCACTCGACTCCTGGCCGAGACGATGCATCTTGACGGGGCTCCGATTCGCGTCGCTCTCGGCATCGCTGACGAGTCTGCCATGCAGTACTACGAAGGGCTTGAAGCACAGCTCGTCGATCGTTCCGATGTTGTTGAGATCGTGCGATATCGCATAGGGCCAAGCGTTGGCGCGTTTACAGGTCTCGGCACCGCCGGCGGTTTCTGGTACCCGGGGTAACCGGGACTGAGAAGCAATTACGGCCTGAAGCTACAGGTCGGTAAGTGGGGCCCAGGTCGAATGGGTGCCACTGCTGATTCGCTCCGGTAGGCGGATTTGTGCGACAGGCTCGGAGGCCGGGTCGGCTGCGTCCAAGATCACGCAATGTGATTCGTTGGTGTTCATATTGCTGGTGAAGGTCACCAAGTAGCCGTCGTCTTCGGCGGTCGACCCGGTCCGTGGCGCCATGACCGTTTCGCTGACAAAAACGCCGTCGTCGAACTCGATGAGGGTCTCGGTTCCAGCATCGACGTCGTGTTTGATCAACGCGTCGAAGGCAAAGAGACCGTGAGTGCAGCGTGCCTCATAGATATAGCGATGATGCCGACCAGCGTGGCGCCCATTGATCATGGGGAACTCGGCGCAGCGGTCGCTCAGCGACTCTTCGGAAGTTGCACCCGTGACTAGGTTAAAGCGCCAGCGGTGGGCGCGAGCCTGGAGCACGTTCATGTCGAGCGTTTCGAATCCTTTGAGGTCGCCGGTGAAACGCTCGACGCCGCTGGCCGTTGGGTTGTGCTGGAAATAGCCGTCCAACACGATCTCGTCGCCGTCTTCGTACGCGTTTGCCCAGTGCAGAACGAACGTTGGGTCAGCCTCGAACCACTGAATGTCGGCGGTGCTTCCGTGGCGAGGAATCACCGCGAACCGGCTCGGCAGATCTCGCCAGAACTTGTTTGAGAACCAGCCGTCGGCAAGGGCTTGCTCGTCCCATCCGAGAGGCAGGTCGTTTAGGATCGTGTAGTTCTCAGTGAAGGCAAGATCGTGCGGGAGTCGCGGTCCGGGCAGGGGAATTTCGGCGTAATTAGTGACAGTTCCAGTGCGGTCGACCACCCCGTAATGCATGTACGGGGCATTCTGGTGATAGTTGAAGAACAGCAACTCGCCCGTGTGCTCATCCACCTTGCAATGCGCCGACACACCCTCGGTTGGGAAGTGGCCATCCCAGGTTGCCTTGCCCTGTGGCTCAAGGGTGCGAGGGTCAAATGAGTACAGTTCGCCGCATTGGTAGAAGCTGGCGAACGCCTTCCCGCCGTGCACGACAACGTCGGTGCTGGCGTTGTCCTTCATCATGGTGCGTGCCCCCCAGCCATGATCTGCAACCGCGTTCGAGGGGTGTTCGGTAATACCGGCCCACAGGCTCTGTTTGGCTTGCTGTTCCGCGAGGAAGCCATCGGTCTCGATGAATCGGTTCGAGTACCGGGCACTGCCGCCTTCGAACGAGATGGAGTGCATCAGGGCGTCACCGTCGAAGGGGTGGTAACGCTTGATGGGCTCGAACAATGCGGTCTCGGTATTGCGCAGGTACACGCCTTCGAGGTCCGTTGGGATCTCACCAACGATGTCGACGTCGCCGGGCTCATAGAACGCGTCATATTGATTGACCTGGGGTTGCCATACACCGGTGCGGTAGGGGTGACTATCGCCAGGTGGCAACGCATGGTCGACTGTTGCGTGTTGTTCAACCCTCATGGTGTGTCCTATCTGCGCGGATAGTGGTGGTGATCTGATCGTACTCAGCGCGGGCAGCTGGGTGGTGGTCAGGTAGTGAGCGAGAGGTGCGCTTTGACGGTCAGAGAGATGTCAGCTTTGCGATTTCGCGTCGGAGGTTGGCGCGGGCGGGGGCTTCGAAGTGGGCCTGGCCAGCGGTGGTGAAATAGAGGCGGTCTCGCAGCAAGAAACCTTTGAGTATCGCAGCGCGCCCAGAACAGAAGTCGGCGTTCGAGATGTGGCTATATTCGGCACGCACGTTCTGCGCATACAGGTCGTACACGTCGGCTTGCGCCGCCAGGATCGCAAGATCGGCGTCGAGGAACGCCGCTGTCTCGCGTGGGGCATCGGCAGGAAGCTCATGTTTCGCCGTGGCTAGCACTATGGCGGCTACGTCGTCGGCCTCGGGACGCTCGACTGCTCCCAAGACTTCGCGTGCGAGCTCGGCACTCTGTGCTTCGTTGTCTGTTCGTTTCGGGTCATACACCGCATCGTGGAAGAAGGCGGCAAGCTTGGCAGTCGGCGTGGCTGCGTGCAGATTGTCGAGATGGCGGAGCACGGCCGTGATGTGCTCCATTGTGTGGTAGCGCCGGTGCGGTTCAGTGTGACACGCCGCCAAGTCAAATCCGATGTCGTTTGCGGGTCCAGCGTCGAGTCCGAGTTCGGCTGCTAGCTCAACCCAACTCGTCATGAATGTGGGGCCACTTACGAACTTGTCAATTCCTTCAATCACCGCCCCATCGTCGCGCACGCGACCCGCCCATAGCGGATCAGGCTTGTGGCGAGCGCTCTGAACATCGAGCTTTGGCGGCACAGCGCAGAGTCAGCAGCGGAACTGTGTGGTCAGACCCCAACGGCCTGGTGACTGGCTCTAGCGCCAGCCTTCGGCGGGAAAGGTGCTACGGAACGCGTCGTGTAGCACCCCGTTGGTTCCAATACCGTTGCCGGCAGTGACCTGGGCGTTGCCCTGTAGGTCGGTGAAAGTCCCGCCGGCCTCGGACAGGATCACGCCGATCGGCGCAACGTCCCAGAGGTTGGCCCGGGGGTCGATCATGGCGTCGGCTCGGCCGGTTGCCACCATGGCGTAGCCATAAGCGTCGCCCCAGGTGCGCAGAATGATGTCCTGATCGAGCACCCGCTGCAGGAATGGCTCGGGCCAATATCGTACGCTGCTGGTCATAACGTAGGAGCCCTGCAGTGACTGCTTGTTGTTCACTCGGATCGTCTCGCCATTGCAGGTGGCGCCATGGCCAACAACTGCGGAGAGCATCTCGCCAATTGCCGGCAGATTCAGCACACCGAGCACAGGAACGCCGTCGTCGATCACCGCGAGCAGGTTCGAATACAATGGGACACCGGCGGTGAACGCCTTGGTGCCGTCGATTGGATCGATAACCCACTGGCGTCCCGAGGCAGCCTCGGTCGCACCGTATTCTTCGCCCAAGATGGCGTCGTCAGGGAACTCTGCCGCAATGGCGTCGCGGATCAGGCGTTCCGCTCCCTGGTCGGCTGCGGTTACCGGTGAACCGTCCTCTTTGGCGATGATTTCTAGGTCGGCCGAACGGAAGTAAGTCTGGGTTAATTCGCCCGCTGCAGTGACAAGTTCCTGTGCAAAAAGCAAGAGGTCTGCGGCGGGGCGGCGTTCAGTACTCATTACCTGAAACCGCTCGCACTATGAGCTCGAGTACATGACCTAAGTAGCTGTACATTTCGAACAGGGCCAAGCCTTCGTCGGTGTCGAAGTCGTCGAAGTCGCTCTCTTCGGTCACCCCAAGTCGGGTGCCCATGAATATTCGCAGATGGTTGATGGCGTGCATCCAGGACACCATCTGGTCTTCGTCGAGTCGCTTCGAGTCGAGTGTCTCGATCACGGTGTCAAGTGCCGCCAGATGGCCGTCCTTGAGATCGTCGCCGATTAGTTCGGCGTATTCGTCGGCAGCCTTCTCATGTTTCGGATAGGGGTTCGGGAAGAGTCGCCACGTGTCTGGGTCGTGGTGCTCGATCAGTTCGCGCATCTGCGGCACGAGTGCTTCGAGCAGAGAACGGTCGTGCATCGGCAGCGTGACGCCGAACGAGCCGTCGCCGTTACGGCGAAAGGAGAGAGCCACTGGTATCGATTCTTGTTGATGTCAGTCGTCTTGGCTGAGCGTGGCCCATAGGCCGTGCTCGTGCAGTCGGAACACGTCGAGTTCGCACTTCTCGCGCGGGCCATTCGAGACGACTGCACGACCCTTTTCGTGAACGTCCATCATGAGTTTGGTCGCCTTCTCCTGGTCGTAACCAAAGAGCTTTTGCAGCACGTGGGTGACGTAGCTCATCAGATTGATGGGGTCATTCCACACGAGAACAATCCACGGCCGGTCAGGATCGATAGCCATATCGGCGTCGACCTTTTCAGTCGGGGTGGTGACCGGCGCTGTCATAGCACCAGTATGGAAGGTTCGTCGGCCAACATGCCACGTTTGTCACCAAGTTCATCGGGTTCGGGTGACAGATCCAGGTGGAACCACAGGACGGCGATCCAAGTCACTGTCGCTCCGAGAATATGGAAACCGACCAGCAGTACTGGTACGCCGGTGAAGTACTGGGTGTATCCGATCCCGGCTTGCATGATCAGCGACGCCAGTACGAGCCGACCGCGCCATTGTTCTGCGCGCGGTGCGCCGGTCCTATTTAGGTGCCAAATAGTGGTGATCACGACCAGGACGAGAGCGATGACGATGCCGCCATGTACCCGAGCGATGTCGGGTACGTCGAACGGCAACCGGTCGATATTGTCACCGTCGTAGCTTCCGGTATGGGGGCCGGATCCGGTCACGAATGTGCCGGCAATGATCGTTGCAATTGTCAGGCCAGTGATTGGCCATCGGTAGTGTCGCCGGGTACTGGGTGGTGGCACAGGGTCATATCCGGCGCGGGCGTGCAGAACAGTTGCGTTGGCCACGAGCACCATCGAGAGCAGGAAGTGATTCAGGACCAGCCACGGGTTCAGGTGTGACTTGACCACAAACGCGCCCAGGAAGATCTGGCCGATTACTCCGGCAACCAAGCCCAGCGAAAGCCAGGTCAAGTCGGCTCTTCGGGGTTTGCGAAACAACGATCCGAGTACGGCAATTACCACGGCAACCGCCACAAACCCGGTGAAGACACGGTTGATGAACTCGATCATCGGATGCAGCGAGAAGTCGGCTATCAGTTGATCCTTCTCACACGTGGGCCAATCGCTGCAACCGAGACCCGATTCGGTCAGTCGCACGGCCGTACCGGTGACCACAATGACCGCCAGCGCCATAAGTGCCATTCCCGTGACCTGTCGATAGCGGGCGGGAGTCACGCCCTCAGTTTGCCTGCTTTAGCCAGGCGTTTCCTCGGTCCAACGAACAGAAAGTAAGCGCCCCAAACACGAGCGCACTAGGGATCGCGATGATCCCAGTGGCTGTTCTAATTAACAGAGAAGTGGTGCTAAATCTCCAATCGCGGCTGGAAGAAGTAACCCGCTGAAGCGAGCGCCAGCAGTTAATGCGGCTAGGCCAACGGTGGTAGCGATGACCGAGCCGTAGGCCAGTCATTCGCGACTGAATCGCAGCTGGAGCATGTCACCACTGAATCGATCGATCGTGATAGCCGAGGCGAACTCGACGAATCCGATTCCAGGGAAGCCAACAGACATGCCAAGGTCGCCAGCCAGCCGGAACGTCGCCCAGTCGTTCGATACCAGTTCGGCTGAAATTGCGAACGCGCCACTAGCGGTGAGCAAGATCAATGACAGTCGGTTCGTCAGGGAGTTACCGTCGGCCGAGACCGTCTTCTCCTCGACGTGGGCATCAGAGCGCCGAGAACTCCGGTCGAGACATCGATGCTGCCTCGGATCTCGGGGAGGCGAGGGATGAACGAGGCGAAGGCCGCGCCGTTCACGAAGGACTGTGTGGCGACTGATGTAACCGCTCGTTGATTGAGGGCCTCAAATGGCACAGTCGGAAGGTAGCGCTCTGGCCGGGTGCTCTTGGTGTGCGCTCCTCGAGGGGAATCCGCGCCAGGAACAGAAACGTCGGCTTTGGGACTTCTGGACGCGCCCAGCTGCCGATCCTTCTAGCCTCGGACCATGCAACTTGGAATGGTCGGATTGGGACGCATGGGCAACGGCCTGGTGCAGAGATTGCAGCGGGCGGGCCACGAGTGTTTCGGCTATGACCGAAATGTCGACGCGGTTGCAGGCATCGTCGAAGCTGGTGCCATCGGGGCTGGCTCGCTCGAAGAACTCGTTAACCAGATGGTGGCACCACGGGCCGTCTGGGTCATGGTCCCGGCGGCGTTTGCTGGCTCAGTCGTGCGCGAGGTAGCGGCACTGCTCGAACCTGGCGACATGGTGATTGACGGTGGCAATAGCAACTGGCGAGATGACGTTGATCTGGCTGAAGAACTCGCGCCGACCGGCGTATATGTCGTCGACATCGGCACCAGTGGCGGCGTGCATGGCCTCGAACGCGGCTTCAGTCTGATGATCGGCGGGCCCGATGCCGCTATCGAGCACCTCACACCGATCTTCGAAGATCTCTCACCAGGTATCGAGTCTGCCGAACGCACGAACGATGGCCCGGTTCGCCCAGGCGAGGCTGGCTGGTTGCACTGCGGGCCAAGCGGCGCTGGCCATTTTGTGAAGATGGTGCACAACGGCATCGAGTACGGGATGATGGCGGCCATCGCTGAAGGGCTTGGGGTGCTTGAGCAGGCGGACCTGGGCCGGGTCTTGCACGATGAGGACGCCGAGACCACCCCGATGCGCGATGGGAAATATTACGAATACGACATCGACGTTGGTGCTGTCGCCGAGGTATGGCGGCGCGGCAGCGTGATCTCGTCATGGCTCGTGGACCTGACGGCCGAGGCGCTCGCTATGAGCCCCGAACTCGCCGAATACAGTGGTCATGTGAGCGATTCTGGCGAAGGTCGATGGACCGCACAAGCAGCGATTGACCTGGCGGTTCCGGCCCCGGTCATCAACGCCTCGTTGACCTCCCGATTTGCTAGCCGCAGTCAGGATGAGTTCGCCAGCAAGGTGCTGTCGGCAATGCGGGCTGGCTTTGGTGGCCACCATGAGAAAAAGGTTCCCGAAGGATGAGCGATGTGCACCAAGGCCGTTGGAAGGCAGAAGCATGAATTCGCCAATGAAAGACCGTTCGAATACCCTGATTTTATTCGGGATCACCGGTGATTTGGCCTACAAGAAGCTGTTTCCTGCCCTGTATGAACTGACTGTGGACGGCATCCGGCCTCGTGTGATCGGAGTAGCTCGCAGCGAAGGTAACGACAAGACGATCCGCGCACGAGTCCGTGAAGCGCTTGCACACCACGAATCGGCTCACGTCGAGGACCTGGTGAGCCGTATCACCTATGTCCAGGGTGACTACACAGGGTCCGAGACCTACGAACGACTCGCCGAGGTGGTCGGTGATAGCGAGCCAGTGCCGGTGTCGTTCCTAGCGATCCCGCCTGCATTGTTCGACGATGTCGCGACTGGCCTTGCTGGCGCGGGGCTTGATCGGGGCCGCATCGTGGTTGAGAAGCCGTTTGGGCGCGACCTTGGTTCAGCAAAAGAGCTCAACGAGATACTTCATCGCCACTTCCCCGAAGACTCGATCTATCGCATCGATCATTTCCTGGGCAAGGAAGCGGTCATGAATTTGCTCGTTTTCCGTTTTGCGAACGCAATGCTCGAAGGTGTCTGGAACCGTCATCACATCAGTCGGGTCACGATCACCATGGCCGAATCATTCGACATTGCCGGCCGTGGTGGCTTCTATGACGAGGTCGGTGCAATTCGCGATGTAGTGCAGAATCACCTGCTTCAGATGATCGCATTGCTGGCGATGGAGCCACCGATTGACGAGGCTGCCGATTCGCTTCGTGTTGAAAAGGTCAAGGTGCTACGCGCCATGCGTGCCGGCGACCCGACCCGATCTGTACGCGGTCAGTACCTGGGTTACCTAGACGAGGCGGGGGTCGCACCCAACTCACAGACCGAGACGTTCGTAGCCATGGAGTTATTCATCGACTCATGGCGCTGGAGCGGTGTGCCGTTCGCAATTCGTGCCGGTAAGGCGATGGCAGAGACCATTACCGAGGCCGTCATCGAGTTCCGTCCACCACCAACTGCGATGTTTGGAGGCGCCGACAAGATGGCTGGATCGAGCATCCTGCGATTCCGTATGAAGCCAGACAATGCCATCACCTTGACTATGCAGGCCAAGACTCCTGGCGACGAGATGGTGTCGGCGCCGGTTGACTTGTCGGTCGACTACGGCGAAGCTCTCGGCGGCTCCGGGCCAGATCCGTACGAGCGTTTGATTGGGGATGCTCTCGACGGCGACGCTCGTTTGTTTGCTCACCAAGATGGTGTCGAACAGTCATGGCGCATCGTCGACACGCTGCTCGACAAGGGCGACCCGGTATTGCAATACAGTCGTGGGGGTTGGGGGCCACCAGAAGCCAACGCGATCAGCCCGATGACCTGAGTTGTAGAGGATCTTGCTTTGTCGCAGTTCCGTGCGAGAGACGGGAGTTGTGGTTCCCTGAGGAACAGAGTTGTGGTTCCCTGAGGAACAATTGAGTGCTCACAGGTATCTGAACGCGAGACGTTGTTGGGCCATACCCGGTGGCGGCTATTCCTGAAGTTGGTCGACAGGGGCAAAGTCATCGCGCAACGACTCGGCGCCGCCCCAGAACTGCGCTGTTTCGGAGTCGTCTGAGATGCGGTCTTCTCCGACCCGGGCGGAAGGGCTGAGCAAGATGCCGTCAGCAGCATGGATTTCAAACGCAGGAAGCTCTGACTGCGACGCAATAAGAACTGCGTTGGCTACGCCACGCTCAGGCAGGCCGCCGGGAGGAATGATCACCTGGACATTCGTGAACACCTGCATGAGGGTGCCAACTTCGGCTCGAGCGAAGTCGAAGGAGCCACCGTCGATCACGTTCATCACATAAATGCCGTCGGCGGTCAGAACGCGGTCGACCTCGCCCAAGAATTCTTTGGTCGTCAGATGCCACGGGACCGATCGACTCGCAAATGCATCGCCGATCACCAGATCGAACTGGCCGTCGTCCATCTCGCCAAGCGCCAAGCGTGCATCACCAACCTGAACTCGGAATGAATCGCTCTGCACCAACCCGAGTTCGGCTTCCACGAGGTCAACTAGTGCCGCGTCAATCTCGAGAACGGTCTCGTTGCTGTCAGGACGCTCGTGTTGCAGGTATCGGGGGAACGAGAAACCGCCACCGCCAATGTGCAAGGTGTCGAGTGGGCCCTCGGGCAACACGTCGGCAATCTGAGCGAATAACCGGATGTAGCGAATGTCAAGGAATGTTGGATCGTCAAGGTCGATAAAGGCATGTCGGATTCCGTCCAGATACAAGCTCTTTCCTGAAGCGTTGTCTTCGTCCGCCACGATGTTGGCGCAGAAGTAACTGGTTTCGTGTTCGCAGGGCCGGGTCGATGTCGCCCCGAGTGCTATCGCTGCGAACAGCAGAACCACCGCACTTGTTGTTGGCATCTTCTTGGTGAAGTAGCCATGGGCGATCGCTCCGGCCAGCACGAGCACCGCACCAAGTGCCAACACGGTGGCCCGAGTCGGCAGAGCTGAGACCAAAACGAAACCGGTAATAAAGGTGCCGGCGAGCGCTCCGAGCGTTCCCGCTGCGGACAGCCCGCCAACGACCGCGCCAGTATCTTCGAGACTGGCGAGACGTAGCTTGGCGACCATGGGGGAGACTGCGGTAAGAACCGCAGCAGGTAGAAACAGCGCAGCGGTGCTCAAAATGATGATCGCCACCGTGCCATCGCCAAACTGTGGGCCAAAGGCGCTGAGGATTGGAAGTGCAAGCCAGGTGAGCCCACCACCAATTGCTAGCGCCGCTCCGATGAGGGGAGTCGCATCTCGTTGATCAGCAATTGCACCGCCTGCCCAGGCACCAGTTGCGATACCGGCCAGCACAATGCCGATAATGCCAGTGAAGGTCTCGAGCGACACGCCAACATAAGGAGCTAGCAATCGGCCGGCCAAAATTTCGAGCACCAACACTGCGGCTGAACTGCCAGCGACGAGCGCCCGTGCGATAGCTGCATTCACGCCACCGAGTATGCCCGGTAGGCCGGATCGCTCGCTGCGTTTTACGATCCTGTTCGAGCTAAATAGGCGATGATGCCGGAGTCCCCATGCGACAGGGAGTCCATCGAGGGTTGCTACGAGATGGGCCGAGAAGTGTTGGAACACAACCCTTACGTTTTCGAACCGGGCAAAAGACCGCAAAAGAAGGCCGCTGGCAAGGCTCGCGATACCCGCCGACACGGTTAGCATCGGACACGATGGCAACGGTGCTGGAAACGACGGAACCAGCGAGTAGCGGCACCCGTATCAAAGGTTTCGTGGCGCTTACTAAGCCCCGCATCATCGAACTGCTGCTTGTCGAGACCGTGCCCGCCATGATCGTAGCCAAGCAGGGGTGGCCAGGACTCTGGCTCATCATCGCAACTGTGGTCGGTGGCACTCTGGCCGCTGGCGGTGCTAACGCAGTAAATATGTACGTCGATCGCGATATTGACGCGATCATGGACCGCACCAAAGGACGTCCGCTGGTTACTGGCGTGGTGCAGCCGACCGAAGCATTGGTATTTGCCCTGACCCTGGAAGCAATTGCCTTTGTCTTCCTGTGGTACTTCGTAAATTTGCTTAGCGCTGTACTTGCGGTATCGGCGATGCTGTTCTACGTCTTCGTCTACACCTTGTGGCTCAAGCGTCGCTCGGCCAGCAATATTGTCATTGGTGGCGCCGCTGGGGCGGTGCCGGTCTTGGTCGGTTGGACTGCAGTGACAAACTCGTTAGATCTGACAGAGGGCCGCAACTGGGCCCCCATCGTAATGTTCGCCATCATCTTTTACTGGACGCCTCCTCATTTCTGGGCATTGGCGATCAAGTACAAGGATGACTACAAGGCGGCTGATGTCCCGATGCTGCCCGTTGTCGCCAATCTGGCCACGGTGACTCGTCGCATCGTGATTTACACCGTCCTTTTGTGGGCTCTTACTCTCGTATTTGGGCCAGTTGCCGACATGGGCGTCATCTATATATCGTCCGCTGTTGTGTTAGGCGCAGTGTTCCTCGGGTACGCAATTCGGGTAGCCCGCGACCCTCAACCGGGGCCAGCAATGGCACTGTTTGGTTGGTCTATTACCTATATCGTCCTGCTCTTTGGAGCAATGGCCGTCGATCAACTGGTCTAGCTATGCGACAGGACGACAGCCGCTCCGCGAAAAACAGTGCGAAATCTCGCTTGTGCGGTTTTGAACAAGCTCGGTTTCGCTCGCTAGAGTGCAGCGTGCAGCGGTCCCCCGCTAGCGCTCCGCTCCGTGCCTAGCATCGGTAGTGGCACTCGTGCCCATTAGCACTTTCATCAACTCTTACGAACTGCACTTCGCATGACAATCACTGAAATCGAGCCCGACGCCTCGGCGGCACCCGTAGCGGTGCGCGAGGCAATGGCCCCAGCGGTCTATCAACGGCTCCCCAAGAACATCCTCGCCGACAGTGTGTCGAGCGGTGACCACAAGGTCATTGGTCGACTCTGGATCCTCGGGTCCCTGCTCTTTGGTTTGTTCACACTGGTCGCCGATGTGCTGGTCCGCATCGAGCGAGTCGACACAGACAGCGTTGCGGTCTTCACCAGCTTGACGACCTACGAGCAATGGTTCTCGATGCACCGAGTCAGCTTGGTGTTCTTGTTCGTGGTCCCGCTGCTTATCGGTATTGCGATGGTCATGGTGCCGTTGCAGATCGGCGCGCCATCGCTGGCCTTCCCACGAGCTGCTGCCGCAGCGCTGTGGTCGTGGGTCGTCGCTGGCGCAATCATGATCGTATCTTGGGCCATGGATGGCGGTCTTGTTGACCGCAGTGGCGCAACTGTTAGTCAGGCGACACAGCTTTCGATGCTGGCAATGGCTGCAGTAGTGCTGTCATTGCTAATTGCCTCGCTCGTGATCATCACCACGATCTTCACCGAGCGAAGCAAGGGCATGTCGCTCTACAACGTGCCGCTGTTCACTTGGTCCATGCTGGTCGCCGCCAGCGTTTGGCTTCTCTCGCTGCCTGTTCTCTTCTCGAATCTGATGGTCATGTGGATCGACGCCCGGGGCGAAGCCGCCCAGAGCTTCGGTGGCGAGCACCTCTATGAGCAGATCAATTGGATCTTTGACCAACCACAAGTCTTCGCCTTCGCCATCCCCGTGCTGGGCATTCTTGGTGAAACCGTGCCAGTTGCATTTCGCCGTCGCCTGAAAAACTACGACATGGCCATGGTCGCTATTGGCGCCTTTGGTGCGTTGAGCTTCGGGGCGTACGCCCAAACTTTCTTCAACCCCAATGCCAACACCACCTGGCTCTACGTGGTCGGATCGATCACGCTGATACTGCCGATTCTTGCCTTCCTTGGCTGCTGCGCAGTCACCGCGAAAGCAGCCGGACGAGCGCCAGTCATGTCTGCGCACCTTGCCTTGTCGGTCATGTCGCTTGTCGCGTTGCTCACCGCAGGGGCACTCGCAGCCGTGCGAGTTCTCGACAGCTTGCTAGCCCCACTTGTTGGATTCTTGAACAGCATCGTTGGCTTCTTCCAAGGTTCTGGCTCTGGATCTGGTGATGGCTGGGAATTTCTGAGCGACCTCGAAGGATGGCTTGGCGATACGTTCGACGAGATCGCTGCTACCTCGGTGTCTGGCGCCATGGTGCAACTCGCGTTAATAGCCGGCCTGCTCGCCGGTGTTGCTGGACTCTTCTATTGGGCATCCAAGATCTTTGGCCGCCGTCTGCCTGCGGGCCTCGGCATGGTTGCGGGCCTGTCGCTTCTTGGCGGAGCAATGGCATCGGCGCTGCCTGATGCCGTCAGCGGCTTCCTCGAGCAGCCTGATTTCGCTAGGGACCCCGACTACGTCGCCCGTGACGGTGTTGAGGTTCTGAACTTGATCAGCCTGATCGGCTCATTTGGCGTCCTTGCAGGCTTTGGTCTGGTATTGCTCGCTGTCCCGGTCGCGGTGTTCTTTGGTAGCGATGACGACAATGAAGATATCGACAACCGGAACCCTGTTGGTGGCCACACGCTCGAATGGCTTAGTGAATCGCCGCCTCCGGCTGGCAACTTTGACGGTCCATTTATTGTGACCTCCGAAGCGCCATTGCTCGATGAAGACTTCCAAGATCCCTACGCAGAAGGGGCATCAGCATGAGCGGAACCACGTTCTCGCCCACTGACCTAGCGCATGCCGTAGTCAGCGAGGCACCAGCCCCGTTTGTCCCTCGTAAGCGCACCTTGCAGATTGGCACTGCAGCGTTCACCGCAATCTGGGTGATGTACTTCGGTGGCCTATTCGGCGCCTATGTCTCGTCCCGCAACACTTGGAAGCTCGAGCAAGACGGCTTGGCCGCTGCGGGCGAACGTGTTAGCTCTTGGATTCCAGATTCGGCGCAGGTCGAACTGACAGCACCAACGATCATGACGTGGACATTGCTCATGTCGTGCATCACCATGCAGTGGGCGGTGTACAGCTTCAAACGCAGCGATCGCCGGCACGGCCTATTGGCCTTGGCCACCCAGGCCATGTTCGGCGCTGCAGTCATCAACCAGGTCGTCTTCCAGTGGAAGCAGCTTGGCTTGGTGATCGATGACACCAGCGGCTCGTCGGCCGCAACCTTGATCTACACAATTACCGCATCACACGTCGCCATGATCATTGTGGCTATGTGTTTGCTGGCCTTTGCCGCCTTCCGAGCGCTGGCCAGTAGCGATACCAAAGACCATGTTGATGTTGTCGCTTCAGCTGCGACCTTCTGGTACGCCATGGTCGGGCTGTATTTCATCATCTGGATCCTGATCTTCATCACCAAGTAGGCAGCAGTGTTCACACCAGGATTCAAACTCTTCGGCGGCCTCGCCGCACTCGGGCTCTTCGGCGCCTTCATCTACGGGCTCTCGTCCGGCGATGCCACTGGCCCTGACTATTTCGGCTTCGTTGACCGCAACGCGATCATCGGCCTGGTCAGTCTTGGCTGGAAAGGTGACGTCGGCGCTGCTAGCGGCTTCATGGTGCTGATCTTCATGTCGATGTCTGCGGCATTGCTCGGCAGTACCGTTGTGGCTTTCCGCGACGCCGACGTCGAATCGGTTGCCGAACTTGGCGATACGCCTTCGGTCATGCCTCTTGCGCAACGTCCTACCGCCCCAAGTTGGTGGCCTGCAACGACCGCAGTCGGTCTTGGCGTGTTGCTTATTGGTTTGGTCATGGAAACGAAGGCGTTCTGGATCATTGGCCTTGTTCTGCTCTCAGCCGTCGCCATTGAATGGGCGCTCACTTCATGGGCTGACCGTTCAACGGGCGACCCAACGACCAACCTTGCCCTGCGTGACCGGGTTGGTGCTTCGTTCGAAATTCCGGTGCTCGGCCTGGCACTTGGAGCGGTCCTTGCACTGTCGGTATCTCGCATGTTGCTGTGGGCAACCGGTAATGCGGCGGTCATTATCGCTGGTGTTATCTCTGTGCTTATTTTGGCTGTAGCGGTGCTCGCTGTATTCCGCCCACAGGTTGGGCGACGCACCATGGGAGCCATCGTCGGCATCGTCGCCATTGCGGTGATTGGACTCGGCATTGTGTCAGCTGTCGTAGAACCCCGTCTTGGACATCATGCAGATGAACTCGACGACGGGCACAGCGCAGAAAGTACTATTGAAGGCGAATGAGAATGTTGATGAAGTTGCATACGCCCCAGCCAGAAACAACCGAAGTGGAATCATCGCAGGCCACGCCGCCACGTCGATTTGTGAGCCGTCGCAACGGTTTGTTGACGGTTGTTGGTCTGTCGTTGTTGCTCGCAGGTTGTGGTGATCGCCATTTGTCGACGATGGACCCCGAAAGCCCAATCGCCGAAAAGCTCGACAACTTCCTGGTGTGGTTACTCCTTGCCGCCGGCGTGATCTTTGTGCTGGTTCAAGGCGCCATTTTGTACATGGCTAAACAGTTCAGGGTAAAGGCGCCCGAAGACGAGTCACAGGTCTACCCCGACGAAGAGTTCCCCGAGCAGATCCATGGCAACACACGCCTGGAAATTGGGTGGACGATCTTGCCGACCGTGATCATGGCGGTTATTGCCTTTTTCACCCTCGGTTTACTCTTTGAGCTTGACGATGTGTCGGCCAATGAGGATCGCCAGATCCAAGAAGTTGTAGTTGTTGGTCAGCAATGGTGGTGGGAATTCCAGTACCACCTCGACGACGACGGAATCCCCGACATCGTGACGGCCAACGAGCTTGTCTTGCCCGTTGGTGAAGAAATTCGGCTGCGAGTTACTAGCCGCGACGTCATCCACTCGTTCTGGATCCCGACGCTGAACGGCAAGCGCGACGCCGTTCCTGGTCGCTACAGCCCGTGGACCATTGAGGCTGGCAACGCTGGCCGATTCCCCGGTGAATGCACCGAGTTTTGCGGATTCTCGCATGCGTACATGGAGAAGTTTGCGGTCGGCCTCCCGCTTGACGAATGGCAAGAATGGGCCGCGACCCAGCAACGTGATGCGGTGCTGCCCACAGAAGGCACTGCCGAGTTCGCTGGTTGGGAAGTTTTCAATAACCAGTGTGCGTCTTGCCACGTCATCAATGGTCTTACTTCGCACTATGAAGATGGATCGATTGATGACTTCGCCCTTTACTCGAACGTCGGCGTCGGCGACGACCTCGCAGACGTACTTAATCAACCGCCGGTTCGTTACATCGACAAGCAGACTCAGGTAGCTGGTGCGGCGCCGAACCTGACTCATCTACAGAGCCGCTCGACCTTTGCTGGTGGCATATTTGAGCTATACAAAAATCCTGACGCAGAGCGTTACATCGATCTGGCCAGTGAAGGCACTCTCAACCGAGGTGCACTTGAAGCGTGGATCGTGAATGCGCCCGAACAGAAGGCCAACGCTTGGGATAGTCCAAGCGGACAGCGAGGCATGACGCCATTCACAGCCTTGTCTGCTGAAGACGTTGACAACCTGGTCGAGTTCCTTACGAATCTCGAATACGAAGGGGCTGAGTAACCCATGGCAATCACTGAAGACCGCCCGCTAGCACTTGAAGCTGGCGCTGTCACCAAGGTTGCTGCACGGCCCCTCGGTGCACTTACAAGGCCCCAGAGTGACGTCGGTTGGGCAAGCTGGTTCACCACAGTCGATCATAAAAAGATCGGCATCATGTACGGCGTTGGTTCGCTGTTCTTCTTCTTGTTCGGTGGCGTCGAAGCGCTGATGATCCGAATCCAGCTCGCGGCGCCTGACGGGCAGTTCTTGTCCGAGTCGCTGTACAACCAAGTCTTCACCATGCATGGCGTGACCATGGTCTTCCTAGTGATCATGCCTATGGCAGCGGCGTTTGCGAACTATCTTTTGCCGCTTCAAGTCGGTGCTCGCGACGTTGCCTTTCCACGCCTGAACGCTTTCAGTTTCTGGTGTTGGCTTGCGGGTGCAATTTTCCTGAACACGTCATGGTTCCTGGGTGGCGCCCCCGCCGGTGGTTGGTTTGCCTATGCGCCGAACACGTCGGTGACCTTCGCCCCAGGCAGCGGTATGGATTTCTATGCCATTGGTTTGCAGATTGTGGGTATCGCATCGCTGGTATCGGCGATCAACCTGATCGTCACTGTGCTCAACATGCGAGCGCCGGGTATGAGCCTATTGAAGATGCCGGTTTTGACCTGGATGCTTCTCGTAACGCAGTTCCTGCTGTTGTTCGCCGTTCCAGTGATCACCATTGCACTATTCCTCCTTACCTTCGACCGTAGTTTCGGTGCGAACTTCTTCAATGTGGAACAGGGTGGCAGTCCGCTGCTGTGGCAGCACTTGTTCTGGATCTTCGGCCACCCTGAGGTCTACATCCTGATCTTGCCCGCCTTCGGCATCATCTCGGAGGTCATCCCGACCTTCAGCCGCAAGCCAATCTTTGGCTACCCGTTCATGGTTGGTAGCGGTATCGCCATTGGCTTCATGGGCTGGGGCGTTTGGGCCCACCATATGTTTGTGTCAGGTGTCGGTGAAATTTCCGTAGCTGCGTTCTCCCTGTCGACCATGTTCATTGCCGTGCCGACTGGTGTGAAGATTCTGAACTGGCTCGCCACTATGTGGGGCGGCAGGTTGCGTTTCAACACGCCGATGTTGTTTGCTTGCGGCGTTATCGCCATGTTCACTATCGGCGGGCTGTCCGGGGTTACCCACGCGGTTGCCCCATCAGATACCCAACAAACCGACACGTACTACATCGTGGCTCACTTCCACTATGTGATCTTTGGTGGCTCTCTGCTCGGGATGTTCTCTGGCTTCTACTTCTGGTGGCCTAAAGTCTTTGGCTACAAGCTGAGCGAGAAGTGGGGCAAGATCAACTTCTGGCTCATGCTGATCGGCTTCAACATGACTTTTGGACCTATGCATGTGCTTGGACTCCAGGGCATGGCCCGTCGCCACCAGAGCTACGCCAAGGAAGATGGCTTCGGCTTCTGGAACGGCATTGTTTCGGCTGGTGCCTTCGTGATCGCATTTGGCACCCTGGCATTTCTGATAAATATCTGGCTCTCGGCTCGAAGTGCCAAGCGGAACCCTGTTGAGGTCGGTCCCGATCCATGGGACGCTCGCAGCCTGGAATGGTCCACAGCCTCTCCAACGCCGGTACACAACTTCGATGTTGAACCCACTGTCGAGTTCCAGGACGACTGGTGGCACCGCAAGTGGGGTGAGAACGAGGAAGGCAAGATCGTACGCAAGGCCTATCCCGCAGACATCGCTCAAGATGGAAGTGCGACAGACGTACATCTGCCGTCACCCTCGTATTGGCCGCTCGTGCTGTCCTTATCGCTGCCTGTGATCGGTTATTCGGTCATCTATACCTTCTGGCTGATGATTCCTGCAGGCGCCTTGTTCCTTGCTGGTTTCCTGGGCTGGGCCCTTGAACCTGCCGACGATCCCGAAGCCGCACACGGCCACGCTGATCATGGCCATGACGACGATCACGATGCAGACGCTTCGGCTGATGCTGCTGACGAAGGAGCCTCCGTTGGCTGATTCAAAACTGTCTGAGGCAACACCTGCTGAGGCCACTGAAACGGTTACCGAGCACACTGTTGAGCACGGCACGACCACGGGCATCTCCAACAACAAGTTGTTGATGTGGGCGTTCCTTGGCAGCGAGTGTTTGCTGTTCGGTGCACTCATATCTACCTATCTCCTCTACAAGGAACGCTTCAACGACTTCGCAGCGAACCTGGCGCCATTCGAACAGGACGGTCGCAATATCGGCCCTCGTTTCGGTGGCGAAGACGGCGAGGGCGTGTTCGATATTCCGTTCACGTCGATCTCCTCATTTATCTTGCTTGGTAGCTCCTTGACGATGGTGCTCGCACTTTCGGCGATCCGACGCAGCGAGTACCGCAGCTTCCGGATCTGGACGCTGACTACCGCTGCACTCGGGTCTGTGTTCATTGCTGGTCAGATTTACGAGTTCACCGAGTTCGTTGAAAAGGGCCTCGGCTACTCGACAAACATCTTCGGTTCGGCGTTCTTCACCCTGACTGGTTTCCACGGCGTGCACGTGTCCATAGGCATCGTCATGTTGTTGGCGACCTACATCATGCACAAGCAAGGCCGCTTGAACAGCGACAAGGCCGAGACTGTTGAAATCGTCGGCTTGTACTGGCACTTCGTTGACGTCGTGTGGATTCTGATCTTCACTATCGTCTATCTCTTCCCGCAATAGAGGCTTCTCGATGACTGACACCGCTGTCGATGCCGCAGTAGATGCGCACGACGACCACCACCCAAGCGATCTCTTCTATCTGAAGATCGCGGCCATTCTTGCGCTGTTTACGGCGTTCGAAGTTGGTACCTATTTCGTCGAAGACAGCGTTCCACGCTGGTTTCTTTTTCTGTCCCTGACCGTTCTGATGATCATCAAGTTCGTGATGGTCGCGGCGTACTTCATGCATTTGAAGTACGACACGCCGTGGTTCCGCTATCTGTTCATCGGAGGTCTGGTCTTGGCCATAGGTGTGTACACCATTTTCTTCTTGGCCTTTGACCTCTTCGGACTTGGTTAGCGATGTTCTTGGCCGCCGATACCGATATCTGGCGGTTCCAACCACACCCTGAGGTGTGGTTCATCATCGTGGTGATAGTCGGTTTCGGCTATTGGGTGACTCGAGTTCTTGGTCCCAAAGCCGTCGCTCAAGGCGAGCCGGTAGTTGGGCGCCGGCAGAAGGTCTGCTTCACCGCTGCGGTGTTGCTGTTGTGGGCGGCCAGTGATTGGCCCATGCACGACATCAGTGAGGAATACCTCTACGGCGCGCACATGATCCAGCACATGCTGATCACGCTCGTGATCCCGCCGTTGTTCTTGCTGTCGGTTCCCGAGTGGCTCGCGCGTTTGATTGTGAGCACCGATGGCAGCAGTGGCGTCTGGGTTCGCCGGTTTACGCGCCCTGTCGTTGCCGCCGTCCTCTTCAACGTGCTCATCGCGGTGACACATCTGAAGCCAGTAGTGAACTTCTCGATCGAGAACGGAGTCTTCCACTACGTCGTGCACCTTTCTGTGTTTACCGGTGCCCTGCTCATGTGGATGCCGGTGGTGAGCCCTTTGCCCGAGCTGCGAGCGACCTATCCGGGCCAGATGATCTTCCTGTTCCTGAACTCGGTGTTGCCAACGGTGCCGGGAGCATTTCTGACCGTCGCTGAGAATCCGCTTTACCGGGTCTACAACCATGATGTTCGCCTTTGGGGGATCAGCGCGGTTGCTGATCAACAAGCCGCAGGCCTAATCATGAAACTCGGCGGTGGGTTCTATATTTGGGCGATCATTACTTTCTTGTTCTTCCGGTGGGTGAACCGGAACGAAAGTGGGCTGCGCCCGGGTGATGGCGATGTCTTAGGTGCACCGGTCTCTGGTGGTGACAGTGACGAGAGCGATGTGACCTCCCAGACTGTCCCGTCAGTCTTGGAACGTGCTGGCGAACCAATTTCGAAATAGGCGCCATGGTTACAGCGAAGGTAACGGCTGGCTAATAGGGCTGAAGCTGCTTTCGGAGTTAAGGATCTAGGCCCTTTGTCGTCGACGAGGAAGGAGACCAGGTTGGCCTCATAGGTCGCTTCAAAGGTTTGTGAACCGGATGACTCATAAGCCGTATTCTTTGGACGATTGAGTTAGGTGAGTGAAATCATCCAGTCGGCGGCAGATCCGCTGCGAATATCAGATCTGGCACCGCTGCGTCGCGTGCTGGGAACTGATTCGATTGCCATTCGCGTCAACCCTGATGGCAGCTTGATTCCGTTTGAGCGCATGCCATCGTTGTTCTTCGAGCGGCCAATCCGCCGCATCTTGACCGCTGATTCTTCTGATCGGTTCGATCAGGCGTGTGCTCAAGCCATCGAAGAACATCGGTCGATCGCTTTTCGACCCGCAGCGTCGTCGAGCGATGAGGTCATGATCAACCCAATTCTCGACGATGATAGCTCGGCATGTCGCTTCCTGGTTTGCTGGGTACGTCGGACCGAAACCCTCGATACCGCTTCACCTAACCGGGCGTGGGGCCGACCTCGAGCTTGGTGATATCGTCACCCGCTACCGCCTCCGTTCCGACGGTGGATCTGATGTTGTTGAGGCAGCCTCGTGGTGGGCACTTAGAAGTGGTGAGCTACTTGCATTGTGGCCTCACCACGCACGCGTGTCAGCGATGGGTCTGGGCCGCGCTGTCATGGAAGCGTTTATCATCGACGTCGTCGACACCGTCGCTGTCAATGGTGGGGGTCTCGCAGTTCGTATTGCAGTTCCATCAGCTGAGATGCTCACCGGGCTCGTCCCGGTGTGTCACGCAGTAGTGCGGGCGAGTGGTATTGACCCGGCACACATCATCGTCGCGATCGACGTAGAACTGGCGGTAGATCCGGACCTTTTGCCGATAATCGTGCATCTTCGGACATTGGGAATGCGGATCGATATTGTCGGACTCGACGCACTAACAGCGACACTTCACACCGTGAGTGACACGTCACCGTATTCCCCTCAGCCGACAACGTCGAGCAACCTCGAGGCCGGTCCCTGGGTCGTGTCTTTCGCTGAGGTAAGCAGTCATAGGGCCTAATCGGCGGCTGGTCTGCATGGTCGAATCAACCTAGCTCTGGGCGAACAACAGCTGTTGGACGGACTGGATTGGACGGTGGTCCTGGGCGTACTTCGTTGCGCTGGGCGCTGTCTTCTACACTGATTACGTGAGCGAGAACAACACGCTTACGGCGATCGCTGGTATCACCGTGGGTCACTACACCGACGCGACAGCTCAGACGGGTTGCACCGTCATCGTGCTTCCGGAACCAAGCATTGTTTCCGGCGAGATTCGTGGTGCAGCACCGGCAACACGCGAGTACGGACTGCTGTCCTCGGGCATGACGGTAGAACAGGCAAACGCCCTGGTCATCACCGGTGGTAGCGCCTTTGGACTGGCTAGCGCTGATGGCGTCATGGCCGAACTTGAGGCCCAGGGTCGCGGTTTTACGACGACCACGGCGGTCGTGCCCATCGTGCCCGCCGCAGCGTTGTACGACTTGGGCGTTGGTCCCGCTCACGTGCGGCCAACAGCGCGTGACGGAGCGCACGCCTTTCGCGTCGCATCGAATGCACCGGTCCAACAGGGTCTCGTTGGAGCGGGCACCGGTGCAACCTGTGGCAAGTGGCGTGGTGAGAAGATCCCTGGCGGTATCGGCTCTGCAGCGGTGCGGATAGGCGATGCAACGGTGGCCGCCCTGGTTGCTGTTAACGCACTTGGTGATGTCTTTTCGCTCGAAGGAACACCGTTAACCGGCGGACCAGCGATAGCCGAACCGCTGGCCGTTGCGCCGGCAACGAACCAGAACACAACGTTGGGTGTCCTGGCCACTGATGCTGCACTGACACGAGATCAACTCAGTCGGTTGCTGGTGCGAGCCCACGATGCGTATGGCGCCTGCCTGCGCCCGGCACATACGAGTTTCGATGGTGACATGTGTTTTGCGGTCTCTACCGGGACGCAATCCGGTGAGTTACACAATTTGGCAGAGGCCGCGTTCGAGGCAGTCGGGCGTGCAATAGCCAACGCCATCGTTGCATCGCGCCTCTAGCTCGTTGGGTCGATAGCGAAATTGGTTAGTGAGTGCTGCGTGCGCCGCGTACGCTTTCCGGGTGATTGACCTCAAGCAACTCAGCGACCCGGCGTACCGCGCCGGCATGGAACGCAAAGGTGCCGACCCGGCGCTTGTTGACCAAGTGCTCGAACTGAGCTCCAAGCATCGAGACATGCAACTGGCAGTCGAAGAACTGCGGAATCGGTCAAACACAGTCTCCAAGGAGATTGGCAAGGCCTCGCCCGATGAGCGCCCTGCCAAGATCGCAGCAGCGGGACTAGTTAAGGCGGACCTGACTGAGGCAGAAGCGGCCTATGGGGCACTCGACGCCGACCTGAAGGCAGCTGCTTTACAGCTTCCGTTGCCTGCCCATGAGTCCGTACCCGATGGCGGCGAAGACGAGGGCACGGTTGTCGCCACGGTGGGCGGCACACCCGAAGCGCCTCCAATGGATCACGCTGACTTCGGCCGCCATATTGGTTGGGTGAACAACGAGTTGGGCGCTGAAGTAAGTGGCTCGCGATTCGCCTACATCACTGGCGCCGCGGTGCAGATCGAGTTTGCCCTTGTGCAATGGGCGCTCGGCAAGCTGGTGGCTCGTGGTTTCAACCCGGTGGTTCCCCCGGTGTTGGTGCGCGAACAGATGATGATCGACGCCGGATTCTTCCCGACCGATCAGCATCAGGTGTACGGCATTCCAGAAGACGATTTGTACCTGGTCGGCACTGCCGAGGTTCCACTGGCGGGCATGCACCGCAAGGACCGGCTTGACATTGAGAAACTACCCCTGCGTTACGCCGGGTTCTCTACTTGCTTTCGCCGCGAAGCCGGAACCTATGGGAAGGACACACGAGGCATCTTTCGTGTCCATCAGTTCGACAAGCTTGAAATGTTCATCTGGTCGCCCGCCGACAAGAGCTGGGACGAGCACGAACTGCTGCTCGAGATCGAACGCGAGATCTTGGACGAACTCGAGCTGCCTTACCGCGTCGTGAACATCGCCGCAGGTGATCTTGGTAATGCCGCGGCCAAGAAGTACGACTGCGAAGTCTGGCTTCCATCCGAAGGCGCGTACCGCGAGGTCACGAGCTGTTCGAATTACCTGGACTACTCGGCACGCCGCTTGGATACTCGGGTTAAGACCGAGAATGGCTCAGAGTTCGCCCACACTCTAAACGGCACTGCCATTCCGGTTGCCCGCATGCTCGTGTTCCTGATGGAGCATTACCAGCAGGCCGACGGCACCTTTAGCGTTCCCGAGGTTCTGCGGTCGTTCTGCGGTCTCGACACCGTCGCTCCACCGGCCTAAAGAGTTCAGGCCCAAAGGGTGCCGCCTAGTCAAAAATGTTGGTGCCACTCCTGTAGCTCATGAGGTGGTGAACTCTTCGCAGATGGGCCCCAAACAGACGTACACGCTGCTTCCACCACGCGCGTCGTAATTGCTGATGAAAGCGCTGGCAATAGCGCTCTCGGACGCGTCGACTTTGGGTATTGGTCGTCGCTGCTCAGCCAAGCCTTCGCCTGGCGTTGTACGCCACACGAGGTCCCTCGTCCAGAGGTTGCGGAACCCGCCGATTAGAGACCTCGTTCGATGACTCGGGCGATTAGCCGCTCATAGTTCTCGACATCTTGAGCGCCTTGAATTGGGAAGTCGTTGTTGTTGACGATGACGCTTGGAACTCCAGTGATGCCTCGGCCGATGGCGTCGTTGTGTTCGGCAGCGACCATTTCACGCAGCGAATCGTGCTGTTCGGTGAACAACTCGACGAAGGCATCTTTGTCGATATCGCATTCGTGGGCGATCTGTGCGAGCTCGGGCCCGCTGCTGATGTCACGATTCTGCACGAAGTACGCATCGAGCAGAGCGTGGTGATATCGCTGTTGGGCTTGGTCGCCGAAGTGAGCGCTTGCCTTCCACGCCATTTGTGCCGGGAACGAACTCGACGGTGGGGTAGCGCCTGATGCCCACGGGGTGGTGAATTTCGCTGACGGTTCCATATCGGCGGGCCGTTGCCATGACTCGGTGTAGGCCGTGAACTTCTCCAACGTTGTGACCTTGGGTTCGGTGCGAAGCAGAAAGCTCTTCCACTGCACCTCGATTGTGTCGCCCATGCGGCGCTTCAGCTCATCGACACGCACGGTGCCTACATGGCACCACGGTCAAAGAAAGTCACTGAATACTTCGAGTACAACTGGTGCGGTCATGACATTTCTCCGATACTG
This sequence comes from uncultured Acidimicrobiaceae bacterium, assembly GCA_905182135.1. Lineage (GTDB taxonomy): Bacteria > Actinomycetota > Acidimicrobiia > Acidimicrobiales > UBA10347 > UBA10347. Next base: position 201,570 of record CAJJAG010000006.1, on the reverse strand, counting down.
AGTCCGAACCAGGCCGCGGCAATGCCGGCAACCACAGTTATTCCAACGTAGGCCATTGCACGGCCTTTACAGCCATTATCGAGCAGAGAAGCAGCTTCGGCGGCAACCGTGGAGAAGGTCGTGAGCGACCCGAGACCAGCAGTGGTGGCCACGACGGGATTGTTCCACCACGTAGAGGCGACGACGATTCCAAGCAGGAACGCGCCGCTGATGTTCACCGTAAAAGTACGCCACGGAATCTCGTCAACAGGTTGCCCTGAGGTGAGAACGGCTCGCATCAGCGTGAACACCGCTGCCACCACTACAAAGGCGAGTGCTGTCACGCTGGCTCTCCAATTGTGGGGTTTGGCGCAGAACCCACAAAGCGGTCAGCGAGGATGCGGCCGACTGCAAAGGCGACTGCTCCGCCGGCGATGCTGAGCACCACATAAAGCGCCAAGCCGGGCACGTCGCGGTCGAATCGGACGTTCTCGCCGACTGGCCTGCTTGCGAACACAGGTTGAGCCCGTAGTAGCCAAGCGACCTCCACGGCAAAGGCAGAGAAGGTGGTCAGGCTGCCGCAGAAACCAGTGGCAGCGCCGATGAGCAAGCGACGGGAAGTCGTGGTCGACCGGATGAGCAATAAGGTCAACGCACCGAGAAGAAGGCAACCCACAAGGTTCACGGTCAATGTGTCGACTGGGATTCCGCTGGCTGATGCGATCGCGTGCCCCGCACCGACCGACTCGGATCCGGTGATGGTCGTCCCGGCGGTGAGCGAGGTGTTTGGGGCAGAGACAAACCAATCGCCGGTGGTGGCGTCGGTCGATATAAACGTGATGCCCCAACGCGCACTAGCGCCGAGCACGCCGCCGATAGCGATCGCGAGTAGGTCGCCAGCGTCTAGCCGGAAGCGACTCATCAGTATTCGCCCCAACGGTGCATCGATATGAGGTTAGTGATGGTTGACTGTGAGGATGGACTTGGGTGAGTTTCGTTTGCATTACGACGTGGGCACCATTGACACCGCATCGATGCACGACGATCCAACGGAGCAGTGGCGCTTGTGGTTCGAGGCTGCGGTAGAGAACGACGTCTTTGAACCCAACGCCATGGTTCTTGCAACGGTTGATGAGGGCGGCTGGCCTCATGCCCGCAATGTGTTGGCGAAGGGCGTGGACGAGCGCGGTTTCGTGTTCTACACGAACTATGAGAGCTCGAAGGCCGCCGAGCTTGAATCAGCCGGCAAGGCGAGCCTGCTCTTCAGCTGGCTCACCATGCATCGTCAAGTTCGCATCGTAGGCACCGTCACCCGGGTCGCCGTCGAAGAGAGCGACGCCTATTTCGCTTCGCGTCCTCGTGGTAGCCAGCTAGGGGCGTGGGCATCACCGCAGAGTGACCTGATTGCTGACCCGTCGGTGCTCGAGAAGGCGGTGCTCGATGTGCAGGCCCGCTTCGGCGAAGGCGATATAACTCGCCCGCCGTTCTGGGGCGGCTACCGCGTAGCGCCGGTCATGTTCGAGTTTTGGCAAGGCCGACCCAGTCGGCTCCACGACCGCCTGCGTTACGTCTACCGCGACAGCTCCTGGCACATCGAACGCATCGCGCCGTAGACCAAACCTTTCAGGACCTAGCGGGACCGTAGAAGATTCGGTTCGGTGGTGTTCGAGTCCGCCCATCGGGCCGAGACGCTCCTTGAGTTGAACGTGGGCACGCGCAACGTGATTGTTCGTGCACTGCTTGGTGGTAAGGGACGCATCAGCAAATTTGACATAGGTTTCATTGACAAACCATGAGCGACCAACCGGGTGGAGGTACGGTCGCGCTCCGTTTATCGACACTTGTGTGAAGCACTGCAACCAGTGCTAGTCGGTGACGTGGCCCACCTCGATACTGGTTCTGATGGGTAGTTCTTCGACATCGCACAGCTGGTAGTGCAGGTGCCAGCGGCTGATCGGCGAGAACGCCTCAGGCGGGAACCCGAAACCTGCGAATGACGGACGCAATAGTCCCAGGCAGTGTCGGTTAGCTGACTATGCCGGATCGCTAGATGAGGCTGGACCAGCGCATGAAGTTCTCGATCAGGGTCTTGCCAGCAGGGTGTTCGTCGGTCCAGTACTCCGGATGGAACTGGGTGCCGATGATACGCGTCTCATCGTTCACCATGATCTGCACCGGAGTGATCTCGGTGCGAGCGAGAACCTGAAACCCCGAAGGTGGCTCGGGAACATGTAGCCCGTGGGCGTGGCGGAACACAGGCGCATCGCCGAGGCCGACAAGCAGTTCGTGCTCGCCAAGAAGCTCAATCGGGCGATAACCGACCTCGCCGAAATGGCCGTTTGGCCACTTCTTCAGTGTGTCGGATTCTTCGGCGTCCGGAGCAATGTCTAGTAACCTCAGTTCTCCCCCCAAGGCCAGAGCCAAGCACTGAAGACCACCGCAGAAGCCAAAAATCGGCAAGCCAGAATCGCGAATAATCTCGTAGAGCGGGGTCAGTGCGTCAGCGTCATAGAGCGAGGGGTCAGAGCCGTTGCCGCTGATGAAAATAGCTTGCGCGTCGATCTTGGCCAACAGCTCGAGGCTGATGCGATCCCACCGCACGAGCAGTGAAGGCATTCCTGAGAGATCTTCGAGCCGGTAGCTGATCCAGGTGCGGGCAGCCTGGATATTGGACCCGCCGCCGTCCTTGTAACGATCAGCGTGTTCGTAGTCAACGAAGATGATCATGTATCGCCGAGGTCGTCGAAGCTGATACCAGAGTCTTCGAGAAGCTCATCGACTACCAAGCGAACTCGGTCCTCGTCTTCGGCGTTGTAGACCAGGTAATGGTGGTCGCCGAGACCGATGCCGAACGCACCTTGTTCAAGTGACACGGTGCGGCACTTGTAGCCCTCAGCCTTTAGTTGCTCTTCGGCCTGCTGCGCGACATAAGTATGTGTACCTAAGTCGATCCGGCGCACGTCTTCACCGCCGTCCATTACTGCCCCGACGCTGCCGTCGCTCATGGTGCCGGGATTCGACATCATCTGGGACCAGACGAACGCAATCGCTGTTACGGCAACGACGGCCGCGATGATTGCTGCAATGCCACCAAGAGTCACGCGTTGAGGCTACTCAGTTGCTGGCTGCCTTGGGGGTTGCGACGCTAGTGGGTTTGGACTCTGGTGAAAGCTTCGATGAGAGGTGCCTGCTCGGCGACGCCGTGCTTTGCAGCCGTCGTGGCAGCCCAATCACGAAGCAGCTTGTCGACGTCTTCGATCCACTCGACCTGGCTGCTGTGGCTCGATAGCGCTGCAACTTTCTTGTCGATGACGTTAGTGATGTCCACCGCAAGGTTCGGCTTGCGACCCTGGGTGATCCAGATCCAGTCGACAGCGTGCGGTTCATGGCCCTCGGCCATCAATTCAACATGAGCATGCGGATTGCGGGCATCGGGATAGACGGCCGAGATGGTGGCCTCGGCGCATGCCAGATGATCGGGATGTGAACCAAAGATACGTTCGTAGCGCCGCTCGGGGCTTTGTGTGATTACAACATCGGGCTTGACTTGGCGGATCACTCGGCTGATGACCTTGCGCAACTCGAGGTTGGCTTCGAGATGCCCGTCGGGCTGGCCCAAGAAGCGAACGTCGGTCACGCCGACTTCTGCTGCAGCAGCGCGTTGCTCGCGCTCGCGGACCTCGGCAAGCTCGGCCCGATCCATCTCTTCGGGGATGCCTGCTTCGCCACTGGTGCACAGGGCGTAGGTCACATGGCTACCAGCTGCAATGAGGACCGCAGCGGTGCCCGCTATACCGAAGTCGATATCGTCGGGGTGAGCGACCACTACCAGGACACGTTCGGGGACATCGGTGAGATCGAGCAGTTCCATACCTGGCGCAGGTTATCTGTGACCACAGGCCCAGCCGTAGCTGTCCGAGACAGCGGCCTCGGTTACATCTTGGCGGAGCGGCAGTTTGGCGTCTGCTGGGTGAGCCAATCGAAGTTCGGGATTGGTCTTGCGGTGTCTGGATCAGTAGCGAAGATGGCCTCGAGTGCTGAAGCAACACTCAGTGAGCGGTGGTCCTGATACATCGGCCCAACGACCTGGACACCAAAGGGAGTCCCTTGAGGGTCGAGCCCGCACGGCAGCGCTGTGACCGGGTGGCCAACAACAGTTAACGATGCGGTGAGAGCGAGCCATGCCATGTAGTTGTCGACCGGTTCACCATCGACATGGGTTGGGTTGCGGTTCGTCCAGGGGAATGGCGGCACGCTTACGCCCGGGCAGAGCAACACGTCGTAGTCAGCGAAAATTTGTTGGAACTGCTGGTTGAGTTCCATCTGGACTTGCCGGGCCACAGCGATGTCGTACATCGGCATTTTGAGCGCAGCGTTGTACGACGCCTGGATGTTGGGGTTGAAGTCAGGCGTCCAACTCGACGCCTCCTGATAGTACTGGCTTACAAAGATGTCGCTGCGGACTTTCCAGTCCACGTCGGGTGCCCGCCGAAGGTCGATGGGATGCGGGTCGCACACGGCCACGACGTCTTGGAGCTTCTCGATCCGTGCCCGGAATGTCTGGCGGATTTGCTCGGACACCAGCACGCCTCCTAGATCCTCGGTGAACGCGATGCGTAGCGCGGACGGATCGATTGGATCGAGCGCGCCGAACAACGACGCATCCAAGGGGAACATCATTGGATCGCCAGGAAAGTTGCCTGTATTACGGTCAGCAATCACAGATAGCAGCAAGGCTGTGTCGTCGACTGTGCGGGCCATAGGGCCTTGCACGCTGTAATAGGTCTGGGCCATAGATCGCAACTCGTGAGGCACGATGCCAGGTGTTGCCCTGTGGCCTACAACGCCCGTGTAACACGCGGGGATACGAACACTGCCGCCGTGGTCAGAGCCTGTTGCTAGCGGCGCCATGTTGGTAGCTACAGCAACGCCGGAGCCGCCCGATGAGCCGCCGCATGTGAGGGTCGGGTCAAAGGGGTTCCCCGTTGCCCCAAATAAGGGGTTCACGGTGTTCGCCCCGATGCTTCGCTCGGGGATGTTGGTTTTGCCGATCGGGATTCCACCAGCGGCCTTGATGCGGGTGACGATGCCAGCGTCCTGTGTTGGTTGGTGGTCCGAAAAAGCTGGGCTGCCATAGGTTGTGGGCATATCGGCGGTTGGGTGGAGATCTTTGATGGCGACTGGCAAGCCGTGCAAAGGACCAATGGCTCTGCCACTCTGGCGCTCTAGGTCGGCTTTGGCAGCGCGTTCGAGGGCCAACTCATCGTTGCGAATAACCATGGCATTGACCACGGGGTCGATCCGGTCTACTTGGGCCAAGCATGCGGTCATGAGCTGCACAGCGGTGATCTCACCTTGTGCCATCTGGCGAAGAGCGTCTCGTGCGGACAGAGCCGAAGGGTCCATCCCCAGACGCTAGTGGTCAGAGACAGCAGCAGCAGGCGCTTGTTCGCGACATCGCTTCGCTCTCACCTAATGTGGCAGCCATGCAGGAAGCGACGTGGATGGATTTGTCAGACCGCACCGTGGTGGTGACCGGTGCAGCATCGGGCATTGGCGCCGCAGTGGTCGACAGCTTGCTGAAGGCAGGTGCGAACGTCCACACGCTCGACGTGGCGCCAGTGTCAGCACCGGTCACTCAAGCGGTTCACTGTGACGTGGGCGATAGTGCCTCGATTGAGCTCGCTCTTGAGCTCATGCCGCCCGAAGTCGATTGGCTGATGAGCTGTGCGGGTGTCCCCAACGGTGGTCGGTTTAGCCCAGCCGAAGTGATGGCGATCAATTGGCTAGGGCTGAGGCACTTAACTGAAGCGCTGCTACCTCGTATCTCTGGTGGTGGCTCGGTCACACATGTGGCCTCGACCGCTGGCCGGCCCTGGGCCGACAATGCGGATCATCACCGGGCGCTCATGCTGGCAGACTCGTTTGATGCTGGAGCAGATTGGGTGTCTGTGCATGACGACGTCGTCGGCGATGGCTACAGCTTCTCGAAGCAGGCCGTGCAGTACTACACGATGTGGCGCGGGCTACAGGTGCGATCCGAACTCGACATCAGGATGAACAGCCTGTGCCCAGGTGTCACAAATACGCAGCTGTCGCAAGACTTTCGTAGAGGTGTTGGCGACGATGTTATCGACCGAGCGGTGGCGTTGGCAGGCCGCCCTGCGGAGCCAGCGGAGATGGTTGGCGCCATGTTGTTTCTGGCAGATCAGCGTACGGCAAGTTATGTGAATGGCGTCAATCTGAATGTCGATCGTGGCACGAGTGCAGCTCATCTCCTGGGCACATGGTGAGCTAGAGCGGCGCGCCACGAACGCTTGTGGAGAATCTCAGATGACCGCTGCTATCGCTTCGAACATAATGTGGATAGCGGGAGCACCCTCGGGCAGATACGCAGCCGAGCTGGTAACCCGTGCTTGCTGGGCTGTGTGTCCGGCGTGACCACCCTTGAACTCGGCAGCAGCGTTGCCTTCGGTAGTGGCGCAGATCGCCCAGGCTTTCTCGGAGAGATCAACGGGTTTGTCGAAATAAATGCGTTTACGGACCGCTCGGGTCGCGTGTAGGACCTCATCAACAGACAGGCTGAGCTTGATTGTGGGGGGGGGGGGGTCCCTCTTTCATGCGAGGGCAGAGGGTCCTGATCTAGGATACGTGCGTGGGAATCACCGGACTTGATCACATCAACATCGATACATCGAAGCCCGACGAAACCGTCGCGTTCTACCAGGACGTTCTAGGGCTCGAGAATCGGCCGCAGGATCGACCAGATTTTGGCTTCCCAGGTGCGTGGCTTTTCTTAGGCGATACCGCCGTGGTGCACCTGAACTTCATCGACGAGGACGATCGGTTTGCTCAACGCAGCGCGTTCAACCACATTGCATTCGAAGGCAGCGACTTCGCAGCGATGTGTTCGGTGCTCGACGACTGTGGACTGAAGTACCGAACGAGCGAGCGTCCCGAGATCTCGCTATCGCAGATCTTCGTCGATGACCCCAACGGTGTCCGGGTCGAAGTCAATATTCGTGGATGACCCCACCGCAGTACCCGCTGGGGTCGGTCAAAGCCGTGCGGAGCTGTGATGGGCTACGGGAGCATTGGGCAACGATCACAAGGTTGCTAACCAGCGACGAGCGCTGAGCTGGGGTCCTGTTCGCCACCGATGGGCCCGATGGTCTTGTTCTGCCGAGGAGTTATTGCTGGTCAATCAAACAGGTCACCGATTGGCCAGTGATTATCGGGCCTGTTGTCAGGTCAGGGTGGCTTCCCAGATTAAGACGAACGGCAAGCCTTTGAGTGCCCCGTCGACAACCTGGGGGTAGAACTTGTGACCAGGGTTCATTTCGAGGGTCATAGCGTCGTAGGGGAGCTCGACCAATGAGTCGATGTGGAACCTGGTCCCGGTCATTGCGGTGACATAGTCCGATATTGGTTGCGCATGGTTGCGCACGTGTGGCAGGTCGAATCCTTCTCCTGAGAGGAACGCTTGCCCGCCTATCTGGCCAGCGGTCGGATGCGGACCTGACAGGAGAATACGACCTCCTGGTCGCAGCACACGAGCAAATTCGTTGAAGACAACGCTGAGATCAAGGGCATGGCACACAGCGAGTGCACTTGTGACCAGGTCGACGGCATTGTCATCCACGGGTAAGTTTTCGAACAGACCCTCACGAAATTCGGCGGCAGGGACTTTGGCCCTGGCGATGTTGAGCATGGCTGGCGTCAGATCTGTCCCGATGACGTGGTAACTAATGTCTGCCAGCGCTGCGGAGTGGCGCCCAGTGTCACATCCCGCATCTAGGGCGGCCGCCCCAGGGGTGAACAGCTCAGCTAGCCGTGGTGTAACGACGCATTCTTCGGCAGCGATCATCGGGTTGTTGTCGTCGTAGTGCTCGGCCCAGCCATTCCAAGGACGTAGTTTCCAAACGCGGTTTAACCGATTGCTCAACCATAGGATTTGACGCCTAAGAGCGCCAGTGGTTTGTGCGTCCTTTGATGGAGGCCGCCTTCGCCTTTCTGCTCGTGGCTGAGCTGTCTGCTTCCTGCATGACCTAGTTTCCCACGGGGCCCGAACCATGGGTCTGACCCCGGTGTTTCGACTCGCGGTGGGGAAGTGGGTGGCTACTAGCGCAAGTCGAAGGCGATCTTTACAGCGCCACGCCGACCGGACTCAGAGGCATGACGCAGGGCTTGCTTATACTGCGATAGTCGATAGGTGGCGGTAACCAGGCGGTCAAGGCCCGCTGACTCGACGAGTTCGGTAGCCAGGGCAAAGGTGTGGGCCCGGGTGCCGTTGGCGAGTTCTTCGGTGCCATAGGCGTATGCGCCGACCATTTCGGTCTCACGATGCCATAACGGTGCTAGGTCAATTTCGACGACGCCTGGCATGCCGCAGACGACAATGCGGCCACGGGGACGGGTGACCGCCAAGGCGTCTTCAAGTGACGCAGAGCTGCCGACTGCATCGATCACGATGTCAGCGCCGCCAGACAGCACGGAGCCAACCATGCGGCTGCCGGTGATTCGCCGCACGGCGCGTCGGACCTCGCCAGGCTCTACGACAATGGTCGCACCGAGTTCAGAAGCGAGCTTGCGTTGCTCGGGGTATTTGGCGGTTGCGACGACTACCCCGGCAGCTGTGTGGGCACGAAGTGCCGCAATGATGGTCAGGCCAATGGTGCCTGCTCCTAGCACGACGACGGTCTGGCCTTCTTCGACATTGGCTCGCAGCGCAGCGTGAACGCCGCCGGCTGTTGGCTCGATCATGACGGCGGACTCGTCACTCATTGTCTCGGGCACGACGTGGAGTTGGCTCTCGTGAGCAATCATCGACGTTGACCATCCGCCGCTGGTGCTTTCGCAGGAACCGATCTGCAGGCCTGCTTCGAGATGACCGCCGATCAGGTGTCCGTGGTCGCATCCGTCGGCCGGGGCTGCGCCCTCGAACGGCAGATCTTCGCCCCGTGCGGCATGACCTAACACGGCGTCGATAACGACACGGTTGCCGTTCTCGGTTAGGCCAACGACTTCATGACCCATAACGAAGGGAAACGAGACGAGCGGTTCGAAGTACCGCGACGTGTGGCCAGACAGCGTCGACAGGTCGCTGCCGCAGATCCCGGAGAGTAGCGGCGTGATCCGTTTCCAACTCGGCCCGGGCAGTTCTGGCTCGTTGATGTCGGCCATACGCAAGGGGGCAACGAGTGCGCCGGCGGCAGGAGAGAGTTTGGAGGTCAGGATTGCCGCCGCGTAGCGGGACTCGCGTCGCTCGAACAGCAGTGCTTTCACCACGCCGAGGTTAGTCGTGCTGTTGCCCAATGTGGGCAGCGTCGCTCGAACGCCCTTGGTTGGCGCGTCGGTAGCCGAAGCCTGGGTGTTCTGGCTAGCCACACAGAAAGTTCGGTGCAAACTGGGTTGAGATCCACCAGACTGTCAGGCGATGGAAGCCGCAGTTGCCCGAGATCGCCTGAGCGAAGCCCTGCTCGATGATGATTGCCTGAACGCGCTCTGGGCGCTGGTCGACTCGGGTGTTGCCGCGCAGATCATTCCTGAGCTGCCCGCACTTGCGCTTGAGCAAGACCCGATCCATAAACACAAGGATGTTCTGGCGCACACTATTGCGGTGACGGCGAAGACGCGCGCCGACCTGGTTCTGCGCTTGGCAGCATTGTTCCACGACATTGGAAAACCACTGACCCGCAAGATTGATGACGACGGTGTGACGTTCCGTCACCACGAGGCCGTTGGTGCCAAAATGGCAAAGAAGCGGCTGCGCCAGCTTGAGTACCCCGACGATGTGGTGAGCGACGTCGCCGAACTGGTCCGGCTCTCCGGACGTTTCAAGGGGTATGCGTCCGGTTGGAGCGATTCGGCTGTGCGGCGTTACGCCCGCGATGCCGGTCATCTGCTTGGCCTTTTGAATGAGCTAGTCCGCAGTGACTGCACGACCCGCAACCAGCGCAAACGTCTTGAGCTCCATCACCACGTCGATGCCATCGAAGAACGTATTCTTGATTTGGCCGCTCAGGACCGGCGCAAGGCTGAACGGCCTCTCATTGATGGCCAAACGGTAATGGATCGATTCGACGTTGGTCCCGGACCCACGGTCGGTCAAGCGCTGAAGTTCCTGCTCGAGCTCAAACGTTCCGAGCCGGATCTCGATATCGCTGCAACCGAGGATCGCCTCGACCAGTGGTGGTCTACTAACAGCTAGGAGGGTGCGGAGATAACTCATGTATCTCTGGCACCAGTTGCCTATTGGTGGGCTGCGTAGACTCGGCGTGTGAGTCGAATAGCTTCAGAGATCTTTGATGTAGACGGTCGTATCGCGATCGTGACAGGCGCGTCGAGCGGTATTGGCGAGAACATGGTGCGCACCTTGGCGGCCGGTGGCATGCGAGTGATTGCGGCAGCTCGGCGCCTCGACCGGCTCGAAACATTGGCATCGACAATGGCTGGGGTTGTGCCTATGCGCTGCGACGTCACCAACGAGGATGACTTGAAAGCCTTGGTCGCTGCTGCCTATGAACAGTTCGGGCGGCTCGACGTGGTGATCAACAACGCTGGCAAGAGCGACGCGCCAGTCAAGGCCGAAGAAGAAACCGCAGCCGAGTTCGCCGCGGTTATCGATGTCAATCTGAACTCGTGCTTCTTGTTGGCGCGAACGGCAGCGGCCGCGATGATTGAACACGCCACGCCAGGATCGATCATTAACATTGCATCGGTCCACAGTTTCGTCTCGTCAGCGCCGAATAATCAGGCGGCCTATGTAGCTAGTAAGACCGGCCTTATTGGGTTGACCCGTGAGCTCAGTGGGCAATGGTCTCGGCACAATATTCGAGTCAACTGCATTGCACCGGGCTACTTCCCAACCGAGTTAACCGACTCGATGATGGGCGAAGACAGTAGTGGTTATGGCTACATCACCAAACGAACCCCGATGCGCCGCCCAGGACGCCTTGAAGAACTCGACGGTGCTCTGCTTCTCCTTGCGAGCGATGCGTCGACCTACATGACTGGACAGACGGTGGTAGTCGACGGTGGCTGGACAATGCAATGAGCAATGAGTAATGGGGTCATGATTCCGCAACTTTCGCAGCATCCTGATATCGACCTTGCAGGCCTCCACGCAAAATCGCAGAAACGTGCCAGCACGCTGGCCGAGATTCGGGCTGCTTTTGAAGATGTCGGTTACTTCTATGCTGCCAACTTCGGTCCGTCGCAAGCATCGGTAGACGCGGTCTTTGCCGAGGCCCGTCGGTTTCATGCACTCGACGATGAGCACAAACGAACCGCCTTGCAGCTCGGCGGAGGATCGCAACGCGGCTGGATTCCCCTGGGGACCGAGCCGGCATACGAGGCGGGCACGATCGCTCGTTGCGAGTCCTTTGACTTGGCTATGGAGCTACCTGGCGAATCGAGCACCGAGTTCGGCGGGCTAGGTGCAAATTTGTGGCCAACTGCGCTACCTGGATTCCACGACACGGTCTATGGCTGGTATCTGGCGGCTCGAGCCGCAGCTCGACAGTTGTTTGTTGCCTTCGCTGAGATGTATGGCCTGCCAGCGGACACCTTCGCTAAGTACGAGAGTGAACGGAGCTCGTCGATGATGCGGTTGTTGCGGTACCCGCCAAACGAAGGCAACACCGCCGAGAACATCGTGGGGATCAGCGCCCACACGGACTACGAAGCTTTCACACTCATGTCGCAGACCGCACCAGGTTTGGAACTGCTCACCCGCAACCACGAGTGGATCGAACCGCCCGTCTTCGAAGACCGCTTCATCGTGATCGTCGGCGACATGCTCGAGCGGCTGACGAACGGCCAGTTGCGTGCCACCAGGCATCGGGTGAACGACACCGATTGGGAGCGATTCAGCTTGATCCTGTTCAACGCATTTGATGCCGACGCAGTCATTGCGCCCCTCCCCGCATTCGTGAGCGACGAAAACCCATCGCGATTTGATCCAACTACCCAAGTGGGCCATATCAACGCCGAAGTCAGCACAGCCGTCGCCAACATCATCTGAGGTCGATTCGGGTCGGTTAGCCGGTTTGATCGGGGCCTTGAGGAGCTTGCGCACGGAACAGCAGTCTCGTGGCAGAAAAGTTTGGTCCTCCGTGCTCGGCAACGCTCCTGGGTGATCCGCCTGGTTGTTAAGGGCGTGTCCGTCGACCCTGAATCTCCAGCCGGGACTGAGGTAGAGGCGTTAGGAGTCGGCTGGCAAGACGTACGTCGTCGTCGCGTGGGCGACCAAGCGGTCGGGGTCGCCGTCCATATGCAGATCGATCGACGCGTGGCACAACTTGCCGAATTTGGTTTGCCGGGCGCGGATCATGAGATCGGCGCCGTGAGCTGGCCGCAGGAAGTTAATTTTGAGTTCCCATGTGAGCGCCATTGGTGTGAACCCGTTTCGGGTGAACACGAGAAACCAGGCGACGAGGTCAACGGCGCTCATCATGACGGGGCCTGGCACGTAGCCACCGGGCCGTAGCCGTAGCCCATTGGTTGGGATACGTGCAATCACCCAATCTCGCGCAACCTCCTCGATAACGGGCACGGGATCGACAAAGTCGAGCTCAGCGATGAACTTGTTGCATTCCTCTACAGAAACGGCAGAAGCCTCTTGCGTTGTATTCACTTTCTTGACGGTAGTGATCTATTCGGCCATTCATAGGGTTCATTCAATGGCCCTCTGTGCCGAGAGGGTCGCCCGCCTGTGGCTGTCTTGTTTCGTTCGGATCTACGGTTCAAACAAGCCTGCCCCTGCACGGGGAACAAATATCGCTCGCCTAGCTGTGCATACCGTTGACTTCGGTGGGCGCCTAGACCAACGTCAACGGTGCGCATCCTTGGTCCTCTGACCAGGTTCCGATAGCTAATTTCAGCCGCTCATTACCGGTGAGCCGTGGTGTACAACCATGCGCCAGTCGTCACCGTCGCGCCGGAATACGTTTGTGCACGCAATAGTGCCAGCGTGACCGTCGGTCATCAGGTTCTCATCGAGTACCACCCAGGCCGTATCACCTTCGACCCGCACCGAGGTGTTCGTCAAGATGAACTGATTGTGGCCCGGCCCGTTCAAGATCCGATCCCATGAACCGGCCACGTTGACCCAGCCCCGTAAAATCGTCCATCCAGGGTGAACGCATATGACGTCATCGGTCTGTTCCCACACTGCGCTCATGGCCGCCATATCGCGGGCTTCGAGGGCGTCGTAGAAACGTTGGTTCGCTGCTAGGACTGTGGATTGGTCTTCGCTAGTCGTCGTCATCGGTCTGCTTTCAGTTCCTGGGTGCAGCGTTTAGGAAGGTTCAGGTTGCTGCAAGGTTGGGTCCTCATGATGTACCGAACGCAATGTTCTTGGAGGAACAATGCAAACAAACTGAACAAGGCCACACACGCACTGGTCGTACCGCACAGACCTCGTAGTTGGCGTTGCCCGTGGGGCTGGCTCAATTGTGAAGGGTACGAGTCTGTCACTGGAGCTCGGCCTTAGCTCGCCTCGTTGCAGCGTGACGGCGAGCGCAACGACCCAGGCGATGAGAATCCCTCTGATGGCTGCTTCGCCGGGATCTCGCCGACGAAGATTTCTCCGATGGCGATGGCGGCTCCTCGATGCGTATGTCCGAAATCCGCTAGCAGTCCGCCTCGTTGTCAGGCAAGATGGGCGGATGACGCTCGCGGACTTGGACGACGATCAGCGCTATCGGGCACTCAAGAGCCGTGACGCCCGATTCGATGGAGTTTTCATTGTCGGAGTGCGCACCACCGGTATCTACTGTCGACCAAGCTGCCCCACGCCGGTTCACCCACTGCGCAAGAATGTTGACTTCTTCTTGACGACGGCGGCGGCGCAGCGAGCTGGCTTACGGGCATGTAAACGGTGTCGGCCTGACGCAACGCCAGGTTCACCGGAGTGGAACGTTCGACAGGATCTGGTTGGTCGGGCAATGCGGCTGATCAACCAGGGGTATCTCGATACACACACAGTCAATGAACTCGCGCTGGATCTAGCGGTGACGGAACGCCATCTACGTCGCATCATGATTGAAGCCGTCGGTGCCCCGCCGCTTGCCGTGGCTCGGGCACAACGTGCACAGACAGCCCGCACGCTCATCGAGACAACCGCGATGCGATTCACCGATGTTGCATTCGCTGCTGGTTTCTCAAGCTTGCGGCAGTTCAACGACACCATTCGCGAAGTATTTGATGCAACGCCCACCGAGCTGCGGGCAAAACGTAATTTGGCACCCAGCGATCCCGGTTCTCTCAGCATTCGCTTGCCGTTTCGTGCCCCATTGGCTGGTGATTACTTCCTTGCCTGGGCTGATAAGCGCACCGTGGCCGGGGTCGCCAACGTCGAAGCCGGAAGGTTGTCTACAGCTCTCCGGCTCGAGAACGGCAATGGCATTGCTGTGCTTGAAATAGCGGAACAGTGGGTGCAGTGCAATCTCGAACTCGATGACGTGGCGGATCTGGCCGGTGCGGTTGCTCAGTGCCGCCGCATGCTGGATCTGGACGCAGACCCCACCCATATCGATGCCGCTCTTGTTGCGGTGAAATCGTTAGCCGGGTACATCGGTGCATTGCCAGGTTTGCGTTCACCGGGGTCCAGCGACGGATTCGCAACACTCGTATTTGCCGTGCTTGGACAACAACGAAGCGTGGCAGCAGCGCGCACCCTTGCCAGTCGTATCGTCAAACGAGCATCGGAATCGAGCGGGCGCTTGCAGCCGTTTCCGACCCCTGCCCAGGTTGCGGAAACGGACTTGGCTGATATGGGACTTACGAAGCGGACCGCCGAGACAATCCACGCTGTTGCCGAGTTGTTTGACGGACGCACGGAGGAACTGACCCCTGGCGCAGACCGAGACGAAGTACGCAAGGAACTCGTAACGGTCAAAGGGATTGGACCTTGGACCGCCAATTACATCGCGATGCGAGTGTTAGGACACCCTGACATTTTTCTTGGGGGTGACCTGGTGGCAGACCGTTCCGCTCTATCGCTGGGTTTGACTCCGGAAATGATCGCGGCTGCAAGCCCGTGGCGTAGCTATCTCACCCATCACCTTTGGGCGGCGTCTGCCTCCCTGAAAGCGGCATCATGATGACGACGCGTCTGTACCGCACCACTATTCGCAGTCCCATAGGCGACCTGGGATTGGTAGCGACGAGCACAGCATTGATCGCCGTCTTATGGCCCGAGGAGCGTGACGGTCGAGTCCGGTTCGCGGTCGAGCCGACCGACGGAAGCAATGAGGTTCTTCGTCGCACGTCGGATCAACTTGGCGAGTACTTCGAGGGCGACCGACGTGTCTTTGACCTGCCGTTGGAACTTCGCGGCACTGAATTTCAACGAGAGGCTTGGCAGGCCTTAGCGGACATCCCCTATGGCGAAACGTCCACGTATGGCAAGCAAGCCGTTGCAATCGGGCGGCCCAGGGCAATCCGTGCCGTCGGGTCTGCCAACGGCAGAAACCCATTATCGATTGTGCTTCCGTGTCATCGCATTGTGGGTGCTAACGGCAAGCTCACGGGCTTCGCTGGTGGCCTCGATACCAAACGCTGGCTTCTCGTGCACGAGAGTGGCGTGGTGGATTGCTAACGTGACGCCGACCACCGGCCGAATCGAAAGCAGAAACACCAACATGAGTGAGAGCATCGGGCTAACTGCAGAAGACGTGCTGACCACGACCAGGTCTGTACGTAAACGGCTGGACCTAGAACGCCCAGTGGCACGCGAAACCATCACTGAATGCATCGAGATGGCGCTGCAGGCACCAACTGGTTCGAACGCCCAAGGCTGGTCATGGATGATTGTGGATGACCCTGCAAAAAAGCAGGTCATTGCCGATCACTACCGTGACAGCTACTACCCCTATCGTGAACAGAAGTCTAAGTTGGCCGAGGGCGACGCCCAGTCCGAACGTATTGCTGACTCATCGAACCACCTTGCTGAAATTATGCAGGATGTTCCTGCACTTGTGATCCCTCTGCATGCTGGTCGTCTCGAGGGTGCCGATAGCTTCCGCCAGGCCTCGGCATGGGGCTCAATCCTGCCGGCCGTGTGGAGCCTGATGTTGGCGTTACGTACCAAGGGCATGGGCTCGGCGTGGACCACGCTGCATTTGCCACGGGAGAAAGAAGTCGCGGAGTTGTTAGGCATCGACTTCAACAGTTGGACACAAGCCGGTCTGTTCCCGATTGCTTACACGGTGGGTACCGAGTTCAAGCTCGCGAAACGTCAGCCAGTCGAGAACCTCATTCATTGGAACGAGTGGTAGTGGGCCTGGTCAAGCCAGAAACGAGCAGCGCATGCCCAATCGAATAGAGCGCGGTACCGCGCTGCCTGTCGATCTGTTTGGCGACGAAGCTGTCTTCGAGCTTGAGATCGCCGACATTTGGCATCGAGATTGGGTGTTCGCATGCACGACCGACGCTGTAGCGGAACCGGGCGACTTTGTGCCGGTCGTGATTGGCCGCCAACCAATCATCATGGTGCGAGGCGACGACTTCAAGGTCCGAGCGCTCGAAAATGTCTGCGCTCACCGTGGAGCTCCGCTCGTCGACTGCGCCGGTCGAGCGTCACGTTTCTCGTGCCCGTACCACGCATGGACCTATGACATTGAGGGCGAGTTGCTCAGCGTGCCGTATGCCCAACCCGATGAGATCAATCACTCAGAACACGGGTTGGCATCTTTTCTCGTAGAGACCTGGAATGGTCTTATATTTGTGAGTTTGAATGCGGATGTTGAGCCTCTGCACGAGCGGGTCGCTGCGATCGAGCCGCATGTCAAGCCACTGGGCCTGGGCCGACTTCACCACGATGTTGCTGGGACAATGTCCGAGCAATGGCAAGCGAATTGGAAACTGATCGTAGCCAATGCGCTCGACAGCTATAGCCATTTCAGGGTGCACGCCGAAACCATCGAGCCGGTCAGCCCAACAGACGGATCCTACTATCTTGCAGGTTCGGCTCGGGCCACCGTGACCGGCGGTGAGTCCATGGAACGAGCCGATCATGTGGTGATTTCGCTGCCGCCGTCATTTGTCGCCATCGTCTACCCCGATGCCATGTTGTGGCAATCAGTGCGCCCGGTGAACGTTGGCCACACCGAGGTCACGACAGGTGTTGCAGGTGAAGCCGCAACCGACGCAGGTGTTATCGTGAACATACCGGGCTGGGATGCCCGGTTCGTTGACGAGGACCGGGCTATCTGCGAGCGAGTCCAATCGAACGTGGCGGCCCGGTGGCGGCCGGGTCCGTTACTCGAGATCGAGCGAGCACTGGGTGATTTTCACGCCTATTTGGCGTGGCGTCTTGGCGATGTGCCGCCCGAGCCGCCTGTATTCTCGGCTGCACCAGGCTCGCGTCCCGAACCGTCGTTATAGCCGGCGCGACCTGTCCCGAATCACCCCTATTAGGATCAGCCCATGAGCATCAAGGTCGAACTCGAGGATCTCGCAAAACATGTCACGGCTCGAGGTGCCGGTTATCTTGTTACCACCGGAGTCGATGGCCGGCCGCACACGACGCAGGTCATCTTCGAACTTGACGGCTCGACACTGCGTGCTCCAGCGGGACGTAAGACAATTCGCAATATAGAGTCGCAGCCGCTTGTGGCGCTGCTGTGGCCTCCGACGTCAGCCGACGACTACAACCTGATCATCGATGGCACGGCTGCAGCTGTTGATGTCAACGATCAGGGCCTGGGTTACGCCTCGATCGACGCCACTCATGCGATTTTGCACCGAAATGCCGAAGCTGTCGGTTGAGTCAGAGGGGGCTAGCGCGGTCTTAGAGGAGAGCCTGGTAAACGGCCGAGCGCAGCTCACGGCGAATTGGATAGTGGCTCGAAGGCAACAGTTGGGTCATGAATACAGCCGTGATCTCTTCGACTGGGTCGATCCAAAAGGCCGTGCTGGCAGCACCGCCCCAATTGAATTCGCCCGGTGAACACAAGCTGGCGTTTGCGGCGGGATCCTGTACGACTGCAAAGCCAAGCCCGAACCCCATGCCGTCCATTGTGACTTCAGAGAACAAGGACTGGCCAAGCTCGTTCAACAACTTGCCGCCGGGAAGATGGTTGCTGGCCATGTACTCGAGTGTCCGTCGTCCAATCACTCGGTTGCCGGCAGCGGCGCCACCCGCCAAAAGCATTGATGCGAACTTCTGATAATCACCCAGAGTTGAGACCAAGCCGCCGCCGCCAGAAAGGAACGCTGGTGGTTCGAGGTAGTTGCTTGATTTTGCCTGGTCGATACGAGTCATCGGGCCAGGTGAGATGGGTGCATATAGCGAGGCAAAGCGTTCGGTCTCAGACGCGGACACAGCGAAGCCAGTGTCGAGCATAGAGAGTGGGTTAAAAACCCGTTCGGTAAAGGCCTGGTCCAACGTCTGCCCGGTGATGGCCTCGATCACAGCACCACAGACATCTGTAGACATCGAGTAGTTCCAGGCCGTGCCTGGTTCGAAAAGCAGTGGCTGCTCGGCGAGCCGTTGCATGCCTTCGCTCAACGAGTAGTCGGGTGTGCTGAGGCCGCCCAAGTCTTGATCCCGGTATCGAGCATCGAGCGGGCCCTGGTGGAGGAAGCCGTAGGTGAAACCCGAGCAGTGTGTGAGAATGTCCTTGATCGTGATGGAACGCGCCGCCGGACGCGTGACCGGCGAGATATCAGTGCCCCCAACCATGACGGTCGGGTTTGCGAACTCGGGTAAAAATTTCTCGAGGGGATCCTCCAGTAGTAGCTCGCCTTCTTCGTAAAGCTGCATCAGCACGATGGACGTGATCGGCTTAGTCATCGAGTAGATCCGAAAAATGCTCTCGGCGGTGATGGGGGTTTGGTCCTCGACGTCGGCCCAACCGTAGGTGTCGGTGTAGACCGGGCCGCGTGAGTCAGCGACCTGAACAACCGAGCATGGGATCTTTCCCTCGTCGACGTAACGGCGGCCTACTGCGCCAATCCGGTCGAGTCGTGTCTTGTCGAAGCGTGCCATGTCATTTTCCTCATGCTCTTCTGTATGTCTCGAGTGTGTGCTTGTCGCTGGTGCCAGGTCCTCAGCGCTCGCATAGTTGCACAACTTCTCGACGGACGCTGAACCGGTATCTAAGACTTGGTGCTCGACATGGGGTGCGCAGGCTGGCATCCCCAAATCAACGCTACTTAGGCCCGGGCCAACGGGTTCCTAGGATCTAGCGAACGCCAAGAGCGGTCGAAGACGAACGGGGCCACTGACAGATGCCGTCGTCGACCTGGCTGGCTGTGCCCGTGAGGGCAATCCCAAGTTGAACGAGCTCGTAACCGGCACGTTCTCGGTCACCGCATTGGGAATGTATGGCGTTGACATGTTCACGCCGGTTACCAATCCACCGAATACGGTAATTCTCAGTGTTGGCCGGTTCCGTACTGAGACTTGGTGAGATGATGGCGTAGGATCTCTCATGACCGTCTTGACTCTGAGCCTGACCCGGAATCACCGGGAATTCGATGGGGCAACTGCTGCGGAGTTTTCACAATCAACCGTTCGATACCTCAAAAACCCGGCGCAACTAAGCGCGTGAGCGTCAAACCTGGCTTTGGTGAACTATTGGCTCGTGTTGATGTCTCTGAAGTTTCTGAGCTTCGTTCGGCGCGGCTCGGATTCATGGCTTATCACGGGGGCCAGCTCGAAAAAGTTACTGATGTGATAGCGAGTTCAGCCGCCAAAGCGTCGGACTGCTCGTACTACGGGGTGCTACAGAGCGACGAAGACTCCGTGGTACATCTTCCGTCGAACATAGTGGCACCGACCGAGTCGCTGAAACTGGCCGAGTTCCTCTCACATGTTGATGTGGTAGTCACGATTCATGGCTACGGCCGTAAACGGCTGTGGCACGCGTTGCTGCTGGGTGGCCGTAACCGAGAACTCGCGGAACACGTTGGGCGCCATCTACGCCGCCGGCTGCCTGATTACCACATCATCGACAATCTCGTCGAACTACCGCGAGAGCTGGCAGGGATGCACCCGTCTAATCCCGTCAATCTTCCGCGGTCTCAAGGTGTTCAGATCGAGCTGCCGGCGACGGTGCGATGGAACCGCAAGGGCCGCCATTGGAGTGACTTGGGCTCCCACGGCCGAGCGCCGCAGGTTCAGGCATTGATCGATGGCTTAGCTGAAGCAGCTATTGCCTGGGTCGATAACGAACCGGCGTCGGGTACCGACTCGCTGTAGTCAGCGAGCTAGATCTATCTATAGTTCAGAGAGAAACTCTCGATCCGAGCGCAAGATACCTGGGTTGACTACGGGCTGATTTGGTACATGTCCATTCGGTCTACATCCAACGTTGCGCAACATGAAACAGTAAATGCGACAAGAGGTCTCTCGTGTGATGATCCGCACGTCCGGCGCTCGACAGAACGGTGCGATTGCAGGCTGCACTGAGCGCAATGGAACGACTGTGTGGCGACCTATTTTACGGATCGTCATATTTCTTGGGAATACGGTCGGGCTGTTAAAGGGTTTCGACCATGTCATGGCCTAACTGTGCTGCGAGACTGGTGTCTCCCATGCTGGAATGAGAGGATATGCAAATGCCCCCCCATGCTGGAAGCGAAAGAACTTCTCCTTTAACCAAGCGACTTTCCCTCCGCATGCTTGTCGGGGCCATAGTTCTTAGCCTGTTCGCTGTCGCTTGTGGCGCCAGCGATGACGATTTCGCAGCGGCTGCTGCTGGGGTCGATCCCGTCGAAACAAACGCCGGTGGGGTGTTGGTCAAGCCACCAGACGTGCTTGAAGGTGGTTCAGCCGGACCCTCAGCCGGTCTTCCTCTGCTGCTTGAAGGGGCGCCGCTGACACCGATTGTGGCGTTCAGGTACTTCGATGGCACGCAGGCCTCGACAGCGGAGTTCGCTGGCCGTCCTACTGTGGTGAACTTCTGGGCCAGCAACTGTGCCCCCTGTGTGGCCGAGATGCCCGAATTCGAAGCGGTGCATCGTGCCTTTGCGGATCGTGTCGACTTTGTCGGTATGAATACCGCCGACGTCGGTCGTGAGTCAGCCGTTGCTTTGGCCGCTCAGACGGGGGTTACGTATCCGCTTGCCGATGACACCACCTCGATGGTGTTCCGGGAATTTGGTGGCTTTGTCATGCCCACCACGGTGTTATTGAACACCCAAGGCCAGGTGGCCTTCACCTGGTCAGGAGTCCTCACCGGAGACGAGCTCACTCGTCTGATCAACAAACACATCCTTTCGGAGTAACCGATGTTTAGTGCTGATCTAGCGTTCCCCTTTACCCTGGGACTTGTCGCTGCTTTCAACCCTTGTGGCTTCGCAATGCTGCCGGTCTACGTTTCCTTTTTTCTAGGGAAGGACACCGACTCTTCAACGGCCCGCAATATTATGCGGGCCCTCAAGGTCGGCCTGGCGCTGACCGCTGGTTTCGTCGCCGTGTTCGGTGCGTTTGGTATCTTGACATCGAGCCTGCTGAGCCAGGGATCCATTCTGGACTACACGCCCTACGTCACCTTCGGGCTCGGCTTTTTGCTGATCCCGTTTGGCATTGCCATGTTGCGGGGCTTTGAGCTCAATCTGTCGACGCCACGGCTCCAAAAGGGCGGTGACTCGGGCGAGGTTGTATCGATGTTCTTCTTCGGGGTGAGTTACGCCGTTGTGTCACTTGGGTGCACAGTCGGGCTCTTCATCGCTGGTGTCTCCAACGTGTTCGCCTCGGGCGGATTTATCGACGGCGTTTCTGTCTTCGTGGCCTATGGACTGGGCATGGGTGCGGTCATCATGACGCTCACCGTTGCGCTGGCGTTGGCCAAGACATCGATCGCCGCCAATATGCGCAAGGTCCTCCCATGGGTAAACCGCATCAGTGGGGTACTTCTCACTCTGTCGGGTGCGTACTTGATTGTTTACGGTTGGTGGGAAATCCAAATCCTGCGCGGCAATATCCAGCAGAACTCACTGGTGAAGTTCTTCGAAAACATCCAGACCGAAGTCAACATCTGGATCGACCAGACCGGCGCTACTCGTTTGGGTTCTGGTCTGCTGCTGATGGTTGGCGCTGCGCTGATTCGTGGCCTATGGGCAGCGATGGACAGGGCAACCCGCTACGGCGCACTTGGCGGGCTTGGCCTGGCATGGGTGCTGCTCGCTCTGGTGCAGAGCTGGAACGGCGAACGAGCCAACCTGTTCATTTTGCCGGTCATTCGCACGGCTATCGGTTTCCCTGTCCGCATTGGTAATTGGTTCAGCGACCCACTTCGGTGGGCGGTGCTGGGCGAGCCTTTGATTCTTGGCATCATCGGAATCTCGATCTACTTTCGATTCTTCCGAGGCAACGAAGGCGAAGCGTCCGACGGTCTTGCCGATCAGCAGGCGAACGCCTAACCCACACCTAGCGGGTTGTCCTGCATCCGACAACTGGCCGCTGGCGGGTTGTCTGGACTCGGTTCTCTACCGCTGAGGGACACAGACCGGGCCAGAGCACTTGAAACAAGTTCAGGCGAACACTTGAAGGTTGCTGCGAACCAAGATGAATTATGCGATGCGGAGCAAGGGCAATAGTCGCTCGGGAATCGGAACGAGGGGGAAGTCCTCCTCGGGGCGAACAGCCTTGGGCGGGCGTCCTCGACGGCGCTTCTTCGTGAGAACCTTGCCGTTCAGGAATAGCTGTCCACCCCAGACGCCGTATGGCTCGTAGCGATCCAGAGCGCCCTCGAGGCAGTCGGCCATCACCGGGCGCTCAGCGCAGATGCGCTTCGCTACCGCCATGTCCTCTAGTTCTTCGCTGAAGAAGGTTGTCGCCAACGAGCCAGTAATGCTCGCGCAACGAGCGTTGCTTCGCCAGGCTGCTTGGCCAGTCATCTGGTTTTTGGAGTCGTCCTAAACGTGACGTGTGTCTCTTGATTCTGGTTCAGTGAGCAACTGTTGGGAGTGTGGAAAATGAAGAAAGCCGCCGGACTGAGTCCGGCGGCTACAAGAGTTTCGATTGCTTCACGTTTTCAGGTGGGCATCTTCTGAAGCCGCTGTTCATAGCGCTTGGCGTGGGCACAAACGGCGGGTGCGTGCACTGGTCGCGTGACGTTCCACGCAAAGGTGGTGGTGCCAGTAGTCATGAAACCCTTGGAGAGATTCCCGAACAGAGCTGATACAGCGTCAACGAAGCGCGTAACCGAGTCATCGGCTCGCCCGGTGAAGGAACAAATTGCTGCATCATGTGAGGGCTTGTTGGTCGGGGGCGAGTACGAGAGAACCGGGTTCCAGGCAGTCTGTCAAATGATTAAACACAGATAATTCATTTGTCATCGTTCTGCCACACGACTCAGCGACTAGCGGAACGGCGCGTAAAACACGGCGATCGGCATGGCGGTAACGGATACGCGGAGTCGAACCTCGAACCTCGAACCAGTGCCAGGCACCGGTTCGAGGTTTATGACGGAAGAATTACTTGTTTGGTGCGCTGAAATGAAGGAGGCCGTCGACCCAGTCGGCGGCGAGTTCACCGTGGTCACGCAAGTGATCCAGATGGGCGTACGTCTCAGATTCGGCCATGCCGCCCCAGGAACGTTCCTTGAATGCACGCTTCATGTACGCGTTTACGCTGGCAGTTCCGAGCTCAGCCGCAGCTTCGCGGAAATCGTCGAGGCGTTCGAGGTGATGGCCGCAGATGTGATCGGCTCGCCCGGTGAGATCGGTAAAGGGATCGCCATGAGCAGGCATCGCCAAAGTGACGTCGCTGAAGTCGTGCATGCGTTGCAGCGAGTCCATGAATTTCTCCAGTGGTGCTTCGCCATCAGCGAAGCCACTGATATGTGGTGTGATCGTGGGCAGCACATGATCACCGGTCAGCATCAAACCATGCTCGGCGTCGTAGAGGCACAGGTGGTCGGCCGTGTGGCCAGGTGTATGTATAGCCACCCACGGACGACCTGCCAGCATGATCTGCTGCGTGTCACCAAGAGGGATGTCTGGACGAGGCGCCTGCGGAAAGTCGGTGCCCATACCGATTCCGAGCTCTTGCCAATGGTCGACGACTTCTTCCGGTGGTTCCGACCAGGTACCCCATGGGGTAACGCGGCCAAAGCCAGTTTCGCCTCGGCCCCGTTTGACCTCGCCGTCAACGTCGATGAACTCCGCGTCGTCGTCGATATCAGGAGGGGCCAAGCGGTTGAATAGGTCCTTGTGACCAACAATGCGGGCGCCCGCCTCTTCACGTAGCCGCTCGGCACCCCCGTAGTGGTCGTAGTGCGAGTGGGTCACGATGACTGTATGGACGTCACCCACGCTGTAATCGGCGCGTTTGAGCCTGTCGACCAGCGCCTGCCATGCCTTCTCACCAGGAAGGCCGGGGTCCACGAGTGCGATGCCATCGCCGTCTTGGAGTATGTAGCAGTTGACATGGCCAAGGCCTGGTAGCTGGACCGGGAGTTGGCTGCGAAGAACGCCGGGTGCAAGTTCTGTGATCTCGTTGGTCGCTGGGCGCTTCTCAGAGCGCTCCGGTCGGGTGTCGGTGCTGGACTGACTCATTGGTTCCTCGTGGTGCGTTTCGCCATTGCCGGGCGAGTATGGCGAGCGATGGGATGTGCTGACAAGGTGAAAGAATTAGCCACTACTTGGCTCGGAATAGCCAATTCGAGAATGCAGCTAGCGGGGTTTATGGTCGTCAGGGTGGTGTCAACGAGGGCGAGAGGTGCCACTAGTTCGTGGCCTCATCGGGCGCATCGGCAAATACGGCGCCGCGCCAGTATGCGAGTTCTTTCAGGCTCTCTCGGATGTCATCGAGTGCCCGGTGGCCGCCTTCTTTGCGAGGGACTGCCGCAAGTGCATCGGGGTACCAGCGTCGAGCTAGTTCCTTGATGGTCGACACATCAACAGAGCGATAGTGCAAGAACTCTTCGATCTCGGGTAAATAGATGTCCAGGAAGCGGCGGTCGGTGCCGATCGAGTTGCCGCACAATGGGACCGTGCGGGCTTCGGGGATGTGTTCTTGCAGGAACGCCATGGTCTGCTTGCCGGCTTCTTCGAGTGAGATCGTCGAGGTCTTGATCTGGTCAAGTAAGCCGCTTTTGGTGTGCATATTTGTTACGAAGTCGTCCATAGCGGAAAGTTCGTCGTCGGTGGCGTGCACCACCAGGTCAGGACCTTCGGCAATGAGGTTGAGTTCATCGTCGGTGATCAACGTTGCGATCTCGACGATCACGTGTTGAGACGGGTCCAAGCCCGTCATCTCTAGGTCCATCCATGCAAGCATCGCAACAACCGTATCGGGGCAGTGCAGGCTTACAGAAATGCAGGGGCCCATCTGGCTCGGCTGCGGGACGGGCTGCCCTCCAGGCGCTACACATCTGCAATGAGCGACTGGTGCCGATGGTCGGCGGGAGCCGGATTTTTCCTGGCGGATTAGTGTGCTTCTTGGCGAGGCCTCTAATGCGTGATGGACGGTCACCTATCTGGGTATGCCAATATCGCCGTGGCGTCATCGACCTCAGTAGTCTGCGTGTGTGCTGAACATTCCTGTTGTGCGAGCCGACATCGATCTCGAGCTTCCCGCCCATGCCACGCCCGGCGATGCCGGTGTGGATCTGCGGGCATCTGAAGACGTAGTTATTGCCGCTGGAGGCGGGCGAGCGCTGGTTCCAACTGGTATCTCGATCGCGATCCCCGATGGTTTCGCCGGATTCATTCAGCCCCGTAGTGGTCTGGCGTACAAGCATGGGGTCACCGTGTTGAACACGCCGGGCTTGATCGACAGTGGTTATCGCGGCGAACTCAAGGTGCTGCTAATCAACACCGACCCTGAAACTGAGTTCCACGTCGTCCGGGGCGAACGCATTGCCCAGCTCGTCATCCAGGCCTATGAGCAAGTCAGCTTCGTCGAGGTTGATGACCTTGTCGACTCTGAACGTGGCCTGGGTGGGTTTGGCTCGACCGGAACCGCCTAGTGATCTGCCCGTTTGATCAGGCCGTTAGAAAACAACTGAAGGCGGGCTGGACAATGGATGAGTGCCGATTGTTAGACGATGAAGCTGATGGTGAGCGCGGCTGCCGAATTCTTTGTGTCGAAAGCCGACGATCGTTTATCGGCCAATGTCTGGAGCTCTTTGGTGAGCCGTTTCGTTGGCGACGTGCAACCCTTACCGGTCAGCTTGGCTGAAATAGAGTCGTCGTGAAGCACCATCTCAAGCGTGACCATGGCGGCATCACCACTGTTCAACACGGCGACGGAAGCGGCGACCATCTGCTTCAGCGCCGTAGCGTGCTTGGTCGCCAGGCCGCTTCGGGCCCCTGTTTTGGACGCTGCTTGGTCGAATGCGGGTGCGTACATGTCACCGCCAGGCAGCTGCACTCGTATGGCCTTCTTCTTCACCGCTATGCAGTGTGCCACGGGTTTGGCGCGACCCCGGGGCATTCATCATGAGCCTGTTCATCGACACGCCGCGGTGGGAGTGGCGAGGCATGCTGTGGGCGCACATGATCAGCGATCATGGCCTCGACGAACTACACGCGGCGGCCCGGTCGTTGAACCTGCGATGGGTCGCGTTCGGTCGAGATCACTACGACGTGCCCGACGTGCTTTGGCCTGCAGCCTGTGAGATTGCAGAGTTGGTTGATTCGCGTGACATCGTTCGATCTTTACGCCGATCTGGCCTTCGTGTCCATGGAGGCAAACCAAAGAAGACGTGGCGGCGCTTGGACATGCTTCCGGTCGAGTACAGCTCCGGCGAGGTAGCGAGTTGGCTCGACGCTGTGTCGCCTCACTTCGCTAATGCAGCAGTCGAGGTCCTTGGCCGGCCGACCGAGCTGGTGGTGATGCATCTACGAAGCGATGCCCATGCCCCTGATCTTGGGGCTCTTGCAGCAGGACCGTCACAGGGCCGTTTGGTGCACACCGTTGTCGATGAGCGTTACTCGCTAGAGCTTGTGCTGCCCTGGAGGGCCTAGTGCCTACTAGCTGAACCGGCCCAGACGAGTGGTTGAGGTAAGCGTGTGTTCAGCAGGTCTCAGAAGCGCGTTGGATAATGCTGGAGCGACCGCTGCGATACCGCACAACCTGGTCGTTTTCAAGTTCGAAGATCAGTCGGAACTCGTTGTCGCCACTGTCGCTAGGCGTGAAAGTAGCGACTTGACCGCCATCGCCGGTGGTCTCGACAGTGAGCCTGTCGCCGAGTTGGCTGCGCAGCTCGGCCACCGTATTTCCGATGCCGAGCTTGGATCGCGTGCGGATATCGGGGTGTTCGATATCGAGTCGTTCGATGTGTCCGTCGACGACCCACAGCTCTAGGCGGTCAGGGCCGTTGGCAGGTGTAACCCGGTAGCACTGACCGTTTCCTGAGGGCAACTCGTTCCACTCGGTCGAAGCGGCGAGGGCGGCGTCTTCGGGCGTCATACCGAAGAAGACTTCGTCGATACCGACGGTGGTTACTTGGGACGAATTAGTAAACGCCGTTGACAACAACACCGATGAGGGCGTGGGCGTATCGAGGGGCACGGGTGTGGATGTCGGCAAGGGTGTGGGGGTCGGTAGCGGCGTGCTGGTCACGATTGGAACGTCGGTTGGTGTGGCGTCCGGAGCGCTGGACGTTCGTTCATTGGTAGAAGCGTCGGTGCCGCTTTGGGTGTTGTCTAACCCACTCGAAGCGTTGTCGTCGCTGCCTCCGCACGCGGCAGCGATCAAAACAATCCCAAGGATCACAGCAAACAGGTGGGCAAATCGACGCATCGGCGACAACGAAAACCAGGGCACGGGGTAACGGTACGTCATGAGACCACCTGGTTTGGGGCGCGCTACTGAGGTCTGTTCCCTTGTGAGGTGCGTCTCTCGGGGAGTCCGGGGCCTCTAGCCTTCCCTTGTGCCGATTCCTGACCTGCGTGTCATCAAGCTTTTGCTCTGCATCCTGACGATCATTTTGTTGGCGCCAGCGTGTGGTTTGAGCGGGAGTGACGACAGCGCTGGGTCTTTGATGGTCACACAGCGCTCGGGGCCCTCGCCAGCTCCGGTGGCAAGGGATCCCGAACCTGTAGCCACCGTTGCAAACACGCCGATTACTCAATCGTCTGAAGTGACGGCACCAACGCCACTTCCGACACCTAACCCGCTCAGGTGCCTGGCGACTCGCCAAAGGGTTGCCCAGCTGTTGTTGCCGCTCGTCACCCAGCCAGAGTTGTTCGGAGCGCAGGTTTATGCTGCTGATGGCGACCTTGGCGGAATTGGCCTACTTGGCCAGCCGAACGCTCAGATCGGAACCGACTTGGCTGCGCTACAGCAGGCATCGTTTGTGCCGCTACTCGTTGCGTCCGACGAGGAAGGTGGATCGGTTCAACGCCTGGCCACGCTGCTCGGTCCGATTCCTTCGGCTGCAAAGACAGCCCAGTTACAAACACCCGAGGACACCCGTCAGCAGTGGGTCGAGTATGGCCTTCGTGTTCGGGCGCTGGGGATCGATGTCGTGTTCGGACCAGTACTTGATGTCGGATCAGGACCGGGAATCGAAAGTCGCTCGTTCAGCGACGATCCCCAGGTGGTCACCAGCTATGGCCGAGCAGTAGCCGGTGGCCTGATCGAGGCGGGCGTTACTCCAGTGTTCAAACATTTTCCTGGTCACGGTAGCGCCACAGCCGATTCTCACTTGGAGCTACCGACTACCCCACCGCTTGTCGATCTTCGATCTTCGGATCTTGTGCCCTACGTCGAAATATTGATGGATCCGATCTTCCGAGAGCAGGTGGGCGTCATGATTGGGCATCTCGCGGTTCCCGGTTTGAGCGGTGAATTGCCGACGAGCCTGTCACCCGAGACGATTAGCGGATTGCTACGCGACGAGTTGGGTTTCGGAGGGCTGGTGTTCACCGACGCGATGAATATGGGCGCCATCATCAATGCCTACGGCTTGCTTGATGCTCTTGAGCAAGCGATCGTGGCTGGTGCCGATATCGCCATCTTGGGTTCTCTAGCCGATGTCACACCAGCGCTTGACTATCTAGTCACGCGAGCCCAAGAGGATCAGAACTTCGGATCGATCGTTGATAATCGGGCTGCTCGAGTCTTGGCAGCAAAGGGCCAAGACGGGTTATGCGCCGGCGCCCAATAACCGGACTACTCGCTAGCCCTCAGCCTTGGATGTCTCTCCGGTGGGACCCCGGGGTTCGTCAGTTGGAGCTCAGATAAAAGTAGATCACAAGCGCAAAGCAGATCGCTGCGACAACAAAATATGCTGTGGTGACCCAGTCGATTCCCGTTTTTGGGTTGGGCGGGATTGGTTCAGCAGCTGCACTGAATACGCCACCTTTGGGCTCTGGGCTGTTGTCGCCTTCTTCGATGATGACCAGCTCATCGTTACCTGGCGGTGACGAAGCGATCGCGTTGAAGAACGCTCCGGCGGCGACCGTCTCGGTGCCAATGTCGATTTCATTCTCTGGCGGCAAGCCGGTGAATTCGTCGCCGTCTTGAGCGGTGCTGAGGTACCCGACCCAGTCTTGCAGATCATGGTCGATGGGGGCGTCGCCGTCGCCTCCCGCCTTGACTTCCTGGGCATTGGCCCAGTCCAGAACAAAACCAAGAAACTCGGTGATGGCAGACTCGGCGAGGGTCCCCGCGTGTGTGGCTTTAACAATGCTGTCGTTGAGGACATCGCGATCGAGTTCGTGATGTGGCAGTTGGTGGGCACCGACCTCGACTGCTGCGGCTCGGATATGTTCAATATCGCGCAGGGTTGACACGGAGAAATTCGTTCCGTGGGCGTCTACCCAAGCGTCGATGGCTTGCGCCAGCTGCATGACTCTCCTCAAGATCTAACCCCGCTGTCTGAACGCATGAGACTAGTGGTCGTGAGCCGGACTGGTCAGCACCTGGCCCCGGGTGATGTCACGCGAATGGTCCCTAACGTGTGTGGCTGGCGACGGTGGAGCCTGGCGACGATGTCGTGGTGGGCTTCAAACGTGGACGAATCGTCATCGAAGTCCACGAGCGCAGGGGCAGTATCGACACCAGTTTGCCCGCCCGGACCTTGCTCGCCGATGGCACGATTTCTCACAGACAATATTCTGACTGAAGCGACATCGGGTGCGTCCTGCACACCCAAACTTGGGACTGAGCTCGCGTTATGCCATCCCGCTAGACGCGGGAACTGTTCATTACATGCGGCGCCGTCCTTGTCGGACCGTGAGGGTGCGCACTCCCGCGGAGAGAGCTTGCTGGGATCTGTTATTTGGTTGGTATTTCGCGCCAAGGTTGGCACCAAGACCGAGCACGACCCAAGGGCATCTGCGTGCAACCTACGATGGCGCTGTGTCTGTAAACCCTGCGTCTACGAACCCTGTGTCTGAGAATCAAGCAGCACGGCCAGCAAATGTGATGGTCGTGCTGCTTGATTCACTGAATCGCCACATGCTTGGCGCTTATGGCGGAACTGAGTTCGAGACGCCGAACCTGGACCGGTTTGCCGCCAGGTCAACCCGGTTCACGGCGCACGTCACCGGCTCGTTGCCGTGTATGCCAGCTCGCCACGACATCTTGTGTGGTGCGCTCGACTTCTTGTGGAAACCGTGGGGTTCAATTGAGCTGTGGGAAGAATCGATTACGGCCACATTGCGGAGGTCAGGCGTTACGACCATGTTGGCCTCGGACCATCCGCACCTGTTCGAAACCGGCGGTGAGAACTATCACACTGATTTCGCAGGCTGGAGTTATGTGCGCGGACACGAAGGCGATCCATGGCGCACGTTCCAGGATCCATCGGCAATCGGGGCACCAACCTTGCCAGCGGCCGCCGACGGTGGCTGGTTCCTGCGCAGCCGGTTCACGATTGATAACGATCGCTTTGGTCGCCGGCACTATGACGATGCTCGTAGTTGGTTTCGAACCGAAGACGACTTTCCTGGGCCAAAGACAATGCGAGCTGCGGCCGAATGGCTGCGACACGCATCTGATGAGCACGACAAATGGTTCCTATTCATCGACGAGTTCGACCCACACGAACCCTTCGACACGCCAGAACCATGGGCGTCGAAGTACGACGACGAACCTTGGGATGGGGAGCGGCTGATCTGGCCGCCTTACGCCATTGGTGGCATTAGTGGCGGGGCGCTGACCACGGATCAGGGCCGTAATATCAGGAACAACTATGGAGCGAAGCTCTCGATGATCGACCACCACTTTGGTCGGCTTCTTGACGAACTCGACACGAACGACCTGTGGGACACCACCGCAGTGATCGTGTGCACAGATCATGGTCACTACCTGGGCGAGGAGCGCTTGGTTGGGTCTTTCGGCGAGGAAGCCTCTGCCGATATTTGGGGTAAGCCGATGGTCCCGCAGTTCGAGCCGTTGGGGCA
The DNA here is from genome assembly GCA_905182135.1 of uncultured Acidimicrobiaceae bacterium. Taxonomy (GTDB): domain Bacteria; phylum Actinomycetota; class Acidimicrobiia; order Acidimicrobiales; family UBA10347; genus UBA10347. Next base: position 170,271 of record CAJJAG010000006.1, on the reverse strand, counting down.
CACACCGCTCATGATTCACTGGCCTGGGCGAGAAGGTGGTGGCAAGATTGACGCGCTGACAACCAACGTCGATCTGAACGCGACCATCGCCGATGTGTTTGGCGTAGAGCTTGAACATCGCACGCACGGTCACTCGTTGCTGCCGTTGCTCACTGGTCAGGCGACGAGCATTCGAGACTGGGCGATCGGGGGAGTATTTGGCAACTGGGTGCAGGTGACCGATGGTCAATTCAAGTATGCGCGAGCGCCGGTCGGCGATAACTTTCCATTGTCTATGTGGTCGAACCGTTGGTCGACCATGCGGGGCCAAGACGATCTTGCCAGTTTCATGACCTTTCCCAAACCAGACCGTCGAGCGACGCTTGACTTCATGCCAGGTTCCGATGTCCCGGTGATCCGACAGCCGTTCACCGCTGGCGACGACGTGCCGTATTGGGCAGGTGGTGCGCGCTCTGTTGGCCAGCATCATTTGTATGACTTGGGCATAGATCCTGACGAAGCGGAGAACAGGCGGGGCGAAGCTAGCGAGGCGGTCATGGTCGACCTGCTCCGCACAGCTCTGGGCCAGGTCGAAGCACCGAGTGAGCAGTTCGAACGGCTCGGTATGGCATGACCGAAGTAGCCCGCCGCATCGCAGAACAGGCAATGAACTATGTCTTTAACCCGCCCACTGCTGCCGATCCTGTCATCGACTACGCACGGCCCGACGAGCTCATCGCGGAGTTCGCTGCCTCGGTTGGCCTAGCGATCGATCCTCATCAGCAGGCACTTGCTGCAGACGCTTTGGTCGGTGCTTGTCAGACGATCATCGATCGCTCGATGCACACGACGCACCCTCGATTTTTCAATCAGAACTTCGCTGGGCCGGAGCCGATTGCGGTGGTAGGCGACTGGTTGGCGGCTGCGCTCAACACGACGAACGCAACCTTTGAAGTTGCACCGGTGTTCACGATGATGGAGCGGACTGTCATTACCAAAATGGCAGGACTGGCGGGGTACCCCGTCGACGCTGCTGCCAACGCACTACCGCCGGGAATCCTCTGTCCAGGCGGATCGTCTGGCACGTTACATGCATTGCAGCTTGCTCGACACCGGTTGCGGCCCGATGTGTTGCATACCGGCGCAACTGGCGAGCGGTTGGTGGTTTTTGTCTCAGATACTGCGCATTACGCGACGCTTAAATCGGCGGCACTTATGGGGCTGGGATTGCAAGCAGTCATCGAGGTCGACACCGATGAAAATGGCGCCATGATCGCTGTTGCGCTCGAGGCTGCGGTGACACAGGCCCGAGCTGAAGGTGCAGTGCCGTTCGCCGTTGTTGCGACTGCAGGCACGACCGTTACCTCGGCGTTTGATCCGCTCGACCTGATCGCTGATACCTGCGAAGCCGAGGGCCTTTGGCTGCATGTCGACGGATGCTGGGGCGGTTCAGCACTGTTCTCGTCGCAGCATGCTGGCTTGATGGAAGGTGTGCATCGTTCCGATTCACTGATTTGGAACCTGCACAAGATGATGGGCATCACCCAGCAGTGCTCGGTGCTGCTGGTCAAGGACCCGACCCAGCTCGCTCCCGTGTTCTCGACCAAGGCGACCTACATCTTTCAAGCGGACAAGCAGTTTGGTGAGTACGACGCCGGTGACCGCACTTTTCATTGCGGGCGGCGCGTTGATGTCCTGAAGGCCTGGCTGACATGGAAGACCTTTGGCGACGACGGGTTCGCCGATCGAGTCGATCATGGCGTTGCGCTGGCTGATCACACGCGAAGCAAGCTCAACGAGCGCCCTGATTTCGCGGTGCTCGTCCCCGGGTCGTTCACCAATGTGTGTTTCGTGTGGGTCCCGCCCGAGCTTCGACCGCTCGAAATGGCAACCATCGCTGAGCCTGACCATGCACGACTACATTCGCTTGCCACCAGAATCAAGGCCCGCATGCAGCACGATGGGACCGCCATGATTGGCGTACAACCAGTGAATGGGATCAATGCGTTCCGGCTGCTCTATATGAACCGCAAGGTGGCAACTGGTGACGTCGATGCGGTGCTGGACTTGATCGCGGATTATGGCGAACAAGAATGGCGAGGAACAGCTCAGTGATCGTGCGCAATTCAATCGCGATCGTGATCAATGGCGTGCAGCAACTGGCCAGCTGAGTTGGAGGTTCGGCGACTCGGTCTCGCTCCGATGCATTCGTTGTTCGGCCCGGGCGGAGCGGCCCACGATGATGGCAGTGCCCGCCATGTCAACAATGGTCGCTGCGGAGCCTTTGGTGCTCGAGTGGGAGCGGACTAGATACAACGAGCTCTAGGAGTATGTCGCACGTGCTTAGGCGAGAGCGTTTGCGGCGGCGGTGATTGCTTGGCTGGTGGTGCCGACGATTGTCTCGATGTGGTCGTCGGTGATGGTGTATGGCGGGCCGAGTAGGAGGCCGTCGATGACCGGTCCGGATCCACACGGGTAGATCCAGACACCGCGGTTGATCGCCTCCATAGCAACTCGCTGGGCGAACCCTTCGGCTACCGCAAAACTTTCGCCTGAGTCGCGGTCCTTTACGAGCTCGATGCCCTGCATTAGTCCGAGGCCGCGGATGTCGGCAACATTGGGGTGATCACCGAGTTCCTCTTCCATCCGGGTGCGTAACCGCTGACCCATACGGGCCGCTCGGCCGACCAAATCTTCTTCCCTCATGATCTGAAGGACCTTCACACTCACGGCACAACCGAGCTCAGCACCGCTGAACGTGAAGTACATCAAGCTGTTGCCCGCAGCGGCGATTGGATCGACGATGGAGCGCGTCGTATACATGCCACCCATCGGGGCATAACCGCCAGATAGACCCTTGCCGCCGACGATGATGTCCGGCGTGATGTCAAAGTGCTCGTGACCCCAGTTCAGGCCGGTGCGCCCGAGTCCAGTCATGACTTCGTCGACGATGATGAGCACCCCATTGGCTCTGCACGCCTCTTCAACTGCTTTCCAGTACCCCGATGGCGGAACCATTGCCGCTCCCGATGCGCCATTGATCGGCTCGGCGATGAAGGCTGAAACGGTAGCTGGATCTTCCCGTTCGATCACCTTGGCCAGCGATTCAGCGTCGAGCCAGTCACTCTTCGGGTGATCGTGCAGTATTGGCTCAAGGCCTGACCGCCGGCGATCGTGGTTGCCGACGCTGAGACCACTCAATGTGGAACCGTGATAGGAGACGTCGCGGCCGATGACCTTCCAACGTTTGTGATCCCCGTTTGACACATGGTGGGTGCGAGCGAGGCGGACCGCAGCGTCGACTGACTCACTGCCGCCGCAGAAGAACGACGCTTGGGTGAATCCTTCCGGAAGCCAGTGCTCGGTGAGTTCCTCGATGAGGGCGACGCGGTTCTCTGTTGCCCACAACGGAACGACATAGTCGATCTGGCCGAGTGCCTCAGCTGCGGCACGGACCACGTCGACGCGGCCATGGCCGATGTTGGTGACGATTGCGCCGCCACCAGCGTCGAGAATCCGATCGCCATTGTCACGAATCAGCCATACGTCCTCGGTGCGGTCGATCACCAATGGTGGCGTGTCCTGCGGGACGAATGGAAAGCGAGCAGCTCGTTGGGCATCCATCTTCTGATCCTGTCACGTCATGAGTGGCCACGGCGCCAGCGGTCTGAAGCTTCGCCAACCCAGTGTTGAACCGAAGGCAGCCCGTTGGATGAGATTCGTGCGGTGGGGCGCTTAGACGAGTTCGACGCCGGGGTAGCCGTCAGCGGCAGCCTGATCGATGATTGCTACGTATTTTGGTGAGCCTCCGAAGTAGGCCTGGTAGCGAATCTTGCCTTCTTGGTGGCCGGCGACGTTGGAGTTGTAGCCGGTGAACCAGCCCTTGCTACGGCGGAACAGCATCTTCTCGTGGGCTCGCACCACCTCTTCAACCCAGTGTTGTTCGGCTTCGAGGCGGGCTTCGATGCGGGTCGCGCCCTGTTCTCGAGCATGCACAAGCAGGTCGGTGAGCCAGTCGACACCGATTTCGATCGCTCGGGGGAAGTTCGTGGATCCTGACACGCTCTGGGGGCCAGCGACCATGAGCATGTTGGGGAAGCCGTGTGTCAACGCGCCCAGGTGGGTGCGGGGGCTCTCGCTCCATTTGTCGGCCAGCGTCTGACCGTCGACGCCGCGAATATCGATGCGGTCATACCCACCGGTGATTGCATCGAAGCCGGTTGCGTACACGATGACATCAAGATCATGATGCTCGGCTGCTGTTTGGATGCCATTGGCCGTGATGCGTTCGATTGGGGCATCGGCCAGTGAGACCAGGTGCACGTTGTCTCGGTTGTAGGCCTCGAAGTATCGGGTCTCGAGTGGTAGTCGCTGCATACCGAAGCCGTGATCTTGCGGAATCAGTTTCTCGGCAACCTCGGGGTCGTCGACCCGGTCGCGGATGCGGTTGGCGATGTACTCGGACATCTCTTGGTTGGCCTTCTCGTCGAAGAAAATCTCCAAGAAGTTCGCTGCCAAAATGGCGAACCCCGACTGCTGGTAGAGCTTGTCCCAGGTCTCAATGCGTTCTTCGGCGGTCAGGTTCCAGAAGCCACGGCGATCGGGCACGTGCTCGAAGCCGCCAGGCGATGCAGAACAGTTGGTGAAGATCTCGTCGTAGCGGTCGCGGATGGCCGCCATCTCGTCGACGGAAATCGGCCCGTTGTTGAGCGGTGAACTCCAGTTGGGTCGACGTTGGAAGACCTTGAGTTCGCCAACCTTGTCAGCGAGCTCGGCGATGACTTGGATGCCGGTGGCGCCGGTGCCGATCACACCGACTTTCTTCCCCGCAAGGTCGATGGGCTCCTTGGGCCAGTGGTAGGTGTGGAACGACTCGCCAGCGAACTCGTCGATACCGTCGTAGCGAGGCAGTGTCGGCATCGACAACGGACCCAGGCTGGTCACCACGAACCGGGCGATGTAGGTCTCGCCAGTCTGCAGCTCGATCGTCCACTCGTGTTCGACGTCGTCCCAGATCATGGTCTGGACACGAGCGTTGAAGCGCATGTGGCGTCGCAGGTCGAACTTGTCGGCCACATAGTTCAAGTAACGCAGGTTCTCGGGTTGGGCCGAGAAACGTTCATTCCAGTGCCACTCGTCGAGCAGTTCCTTGGAGAAGGAGTAGCCGTAGGTGTAACTCTCGGAATCGAAGCGGGCCCCGGGGTAGCGGTTGCGGTACCAGGTGCCGCCCATGTCATCGTCGCCTTCAAGCACGATGGCATCGATTCCCAGGTCGGTGAGTCGCTTGATCTGATAGATGCCGGACACGCCTGCACCGATGACTACGATTTCATGCCGCTCTGCTTCCATAACCAGACGCTACCTGGCTACGTCACCGTGAGATAAGTGGGCACTCCTCGACCGAGCGTTGGGGCGATGCTGTTCTGCCGGCGCCATTGCCGGGGGACGCCATCTGCGCCGCCGGTCTCCGCTCGAAGGGGCAGAAGGTCGAGCCAGCCCGGCCGCCTGAGCTGGGTTCCCGGAAAGCCGGTAGTGCGCGCGCCCAAGGCAGCGACGAGGTCACCTACGTACCGGTGGGGTCCACCGCAGCATTTGTGATTGCAATTGTGCTGTACCAGCGAGCCGGTGTCGATTAGGGCTGTGTTGCTCGGAAAGGGTCTGACCCTGCAGTTCTGCTCTAGATGGTTGGATCACGTAGCGTCGGGCTATGACGGAATTTCCCCGCAAGCTGGCCGAGGTAGCTGGGCCATTCCCGGCCGCTAAGATCCACGGCGCCGCAGCGGGCATGGGCGAGTGCGGCGATGCAACCCGAGCACTCGTCGCTGACGGCCAGCTGCAACCTGACTTGATCACCGGCATGACGCTGGCATTGTTGGCAAAACAGCCGCGCAAGCAGCGACCCGATGGTACGAAGAAGGCCAGTGGTGTTGCCGGCCGAGTCTGGGTCCGCGAACAGTTCACGATCCATCGGCCGATTTCCCACGATGACGTTTGGTTGGTTGAAGGTGAAAGCACCGGTACCTATGTAAGGAAGGGCCGGTCTTACTCCATCACAGCATCTCGTTCACACACCAGCGCCAGTGAACGTTTCGCCACCAATCTGACAACCGGCCTGTTCAGCTATAAACCGAACCCCGATCTCAAAGACTCCGTGCAGGGGCTACCGATTGACGAGACGCCAGCACCAAAACCTGATTGGCAAGCCGCTGCGGCGAACCCACATAGTGCGGCGATCCGAGCCGTAACAATCGGTCGCGTGTTTGGCGGCGACCGAGTGCTCGTATCGCTGGCGATGATGGCGGCACGAGACACCGATAACCCCGACAACCCGATCCACTCAGACCCGGAACAGGCTAAGAAAGCCGGTCTTGCTCAGCCGATTGCTGGCGGCTCACACGTGCTTTCATTTGCGCTGGAAGCCGTGATGGCAACCCTGGGCACGCAGGTGCTCATGCACGGTGCTCACTTCGACATCCGGTGGAAGGCCCCGACCGAGAACGACGTGTATATCGTGCCGACAGCGACCGTTGTCGTCGCAGAACCGGACCGATTGGTGCTCGATCTACAGGTTGACCTGGACTCTGGCCCGACGGCAATGGTTGGCACGCTCACGATTCCAATCGCATGACGACGGCGTTGCGCGGCATACGGGTCCTTGACCTAAGCGACCGTTCAGCGGCTTTGGCGGGGCGGGTGCTGGCCGACTTGGGAGCCGAGGTGATCATGGTTGAGCCGCCGGGTGGCAACTCGATTCGGCACCTAGCGCCCAAACTCGAAGGGGTGGACCCCATCGAGGGCTCGTTTGCTCATCAATACTTCTCTGCCAACAAGCGATCGGTCGTACTCAACCTTGAAGCGCCGGGCTCGGCATTTCTGTCGCTGGTGGCGACTGCCGATGTGCTCATCGATTCTGAACGACCGGGTCATCTTGATGATCTCGGCCTTGGTCATGACGCGTTGCGAGCGATCAACCCTGGTCTCATTCAGTGCTCGGTTACGCCGTTTGGCCTGCACGGTGAGTGGCGGCACCGGCGGGCGACAGACATCGTTGCCGGTGCTGCTGGTGGTTTGATCTGGCTGTCGGGTGAGCCTCGGGGTACGCCGGTGCAGGGCGGGGCAGATGTGGCTTATGCCATGGCGGGGTTGATCGCTGCGTCTGCAATCTCGATGGCGCTGCATCAGCGCGACAACACTGACGCTGCAGGTGCCCACATCGATATCTCGCTGCAGGAAGCTGCAGCGACTGCCGCGATGCAGACAGCGACACCGAGCAACTGGACCTGGTTCAATCAGATACCACGCCGGCCCGGCCTGTCAGCTGCGCTGAGGTGCGCCGACGGCGGTTATGTCGGCCATATGATCCGGCCCGACCGATTCGCGAAGTTTCTGGCCTGGGCCGATAGCGAAGACATTGACCACGGCATGACGCTCGATGACTGGGAACTCAGCCGGCTCGACGCACCCCGCAGAGGGAATCCGGTCGGAGCGGCCACGCTGGCTCTCGCCGCGAAGCTCAGTCGTGACGAGTTCTTCGCTGGCGCACTCGAAGCAGATCTGATCTGTCTTCCGGTTCTTAGTTTCGAGGATCATGAACAGATTGACCAATACCAGGTCAATGCGCAGTTCCTGACGGTTGATCATGGCGGCATCGATTGTGAACTTGGCTTCGTGCGTTCGCCCGTTGACGGCATGGACGAGGACATCGTGCTGCGTGCAGCGCCACTTCTGGGCGCGGATCAGGCTCTGGTCGACGGGCTTGCTGTGCTGCCACCCGTGCGTGTGGTTCCCGCCCCCGCCACTTCGCCTGATCCAGCCCGAGCACTCGAAGGTTTGCGCATCGTGGACTTCGGATGGGTTCTTGCCGCCCCTATCGGCACGCGCCTCCTTGCGAGCTTTGGTGCTGAGGTAATTCGAGTCGAGTCCGCGAAGAGACCCGATTCCATGCGAAGCCAGATCGGCCCAGACGGCGCGCCAGATGCTGAGATGGGGGGCCTGTTCAATGTGGTGAACGCCGGGAAGAAATCGTTGGCCGTCGACCTGACAACCGAGCAAGGGATGACCCTGGTTAAGGAGTTGATAGCGACCGCCGACATCGTCGTGAACAACTTCCGTCCTGGGGCGATGGAGCGCATGGGCTTGGGCTTTGGTGCACTGATCGAAGCCAAATCCGACATCGTGTCTCTGAACCTGCCGGGGGCTCACCGTCATGGCCCGTGGGCTGTTCGCCCGAGTATGGGAAATATCTTGATGGCAGCATCAGGGTTCAACATGCTGACCGGGTTCGATGGCGAGCGACCCCGCGGTATAGGCATTGCCTATCCCGATTTCACTGGCCCGCATTTGCTGGTGGCCACGGTCCTTGCTGCGCTTCGACAGCGCAAGCAGGGCGGCGCTGCCCAAGAGATTCACTTGACTCAACTGACCGGCATGGTTGCATTGCTCGGTGCCGAATGGATGCAGTACAAAGCCACGGGGGTGCAACCGCCACGTCGAGCGAACCGTGATCCGAACTTGTGTCCACACGGTGTGTTCGCTGCAGCAGGGTCGGTGCATAGCGACGACGAATGGGCTGCGCTTGCGGTACATGGTGACTCCGAATGGGCCCGCTTCTGTGAAGTGATTGGTCATGTCGGTCTCGTTGATGATGAGCGATTCGCCACCCATGATCTGCGTAAGCAAAACGAAGATGCTCTCGACGAGATCATTGAAGCGTGGACCGCTGATAAAGACAAGTGGGACATCGCCGACCAACTACAGGCGGTCGGGGTCGCTGCCGCCCCGGTCGAGCACTTAGCCGAGACGTACGAGCGTGATCCACAACTACGCCACCATTACCAACTGCTGCAGCAGCCAGTACGTCCCGATGTCGATATCCCCATTAACCGGGAAGCTGCCCAATGGGCTGGACACGAGCTTCGGCTGACACGATCACCGGCGATTGGAGAGCACAACCAGCATGTGGTCTGCGACATCCTTGGCCATAGCGAGGAGCACTATGTGCAACTTATCCTCGACGACGTATTGACCTAAACCGGTGCCGGGGAACGTCGGGGAACAGAGTCACAACGTTGGGTACGGGGAATAGTTCACTCGCCTGATCAGTCGCATCTTCCATCCAAGTGTCTGGATGAGAGCGAATGGCCGTGGATCGAACTAGAGAGTGAGAACGGCGAACACAACGCTCTAATTTCGGCCATTGCTAACCGAGTTTGAGCTCGAAACTGGGACTGATCGACGCAGATGGGCTTAGGCGGAGAGGCCGCCGTCGATGACGAGTTCGGTGCCGGTCATGTAGCTCGAGTCGTCGCTGGCCAGGAAGAGAACGCCGTTGGCGATGTCTTCGGGTGAGCCAAGCACACCGCTGGGTACCGCTGTTTGAGCGAGGCCTTGGGCGTCGATGATGTGGGAATCGTCAAGCTGTAGCGCAGGGTTGATTTTAGTCCAGATCGGTGTGTCTATGATCCCGGGGTGCACAGAATTCACACGCACGGGCCAGCGCTTCTGAGCACATTCGAGCGCAACGCCCTTGGTGAAAAGTCGCACGCCGCCCTTGGTCGCGTTGTAAGCAGCAAGGCTGGCTGCGCCCTTTAGACCTGCAACCGAGGACATATTTATGATCGAACCGCTTCCCGATTCGATCATCGCGGGTATGCAATGCTTGACGCCGAGGAAGACGCCGTCGAGGTTGATGGCCTGTTGACGTTGCCAATCAGTGAGTGCCATGGTGACGATGCTGCCGCCGATGCCGATGCCGGCGTTGTTCACGAGGATGTGCACACCACCCATTGCCGCGAGCGTGGCTGCTACGACCTGTTCCCATTCGGGTTCGCTGGTGACGTCGTGATGCATGAACTGGGCATGGCCTCCCTTGTCGCGGATCGCGGCGGCGGTCGCTTTGCCAGCTTCGTCTTGAATGTCGGTGACCATGACGGTGGCGCCCTGGTCAGCCAAGCGAATCGCACAGCTTCGACCGATTCCGGATGCGCCGCCCGTGACTATCGCGACCTTGCCAACGACCCGTCCTGAAGCACTTTCGGTTGCCATTGGTTCTCCTCGTTCGTGGTCAGGCGAGTATGCCAGTTGGCTAGACGGCTGACCGAAAGACGCATCGTGCGAACGCACCGAACTGCCCTCGTTCGAGACCAATCCCTTCTACACAGGTGCGGCGAGTAGCGGTCTCGCTGCTGGGACGCTGGACCGTGCAGCCAATAATCTTGCCATCGACTCAGACGGTTGGTCTAACGTTTTCGCACCTGTGAATCATTGAAACGTTCTTCTTGCATGCCCTCGGTATGCGTATTGAGCAGCGTCGGGTGTTGGTGCGTACACCGAATAGTGCCTGAGTAATGAACTATGTCAGCACCTTATTTTGGTCGAGGTGAGTGACGGGCGAGATGTCGGTCGTGGAAGGATTGGCAGATGCTGATTTCTGATGAGGCAATCAACGACGCAGTGCGTGCTATTGCGCCGCACGTACTTCGCACGCCGATGGTGCGTTCCTACTCGCTGTCCGATGCACTTGGGGCGCATGCCTTTCTCAAATGTGAGCTCTTTCAACCGACAGGCAGCTTCAAGGTGCGAGGCGTCTTCAACAAGGCCAGCACACTGACCGAGGATGAGCGCACTCGTGGGCTTATAGCCTTTTCTGCGGGCAATCACGCAATGGCAGTGGCCCACGTTGGTGTCGGGCTTGGGCTACCGGTCACCGTCTGTATGCCTGCCGGGGCTGTGCAATTCAAGGTCGATGCAGTTCAGGCAATGGGCGCCACGCTTGAATTAGTCGAGGGCGACTTGGTGGCCACAGCACTCGCGCGACAAGCCGAGCTCGGGGCAACGATGGTGCATCCGTTCGATGACCCTGCGGTTGTGGCAGGGACGGGCACGCTCGGCCGTGAGATCATGGAGCAGCTGCCCGACGTCGACACCGTGTTGGTGCCTACGGGTGGCGGTGGGCTTATTTCCGGTGTCGCTACTGCGGTCAAGCGAGCCAACCCGAACGTGCGAGTCATCGGCATTGAACCAACAACAGCCGATGTCATAGCGGCGAGCCGTCGGGCCGGTCGTCCGATGCAAATCGCCGCGAAGTCATTGGCTGATGGGCTTGCAGCACCGATAACGGGCGAGATCAACCTGGCCCATATCGATGCTTATGTCGACGAGATGGTGTTGGTCGATGAGGCAGCGATCCGCCCCGCTTGGCAAGAGCTGGTCAACCTCACCAAGCTGGCAGCAGAGCCAGCGGCCGCCGTGTCCTTGGCCGCAATCCGATCAGGCGTCATAACTGTTGAGCCCAACGAACGTGTTTGCATGATCATGTGTGGTGGCAACGCAGACTTTGCCAACCTTTTCGCCGGTTGAGCCGCCAGAGTTGACTGAGCGACGGCCTGGTGCTGTGGCACCGACGACCGTCACGTGTTCGCCAATGCTGCACTGTCGGCAGGAGTCCTACACGGCGTAATGCTGCACGCACTGTTTGTCCCAGAAGGCCTGTGTGCCAGGTTGCCAGTGCACCCGGCAATGCATTTGGGTTGTTTGCGGTGTGCGCGTAGCGCGTCTCAAGCATGGCTTTGCTCTCGGGGTTTGACAGGCTGATGTCGCGCACACCGCGTCGCTTGATGGAGTCAGCGGTGCCATGTCCAGGACGGCCATCGGGGCATGGCAGTACCGGCCTAAAAACCGCGTCGTGGCTGCTGCCATTACTATCCGGCTCGGCCGCCAGTCGCGTCGGCCCATGACCCGAAGTGGGAGCAGTCATGACTGTCGTCTCGGACCAATCCGACATTCCGGATCGGCGGGTTCGATCGACGATCAGCGTGTTTGACATGCTGAAGGTCGGTATCGGCCCGTCGAGCTCGCACACACTGGGCCCATGGCGGGCTGCGCTCCGATTTCTCGACGAACTCGACGCGGCTGGCGAATTGGCCACGGTTATAGGGATAGCGGTTGATCTGTTTGGTTCGTTGGCAAAGACAGGACGCGGGCACGGCACGGGCGTTGCCATCATGATGGGCTTGCGCGGCGAAGACCCTGAAACGTGCGAGGTTGACTTGGTCACGCGACTTGGGCATGAGGTCCTTGTTTCGGGCGAGCTGAGCTTGGGTGGCCACCACACGGTCCCGTTTGTGCGAGATCGAGACATCCGCTTTAACGCCGACCGCTCGTTGGACTTTCACCCGAACGGCATGGCTCTGACGGCGGTGCTCGCGAACGGTGAGGAATTCGTGCGACGTTATTTCTCAGTTGGGGGTGGATTCGTTGTTGGCGAGGACAAGGGCTCAAGCGTGAGTGCGCCGGTCACGCTGCCATGTCCGATCGAACGGGCTAGCGATCTTCTGCGGTGGACCGAAGATCTTGATTGTTCAATAGCAGATGTTGTGCGTCGCAACGAGCGCTTCTGGCGGACCGATGATGAGATCGACGCGGGCCTGACGCGAATCTGGGACGCGATGGTCGAGTGCATGTACCGAGGGTGCTGCACCGAAGGGGTTCTTCCTGGCGGCCTCGAAGTCACGCGTCGGGCAGCGGTGATGCACCAGGTGCTCATGGGGTCCGCGAGCGACTTTGGGTCAGCGAAGGACTGGTTTGCGTCGGTCTGCGAGGCACGACCACATTTTGACCACACAGTGAAATGGGTCAGTTGTTTTGCTCTTGCGGTTAACGAAGAGAACGCTGCGTTTGGCCGGGTCGTCACCGCCCCGACAAACGGCGCTGCTGGTGTGGTTCCGGCGGTTCTTGCTCACTTCCTTGCCACCGGCGATGGCAACCCTGACGGCGCTATTCGCTTCCTGATGGTCGCCGCTGAGATTGGTGCAATCTTCAAGAAGCGTTCGACGATCTCGGCGGCGATGGGAGGCTGCCAGGCCGAAATTGGCGTCTCGTCCTCGATGGCTGCTGCTGCACTAGTTGAAGGTCGCGGTGGTTCCCCAGCGCAGGCACTGATGGCGGCAGAGATAGCGATGGAACATCATCTCGGCCTTACCTGCGATCCGATCGGTGGGCTTGTGCAGATCCCGTGCATCGAGCGAAACGCTATGGGTGCAATGAAGGCAATCACAGCCGCGCACATGGCGCTTGCTGGTATGCCTGACCTGGCCCGCGTCACTCTCGACGATGTGATCGACACGATGTGGGAGACGGCTCAAGACATGAGCAGCAAGTACAAGGAGACCTCGGAGGGAGGGCTGGCGGTTCGTATTCCGGTGCGAATAATCGAGTGCTGATTCGCTCTGTTACGTTCGCCGTATGCGACATGTACATGCTGACTACGACGTAATCGCCGAGATGGCAGCGAGCGACCCCGACGAACCTGTCGTCATGCTTAACCTGCTGAAGTACCGCGACGTTGCCGAGTCCGGCCATGGGGTCGACGGTCTGACCGGCCGCCAGGCGTACACCAGGTATGGCGAAGCCTTCGCTGAGCTCGAACCACGCTTCGGTGGCGAGGTCATGTGGATGGGCCGAGGCAAACATTCAGTCATCGGTGATGAGACCTGGGACATCATCATCCTGGTGCGTTATCCAACACGCAAGCAGTTCATGGCTATGTTCAACGACCCCGACTACAAGGCCATTGCCCCTATACGAGCCGCGGCGTTGGCTGATTCCCGTCTGGTCGAGAGCACTCAACTTGTGCCGCGATTACCGTAAGAAGCAACCGGTGCCTGACACTGGTTGCATTGCTGGACCAATGCCGAGGTAGCGGTGCGCTCCTGGTCGTAGTTGAATGGGGCGATGACAGACACCAGCACTGCTGACCTTCCGACTACTTGCCTTGAGCTGCGCTCGACGGTGACCGACGACGGCAAGGCAACCCTGGCCCTTCGCCGAAGCGATATCGCCGAGCTGGGCGACGACCAGGTCCTCGTCAAGGTAGAAGCCGCGCCTATCAACCCGTCGGACCTTGGCATGTTGTTTGCTGGCGGGGACGTGAGCAGCGCCGCTGCGGTGGAGGGTGACCTGCCGGCGGTGGCGGTGTCGTTGACGCCTGGTGTCCTTGCCGCATCTGGCGGCCGTCTGGGTAAGCCAATGCCGACCGGCAACGAGGGCGGCGGCACCGTTGTTGGTGCCGGGTCCTCTGCTGGGGCACAGGCATTACTTGGAAAGGTCGTCGGCTTCTTGTCTGGCAATGCGTACGCCGAGTATCGGGTCCTACATTTCTCGCAGTGTTTGGCCATGAGCGATGGCACCGACCCAGCCGACGCTGCTGCTGCGTTCGTGAACCCGCTGACGGCACTCGGCATGGTTGAGACGATGCGAGCGGAGGGCCACACAGCACTCCTTCACACCGTTGGGGCTTCGAACCTGGGTCTGATGCTCAACCGCATCTGTATCGATGACGGCGTTGGGCTCGTGAATATTGTCCGTAAGCCCGAACACGTGGAGTTGTTACGTGGGCTTGGCGCGGAGCATGTGTGCGATTCGAGCTCCGAGAGTTTCGTTGACGACCTGACCGAAGCTCTTCGTGCAACGGGTGCCACGATCGCGTTTGATGCAATTGGTGGCGGGGACCTCGCCAGCACCTTGTTGATGTGTATGGAAAAGGTTGCGTCCGAGGCGAACGAGTTCAGCCGTTACGGCTCTGACACCCATAAGCAGGTCTACGTCTACGGCGGTCTAGACCGAGGCCCCACCACGCTGAAGCGCACGTTTGGTATGTCGTGGTCAGTCGGCGGCTGGTTGCTCACGCCGTTCTTGGGCAAGATTGGCCAGGATGGCGCAGATCGTTTGCGCCAACGAGTGGCCGACGAGATCACGACCACCTTTGCCAGCAACTACGGCATGCGATTGTCGCTGAACGACACCGTTAACCCCGACATGGTCAAGCGCTACGGTCAGATGGCCACCGGCGACAAGGCATTGATCACGCCCCAGGCCTAAACAACGAGGTACGTCTTCACTGGAAATCTTGAGGCGAGAAAAGGTCACTGAGTAACCATTTCTCGACTCAAGATTCTGTGGGTTAGAGCGTGTCGCCGGGCCGCACGAGACCTGCTTGATAGGCGATGACAACAAGTTGAGCTCGGTCTCGAACATACAGTTTCATCATGGCCCGATTCAGGTGCGTCTTCACCGTGAGCGGTGACAGGAATGCCCGCTCGGCAATGTCGTCGTTCGATAGGCCGTGCGCGGCCAGCGCCATCATCTCGCGTTCGCGCTCGGTCAAGGGATCGAGCGCATGAGCATCAGGCTCGGCTGCACCAGTGTCGGAGAACCGCTCGAGCAGCGCTCGTGTAGCTTTGGGCGACAGCAGCGCATCGCCTGCAGCTACCGCTCGAATGGCATCGAGTAGTTCTACGGGTTCCACGCCCTTGCTCAGGAAGCCACTTGCACCGGCTTGGACCGCCTGGATGACGTAGTCGTCGAGTTCGAAGGTGGTCAGCACGATTACTTTGACGCCAGCCAGATCATCATCGGCACAGATTGCTTGTGTGGCCGCCAGGCCGTCCATGCCGGGCATACGAATGTCCATCAGCACTACATCGGCTCGCTCGGAACGAAGCAGGTCGATTGCGGCTTGGCCGTCTTCGGCCTCACCGACAACCAGCAGGTCAGCGGCGCTATCAATGAGCGCTCGGAACCCGGCTCGTATGAGTGCCTGATCGTCAGCCAACACGACACGAATGGGCTCGTCGGGTGCTCTGGTCATGCTGTCGTCCTGCCTGGGAGCAATGCGATCAGGTCAAAGCGTGAACCGTCAGCTGACGGGGCTGCGGTGAGCATGCCACCGGTGGCTTCGACTCGTTCACGCATGCCGACCAGCCCGAAACCGTTCCCCTGCGGTACCGAGTGATCGATTGAGTTCGACACGGCGATCTCGACGCCACGGTCATCGAAACGAACCGCGACGTCGGCCTGGCCGTCGCCGTACTTGTGGGCGTTGGTTAGAGCCTCTTGCACAACTCGGTATGCGGCGAGCTGGGCAGAGTCGGAGAAGTCTCGTCGAATACCCGAGGTTTCTCGCCGCACGTAGAGCCCGCTTGCTGCGAATGATGAGATGAGATCTTCGATGGCGGCAAGATTAGGAGTGGGAGCGGTGGGGTCACCGACATCGTCGGGGGAGCGCAGCACACCGAGCAGGTCACCGAGTTCGTCAACCACTGTGGACGCCGCACTTCGTACGACACCCAATGCTTGGACCGCAGCTACCGGGTCGGACTCGACAAGGTGACCAGCGACGCCGGACTGGACGCTGATGACGGCGATGTGGTGGGCCACGAGATCGTGCACGTCGCGAGCGATGCGTAGTCGTTCTTCGATGACTCGCCGCTCTGACTCGAGTTCGCGAGAAGCTTCAGCCTGTCGAGCTCGTTCTTCGGTTGCGGCCAGGTTCTGACGGCTGGCGCGGACACCAATGCCAGCGGTGATCGCAAAGGCGGGCCACGCGATCGCTGCGAGACCGTCCCCGTCGAGATCACCCTGTTGTAGCAGCGCGATTACGACGCCAGCGAACAGCACCATGGTTACCGCACCGGCAATAAGGGCAACTCGCCGTCCGCATTGAAGTCCAACAGTGAACAGCGCGACCAACGAAACCGGCAGCAGTATCGAGGGTCGGTCGATCATCGCGACAACAAGGAGAGCCGTTGCGACTGCAGCGACCAGTGTGGGGACCGGGAAACGTCGGCGGGTCAATAGGAATGCCACGCCTGCCACGAGAGTTATCCAGTCAACAGCTTCGTAGCCACCGCTTTCGGGAAAGGGTTCCAGCGCAAAGCCGATGACTGCGACGCTGATGAGTAGGCCATCGAAGACCCACGTGGGTAGCCGCCACGGCAAAAGCCGCACCCCGATGGGATCCGGCTTTTCACTCATGGCGACGACGGTAGCCGTGCGAGCCAGGAGATTAAGCGTCACGGCGCTTGAGCGATACGGCGGCGGCGCCGACGATGGCGATAACCCAGCCCAGCAATACGGCGGTGCCCCAACCTGCCGAGGTGGTCTCCATGCCTTGGATGGCGCTTCCTGCATAGCTTGGCAGGAGCTTGCCGAACGTGTCGCCGATCGACGATTGCTGCAGGTCCACCATGATTGGCGCAATGAACAGCGTTGTGACGACAGCACCGGCACCGGCAGCTGTGCTTCGAAGTAGGAAGCCAAGGCCAATACCGATCACGCCGATACATGCCATGTAAAAGGCCGCTCCTACGAGTGCTTGGGCGACGCCAGCACTACCAAGGGTCAGTGCGGTGAACTCTGCTGGCAACAGGGCTTGGCCGGCCAGGAAAGCCAGCACTCCGGCGACGAGACTGGTGCCGAATACGAGCGATCCGAACACGCCAACCTTGGCGGTGAGCACCCGCATGCGGTCAGGCGCCGCGCCGAACCAGGTACGGATCAGGCCCGTTTGGTACTCACCGGCGACGAGTGCGACCCCAAGAATTGCAATGATGATGTGGCCGAGCTCGAAGCCGCCAAGACTCAAGGACAATCCGTTTTCGGCGAGCCTCTCGGGGCCGTCGCCGCTGCCGGCAAGCGAGGCGAAGAGGGCTCCGAAACCCACAACAGCGACCATTGCTCCACCAAGCGCCATGGTGTTTGATCGCACAGTGCGAAATTTGAGCCACTCTGACTTGACGACCCGGGACAAGGTGACCCGGGTGTCTGTTCTGAGTGCAGCTCCCGTGGCGGTGATGGTGGGTGACGCGGTCGGATCGGTCGAGCTGTCCCGGTCGGTTGTGGTTGAGCGGTTCAGGGTGGCGGTCATGGTGGTGGGTTCCTTTGGGTCGGTCAGATTGATGGGGTGGGGAGAGCTGTGGGTCGAGGCGTGTGGGCTCATCAGGCTGCCGCCTGGGTGATGGTGCGAGCGCTGTATTCGACGGCGTCCGACGTCAGATCCATAAAGGTCTGCTCCAGGCTGTTTCGACGGTTGACCAGTTCCGAGACAACGATGGCCTGGTCGGCGATGACGCGGCCGATGGCGCCGCTATCGAGGCCGACGATCGATAGGCCGTCGCTGCCCTCGTCTCGAACGGTGACACCATCTCGTGTGAGCAGCGTTCGAAGACGGCTGGCCTCGGCGGTCCGCACGAACACGGTGGATTCGCCGCTCAAGTCTTCCAGTTCGGCTGCGGTGACGTCGGCGATCATGCGGCCCTGGCCGATGATCACGAAATGCTCAGCGGTCAGAGCCATCTCGCTCATCAGGTGAGACGACACCAGAACGGTGCGGCCCTCGGCGGCCAGGTCTTTGAGCAGATGGCGGATCCAGAGAATACCTTCGGGATCGAGACCGTTGACCGGTTCATCGAGCATGACGGTGGAAGGATCACCGAGCAGCGCCGACGCGATACCGAGCCGCTGGCTCATACCTAACGAGAAGCCACCGGCTTGACGGTCGGCGACATCGCTTAGGCCGACGATGTCCAGGACTTCATCGACTCGCTGGTTCGAGATACCGCTGGTCGCGGCGAGTGCTCGCAGATGATTACGGCCCGAGCGTTTCGGGTGCACGGCCTTGGCCTCGAGAAGAGCGCCCAGTTCGGTGAGCGGTGCTGTCTGCTTGCGCAGGCTGCGTCCATTGACGGTGGCGGTGCCGCTGGTTGGCGTGTCCAAGCCCAGGATCATGCGCATCGTGGTCGACTTGCCAGCGCCGTTCGGGCCTAGGAAGCCGGTCACGATGCCGGGCTTGACCGTGAACGAGAGATTATCGACTGCGGTGGTGGTGCCGTAGCGCTTGGTGAGGTTTGTTACTTCGATCATGTCGTAATGATGCGACGGATCAGGGCGCCTGCGAATCGTCCAAACGCAGGCTTCGCGTGTACTGCAAACGCAGTAGATAGCGCCTGCACCGGCCTCGGATCGGAACGACTCGTCCTACTCCGCAACCGACTTCCCCCACGGCCCGACTATCACCAGGTTCACAGAAATCCCGGGAGAGCGGGGTGTGGCGACAGTAGGTTGAGTGGCCGACCTCTGGAGTTGATTGCGCTGAGTTCTGTTGCGCGCCGCGAGAACGAAAACCTGACGACCGCAGCGTTGACCGCTGATGAACGCGAGGCCACCCGAGCCGGGTGGAAGTTGTTGTGGACCTCCATCAAGGAGGAACGCCGCTTCATCATGTACGGCCAGCTCGTCTCGATTGGCTGGTCGATCGGGCGGGTCGCCATTCCGGTACTGGTCCAACAAGGCATTGACCGCGGCATCGAAAAAGATGGCTCACTCCTGTTTTGGACCTTGCTCATCGTTGCTGCGGGGGTGTTGTCGTCGGTCTGTCTGGGCCTGCGTCGTTATGTGGCCTTCCGCAACGGACGCGTGATCGAATCACGGTTGCGCTATCGCGTCTTTGCCCACATCCAACGGCTGCACTTCTCGTTTCACGACGCGAACGCCACCGGTGATCTCATGAGCCGGGCCAACACCGATCTTCAGAACTTCCAGGACGTCATCACGATGATCCCGCTTACCACCGGGCAATTCGTGCTCGTGGCTGGCGCCATCATCGTTATGTTCTTGACTCATCCTGTGCTGGCTCTATTGGCGCTGGCGACGCTGCCGCTGGTCAATGTGTTGGGCCGACGCTTTGCCCAAAAGCTTCACCCCTCAATCATGGGCGTGCAGCGCGAATCGGCACAGTTGACCACCGTCGTCGAAGAGACCATTGCTGGTGTTCGCGTGGTCAAGGGTTTTGGTGCCGAAGGCGTACGAGCCGAATCGCTGCGCATCGAGGCCGAGGATCTTCGCCATGAATCGCTCACCGCGTCACTGGTGCGGTCGCGCTATCTGCCTGCGATGGAAATCGCCCCCAACTTTGGGCTGATAGCGGTGCTCGCCTATGGCGGCCATCTGGTGCTCGAAGGTGATCTAACGGTCGGAACACTGATCAGCTTCAACATTTACGTGATGCTGCTGATCCAGCCGTTACGCAGCATGGGTATGACGGTGGCCAACGCTCAACGAGCAGCGGCAGCGGGCGTCCGGATAAGTCAGCTGCTGGCAGTTGCGCCACGCATCACGGCCCCAGAGCACCCTGCGACCCTGCCGACCGAGGACCCACTTGGGCAGGTCGAGTTCAGCTCGGTTGCCTTTGCGTATCCTGGGCACGAAGACGAGCCGGTACTTCATGATTTGACACTCACCATCCAGGCCGGCGAATCGGTTGCGCTCGTGGGTGCGACGGGTTCGGGCAAGACAACGCTGGCCAGTCTCCTGCCCCGTTTCTATGACGTCGACGCCGGCTCGATCGAGCTCGACGGCATCGACGTTCGTGAGCTCAACCCGCAGGCGCTCCGCCGCGCCGTCAGCATTGTCTTCGAAGAGACATTCCTGTTCCAGGCAACGGTCTTTGAGAACATTGCCTTCGTTGACCCTGATGCAAGCGAGGACCAGGTTCGAAGGGCGGCACGCTTGTCGGGGGCCGAAGACTTCATCGACCAGCTGCCGAACGGCTACAGGACCATGGTCGGCGAACGCGGCCTAGCGCTGTCGGGCGGCCAACGTCAGCGGCTTGCTATTGCTCGAGCGATTCTGGCCGACCCTCGGGTCCTGATTCTCGACGATGCGACCTCGGCCGTCGACCCTACGAAGGAACACGAGATCCGTGACGCGCTGAGCGAGGCCATGCAGTCGCGCACAACCATCGTGATTGCACATCGCCCAGCAACCATCGCCCTGGCCGACCGTGTCGTGCTGATCGATCACGGCCATGTCGTGGCCCAAGGAACCCACACCGAGCTGTTGGCATCGAATCAGCGCTACCGAGAGGTCCTTGCCGCTGATCTGAAAGAAGCGAACGCGACTGGCGGTGATCGCTAATGGGCATGTGGTTCGCCGGCGGTATAGACGACACCGACAAGCTTGATCGTCACGCGACGGGCAAGGTGCTGCGTCGCACGATGGCCCGAATATTGGCCTACCGGGCGCAGGCAATGCGGGCGTGCGTCTTGCTGGTGCTCTTCGCGATGACAAGCCTTGCTGGCCCATTGCTGGTGCGCCGAGCTATCGATCAAGGTTTGACCGTCGGCGATCGCAACGTCCTAAACCAATCGATCGTCGCCTACGTTGTCGTCGCCATCCTGGCCTATGGCAGCTACCGCCTGGCCATCGCCACCCTGGCTCGGGTCGGCGAGAGCTTCCTGCGGGACCTGCGAACCGGGGTCTTTGGTCGCATGCTGCAGCAGTCGATGCCGTTCTATGACCGCGAGAACACCGGCGTACTCGTTTCGCGCATGACGTCGGATATCGACTCGCTGCAAGTCCTGGTTCAGCTGGGTTTGCTCATGTTCGTCACTGCGACGCTTCTGCTGGTGGCGTCACTGGTCACGCTCATCGTGTTGGACCCATTACTGCTGGTCTTGTGCATGATGACGATGCCGTTTGTTGCCGTGGCCAGCATCAAGTTTCACCGTGAATCGAATCGTGCCTATCTAGCTGTGCGCGAGCGCATCGGCACGACGCTCAGCAGCCTGCAAGAAGGCATCAGCGGCGTACGAGTGGTGCAGGCGTTTGCCCGGGAGGACATCCAAATCGGCCGGTTCGCCGAAACGAACAAGGGCCTCTATCAAACCCATATGCGTTCGGTGAAGATCGGCGCATACTACCTGCCAATTGTCGAGCTAGCCGGAGCGCTCAGCACGGCGCTGGCCGTCGGCTTGGGTGGCTGGATGGTTCGCGACGGGCGCATGACGCTGGGCACGGTTGCCGCGTTCATCCTGATCTTGCAGACCATGTTCGGGCCCATGCAGCAACTCAGCCAGCTGTTCAACATGATCCAGTCGGCGGGGGCATCACTGCACAAGTTGTACGGGCTGCTCGACGAGCCGCTCACGATTGACTCGGCACCCGATGCACCAGATCTGCCTGCCAGCGGTCAGGTCGACATCGACAATGTGTCCTTTGAGTACGTTCCTGGCGAGCGAGTCCTGTCGGGGGTCAGCCTGAGGATTGATGAAGGTGAACGTATTGCCTTCGTAGGTCCGACCGGAGCAGGCAAGTCAACTGTGGCCAAGCTGGTTGCACGTTTCTACGATCCGAGCGATGGGGCTATCCGCATTGGTGGCATGGACTTGCGCTCCGCCCGCACCGATTCGTTGCGCCGCCATATTGTCGTTGTGCCCCAAGAGGGTTTCCTCTTCGCAGGCACGGTCGCGGACAACATCCGCCTGGCAAAACTCGACGCGACCGACGCGGACATCAAAACTGCGTTGGATCGAATCGGCGTGCTCGACCTGTTCGAACGATTGCCCCAGGGGTTGGACACCGAAGTGCAAGAGCGCGGTAGCCGACTTTCAGCGGGCGAGAAGCAACTCGTGTCGTTGGCTCGGGCCGCGCTCGTCGACCCAAAGGTGCTGATCCTGGATGAGGCGACATCGAGCGTTGACCCTGGCACCGAAGCGATAGTCGAGGTCGCCATGGAGTCGCTGATGGAAGGGCGCACCGTTATTGCAATTGCGCATCGGCTGTCTACCGCTGAGCGTTGCGATCGTGTCGGGGTAGTCGTCGACGGCCGGCTGGTCGAGCTTGGACCGCACGACGAGCTAGTCGCCGCTGACGGCCACTACGCCGACCTGTTCGCAGCCTGGACGAGCGGCCTGGCTGCGTAGGAGACTTCGTCGTCTGCACATTCGGGGCGGGCCAGCCTCCTATGTGCCTGGTTTGTTGCACAACCTGCACAGGGCGAATCCGAAGTAAGTCGATCACTCGGCCAGATCCCGCTGGGGTATCGCAGATAACCTGCATGAATGAGCACGGACGCCCTCGAATCCCCACTCGCACGCCTTGAGCAAACAACAACGAGCGGGCCTATTACGCACTTACCTATCTGGGCGGGCATCACTGCCTCTGACGTTGAACCCGGCGTGACCTCGTTGGTTGAAACAGTGCGCACCGAGTTTGAAGCACTCGAAGCAGATCTTGCGCCGACCTGGGAAGGCGTAATGGAGCCGCTGGAGCGGATTGAACATCGTCTCGAAGCTGTCATTGGGTCGGTCACACACCTGACAAGCGTCAAGTACAGCGATGACATGCAAGAGGCATACGACACGGTGCGCCCGGCGATCGTCGCCATCTCGAACACGATGAGCCAGAGCCGCGCCGTGTACGACGCCATGGCCCAGTTACGTTCGAGTAGCGAGGGCCAGAACCTGTCGGTCGCCCGAGCCCGGATCCTCGATGAGTCCATCCGTGGCATGGAGCGTTCTGGTGTTGCCCTGGCCGGCCAACAACAGGATCGCTACAAGGCAATCAAGGATCGACTGGCCGAGCTGAGCAACACGTTCAGCACCAACCTGATTAAGGAAGAGCGCGAGTCGCGAGTCAAGGTCACCGACGAGTCGCGCCTCGATGGTGTGCCGGCTGCAGTTATCGATATTGCCAAGAACCAGGCAGCTGACGACGGTGCTGATGATGCGTGGCACTTCCAAGTCAATGGGGTCAGCTATCTGGGAATCTGCCAGAACGCCACGGATCGTTCGCTGCGCGAGGAGATGCTACGAGCGTTCCGCACCCGAGGAGTGCAACCAGAATTAGACAATCGGCCGGTGTTGAAAGAGATACTCGAGCTACGCCAAGAACAAGCGCAGCTTGTTGGATTCGACAACTATGCCGAGCTCAGCCTGGACGCAAAAATGGCGCCGTCAACCGCTGCTGTTTGGGCGCTTCTTGACCAGCTGGAACAGGCTGCTCGCCCGTTCGCCGAGATCGAACTGGAGTCGCTCAGTGTATTTATGGGTGAGCAGGGCGCCGATGGTGCCGATAATCCGGCCCCATGGGATATTGCCTTTTGGGCAGAACGCCAGCAAGAAGCTTTGTACAGCTATGACGCCGAGGCATTGCGCGAGTACTTCCAGCTTCCAAAGGTGCTTGGCGGACTGTTCGACCTCGTCACGAAGTTGTACGGCGTCGAGATTGCCGAGTCACCTGATGACAGCGTGCCGGTGTGGGATCCCTCGGTTCAATTCTTCGAGGTCCGCCGTGATGGCAATGTCATCGCTGCCTTCTATATCGATCCTTACAGCCGGCCAGGCGAGAAGCGCGGCGGCGCATGGATGAACACTGTTGTTGGGCGAGATCGGCTGTTGGCTGTTGGTGACGCTGCGACCTCGCTACCGGTTGCCCTATTCGTAATGAACGCCCGCCCACCCGCTGATGGCCGGCCTGGCCTGATGTCGCTCGACGAGGTGCGGACCCTGTTCCACGAGTTCGGGCACGCGACTCAGCACATGTTCACTGAGATCGACGAGGGTGGCGCGTCGGGTATGAACTTGGTCGAATGGGACTCTGTCGAACTGGCCAGCCAATTCAACGAGTACTGGATGGAGCACAAGCCGTTCCTTCGTGCGCTGACCGCGCATGTTGATACAGGGGAGGCTCTGGATGACGACACGCTCGATCGCATCATCGACAGCCGAAATTTCATGGTGGCCAACGCAACGTTGCGGCAGTTGCATTTCGCCAAGACCGACATGGCGCTGCACCAGCGTTTCGGCGTAGATCCAGCCGTCACGGATCCTGCGGCACTCGACATTGAGTTGGCCGGGGAGATCCTGGTTACACCCCGCATCGAGGGCGAGAGCATGCTGCCCGCGTTCGGTCACTTGTTCGCCGGTGGTTATGCGGCTGGTTATTACTCGTACAAATGGGCCGAGGTGCTCGCAGCGGATGCTTTCGCCGCATTCCGGGAGGCTGGCTTGGACAACGAGGATGAACTAGTCCAGGTAGCCCGCCGTTTCCGCGAGACTGTGCTTGGTCTTGGTGGCAGCCGCCCGGCCGAAGAGGTCTATCGGCTGTTTCGCGGGCGCGACGCGACCCCTGAGGCCTTGCTGGCCGATCAAGGATTAGTCAGTCCAACGGACTGAATCGAGCTGCGCTGCCTCGCTAAGGGAAGAATGTCGGGGTTACGACGAGAAGTATGTTTTTCAGCACCCTGCTCGCTGATCAAATGGGTGTTGTCGGCGGACAGACGCCATCGACCAAGTCGAACTGAAAGGATATTTTCTTCGGTGAAAGTAGTTCTCGTCCTGAACCTGAACGATCGATTGGCCCGATGAATCGACTCTCGGCAACGCCGAAAGAAACGCAGCGAGAATCAGCGGCACTCAGACTCCATGATCTACATGATCGAGCGTGATTAGAGTCGGCTCCGAGGTTTGCCGCCCGCATGTAACTCGTCAAGACCAGGTTGGGTTCGACGCGGGCCCTGCGAACCGTTAGCTTCTTTCAAACGGGGGAGTGACATGACTGGACCGCTCGACGGATACACCGTTATTGATATTTCGGCCGTGGTATCGGGACCGATGTGCGCTCAGGTACTTGGTGATCAGGGCGCAGACGTGATCAAGATCGAACCGTTGGGTATCGGTGATATCACGAGGCAGGGTGGGTACCGGGTCGACGACATTTCAGCGATGTTTTTGTCGTGCAATCGCGGCAAGAAGAGCGTTGCTCTCGACTTAAGCCAGGAGGCAGGTATTGACGCTGTCAAGCGACTAGCGGCCACGGCCGATGTGTTTGTGCAGAACTTCCGGCCAGGCGCCGCAGACCGCATGGGTATTGGTGCCGATGCGCTTCACGCTAGTAACCCCGACCTGATCTATGTCTCAATTTCTGGGTTCGGGTCGACCGGCCCATACAGCCAGTGGCGGGTCTATGACCCGATCGTCCAAGCGATCTCCGGGGTGCCATCAGTGCAGCGCAGTCTGGACATCCCCATTCCAGATCTGGTCCGCACGATCATTGGTGACAAGTCCACGGCGCTAACGGCAGCCCAAGCCGTGACCGGCGCATTGTTGGCTCGCGAACGAGGTCGTACACGCGGTCAACATCTCGAGATTCCCATGCTCGACACACTGCTGTACTTCTTATGGCCCGACAACTTCATGGGTGAAACATTCACCGGTGAGGTGACCCCAGGCCCACTGCTGCACGACGTCTATCGGCTGCAGCAAACCGCCGATGGCAACATGGTCTACTTCGCTGTTTCAGATGCGGAATGGGAGGGTCTGTTTGCGGCCCTGGGTCATTCCGAATGGTGGGAAGACGAGCGCTTCAACACGGTCGCGGAGCGCAGCAAGCCAGAGAACTTCGAAGCCATCGGCGCCATGTTGAACAATGCGTTCATCCAATGGGCGACTGATGAGATTCTCGATCGACTTCACGAGTTTGAAGTTCCTGCTGCGCCGGTCAACGAATTGGGTGACGTGTTCCACGACCCTCAGGTCGTGCACAACGAAGCCATCCATTATTGGGATCATCCTGTCGTTGGCCCCACGCGGTCTGCGCGCCAACCCGTGCGGTTCTCTGAGACGCAGCCGGCAGGCAATTTTAGCGCCGACAGTCTGGGCCAGTCGACTCGTCAGGTTCTGGGAGCGGTTGGTTACAGCGATGCTGAACTGGACGCGCTAACCGAGGCTGGCGTGACGAACTGAGGCCAGGGTCAACCTAGGCGGTCCCGGCAGTCCGTTAAATGTACATACATATAATGTACGTACATTTGATGTATGCGCAGTAACATGGCCACCATGGCAATAGCAACACACGAAAAAGATGAGAACCGCAGGTCGGTGTCAGCGCGTTTAACCGATTTCTCTTTAGAGCGGCCAAAGGTCGTGCTGTGGGGCACCCTCTTGCTGGTGTTGATTGCATCGATCGGCTTCATTCGCGTCGAGGTCGACACCGATCCAGAGAACATGTTGCCCACCGATGACCCGGTGCGGGTTCGAAACGCGTTGATGGCCGAGGAGTTCGGCTCGACGCCACTGGTTGTTGTCGGCTTGCTAGGCGATGTCGCGAATCCGCAAGCTTTCGCAGCTATTCAGCGAGTTGACGCTGGCCTTGCTGCGCGCCCCGATGTGATAGCCGAATCGTCGATGAGTGTGGCCACGGTTATGGGTGACGGACCCGTTGACGAAGCCGCCGTAGGGTTGGCCATTGAGCAGGTTGCATCAAGTTCGATGCTGGCTGACAATGTGTTGTTCGAAGATCCACCGGGCGCAGCGATGTTCATTGCGCTAAAAAGTAAGAACGCCGCGACCGACGTGGCGGACGCAGCCAGGGCACTAATTACGCAAGAGCCTGCGCTTAGCGATGTAACTCTTGCCATTGCTGGCCAGCCCCTGGCCGAGGATGCTTTTGGCCAAGAGATGTTCATCAATATGGCCATCTTTGCTCCCCTGGCTGGACTGCTCGTCTTCTTGATTCTGCTGGCGTTTTTCCGGCGGATGCAGCTCGTCGTGCCGGCAATGCTGCTCGCTCTAGCCACGGTCATCATCACCATGGGTGCACTGGTGGGCAGCGGTAACACCCTCCACATCATGACTTCGATGATTGCGATCTTCCTGATGCCCATCGCGATCTTGGACAGTGTGCATGTGCTCAGTGAATTCTTTGACCGCGACGACGGAAACGATCGTGTCGTCACAATCGAGTCGGTACTGGGCGAGTTGTACCGGCCCGTTGGCTTTACGAGCTTGACGACTGCGGTCGGATTTGGGTCACTGCTTTTGGTGCCGATCCCGCCTGTTCGCATCTTCGGCCTATTCGTGGCTTTGGGCGTGGGTCTTGCATGGCTGTTCACTGTCACCTTGTTGCCCGCCTATCTGATGACCTTCCAGGGCGGGGCGGTGGTGCCTGCATCGTCGAACGAAAAAAGCGGACCGGCCAGGCTGGAACGCCTGGGTGCATTTGTTGTTAAGCGGCGGCGAGCGGTGCTCGTGGGCACGTTGTTGTTGGCTCTGGTTGCGATCCCAGGATTGATGTCGATCACCGTGAACGACAACCCAGTTCGTTGGTTCCGTGGCGATCATGAAGTCCGTGTGGCCGCCGCCCAGTTGACCGAAGCGTTACCGGGCACCTACACCGCAAGCTTGCTTGGGTCGGTGGACGATCCGACTGTTTACGATGCGCCCGAAACCCGCCAGGCAATCGAAGATCTCGCCGAGCATCTGCGTTCTCACCCCGAGGTTGGCGGCGTCCTGAGCTATGTCGACAGCGAGTCGACGATGTTCCGCTCGGGCGAACTTACGAACGTTCGTATGCAATTGCGAACCGGCGACAACGTTTCGATGCAGGCCGTAATTGATCATGTTGAGGAGTACATGCAAGTCAACCCGGTCGCCGACGTTGACTTCGAATGGGCCGGCGAGGCCTACTTGAACCTGACATGGCAGGACAAGATGGTCAACGGCATGTTGGTTGGCTTTGGCACCACTCTCATCACTATTTTCGTGCTGCTCGTTGCGTTGTTCCGTTCCCTGCGATGGGCCGCACTCGCGATGATCCCGGTCGTGTGGACGGTCATGATCGTCTACGGAGCGTTATCCCTGATGGGTCGTGATTTCGACATGCCTGTAGCGGTGCTTTCGACGATGGTGCTCGGCATCGGTGTCGACTTCGCAATCCACTTCGTTGTTCGCTATCGCCATTTGTTGCACGAGCAGGGCTCGAGCGAACGGGCATTGCAGGAGTTCTCCAAAGAACCGGCCCGTGCGCTCACTCGCAACGCAATGGTGATTGCCATCGGTTTCTCGCCGTTACTCTTCTCGGCCCTCGTGCCCTACATGGTTGTTGGTGCACTTTTGGCCTCGATTGTTGGCCTGAGTTGGCTGGCAACCATCGTGGTGCTTCCGCCAATGGTGCGCTCTCTTGAATCTCGGCTTGGCAGCTAATCGACTGTGCACTCCTTAGCGGAGTGCACGTTCCTCGAGAGCAACATTCGATCTTTTACCAGTTTCACAAGCAGAAGATAGGTTGCGCTGAAGGCTCCGTTCACGCCCGATAGCGCGCTCGCTTCGCTCTAGACAGGCAAGGTCGCTGATGCACCGGTTGGGCGTGCTGCACTGGCTCGGCGTGACTCGCTACCTAGACGGTAACGAAATGGTGTGGCGTACCGTTCGGCTCCGTTGCCTCACCGGCCCGCCTCGGTAACTGGAGTCGACTCACCCAGGGGTACGTCGAGTCACTATTGTTCGAACATGAATGACGATCTGGTTCTGCGTTCCGATGTCGATGGGGTAACCACGCTGACTCTTAACCGGCCCGACAAGTTGAACGCGATGAATCCAGCCGCTTTCGTTGAGCTGCGGAATCACATAGACGCGATCGGCGACGATGCCTCGGTGCGAGTGGTGGTTCTGAAAGGCGCCGGACGGTGCTTCTGCGCTGGCAACGATCTTGGTTCTATCGCAGCAGGCGAGAAGGCCCCGAGTCGGCATTACCAGGCCGAGACGATCGACGCACTCGAAGCGTTACCCCAAGCCACGATCGCCCAGGTCCATGGACACTGCTATACCGGTGCGCTGGAACTCGTCTTAGGCTGCGACCTGATCATCTGCGCCGACGATGCGTCTATTGGTGACACCCATGGACAATGGGGTCTGATTCCAGTCTGGGGCATGTCGGTTCGGCTACCCGAGCGGGTAGGTGTCGCTAAGGCACGTGAACTCAGTTTTACTGCCCGGCGTATTACAGGTATCGAAGCCGCTCAGGTGGGCCTTGCTGTTCGCTCGGTGCCGCTCGACGAACTCGACGCAGCGGTCGCGACCACGGCCGGGCAAATCACAGCAAATTCATCGGGGACGGTCTCGAAGATGAAGCGGTTGATCACCGACAGCCAGAACATGGCTCGGGCCGAAGCGCTATTGCGTGAGCGAGAACTTCCCTATGGGCGTCCCGACGATATGGAAGAACGCATGCGAGCCGGCGGTCGCTGATATCGCACGTTGAGCACTGGTCCCAAAAACCACGAGACAGGCGGTCTGCGGGCAGCCACTTTCGATGAGGCGTGCCGCATGAATCAGCACGCAGCTACCAGCGTAAATATTGGCTTTCAGTGAATCCTGGGGCGGTGCTCAGCGTCAGGCGTTCGCCCTCATCGGTGAGTATCCAGCCTTCGAAACTCCCAAAGAGTTGGTGGAAGTTGGTGCTCATCAGATCGGACTCATGGTCGGCGTGATAGCCGTGCCCGGCCTGGAAGCGAAGTCCGAACCGGCCGTCGGTTCCGGTAACCCGCCATGGTTTTTCGGTGTCATGGCGGTCGAAGTCGAAGATGGCCCCGCCTAGGTCAAACCGCTGTCCGTCGAGCCAAGCGCAGTTCTCGCGATAGCCGCTTTCGTTTGTGCCGCAGGAGACATTGATCCCGAGGCTGCGCCCGTCAGGAAGCCGAGCAGCTACACATGCCCAGTGCCACCATGTCTCTGGGCGCAGGAAGCCGGTGGTGTAGTCGTGGTGGGCCAGCGCATCGACGGTTTCAAAGTCTGCCGAGGTGGACCCGCCACGAGCGAGCCCGCGAGCAGGTACAGCAACCACTTTTTGGACATAGGTCCAACCGGTTGGCCCCGTTGGGGTACACAGCCGAAGCACACCTTCGTCTTGGAACGTGAGATTGATTGACAGATCGGGCGACGTCACGGTCAGGCGTTTGCCGTCGGGGCCAGCATCCATGATGGCCGAGCCTCGTGAGGTCGATAGTTCAGTGCGTCCGTTGTCGGGGTCGGCAGCAAATGTGACCGTATCCCCCGCTCGTCCTCCGAGTCTGAGCTGGGTAAACGTGCCGTTTACCCACAGATAGGCGAATGCGCTCATTCCGCTGCTGGTGTGAGTGATGGCGCAACCGGCTGCCATGTCGACGCCAACAACACCTATGAACTGAAATGAGCGAAACGCTTCATTTCGTTCCTGCTCAGTAACGAATCCGCCCATCGGAGATCGAAACTTGTGCTGGTCCGCCCGAATCTCTCCGACGGGGGCATCGAAGTGCCCGAACACCGGCGTGCCTTCACGGTTCCCGAGTAGCGGTGACGGCAGCGGAGTGTTCACGAATCCAAACTAGCTTCGGTCGCCGGGTGCAGCGCTCTTTGCTGTTTTGCCCACTCTTGCCGCTGAGTTCGGCGAGCGCGCCGTTGAGAAGGACGATTGCCGTCTGCCATACGGCCATGCCATCGATCTGGGCTTGTGCGTCGCCAAGGGGCATAGCGGAGCAGGCGTGCAACGCATCGATCAGCACCTGTTTGGTAGGGAAGTAGTTGAACAATGTGCGATTCGATACGCCGGTGGCCCTGGCGATGCGACCTGTGGATACGCCGATGCCTTCCTGATGGAACAGC
Organism: uncultured Acidimicrobiaceae bacterium; assembly: GCA_905182135.1. Classification (GTDB taxonomy): domain Bacteria; phylum Actinomycetota; class Acidimicrobiia; order Acidimicrobiales; family UBA10347; genus UBA10347. Next base: position 139,258 of record CAJJAG010000006.1, on the reverse strand, counting down.
GTGGGAGTCGCGGCCAGGATCATTGCAGATTTTTGTTCGTCTTGTCACTAGGTTTACAGAATCTTTGCACTCGGCTGACATCGTGATCCTCATCAGCGGATGGACCGGCTGATAGACAGGATCACGATGGGTTACCTTCCGGTCAGCTACTCACAAAACGCGGTCATTCGGCTAGCTAAATTGCTGGCAATCGTCGTGCTCTTCGCAATGCTCGCGAGTTGCAACTCAAGTGTTGATTCGGCAATTGATATTTCCCGGGAATCGGTGTCAATTACTACAGAAGTGCCGAGCGATTCTGGCCAACCAGAACCTGTCTATGTCGGTGATGATGGCAGTGCCGAAGACGCGAACCAAGAAGGTGCCGACGAGGAAAATGGCAAGGCTGGTGAGGGCCATGACGACGTTCCGGACTCAGATAAAGCTTCCGACTCAGGCGAAGGAACGGATGGCGATGGAGCTGTCCAAGTTGCGAACTCGGATTACCTCGGTTCCTACACGCTGACCGACGAAGCGTTTGGCACGCAGGTCACGGTGACGGTGGATGGGCCCACCCGCACCATCGAGTCCAATACCTTGCCGAATCACGAAACCGGCGACTTCCCCAACAGCGGCAATCCGAACGCGATTTCTGAGCAAGACCGCACGTGGATACTGACCACTGACCCTACGTTTACTGGGCAGGTAACGATGGCTCGCGAGCCTGGTGTAGCGCTGAGCGGCGTCAAGTTTGAGCCTGGCACGGCAGAGATGGTCCTCTGCTCTAGCGGTGAGAGCTACCGGATCGAAGGCCTACAAGAACTGTTTGACCTAGGCATGGACTTCAACAATGCCCATGTGCAGCCGACTGGCGAATATCACTACCACGGGGTGTCGGACCTTCTGGTCGACGCATTCACTAGTGACAAGGATCTGGTTCTTGTTGGCTTCGCTGCCGACGGTCACCTGATGTATTACTCGAAGTCGAATGCCTACGCGTCTAGTTACTCGCTCTCGACGAGTGAGCGTTCTGGGTCCGGCTGTAGCTATCGAACCGACGGCGTTGACATCGACGGTACGTCTTCCGATGGAACCTATGTTTCTGACTGGGAATACATCGATGGCCGGGGCGACCTAGACGAGTGCAACGGCGTCATCATCGGCGATGAGTACGCCTATGTCATCACCGAGCAGTACCCCTATATTTCGCGCTGTCTAATGGGCGAATTCTCCGAAGCCGGCGGCGGGCCCGCGCCTCGTAGGGCCTCGCCGGCAGATAGTGCTGCTCCTACAGGTGGTCGAACTGCTCCAGACCTGACCGATGCAGCGGCTGCGCTCGGTATGACCGGACGAGAATTGCATGAACTTCTTGGTGGGCCGCCACCAGACCTAGCTGCGGCTGCGATGGTGCTCGAAATGACCGAGGATGAATTACTTGCTCTGTTGAGCTCGTTCGGCGTGGGGCCACCCGCTGCTTGAAGAGCGAACCGAGCAATGGCATTGCGGCTTCCTCAGTCACGAGGAACACCGGTGTGAGCGAATAACGCATTACCCACCCAGTGAGGACTCCAATCCCGGGTTCGGCGCCGGTTTTAACGACCCGCTTGAACTGTGTGAGCAATACTGAAGTCATGTCTTTCTGCAGGTGTCTCGTTAACGACCGTATCGAAGCGCCAACCTTGGGAACATCGCAGATGTACACATGAGCGCGGCTGTCTTGGATCGCTCGTTCGACTACGTCATCGTCGGTGGCGGTTCCGCTGGGTGTGTACTGGCTGCTCGACTGAGCGAAAACTCAAGCACGCAGGTGTTGTTACTCGAAGCGGGTCCCGATCACCGCTCAATCGACATGAAGTTCGAGATGCGATCGCTTAATCCAGGGCATGTAATCGGAACTGAGAAGTTTGATGACTTGCAGTGGCCAACCCTGCAGGCATCGCGGGTCAAGGGTCAGCCGCAACGGTTGTTTTGGCGCGGTCGTGGGGTCGGAGGCAGCTCACTGATTAATGGAATCATTGCCATCAGGCCCCTGCCCGACGACTGGAATCGCTGGGACCAGCTCGGCTGGTCACACGACGACGTACTTCCTGCGCTCTGTCGTATCGAAACTGACGCCGACTTTGGTGACGCACCTTTTCACGGAGCCTCTGGTCCGCTGCCGATACTTCGCCAGCAGCGCGATGTTTGGGGGCCAGCAGACCATGCACTGTGGGATTCAGCGATCGCCGCTGGCTATGGCATCTGCGAGGATCACAATGCGCCGATAGGTACCGGCGTCTCACCGTACGCGATCAATGCTGATCCGGTTGCTCACGAGCGGGTCACGACAAATGACGCCTGGATCGAGCCGATTCGCGATCGAGAGAACTTGACTATTGTTGGCGATGCGCTGGTCGACCTGGTCTTGTTTGATTCGGCTCATCGGGCTCGAGGTGTGCGAGTTGAGGTCGGCGGCGAGTGGCGCGAAGTCGAGGCGGGTGAGGTGATCCTGGCCGCTGGTGCCGTGCATTCACCAGCGATTTTGTTGCGGTCAGGGATCGGGTCTTCGACGGGCCTACCGGTTGGTGAAGGTTTGCAGGATCATGCCAATCTGCCGATGATCCTCGACTATCACGAGGGCCGGGGCCCGTTGACGCCACATGATCGCCACACAAATGTCTGTTTGCGGTACTCCTCATCAATGAGCGGCGCCGGCGAGAACGACATGATGATCGTGGCGATGAACAGCATCACGACCCGTGCGCTAGAGGGGCAGGGTTTGCTAATCGGTTGGGTTAACCAGTCCTTCTCTCGCGGCTCACTTCGGCTGGCTTCGTCGAACCCTCACGATCATCCGGTAATCGAAGAGAACATGCTCGGCGATCCCAGCGACTTGGCACGGCTGCGTGATTGTTTCCGTCGGATGATCGAGCTCACCGAACACGAGACATTTCGGTCGTCGGTCGCTCAAGTGATGCTCGACGTATCGGGAACGATGGCTTCTGATCTGGTTGACGATGACGCTATTGATCGTTGGTTGTTAGCGACCTCATCTGATGCCCAACACGTTTGCGCGACCGCAGCTATGGGGCGGGTCGTCGATCATGACTGTCGCGTTTTTGGCATCGATGGTCTGCGAGTTATCGATGCTTCAGTCATCCCCGAGGTGCCGCGATCTAACACTCATTTGATGGTGCTGGCACTTGCCGAACACATGGCCAGTCGACTTATCGAGGACACGCCAGCCGACTGAAGCGACTGATCGCCGAGAATGTTTTGATCCAACTGGCACTGTGGGAAGCCTCGGCCGAGGAACCTGCAGACACGTTTGATCCAACGGATCGGGTCGCTCGGGACCATGAGCACCTTGCTGGGCGGGCCGACCGAGATCGAACGCCCGCATGGCCCGAATGGAAGGACCGAGACCAGCGACATGGTGAACTTGGGGTCACAAGCCTTCAGAATCGGGTTTCTTGCGCCGATCAGCATCGTGACTGTTGTTGCAGCTGCGGTGGTTTCGGTGCTCATGGAGGACCGGCCTTGTTGCACGAGAGGGCTACTTCAGGCCACTTCCTTCGTGTTCGCTGAGTGTCCACGGTTTGAGTAGCGGGGTACTTAGTTCGTAGTATGGGATATGGACGTCTTTGCTATAAAACTCGCTGATCAAACGGGCGGTCGTCATGTCTGACCAGACTCTTACGCTAAATAAGGTTGGTAGAGACGAGGCTGGGCTCGACTATGAGGTCGTCGTTATTGGCGCGGGGGTTGCCGGTATTTACCAGATCAAACGGCTGTCCGATCTCGGTGTCAATGCCACTGTGCTTGAAGCAAATAGTGACCTGGGCGGCACCTGGTACAAGAACCGCTACCCGGGTGCACGGTTCGATTCCGAGAGTTATACCTATGGTTATTCGTTCAGCAAGGAGTTGCTCGATGAGTGGCATTGGACTGAACGGTTCTCGCCTCAACCTGAGACGCTTAAGTACCTAAATTATGTTGCCGACAAGTTTGACCTTCGCCAACACATGCAGTTTGACTGCTTCGTCGACGCCATGGATTTTGATGACGACGCGCACGTTTGGCACCTCTCGCTCCGCGATGGCCGCACGATCACATGCCGGTTCGTGATCGCCGCTCTCGGCGTGTTGTCGGTGCCGACCTTGCCTCGTTTCGAAGGCATGGATGACTTCGCTGGCGAATCGTTCCATCCATTCGAGTGGCCAGACCCGGCACCGGATTTGTCCGGCAAGCGAGTAGCCGTCATCGGCACTGGTGCAACAGCGATCCAGCTGATCCCCGAGGTCGCCAAGCAAGCTGAACACCTGACCGTCTTCCAGCGGCGACCGAACTGGGCAGTGCCCCTTGGCAACGGCCTGATCTCCGATGAGGAGATGGCAGATATTCGTAGCCGTTACGACGACATCTTTGATCAGTGCGCTCGTTCGCCAGGTGGGTTCGAGCACACGCCAGACCGTCGCGGTTTCTTCAACGTGTCACGTGAGGAACGGGTGGCTTTGTGGGATGACCTTTATGACAAGCCTGGTTTCGCACTGTGGCTGCAGAACTTTATCGAGATCTTTATGGATGAAACTGCCAACGCGGAGGTCGCGGAGTATGTAGCCGATCGGATCCGCCAGCGGGTTGACGATCCTGAGTTGGCCGAGAGGCTCATTCCGAAGGACCACGGCTTCGGCGTGCAGCGCCTTCCGCTCGAGACGAACTATTTCGAGACCTATAACCGCGAGAACGTCACGCTTGTCGACTCAACCGAAACGCCGATCGAGCAAATTACTGCCACCGGGCTGAAGACATCAGCGGAAGAATTCGAGTTCGACGTAATCGTGTACGCCACCGGTTTTGATGCATTTACCGGCGCGTTCGACAAGATGAATATCACGGGCGTGGATGGTCAGAAACTCCGTGATAAATGGGCGGAGGGGCCCGTCACGTACATGGGCTTGATGGTGCACGGCTTCCCGAATCTGGCGATACTTGCGGGTCCACAGACCGCTGCTACCAATTTCCCTCGGGCGGTCGAAACATCGATCGACTGGGCGACCCCGCTTTTTGAACATGTCTGGCAACAGGGCCACACCCGCTTCGAGGCCACCGCCCAGGCCGAGCAAGAGTGGTTCGACCATGTGGTCGCGATGTACGAACCGCTGCTGGTCCGCAAGTCGAAAGGCTGGATCACGGGTTATAACTCGAACTTGGACGGCCATGAGTTCGGCAATATGCGTTACAACGTCTACAACGGCGGAGGGCCGAAGTACACCGGGATAATCACCGATGTCGCCGCCGACAACTACCGCGGCATCGGCTTTGACGGCAGCTGATCTGCGAACGAGAGCCACCGAAGCGAAGGGCGTTTCTGTCGCTGAAAGAGGCACCTAGCGTCACCGGTTCCTCTATCGAAGAACCATAGACGTCGATATGAATGAGGTCGCGGCGTGGGCTCATTGGCTAGCTTGACTGGCACAAACTTTGAAAGGTGAAGTTGTGGACTTCGAAACATTGGTGGCATCGCGGCGCAGTACTCGTGGGTATAAGCCTGACGCGGTCTCAAGGGAACTCATGGAGGCGATCATTGAAGTCGCCAAGCGGGCGCCGTCGTCGATGAATACCCAGCCCTGGAATTTCCATGTGATTACAGGTGCGCCGCTTGAATTGATTCGTGAGGGAAATACTGAACGAATGCTGGCGGGGGCTGCAGTCGACCGTGAGATCAAGATGTCTGACCATGGCTACCGAGGTGTTCACCGTGATCGCCAGGTCGCTATCGCTGTGCAGTTGTTCGAGGCCATGGGCATCGAACGCGAGGACAAGGAGCGTCGCCAAGACTGGGTCATGCGTGGCTTTCGACAGTTCGATGCTCCGGTATCAGTCGTCGTGACCATCGATCAAGATTTGGCAGATGACACCGTTGGTCACTTCGACTGTGGAGCAGCCACCTATGGGCTCGTGCTGGCCGCGACGTCCAAGGGTCTTGGTTGCGTGATTAATGGCCAGGGCATCATGCAATCATCGGTCGTTCGTGATCATGCGAACATCCCTGAGGACGAGGTCATCATGACCTGTGTCGCCATGGGCTGGCCCAATGACGAGTTCGTCGCCAACAGTGTGGTGTCTCGCCGCGTCCCTAACGATGACGTCGTCAGCTTCGTCGGCTTCGACGAGTAAAACGCAGACCGTGTAGCTGGCGAGCTAACCGATGAGTTCGAAGCTGGCGGCTGGTTCGACGCCGACTTCTTCGCATGTGCGATGGCGTCATCTCGCAGGAACTCATCTGGTTACGCTAGAGGAGCTCTAGAGGTGGAGATCGAGACACCTCTTCGAGTGTGTATTATTTTGCTAGTTGTGCTGGCATAACATGGATTGTTGCCGCTCAGCTACGAGGAGTATTGCTACGTATGGACATTGTCTTGACCGGAACCGGGTCGCCACTTCCTGACGCCAACCGCGCCGGCCCGTCGACACTCGTTAAGGCCGGTGATACCCACATCCTGGTGGACTGCGGCCGAGGTGTGGTCATGCGCATGGCAGGTGCAGGCTCGATGCCGTCGTTCTTGGCAGGGGTCCTCATTACTCATCTGCACAGTGATCACATCTGTGACCTGAACGACATCATGACGATGCACTGGGTCATGACTGAGGGCAACGGCACGCTCAAGGTGTACGGGCCCCCGGGTACTGCCGAGTTCGTGAAGCGTCAGCTGCATGCTCTTGAACTCGACGTGGGCTACCGCATGGCGCACCATGAGCCGCTGATCGAAGGCCCCAAGGTCGATGTCACCGAACTCGAGCCCGGCGACTCCTTCGAGATCAACGATGTGAGTGTCACCACCGCTGCAACGATGCATGCGCCAGTTCACCCAACGATCGGCTACCGTTTCGAGCACGAGGGCTCGACCGCAGCGCTCGTAGGCGACACTATTCCGTGTGATGGCGTCGACGAGTTAACGGCCGATGTCGACGTCTATGTGCAGACGGTTATTCGCAGTGACATCGTCGAGACGATCCATAATGTGATGCTGCAGGACATTTTGGATTACCACTCCGACGTAACCGAAGCAGCCCAAACAGCCGCACGCACCGGCGCGAAGCGGCTTGCCCTGACCCATATGGTGCCGGCCCCAACGCCTGAGCAATATCCCGAGTGGATCGAGCGTGCCGCCGCCTATTACGACGGTGAAGTCATCATCGGCGACGATCTCACCACCATCACTGTCTAATGAATTATGCAGGCGTATGGGCATTGAAGTGAAGGAATGACTATGACCACACCGCTGACAACTCAGAACTTCAAAGGCACTGTCGGCCCGACACTGGCCGATAGCGAACCACACTTTGAGAGCCCGCCGCATCCAGGCGCCGACTCGCCGAACGTGGTCGTGGTACTGCTCGATGACACTGGCTTTGCGCAGTTCGGCTGCTTCGGTTCAGATATCGAGACGCCAAATGTCGATGCCTTGGCAGCGAACGGATTGCAATACACCAATTTCCATGTGGCGCCATTGTGCTCGCCGACGCGTGCGTCGCTGCTCACCGGACGCTCACAGCATGCGGTTGGTATGCGCGGCGTCTCGAACTGGCGTACCGGCTTCCCGAACCAGCTTGGTCATATTTCGAACCATGCGGCCACCATTGCCGAAGTGCTCAAGTCCGAGGGCTATGGCACCTATTGCGTGGGTAAATGGCACCTAGCACCGACACAAGACATCTCATCAGCCGGTCCGTTCGATCAGTGGCCTCTGGCCCGCGGCTTTGATCGTTTCTATGGCTTTCTCGAGGGTGAGACCGACCAGTTTCATCCCGAGCTGACCTCTGACAACCATCGCATCGAGCCGCCAGCGACGGCTGAAGAGGGCTACCACCTGAGCGAGGACATGATCGATCAGTTGTTGCTGATGCTGAGCGATAGCAAGGGCATTCGGCCTGATCGTCCATTCTTTGCCTACGTTCCGTTTGGGGCAACGCACGCACCACACCAGGCGCCGCAGGAGTATCTGAATAAGTACCGCGGTCGTTACGACGAAGGTTGGGATGTCATTCGTCAGCGATGGTTTGATCGCCAGATGGAACTTGGTGTCCTTGCTGAAGGAACCCAACTGGCGCCCCGGAATCCGGGCGTTGAGGCTTGGGAGGACGTGCCCGAAGCGCACCAGAAGTTCGCGTGCCGTCTACAAGAAGCCTTTGCGGCATTCCTTGATCACACCGACGACCAGATCGGTCGCCTGGTTGATGGTCTGCGTGAGATGGGCGAACTGGACAACACCATTTTCGTGGTGCTTGCCGACAACGGTGCATCGCAAGAAGGTGGGCCGTTTGGTGTGATGCACGAAATGAAATTTTTCAACGGGTTGCTCGATGCGCCAGACGAGAGCGTTGAGTACCTCGAAGATATTGGCGGCCCAAACAGTCATACGAACTATCCGTGGGGCTGGGCACAGGCCGGGAACAGCCCATTCAAGTGGTACAAGCAGAACACCCACGAGGGTGGTGTGCATGTGCCAATGGTGTTCCATTGGCCAGCGGGAGTCGACGCATTACAAGCTGGCTCCAAGCGCAACCAGTTCGTTAATGTCTCGGACATCACACCGACGATCTATGAGATTCTTGGGGTGACTGCACCCGAGGTTTTTAAAGGTATCGAGCAGATGCCCGTGACAGGACACTCGTTTGCGTCGACGCTTGCCGATGCAAACGCGCCAGCAACGAACACGCTGCAATACTTCGAGAATGGTGGCTCGCGTGCGCTGATTGTTGAGCAAGGCGCTGTGTGGTGGAAGGCTGTTTCTCGCCATCAGAGTGGCGTCGATTTCGAAGATGACGTCTGGGAGCTCTATCGGCTGTCTGAGGACATGTCTGAGTGCAATGACCTGGCCGCAGAGATGCCGGAAAAGCTGATTGAGCTGATCCAGCTGTGGTGGAGCGAAGCTGAGACCAACGGCGTGCTGCCGCTCGACGACCGCAGGTTCGAATTGTTCGCCCCGCGCCTGAGCGACGAAGGTCCTCACCGCCTGGACCGTAAGTACGTCTATCGGCCACCGATGTCGCCGATTCCGGCGCAGCCGTCGCCGTCACCGGGTGGCCGGTCATGGGACATGACAGCAACGGTGACCCGTGTAGCAGGGGATCAGGGAGTGATTTGGGCAACGGGAAGTGCTAGTTCGGGCATCTCGATCTTCGTGCAGAATGACAAATTATTCATCGACTACAACTCGTTCGACGAGCGGACCGTGCTTGAGTCCGAGATGGCAGTGCCCGAGGGCGACTGTGAGCTTGGTGTGAGCCTGGCTCGCAACGGCCCGACGACAGGGACCATGTCAATGACCATTGATGGCCAACCCGCAGGCAGCACTGAGCTGCCCTTCATGATGCGCATGATCTCATCGCTTGGCGCCAGCGTTGGTATGGACTTTGGCTCGCAGGTATCGCTTCATTACGGCGATACGTTTCCGTTCACTGGCACGCTGCACCAGGTCGAGATCCAACTCGGCCAGCGATCCCGCAAGGACGCCGAGGCAACTGCCAAATCGGAAATGTCGCGCCAATAGAACGCCGATGAACCAGGCACGCGGTCGTTTTGTGGATCGACCGTCGTAGATCCCGCGAATTATCGTTCGGTCTTAGGAGGCAGATCCCGGTAATGCGGCCGTTTTCTTTTGGCAGCGGTTACCCGAGCACCCGGCGCTGTTGGCTGTACAGACTGGGATCTACCGTAGCTGGGGTGTTGAGACAGACGCTGGTTGGGAGTTCCGTCGGAGTGAAACACATCTGTCTGGTGTTGCATCCCAAGCAACTGTTTAAGAAGCCCGCGTAGCTACTAGAACGCAGATGCGCGTGCTCTGCGTGCGTTGTGCCAATTGGTTAGACGAACAGGATTTCGCAGCCCGTGCCGTCGAGGACGGCATCGACGCGAGAGCGGTCGGTATCACTGAGAGCGCCATAATCGTCACGCAGCCATTTCAGGCATTTACCTTGGTAAGCGAATGGCCCTTGCCGGTAGGTCTGGCCGTTGATCTCGCACACGGCCTCGTCGGCCCCTGACATGAGTGCGTGGGCATTGGCGACCATGAATGGTGCGTAGGTTCGCCCGATCTCTTCGAGCAGCTTATGAGTTGCTGGTGGAAGCGCTTCGAGCAAGACCCAGCCGTTGTCACCCTCGACTGGGAGCCATGACAGATCGTCCACGCGATCGGTCCAGTTGATGGTTTTGATCGCCCGCTTCGTTGCGAGAGCCATGGGTGTCGGGTCCCACTTGACTAGTTGGGTGAGCTGTCCGTATATGCCGAAGTCGCCACGTCCAGGGCGGTCGCCGAGCAAGAAGTCGTGGGTGGCGAACTGTTCTTGCAGAATGTCGAGCACTCGTTCATAGGAACTCTCGATGATCGGCGTGTTCAGCTCGGTTGACCCAACAAGTTCGCGACGCGAGATCTGACGGGTGGTGATGTAGTCGTGCATCTCCTGGTGTTGGTCGCTTCCCATCTGCAGGTCGCGCGAGATCGGCAGGAGCTTGCCGGCCTTTTCGATGTCGTCGTTGTAAGTCCAGCGGTAGTGATACATCGCCTTGGTAACCCATTCGTCACCGAAGTCCTCGATTAAAGAGTCGATGAATGCGAGTGCTGGGTCAGTTGGCACCACGCTTCGTCCCTCGAACTCTCCCTCCAGTCGCATGATCTGCGGCGACGAATCAACCGTTGCCTCGCCGTGGCTACCGTCCTCGTTCGGATACACGACTACCGGGATGAGTGGCACCGGTGGTTTCGGCAGGTCGTCCCATTTTGAGTCTCGTAGGACCCAGCGGAAAGGGATGTGTCGGTAGCGCAATACTGCCCGCATCTTCAGGCTGTAGGGCGATCCATATTGGCCAGCGAGCACTAACGGGTGGCCATGTGTTGCTGTCATGTTGGGTCTCCCCTTGAGACGATGAGGTCGTAGAACGGGTCGTGCTGCCCAAGGCCCTTGACGGAGGCCCGTTTGTGTTCCGAGGTCAGGCTGGAAGCTGGGGTCGCTCTCGACATTTCTGGAGCCGGTGTAGCTGGCGTCATGGTTGGAGCGACGGGGTCGATGTCGGGTGGCCTAACGCTTGGATCTTGGCCATTGATCACAACCTGGCCGCTATGGGATAAAGGTCGACGAAGCAGCCGCCCACGTCATTTTTGGTGGCGCTGGCGAACTGCTCTGTTGCGAGCCAGACCTGGCTCGGTCGAAACGGTCGTGGCACTGAGTCAGCTAGGCGGGTGTCGCAGACGTCCTGCCGGTTGACTTCGAAGTGCATGAGTTCACTGTAGATGTCTCGTCAAAACAACGGCGATTGTGGCACGGTCTCTATGGAACGGTCTCTATGGCACGGTGCTAGCCCAGGTCAGGGTGGAAACGAGCTTCTTCGCGCTTGCGAACCTCGGGAGGCATCTCTCGCGATCGGCGATTAGGGATACTGAAGGCAAGGTCGACCGTCTCGGCAACAGCGAGTAATTCTTCGGAGTCCAGGTCATAGACCCAGTTCAGATCCTGCGAGACTTTGGCGCCGAGTGTGATGACGGCGCCAAAGCTCTGGATGCGGGTTCCAACGTCGACTGGCCGCCCCATGTGCAGGCGGGTTTCCATGCTGGCGAAACCAACCCGATCTCCATCGTCTGTTTCGCAGATCCAGTCCGTGAGCCCATCGAGGCGTTCACCGCTCCAAATCAGATTGTTCATCAACCATGTCGGAACTACCGCGGCGTCCATCGAGTCTTCAGTGTCGACAAGGCGCTCGTGGCGGGTCGCCAGGCTACGACTACGCAATTCGTCAAGAGACGGCGCAGAAGCGAACCGATTGATGTCTAGATCGATCGAGCGGGCGCGTCCGTAGTCGGGGATTCCGATTCCTCGAACCTCGATCTCTGGATGATCTAGTTCATGGATAAAGGTGGCGGCAAGGTCGTTGTTGGCCCGGTTGCGCAGTTCATGGAAGAGGCGAAGATGGCCGCCGCCAGCGATGACGGCACTGTGGACCTCGAGTTCGTTTCCCTCCATCTGTTCGTGATGATGGCGGGTATAGCTGCTGTGTAATGCGGGAGCCCCAACACCAAGCTGTTCGCACATAGCGGCGGTGGCCGCAACAGCGTTCGCTCCGTACCAGCGCACGTTCATGTGGCCCAGTTCGTCGATCTGGTCAGGAGTGACGGTGCTGGTGTGGGAAACCGTGATTTCAGGTTGTGTCGACATCGTCGATCATCTTGGCGGCAACCTCGTCCACCGCCAACCCCACGGGTCAACCTGGTCAGGTATCTCACAAAGGCCTAGCGCTAGTGTCAGTGCATGTCCCGCTTCCAGACCAGAGCTGCCGATGTCGCCGATGCACCGGCGATCCAGCAGTTGTTGCCTCGTCTGGCTGACTTCCCGTCACCGGCCCGGCTTAGGACTGAGGACGTATGGAGGTACGACGGTGTGGCTGTTGCTCAATGGGCGGCGGGTGACCGTCCCAAGACATGGGTTCGGGTTGGTGTTGATCAGGCCGGGCATGTTGTGGCTGCGGCAGTCGGTTCGATGGTTGAAGATTCCTTTACCGGGCAAAGCGCAGTCCATCTCGAAGTTATTGTCATCGATGCGCGCGTCGATGGTTATGGGCTCGGTCAGCAGTTGATGGCCGAGATCGAGGCTGACGGGCGCGAACGCGGTGCCTCAGTCATGAGTCTCAACGTCATGGTCGCCAATGAACGCGCTCGTTCGTTGTATGAGCGCCTCGGTTTCGAAGAAGAGATGATCCGGGCATCAAAACCGCTTGGCTGAGGCACTGTTCCCGAATCCTTACTAGTCAATTATGCGCCCGGGATTATCGATGGGAACCTGGCGTGGGTGATAGGCGTGGGATGGCAATTGGGTCCCGATAGAACCGGGTTTGCGCGTCGAAGCCAGACATCACAACTCGCAATGTCTGGCTTCATCACGAATTGCCAAGTGATGAATGCCAATAATCGAGGGCCGTTCTAGAAGGCATTCACCCTCTACCGCCGGTTGAGCGACTGCAAGCAATCTTGCTACTGTCAACGGTGATGACGGACCTGTCGGCGTCGTCGGCGCATTGCTCATACTCGAGATGTTTGCTGAAGAGACGCTGTGTCCCACGATCGGGCAGGCCGCCAAAGGCTCCGGGTTATCTCTGCGTTCGTTGTATCGCTATTTCGCTGACCCAGCCGGACTGCTCGAGGCGGTTATTGCCCGCAGCAGCGAGCGGTCGTCGAGGGCGAACTGCGGCGAACCGTGCGTTGATGCGCGATCAGTTACTGCGCCAGTTTGAGCCTGAACTGGGCGCTTTTGCCGCTGAGCGGCGCCAGCATGTTCTTAGCGCTGGCGATCTACTTACCTAGCTCGATTCCATCGATTTATTACGCCGTCATTGTGACCTACCGCCCGGCGGCACAACGACACAGCGACCATCTTGCACGTGGCTCTGACAGCACTGCTTGCATAGATTTCGAACAACTTAGTTGTGTTGATGGCATTTCATGTGCGGCCATTAGTGTCCTCCTATGGCAAATACTCGCCCATTCCGGTTTGGCGTCATGGCCGCCCGCGCCCGTTCTTCTGCAGAGTGGACCGAGACAGCGAACAAGGCCGAGGATCTTGGTTATTCAGCGCTGCTGATGCCCGATCATTTTGGTGACCAACTCGCACCGATAGCAGCACTCGCCACTGCTGCTGCTGTGACGAAAACATTGCGTGTCGGAGCGCTCGTGTTCGCCAACGATTTTCGTCATCCGGCATATCTTGCGAAGGAAATGGCGACCCTAGACCTCTTAAGTGATGGCCGACTCGAGGTCGGCATGGGCGCTGGCTGGATGACTACAGACTACGAACAGACGGGTATGGCTCATGACCGTGCAGGAATTCGTATCGATCGCATGATCGAAGGCATCACGGTGCTGCAGGGACTCTGGGGCGAAGAAGCCTTTTCCCATGATGGCGACCATTACACGATCAGTGAGATGAAAGGTCTTCCCAAGCCGTTGCAAGCTGGTGGCCCACCAATAATTATTGGTGGCGGCGGTAAGCGTGTGTTGTCAACTGCAGCACGCATGGCAGACATCGTAGGTGTGAACCCCAACGTGGGCGAAGGCGTGGTGGGTCCCGAAGCCGTCAAGTCCATGTCCGCAGACGCAACTGAAGAAAAGCTCGGATGGGTGCGCGACGCTGCTGGTGACCGATTCGACGACATCGAGATCAGCATCTTGAAGTTCGTCACCATCGTGACTGATGATCGCGAAGCTGCCGCCGAAAAGGTTGGGGGAGGTATGGGTATGGATGCGGCCACGATCCTGGCGAGCCCACACACGCTTGTTGGCTCGGTTCATCAGATCGTGGAAGAACTTATCGAGCAGCGCGAACGCTGGCAAGGTTCCTATGTGACCGTGCAATCTGACGCCATCGACAGCTTCGCTCCCGTTGTCGCAGCACTGGCTGGCACCTGACGCCAAAGTGTGAGTTAATTTTTGCAATGCTCTCCATGGCTGGCTTCCTTCATCGCTCTTGTTGAGCTATGTCGCATCCCGAAAGAGCGTCATCATGGAGTGACATGTGCCCCATTGCAAGTTGATCGAAGCTGTTCAGGGATCCGGCACGTAATGCTCGGTCGTGTCCTAGGCCACTTTGTCGGTTTGTAACGGCAGTGCGCACAAGGTGGTAACGATGCCGCCGACTACGACAAGCCACCAGATGCGGTTGAAGCCGGCGACCAAGTCGAGTGTCTCCGTTGCAGCACCAAGCAGTGTGATGGTGAGGGCGACGCCCAGGGACCCGCCGAACTGACGGACGGCTTGGGTGGTTGCGCCTCCAACGCCAACCCGGTTCGCAGGAACAGCTTGTAGAGCAACACTTGTGACCTGGGGAAAGACCAAGCCAATAGCGAAGGCTGACAGGGCAAGTGGCACTGCAAAGTCGACCAGATAGTTGACGTTCTCGTCGAGGAACAACACTCGGTAAATGCCGCTGGCGGCGGCCATGATGCCGCCAGCAATAACGAGAGGCCGTTGCCCGATTTGGCCTGCGAGCTTCCCGAACCGGGCTGCAAGGATTGCCGCAAGCGCGGGGCCGGGGGCAACGGCAAGACCGGCTTTTAGGATCGACCAATCCCACACGTTCACCAGGAACAGGATGAGTCCGAAGAACATGGCAGTGAATGACACGTTGAAACTGAGCATCGCAAGGTTCCCCCAGCGAAAGTTCTGGAGCGTGAACAGTTCAGGGTCGAGCGTCGGAGAGTCGGTGTGGCGTTGGTGTGCAACGAACGCTGCTAGCAAAACGATCCCGACAACAAGAACGGTGATGGTTCGGACGCTTACCCATCCCACATTGTCGGATTCGACGAGGCCATAAAGAAGTGTTCCGGCGGCCATGATGAGCAGGATGACACCCACCGGTGATGGAATTCGCACGGTCGAGTCTTTAGATTCGCGGAGGTAACGAACTCCGGTGGCGATGGTGACGACGCCGACGGGAAGGTTTATGAAGAACGCCCACCGCCAGCCGAACGAGTTGATGATCAACGCTCCGAGCGATGGGCCGAGCGCTGCTGACAACGCGCCGATGGCACCCCAGATAGCGATGACGTGTGGGAGCTTGTCGCGCGGGTAGGCCGCCATCACTAGGGCGAGCGAAGCAGGGACCAGAATCGCAGCGCCTGCGCCTTGGACGACACGAGCGAAGATCAGGAATCCGACGGATGGGGCAAGCCCGCAAGCCAATGATGCGACTGAGAAGGTAGCTGATCCAACCAGGAAGGCCAGTCGCTGACCGAGGCGGTCTGCGAGCTTGCCGGCGGGCACAAGTAAGGCGGCAAAAGTGATGGTGTACGCGTTCAAGACCCACGACAGGATCGATGTCGATGAATCCTGGAAGCTGGCGGTTATGCCAGGAAACGCGACGAATAGGATCGTCGTGTCCAGGTATGTGGCCATTGCGGCTAACCCGGCAATGGCTAGCGTCAGACGCGCCTGTCCCGCATTGAGGCCCATAGCAGTTGTCGATGTTTGTTGGTTCGCCACTAGGCGGACCCGTTGCCCAAGATCCGGTGCGGACTGATGAGCACTGCAAGACGGCCGTCTGCGGCCATGACTCGGTCGTATTCGTCCCAGTCGTCGTGCACACCGCCGGCTGCAGAGTAGATGTCGCGCAGCAGAACACGAACAGCTTCGGCGTCCATCGAGCTGGGAACGTCATCGGGTCCTATCAAATCGGCGGGGCCGGTTACCCCGACCCATGACCAGCCGCGACGAGCCGCAACGGTGACTTCGGAGCCCCTGCGGACGTGCCCAACACGGGCGGCAGCGCCTCGTGAAACCAGCGCTACGCAGCTCTCCGCAGTGACCGGGTGATCGAAGACGCCGCAGTTCACAACGCTGGATAGCACCCGCCCGTCTGCTTGGGTAGTGCTGACAGTGGCGAGCCCGGTCTCTTCGGCAAGAAAGGACCGGACGTCGTTCAGGTCGGGCATGGTGTGTCCTTAGTCAGGAGATTAAGTAGCAATTTGCAAGTTAGTTCGCCTTTTCTGTTTATACAAAATTCGGCTAGTTCCTAAGACGTGGCACCAGGATCGACTCTCCAAGTCGCCAGATAGTGGTTCGTCCGGCTCTCGCGAGATGGTTTATGGCGGCACCTGGCGGGTCGTTAACAAGTTGCTGGAAGCTTGCTACGAAGCGATTTGGATCGGACCTAATTGTGTCGAGCGTTCTTAGCGCCGTAGAGCGCTTCGTCGATACGTCGGCAGTTGAACAGCCACTTTCTCTTTGTGGCGGTTCGTACCGTTTGCCGAAAGGCTGATCAACCCGCGAAACTGGTCGTGCATTGCACTCGAAGCTGGGCGCGACACCGTTCGGCACAGGAGGAAGCACTATGAGCAGCACGAACCGAGCGGCACTCTTCTATGAGCCTGGGCGGCCATTTGAGATAGCAGAATTCCCAATACCAGAGCCGAGGCCGGGCGGGCTGACCCTCAAAATCACCCGAACGAATATCTGCGGCTCTGAGTTGCACATCTGGCGAGGCGACGGTCGACTCGGACAGGTCGTGACACCCGAAGGTCGGATCCTGGGTCATGAGGCGACGGGTAGCGTGTATGCGCTGGGCGACGACGTCATGACCGATTGGAATGGTGCACCTCTGGCCGAGGGCGACCGTCTGGCATTTCAGTACTTCCGGCCATGTGGCCGGTGCCGGAACTGCATGCGCGGTCTAAGCGAAGCGTGCAGGCAGAGTTTCAGCATCCAGCGGGGTGAACTCACGCAGTGGCCCTATACCAGGGGAACATTTTCCGATTATCTCTATCTCCACCCAGGGCAAGCGATCTTCAAGGTGCCCGACAACGTGACCGACACCATGGTGGTCAGCGCCAACTGTGCTCTCGCACAGGTGATCATGGGGCTTGAACGAGTAAACGTTGAGATGGGCGACAGGGTGGTCATCCAAGGCTGCGGCGGGCTCGGCGTGTACGCGTGTGCCATAGCGAAGGAGAGGGGTGCTGAGATGGTTATTGCGATCGACAGCATCCCCGAACGGCTGGAACTGGCCCGGCAGATGGGTGCCGACGAAGTCATTGACATCTCCGAGATCACGGACTCACGGGCGCGTATCAACGCGGTTAAAGATCTGACCGATGGTGATGGTGCAGACGTTGTTGCTGAACTTGTTGGTTCGGCCGAGGTCATCAACGAAGGCCTGCGAATGCTGAATTGGGGTGGCCGCTACCTGGAGATTGGCGTTTTCTTCACTGGCACGAGCTTCGACTGTGATCCGGGTCGTCTCACGGCACAAAACCAGCGCATCGAGGCTGTCGCTTCCTACGACGCAGTGAGTCTGCAGCGAGCGATCGAGTTCTTGAGTCGCAACGCCGAGCGCCTACCGCTTGATGAAGTTGTGCAGGACTATGCCCTCGAAGACATCAATCAGGCGTTCGTCGATCAGGATGCTGGACTAGTCAAGCGCGCTTCGCTCGTTATGGGTTGAGGCCTGCGCCGGTCCAACGTCCTGTTACCGCTTGTGGCCGGCAGGGAATGACATCGCCATGATGCGGGGTCCTCGGACCTGGCCGCCGGCCCACTTCATTGGTTCGTCGGCTCTGATATGGAACTCTGGAATGCGTTCCATCCAGACTCGGACAGCGATGGTCATCTCAAGTCGAGCTAGATTCGACCCGGCGCATCGATGTATGCCAGAACCGAACGCGATGTGACGGTTCTTAGCGCGATCAATGATGAACTCGTCGGGGTTCTCGAACTGCTCGGGGTCATGGCAGGCGGCCGGGAAGTTCATCAGAACCTTGTCACCTCGCTTGATGTGCACGCCGTTGTAGTCAATGTCGGTATCGGCGACCCGTGCCATGGTCACGGGTGCGTAGAAGCGCAAGAACTCTTCGATCGCCGTGGGTAAGAGTTCTGGCTGATCGATCAGACGCTGCCGGTCTTCGGGATAGGTGCCTAGGTGCCAGAGTGCAGATCCAATCGAACTCCACGTCGTGTCGATGCCCGCAACGATCAGCAGATTGGTGACGCCGACCACAACCTGTGGCGTGATCTTGGCCTCGGGATCGTCGAGCTCCATGAACAGCAGTTCGGTCAGTAGATCCTCTTTGGGGTCGTCCATGCGTTTCTGCACCTCGCCGGAGATGAAGCCCAGTAGTTCGTCGCGAGCTTTCATGCGAAGTGCAGGCTTGTTGATGCCTTCACCGAGCAACATGTTTACCCAATGAACGAACTGGTCCGCCATGCCCGGGTCCACACCTATGAGATGAGCGATGACGCGAGGCGGAATTTGCTGTGAGTACTCGACGGCACCATCGCAATCGCCACGCTCGATGAACTCATCGATCAGCTCATGACAAAGCGATTCGGTGTACTCCCCGTAGCTAGCGACCGCACGCGGCGCGAACGCTGGAAGCAGCATGCGTCGTGTCCAGGTCTGGATCGGGGGGTCGGCGGTGATGGGGGCTGCCGCAATCGCTTGTTCGTAGCGAGATAGTTCGGGAGCGTTCGGTGCTGGAGGCATCACGAGGGGTTGTCGCGAGCTGAGTTCGGGCACCATTTTAGCGAGTTCTCGCGTGTCGTCAAAGCGGGTCGGGTTCCAAGATCCGCCGAGCCGGTCGGTGTGAGCGATCGGGCACTTGTCACGCATTTCAGCCCAGATAGGAACCGGGTTCTTGACGTAGCCCTCGTCGCGGATGTCGTAATCAGTTGTCCAGTCTGTGACAGGCCCACCTGGCTTCCAGATTTCCTCGCTCGTGGCGAGCTTCATCTTGGCGTGCATGTCAGATGCATCCGTCATATTCCAGTTTCCTCTGTAGACGAGAACCTTGTCGTCTTCGGTATTGCTCATGGCAAAGCTAGCTTTTTGAACCTGGGTCTGCTGGCCAGCAGAGACAACGTCGGTCGTGACCCGAAGGGGGGTTAGGGCCTGGGAGCTCCTGGCCCAAGCCACCGCACCATCACACAATGACAGCGATTCGCGCTCGATATGAACTATCTCGGGACCGTGCGCACAGCGACAGAGCTGGAGGAGGCAGCCATTGCATTACGTTCGCCAGGTTTCTGCGCCGGGTAGGCGCAGAGGTCGAACGATTGAATCAGAGTGAGCGGTCCCGCAACGCGAGGGCGTGTTCGGTAAACCGGGCAACGACCTGCTCCTCGTCCACACCAACGACCTGTCGGTCATCGAGTACTAGTTGGCCACCGACGATCGTGTGGGTCACGTCATCGGCTCGACTGCCGTACACGAGTGCGGCCTCTATGTCGTAAAGCGGAGCTACGTGAGCGCCACTCATATCCACGATGGTGATGTCGGCCGGGGTATTCACGGCAATTGTTCCCAGTTCGGGTCGGTGCATCGCCTTCGCAGACTCGCGAGTCGCCATTCCGAGCACTTGACGGGTCGTCAGGAAGGTGGGATCGCCTGTTGCCTGCTTGTGAGTGACTGCTGCGTACTTCATCTCTTGAAAGGTGTCGAGCGTGTTGTGGCTCGCCGGGCCGTCAGTCGCAAGCCCTACGGTTACGCCCGCTGCCAGCAGGCTCTGAAGGTCCATGGTTCCCGACACGAGTTTGGCGTTGCAGACGGGGCAGTGGGCAACTTTGACGTCATGTTCGGCTAATAACGTGATATCGCTGGCAGTGAGTTGGCTGCAGTGCGCAGCAGTGATGTCGGAAGCCAGAAAACCGATGTCGTGAAGCCACTGCACGGTTGTCTTTCCATAGGTCTCTTGCATAAAAGCAGTCTCGTTTAGGCCTTCGGCCACGTGAGTGTGGATCGGCAGTTGGCGGTCGTCAGCAAGGGCTCGCACCTCGCGCCACATAGCTTCGCTGCAGGAGTATGGAGCGTGTGGTGACAGCGCCAGGCGAACCCGGTCGCCATCGATGTTTGCTGCGCCAGCGCTTGCCGTATCGAAGTCGGCGAGCGCTGCCCAAGACCAGGCCCCGACATCGGCATAGACGCCTCCATCGGCAAAGCCGTAGCCAAGGGTGGCTCGCAGCTGGATGTCGTCAAGTGCCCTTGCCTGCGGGGTCACCGCGTAGGCGTCGAAGTGTTCGTTGAAGCACGTAATGCCGGATTTGGCCATCTCGACCAGACCACACATCGATGCCCAATACAGTGTTTCGTGATCAAAGTTTTGCTTGAGACGCCACATTGTGTCGAGCCAAGCGAACAGCTCGGTGTCTTCCAATAGGCCTCGCAACAACATGTTGGATGCGACGTGGGTGTGTGAGTCGACAAAGCCTGGAAGCACTGCTGATCCAGACGCATCGATGGTGCGCCGAGCTTCGATCGTCTGACCATGTTCGGCGATGTCGATGACTCGTCCGTCGTGAACGACGACGGTCGCTGTTATTGGATCTGACCCGTCGCACGGGACAACGGTGCCGCCGACTATTGCCAAGTCGACCGGCCGGGATAGCACTGCTTCTGCCATGGGAGTCTCTGTGGTCATCGTGAGATTGTCTCAATTGCCTGGGCCGAACGCCAGCCCAGCGGTTCAGGGGGTCCAACGCGCCCGTAATCGGGTCCACCCGGAGAGGATGGCCCGGGGCACGCATCAGTCGGGTAGCCAGGTGAGAATCGCAACAGGTTCTTGCTGTTCATGCCACCTGGAGAGGTGAACCTGCCAGCGATCCCGCCTACACAAAAAGTACGCCAGAATCATCAGGGACACCGGCGAATCGAACTACCGGACGGCTGACTAGCCGTTCAGAAACTTTGGAGCCGTGGCCTCGACGGTGCTGTCATTGTTGGCGTTGAAAATCCACTCGCTCCGCGTCGTCGATTTCATCAGATCGGGCCGGAAGACCGGGCTAAGAAGACCGAGCTAGGAAGACCTCCGCGAATGAGGAAGGGCTGGTTTGCTTCGGCGTGAGCATTGAACAGCTCTCGGAGCTCAGCCGACTTCGCTGGCTGGAGTTCGGCCGGATCATGCGCCTGGCTGTAGCCGACCGGTAGGTCATTTAACTCCCATCGTCTTCGTCTGGGATCCAGCCTCGAAACTTGTTGTGGGCTGGATCCGATGGATTGCGGGGTCCGAATGCTCCCGCGAACCAACTGTCGTGATAAATCCCCCGGCTGCCCATAATCTCGAAGTGCCGCCCCATGGTTGAAGCATTTCGGCCAGGCGACGGCCAAGGGCGTGCAGGTTCCTCCGAAATGGGTCGCGATCAACTTGGTTGACGTGAACGGTGTGTCGACAGCCCAGGCCCAGTCTGCGTGGTAATAGTTGTCCACGATCTCGATACCGCGCATGTTGATGCCGCCGCAGTCGAGCTCGAGCATTTCATGGGTCGTGGCCGCTGATGACGGGATCACCCCGACACAAGCATCGGAGTCGGTGGCGTACTCAGGCGAGATCTGTCGCTCTTCGTCGCGTTAGCTGGAACACGGCTCGACGCGTATGAACGCAGCTAGGTGGGCAACATGGCAATAAACCTCTTCCCAGGCCGGGGAGTGTGCTGCGAAGATGGTGCGCTCGTCGCTCGGTAGCGGCTGGCCTGGCTACCCCATGGTCGTTGATCCGTAGTCGACAAGGCGCTTCGATCCACTGATTGCCAGCACGTGATGTTGGACCAACATGGGCGAGAGCGATGCATAGAAAGCGAGATCAACTGGTACAGCTCTTCGCTTTGACCGTTATTGGACTGTCGTCTGAGGTAACAGCGTGGCGCGATCTTGTGGAATCGTTGCGCTGATGAGCGAGAAACTCAGCAGACCAGCGCTGGTGATTGCCGCGGTGATCTGCATGTGTGTGGTGGTTTCACACATGTTCGGCCGATCGACCATCTCGATTCTGCTCCCTGCAATCCGCAACGATCTAGTCGACTCGAATACGGCGGCAGGGGTACTTGGAGGGTCAAATTTCGCGGGCTATATCTTTGGCGTGATCATCGTCACGTTGCTGGCAGGTCGCACCGAACCAATCCATATGATGCGAGCCGGGCTGGCTATTTCGGCGGCGGCGCTGGTGCTGCTTGCTGTCGCACCGTCCTTCCTCACGCTGAGCGTCGGTGTCTGGTTGATTGGGCTCGGTGGGGCCGGAATCTGGGTGACGGCACCGGCTCTTGCAACAGCGAACGTTCCCGCCTCGCGTCGAGGAGCTGTCCTTGGCGCTCTCACCGCGACTATGGGCATTGGTTTGTTGGGACTCAGCCAAGGCACCACGTTGTACCGGCGCGTCGTCGACAACGAAGACGCGTGGCGTCCCATCTTCGGCATTGAAGCGGCGATTGCTGTCGTAATCCTGGCGGCTGCTTTCTTGCTAGTCCGCCCTCGACCTACCGACCGACAAGTCGAGCGAGGAGCAATCGTTTCGGCGAGCGCCCTGCGGTCGATTCCTCAATGGAAGTTGCTGCTGGCTTGTTACACGATGTTCTCGGCGCTTGCCGGGGCTTGGACGCAGTTCCTAGGGCTCGCTCTGAAAGCTGATGCGGGCTTTAGTTCGACTCATGTCAACAATTTGTTCTCGGTCTTTGCTGTAGCCGGCATCGTTGGCCCGCTCGCGCTCGGACAATTATCTGATCGCATCGGAAGAGACCGCACTCTCGCGATCGCTGGTGCGGTGTGTGTGGCAGCGTCACTGTTATTGACACTTAATGCTGAACCCTGGAGTTCCATTGCCGTCGGGTTGTACGGCGGGGGGTCCTTTTCCATCCCGATCTTGACCGCGGCAGCAGTGCGAGATCACCTCGATGACCGGTCGTTTGGTTCTGCGTACGGAACGATCACCATCTTGTACGGCTTCGGGTCATTCGCTGCTGCCCTCATCGCTGGGGTGATCGCTGACTGGCGAGGCAGCTTCGACCTGGTTTACGTGCTGCTCGCAATGTTGTCTGGCCTGAGCAGCGTCATGGCGCTGATTCGCTTTCGGATGTTGGCCTCTGAAGGCGCGTCTCACCAGCCGTTGAACAGTTAACGGTGAGCACCCCGGGTTGTGGGTGCGGTGAAAGCCGGTACTGGAACGGGCGGTGCATTAGGCCAGCCTGTCGAGCAACCATTATCAACTGGTGGTTATGACAAACTCACTTCATGTCCGATGCCCCGATTGTCCATATTGACCCGGCTGCGTTCTGGGCCGACCCGTACCCGGCGCTGGCCGACATGCGAGCGAACACGCCGATCTGCTTTGTTCCCGAGCTGAACGCAACGCTGCTTACTAAACGCGACGACATCCATACATGCGAGAAGAATGTAAAGGTCTTTTCATCGGATCAGCCAGGTGGGCTCATGAATGAGCTTATGGGCAAGAACATGATGCGCAGCGACGGCGACGAGCACCGCAAGGAGCGTTTCGTCTATTACCCGGCGGTATCACCAAAGACGGTGAAGGCCTCATGGGCTGATCAGTTCAACAAGCTCGCTGATGTTGTGCTCGACTCTCTGGCTGAGTCCAATAGAAAAGGTGATCTTGTAGTCGGCTATGCCACAGCGCTTAGCGGTGAAGCGCTCAAGGTGATGACCGGACTCACCAACATCAGCTACCAAGACATGGATGCGTGGAGCCAGGCGATGATCGACGGTGTCTCGAACTATGGCGGAGACCCCGAGCGCGAAGCCCGGTGTCGTCAGGCAACAGCGGCGATCGACGCGGCGATCGACGAGCGTCTTGTCGAGCTCGAGTCTGACCCGGACCACAGTTTGCTATCAGTGATGGCTGCGTCTGGCATGGCGATGGGCAATGTGCGGGCCAATATCAAGCTCACCATCTCGGGCGGCCAAAACGAGCCAAGGGATGCGATCGCGGGTGCGATATGGGCATTGCTCACGCATCCCGAGCAGTTAGAAATCGTGCAGCGAGGCGAGGTCACGTGGCTGCAGGTATTCGAGGAATACTGCCGCTGGATCTCACCGATTGGTATGTCGCCTCGACGGATCGCGCAGGACTACTCGTTCGGCGGGGTGCAGTTCGAGGCTGAAGAGCGGGTGTTCTTGATGTTTAGTTCGGCTAATCGCGACGAAGACCATTTCTCTGACTCGGCCCGGTTCGAGGTGGGAAGGGAAAACCGGCCAAGCCTGACCTTCGGGGCTGGCCCACACTTCTGCGCTGGAGCGGCAGCGTCGCGCAGTCTCGTCGGTGACGTCGCACTTCCTAAGGTGTTCGATCGCTTGCGGGATCTACGGCTCGATGAGTCGGCCGGCCCAGTACGGTTTGGAGGCTGGGCATTCCGAGGGCCGCTTAAGGTGCCAGCTCACTGGTCTGAGGTCGGCTAGGTCGCAAGTCATCTGCTGGCTATCGGGTAGATGAGGGCCGCTCCAATAGGCGCGAGCACAGAGGCCTTCGGATCGGCT
Organism: uncultured Acidimicrobiaceae bacterium; assembly: GCA_905182135.1. Taxonomy (GTDB): domain Bacteria; phylum Actinomycetota; class Acidimicrobiia; order Acidimicrobiales; family UBA10347; genus UBA10347. The sequence goes on along the minus strand of CAJJAG010000006.1, from coordinate 114,511 downwards.
GTCGCGTTCTTTGTCGACGGCCGGCGGTCCGCTCGGACCTATGTGTTCTGGCTCTTGGAGCTCAGCCAGAATCTCGTACTCACTGGCGTTGCCACGTCAGTCGAGAGGTATGCGGTAGAGCTGGGCAGCGTTGTCCTGCATCACTTTGGTAACGACGGCTGGCTCGAGACCCGAGAGAGTCGCTGCCAATCGGTCATCGTCGCGTGGGTACAGGCACGTTGGGTGTGGGAAGTCTGTCTCAAACATCAGACAGTCAGGGCCGAGGAAGTCAATCGCTGCTTTGACCATCGCCGACTCGAACCAGAACGTGCCAAAGAACTGGCGCCGGAAGTAGTCCGAGGGCTTGATCGACAACATCGCAAGTTCATTGGGTGCCGTCTCGAGAAGTTGATGATCGAGACATTCCAGGAAGAACGGCAGCCAGCCGATGCCGCTCTCGACCGAAACGAACTTGAGATTTGGAAACCGTTCGGGGACGCCGGAATAGATCATGTTCCCGATCACGCGTGCGTTGCCCATAAACAAATTAGCGGACCCAACAGCCAGCTTCTGTTCCTCGCCAAACGATGGCCACGGGGCTTTGCCGAAGAAGTCAAGGTTTCCCTTCGACGAACCGATGTGAAAGTTCACTGGCATCGCCAGGTCTGAGCACCGTTCCCAGATCTGATCCCACACCGGTTGAGACATATCAGGCAGTCCGGCCTCTTCAGGGTTCGAACACGTGACGATGCCGCGAAGGCCGTTGGCATGGACTCGTTCGATTTCAATAGCTGCCTGCTCAAGGTCCCACCAGGGCAGCAGTGCCATGCCAAAGACCCGTTGACCGGTGTCGTGTTGAAACTCGGCGAGCGCATCGTTGTAGATCTGCACACTGATCAATCGAAGTGCGTCGTCGCTAGATCGCATAAAGTTTTGATTACCAAACCCGGCAACGTTTGGATACATGACCTGGGCGTGAACCCCCAGCGTGTCCATCATCGCCACTCTGGCCTCGGCATCGAAGCTGGCACGATGCACCATGTCGTTGTCCATGTCGAAGAACGCGGTTCCCGTGACCTTCTGGCCCTCTGTGTCGATCACACTCGATGCGATTGGCAACGCGATGGAAATGTCGCCGTCAAACCACCAGCGACGCCGACCGTGGCGCTCGGTGAGCTGTGGTACCCGGTCGATGTACTTCGCCGGTGCACGGCTCGTCCAGAGGTCTGCTGGTTCGGACCAATGCGTGTCAGTGTCGATGACCTTGAGACCGGGCACCGCACTCGTCAGTTCTGCACTCATCTGTCCACCGTAGCTTCGACTGATCGCACGGAAGGTCAACGAGATCTAGCCGATGGAGCGGGTGGTTATTAGATCGCAAGGGCTTGGTAGAGCGCGAGGGCTGCTAAGACAGGTCCTGTGACTCCGTATCTCTTCTCCGGCCTTAAAGTAATTGATTGTGCATCTGTCATCGCAGCACCTGCTGCGGCGACGATGCTGGCAGACTTTGGCGCCGACGTGATCAAGGTCGAGCAGCCCGGGATTGGTGACATGTTGCGGCTTTTGTCCAGCATCGACACCACGCCAGACGCTGACCCTGACTGGTTCTGGGAGCTGCACGGGCGGAATAAGCGCAGCCTGGAACTAGACCTGAAATCAGCGGAAGGTCAAGAGGTCCTGCAGCGGTTGGTCGCTGATGCCGACGTCTTCATCACCAACTATCCATACCCGGTGAGAGAAGCACTTGGCCTGACCTATGAGACTCTCCGGGAACTAAACCCGACCTTGATCTATGCATCACTGACGGCATACGGCGAGGAGGGTCCGGAACGGGACCGCAAGGGATTTGACCAGCTGGCCTACTGGGCGCGCAGTGGCTTGATGGACATCATGCGCGAGCCGGACACATTGCCGACGCAAGGCCTTCCCGGAATGGGCGATCATCCAACGGCCGTATCGCTCTATGCCGGAATCGTGACAGCATTACTGCATCGAGAACGCAGCGGCGAGGGAGCGATGGTGCACACGTCACTGTTGGCGAACGGGGTGTGGTCTGCCGCCGGAATCGTGCAAGGTGCGATGGCCGGTGCCGATATGACTCGTTACCGCAATAGGAACCGGATCTACGCACCGATGCTGCGGCCATACGAGACTGCAGACCGCAGATGGTTGCAATTCAATATGATTCGCGACGAAGAAATGCTTACAAGGTTGTTGGTTGCGCTTGACGCGGTCGAGTTGCTTGGCGACTCGCGCTTCCCGGACCTCGAGACCATTTTTGGTGAGGCTCGTGAGTCATTCGGCGAAGAGATCCAGAAGATTGTGCGCACGAAGAGCGCTACCGAATGGTTGCGTGAACTAGACCGATACGGCCTTCCGGTCAACCTGGTAGCCACGGTCGAAGAGGCGGCGGTCGACGAACAGGTCCGCATCAACGCTATGGCCGTCGAGCCCGCCAATGGCGAACTTGATACGCCGTGGATCATCAACCACCCGGTCAAGGTGACGAGCGTGGCCCAGGTCGGACCGCGCCGGGCACCCGCACTTGGCGAACACAGTCGCGAGATCCTCGGGGAGCTTGGCTACTCGCCCGAAGAAATCGACGCGCTAGTGCCGAGAGCAATCTGAACCGGCATTGGCAGACCTGGGACATTAGCCCATGCAGGTGGGCACTCTCGATCCACGCTTGGGTCAGCTGAAGCCGATGGACAACAGGTTGTCGACCGGCTTGTAGAGCTCTTCGAGATAGGTGACATCAGCGGCATCAAGGGTGATATCGCATGCTGCGACGAGTTGGTCAAGCTGTTTGATCTTTGACACGCCAACCACTGGTGCTGCGATCTCGGGCTTGTTCAGTAACCAAGCGACCGAAATTTGGGCTGGTGTCTTGCCGTACCTTTCAGCAACTTCGATGACTCGGTCAGCGATAGCGAAGTCCATTTCACCGCGATAGAGCATGCCGGTTCGTTTACGGTCTACGCCCGAACTGCGAGTTGTCTGACCTTTATCTAGGCCGCCTTTGTAACTGCCAGCAAGAATGCCACGAGCCAAAGGTGACCATGGCATGAGACCCACGCCGGTCTTCGCGCAGTACTTGTTCATCTCGCGTTCTTCTTCGCGGTAGATGAGGTTGTAGTGGTTCTGCATCGAAATGAATTTGGTCCAGCCATTCTGTTCAGCGGTCATCTGCATCTCGGTGAACTGCCAAGCAAACATCGACGAGCCGCCTAGGTACAGGACCTTGCCCGCCTTTACGACATCGTGCAGCGCTTCCATCGTCTCGGTAACCGGCGTCTCGACATGGCCAGGGATGCCATGGGGGTGTCGATGGATCACGAGCTGATCGATGTAGTCCACGCCGAGTCGCCGAAGCGAGGCGTCGACCGATTCCATGATGTGTTTGCGCGAGAGGCCGAGTTGGTTGGCGCCGTCTCCCATTTTCATGGCGACCTTGGTGCCGAGAACGTACTGGTCCCGTGGGACTAGTTCACGCAACAATTGGCCGACGACCTCTTCGCAAGCACCTATGCCGTAGACGTTTGCGCAGTCGAAGGTGAAGAGTCCGTGGTCGAGCGCGGCCTGGAAGATCGGTCGGGCTTGATCGGCGTCGAGGGTCCAATCGCTCTGATGGCCTCGTCCTGGTTCTCCAAAGTTCATGGTGCCGAGCGCGAGTTGCGAGACCCGCAGCCCGCTGTTCGCTCCGAGTTGTACCGGCTTTAACATGACGTCTCCTCTACGTTGCTATCTCTATCCTGGTGGGTGTGGTGATTGCTGGACATCAGCGGGCTTTCCACTCAGGCTGACGCTTTTCGGCGAATGCTCTCGTGCCCTCAACGCTGTCTTCGGTCATCGCCAAAAGCCGGAACAGATTCGACTCGAGCCGAAGTCCATCATCAAGAGGCATGCTGAGGCCCTTGATAGCGGCCTGCTTGATAGCCCGCACAGCGAGTGGGCCTGCTTCTAGTATTTTGCGCGCCATCGCTTCGGCGGTCGCCATCAGGTCATCCAGCGGCACGACTCGATTCACCAAGCCGACGCGGTGAGCTTCTGTAGCGTCGATTCGTTCGCCCGAGTACAACATCCAGAGCGCATCGCCTAGCGGGATCGTGCGGGTCAGTCGTTGGGTGCCGCCGCCTCCGGGTAGTAAACCTAGACGGGACTCACCCAAGCCAAACTGGGCGTTTTCGGAGGCGATCCTTATGTCGCAACCGAGCGCCATCTCAAGGCCGCCTCCGTTGCAGTGACCGTTCACTGCAGCGATGATCGGCTTCCAGACGTCGAGGCCTCGCATCAGGTCATCCCGGCCCTCCGCGCCGAACGCGTCAGCCGGCTCAGGCTTGGTGTTGAAGTTTTGTTTGATATCGCTCCCGGCGCAGAATGCCTTGTCGCCGGCGCCGGTCAAAACAGCGACCCATGCATCGTTATTCACCGCGAAGTCTTGCCATACCTCGGCGAGTCGTTCATACGTCGGCTTGTCACAAGCGTTGTAGGCCTGGGGCCGGTTGATGGTGACAAAGGCGACCTTGTCGCGAATTTCGTAGATGACCGTTTCCGTCATAGCGCGCTCTCTCTTTCGAAGGACAGACTGAGTCTCGCGCCGTTTACGGCAACGACGCCAAAGTGGCGACCGGTGAGATACTCCTGATAGATGGTGGGTGTGTCGTGGCGGGGTCGTAACTACAGCAGGTCGTCGATGAGTTCGCGGTAGTGGCGCAGCGCGTCCATGTGGGCGTCGGCGCCTCGCTCGGCCATGCGGGTATGAGGTGGCCGGGGGTACCAGTTGTTCAGCGTGATGTGGCTAACACCGGCGTCCTTCCAGAACTGGAAGTCGGCGCGCAACTTGTCGTCATCGCCGTCGCCAAGTGACGTCCAGATCTCGAGCCCAACATCAGCAGGGTTGCGGCCTTCGTCGCGGATGTAACCGCGCAAGGTTTCGAATGCTTCGAGGGCGGTGTCGTCGGGTGGGAAGGCCAACATGATCCAGCCGTCTGCGAGCTTGGCTATGCGGCGAAGCATGCGGTCCTCGTGGCCGCCGAACCACAGTGGGATTGAACGACCGGTTGGCAGTGGGTTAATTCCAGCGTCATCGATCTCGTGATAGTCGCCGGTGAAGGTCACATGCGGCTCAGCCCACAACCGACGCATGACCTCGACCTGCTCGGTAAGTCGCTTGCCGCGATTCGTAAAGTCTTCGTTCAAAGCCTGGTACTCGACTGGGTTCCAGCCGCTGCCGATGCCGAACCGGAAGCGTCCCTCGCAAAGCACGTCAAGCGATGCTGCCTGCTTGGCGACAAGTGCAGTCTGACGTTGAGGCAAGATCATCACTTGCGTTGAGAATTCGATCGATGTGGTGCACGCTGCAAGGAAGCCAAACAATACGAACGGGTCATGGAAGTAGTCGGCCGATGTGTTTCGGTCACCCCAGTCAGGTCGACTCTCGCTGTTGGCGCCGAGTACATGATCTGCGAGAGCTAGGCCCTGGTAGCCGAGATCCTCGGCCGCTTGAGCAAAGTCCCGCACAAAACTTGGAGCGCCGCCGGTGTCGAGCAACGGCATGGTCACTCCGAGACTAATTGTCATTGCTGTGTCCTATCTCGGCAGTGATGGCTGCGTGCAGCAGGCCGAGTTGATCGATCATGGAATCGACAGAGCGAGCGCCTGCCTGGAAGACTGCGGTTGCATTGAGCGACACCCATTCGAAGCCGAGTTCTTTCAGGCGAACGACTCGTTGGACGACCTGGTCAAGGTCCGCGTAGTACGCCTTGTCTTCTTCTTTTGACGGAGGTGGTTGCAGCATCATTTGCAGGCCGATGCTTGCTGGATCACGGCCGGCTGCTTCGGCTGCTGAGTGGATTGTCGCGACCGAATCCGTGATGGTCTCTTCAGTCGACAAAGCGCTTCCCATCCAACCGTCGCCGAGTTCGCCGGTTCGACGCAGTGCCGCTTTGCTGCCACCCCCGATCCAAATTTCGGGACCACCGGGTTGTGATGGTTTCGGTTCCATCGCCATCGCTGTCGACGAGTAGTACTCACCATCGAAGTCGATCTGCTCGTCGGACCAATACGAGCGCAGTAGCGCGATTGCCTCGTCCATTCGGCGGCCCCGGTTGGTGAAATCTTCTTCGAGCGCGTCGTATTCGGATTCTTGCCAACCGACGCCAACTCCGAGTCGCACCCGTCCTTGCGACATCAGATCGATGGTGCTGATCTGCTTGGCGACAAGCACCGGTTGTCGTTGCGGAAGCACGAGTACTTCGGTGGCCAAGCCGATTCGATCGGTCACCACCGCAAGTTGAGCCATGAGCACGATCGCTTCAAGAACTGGCATTTTGGGCGGGTATCGGGGACCAGGCCGGTCGTCGGTTGGGTAACCCATCACGACATGATCGAACACGGCGATCTCGTCATAGCCAATGTCTTCGATTGCCTTACCGAGCTCGAGCACCTTGTCGGGGCCCTCTCGGAACGCAACGCTGGGGTAATCAACTGAAAGCTTCATGGCGTCTCCTCATCGACAATCAACGTACTTCGTGGCCCCGTCTCATTGTGAAGGCGTGCCAGGGAACCCTGACGGAGAAGTCGGACTCGTTCCCGGTTGCCCTCTCTTGAGAGATGGCGTGTTGCCCTCTCTTGTAGAGATGGCGTCTCTAGGCGCGACACCTGGCCCTATGTAATGCTCAGGTAACCGACCTAGGGGGACAAGATGGATTTCGACTACACGCCAAAGGTGATGGAAGCCAAGGAACGCCTCGAAGCGTTCATGGACGCTCACGTCTACCCGCGTGAACGCGAGCATCACGACTTTGTGATGGACGGTGCCAACTTGTGGAAGCAGCCTCCGGTGGTCGAGGAGCTTAAAGCTAAGGCCAAAGAGGCTGGCATATGGAACTGGTTCTTGCCTGCCGAATATGGCGACTGGAGTCCGGGCTTTACGAACCTTGAGTTTGCGCCACTGGCTGAGGTTATGGGTCGCCTGCCATGGTCGTTCGAGGTCTTCAACTGTTCGGCGCCTGATCGTGGAAACATGGAGGTGCTCGCCAAGTTCGGCAGCGCTGCCCAACAAGACCAATGGTTGCGCCCATTGCTGGCAGGTGAGATTCGCTCTACCTATGCCATGACCGAGCCGCAGGTTGCATCCTCTGATGCCACCAATATGCAGCTCACCATCGTCCGAGACGGTGATGAGTACGTGCTCAATGGCCGTAAGTGGTGGAGCAGCAACATCATGCATCCACTCAACGAAGTCTTACTCACGATGGGTCTGTCGAATCCCGACGCGCCACGCCACCAACAACACTCGACGGTGCTGGTCCCTCGCGACAGCGATGGGCTTGAAGTCGTGCGATGCGTCGAGGTGTTTGGCAATTACCACTCGCCAGCAGGCCATGGTGAGTTGAAGTTCACCAACGTTCGCATTCCCGTCGACAACATCATCATGGGTGAAGGCCAAGGCTTCACGATCGCCCAAGGTCGGCTGGGTCCAGGACGCTTCCAATACGCAATGACCAATGTGGGCATGGCGCAGCGAATGATGGAACTGATGTGTGCACGAGCCGACGATCGCGAGCCGTTTGGTCGCAAGATCAGCGAGTACTCGTCAGTGCGCCAAGACATCGCTCGCGCCCGGTGCTCGATTGAACAAGCTCGACTGCTCGTGCTTAAAGCTGCGGCCGAGATGGATAAGGCAGGGGCTAAGGGTGCCCGTGACTACATCTCGATGGTCAAGATCATTGGACCGAAGCTGGCCCACGACGTAGCTGAACGCGCCATGCAGATCTTCGGTGGCAAGGGCGTCAGCGGTGATACTCCGATCGCTGATATGTATGTGACCGCTCGACTTATGCGCATCGCCGACGGTCCCGACGAAGTCCACATGAACCAGTTGGCCAAGTTCACCATGGCCCAGGTAGAGCTGCAGCGTCAGGTCGGTGCAGGCGGCATCGATTGGTTTGGCGACTGATGACGCAATTGTTTGGCGACTGATGACGCAATTGTTATTTGAACGACCGGTCTAAAGGGAGAGTACATATGAAGACTTGGCAAATGCATGAGTTGGGCGATCCGTGGGATGTTCTTCGGCTCGACGAGGTCGACCCGCTGGTCGCAGCGCCCGGAATGGTTGTTGTTGCCGTCGAGGCGGCGGATCTGAACTTTGCGGACATCTTGCAGTGTCAAGGGTCCTATCAAGTTCAGATGCCCACGCCATTCACCCCGGGTATGAGCGGTGGGGGAACGATCATCGCTGTTGGCGACAATGTTGATCTGGCGATCGGGCAGCGAGTCCTGGGAATGGCATCGGGTACTTCGGGCTGGTTTGGCGAACAAGCCGTGCTAGCAGCCAAAGATGTCACCGTGATCCCCGATGGCGTCGAAACTAGGACCGCGGTGGCGATGCACGTCACCTATGGCACGTCCTGGTTCGCGTTGCACCGCCGAGGCAATCTGCAACCTGGTGAGACTGTGCTCGTATTGGCGGCTGCAGGTGGCGTTGGTTCGTCGGCGGTTCAGATGGCAAAAGCGCATGGTTGCCGCGTGATCGCGGCTGCGGGCGGGCCCGACAAGATGCAGGTATGTCGCGATCTGGGTGCCGATGTAGCGATTGATTACCGGAACGAAGACCTTTATGAGCGCGTGATGTCTGAGACTGACCGCCGGGGCGTCGATGTGGTGTATGACCCCGTTGGTGGCGACTATTTCGACGTCGCTCGGCGGCTGGTTGCTTGGGAAGGACGACTGCTTGTGGTCGGGTTTGCGAGTGGTTCTATCCCCGCGGCGCCGGCGAACCATGTGCTGGTGAAGAACTACTCAGTTGTGGGTGTGCACATGGGCGGGTATCGCGGTGTTGACCCGGCACCATTCACGCAGTGCTACGACGAGGTGTATCAACTACTGCTCGACGGCAAGATCGACCCGCTGGTCAGCGAGATAGTGGGCATGGCCGAGCTGCCGCGCGCGCTCAAGGACCTCTTTGACCGTAAGACCACCGGTCGCATCGTTTTTGATCCGCGCCTATGAGCTAGTTCCGCCCATATTTGACCATTTTGAACTCGCCGATTAGCTGGTTAATCCAGCTGCGGAAGCGAATGCTGTGAGCTCTCGCTCGATGTCGCCCATGGGTTGGAACGCGACTTCGGTGATCCCCTGATCGCCAAGTCGTTCGAGTCGGCCGGGGATCTCTTCGCCGTGGCAGGTAAATGGCGTAATGGACATTGAGTCACCCGTGACGACTTGTTTGTCGATGTCGTTTAGCTCTGTCAGGTGCCCAGCGTGCAGTTCGAGATGACGCCCATCTTTTGGCAACTCGTTTGCTAGTTCCAGGAATCGATCAGCATTCGGGAACCCCTCGAGTCGCGGGTCTTCTTGTTCTAGAAACGCGTGGTAGGCGACAGCGACTCCCGGGCCAGCGGTGTTGATCACGCGTTGGCTCTCGACGGTCTCGTGGTCGTCCATGACTGTGCCGAAGCCCAGCAACATCACATCGTCAATCTGGCTGTAGTCAGCGTCAGCCCGCGGCCGAGAGGTGAACACGCCACAGCCGGCGTCGGCAGCAGCCTGGAGCCCTCGAGGGCCGTTGACTCCCATGATCCATGGCACGTCAATCGGTCGCTCGGCCGCTTGACCAGGCCAGTGCAACATGCGAACAGGCTCGCCGTCGACCACGATGTCTTCGCCTCGTAGCAGTGCGCGGACGTCATCGACCATGCCGGGGAAGTGCTTCCAGCTCAACGGCTTCTGGCCCATTGCACGACGACCCGTGAAGCCGGTGCCGGCACCAATGATGACGCGATCTTGGCCGACCAGGCCAACGAGCGTGGTGATGGCCGCTGCGGTCGTCATTGGGTGTCGAAGCGACGGGATGAGCACGCCTGGTCCCAACCGGATCCGCTCGGTGCGCACTGCAGCTAGCGCAAGGGTCATCCAACAGTCGAGTTGCAGCGCTGGGGTGTCATAGACCCACGCGGTTTCAAAGCCGAGCTCCTCGGCGAGCACGATGTGGTCTGGGGTTTCAGGGACTGGCGGAAACGCGCAACTGATCTTCATTCCGCCAGCTTCGCACCTGACTCGAGCCTGAGCGAAGTTCGTATCGCTCTCTGGGGCTCGCAATACCGTCCGGGCTGACTAGCCGATGAGCCCAGGTGCGGTTGCGGCCGCTAGCTCATCGAGCTCGAGGGCTCCTGCCTTGAGGCGAGGAATGAGTTCGTTGCCGAACTCGCGGGCATCGTTGAGTGGGTCGAAGCCGCGCATCAAGATGTAGTCGAGTCCGCCTAGCTTGTAGTACTCAAGGAGCGCGTCAGCGACTTGTTCGGGAGTACCAACAAGACATGAGGTGTTTCCTGGTGCGCCGGTCGCAGCAGCGATCTTGAGCCACAGTCGTTCGTCATGCACGTCAGAGTTTGCAGCATGGGCCAGCATGCGCTCGCCACTCTGGTCATAGGCCTGGCGGCCGCTCGTGATGCTGCCGGCAGACGACGAACCTGTCGACTCGATTGCGCCCAGAATGGCGTGTGCCTTGTCCCAGGCTTCCCCTTCGGTCGCCCCCAAGATCGGACGGACACTCATGGAGAATCGCGCCTGACGGCCATGAGCAGCGGTTAGTTTGCGGAAGCCATCGAAGCGAGCGGCCGTGTCGGCAAGGGGTTCGGCGAACACGGCATAGACATCGCAGCGTTGCGCTCCCATTTCGAGGGCCTCGGCCGACGAGCCGCCGAAGAAGATCGGAGGGGATGGCTGTTGGAACGGACGCACATCAGACCGAACGTCTTGCATCGAGTAATGCACGCCGTCGACGTCAAAGGGTTTGGTCTCGGTCCAGGTTCGTCGCATGATGTCGATGTACTCGCCGGCGCGGTCATATCGCTCGGCCTTGGTTAAGAAGTCGCCGTCGCGACGCTGATCCTTGTCGCTGGCGCCAGCGATGATGTGCAGCGCGAACCTGCCGCCGCTTAACTGATCAAAGGTTGCGGCCTTGCGAGCGGCGAGCGTCGGCGATACGAAACCAGGTCGATGGGCAATCAGGTAGCCGAGCTGCTCAGTGTGGGCTGCTGCGTGGGTTGCAACGGCCCAGCCGTCGGCCGACGTCGACGTGTAGCCGACAAGTACAAGGTCAAACCCAGCTTGATCGTGGGCCTGGCTGAACTCGACGAGGTAGTTGGCAGATACCCCGCCCTCAATGACATGGACAGTCGCGTCATCGCTCGGGCGGGCAACCCCAATCATTCCAATCACCTGTACTGCCATGTTTCCGACCCTAGTGGTGCAGGCCCGTGCCAGGCCAAGTGTCTGGCCACTGGGCCCATAGCGTGCACTCTCTGGCGAGTGCGACTAGGTAGTGGCGTCTGATCCACCAATAGCGCTCGACGTGCGTAGCGCTGTCTCGCGCACGAGCAGGGCTAACACGCCAACGGCTGCCATTACTGGTGTCGCCCACCACACGATCGCGACGACCGAGTCGCTCACTGCCTCGATGATCGGCTGGCGCAGTTCTAGGTCCAGGTCTTTGACAGCAGCTGGGCTTCGAATGAGGCCCGCTGCGCCGCCAACTTCATTGAGGCGCGCTGTACCCAGGCGGTCAGCGAGTTCTGAGTCGAGTCGCCCAGTCAGGATCGCCCCGCCGACAGCTGCCCCAAACGCGCCACCCATGCTGCGGAAGAAGTTGGAAGTCGACGTTGCAATGCCAAGATCCTCGAACGGTGCCGCGTTCTGGACCGACAAGGTCAGGTTCGGAAAGACAAGGCCGAGACCAGCGCCGAGCAAGAACAAGATTGGTGCGAGCGCCAATGCCCCTGTGTCTGGACCGATTGTCGTTAACCAAATCAAGGCGATTGTGGCCATGAACGGCCCGAGCAGCATTGCCCACTTGTACCGGCCGGTCCGTGAGACCAACCAGCCACTGCCTGTAGCAACCAAGCTGATACCAACGCTCTCAGGGATGAGTATGAGCCCGCTACGGGTGGCGGAAGCACCGGTGGCAATTTGCAGGAATAACGGCAAGAAGGTGATTACCGCTACCAACGACCCCATGAGCAAGAAACCGCTGGCATAGACGGCAGCACCTGTGCGGTCGAGGAAGAGGTGCATCGGGATGATCGGCTCAGCCGCTCGGTTCTCTTGCACAATGAACGCCACGGAAGCGGTGATTGCGATCGCAATCGCGGTTGCGATCTGCCATGAACCCCAGGGGTAGGTATCGCCGCCCCAGATCGGGATCAGAATTAGAGCAGTTGCACCAACGACGAGCAGGACCATGCCTAACCAGTCGATTCGTCGTTGCCGGGTAGTGAACGGCAAACGTAGGCCTCGGTGAATTACCGCCAATGTGATTGCTGACAACGGTACGACGCTCCAGAAAACCCATCGCCACCCGGGTCCGTCAACGAGTAGGCCTCCCCAGAGCGGTCCAGTGATGGCTGAAACAGTAAACACAGCGGTGAACAAGCCGATATAACGACCGCGCTGTCGCGGCGAGACGACATCGCCCACGATTACGAACGCAAGCGACATAAGTCCGCCGCCTCCGAGCCCCTGGAACGCTCGTGCGGCGACGAGTTGGTTCATCGTCTGTGAGAGCGCACAGAGCACCGATCCGACCAAGAAGAGTGAGATCGATGTCTGATAGACGATCCGGCGTCCGAACAGGTCTGACATCTTGCCGTACAACGGCGTGACGATTGTTGAGGTGAGTAGATAGATCGACACGACCCACGCAATGCGGTTGGCTGCACCAAGCTCACCAGCAATGGTGGGTAACGCGGTGGCTACCACGCTCTGCTCAGTCGACGACAAGAAAAGCCCGAGCAACAGGCCGCCCATAAGCCATCGCATTTGGTTCGTCGACAACCCTTGAGCGGGGCCAGCAGGCTCGTCGATTTCCGTCGTCGTGGTCATCTCTGGCTCTGGTGGATCATCTCATCATGGTGCCACCATTGGAATAGGGTTAGTTAGTGCCTAGCCGCTTGTGGGGGGTGGGTCGAGGGGCGCGCCAATCTGGCGCCGCCGATGGCTACCGCACTAGCTTTGTATAGGACCTTGGGAGTTGGGTATGCACGATTTAGTTATTACGAACGGCATGGTGGTTGACGGCACCGGACGCAATGCCCGTCGCGCTGACGTTGCAATCAGTGATGGGTTGATCACCGAGGTCGGTGATCTCAGTAGCCAGCAGGCCCAACGCACGATCGATGCCGAGGGCCACATCGTGAGCCCCGGCTTCGTCGATGTCCACACCCACATGGACGCGCAGATTGCGTGGGACCCGTTGGGCGAGTGTTCCTGTTTTCACGGGGTGACAACCGCAGTGATGGGCAACTGTGGTTTCACGCTGGCCCCGGTGAACTCTGATGCCCGCGAGTTGGTGGTGCGCAACCTCGAACGCGCTGAAGACATCTCGGCGGACGCTATGGCAGCCGGCATCGACTGGTCGTGGGAGACATTCCCCGAATACCTCGACTTCGTCGACGCGACGCCCAAGGGCATTAACTACGCGGGCTACGTTGGCCATTCCGCTTTGCGCACGTGGGCTATGGGCGAGCGTGCATTCGAAGAAGCGGCGAACGACGATGACATTGTCAAGATGGCTGCCCAGGTGCAGGCGTCAATGCGGGCTGGCGCCATTGGTTTCACGACGTCGGTATCGGGAAATCATGAGACCTCCGACGACCGACCAGTGGCGAGTCGTTTCGCTAGCCGTGACGAGATCAATGCACTTGTGCAGTCGATGGCAGATGTTGGTCCCGGCGGGATTTTCGAGTTGGCACAGCATCCGGACATGCGCTCACGAGACCCAGAAAAGCGAGAGGACTACGCCCGCTGGTTGATCGATCTGGCTGTATCGACTGGTGTGCCGCTTACTTATGGCATGTTGGCGTTCGGCACCGAAGATCACATGTGGAAGCCGGTCGTTGATCTGCTCGATCGCATCACCGCCGAGGGTGGGACTGCGTGGGGACAAGCACACTCGCGCCACTTCGGCGCGATTCTGTCATTCCAGACGCAACTACCGTTCGACGGGCTTCCCGTCTGGAAAGACATCCGGGCCCAGTCGCTAGAGGAACAACGGCGGGCGCTCGCCGATCCGTCTCTACGGCAGCAACTGATTGATATCGCTGACACCGCCGAGTACGGCCGGGCGATTGGAACCGAGGCTCGCAAACCCGAATGGCAGTACGTCTTCCCCGTCACGTCGGGCCTGCCGCCATACGAGACCATCGCAGAACTCGCTGTGGCTCGTGGGTCGTCGCCGATGGCGACCTTCCTCGACATTGCTATCGAGTCAGACCTGAATACGTTCTTTATGCAAGCAGCCGCGAATCATGACCAAGATCGGGTGCTTGAGTTTCTTAGGCACCCCCAGGCAATCCCAACCTTTAGTGATAGCGGCGCTCACGTCAGCCAGATCATGGACTCCTCGTTGCAAACGCATCTGCTCGGTCATTGGGTGCGAAACGAACAAGCCTTCACAATCGAAGAAGCCGTGCATCGTATGACGCAGGTGCCGGCTACGGCATGGGGCTTCTCTGACCGAGGTGTGATCGCTGCGGGCATGGCGGCCGACATCAACGTCTTCGACCTCGAAACCGTCACGCCCGATATGCCAGAACTGGTCTACGACCTGCCTGGTGGAGCCCGACGGCTGCGGCAGACAGCGTCAGGGTTTAAAGCCACCTTGGTCAATGGACAGGTTCTCCTCGACCACGGTGCACCAACTGGAGTTCGCCCGGGTCAGCTGCTGCGTGGCCGCCTCGCCGATTGATTCAGCACCTACCTGTGAGGGCAGCGCTAACGATCAGTCGTAGGAGCCTGGGGCGTAGAGACGCACTGGCCGATCTTCGGTGATTGCTTTGTGAAGCTTGCGCCACGGCCGTCCATTGAGCAAGCCTCCGTCGACAACTTGTTCTGTGCCAGTCACCCATTCGCTGTCGTCGGAAGCGAGCCACGCCACGGCTGCAGCGATGTCATCGGGTTCACCCATGCGGTTCATCGGTTGCGAGTTGGCGAGGCGGCCGCGAGCCTTGTCAAGCCGCTCGGTCATCTCTGCGTCATCGATTTCAGAACGTGAACGGTTTGCGTTGAGACTGGTGGCGATGTAGCCAGGGCACACCGCATTGACTCGGATGTTGTACTCGGCCAGTTCGAGTGCCGTTGACCGGGTTAAACCCACAACGCCATGCTTGGCAACGGTGTACACATGGCTGCCGATTCCAGCCTGCAGTCCGCAAACCGAGGCAGTGTTGATGATGCTGCCACCGCCACCATCCCGCATTGCTGGCGTTGCATATTTGGTGCCATAAAAAACGCTGGTCAACAAGACGTCCATGGTGCTGGCCCAACCGTCGGCAGTGGTTGATTCGATAGGCCCACTGACACCGCCGAACCCGGCGTTGTTGTGCATGATGTCGAGACGGCCCCAGCGTTCGACGGCGGTCCGAACCGCGTCGGCTACGTGGGCTTCGTCGGCAACGTTGCAGTGGAGAAAACTGGCCTGCCCGCCGTCTAATGAATCGAGTTCGGCGGCTAGGTCAAAGCCGACTTCGTCCTGGATGTCGGTGAGCAACACGTGTGCTCCCTCGGCTGCGAGCCGACGAGCACTCGCTGCGCCGATTCCACTTGCGGCTCCGGTCACGATTGCGACCTTGCCAGCGAGTCGCGTTTTATCGATGTTCATTGAAGTCCCCGTTCATTGACACGTTCTGTTGTGCCTGCGTGTGTCCTGTCCATCGCCAGCATTGCAGGCCGCGAGTCAACGTGCCTAAGCGCCAAGTCCGGGTTGATGGTGGGTGATGTTGTTCCGGGGGTTTCAGCTGAGCGACGGGCCTCCTCATCGGGTGGGTCCGCAGCGTGTTCAATGACCGAATTCGTGAAAGGCTCGATTGAGTTTGCGCTGTTGGAACGGAGGTCACTCGTTGTTGTGTCGTCGCCGACGTGCGCTATCGCGGTGGGCACCAAGCGTTGAGAAAGTCTCGATATGGGGCGTTTCAACTGACGTTGTCAAAGGGAGTAGAGTACCGAAACGAACCTGTGATCGAATCGTTCCATGCGGTCAGTGGAAGTATCTGAAAATGAGGGCCCCACTGAACCTTGGGAGCTTCGATTCGGAGGTCGGTTGACGGAACGAACCCAAACCGCGAGTAGTAGCTGGGATCGCCGAGCAGAGCGATTAGCGGTTCGCCTGCGGCATCAGCGGCCCCGATCATCGCGTGCATCAAGGCTGATCCAACACCGGTGTGCTGAGAGTCTGGGATTACGCCAAGAGGTCCGAGGCCCACACAGGGCACGTCATCGACGTGGCCGCGCGTGCAGACATTATGTCCGACGACCCGGCCACCGCTCTCTGCAACCCAGGAGAGGGCCGGAAGCCAACCATTGCATTCACGTAGCTCGTCCACGAGGCGTGCTTCGGCTGCTTCCATCTCGTCTTGACCAAACGCGGCAGCTTGCACCGCACGTGATGCGTCCTGGTCTGTTGCTCTTTCTCGTCTGATGATCACAGGTGCCGACGCTACTTGTCGCGCGCTCTTATGGTCTCGCGTTTTCGATTGGACGACAAGAAGGAATTGGTGTGTAGAGGGGCTGCCATATTTTCGTTTCTGAGTCGCGAAGTCGCGAAGTCGCGGGGTGGAGGCGGCGAGACGTCGGCGACCCCGGCGGTCTCGTCGGTCTCGCCTAGCGAGCGATAGTCGTGCTGGTCGAGCGCCAACTCGCTAAGCGCGGTCTACTCAAGATGGACGGTTATTCACCAGGCGCAAACATGAATTCGATATCGACGCCGTGACGCTAATAGGCACTTCTGGTCCGATTCCAGACGCCATCAAACATTGATGATCCGGTTGCCCAGATCACCAATGAAGAGAGGAATTTCCGGCAGAAAGGAGAGTTCGCGTTACCGAGATCTACCGTGCCGTCAGGCGTGCAGCACAAATCCTCGGTAACCATCGTCGACGACGTCTTCGCAAATCAATCGGTATGTGCCAACGCCTCCGACATAAGGCAGAAACACGCGGGGCTTCCCCGGCACATTTGCACCCATGTACCAGGAGTTGGCCTTGGGATAAAGCGTGGCGTCACCGACCTCGACGACATGCTGGACCCATTCGGCTTCGGCCCCAGCGTCGGCTTCGATCGTGGTTTGACCGGCGTCTCGTAAGTGCACCAGGCAGTCGGCCACGAAGTCAACGTGCTGTTCGATCGAAACCATCATGTTCGACAGCACTGATGGGCTTCCTGGGCCGGTGATAAGGAACAGATTTGGGAATCCCGACACGCAGAGGCCGAGATAGGTCCGAGGTCCATCGGCCCAGGCCTGCTTTAGTTCAGCTCCACCAACTCCGCGGATATCGACAGCAACAACTGCTCCGGTCATCGCATCGAAGCCGGTGGCCATAACGATCGCGTCGAACTCGAAGGACTCGGCCGACGTCTCGATGCCTGAGTCGGTTACTCCCACGATGGGTGTCTCGAGCAAGTCGACCAGGGTGACGTGTTCTTCGTTGAACGTTTGGTAGTAGTTCGTGTCCAGGCACGGGCGCTTCGTCCCGATTGGGTGATTTGTGGGACAGAGTTTCTCGGCGACCGCTTGATCATTCACGATCGACCGGATCTTGCTGTGCACGAAGGCCGCGGCGAGGTCGCTGGCGCCTTGATTGACGCGGATGTCGTTGTAGGCGGCTATGACGCCGCCGAGGCTGCCTGACTTCCAACCTTGCTCGAAGTGGGCGCGACGTTCGGGTTCGGAGTCTTCCATAGCGGACTTGGTCGGGAGTTCCCGCACAACACCGCCAGCCGAGTAGCGCTGTTCGCGACGATACGCAGGGTAATTCTCTTTGACCTCGGCTACTTCGGCAGCATCATTCGGCCCGTTGAATGCAGGCATGCTGAAGTTCGGTGTGCGTTGGAAGATCGTGAGTGATGAAGCTTGGGATGCGATAATCGGAATGGATTGGATGGCCGAGGAGCCGGTACCAACTACCGCTACGCGTAGGCCGCTGAAGTCGACCTCGTGATGTGGCCACCGACCGCTGAAGTAGACATTGCCAGCGAAGTCGTCGATGCCGTCGAGTTCTGACGATTTGGGTACCGAGAGACAGCCGGTAGCCATCACATAGTGACCGCACGACACGGTGTCGCCATTACTCGTCGAAATTAACCATCGGCGATTGACCTCATCCCAACGGGCAAAATCGACCTTGGTGTCGAACTGGATGTCGCGCCGCAGGTCATGGCGATCGGCGACATGGTTCGCGTAGCGAAGAAGTTCTGGTTGGGTGGCGAACTTCTCGGACCATTCCCATTCCTGTTCGAGTTCGACATCCCATGAGTATGAATAGTCGATGCTGCGTACGTCGCAGCGGGCACCGGGGTACCGGTTCCAGTACCAGGTGCCGCCGACCCCTGATCCAGCCTCGAAGACCCGTGCCGAGAACCCTTCGTTGCGTAATCGATGCAATAGATACATCCCGGCGAAGCCAGCTCCGACGACAACAACCTCGAAGTCAACGTCGCCTGATCTACCGGGGCTGTTCATGCCGTTCATACCGTTCTGTTCAGACAAGATCTACGCGTGCACGAGAACGCCGCGGATGTTCTCACCGTCGCGCATGGCTTGATATCCCACATTGATATCGCTTAGTGGGTAGGTGGCCGTGATGAGTTCGTCGAGTTTGAGTTTGCCGGCTTGATACATCGATAACAGGTTCGGGATATCGGCTCGGGGGTTTAGGGAACCAAAGATCGATCCCTTGATTTCCTTTTGCCACATGGCTAGTTCGAGCAGGTTGACCGATGATGTTTTTTGGCTGATTGGCGCTAACCCTGTCACGACGATGGTGCTTCCCTTGCCGGCGAGAGCAGTCGCCATCTCCATAAGTTCACCGTGCATCACGCCCGGGGTCATGATTACCTTGTCGGCCAGACGGCCTTGCGTCATTTGCACGACTTCGGGCATGGCGTCTTCCATTGAACCGAACGTGTGAGTGGCGCCGAACTCCATTGCCTTCTCTCGTTTGAACTCGATCGGGTCAACGGCGATGACATGTTTGGCGCCCGCCATGGCTGCGCCTTGCACAGCGTTCATGCCGATGCCGCCCGTGCCGACCACAACAACGGTGTCGCCAGGACGCACGTCGGCCCGACGAGTCGCAGACCCCCAGCCAGTTGCAACGCCGCAGGACACAAGTGCTACGGCCTCAAGGGGAAGATCCTTGTCGACCTTGATGACCTGGGCCTCAGAGACACAGGTGTATTCGGAGAAGGTGCCGAGTTTGGCGATCATCAAAAGTTCCGTGTCACCGAGCCGATGTCGGCTGGTGCCATCGGTGATCATGCCCGGAAGGAAGGTTCCGCCACCGGCATCACAAAGGTTCTGACGCCCGGTTGCGCAGTAATGACAGGTCCCGCACGATGGTACGAACGACGCAGACACATGGTCGCCGACCTCGACGCTCGTGACGTGCGGACCGATTTCGGCGATGATCCCTGAGCCCTCGTGACCGCCGATCATTGGGTACATGCTGCCGGTCATTCCCATGGCCTTGGCTTGTGCCTCGTCCGGAACAAAGTCGCCGGTCACCAGGTGTTCATCGCTGTGACAGAGCCCGGCGTGGGTCCACTTCACCAGGACCTCACCGACCTTTGGCGAGTCGACCTCGATCTCTTCGATCTTCCAGTCTTGACCGGCACCGTGGATAATTGCTGCGTTGCACTTCATTTCGCCCCCGAAGAAGTTGTTTCGACTCAGTCTGGTTCTGACCGGAGCGCGCGGTCAAACGGGTCGCGGTGTCGTAGGACGAACATGACGGTCAGTGCCCCATCGAAAACTCGACATGTCGATGCTCATGTGCCCCTTGAACAATCGCAGCGCGCTGCGTGCAAGATGGCTCTCGGGACGTGTCCATGGCACCGAGTCGCCGAACCAGACGGTTGCCGAGGATCAGCCCGAGGGCTTCTGAGCCGCCACGTCTGGATCTAATATGCAGATGTGATTCTGACTCGCATTGACCACGTGATCCTGGCCGTCGCCGACTTGGATGGCTCAGCTCAACTCTTCGAGCAGCTGGGGCTCTCGCTGACGCAGCCGATGCGCCACAAGGATGCTGCCACCGAGAATCAGGTGTTCTTCATCGGTAACGAAAGCTCCGAGTTTTACGTCGAGTTGCTCTCCGTTCACGATCGAGATCGCGCTCTAGAGACCGGCCGATCGGATCTTCTCTGGGCCATTGATCGAGGCGGGTTGATGCGAGTGATGATGGAGGTTGACGATGCCGATGAGGCAAGGGGAAAACTCGGGGCCGCTGGTGTGACGATAGTGCAGGATCGGACAGTGCACCGGGACGACGGTTCGCTCATAGGTGAAGTTCTGATACCTGAGACCGAGTTGTTTGGTCTGGATATTGGCCTGATTAGCTACGCCGAGTCGCTGGTCAACCGATGTAGCCGCCACGCTGAAGGGGGACGATTCCGTCATCGACTTCCGCTGCTTCGACTGGATCATCTCGCTGCATTCGTCAGTGATCTAGATGCCACCACAGCAGCGTGGCGGTCCATCTTGGGCGTAGAGCTCAGTGGACGGGTCGAGGGCCATGGAATGCTGATTCATCAACTCCAGGTTGGTGATGCTGTGTTGGAACTGATTGCGCCCGATGGCTTGGACAGTCCAGTAGCAACCCGGCCCTTGGGACTGGCTTCGATGGCCGCCTTCGAGGTTGAGGACCTGCCGTCTTGTCGATCGTTGCTCGCCGATCAAGGGTTCGACCCGAACCCGATCACCCAGGGAGTGTTGCCTAACAGCGAGACAGTTGTTGTCGGTGGAGAAAAGCTCAGTGAGTTCACTCTCCAACTCATCTCTTTCAGGTCCTGACCAATCACGTACAAATGACCAGAGTGGTTGGTGGCGAGGCCAGACCGTCCTGATTGATTCATAGGTTTCGAGTAGCCGATCGGACTCATCGGGTTGGGCGAACAAGAGCATGGCCCGGCATGCAGGACGCCGGTTTCAGGTCGGGCTAATCGGAATTGATTGATGCGATTAGTTAGTCCCAGAGCCGCCTTCGCTCCTGAGCTTCGTTTGGAATAGCGCCGATTTGGAACCCCCAACTACCATCTTGATCAGGACTACAGGAGGTGTCGGCATGGCAGAACAGCCCGGAGCGTTAGCGGGTGGTCCTCTAACTGGGATCCGTGTCGTCGATCTTTCGGCGGTGGTCTCAGGGCCATTTGGGACCTCGATCCTGGCCGACCAAGGCGCTGACGTCATCGTCGTAGAGCAGGCCCATGCGCCTGACATTATTCGTCAGTCCGGCCCGCTAGTCGAATCGGCACAAGGCGTAAGTCCTTGCTGGGCATCAATGAACCGCAACAAGCGATCGATCACGCTCAACCTCAAGGACCCGCGGGGAACAGAGCTAGTTCTGGCTCTCATCAGCGACGCCGATGTGGTGGTTCAGAACTTTCGTCCCGGGGCCATGGAACGCCTAGGCCTCGGATGGGAAGTGCTGCATGCCCTCAATCCGGATCTCGTAATGTGCTCGATTAGCGGCTTCGGAAGCGACGGGCCCTATTCGCATCGACCGGCGTTCGATGCCGTTGTTCAGTCGATTGCGGGCTATCCGATGGTCCAAGTGGACGATCTTGGCGAGCCGCAGCTGATGGCAACCATCGTCTGCGACAAGGTGACCTCGTTGAACGTCGCCCAATCGGTGTGCGCTGCTTTGGTCGCCCGGTCCTTGGGTCATGGTGGACAACACATCGAGATCGCCATGCTGGACGCGAGCATCCATTTCCTGTGGCCGGAGGCTATGTGGAACCACACGTACATGGATCACGAGAGCGACACACCGGACTTGTCCACGATTTGCAAACTGTTTCGCACCACCGATGGTTGGGCAATGATCTACCCCCTAGGTACCGACGCACAGTGGCTAGCGTTGTGTGAAGCGCTCAATCGGCCGGACTTGGCAGAGGACACGCGGTTCGCTCAACTTTCCGGTCGCACCCTGCACGGGGACGAAATTAACGTGGAACTCCAGCGTGAAACTGAGCGCTTCACTACCGCAGCGTTGGTGAAGTTGATGGACGAGGCTGATGTGCCGACAGCTCCGGTGAACACTCGAGAAGAAATGATCGACGATCCGCACATACAGCACAGGGGCATCCTGCAGGAGAGCGAGCATCCAACGGCCGGCAGAATACGTTCGGTTCGGTCGCCAGCCTTGTTTTCGAAGACAACGTCGGTTCACACTCGCCACGCGCCATTGTTCGGCCAGCACACCGAGGAAATCTTAACGGAACTACTGGCAGTGTCGGCCGATGAGTTGGTAACCCTGCGCGCCGACGGCGTGATTGCTTGACAGAGGTTCAGCGGCGCTGACGGGTCGAGAGCCATCACCTAAACGCAGGCATGACTATGTCGCCGAAGCGGGTTGCTTCTTCATCGTGGGGATGGCCCGACAGGCAGAAGCTGGCTATGTCGAGATCGCCTTTGCCATGATTGTTGAAGCAATGACGCCGGGCCGAGCCGCCACCAGCATGTCGATCGAGGTGGTTTGGGGCACGAACATCGCGGTCGAGTTCCATGGGTCCCAACAGGGGGTTGCGACCGGCACGAGCACGTACTCAAACCCGGCTGCTTCCGCTGCCTGGGCGACGTTTACAAACAAACCGAACTCCTATGCGTTGTCCGTCATAGAAATCCCCACCAGCCGTCGTAGTTTGATCCGATATATCCTTCAGGAGTTACGCGCTTCGGCTTAGAGACCGCACTGATCGGATCAGGCTGTGTCTGCGCCGACGAGCCCGACATTTTCTCTCGTCGGCCGTGGTCTATGTTGTCGCGTTTGTTTCGTTAAGGGCGGCGCGCAGTTTGTATTTCAGGATCTTGCCGCCGACTGTCTCAGGGAAACTGTCCATGGCGATGATTCGCTTGGGTGTTTCGAATCCGGCCAGTCGCTCGCGCGAGAACATGATCACTGCAGCTTCGTCTAACTCGTGACCTGGCGACAGGATCACGCAGGCCGTCACCATCTCGCCCCAGGTGTCATCGGGAATACCAATGACCGCAGCGCGCGCAATGGACCGATGCTGATGAAGCACTGCTTCAACGCGGATAGATGACACGTTTTCGCCGCCGGACTTGACCATGTCTTTGTAGCGATCGACCATGACTCGCTGGTCCTGCTCGTCATAGGCGAAGGTGTCGCCGGAGTGGAACCAGTCGTCCTTCAGAGCCGCTTTCGTTGCCTCGGGATCCCGGTAATAACCCGAGAACATGGCAGGAGACCGATACACCGCTTCACCGTTGACACCGGGCTGGCCGCGTAGATCATTCCCGTCTGCATCTACAACGGTGGATCCCAGCAGCGGCGCAGGCACGCCCACATAGTTCTGGGCTGGCGCGGTTGCTTCAAATAACTCGCGGTGCCGGTTGAGGAAGAATTGATGGGGGGCTAGACACTCGGTCTGCCCGATGAGTTCCCAACAGACGAGGTTGGGTCGAGTCAACGCTTCGAAGGCTTTGAATGATTTCGGGTCGAGCGGCGCCCAGGCATAGAACATGGAGGTAATGGATGACAGGTCATAGGTGGCAGGGTTCTCGTGGCACTCACGGATCAGACCCTCTATAAACTGCGGTGAGCCACCAAACAGGCAGGTCACATTCTCGTCTGTGCAGGCCTGGGCCATTTCTTTACCGTCGGGCTTACTCCCCATAATTACGGTGCCGCCTGCCATCAGCGGCCCAAACACCATCAGATGGTCACCGATGTGGAAGGTCATCGGGGTGAAGGTCGCGTGTACCAAATCGCGTTCGTGTTGAAGCCCGCGGGTCATCGACATGATCTGGCTCATTGCGCACATGTAGGTGTAGGTGTGCGAGATCATCACTGCTTTGGGCTTGGCAGTCGTTCCCGAGGTGAACAGCACTTCCCAGATGTCATCGCCATGGATGGTGACGTCGGGCTCTTCGGCGCTTCGGCCAGCGATGAAGTCGTCAAAGGAAGGCGTCTCACCGCCATCAGACCCACCGATCATCATGATAGGAGTGAGCCCGCTTGCAGCCAGATCATCGCCATGTGTGTTCCACTGCTGTGCATCGGCGATCACAAACTCGGCACCGACACGGGCCAGGCACTCGTCAATTACGTCAGGCGCCATCATGATGTTGACCGGCGCAGCAACCATGCCTGCTTTGGCGATAGCGATCTTCGAGAGCCATGCCTCAACCGAATTCTCAACCAACATCGCAACGCGAGCTGCTGGGGGAATTCCGCTGGACAGCAGCCCATTGGCGACTCGGTTGATGAGCTCATTAGCTTGGGCGTATGTGACACGGGCGTGTGCCGGGTTCACGGTTGCTTCTGGCGTCGCGACCAAACATTCTTTGTCTGGATCGCTCCATGTAACTCGCTCGATGACATCGCCCACCGAAACTCGGTTCCAGCGTTGATCGTTTCGCCGGTTACGGAAATTCTCGACATCAATTTTCACGAACAGATCCCCAAACGTCAGTGTCTCCACTTAGATTACCGACCCTAAATCGTCGGTTGGAATTTGTTCTAAATGTCTCGTTAGCTGTGCAGTGAACACCTGGTCAAGACCAGGCCGTTCAGAGGGAAATGAGGTCACGAGCGCGTCATTTAGTTTAGCTTTTCCCTATGGCACTAGCAATGACAGATCAGCTTCGCGAACTCCTTCGTCGCAATGCTGGAGTTTCAGAAGAAATGAGAATGGTCGCTCCTGATTCTGTCGAGGCGATGCGAAGCGCCGGGTTGTGGGCCATTCTCACGCCAGCGGCGTGGGGAGGATCTGAAGCTGGGCTCCGGGCACAGGTCGACTCGTTGTTCGAGGTTGCCGCTGCGGATTCCGCTGCCGGGTGGGTGCAGATGGTGTCAAATGCTCATGCGTGGGTCGTTGGAAATTTCCCCGAAGAGTGTCAACGCGAGGTCTTCGGTGAGAGTGCCAACATCGTCATTCCTGGCACTCTGGCGGCACAAGGTCAGGCAAAACGACGCCCTGAAGGGTGGGAGTTGACAGGCCGGTGGCAGTTCGCCAGCGGCGTCGACCACGGTGATTGGCTACTGATTGGGGCGATCGCCGATGAATTACCCGAAAGCGACTTCCCCGGGCTGCATCTCATCGTGGCGAAATCTGACATCGACGTCGACGACACATGGCACACATTGGGTCTACGAGGTAGCGGGTCAAAAGATCTCGTCGCTGATGCGGTATTTGTCCCAGCACATCGGGCGATGCCGAGCAGCACACTCTTTAACGGCCTCAGCGAACATGGTGAGATGCACAGCACCCATATCAATCGCGTCCCATTGCTCGTGTGTTTGTCGGTGCAATTGGCTGCCACCGTGATCGGCATCGCCGATAGCGCACTCTCACTGCACCTCGAACGCACTGCTGTGCGGCGAGAGGTGTACACGCGTTCGTCAAAGGCGAAGAGCGTCGGGTCACAGATGCGCGTCGCCGAAGCTGCTGTCGAGCTCAAGACAGCACGGATGCTGGTCCAAGCGGCGGCCGATCGGTGCGACGAGGTTGGGACAACGGGTGAGCGCCTCGATATCGAAACCCGTGCTGAGCTCAAGTGGAACGCTGCCTACGCAGTCGAGCTCAGCCGCCGTGCGACCGAACGGATCTTTGCGACCTCAGGGGCGAACGCCATCTACAACGACAGCGAACTGCAAGCGCGTTATCGCGACGTGAACACTGCCTGTCACCATGCAATTGCCGACTTTGACAGCACGGCGGAAATGCGAGGCCGCATGCTGCTCGGTCTCGATCCAGGCTCGACACTGCTCTAGTCGACACTGCTCTAGTCGACACTGCTCTACTTCTTGTTGGGCGCCTCGGCTAGCGGCGACCCCGCACCAGCACGCCGGGTCGGGCGCCGGTTGGTTTGCCGTCGAGCCAGGTGATCTCGCCTGACACGATGGTGTAGCGATAACCGTCGGCCTTCTGCAGTAGCCGAGGTGCATCTGCTGGCAAATCGTGGACCATCTCCGGTGGGGATAGACGGAGTCCTTCGTAGTCGATGATGTTCACATCGCCACGCTTGCCTACTTCGAGGGTGCCGCGATCGCCGAGTCCGTAAAGTTCGGCGGTGTCGTGAGTCTGCAACTTCACCGCTTCTTCGATGCCGAGCTTGGGGCCGTTGGTCCGGTCTCGCGTCCAGTGTGTGAGCAGGAAGGTCGGTGTTGAAGCATCGCAGATCAAGCGGCAGTGAGCGCCACCGTCGCTGAGGCTGAGAAACGCACCGTGGTGCTGTAACCGTTCATACGTTGGGTTCAACGAATGCTCCGCGAAGTCGGTGAGGGGGAAGAAGAGCAGGCCCTTGCCATCGTTCTCGAGCATCACGTCGTAGGCGTACTCGTATGGGTCTTTGCCGGTGGCTTTGGCCTGTGCCTGTACACAGTCCTCTGGCGATGGTTCATAGTTCGGCTCGGTACCGAGGGGATACATCTTGTGAAATCCATGGGCGACGTCGTGGTTGAATCGACCGGTGAAGCCGGTCTGTTCGGCCAAGATCGCGGCCTTGATCTCGGGCTTGCGCAGTTCGATCACGCGCTCCGCTAAGGGAAAGTCGGCTAACTGTAGATAGGTCGGATGCATCTTGAATGGGTGAAGTGAGGTCTCGAATCCAAAGAGAAGCCCGGCTGGTCTGCCGGCGACCTGCGCCACAACCTTGCCGTCACCTTCGATCGGCGATGAAGACAGGTCCAGCAACTCACGCCACTGGTCGGGGTCCTGGTCAGATTGTGTAAGCGCATACGTGACCGTGAGGCCGTAATCGGTGGCTAATTCGCGCATCCAGTCAATATCGCCTCCGAAGTCACCCTCAAGCCCGCCAAGACCGATATCACTAGCGACCTCGACGACGCCGCCGCCCCCGTCAGCTACCGCCTTTCCTAACGCCACCATTTCTGCGGCGCCGGCAAAGGTGCCCGGGACCGGTTCACCATCGAGCGCTCGATGGAGCTTGGTCCTCGAAGAACTAAACCCGAGTGCACCGGCTCTGATGCCTTCTTGGACGATCTCGGCCATCTGTATCAGGTCATCGGCGGTGGCTTCTTCGTTCCTCGCGCCGCGATCACCCATCACGTAAGCACGAACCGAACCGTGGGGAACATGGGTCGCGATATCCATCACCCGGGGCATCTGATCTAGTGCATCGAGGTACTCGGGGAAGGTCTCCCATTGCCAGTCAATCCCATCGGCCAGCGCAGCACCAGGGATGTCCTCGACACCTTCCATCAGCTGGATCAGCCAATCGTGCTTATCGGGTCGGGCGGGTGCGAAGCCGACGCCACAGTTGCCGAACACCGTTGTGGTAACACCATGCCACGACGACGGTGACAGCTCAGGATCCCATGTTGCCTGACCGTCGTAATGTGTGTGAACGTCTACCCAGCCCGGTGCTACCAGGAGACCAGACGCGTCGATTTCTTCGGACCCGGGTCCAACGTTGGCGCCTATGGCTGTGACGATCCCTACGCCGTTCTCGTCCTTGTCGATAGCGACGTCGGCCACCCGGGCTGGTGCCCCTGTGCCATCGACGACGTTGCCATTGCGGATCACCAGATCATGCATGAGAGTCTCCTTATGTCTATGCGCTGTATTTACGACACTAGGTGTGTAGGCCTACTCGCGCCATAGGAAGCCGTGGCCGGTGGTCTTGTAGGAGCGGATGAAGGTGCGTTCCATCTGGATGCCCGCTTCGAGTTCGGCCATCAAGGCCAGGTGCCGCGGATCGTTGGCATGCTTGTTGACGGCGACCAAATCTGTGCAGGCCATCACGAAGACGACATCACCTTTGCGCAGATCGATCTCGCGGTCAGCGTCGGCCATAGCCAGGCCTGCGCTGTAGATCAGAGTGTCGGGTTCGGCGTCCCAGCAATAGGCGGCGTGCTCACGAGACGCTTCTAGATAGGTGTTCAGGTCATCGTCGGATCCGAACCGAAAGCCGAGGGCAATTATTGCCACTCCGACGTGTTTCGGATTGACCGAGCCTGGCCGTCCCCACCAGCCGTAATTGTCGACATCAGAGAACCTGGTGGTCATGACTCGCCGTTTGGTCATTTGGCGCGAGCCCATTGCTTCCATCAACTCGCCATGGGCCGGCCTGTCGATATGGGAGTCGAGGCTTGATTGTCCGTTCGCATAACGCTCGAACACGAGAACGTTTGACTCATCGGCGAGGTTGACCGCTGCTACATAGGCGTCGGTTTCGGGTTCGCCCACGCGTGCATCTTCGCCTCGGTCGTTCCATACGTCGAGCCACTCGCCCACACTGTTGTTCTCGGTGCGTACCTGGTATTCGATTAGGACGCTGAATGGGTTCGTGGTCTCGCTATCGCTCATCACCTGAACCTAATCGCAGTGCTCGGGCGCCGCCCTGATTCGAGCGTAGGACAATCAAATGTGCCGTGCCCCCCAAACTAAGCACGAGGAATCGGCGTTGAGAACTGTCGCGTGGCGCAGTTATGGGTGGCTGCTGTCTCTCCAAGGCAACGTCAGGCGCAGCCAGATAATCAGGAAGGTGGGTGCAAGAGCTGGCCGCACCGGACATGGTGGCTGCAGTACTGGACTATGTAGCGCCTGCGCCGTCGGTCCACTGTCGAGTTGTCTGTAGCGCTGTGCAGCGTCATGGCACTGAAGAGGTGAACACCGTCTGGTTCGGCGTCCCCTGAAATGTTGTCGTAGGAGTCTCGACCTGCTTCGATGTCGATCATCTGCTTGTAATCCGGATCACGAGCGCAGTTGTCGGTCTGGGTCAGACGTGCTGTTGGTTGGATAGCCCATGACGGCGATGACCGAGAAGAGATAGCCGCCAGCAATCAACAACCACACGGCCCGGAACGCTTGGATCGATTCGTTGCTGCGGTCACCCAGTAGGGCTACGGCAACGGCCACGCCGAGAGCCCCGCAAACCCGCCGAATGGTCTGGAAGACTGCGTTCCCAATACCCAAGTCATGTTCCGGCACGTCGGTAAGTGCCGCATTCGTCACGACGATGCCCACCATCCCGGCGCCTAGTCCAAACAGCAGCAGTCCAACCAGATAGAGCGACCAGAAGTCCGGCGATTCGTCAACGCTGAACACCCATACGAACATGCCCGATGCAGCGATCATGCCACCGAGTGCCAACACGCCGCGATACCCATGTGTGTCTGACCAGTGGCCGACTGGTATCGATACGAAGCTCACGATCATGCCAATGGCAACAGCGGTGCCTCCGGCTAGGGCCGAGTATCCCCACACATTGATCAGGAATAGGGGAGTGGTGAAGAACCAAGCGTTGATGGCGAACTGTGTTCCTGCTTGTGAAAGGTTCGCCAGCGCAAACTTCTGATTGCGGAATAACCCCAAGTTGACTAAAGGTGATGCTGCTCGGTTACACCGCACCAGGAACGCCGTGGCCAGTGCCACGGATAGGACCAGCGCGAGCAGCACCGTTCCGCTCGTCCAACCCCAACGAGGGCCCTGTAAGACGCCGAAAGTGAGCAGTCCGATCGCAGAGGTACCGACCAAACTTCCGACGTAGTCGACCGGTCCAGCGTCAGAGGAGCGTTCCGTTTCGGCCAGGACTCGACGACCCAAGACCAGCACGGTGAGCCCGATGGGGACATTGATTAGAAATGCCCACCGCCAGTTCACGGCCTCGATTGCCACTGCCCCCAATGTGGGGCCTGTGGCTGCGCCAGCGCTGGCGGCGGTGCCCCAGATGCCGATGGCTAGCCCTCGTTTTTTTGCTGGGAACAACGGTAACAAAAGTGCAACAGCGGTTGAGGTAACCATGGCCGCTCCAGCGCCCTGGCCAACCCTTGCTGCGATAAGAACGGTGGGGTTGGGGGCTGCTGCTGTCACCGCTGAGACAGCCGTGAATAGGGCCAAACCAAGCAGAAAGATACGGCGTCGGCCGTGACGATCGGCCAACCTTCCTGCGACCAACAGCAGCGCGCCCGCTGCGATCGCGTTGCCTGACGACACCCAGGCCAGGGTCGAGCGCGGCGTGTCAGCGAACTCCAGCTCAATGAACGGAAAAGCGACGTTCGTCGCCATGAGATCGAGGATGATGATGAACGTTGCCGAGGACACCAACGCAAGAGACAGCCACGACTGTCTGCTGACGTAGTCGGATGGATCGGGACTGGGCTGCGACCTGTTAGTGAGGTCAGGCTTCCTGCTGGTCTTCACGAGTTGAGCGGCCTGTCGAGCCGAACTGCGATGCCGTCCAGGCCAACTCGGGCCACCTCAAAACGCTCGAGAACGAGAGGGTCGTGGCCAGGGACGATCAGCTCGGGTTGATCTGCGAGGCGTTGCAGCGTGTGGTACGCCTCCAGCATGGCGCCGACATCGAACACAATGGGGAACGGGCGCTCGGCCTCGAAGTTCTCGTAGTAATGCGTGGCGTCAGAGGCCAAGATTAGCCAACCGATATCGGTCAGAACTCGAACGACTTGCAAGCCGTCGGTGTGACCACCAACCCGATGCACAGTTAGACCTGGCGCTAGTTCTTCGTCACCGTCATGAAAGACCACGCGTCCGTCGTGCACGAGCATGACCATGTCGGCGACGTGTAATGGGGTGAAAGCATGATTGAGTGAGCGATGGGCCATATGTCGCCCGGTCGCGAATGCCATTTCACGGTCCTGGAGGTGGAAGCGTGCCTGAGGGAATTGGTTGTGGCCGCCCACATGGTCGTAGTGAAGATGGGTGATGATCACATCGGTCACAGTTGCAGCATCAACGTCGACGGTTGCCAGTGCTTCGGTCACGGTGCGGACCAGCCGACGCTGGCGAGTGGCGGCGTCGAGTTCACCAAATCCGGTGTCGACAACCCACGTCTTGTCCGGTCCAACGACGGCCCAGACGAAGTAGTCCATCGGCATCGGCGTGTCGTGAGGGTCGCCCCCCAGGAAGTGTTCGGCCCGGTGCGCGTCGCGTTCGGCGTACTTGACTGCGTACACCTCGTAGACGGTTGGCGCGTCAGCCATGATTGCTCCTCGATCGATCCGGAGATGCGGTTCTCCTGTAGGTTCGCTGGCCGGGCACCGCTGGTGCAAAACGAAGAGGAGAGTTCATGGATCAGGATCGTTTCGAACTGGGTAAAGAGGCGAGGGGCCGGGTGCTTGGCGAACAGTACGTGACCAGCGCTCTCACCGGCGCAGACTCCTTCAACCGCGATTTCCAAGAGATGGTGACTGAATTCGCCTGGGGCGGAGTGTGGGGGCGCACGGTCCTGAGCGACAAGCAACGCAGCCTGAACAATCTATGCATGCTCGCGGCACTGAATCGTCCGAAAGAGTTCAAGCTGCACTTTAAGGCCGCCATTGGCAATGGCGTCACTCTCGACGAACTTCGCGACACCCTGCTTCAGATAGCGGTGTACTGCGGCATACCCGCTGGAGTCGAGGCTTTCCGGCTCGGCCGAGAGGTACTCGAAGCCGAGGGGATTGTGCCTGAACCCGTCGACGGGATCTGACCCCGAACAGGCGTGTACCCGCTATGCGCTGGTTCGTTGGGTCGTTGGACTATCGCTGTCACCGCTGGGGCAGGCCTTGGTGGCCTTTGGTACGCATTGAATAGCGGCATCGCCGGACAAGCAAGCGCGGCGATATCTGACCTGTAGGTGATTGGGAAGCAACTTCGAGGCATGGACATAAGGCGAGAACACTTCGACGCGAGCGCTAGGCGGGTTTCTTGCCTCTTGTGGTTCCTGAAGTCGATGGTGGACCGTGGCGGCCCTTGGCAGAGACGGGTCCGGTCATTGTTGATGCCATCGAACAACTCGCCCGCGGCGATCATTCGGTCGCTCTTGTCGTATCAATGCATCCAACGGTCGTTGCTCTCTGGACGACGGCACCTCCCGCTCCGGCAGAGTTCACCGAGGCATTCAACCAGCGGTGTTCCGCCGTCTTCCAGACTGCGCTCGACGCCCACTTTCAGCGTGAGATCAACAAAGCTATCGAAGGAGACAGCGGTGTCGAGTAGTCACGCTGTTTCTTGTGCCGTTACTTGCTGGGGTGACCCAGGGTCGGGGCTTTCCGGGTGAGAATCTGCTGATTCTTTTCACCGATCGCGTGATCCCAGTCTTGATCGGTGAACAACCAGAACTGGTTGTCGACGATGGCGTCGTAGACCTGCTCGCCAACAATCTCGGGATCTATCCCACCAGCAAGAGCGCGCTCGGAGAAGTCGAGCCACTTCTCGCCCAGCTTGTCCTGAACTGCACCAACCTGGCCCGGGTCACGGCGGCGGGTAGCGGCAACGATGTCGGTATTGACGAAACCAGGGCACAAGCAGGTGACCCCGATGTTGGACTTTTCTGCTCTGAGTTCGTGATGCAGCGTCTCGGCCAATGCGACGACGCCGTGCTTGGCCACCATGTAGGGCCCGCTGTAGGCCGACGACACGTGGCCAGCGATTGAAGCGGTCATGACAACATGGCCGTCATCGTGTTCAACCATGCCTGGTACGAATGCTCGGACACCATGGATGACGCCGTCGAGCAGAATGCCGAGGGTCCAGTCCCAATCTTGTTTGGTCAATGACCATGACCGGCCGGCCGAGCCGGTGACTCCCGCGTTGAGACACGCCACGTTGACCTGACCGAATGCGTCACATGCCGCTTCGTTCAAAGCAAAGTTGGCGTTTTCGTCGGCGACATCGGTGTACACGCCGAAGGCTTCGACACCGAGAGCTTTCGCCTCGGCTACAACGGCCGCCATTCCGTCTTCGTTCACATCACCGATGGCGATGTTCATGCCAGCCCGGGCGAAACGCAATGCCATGGCTCGCCCCATTCCCGATGCTCCACCTGTCACTACTGCTGTCTTTGTCGAAAAACTATCCATGGGTGCAACTTAACTCGGCGGTTAGACGTGATAGGAGCCCACGACGCCGGACCCGCCGTGTCGCCGCGCCGTTCACACGGGAATGGGGCTTAGGGGAAGCGGAGCCGGATCGTCTGCTACTGGTGTTCGGTTCAGGACCGGCCCCGGCAGGGTGAGTAGTAGAGCGGTCCGTTAGGGGGCGATCACGTCAGCATGGTCTGCGGTGATTTGAGGGAAGTTCGCCGTTGCGGCCCGAGTCGCCAGATGGCGAGCGAGTGTGCGAAGTGGCCCGGGCCAAGAGACGAACAGATGGGTGTGACCTTGGTCGCGGTAGCTGTCGATTGTGTCTCGGTCCCGGTCGAGGTCGCCGGTCAATAAAACACACGAGAGATCGTTGGCAGACCAGACCGGTACGGCCGTCTGCGCTGGCGGGGGACTGAGCGCCACCCCGTTCACGATGTGCCCCGAGAGTAAATGTCTGACGTGTTCGGTCACGGTTTCGTCACCGTCGATAACCGCAAGGGCCCGTCGCTGACTGAGGTGATCGGTGACAGCAATTTCCTCGGCCAGTGCCACCGGATGCAATAGGTTGCCGCTCAGCCAGACAGCCAGGTGGACATGGTCGGTCATGACCGCAAGTTGTGCGATGGCCAGGTTTTCAGTTCCTTGGATGCCGCCAACCAACACGGCCCAAAGCCCGAGTTGGTCGGCCTCGATCGCTCGATCGATTACAGCACTTGGTGGCATATTTCGTAGATCAAGCCCAAGTCTCATGCCAGAACCTCGGTTCGGCCGGCGTCACTCAATAACGGAACAAGTTCAGTGCCGATTCGTTCGACAACGGTCGTGAGAGCAGAACGGGGAGGTTCGTCATAGCCGACACGACAAACAACGAGATCAACGTCGTACTGGGAAAGCTCATCGGCGACCTGTTCGGCGGTACCAACAATGGCTGAGGCCTCGACTTCATCCATTGACTGTTCGACCTGCGCCACAAAGTCGACACCGGTGTCGTTGGCGCCCCAACCTAGCCCGGCGTAGACGAGGTAACTCGATCGAACCCAATCGAGCGCCTGTCTATGGTCCACAGCGCCGTTGGCGAGCCATAAGTTGCGTAGCAACCCGACTGGGGGTTGGGTGACGCCAGGTCGGTCAGCTTCTTCCCAAGCTTCTCGGTGAGCAGCGATCAGTGAGTCGACGACCGCCTTCGAAAACGCGCCGGAGATGAACAGGCCCAGGCCGCGTCGGCCGGCACGGCGAGCAGCTGCGGGGCTAGTAACTCCTACCCATAATTTTCCTGGAGGATCCACTGCCAGCACATCGAGCCCAACGTTCATTCGCTTTACTCGGTCAGCCATGGCGAGGTCCATTGCGTCGAACTCAGACGGGCGGTATCCCATGCCAGTGCCGAGATGGAATCGGTTGTCAAAACGGGCGTTCAACTCGGCCGTAGCGAGGCGTACTCGAGTTGGGTCCTGCAGCGGGAGCAGGAGCACGCCCGTGCCCACCTGTAATGTCGTGGTGACCGATAGGGCTGCTGCGGCTGCGGGAAGCAACGCTGGGCAATAGCCGTCGTAGTAGCCATGATGTTCAGAGAGCCAGAGCGAGTGGACACCGACCTCTTCGGCCAGTTGCGCGTCGTTGAGAAGGTCTTGGTACGCCTGGGTGAACGAGCGTGGCGCCGTCGCTGTTGACTGCAGGCACCACAGCCCAATACCAATCTTCATGCTTCCTCCTGAATGGATGCTGAACCACGAACGACCGGCCGTGGGGTGGCGAGGTGGGTCGCGGCCATGACCCCATCCAACAATACGAGGTCACTCACAACAAAAACGAGTGAGGCGCGTCGGCCTAGGTGAATTCAGGCAAGGCGCAACCTATTGTGCAGCTATTCATCGTGCCATCTTGGTTTTCTGTCAACTGTTGTCAACGAAACCTCGGCGTAGCAACTGAGTTTGATTAGCGGTCGTCAGTCTTGTCGTCGATAGTCGACGCAGGGACTCCCCTGGATAAGAGCTGTGCAATTTAGACAAGTAAAACAACATCATGATAAATCTGACAGTCAAATTAGGAGGAAATTTTCGTGGGAAGATTCGAAGGTAAGACCGTTGTGGTAACCGGTGGTGGCGGTGGTATTGGCGGCGCGCTCTGTCGAGAGTTCGCTGCCGAGGGGGCCCGAGTGGCTGTCCTCGATCGAGCTGCGGGCCCGGCTCAGGATGTGGCTGACGCTCTGGCCGCAAACGGGGCACAGGCACTCGCTGTTACCTGTGACATCACGGAACGGCCTTCTGTTGACGCAGCGGTTGAACGCGTAGTCGCCGAATTAGGGCCGATCGACGTGTTGGTCAATAACGCCGGTTGGGATCTCTTCGTTCCATTTCTTGATACCGCGCCCGAGGACTGGTCGAAACTCATTGACATCAACCTGGTCGGGGCCCTTAATATGCACCACGCTGTGCTTCCTGCCATGGTCGAGCGAGGGGTCGGTCGAGTCGTAAACGTATCCTCAGATGCCGCCCGCGTGGGTTCGTCGGGCGAAGCGGTTTACGCCGCATGCAAAGCGGGCATCGTCGCGTTTTCCAAGACGCTTGCCCGTGAGCATTCACGTCACGGCATCACGTTTAACGTCGTGTGTCCGGGCCCAACTGACACCGCGCTTCTCGCTGGTTTCGTCGACGCAGCAGCGAACCCCGACAAATTGCGAGAAGCGTTTCGGCGCTCGATCCCGATGGGGCGTATTGGCCAGCCCGATGACCTCGCTGGCGCCGTGCTGTTCTTCGCTAGCGACGAGGCCGCGTTTGTAACCGGCCAGGTACTGAGTGTTTCGGGTGGCCTCACCATGGCCGGTTGACCACTGCCTCGACAACGCACGCTCTCTGACCGAATCTGCCCTTCTCGACACAGCACCTCTGAAAGAATGTTTGACCATGGGATACACCGACAATACGGTCGAAAACCGTAACCATGTTGTGACATCACGATCGACCACCCCGGGGTCATGAACGCGTTCACGGGTCAAATCTGCGATGACCTAATTCATGTGTTTCACCGAGCTGTCTAAGACCCAGATATCGGAGCGATTGTGCTCTCCGGCGCTGACGATCGAGTATTTTGCAACTGCGGCGATCAAGGGATACACGAACGCCAGTCCAACGGCAGCGGCACGGTCGGCATGGCCGTTGAAGAATTGCGTGGGGCAATCCGTGATGCCCTAGTCCCGGTGATCGTTCGTGTGCAGGGATACGCAATCGGTTGGGGCGATCTGCGCTCCCCCTCTATTCCGAATCTGAAGAAACGAAGGAAGGCGTGAATGCTTTGAAAGAGAAGCACAAGCCAAATTTTCGCGAATTCGACAGGCGAAGATACACCCGAACCCCTAACTAGACCACGACTTACTCGTGCTCGCCGAGATGGCCGGGCGTTTCGCAGACGAACGCATAGCGCCCGGCTTTGCAGCGCTCGACGAGTCGAGAGTCCTCGATCGTTCGTATAGGCCGAGATGGGCGCACTCGGGCTTATAGCTCCGGAACTGTCGGAAGAATACGGCGGTCAAGGCGCATCGAAGGTCGCCGCAAGAGTGATCCACGAACAGATTGCTTCCGCAGGTCTCTCGATGTCGTACATCAGTCTGCTCGGGTCGCTCAATGCTCAAATTATTGTTGATCACGGTGAGCGCGAGGTGGTTGAGTCATAGCTGCAAGATCTGACCGCAGGGCGGACGTTGGCAGCGCTGGGTCCGACGCTGCGCAGCTAGACCGGAAGATCGAGCGTGTTGTCCAGGGCTAGGTGCTCAACGGCAAGAAGACGTCGATGTCGGCGGCTGGATAGGTCGACATAGCGGTGATATTTCGGCGTATTGGCGACAGTGGAGCCCGCGGGATGACGGCCTGGTTGATCTCGCTGAAGGTAGACGGGATCACTGCGACCCGTTTCGATTGTCATGGTCAACGAACAGCAGGTCGAGGACCAGAAAGTGATTGCGCTCCGGGCACCCCTGGCTGGACACTACGCGAACCCTGACCGCTACCTGGGGAGCTAATCACCTGGCCTGGATGTGTCTGCCCTCGGGAGCCCGTTGAGCATGTATTGGACCACGGTGTCGAGTTGTGTTTGTGTTGGATTTGAACGCGAGATTGCCGAGAGTGCCGAGACTTGACCCAAGACGAACTGGAGCACCGGCACGCTCGATGTGGTCGACTTGAGTTCGCCATTGTCTATGGCAGTTTCGATGTGTTGGTGCACTGTCGAGGCCAAGCGCTCGTGCAGTGTGTGGAGGGTCTCGGCGACAGTGCCGGTGCTGAATTGGCCGGTGGCGGCGGTGTCGC
The DNA here is from genome assembly GCA_905182135.1 of uncultured Acidimicrobiaceae bacterium. Lineage (GTDB taxonomy): Bacteria > Actinomycetota > Acidimicrobiia > Acidimicrobiales > UBA10347 > UBA10347. The sequence goes on along the minus strand of CAJJAG010000006.1, from coordinate 77,382 downwards.
CCATGAAACACCCTGGCGGTAGGTCATCGTCGACGATCCGTGCGACGAAGACGGCGAAGAACCCATGCAGCCCTTCGCTCAAGGTGTCGGCTTTTGCCAGGCATTCCTCGGCGGGGGCAATGTAGGTCTGGTGGTACTCGTCAAGGGCGGCAACGAAGATGGCGTCCTTGTCGCCAAACGTGCGACACAACGTGGGTTTAGTGACGCCGAGCTCTGCCGCGACTTGATCCAACGTCTGCCCCGAATACCCACGCTCCCAAAAGAGCCGAAGGATCATGGGCAATGCGGTGTCGAGATCGAGTGCTCTCGGACGTCCAGCCACTATTTCGGTCCTTTCAGTAAAAGAATCCCTTGACCTGGAGGCAACGGTACATCATCATGCCGTACTGGTGGGTACGAAATTAGTAACCGTGGCTACGTCAGATTCTAGGATGAGGACACGCACACCGTGACCGAGACAACCGTCAGACCAGATAGTGGAACTTCGCATGGCGTTGACTCGAGGCGAGGTTGGGTGGTCGTGTTCTCTGCCTTCCTTGCCATGTTCACGGTGTTTGGCGTGGCCTACAGCTTTGGTGAGTTCTTTGGACCTATGGCCGATGAGTTCGGAACCAGCCGATCCGAGACAGCACTGTTCTTCGCTATCACCACCTTTGCTTATTTCGCTATAGGCCCCTTCACCGGCAGGCTCGCCGATCGAATCGGCCCACGACCAGTGATGATCCTCGGAGCTGCTTCCATGGTGATCGGCCTGTTGCTCACCGCAGAGGTCTCCTCGATCCAGCTCGGCTACCTGACCTACGGGCTGGGTGTGGGCATCGGGGTCGCCTGTTGCTTTGTGCCGATGGTGGCGACTGTGGGTGGCTGGTTCGTTGAGAAGCGAACACTCGCTCTTGGGCTTGCGGTTGCGGGTATTGGCGCAGGCACTCTTGTGCTGGTCCCGATCATCGAGCGGGTGATCGACGCTCAGGGATGGCGCGATGCTTACCGGGTCTTGGCCATCACCTCAGGAGTCCTGTTGCTGATCGCTGCAGTGGGAGCGCACAGGACACCGGGCTCAGTCGCTGTTCCCCGACCTATTCGCGAAGTAATTCGCGGCCGCCGCGACTTCTGGGTCCTTTATGCGTCGTCGTTCTTTATGTCGGCCTCGCTGTTTACCGTGTTCGTCTTCATGGCCGATTACATCGATGTAACCGGCGCCACCGGATCGGCTGCACTGCTTCTTGGAATCATCGGCATGGCTTCGATTGTTGGCCGCCTGGCTCTTGGAGCGTTCGCAGGAAAAGTCGGCATTATTGCTCTGTTCCGATGGTCGTGTCTCGGGCTCGGGTTGAGTTTTCTTATCTGGCTTGCAGCCGGCACGAACTACCCGCTGCTCATCGCATTTGCGGTCGTCCTTGGTGTCGCCTACGGCGGTATTATCGCGCTGTCGCCCGCGGTGCTCGCCCAACTATTTGGCACTGTCGGTATGGGTGGAGTCCTCGGAGCGCTCTACACGGCCAACGGGCTCGGTGGCCTCATCGGCCCGCCGGTCATGGGACGAATCATCGACTCCTCCGGTCATTCTGCAGCCCAGTGGACTGCCGTTGCCTCCGGCCTCATCGGCACAGCGCTGCTGTACCGCCTGAAACCCCAGACTGGGTGAGTGATTTCCCCGCTGAGTCAGGTAACTGCATATCGCCCGAGGGGCGGGGGCTCCCGTGACCGGTCTTTGCGGTCTGTGCGATCTCATTTGCCGTGGTCATGTTCGACGTAGCGGTTGTCAACGTGGCATTCCCGGACATCCTCAGCGACTTCGAGATCACGAGCGCTGATGGCTCGTGGATGGTCAGCTTGTACGACATCTTGTTTGGATCACTTCTGGTCGTTGCCGGCAAGACCGCGGACAGCGTCGGACGCCGCAAGGCGCTTCGGATCGGCCAGGATTCCGCTACCTCGTGCATCCTGACGGCCTGGCACACGGTGATGGCGGATTTAGAACCGCTGATGCACCGCTGTTTTACTTGCCGTCGCAGTCGGTAGACGGCGACGATGCAAGTTTGGTACCCCCGGTGGGATTCGAACCCACGACCAATGGATTAAAAGTCCACTGCGCTAACCAGACTGCGCCACGGAGGCGAGTGGAGCTTAGCGGGCACTTTGGCGTGTCTGGTCCGGTTTACTCGCAGATTGGGTGGATAGGGTCACAGAGTGAACGAATCCGAGCCCCAGTCAGACGGCGTTGTTGTCGCACAAGCGGCTGTTTCCGAGCGACCTAACATCGGCATCGACCTGGCGACGCGTCCCGATGTCGAGTGGTTGAACACGGTGCAGAATGACCTGAATGACACCGATCTGGTGCTTAAATGCTTAGCTCGAGATTCGGCAAAAATCTGCCAAATTTGCGATGTAGCTCAAGCGGCAGGCGAGCTAGATGACCGTCCCATGCTGGCCCGCTGCGCCGGTACCAAGCAGCCTCGGTAATTACCAATTTCCCTAGGTCCAATCAGGCTGGGTGGGACCGTAGATCAGGGCCCCGTCGACAGTAGTGAGACCGCAGCGAAAGCTTCGGACTTCCCTAGATCTGGTCGGGTGTTGTTGCTTCCCCGGAGAAGTCAGCAAGCAGCTCGGTGCGCTCGCCCAGAGCGAACGTTCCGTTCTTATCGAAATCGAACCAGAGTGCACCCAAGTTCGGCATATGGCGGAACGACCGGCCAACGCTGGCCTCGATGCAGTAGATAATCCCGCCATGTGCGGTAACGAGCAGTCGATCACCTGGCACGCTTTCGATGACCTCACGCAGACCTCGCTGGATGCGTGGGAGGAGGTCCTCGTCGCCTTCATACCCGGGCGGGTATCTTCGGGACTTTAGGTAGCCCGGGTACTGGGTATCAATCTCGTCGCGTGTCAGCCCGCTCCATTCGCCGGCGCTGCGCTCGGCCAGATTGGCAGTGCGAAAGGGCGTGTTGAAGCCCAGATGTTGAGCGATGACATCACCAGTGGTGGCGGCACGGTCAAGTGTTGAGGAGCCGATGCCATCAAATGCCAACTCGGCATGCAGCTTGGTCAGATAGACGCTGCCGGCTTGTGCCTGCTCGAGCCCAAGAGCGCTCAGTGGCGGATCGGCCTGCCCTTGCCAACGGCCCTGGGCGTTCCACTCAGACTGGCCATGGCGGACCATTAAAATCTCTGTCATCGAACCGCTGCGCTTCCCACGATAGACAAAGCTACCGGGCACGGTCGGTCGTAAACGATTCCCTTCGCTAGCATCGCCTACATGGCCACACTGCGACTGTTCGCTTCGGTTCGTGAAGCCGCTGCTGGCGAGCGTTCAATCACGATCGACGGGGCCACTGTGGGCCAGGTTGTCGATGCAGCCTGCGACAAGTTCGGTGACCATTTCTCTGCGTTGATCCCGACCTGCAAAGTCTGGGTAAATGGTGAACCAGCCGAGCGGGACACCGTGGTCCATGACCAGGATGAAGTCGCTATCCTCCCGCCAGTTTCCGGCGGGTGAGCGCCTGCATCGATCAGCGAGTGATCAGCATGTCGTTCTGGGCGCTTTGATGGTCCCAATTTTCGATTAGTAGCGCTCAGGTGATCGGGCTGCGTAACAGAGCGCGCCGGGAACCCCCGTTCGGGTTCGCGGAGGGCGCTCGATGCCCGATATCTTTAGGACGTGACCTTGGGGGCATCAAATGCACCAGCTCGCATTGCGTTGCTGTCGTTGCATACCTCGCCGCTAGCACAGCCCGGTTCCGGTGACAGCGGCGGGATGAACGTGTACATCCGTGAGCTTGTTGGGCACTTGGCCCATACGGGCGCCATCTGTCATGTCTACGTTCGTGCTTGGCACCCAGATCTTCCAGCGGAGGTGGATCTTGAACCTGGTGTGCGGGTAGTACATATTTCCGCTGGTCCTTCCGACCTTGCGAAGGAAGAGCTGTACGACATCGTCGACGAGTTTGCCGACAAGGTCGAAGCCGACATCCTCGCCCAGGGTGGTGTCGATGTCCTGCACGCCAATTACTGGCTGTCCGGAGTGGCGGGACATCGCATCAAGCACCGGCTCGACATCCCGCTAATCACGACATTCCACACGCTCGCTCGGGTCAAAGCCGAAACTGGCGACCATGAGCCTGAACGCCGAGCGCAAGCTGAAGCGCAGGTGATTGCCTGCAGCGACGCCGTAACCGCTAGCTGCGTGGCCGAAGCGAACTGGCTTAAGCGCCTCTATGGCACACCAACTGAACGAATTAGTTATGTCGTGCCTGGCGTTGAACACGCGATCTTCTCACCAGGCATGCAGTCAGCGGCACGTGAAGCCGTCGGGCTCGACGACAAGCCGACCGTGTTGTTCGTTGGACGCATTCAACCCCTCAAGGGCGTTTCAGTTGCCGCCGAGGCGCTTGGCCGGATGAAGAACAAAGATGCCAGGCTGGTCATTGTTGGTGGCCCCAGCGGCCGTGAAGGCGAACAAGAACTGGCATTGGTCAGACGCGCTATCGCCAAATACGGACTTGAAGACCGCGTGCGATTCGAGAAACCCGTTCCACACCACCTGTTGTCCAGCTGGTACCGGGCAGCAGACATTTGTATCGTGCCCAGCCGCAGCGAATCGTTCGGCCTTGTGGCGCTCGAAGCCGCCGCGTGTGGAACGCCCGTCGTGGCGTCATCGGTAGGTGGGCTGCGCACACTGGTCGACCATGGCAAGACAGGCTTCTTAGTGGCCGGCAGCGACCCTTCCGTCTTCGCTACCTATATGGATCAAATTTTCAGCCACCCAATGCTGGCTGCTGAACTAGCTATGGCATCGTTCGAGCGGGCGCGAGACTACCGGTGGTCAACAACGGCGTTGCATCTGCGAGACCTGTATTCACAGATCGCTGTCCGTGAACCTGTGAACTGCTGATGTCGACCCCGCCCGATGCAATTGAGCTTGACAGGATCGAGACGCTCATCGATGCCACCCTTCAGGTTGCACTCGACGAGATCGACGCGGTCGCTGCGGTTGAACGAGGCGAGATCGACAATCCGTTCTGGTACGTGCGTATCGATGGCGAATCCAAGCAGCACTTCAGCGCCGAGTACACACTGGGTCAACGCACGCTGGTCGTCGAGAGCTACTTCATGCCTGACCCCGATGAGAACCGGGAGGCGCTGTTTGCACACTTGTTGATGCGTAACGCGTCCATGCATCCATTGCACTTCGTTACCGGCGGCGAGAACGCGATCTATCTACGGGGCCAGGTTGACAATCGCCATGTCGACGCTGACCTAGTCGACCGCATGTTGGCGGCTGTGTATGACTACACCGAACAGTTCTTCGTGCCGGCTATGCGTATGGGTTTCGAGAGCCGCTTCAACCGGTAGCTGTTGGGCTCGCTCTGGGAACCCGGTGGGGGCTGATAACGGTCACTCACGAGGGGCTACCGCTCGAGCACCGAGAAACACCAGCTGACTAGGACGCCGATGTCGTCGCTGCCTGTCAAGACTGGAAGCAGTACCGCTCCGATCCCGACAATGAGCAGGACGCTTGCCAAGCCACCAGCGGGAAGCAGTCCGCCTGCGCGGGTTGTGCCGGAGGGAGTGTTCTGGACGGGCCCTTCCTCGATCGACAAATGGATGAGCGAAGCGGCGACGCCAAGGGCAACGGCAATCCACCAGACCAGGTCGTAGCTGCCATAACGGTCGTGCGCCCAGCTGCCACCGAGGGCGCCGGCGAAGGCGCCGAGTTGGTGAGAGAAGAAGACGATGCCGAATAGCGCTCCGGAATGGGTCGTGCCGAATTGTTCGGTAACCATGCCAGATGTCAACGGAACAGTCGACAGCCACAATAGGCCGATCGCGGCCCCAAAGAGCAGAGTGAATGCCGGTTCTGGGGGCAGCAATATGTAGACGCTGATGACGAGGGCTCGGGCGGCATAGATGCCGCTGAGCAGCTTGGTTTTGGAGTGTTTTCCGCCGAGCGCACCGGCGGCGAGTGATCCAAACACGTTGAACAAACCAATCAGCGCAAGTGCTGTCGTTGCTGTGTCTTTGTGCCCTAGGTCCTCGCCGTAGCGCGGCAAGTAGGCGCCGATTAATGTTACATGGAAGCCACAAACGAAGAATGCTGCGTTGAGCAGCAGATACGGCCTGGCCTGAGCCGCACGCCGAAGCTCTTGGCGCAGCGTGCGACCAGTAGCAGTCTCGGCTGGTTCAGGGAAGAAGCGAGTTGCGCTGCCTCGCAGGGACGGGGTCAGCAGGATGGTTGCAGCGGCGACGACAGCGAATGCCACGAAAGCGTCTTGCCACGACCACCGGTCAATGAGGAGGCGGGCGAGTGGCACAAGAATGAACTGACCCATCGACCCGGCGGCGCTTACCACGCCAAGTGCCATCGAACGCCGTGCGGGGCTGGCCATGCGACCGACGGCGGACAAGACCACAGCGAAGCTGGCAGCGCCGACTGCGATACCGGTCAGGAAGCCCCCCGCAAAGATGACCATGAACGCGCTTTGTGCGGTCGACATGAGTAATAGGGCAACTGCATAGATCACTGTTCCGCCAGCGAAGGTGACTGCGCCGCCGTAACGATCAGAGACCGCACCAGCCACCGGTTGGCTGATACCCCACATGATGCTCTGCACCGCAATAGCGATACCCCACGGTCCTTGTACGCCATCGAGCACGCCCTCGACGACAGGGTCCAGGAAGACACCAAATGTTGAGCGGATTCCCAGCGAGACAGCGGTGAGGATCCCGCCGAACGTGATCACGACCCAAATTGGGAACGCGCCCTTGCGCTGCTTAGTCTCCAATCCCCTGATCATCGTCGCAACGGTACTTCTAGGGGCTTCGGTGACGGTTATCTGTGATGAGACGCTCATGGTCGGCCAGACCAAGGGTGCCCTCGTCCCCATCGGGAATGATCGAGGGCATGGCCTCAATTATTAGGCCACAGGAACGTGTACTCCTGGCCCCGGCCGTGGTTGTCAAGAACGTAACGAGAGGTGGTGAGGGTCGTTGAATTTACGCTATGAATAGCAGGACTGGACACTTAGGGTGGGGGTCATGAGCGAACTGCTTCGTGAAGGAGTCGATGGTCACTTGCGTTGTTGGTGGCCTGGGGATCTGGATGACTACACGATCTATCACGACGAGGAATGGGGCCGGCCTACCCTCAACGACGACCGCCTATTTGAGAAGATCTGTCTCGAGGGCTTTCAGTCAGGGCTGTCGTGGATCACGGTTCTTCGCAAACGCGAGAACTTCCGCGCTGCGTTCGCCAACTTCGAGATTGCCAGCGTTGCTGAGTTCGACGAGTCCGATACCGAACGGCTACTGCAGGACGCAGGCATTATTCGCCATCGAGGCAAAATCGAGGCCACGATCAACAACGCTGCACGCGCCCTTGAGATGGCTGATGAATTTGGTTCGGTCAGGGAGTACGTGTGGGGATGGCGGCCGACAAAACGCGAGCCTGACCTGAAGGAACCCGGCCTGCTCATAGCCAATCAGACGGCCACTTCGACAGCGCTTAGCAAGGACCTAAAGAAGCGGGGCTGGAAGTTCTTTGGTCCAACCACTGCCTATGCGTTCATGCAGGCTATGGGGCTGGTCAATGACCATGTTGAAGGCTGCGAATGGCATGCCATCTGCGCCACCCAACAGGCCGCCATCGCCTGACATATCGGCACCAGTGAACCGCATCGAATTGAGACGTGTATGAGGTACCCGTCTCAAGTGGTTCAGGGTTAGTTGGTGGGGGTCAGGATGGCGCATCCCCAGCCGTCGAGTGACGTGCGTTCGGCTACGTCGATGTTGACCTGGCCAAGCAGACGTTCGAATTGGTCGCCAAGGAAACCGCTGATCACCACCGCTGAGTCTGCTCGATCAACAACCGCTGGCATCAGGCCCATCAGATCGCCGATCACAATATTCGCAACCACTATGTCGAAGCACTCGGTCAGGTCGTGTACATCGTCGGTACGAAGCGAGACCTGATCGGCGACACCGTTCGCTTCCACGTTAGCGTCAGCTACCTCGAGGATGTCGTAGTCCAGGTCGATGCCGAGTACCGCTTTGGCCCCAAGGCGGGCGGCTGCGATCGACAAAATTCCCGTGCCACACCCCACATCGAGCACCCTGGCGCCAGGTCCGACAATTGAACGCATTGCGGTCAGAGCCAGACGAGTCGTGGGGTGGTGCCCAGACCCGAAGGCGCGGCCGGGATCGATAGATAATTCAGGTGATCCGACAGGGGCGTCGGCCCATAGCGACGGGTTATGCCATGGAGCGTGGACGACAAAGCCTGCAACCTGAATGGGCTCGATCCATTTTATCCACTCGTCCCGCCAGGCGGCTTCGTCGCCGGTGCTCTCGAACCTGCATGGCCACCGCTCGCCCAATACCGAGCGAGCTTCTAGAGCTAGGTCGTCATGGCCGAAGCCGACGAACAGCGACAGCTTCCCGCCGTCGCTGCGTTCTTCGATAGCGGTTGCTCCCAGCTGCCACAGCCAATCGCTGCAAGCCTCAAGCTCCATATCGTCGATTCGTACGACCAAGACACCCATTGTTCAGATTCTGCTAGCCGTAGCGTTCGATGAGAACGGTGTTGGCAGTCGGCCATGCGTCGATCGCCCACGGGCCGAACGCCTCGCTAGACAGCGATGCTCCCACTAGTTGGCGTGTTGGGTCGACCCATAGGAACGAACCGGAACCACCGAAGTGACCAAACGTGGTCGGGTCGAGGCGGGTGCCCGTCCAGTGTGGATTCTTGTTGCCACGGATCTCAAATCCGAGACCCCAAAGGTTCGGGTCAGCTGAGCCGAAGCCAGGAAGCACGCCCGGCAGCTCGGGAAATACTGGTGATGTGGCGTGATCGAGTGTCTCGCGGGCCACCAACGTGGGGTTCATCAGCTCACGGCCCAAAGCCAGCAGATGGTTTATCGAGGCTCGCATGCCATGGGCAGGCGAGCCTTGTGCTTCGAAACCAACTAGGCCGAGCGGTTCGATGACCGCCTCGACCAGATAGTCGGTGAATGGGATTCCAGCAGCAGTTTGAAGATGGTTAGCAAGCTTCTCTATGCCGACGTTCGAATAGATCCGCCGGATCCCCGGTTTAAACGTGCTGCTGGCGTCGGAATCGAAGCCCAGACCAGAGGCGTGCGCCATAAGGTGGCGCACCGTAGATCCTGACGGGCCCGCTTGGTCATCGAGTGAGATGGTGCCTTCTTCAAGAGCGACAAGGCAAGCATAGGAAGTGAATAGCTTGGAGACCGACGCTATGAGCGTCACCCAGTCGAGGTTACCTGCGGCGCCGAGCACTGTGTTTTGGTTCGCTATGGCAAGGGCACTGGTGCCTGGCCAGGTCGAGGTCAGTGCCGACAGGTCTCCAGGTTCAGAGGTCACTCCGTATCAATTCTGAACCACGGAAGGAAGAACTGCACACATGGACCGACAGTAAATGCCATCCAGATCGTTCCAAAGCCGGCGACGCCGCCCAGCAGGAACCCGACAGCCAGGGCCGTGAGCTCGATTGCTGTGCGCGCTTTCCATGTCTCGATGCCCCTTTTGTTGAGCGCCGTCATGATGCCGTCGCGAGGTCCCGGGCCGACAGCGGTTCCCAGATACAGGCCGGTACCGAGTCCTAAGAGCACCGGTGCAGTCCCAAGCATCAGCACCCGCACGACCATATTCTCGAGATCTGGAATGATTCGCAGTGAAACATCAGCGATGGGTCCAATGATCGCGACATTCAGCACGGTTCCCAGCCCAACCGGCTCCTTAAGCCACCACAAGGCGCCCAACAACAACACACCTGTTAACGACACGACGGTGCCGAAAGACAGGTTCGTTTGATCGCTTGCGCCTTCATGGAAGACGGTCCACGGGCTCGCACCGAGTTTTGGCTCAACCGTGAACGAAAGGGACACAGCGAAGAGTGCTAGGCCGATCAGGAGTTGGACAACGCGACGAACGCGCGGTGCATCGATAGGGAGAAAGTGGAATCCGGCGAAGGGTCGTGTTGGTGGAAGTGCGGTGGTCACTCGTTGGGAAGGTGCCCGGCGCGGTGGCCGCCCTTCCAATCTTCCATCTTTGGTGACTCAGTCATACCGCCCAGAACATTGAGCTGAGGTGCTTCACGCATACTTCGCTTCATCTCTGAGAAGCCGGGGTAGCGAGCCAGCGTGGTGACGGCTTCCCACAATGGCAGCGCGTCTTCGTCGGCAGGTACCCTGCTGATCACTGGTCCAAAGAACGAGAGTCCGTCTGGCGGCTGGAACGTAATGATGGGTGTGCCGACGTCGCGCCCGGTGCGGGACAAGGCTAGTTCGGTCTCGTCCTCGATGAGTTGGTCCCACGCCGTGTCGTCGGCGGCAGCAGCGTACTTCGTGTCGAGCCCAGCGGTGGTCAGGCAGGCGGTGACCGCTTCGACCGAACCGAGAGCTACTCGGGCCGCCTCGCCGTCAGCCTTTTCGACACTGAAGTAACTATCACCAAAGGCGGTGTAGAGGGAGCCAAGCGGTTCAGAGCCAAGCTCGTCGCGTACATGGGACGCCACCCGCAACATTCGCAGCCCTGCGGTGTGACCGTGTTCGTAACCGGCGGGGAATTCCGTGGCGTAGTCCTTGGCCTTGTTCAGAATTCGAAGACTGATAAAGCGCCACTCGACGTCGTAGTCAGACTGCGCTACAACCTTTTCGACCCAGCGCGAGGTGATCCAGGCGAACGGACATATGGGGTCGAAGAAGAACTCGATATCGGCAGTCGAGGTAGTCGTCATAGGCCGAAGCTATCAGGGTGCGCAACAATGCTGGTGTTGCGGAAGGGTCGCCAGTCACAACGCCTCAGGCTTGTCGGGACCGCAAATATGCAAGCGTAAAGAAAGGGGAAAGGGGACTAGTCCCAAGTTCGCAGGAACCAGAACTTATTGGTTCGCGACGGTGGTTTGAGAACCAGGTCCGCGACGACGTGGGTTCGGCCAGGTACCTAACGACGTGCAGCAGCGTGTTGCGTACGCGGACAGGACACGAGACGGCGACTTCATTTGGGAATAGACGGGCCGTGGCGTCTTATGTTGCGTCTCGGTAGGGACGTTTTGGGAAGGGGTTACGCCGTTCTATTTTAGAAAACTTGTCATTGGCAATGTGTTCTAAGATGGCCAGGTGGACGTCCAAAAGCTGAACCATGTTGCGTATCGATGCCGCGACGCCGCCGAGACCATGAACTTCTACAGCGACGTTCTCGGCATGAAGCTTGCTCATGTGATCACGCAGGACCGCGTGCCATCTACACAAGAGTTCGCGCCTCACTGCCACCTTTTCTTCGAAATGGCCGACGGAAGTTGGGTTGCCTTCTTCGACCTAGTTGACGAACCGGCCGTGGCTCAGGCGAATAATCCTGACTGGGCCCAACATTTGGCACTCGAAGTAGCGTCGATAGATGCGCTCGATGCCGCTCACCAGAATCTGGTGGAGCACAACATCGATGTACTTGGACCGGTCGACCACGGCTTCATCCGCTCGATCTACTTCTACGACCCCAGTGGCCATCGCCTCGAACTCACGGCTCGCACGATCGAGCCGGGCGACTTGGAACATTTCGCGGCCGAAGCTCCCGACCTGGTCCAGGCATGGACCGACCGCAAAGCCACCCTTTAGCAAATTCTGACACCCCGAGGGTGTCAGAATGTTCTAGAGATCGGCCTTGCGAACCTTGCCGAGTGCAGTCTTGGGGAGCGACTCGACCACGACGAGTTCTTTGGGTGCGTTCCATGCGGGTAGATCGGCCCGCACATAGTCACGCAGATCATCGAGTGTCGGTGTCGTATCGCCCGAGAGAACAACGACGGCGACGATCTTGTGCCCCCAGTCGGGATCTGGGCGCCCGATCACGGCGGCCTCGGCGATGGTGGGATGTGTTTCGAGTACTCGCTCGATGCGGTGCGGCCAGACGTTCTCGCCGCCAGTGATCAGCATGTCGCCAGCTCGGCCATCGATCCAGAGTCTGCCGTCTGGGTCGATGCTGCCGAGGTCGCCTGTGGGGAACCAGCCATCTTGGCGGAACGGGTCGATCTCGCCGTCGGCTGTGCGATAGGCCCTCAATAGCAGGTCAGCTCGAATCTCGATTTCGCCAGCAGGTGTCGCTCGTAGCTCGACACCATCAAGCGGGTAGCCGTCGTACACGCATCCGGAACCCGTTTCGGTCATGCCATAGGTAGCAATGACATGGTCGGGAAGGTCGGGCGGGGGAGCGGCGCCGCCGATCAGCACTTTGCGGAAACCGAAGACGTCGACCTGGTTCAATGCCCGAGTTACCAACGACACGAGCGTGGCTCCTTCGATTGCAGCTTGGTCGGCTGCTGGAGCATCGAAGCTTTCGTGCACGATTAGGCCGGTTCCTGTGACCAGTGATCGCGTGATGACGGCTAAGCCCCCGATATGTGCTGGAGGAAGACAGCCCAACCATCGATCCGTTGTCGGGTCCGCTCCGAGCCCGTCACTGGTGGCATGGGCTGACGCTGCAACAGAGGTGTGTGTATGGATGACGGCCTTCGGGTTGCCGGTCGTGCCGGATGTAGCGACCACGATCGCGTCGCCATCGTGAACAGGCGTACCGCCAGCGAGACTGCGGCGTTCGCCGTCAGAGCCGACGACAGCGGTCGGCTGTGCGACAGCGATGACGCGGTCGGCCTCGGTCTGGGGCAGCCGCTGATCCAGCGGAAATACGGCGTCCCCCGCGTCCCAAACGGTGCGAAGTGCGTCGACGAATGCTTGTCCAGCCGGCAAGTCCAGCATGACGAGATCGCGCATAACAGTTAGTTCGTTTCGCTTAGGTAGGCACTCAGGCGTTCAGCGGCACTGCTTTCGAACGAAGCCAACACAATTTCCAATGGAGCGGACCACAATGCACCCCCGTAGTGCAGATGCACCTTGACCTCGCTAATCGAAACGGTGATTGGGTCGAGTGATGCGCTGAGCACCCATTCTGCATGGTTTCGGCCGTCGGTCTCGGCTCGTTCGAACCGGACCGAGTGCTCGAGAAGCTCGGTGCGGATCATGCGTAGCCGCTTGGAACGAGAGAGTGGCCCTAAGCGTGCTCGCAGCGTGACCAGCCAGACATCGGGCCCGTCGGGTTCAGCGGCGGCGACCAACGAGAGCCAAGCCGAATACGTGCTCAAGTCGGCGAGTGCTTCCATGGTCGCGACAGGAGCAGCGTCGACGGTTGCCGAGATAGTGCGATCCACACCATGATTGTGGTCGGTCGCAGCCGTTTCGCCACAGTTAGGCGGCTACTGTCGCCACGTGACCGAACAACCTGCCGTGACAATCGACGACGTTCGCGATGCCGTCAAACGCCTGGACGGCGCTCTCGAGCGCACACCACTGACACACTCACGAACACTTTCTGAGATCGTGGGGACAACCGTTCACCTCAAGTTTGAGAACTTGCAATACACCGGCTCTTTCAAGGGTCGGGGCGCTCGAAATCGATTGCTCAATGTTGCCCCGGGCACTGGCGTGGTTGCTATGTCGGCTGGAAACCATGCCCAGGGTGTGGCCTATCACGGCTCGCTGCTGGGTCTGGAAACAACGATCGTCATGCCCGAGAACACGCCGTTCGTCAAGGTCGCTCGAACACGCGACTTAGGGGCCACGGTGGAACTCGCCGGAAACGATGTGATGGAAGCCGCTGTCCATGCGCTCGCCATTGCAGCCGAGCGCGACCTTGAGTTCATCCACCCGTTCAACGACCCTGTCGTGATCGCTGGGCAAGGCACCGTCGGTATCGAGATGCTCGAGCAGGAACCCCAACTCGACACCATTGTCGCAGCTGTTGGTGGTGGTGGACTGGCGTCCGGGATCGCCGTGGCCGCTTCAGACCACGATCGACCGGTGCGAGTAATCGGTGTGCAGACCGAGCGCTACCCGTGGATGGCAGACGCTCTTGCCGGACGTGCATCTACGGCGGTAGCTGGTACCACTGTGGCCGACGGCATTGCCGTGACAGAGCCCGGCTCGATCACCCAGCAGCTGCTGCGTGATCACCGAGTCGAAGTACTAGTTGTTAGCGAAGCCGCTATCGAAGAGGCAATCGCCATGCTGCTCGAAATCGAGAAGACGGTCGTCGAGGGCGCTGGCGCTGCTGCTCTGGCCGCCTGTCTCGAATTCCCCGAGGTTTTCGCCGGCCAGCGTGTTGGTCTGGTCCTGTGCGGCGGCAATATTGACCCTCGAACGCTATCGAGTGTGACACTGCGAGGCCTGGCGAACCAGGGCCGACTGAACCGTATTCGGGTAGAACTCGATGACCTACCAGGGCGACTCGCCCAGGTCTCTTCGACGATTGCAGCGGCTCGGGCCAACGTTGTGCAGGTTGACCACGATGGTCTCGGGTCGACGGGCGCCCGTAGCGCATTGCTCGAGTTGCGCATCGACACTATCGATTTCGAACATGCCGAGGAAGTGTTAGCAGCGCTGCTCGCCGAAGGAATTCAGGCGAGCTTGCTTCCCTGGTAGGTCGATTTATTCCATGATGTTCAGCGCGAAGCTGACCCTGTCAGGCGCGGCCATGGTAAGACTCGATCCGTTGGGCGAATACCCAAGTGCTTGTTCGATGAATGAGATGGAAATGTTCTGACAGTCACCGTTGGCGTGCTCGTAAGCGCATTGGTGAGGACTGTATTTTGGGCATGCCACTCAGCGCTATAAACCGCAGCGGTCATGGCGGGGCCGCTGGTGCGAACCTCTCCTTGGCGCAAGAAGTCCGCAGCGACGCTAAGAGCTTCATTGTTGTGCTAGCGACAACCCGTGGTGACGGGAAGGGGATTCGAACCGGCTACTGCACATCGCAACCAATACGCTGACCGGGATGCAAAGCCACAGTGTTCGCCTCGACAGGGCTATTGATCCCCTAGAGCTCGGTGCTCGGACCGCGATGTTGTGGAGCCGCCACGGGTTGCTGCTGGCCGGGATCGGGGTAGCGGTGCGTATCCCAATCGTCCGGCCAAGTGGCGCAGGTCAGGCACAACAAGAACTTGCTGCGCTCCGGGGCCAAGACGAGATTGGGGTTCCCGCGAGCGGCCCCGTTGCTTTTGCAGCGATGCCGTTTGATCGTGAGGCACCCGGTGAACTCATCGTGCCCCAGGTCGTGGTTGGACACGACCCTGCTGGCAACAGATGGATGACGACCACGGGCATCACGTTGACCCAAGGTATGGAGCAAGCACGTCAAATCCTGGCCGAAGAACCTAGTCGCCCGCAGGTGACGACCTATGAGTTGATGTCGGCCGTTACGCCAGAATTGTGGCGTGACCAGGTGGTCGCCCCAGCGCGGGACCGGATCAAGGCTGGCGAGTTCAATAAGGTCGTGTTGGCCCGAGAACTGCTCTTGAAGACCGATCAGCCGATCGATGTTTCCGCGGTGCTTCGGCGCCTGAACCAGGCCTTTAGCACGGCGATCATCTTCGCCGTCGATGGTTTCATTGGCGCATCCCCTGAGCTGCTGGTCTCGCGCGAGGTTGACCTGGTGCGGGCCCATCCACTCGCAGGCACCGCACCCCGGTCTTCTGATCCGGTACGTGATGCCGAACTCGCCGTAGCCCTCAATCTGTCAACGAAGGACCAAAGGGAACACCGGATCACTATCGATTGGTTGCTCGACACGTTGCTGCCTTACTGCAGCTATGTCGACGCTGAGCCAGAACCGGCGATCATCACATTGCCAAATGTGCATCACTTAGGAACTCGTGTCGAAGGTCGACTGTCGTCACCCGCAGCTTCGGTGCTCGAACTCGTTGCGGCACTTCATCCAACGCCGGCAGTTGGCGGCGACCCACAAGACCTTGCACTGAAGGTAATCAACACCGCCGAGCCCGGCGACCGGGGTCTCTACGCGGGACCTGTTGGTTGGGTCGATGGAGAGGGCAATGGTGAATTCGCGGTTGGGCTTCGGTCGAGCCATGTAACCGGCGATGCTGCGTCGATCTGGGCGGGCGTTGGTGTTGTTGGCGAGAGCGACCCGGAATCAGAACTTGCCGAAACTCGTGCCAAGTTCCAGGCCATGCTCGGCGCTCTGCTGCGGCCCTGACTCATAGGGCCATTCGCAGCCGCCGTCCGGTGACAAGTAGGGTCGTCTCGTGCGTATTGCTGAGTATGTAGGAGAAGACGGATCGCCGACGCTGGGCGTGGTGATAGCGAATGGCATCAGCCCTATAGGGCTTGGAACGCTGCACGATCTGCTGCAAAAGCCTGATTGGCAAATGACGATCGCTGACCATGACGTTGTCATTGGTCTCGCCATCGGAGATGTGACTTTTCGGCCGATGCTCGGTGACACCGGCCGGGTCTTCGCTGCAGGCTTGAACTACGAAAAGATCTATCCAGCAGGAAAACAGCCGCCTACGCCGAAGTTCCCGCCCTGGTTCTCGAAACTGCCCGGGACACTCGTCGGCCACAACGAATTACTAGTGGCACCAAGAGTTTCCGAGACATTTGACTACGAGGCAGAACTTGCCGCTGTCATCGGGCTAGGCGGCCGCCACATCACCGTTGAGCACGCACTCGATCATGTCGCTGGTTGGACCTGTCTGAATGACGGGTCGGTGCGGGCGTGGCAACGCCACAGCGTGAACGCTGGCAAGAACTTTGAGCGGTCCGGATCGATCGGTCCGTGGATGGTGACAGCAGACGAAATCGACGACCCGCAGAACCTTCGGCTGCGTGCTCGGGTTGATGGAGAGACACGCCAGGACGCGAACACCGGCGACATGATCTTCTCGGTCGCCGAAATCATCAGCTACTTGTCGCAGTCGATCGAACTGCGCCCTGGCGACGTGATAGCTACGGGCTCCCCTGAAGGCACCGGCGGCTCGTTCGACCCGCCCAAATTCCTTGAGCCGGGCCAGCAACTTGAAGTAGAGATCGAAGGTATTGGCGTGCTCACGAACACCGTCGTGGGGGAGGTCGATCATGACTGATCTCGCGAAGCGGCTACTCGCCGCTCGAGCCAGCGGTGACTACAGCCCGGACTTTCTGGTTGGGGCTCTCGATTTACCGCAGGCGCTCGATCTTCAGCTCGCTGTCTTGCAGGAACACACCGATGCCGGCAAGACCGTTGGCGGCTGGAAGGTTGGTTTGACCTCTGAAGCATCGCGCATTCGTTTGGGTGCCGACGAGCGACCCTTTGGGTTTGTCCTGGCTGACCGCATCCTGGCATCTGGCGACACTGTCGACTCATCGGTGGTCCAGGGTCTATCGGTAGAGACCGAGATGTGTTTCACCGTTGGCGCCGACATCAGCAAAACCGACGTGACACCCGATGAGATCTTCGGCTACATCAGCGGGGTTGCCGCTGGCTTCGAATTGAACGAAGTCCGACCTGGTTCTGTGCGGCCTGACTTCTACGCCATGGTCACCGACTGCTTGACGAACTGGGGCATCGTGGCTGGCACTGGGGTGACCCCAGCATCAGCAGCGGAATTGTCGGCGACAGAGATCACGATGGAACGCAACGGCGAGACTGTTTTTAGCGGTGTGTCTAGCGACTTCGTAGACGATCACGCCGTGTCGTTATGTCGCCTTGTCGAGCAACTTGCACGGCACGGACAGACTTTACGAGCTGGCGAGAAGGTCATTACTGGCGCATTCGCCCGCTTTCCTGCCGAACCAGGCGATCGCTGGCGAGCCAACTACTCGGGTATCGGCGACGTCGATATCACCATCATCTAAAGGAAACCACCATGACGACAGTGCACCTTGACGGAGCGACCAACATCCTGGTTATCGAGGGCCTGACGATGATGGACGCATCGCCGTTTCTCGACGACATTCGAAACGCTGCACCCGCTGGAAGTCAGATCACAGTCGCGTCGAGCATGAAGGATGCCGCCGCACATGCTGGCGATGCCGAGGCCATTCTTGGCATCGTGAATGAGACGTCCTTCGCTCAAACGCCGAACCTGCGTTGGGTCCACGCGACTGCGTCGGGCGTCGACATGTTCATGTTCGACGACTTCATCAACTCAGATGTTGTACTGACCGGTGAGAAGGGCCTGGTCGGTGGACACCTCGCCGATACGGGGTGGGGCCTCCTACTTGCGCTGACCCGGCAAATCCACACCGCGATCAAGCTGGGTCCCGACGCATGGGCGCACCGGGTCGATATGCGTCGCCAAGAAATCGAACTCGATGGCATGACGATGGGCATCGTCGGGTTCGGCGGAACGGGCCGGGCCATCGCGAAACGAGCCGTGGCGTTTGGCATGCGCAACATCGCTGTCGACGCTTACCCGAGCGAGCCCGACCACGGCGTGGACACAGTGTGGGGAATCGACCGCCTGCCAGAGTTGCTCGAAGCGTCTGATGTCGTTGCCGTGTGCCTGCCTCTCACCGAAACGACCGACGCAATGTTCAACGATGACCTATTCGCCATCATGAAGCCAGGGAGCTACATCATGAACGTGACCCGAGGCGAGATCATCCACGGCGACTCGCTGGTGCGGGCGCTGGAATCCGGCCATCTGGGCGGCGCTGCACTTGACGTGGCTCCTGGTGAGCCGTTGCCGCCAGAGCATCCACTCTTCACGCTGCCCAATGTAGCGATGACCCCGCATACCGCAGGAGCTAGCCAACTGCGCGCACAAAAGAACGTCGCCCGCTTTATCCGCAACCTCGAACACGCCCAGACTGGACAACCATTCGAAGGCGTAGTCGACAAACGCGCCGGCTACTGAGTTCTTGCTCGCCGGTACTCACTTCTGGCATTTGCCAGAACCGGGGACCTCGATGCGTCTCGGTGCTGGTACCGCACGCGTGCGGTGGGCTACCTCCGGTGGATGCTTGGGACTGTGACGATCAGGACGAGCGCAGCGTTGGGTTCACCGATGTACTTCTTTCTTGCGGTGGGTAAGCGGGGAGAGGTAGTTTCGGTTTAACTAGTCAAGGGGGACGCGTCGTGCAGTTCTATTCCTGCGATTCGCATGTTGTTGAAGGTCGGGCCGTGTTTGACGGATTGGCCGAACGTTTCGGTGAAGGTGCGCCAACAATCAAGATGGAACCAGGCGAGGGCGAGTTCCTCTACATCGCAGGGCAACGCCGGGTGGCTGTCGGCCGTTTTGGTATCGCTGGGAACACGCTGGGAACACCTGAGACAAACGCAAAGATCGCCGCTGGCTACGACGGGTTGAATCCTGGAGTGGTCGACTCGACGAAGCGGCTTGCCGAGCAAGACCAAGATGGCATCCGCGGCGAGGTCATGTACCCGAGCTTGTCCATGTTCACGTTTGCGGTTGAAGATCCTGCGATCAAGGCTGCGGCCTTTCGCCAACACAATGACTGGATCCTGGACTACTGCAAGCCCAACCGCGACCGCCTGATCGGCATCGGATGCCTACCAGTGCCTGACGTCGATGCGTGCGTTGCGGAAGCGAAGCGTGCCGGTGAGTTGGGCGTGCGGGGTTTCGCCATCCCGTCACACGCGCCGATCGACCAGTCCTACGCGGATCCGATGTACGACCCGCTTTGGGCTGTGCTCGAAGACATGCAGCTTCCGGTCACCATGCATATCTTCACTGGCACGTCATTCGACTGTGGGCTTCCCGAACATTGGGGCACACCGGGCGGGACGCTCAAGGGGTACACGCTGAGCCACACCTCGGTTGCCAACTCGATCATGGACCTGATCGCAAGTGGCGTCGTGGCTCGTTTTCCCGGGCTCAAGTTCGTATGTGCCGAGTTCGAAACTGGCTGGGTTGCACACTTTAAGCAGCGCCTCGATCATGCGGCGTACCGCACACCGTGGGAGTTGGCCGACGAGGTCACCATGAAGCCATCGCAGTACTTCGACCGTAATTTTTGGGTGACCTTCGAAGACGATGCGCAAGGCATCGCGACGCGACACGACATCGGTATCGGCAATCTGGTGTGGGGCAACGACTATCCGCACCATGACTCGATCTGGCCGAACTCGATGAAGACCCTGGAAGACGTGCTCGCAGGCGTGCCCGACGCCGAACGTCAGGCCATGGTCTGGGACAACGTCATGGATCTTTACAGCATCAACCAGGCCAATCTATAGAGCGCCTCACTCGAGTACCAGCCGGTTTGCAGCGAGGATGCCAGATAGGTTGATCCAGTCGTCGGTCCAGTAGATGCCCTGGTCGATGTTGATCTTCGCGTCTTCAGGATTGCCGAATGACTCGGCAACGTGATTTAGCACAACATCGAGCGATGCTTCGAGGTTGATCACAACAGAACTGCACTGTGGAGGGAAGCTCTCTGCGAGCGCAGAGCACAACTGCGACACGGTGCCGTCGCTGTAGAAGAAGCCACCAAAACTCACGTGTAACGGAGCTTCAAGGTCTGGGCCCGAGAGCGCTACTGCGCTTGGGAGCTCTAGGGCTGGTCCTACGGCGGCACCATCAGCACAGTCGGGGTCTGCTGCCATGCAACTGCCCGATGCCAGCCCGCTGGTGGCTGACATGTCGCCGTCGCCGGAGTCACCGCAGCTGATTGCTAATAGACAGAACAAAATGGCCATCGCTGCCAGTCGCTTCATGTGCAGACTGTAGGACAGTCCTTCGTCCAGGTACAGCGTTATGGCAGAAGACGATCCAGCGAAGGCGGCGACTCCGAGTCAAGGCAGGGCTGCTACCAGGGCTTCTGCCACAGCGTGTTGCACCTGATCATGGAGGGTCAGGTTGCTTTGACGATCGGTCGAAGCAAGGACGACCCGGATGCCAGACGGCGCTGGTATTGGATCGGTAAAGTCCTCGACAATCAGTCCATGTGAGCGCACGAGTGCTGCCAGGTCGGTGCCGTGTGGGGTTCCAAACAACTCTTCGTAGCTGGCAGTGTCGAGCAGTTGATGTTGCGGAAGGAACGAGAAGATCCCACCGCCGTCGTTGTTTGTCACAACGATGGTCAGGTCCGCTGTTCGCCGTTGCAAGGCAATCAATGTCGACGAGTCATGAAGGAACGCGACATCGCCGATCAGACATACGGTTGGCTGGCCAGCCAGTGCCACGCCAAGAGCGGTTGCCACTACGCCATCGATGCCGTTCGCACCACGGTTCGCGATGACCGTTATGTCATTGCGGTTCGGCCCAAACCATTCGACATCGCGGACTGGCATCGACGCGGAAAGTACGAGTGCACCACCAGTGGGCACAGATCGAACGCAGGCTTGGGCAATTGCGATCTCGTTCGGCTGGGGGCCGGCAGCGACCGCGGCATCGATGATCGCAGCTGCGGTGAGGTCAGCATTGGACCAACTCGCGAGCCATGAGGGGTCGGCCGCAGGGCCAGTCAATCGATTTGCGAGTTCAGCGATGACGCCCGGCTCATCGAACAGGATGTTGGCGATTGATTCGGGATCGATGGTGCGGCCATGGGGTCGACTCGAGAACACCGAGGTGTCAGCGGCGGCTGAAGCGCTGAGCCACTGTGAGAGTGACTTGCTGGCAACGATTTCACCGATGCGAAGCACAACCTCAGGACGGTGCGACGACGCGAATGCTGACGACCGCAAGAGCGAATCAAAGCAGCGGACCACGACCTCAGAGCTGGGGCTGCGACAGCCCGAACGGTGGTCAGCTAACACGGGCCAACCGAGCTGTTCTGCAAGCTTCAGAATGGCTTCTGGGTCTGTTTGACTGCGTCCAGCAATGATCACACCAGCAGCGGGTCGAAGACGCTCTTGGAGGTCATCTATAGCCGCTGCTGTGGCAGTTGTATTGGTGACCGGTTCGTTTGGCTCGATTGGTTCGGGCAGGGTGCCTGGTGTGCCGGTAAGTGGATCACGAAAGCTCAGGTTTGCATGGACAGGCCCAGGAACCGGTCCTGTTGCTGCGTTCCAGAGTCGACGGGCCACGAGGCGCCACGTTGTTGGATCAAGGTCGGCGGCAGCGCCAGGTTCCACAAAGTCGCGTACATGGGTGCCGTACAAGCGGGTTTGGTTGATTGTCTGGGGCGCGCCCCGACCCCACAACTCAGGTGGCCGGTCGGCCGTGATGACGATGAGAGGCACGGCGGCAGCATCGGCCTCGATTACTGCGGCGTAGAAATGAGCACCAGCGGTGCCACTGCTGCACAGCACGAGTGCTGGGCAGCGGGTTGCCAGTCCGTGACCTAACGCGGCGAACGCAGCCGAACGTTCGTCATGAAAGACCTGCACAGCGATGCCCTGATGGGCGACGAGCGCGAGAGCCATGGGGGTCGACCGGGATCCGGGGGCGATGAATGCCGCTCTGAGGCCATCGGACCAGAGCTGGTCACACAGCGTTGCGCTGTATGTAGCGTTCGCCGTTATCGGCGCATGGTTCACCTCGCTACTGTATGGCAGTGCATCCAGCCATATAGGGTCACTATCGGAATCTTTATCGAACAACGAGCATCATCGAGGGCGATGTCAGCCACATTGTTTCAAAGCGCCAACACACGAACTGTCCACTGCGGCCGTTGATGTTGTCGACTCAGTGGTTGGGCCCGTCAACCAATTCTCCTCGACTCGCGCTCGCTCACGGGTTTACGCAGAACGCACGGTGTTGGGGCAGCTTTGCCGAACTCTGTTCGAAGGACTTTGATGTCATCGCAATGGATGCACCCGGCCACGGTCAGAGCGGTTACGACAACGCTGACCTGAATAAGGCTGGTCAACTGCTTATTGATGCAGGCGGGCCAGCTCACTATGTGGGCTACTCGATGGGTGGCCGCATGTTGCTGCACGAAGCGCTCAACGGGCGATTTACCGAGATGCGCTCGTTGATCCTGATCGGTGCAACGCCTGGCATCGAGCCTGTCGCTGAACGGACGAAACGGCAGGCGACCGATGCCCTCCGAGCTGCACGAATCGTAGAGATCGGCACGCCAGCGTTTATAACCGAATGGCTGCAACAACCGATGTTCGCGCACCTTTCCGATGAGCAATCTGCCAAGTTCCAGCGTTTCGAAAATTCAGCCGAAGGGCTGGCTATGTCGCTGCGCCACTGCGGAGTTGGTGCCCAGGAGTCGCTGTGGGATCGTCTCAGCACGTTGCGCATGCCGGTCTTGGTGATCGCAGGCACGAACGATGAGAAGTACACCGCGATCGGTGAACGGATGGTCGCAGCGATTGGTTCAAACGCCCGCTTTGTGAACATCGAAGGTGGGCATGCCGTCCACGTTGAGAACCCGACGGTTACCGCTGCAGTAGTGGCCTCATGGGGCAGCCAACTGGGCGGCTGATCGCTCTCTTTGGTGCTTCACGCGTAGAACCTTGAGATCAGGCGAGGTGTTCCATATGGCTGGCGTCGATAGTCGCATCGGACACCGTGTAGCGGTCGAGGAGGCTGGCGGAGGGCTCGCCTGCGATCCCAGGTTGAGTAGGCGCAGCGATCATGCCATCACGCATGAAAATATCGTGGAATGGGTCACCGTCAAGCCAACGACCAGCGGGTGACAGGTCGCCGGTCAACGTGAAAGCGGGAAGCGGCGCCAGTGCTGCGAGGACATGACGACCAAGGCCACTCTCGAGCATGCCACCGATAATTGCATGCATACCGGCGACTTGGATTCGGTCTAAGACGTCGAGCGCTTTATGAAGTCCGCCAAGCTTCGAAGGCTTGACGACAACCGCAGTCGCGGCACGACCAGCGACGAGCGTGTCGACATCGCGCGGAGACTGAACCGCCTCGTCGGCGGCTACGGCAAGATCGGTATCGGCAACGAGTCGGGCAGCAGCTTGAAGGTCAGTCGAGGCGAAGGGTTGCTCGACGACTCGCACACCTAAGTCGCTCAGGCGGAGGAGCGATGCCATATCCCGGTCGTGAAGCGATCCGTTTGCATCGACGTGTAGCTCAAGTTCAGGAAAGGCAGATCGTACGGCCTGCATAGGCACGACGATCCTGCCCGGCGCAATTTTGATCTTGATCCGTCCGTATCCCTGTGCAGCTAAACCCTCGATTTCGTCAAGCATGGTTGGCAGCGGAGCGAGTCCAACGACAGCTCCAGCTGTAGACGACAAGCCGGTCGTGCCGAGTCGGTCACTTAGCGATTGGCCGGCTTGCTTTAGTTCGGCGTCGAGCATGGCCATCTCGAGGGCAGCTGATGCCATGGGTGCTGTTGCCGGGTCGATTGGGCCGCCACTTCGCATCATGTCGAATGCACCTTCGGCCCACTCAGTCGTGTAGCCGGGCTCGTTCAAGGCGCTACATTCGCCCCATCCGGCAACCTGGCTCAGGTCATTATCCACGTGCAGTCCGACGACCGTGAGCATGCGGAACGATTCGGCGGGTACGCCGTGGGCTGCGGCGAGCGAGCTTCGTGTTGGCAATTTCAGCAGACGAAGAGTGAGATGAGTTGGACGCAGCACTAGTGGCCTGTTCGTTGGTTCCAGCAGATAATTCGGCGAGCGTTTTGTGTTCCTGGCAAGGCCGCAGGAACTGCTAATTCCTGGCTTGAAGTTTTGGGTTCGGGATCGCAGTTAGGGGCGCAGAGGGCCGGTGAATTGGCGCTATTAACAACTCGATAGGACACTCGGTAAGACGCTAATAGGTGGCGGCTAGTTTCACAGGATGGAACGATTGCTTCGGCACGGTCAGGGCGGACGTCGACTTCTTATATTCGTCTAGCTGGCATCGGGGGGTAGTTGTGGCATATGTCGTGTCACAGCCGCTAGGTGTTTGGGAACACGACTCGGCCCACCGGAGATAATCCAGAGGCACACCAACCCGCCGAACTCCACGCCGTGGACCGCCTCCGGCAGCAGGTTGGCTTGACCGTTGAGAAGATCGGCGGCGGCGGCGATGGCCATGAGCCCTGCAATTGTGGACGTAAGCGGGATGAGTCCAATTGCTCGGTGAGGCTTAGCTGCAACGGCCAGCATGCCGATACCAAGCGCTGTTCCAAAGATGCCGTCATGGCGACTTAGGTGAGCGGCTGCGCCCCCATCTGGGGACACGATTGAGGCCATATTCAGCACAACAAGGGTGCCGCCAATTACGAACAGTGTCCAGCGAAGCAAGGACACACCCTTCATCGAGCCGACGAGGTCGACAGCAGGCTCGAGATCGCTTGACGCCAGCCCGACTGCTCGCACTCGTAGCGTTCGCCGAAGTGCAAATGCATTGGCCTGATACGCCGTGCACGAGGCGCAGATGTGTATGTGAGTGTCGAGGGTCGTGTCGTTACCTGGGTCGAGTTCCCCGTCGATGCGGGCCGAGATCTCAACTCGGGCTTGGTCGCACATCATGTCTGCCACATTACGAATGGTCGCTGTGCCCTCCGACTTGGTTCCCAACAATGCACACTGAAGGAGTGAATGAATTAGACGAGCTCGCTCTGGCGGCCCGAGATGGCAATCGCTTTGCTCTGGACTCGTTTACGCGCAAGATGTTGCCCGCTGTTCAGAGTCTGTGTCGTCACCTTGGTGATCCCGATACAGCTGATGATCTCGTGCAAGAGACCTATGCACGTATGATGCGGTCGCTTCCAAATTTTCGAGGCGACGGATCGGCAAGGTCATGGCTCCTGTGTATTGCCCGTAACACGTGCGCAGATGCAACTCGGGTTCGGAAGCGCCGACGTGCTCGCGATGCCTTCGTCGAGGTCCCCGATGCCGCCGATGGGCCTCCTGCTGGTTGGACCGAGGTCACCTCGGTACTCCAATCGTTGAGCCTGGAACGTCGCCAGGCATTCGTGCTTACTCAGATCCTGGATCTGCCGTATCAAGACGCTGCCGAGATCTTGGACTGTCCCATTGGCACAATTCGCTCTCGTGTTGCCCGGGCTCGCGAAGACCTACTCGCAACCGAACTGCGCTCTTACCGCACCGCGTAGATAGACGGTGATAGTGGGCGCTGGCAAGAGCATCACGCACGAGAGTGCAACAAGCAGCGTTTGGTCAAATTTAGACGATGTGGTTATGGCCTATTGGAACTCGTCACCGCGAGTACCAGCTTGCTACCGACCCGTTTCGAAGGGTCGTATCGCCATTCTTTTCCTGCCCCTGCTAGTCGAGACTTCTCTCGAGAAAAGCGGGCTGGTTTGCGCCGCTTAAGTTGTCACTCAGGTAGATGGAAAAGTGATCGTAGACGTCACTGGTCCCTGCTTTTCGTTGGTCTAGTTGCTGAATGTGGCGTCAAAAAGATCGCGTAGCAGCATTTCGAGTTCGTCAGCTTCGAGTTCACCAGTATGGATCTGTACAACCTCGCCGTCGGCATCGACGAAGATGGTCGATGGCATTCCTATGATCTGCAGCGATTGCTGAACAATGGCGTTTGGATCTAGTGCCTGGGCGAAACTCAGCCCGAGTTCTTCGACCAGTTCGGCAGCGTCGGGGCCCGTGTCACCGACATTGATACCAACGATGTCCACACCGTCGACTCGATTAGCGACATCGTCGAAGGCAGGAAGCTCGGCTCGACATGGTGCGCACCATGTTGCCCATAGGTTCAGCGCCCGAGGCTGGCCTGTTTGCTGCAGGTCATAGGTGCCGCCAGCCAATAGCTCTAGATCAGCTTCAGGCAGAACCCGGCCTTGGTGGCTTGCGGTGCAACCGGTTGCTGTTAGGAACAAGACCACGAGTGCAAGAAAGAGGCATTTCATGCGGCGACCCTGGCGAAGCGCAGACGTTGCGGGCGGAGTAGCCCGCGTAAACCCTGGGCCGTGAGCGCTACGCCAACTACGAGAACGAGGCTGATCACTGAGCGGTCAAGAGCAGCCGGGGCATCGGTGGGAATCAGGGCTCGATGCAGCGCGTCGAACCGGGTGACGCCCCAGGCAATCAGCATGCCGCCGGCTGTGACGGCGAGGCCGTCGAGGTACACGGTGGTCGCGGTGCGGTTTCGTAGGAGGACCAAGACCAGCGCGGCCACGGTCGCTAAAACTGGGAGCAGCCAGAGCAGTTGGCTGGGCTCGGTTTCGGGCGGCACGGCGTTGAATGCCACTGATCCGAGCAGTCCTGCAGACCCGGCGACGAGTAGCCCGATGACCGCCTGGGCTACCCGGCTTGAGCGCCAGGCAACCGCGACTGCAACGAGGCCAACGAGTCCACCAATGAGTGTGGGAACGACCGAGGGGCTGTCCAGTAAATAGCTGGCGACAGTGATGGTCCCCATCTCGCCATCGATACGGATAGGCACGGTTGCTTCGAGCACCTGGTCGCCTGCTTCTGTGCTTGGCGGCGGCTGCGAGTTCATCCAATGGCTGCGATGATCGTGCCAGGCATAACGACCATTGGTTGCAACCTCGAACCATTGAGGGCGAGCTTCGGCGCTGGCGAAGGACGGCAGTTTCTCATTGCCGTAGCGTTCTTGGTTCAACCAGACCGCCGGGGAGCGACGGTTCTCGTACACGCTGCCGCCAGGATCGAACCGAAGGTAAGGTTCGCCTTGGTAGCCAAGCACCACGATCTCGATCGGCTCGAGCTGCTCGAGACTCAGGAATGCGTCGCCGCCGATCATCTTGACCAGAATTGGGGCGCCAGTCGGTTCGATCGACACGATGTCGGTGCGGTAGTTAGTAGGTCCAGCAGCGTCGGCACGTGCCGCAGGTGCCGTTGCTAGCAGCGTCGTTGCCGCGATCATTAGTGCAAGAATGACTCGAACGGCCCGCTTCCTCATGCGGACACGGTGACGATGATCTGGCCGCTCGGGTGCACCGTGCACTGGCCTATGAACTCACCCGGGGTTTTAAAGGTTTGGCGCGTGGTTTCACCAGCGCCGACGAACCACGGGCCGACGAGATGACCGCGGTCGTCGTTGTTGGTTATCTGGATTGTCTGGCCAACCCGGGCGTTGAAGTTGTCAGGAAGAATTTCGAGCGGTGTTCCCGCGTCAAGGGCAAGGCCTGCCCCAACAGGAATGGTGTAGTCGTATTCGGCGATGACCTCAGCGGCTGCTTCGGTCTGTTCGAAGGCACCGGTCCCTTCGCTGCAACCAGCGATTGCAAGCACTATTACTGCAGCGGCCGCAATTTCTCGGACTGCACCGAGCGTCATGGCGCAATTTCTTGACGGTCGAGAAGAATCGTCAGGTCGCTTGCCATGTCGCCGGCGGGTACACCAAAGGACCAAGTCAAGATGACCGAACCGGTGTCGTCGACCACAAAGACATTGGGTGTGTGCGCCACCTCAGTCTCGCCAGCATCGTTCTCTTGGATTATGTAGGTCACGCCGAATGCGTCGGCAGCAATAAACAACTGCTCAGCGTCATCGGTGCGAAGGGCGATGCCATCGGGAACGAATGCCTCGACATAGCTGGCTGTTGCTTCGGCGCTATCTCGCTCGGGGTCGATCGAGACCCACGCCAGGTCGACCTGGTCGGCGCGAGCCCCAAGCTGGTTGAACGCAATGCGCATGTCGGCAAGGGTGGTTGGGCAGATGTCAG
Organism: uncultured Acidimicrobiaceae bacterium; assembly: GCA_905182135.1. Taxonomy (GTDB): domain Bacteria; phylum Actinomycetota; class Acidimicrobiia; order Acidimicrobiales; family UBA10347; genus UBA10347. Next base: position 49,055 of record CAJJAG010000006.1, on the reverse strand, counting down.
GACACGACGTAAATCCGAACGTGACCATCAGGAGTTCGCCCGGGTCTGCTTGGAACGCAAATGTGGCGTTGTTCCGGTTGGCCGCAGGAAGCGAAATAGAACCAACCGTTGGTTCAGGTTCGCGTTCATATCCCGCCAGAGTGGGAGCTTCATCGTTGCTGGTTGCTGTTCCAATGGTTCCACTACCGCTGCATGCAGCGAGAAACGTGATGGCGATTAGCACGGTTGCAAGGTTGCGACGAACGTTACGGGTGGCTGTTGGTCGAGCGCTCTTCATCGTAGTTCCTTGATATAAGCGATGACCGAAGCGACTTCGTCGTCAGTCAGGCTGTTCATTGGCATCTTGATCGTCCAATTGGTTCGAATTTGGGCTTGGGGATCTGTGATCGAGCGGTACAGGTAGTCCTCGTTGGCCACAACAACCATGCCAGACTCAAGGCCAACCTGATTGCCGTAGAGCCCCTGCCATGTCGGTGCTGTTACACCCTGGCCGTTCCTGCCATGACACGACGAGCAACCGCTAGCCCGGGCCAAAGTCCGACCTTGGTTGCCTGCTTCGGACAGAGGAATATCAGGCTCTTGGCTACAAGCAGAAAAAGCGAGAACCGAAATGACCATGAGCGCGATGGCGTAGCGAAACTTCATCGCCTACATGGTCGTACAAAACCCGTCAACAGTTCCGCCCATTTCGCCGAACCACTAACCCGGACCCATTACAAGACGAAAAATACATTGAGGCTCAGCGCTGGGACGGCGCCGAGCCTCAATGCCGGAGACGGGAGCAAGTTCGGGAAAACCCGCTCCCGGGTGCATAGTGCGACCAGGGAGGTAGGTCGCATAGCAACTGGCGGCCATCCGTGTCAGGGCGACACAGGCCGTCAGCGAACTTTCGTACATGCGTTGTGGGTGCGCTTGCGTACCAGGACCGTCGATGTGGACGGCTCTGACAGCGTTGTGAGCGCAGCGAGCAACGCGTGCTACTAGAAGTCTTCTTCGAAGTTGACGGTCCCTTCGATACCGGTTTGGTAAGACGACACGGTGCGCTCGAAAAAGTTTGAGAGCTGCTGGACGTCTTGGAGTTCCATGAATGCGAATGGGTTCGAAGCGCCGAACCGTGGAGCGAAGCCGAGCATGGCCATGCGCTGATCAGCGACGTACTCGAGGTATTCGCGAGTGTCGGACAGGGACATTCCGGTGACGCCTTCGCTGAGGAGATCTTCGGCGAACAAGTATTCGCAGTCGACTGCTTCGGCGATCATGTCGCTTATCCGCTGGTTCATTGCGTCGTCGAACAGATCAGGCTCTTCTTGCCGCACGGTGTTCACGACTTCGAGCGCGAAGTTCATGTGGCCGCTCTCGTCTCGGAACACCCAGTTGGTTCCATCGGCCAGGCCGTTTAGCAGGCCTTTGGAGCGCAGGAAGTAGACATAGGCGAACGCTGCGAAGAAGAATAGACCTTCGATGCAGGTAGCGAAGCAGATCAGGTTCATTAAGAACTGACGGCGTTCGTCCTTGGTGTTGAGTTCGTCGACACCGTTAAGGCTGCTCATGTACTTGAAACAGAAGTCAGCCTTCTGCTTGATCGAGGGGATGTTTTCGACTGCAGCAAATGCGGCCTCGCGCTCGGCCATGTCAGGGATGTAGTTGTCGAGCAGCGTGAGGTAGAACTGCACGTGCAGCGCTTCTTCGTAGAGCTGGCGTGACAAGTACATGCGTGCTTCGGGTGCATTGATGTGCTGATACAGGTTCAGCACCAGGTTGTTGGCAACGATCGAGTCGCCAGTCGCAAAGAAGGCAACCAGGCGGTTCACAAGGTGTCGCTCGGCTGGCGTGATTTTGCTGTCTAGGTCATTCAGGTCGGTGCTGAAGTCGATCTCGTCGACAGTCCACGTGTTCTTGATGGCATCGCGGTACATGTCGTAGAACTGCGGGTAACGCATGGGTCGCAGTGTCAGGTCGAATCCTGGATCCAAAATATTCTTTGGTTGGGTCACCTTCCCTGCTGATGGTGAGGCCTTAGCAAGCGGCGATGTGTTTAAACCACGTGCTTCTGCAGCGGCGCCAAAACCTATGGCGCGGTGGCCTAGCGCATCGTCGAAGGCTGGATCGGTAAGTGCCATTAGTCGCAGGCCTCGCAAGATTCTGGGTTTTCGAGCGAGCACGCAACGGCGTCTTGATCGCTGAACTGGTTGGTGGCGGTCGCCTGGTTAATGCGGGTGGCGGCTCTGCTGCGCAGGTAGTAGGTGGTCTTAAGACCGGCCTTCCATGCATGCAGGTACATGGAGCTGAGCTTGCCGATGGTCGGCGTCTCCATAAAGAGGTTGAGCGATTGACTCTGGTCTATGAAGGCGCCACGATGGGCAGCCATATCGATCAGCGATCGCATAGGCAGTTCCCATGCAGTGCGGTAGAGCTGCTTGAGGTCGTCGGGGATAGCAGCGATGTCTTGGATGCTGCCTTCGGAAGCCTTGATCGCTGCGATCATGTCGTTGGTCCAGAGGCCTCGGGCCTGCAGGTCACGAACCAGATAACGGTTGATCTGGATGAACTCGCCGGACAGAGTCTCGCGTTTGAACAGGTTGGATACCTGGGGCTCGATGCACTCGTAACAGCCCGAGATCGAAGCGATCGTTGCGGTAGGAGCAATGGCGATCATTAGTGAGTTGCGCAGTCCATGTTCTGCGATGCGCTCTTTAAGGGCGTCGAAGCGCTCGGGTTCAGCAGGAGTGAACTCGTCGCTCCACAGGTCGAACTGCAGCTCACCTTGAGCCACACGGGTGTGTTCGTATGCAGGGTGCGGGCCACTCTTCTCGGCGAGATCGCACGAGGTCATCAGAGCCCAGTAGTAGATTTCTTCTTGGATTCGAGTCGAAAGTTCGAGTGCTTCGGGTGAGTCAAAGGGCAAGCGGAGCTTGAAGAAAACGTCTTGTAAGCCCATGACACCGAGACCGATTGGGCGCCACGCATCGTTGGACACACCAGCTTCTTTGGTCGGGTAGAAGTTGATGTCAATGACACGGTCTAGGAATGGCACGGCGGTGCGCACGACATGGGCGAGCTTGTCGAAATCAAAGCCAGAGTGGTCTTCTTTGACGAATCGGCTCAGGTTGACAGAACCTAGGTTGCAGACTGCCGTCTCGTCCTGGCTGGTGACCTCAAGGATCTCGGTGCACAGGTTCGACAGGTGCACGACCCGGGGGGCCTCACCAGTGGATGGTGCAGCGCCGGTTTGGTTGCACTTGGTGTTTGATGCGTCCTTGAAGGTCATCCAGCCATTACCGGTCTGGGCCAGGGTTCGCATCATGCGGCTGTAGAGATCGCGGGCCGAAACCTGCTTCTCGTAGATGCCTGCTTCTTCTGCTTCGATATAGGCCCGTTCAAATTCGGGGCCATACATGTCGACGAAGTGTGGGACCTTCTTGGGATCGAAAAGTGACCACTGCCAATCCTTTTCGACCCGCTCCATGAACAGGTCCGGAATCCAGTTGGCCAAGTTCAGGTGGTGTGTTCGGCGGCTTTCGTCGCCGGTGTTGTCGCGCAGTTCAAGGAACTCATAGATGTCGGCGTGCCAGCTTTCGACATACACACAGGCAGCGCCCTTGCGCTTGCCTCCCTGGTTCACGGCCTGAACCGACGAATCGAGCGTTTTGAGCCACGGGACGATGCCGTTCGATAGACCGTTCGTGCCCTTGATCAATGAACCGCGGCTGCGGATTCGGCTGTAGCTGAGGCCAATGCCGCCAGCATGCTTGCTGAGGCGGGCGACATCGGTGTAGCGCTTGTAGATCGACTCGAGGCTGTCTTCGGGGGAGTCGAGCAGGTAACACGACGACATCTGGGGGTGGGCGGTGCCGGAGTTGAACAGGGTCGGCGTTGAGGTCAGGTACTCGAGCGACGAAAGTAGGTTGTAGAACGTGATGGCTTCGTCGGTGGTCGTGGCCAAACCACATGCGACACGCATGAAAAAATATTGCGGGGTTTCGAGCGCCTTGCGACTCTCAGGGTGACGTAGCAGGTAGCGGTCATAGACAGTGCGCAGGCCGAAGAATTCGAACAGATCGTCGCGGTCGTGATCGATTGCCTCGTTGAACAACGGTGCATTCGCTTCGACAAAGTCCGCAGTGGTGTCATGGATCAGGCCCACAAGGCGGCCCGCCGAGATCGACTGCGAGAACGTCTTGATGTTTTCGTTGCGCAGCTCTTCATGGATATAGGTAGCGAGCAGGCGACCGGCAAGCTTGGAGTAGTTGGGCTCTTCGATGATGTTGGTGGCCGCGGTGCGGATAGCGAGATCGTCGAGTTCGATCGTGGTAGCGCCGTCGTGTAGGCCGCTAATCGTGCGAGTCGCAACTCGCATGGGGTCAACACCGTCGAGACCTTCGGCGCATCGCTGGATGCGGGTCACGATCTTCATTGGATCGACCGGTTCGAAGCTGCCATCGCGCTTGCGGACCCGCATCTTGGGGGTCGGCAATGTTGGTGCTTCGCCGAGAAGCGTGAGTCCGATAGTGCCGCTGGCTTCGTTCGCCGTCGCGGCGGTGGTCTCTGTGAGTGCCACAATTTCTCCTGATATGCAGTTTGAGGCGCTGCGCTGGTGCAGCGGAGTCTCGTTAGCCCTGATGTGTTTCCCTAGCGATTTCCCTATGTGACGGTTTGAAGACGTCACATTGCTGCGGTTGAAAGGCTCGGCATCATCGGCTCGCACCCGGTGGCTTTTGAGCCATTGGTCAGAACCTTGTGTTGTCGCTGCGCCTAGTCAGTTCCTCGAGTCGTCCCGTTTTGTTCTTCGGGGAACCAACTGTTGCAACCGCCCTGTTTCGATCACGTGTGTGCATCAGTGATGTAATTACACATACGTCATTTAGGCAGGATCACCATTAAATCGTCTCGCGACATCAAATGTCAAGGGTGTCATTTAAATAAATAACATTTATGTAGTTCGATTTTTGAAATTCGCTCAGATATGCGGTTCCTGACGATTCGCTACGCACCTAAGGGTTCGCCCATCGACAAGGTTCGCCTATCGACTCACTGATGGCTGTGAGCCTCACATTGATTAAGAATGATTGTTCGGAGCCGCCACTGGAGACAGCTGGCATCGTGACAAAGACCTGGCGTCTGACAGAGCATGTGGTGCGTGCACAGGTTCGGTCAGGCCTCGGTGGATTCGTTCGAACGTTCTGTGCGGGGTCAAGCGTGACACGATCAGCGATGTTGATCTGGCCGAGTTCCGTCGAGTCGACTAATCCGACAGCGCTGATTAGGTGAGTCGTATCGGGGTTACTCAGACCGAATGCCATGGCAGCTAGGAGAGCCGTTAGAGCCGGTTCGGGATCGATACCGATTGGATCATCTGGGGATGGGGTTGCAGCGTGTGGATTCGGGCGAAGTCGCTGGTGTCTGCTCGGTTAGGGAGGCGGTGCCCGATGGCTCTAACGCCAGCATCGTTCAGCATCGCGGCTGAAATCGAATTGGTTGGGCTGATGGACGAGCGCCGAGTCGCTAACGTTTGGTGATGTGCCGAACGTGCGGGCACCAAACCGGCGACAGCGGCGCCGCACCCCAAACTTGTGTTGCCTCATCGAAGTTTTCTGGTGAAAATTTCAATAGGCGGTCTCTTAAGGACTGATCTCATCGTTTACCCGAATAGATGCTTGTATTCGAGGGGCCAACGAATGTATCTGTGTGGATCGCGCCATCAACGCGGCTGGGGCGATGGTCCTAGCGAGGCCGCGTAGCGTGGACCGACACGCGGGAATCGTCGATGGTGTTGAAGACGCGTTTGAGGCGGTGCTCTTGCGCGCAGCGCGAGGCGACGGCCTAGCCTTCGAACACATATTTCATTGTTATGCGGGACGGATACGAGCGTTCGCACTAGCCCGGGGAGCGCAGGACGCCGACGCAATCACCAACGATGTGATGTTGCGAGTCTTCCAGAACCTGGGTTTATTCGAGGGTAACGAGCAGGCTTTTGTCAGATGGATATTTACCGTCACTCGTAATCGTTTGATTGACGCACACCGGGCCGAACAGCGACGACCCATCGTGGCCGACACCGAAGTTCCGGAACGACACGAACGATCAGCCGAGTCGGTGGCCTTCGACCGCGTCAGCATCGACGACGTCGCACAGCGACTCGGTCAGCTCACGGTCGATCAACGCGAAGTGATTGCACTTCGCCTGATCCACGACCTGAGCCTGAAGGACGTAGCAGAGATCGTCGACCGTCCAATTACCGCAGTCAAAGCGTTGCAACGACGGGGCCTTCGTTCGTTGCAACGACGTATTCTTGATGAGGGGGTCTCGTGACTCGACCTGATGACGTTTATCCAGATGACATGGAACCTCAAAGGCCAGATGACTTTGAACAGTTGCTTGATTCTCAAGTGGCTGGCGCTGCGTCTGAGTACGAACCGGCCGATTTAACGGCCGATTTCATACAGCAGGCATATGCCGTCTTGCGAGACGTCGGGCCTCCTGCCCCTGCACGAGAGCTGAACGAGTTTATTGGGGTTTCCACGTCAACGGCAGCCGGCGCGGCTGTTGGAACGTTACTGAGCGTCGAAACCATGGTTTTCGACGACGAAAGGAAATCTGGCATGTTGGCGACACTGATAGCCGCCGCCGCAACGACTGGCGGCAAGATTCTGGTAGGGGCGGCTGCGGTGTTCGCCGTGGCCGGCGGCGCCCAAGCAACAGGCGTCGTCGATTTCACTGCCGCCGACGAGAGTGTGCAAGTCGCGACTGTGCAAGCAGCGACTGTGCAAGTCGCCACTCAGCCTGATATTCCTGGCGACGAAGTGCTCGGCGAAATCCTGGTGAACGTGGACGGAGCTGGCTCCGTGGTGCTGCTGGTTGAAGACGGCGCGCTGCGCTCGGTTTCAGTGGTTATCGAAGATGGCTGGACCGCATTGGAAGAAGAAAACGACGGCGAAGTGTTCGTAGTTTTCACAAACGTCAGTGGCGACGAGGTCGTTGTCACGGCTGTCATTGAGGATGATCTCGTGCGGGTCAAAACGAGGGGGTTCAACACTGACGTCGAGTCCTTCTTCTCCGTCTCGGGTGAACCAGTTGACGGCGTGGACGATGACGATGACGGCGTAGATGATGACGATGACGGCGTGGACGATGACGATGACGGCGTAGGTGACGATGACGGCGTTGGTGACGAAGACTGATTGGTGCCTGTATCTGCAGGACATCTAGCCGATCGACGGTCCTAGCCACTTCCGCTGGGCTGAATAGGCTCGTTGTCGGTGCGAGGGTGTGCCGTAGCGACCAGGGATTCGTCGTAGAGTCGCTAGATGCAACAGTGGTCAGAAGCAATAACGGTCGAGTTCCGTCGCGGCGAATTCGTGGAGTCTTCCCATCGAGTGCACGCTGTGGTTGCGACAGCAGACCAAATGATCAGTGTGTGGGGCGATGGCGAACGAATGACGATGCCCCGATCCGCCATCAAGTCGATCCAGGTCTTGCCCATGATCGCTCTCGGGGCAGCGGCCGCATTCGACGTGAGCGACGACGAGGTTGCGCTTGCGGCTTCGAGTCACAACGCCGAGGGAGCGCACACGACAGCTGTCGCCGCATGGCTTCAACGTATTGGGCTTGGCGTTGAAGCGCTCGAGTGCGGTCCCAGTGACCCAATAAGCGATCTGGCGTGCAAGGCGCTCTATGCGGCAGGCGAGCCGCCGACGTCACTGCATAATTGCTGTTCGGGAAAGCACACCGGATTCCTTACCCTGGCCCGCCATCTTGCCGATGATCCAACGTTGGCACTGCCTGGCTATCTCGATCCCGAGCACGGAGTGCAGACCCGGGTGCGTGACGCCCAGGCCCTGATGACGAACGTGGACCTCAGCAATCAGACGCCAGTGATCGACGGTTGTGGCATACCGGTGTACCAATTTCCACTGGCGTCACTGGCACAAGCGATGGCCCGCTTGGTCATGCCCAGCGCAGTGCCAGCCGAGTTCCAATCCGCAGCAGCGCGTGTGACTGCAGTCCTGCCGAGCCGCAGCTTTCTGGTTTCGGGAACAGGTCGAGCCGACTACGTCCTGACCGAAGCTGCAACCGAGCCGCTGATCCTCAAGGGCGGGGCCGAGGGAGTGTCGATGGGGGCTTTGCCCGAGCGCGGCATTGGTTTCGCACTCAAGTGCGAAGACGGCAATGGCCGCGGTGCTGACGAAGCGGTCGCAGCTGTTCTGCATCAGCTTGGGGTCATGCCCGAGCGGGTCTCTATGAGCACGCCTTTGCGAAACTGTGCAGGTACAGAAGTCGGCTCGGCCACGGTCGTGCTCTGAGTCGTTCGCTCAGAACAAGCCGGTTGCGGAGATCGGCTCGTCGACGAGCACACCCGTGCCATCGACATAGCTGGTGACGAGCCTATTCTCGATCAAGCGGATGCTAGCGAACCATGAGTTTTACTCGATGGCGGATACACCGAAGACAGGAACACAGCCGCTTCTGTTCAAGATCCTGCGGCGTTGTTCGTTGCATTCCGATATGTGGATCTCAACGCTAAATGACTTGTCGTTATAGCTTCCGTCCCGGGGGCCGACTAGGTCAAGAAGCAACGGAACTGGGTCCGCTAGTGCCCCAAATTAGGGCACCGAGGACAATCCCTCCACCAGCCCATGTCGTGGCGATGGGCACTTCACCGAAGAAGAGAAAGACCCAGAACGAAGCGAAGACCGTCTCGACCGGAGCAAATAGTCCAACTTCGGCGGCGGAAAGGAATCGAGGTGCTGTGCTCAGCATGACTCGCGCCAGTGGCCCGAACACGGCGCCCATCGCCAAGAGTGATAGCCACGTCTGGCTGCTATGGCCGGTGATTTGAGCGGGCCAGACTGCAACCAGCGACATGATCGCGCCACCAAGGCCGACCACCATTGTTCGGCTGGTCGCTGGGTAGCGACGCAACAACACGAGACCCATAGAGAATGAGGCGATGGCTCCAACGGCTAACAGGTCGCCTCCGAAGCTGCCTCCACCGATCGAACCTGATATCACGATGAGGATTCCAACAACTGAGACAGCGATCGCGGTCCACACTCGCCTCGAGGTTTTCTCTTGCAACCACAGCCAGCCGAACCCAGCGGCGAAGAGTGGAGCTGCTGCAATGATGACGACGACGTTGGACACTGACGTGTTCTTCAGGGCAAGTACGAAGAAGGTCGTCATCGCCGCTTGGAGGCTGGCGGCAAGGAGCAAAACCCAGCCATCTCGACGGACGAGCGCAAGTGGAGTAGTCCGTTCGTGGAACACAATCACCGTCGACATCACTATGGCAGTGAATACACCTACCCAGAATGTGACATCGAAACCCTCGGCGTCGGCGACCCGAATAAAGAGCGAGTCGGTACTAATGGCAAGCATCCCACCGAAGGCGAGCAGCACCCCTCGCCGTTTGTTATCCACTAGCGCGTTGGCCGACAGTGTCACCGCACATCATTACTCCAAGCGATCAACGATCGCGCGGATATTGGCTTTGAGGACACACCAGGTCGGTAACTTACCGATCGGTTCTTGGCCACCAGCGCGAGTGGATGGCTGCGTGCGGCTGGGTCCGGCGGCGACGCTGACCGATGTCTGCTCGTCGATGATTAACGCAGGGCAGCGAGAGCCGCTTCGGTTGCTTCAAGGTCAGCCTTGAGAGCGGCGAGTTGGGCTCGGGTTTCATCGACCAACTTTGCTGGCGCATTGTCGACATAGCCCTTGTTGGACAGGCGACCTTCGAGGCCCCCAACCTGACCCTTGAGTTCGGTTGCCTTTTTGGTGAGCCGCCCGATCTCAGCACCGACGTCGGCAGCATCGACCATGTCAGACAGCCCGATCTGTTTGCCTTCAAATACCAGTGGGCTTGCGCCGGTGGGTGCGTCGCCAATCTCGACAAGAGCGATGCCGGCAAGTGATTCGACATAACCGTCAGCTATGGCGAGCAGCGGTGAAAGCGCAAGCGGTAAATGCATCGTGATCATGCGGCGAGGCTTTACTTGCTGTTCTGAGCGCACTACTCGGATAGCTGCGACGAGAGCATCGGCTCGTTCGAACTCAGAGATGATTGTTGCATCAGCTGTTTCACCGTCGACTGCTGGCCAGGCTGCCAGCGTGAGCAGCTCTGAAGCCGGCAGCGTTATTGCTGCGACCTCACCAGTGCGTACATCTGACACATGAGGCCACAAGGTTTCGCTGACGAACGGGCAGACAGGGTGCAAGATGCGCAACACGGCATCAAGGACGGCACCAAGGACAACCTGCTGGTTTGGGTCGTCGTCGATGGTGGACTTGACCGCTTCGAGATATCGGTCGCACACATCGCGCCATACGAAGTCGTACAACGTGTTCGCGACCTCGTTGAAGTGGTACGTGGCAAAGGACTTCTCGAGCGACGCGATCGTTTCATATAACCGAGCAATGATCCAACGATCAGCAAATCGTGCTTCGCCAAGGTTCACGACCAGGCCGGTGTTGTCCTTACCTTCGAGTCGACCCAACGCAAAGCGGGTGGCATTCCAGACCTTGTTCGAGAAGTTGCGGCCGATGTCGAACTTGGGTGACGTGTTGCGTGCCAACGGCATGTCGTCGGTGGGCGTGGCTTCGCCCATTGCGGCACCGTACAACGAGACCATCTTCTTCGACGGGTCGCTTGGCGATGACTGAATCGGGGCAGCGACCGTATGACCAGCGGCAGTAGTGATGTACTCGGGCGTAAACGGTTCGTCGGTGTGTGGGCACACCATGTCGACGGGCAAACGTACGTCCTGGGTATCGGTTGTCATCTGCACCAGCGTGTAACGCATGGCATCGGCGCCATGGCTGTAGACGATGTCGCGTGGGTCGACTCCGTTGCCCAAGCTCTTCGACATTTTCTGCCCATGGCCGTCTTGAATCATGGCGTGGATGAAGACGTCACCGAAGGGCAGCTGACCATCGAGGAAGTAACGGTTGAACATCACCATTCGGCTAACCCACAACGTGATGATCTCGCGGGCGGTTGCCAGCACCGAGGTCGGGTTATAGGTCTCGAGCAGGCCGATAGTCTCGGGGAAGTCCTCGGCGTAGGGCCAGCCCATCGTGGACATTGGCCAGAGGGCCGACGAGAACCAGGTGTCGAGCACGTCGGGGTCGCGGGTGTAGCCAGCGGCTTCGGCCGCAGCCACAAGCTCAACTTCGCCGGTGGCATTCACCGCCTCGGAGCGGCGTAGGGTCGAGTCAGGTGGGATGCAGATCGCTTCTTCGATTTCGGTAGCGGTGACACGACGGGCGTAATGGGCAGCGCCCATCGATGTCCAGTTGCTCTCGACACGGACTGCTTCGTCGATACCAACCCGCTCGAGGGCTTCAGTCACTTCGTCAGGAGCGTTAGCTTCGTCGACTAGTTGCATCCATACCGGAATTTGATGGCCCCACCAGAGCTGGCGGCTAATGCACCAGTCGCGGATGTTGTCGTGCCATGAGTGATAGGTACGGGCGTAACGATCGGGGTAGAAGCGCAGCTCGCCATCGCCGGGCGTCTCCGACGATCGTGCCTCGACGTCGGCCGGAAGATCAGGCACTTGGTCAGAAGGTTGGGCCCGCATGGCTGAACCGCGCAAGCGGTCGTCGGTTACGGCGACGTACCACTGGTCGCTAAGCCATGGTTCGATCGGAACATGGCTGCGGTAGCTGTGGCCGACGGAGTGTGAGTAGTCGCGCACTTCGGCGAGGAGTCCGTTGGCTTCGAACCAGTCGACGATTGCGATGCGAGCGTCTTCGCGGCTCATGCCAACGAACGGGCGTGCTTCGTCGCTGACGTCGTCCCAACCGTATTGATCGCTGATAGCGCCGTCGGGTCCCATGATGTTGATGACAGGAAGCTCATGTCGTAGGCCGATGTCCCAGTCGTTGGGATCGTGGGCCGGCGTGACTTTCAAGAAGCCGCTGGCATATTGGGCCTTGGTGTCGCCGTCGGGATCGGCCATGACGACATAGTCGTCGGCAACGATTGGAATGCGACGACCAACGATTGGTAGTACCACGTACTTGCCAAGAACGGCTTCAGCTTGAGGATCGTGAGGGTTCACGGCGACCGCGGTGTCACCCAACAAGGTCTCGGGTCGGGTGGTAGCAACCGTGACCGAACCGCTGCCATCTTCGAGTGGGTACGTCAAGTACCACATATGGCCGTCGACGTCTTCCATCTCGACTTCGTCATCGGACAGCGCCGTGCGAGTTGCCGGATCCCAGTTGACCAGGCGCTTGCCGCGGTAGATCAGCCCATCGTCGAAGAGCTTGAAGAACGCGTGCCGCACTGCCGTCGCGCACATGTCGTCCATCGTGAAGCGAGTGCGATCCCAGTCACACGATGCACCCATGACCTTGAGTTGACTCAAGATCGTGGTCTCGTATTCGTCTTTCCACTCTTGTGCCTTTTCGACGAAGGCCTCGCGGCCCATCTCGAGCCGCTTGATTCCTTGAGCGAGCAACCGCTTCTCGACGACCGTCTGGGTAGCGATGCCAGCGTGGTCGGTACCGGGCATCCACAGCGTGGGCTTGCCGAGCATACGGTTGTAGCGAACCAGCACGTCTTGCAGCGTGTTGTTGAGCGCATGGCCCAGGTGCAGTCCGGCTGTCACGTTGGGCGGTGGGATCACCACCGAATAAGCGTCAGTCCCTGGGTCAGCCGGTTCGGCATGGAATGCGTTAGTCGCGTCCCATTTGGCGGTTACCGCTGCCTCCGCGTCAACCGGGACATATGCCTTTGCAAGCTCACTCATAGTGCCCCAAGGCTAATTGGCTACGCCTCCAAATTGTTGGAGTCTTATGCGCTGGATTCGCCGGGCGGGCGCCTGGGCTGGGCCTCAGAGTCTCGGTGCTACTTCGCGTCCAGGTCGCTGAGGTGCATTGTTTCGTTGAAGCTGCGCATAGTCCACTTATCCAGTGATCTTGATGCCTGGATCCGTGTCAGGCCGGTGTAATCCGGATGGAAGTGACTCGGCCCCGACCCGATGCCGAGGACGGTTGACACGAAGGTTGTTGTGACCATTCCATGACAGAATATGGCGACGTTTTTTCCCGGGTAGGAGTCCCGTGCCTTGGTGAAGGCTCTCATGACACGTTCGTTGAAGGCCTGTTTTCCTTCGGGCCGGTACAGGTAGTCGGGATCGCTGCTGATCTTCTTCTTGAAGAAATCCATGTTCTCTTCACTGCGCATGTAGGCGCCCGCCTGCCAGCCCGCCTCCTTCAGGTCGTCGTCGAGTTCGGCATCGAGCCCGAGATGGGCGCACAGCGGAAGTGCGGTCTGGTGGGCCCGCAGCATGGGGCTGGCAACGACATGGTCGATGTGTTCTCGAGCGAGTAGGTCGCCGATGGCTTGTGCCTGCTGAAGACCGAGTTCGCTGAGCGGCGGATCGCCTTGGCCGCCGCTTTCGGATTCATCGTGAGGTTGCCCGTGTCGAATAACGAGGATGTTCATGTTCCTGATCTCAGAGTTCGTGCAAACCGATTTGACGGCTGCGGTCACCGACAGCCTGCACCAACAAATCGGCTTCGCCGTTGCTGACGACGGTCTGCGAAATGTTCATGCGGTGGTCCGTCGTTGTTAGATGGAGTATGCGCTTATGCAGTGTTGCTTCGGTGAAGTCTGCCCACTGCAGTTCGACATCGGTGCGATGCAATGTGTGCTCGAGCGGTCCGATGCGAGAGACGATGCCGCCGCCACGTTTGGCGAAGAGAAGAAAACGGTGCTCGGTGAGTACCAGCCACTGGTCGCCAAGCATCGAATGAGAACCGAGCGTGTTGGTCAACCCGTAGCGGTCGATGTAGAGCGCGAGTGTATTGGACCGTTTCGTCGTGTTCGGTCCCTTGAGCCGCTTGAGCAGCACAACTGCTTCGATTCGCACGTCGGGAGCTATTCGGCTGGCGAACCTGCGTCGGCTCCGGTTGTTCGTCTTCACCATCTACGAAGGTAGTACCACCAACCGCTTGAGACGCGTACGACCGACGCGTCTCAAGCGGTTAGCGCTGCCGATCGCGGAGTTTGACAGCGATCTCAGGGCCGACAAGCCCCCGGAGCTCAGCATGAAGTGATTCTGCGACGGGGACGTCGCCAACGAACGCAGATGCAAGCGCCTCGTCGGCACCGCCTTTGTTTGTGCAGCACCATGCCATGGACTCGAGTCCGCCGTCCCAGTCATGACGCTTCCACGGCCGCAACGTCTTGCTGCCATCTGAGTTCTCGTCAACCTTAAGTGGCGCTTGCCAGCAGATTGATGGCTTGTATTCCAGCGGGTTTTCGTCGTCTTGCATTGCGGCAAGATGTAGAGCGCATCCTTCGCCCCCGGCAAAACCAGCGCGGTTGTGGAAGATGCACGCCCCGTCGACTACCCGGGTGTTGGTGCGGGTGTCATCGTTGAACACGCCACCTTCGAGAGCCACATCGGCGTATTGAAAGATCTCCTCGCCGATAGTTAACCCGAGTGCTGCGATACGGAGCGCCTCGTCCTCGTCGATCATTTGTGCGCCAACCGAACAACAGCCCTGGTTCAGGCCTGCCGAGGGTTGTTCTAGAATTCCTTCGCACCCGTTGTTCCAGATACAGGTCCAGCTTGAGTCGATGAAGTCGACGTCGATCTTCCATCGGGTGCCGTCGATAGGGTCGACGTAGGTCTCGAAGTGGGCGCTTGTTCCATCGGTCACGCCATCAGTATCGCCCCATCGAGGCATTGCCCACCGGATCCTGATGATCCGTGACAGGCTCGAGTATGGAACAAGAGCACGAGCCGAGGATCGCCGTCTATCTCGACTATGAAAATTTGGCGATTGGTGCCCGCGAGAATTTGGGAGTGGCGTTCGACTTTGCCAATGTCGCGGATGCGCTCGCTGAGCGTGGCCGGGTGATCGTGCGCAAGGCGTATGCAGATTGGTCCTATTTCGACAAGGACCGACGCATGTTGACGCGCCATCAGGTTGAGCTCACCGATATCCCACAAAAAATGGGTGGCAGCCGCAAGAACGCTGCGGATATCAAGATGGCCATCGACGCTGTTGAATTGGCACTCGAGCGGAAGTACATCTCGACTTTTGTTATCTGCACGGGCGATAGCGACCTGAGCCCGCTAGTGCACAAGCTTCGCGAATTCGACCGCCACGTGATTGGTGTCGGTGTTAAGGGTTCGACGTCGAACCTGCTTCCACCCGCATGTGATGAGTTTCTCTTCTACGACAATCTTGTCGACACCAGCCAGCCAGCTTCAGAGGAACGTAAACGCTCAACACCCGGTGACCTGTCGATTGTCATCACAACGCTGGCAGGTCTTGAGGAATCGACGTCGGGCCCCGTGCGCGGTTCTGCTCTGAAGCGAGCCATTCTCCGGAAGGACCCAACGTTTAACGAGGCTGACTTGGGCTTCCGCGGATTTGGCGGTCTGCTTCGCGGGCTGGTGGAACGCGGCTTGGTGTCACTCGACGGCGCAGGCGACCCCATCGTGTCTATCGCCGGTAGCGGTGCGCTTGAGGCGGTCGACCAGTTGCTGACCAAGGTCGTCGGCGACGCCAAGAGCCTTCCCTACACCGGTCTTAAGGATGCGCTCTTAAAGGCAGATAAGTCGTTCAATGAGGCGAATCTGGGCTTTCGCAACTTTGGCAGTTTCGTTCGTTCGGCCGAAGCCCGTGACCTGATTACGGTTACGGGAAAGAATGACGAGCGGGTCGTCAAGCTGGCGGCGCGGCGCCGAGCGCTGTAATAGTGTTCACTATGTTCACCGTTGTTCAGAGCCGGGAAGCACTATGAAGATAGGCCTGTCCTCTCCGAACTCGTCGTACGGCGTTCCGACAGCGGAGATGGCTGTAGATGCCGAACAACGCGGGTATGACTCGCTTTGGGTCGGTGAGCACAGCAATATCCCGACGAGCAGAGAAACGCCCCACCCGAGCGGCATTGAGCTGCCGCGTCTCTATTGGCACATGCGCGACCCGTTCGTGTCGTTGGCGGCCGCTGCACAGGCGACAAGCACTCTCAAAGTTACGACGGGGGTCTGTCTGCTGCTCGAGCACGAGATCCTGGACCTGGCTAAGTCAGTGGCCACCCTCGATGAGCAATCCAACGGGCGGTTCGAATTCGGTATCGGTGTTGGCTGGAACCGCGAAGAACTCGAAAATGTATCGACCGTTCCGTGGGCACAGCGCTACAACGCCATGCGAGAAACAGTCACTGCCATGCGAGCGCTTTGGAGCAACGACGAGGCTGGCTTCGAGGGTACGTTCGTGAACTTTGAGTCGTCCTGGCTGTACCCGAAGCCGGCTCAGGCTGGCGGGCCTCCTATACTTATGGGCTGCCAGGGGCGTATCGGGTTACGCCATGCGGCTGAGTACGCGGACGAATGGTGTCCGATCGACATTGGGTTTCGCGATGTCGGTCAGGGGATCGGCTGGTTCCGAAATGCCGTCGTGGCTGCAGAGCGTGATCCCGACGACATCCCGATCACGATCTTCAGTTTTAGCGCGCCATCCGCCGAGACGATTGATAGCTACGCCGATCTGGGTGTCAGCCGAGTCCTGTTCGGTGCCCCGGACGAGGCAGACGCGCACAAACGTTTCGTCGATCGCCATCAACACCTGGTCGATCAGTTCGCCACATGAATCTGGCTTCATACGCTGCCTAGGTTTAGCGACTCAGTTCTTCGATCCACGAGCGATAGCAATAGGGTCGCAGTATGGACAAGACTGAGTTCTACCGCGACGCGCGGCGTGATCTGACCGGACCCCTCGACGGCATACGAGTGATCGATCTGACAACGGCCTGGGCGGGCCCGATGGCCGGTTGTCTGCTCGCTGATTTCGGTGCAGACGTAGTCCGAGTGACCGCACCTGGAGACGTCGGTAATCTTTGGCCGCCGCTCTTTCCTGGCACGCAACGCTCGCCAGCCGAAGAGACCGTCAACCGAAACAAACGATCGATCAGTATTGATTTGCGTCTGCCTGAGGGTGCCCAGACATTCCTCAGATTGGTGGAAACCGCCGACATGGTGGTCGAAAACTTTAAGCCGGGAACCCTGAGTGGTTGGGGAGTCGGTTATGACGACTGTCGGACTGTGAAGCCTGACATCGTCTATGTGTCGGTAAGCGGATATGGGCAGTTCGGTCCTCGCTCCAGTTCGCCGGGGTACGACCCCGCAGCGCTCGCCTTCAGCGGATGGATGTCGCTGAATGGAGAGCCGGATGGCCCTCCGACCAAAGCGCCGACGTTTCTCGCTGATGACCTTGCTGGTTTGCATGCCGCACTTGGCGCATTGGCAGCGCTGCGACATCGCGACACAACGGGGGAAGGCCAGCACGTCGACGTGGCCCTTGTCGACTCGATCCTGTTCCAATCGAATGCGTACCCAGCCATGGCAGCATCGGGTCTTGCAGGGGAACGATGGGCTAATCAAATGGGTGTGTGTGCTCCGACCAATAGCTACGAGTGCGCCGACGGCCGACATGTGTACCTCGGGCTTCTCCTTGACACCCACTGGCAGAAGCTTTGCGTTCTGATAGAACGCGACGAACTCGCTCTAGCCCCCGGTTACGCCACAAACCTTGAACGGATTGAGAACCGCGATGTGGTTGACAGCCTTGTGGTCGAGTGGTGCGCCGCCCACACATCTGAGCAGGTGCTGGCCTTAATGGCCGACGCCGGATTGGTCGCAGCGCCAGTCAATGACTACGCAACAGCGATCGCTGATGAACATGTGCGCGACCGCGAGATGTTGCAGCAGGTCACGATGGTCGACGGGAATGTTGTTGAAATTACCGGGCCGGCAGCGAAGTTCTCTCGGACGCCAACCAAAGTGCGACACGGTGCGCCTCGGTCCAACCAACACACTGATGAGGTGCTGGGCGAGCTCTTCGACATCGGTGAGCTTGTGGCTCTTCGCTCGAGCAATGTGATCGACTAGTGCGGTGACCAGCGGACGGTTATGAGGAAGTCCTGCAGTCACCGGTTCTACAGTGCATGCCTATGAGTGATCTGGTTTTGGAACAGCTCGACAGCTTGGGTGCTGCCTATGAACTTGTGGTGTGCGATCCGGACTTGGCCGACACGGCTGCTTTCTGTGAGGCCTACGGCTACGCCACGGACGATTCGGCCAACGCCATCGTTGTTGTTGGCAAGTCTGATCCACCAATATTCGCGATGTGCCTTGTTTTGGCAGACAGTCGTCTCGATGTGAACAAGGTCGTACGAAAGCGGCTGGGTACGCGCAAATGTTCCTTCGCTTCGGCAGAGCAGACGATTGAAATGACCGGCATGCAGATTGGCGGCGTCACGCCGTTCGGCACGACGCAGCCGCTGGAGCTGTGGATCGACTCCCGCGTTATGGAACGCGACAACTTGATCATTGGTGGAGGCAGCCGCGACCGCAAGCTTCTGGTGCCGCCGGCCACGTTGGCGGCGCATCCCCGAGCCGAAGTTGTTGAAGGCCTCGCCAAAGTTATGCCTTCAGACTGAACGGATTACGAGCAGGCGGTCAGCTGGTACCGGAGTTGGGTTGACCGCAGCGGATGATGTTGCCATCGGGGTCGATGACCTCGAGTTCACGGGCCCATGGGGCTTGCTGGACCGTCGTTCCAAGCGCGTCGGCAATGGAGTCGATGTCGCCGACCCAGAAATAGGCGAGCGACTTCTTGGGTGCATCACCGCGGTGCTCAGACAGGTGAAGCTGCACATCACCCCGACGTAGAAACGCGTAAATCGGCAAGTGCGGCTCGAACTGGTGTGTGTCCTCGAGGACGAACCCAATGCGTTGGTAGAAATCGGTGGCCTTGGGAGCATCCTTGACCCGGAATACCGGGACCATCTGGTCGGTCACGTGTGGAGCCTACGCACAATTTTTGCCCGCCATCTCGACACGTCAGACGATGCCAGCGCGTGCGGCATCTGCAACCGTTGCGGCCAAGGTCTCGGGGTCGCCGTGGAAGCTGCCGATACTGAGACGAATGAAGTCTTGTTCGATGGCTTCCACCAAGAACGGCCGGCCAGGTGCTGCACCGATCCCGTGGGCAGCGAGATAGACAACGGCAAGTTGTTCATCATGGACCGGCACGGCAATGTTGAGCCCAGCGCCGACTCGCAGTTCAATTCCGTGCCGCGCGAGCGCTGAGACAAAGTCTTGCCGCCGTTGCTGATAAGTCTTGGCTGCGAACCGGACCTGCGCAGTGATCTCGGGGTCGGTGAGCATCTCGAGCAGTATTTTTTGGGTCAGGCGACTGGTCCACGACGGGCCCAGGCTTCGACGGCGTTCAAGCGTCCGCAAGGGAGCAGCAGCACCGCCGATTGCGGCGATCCGCAGGTCGGGGCCATGTGACTTTGAGTACGAGTGAATGAGGACGCTGCGTTGCGGTCGTAACGCAGAGATACAGGCCAGCTCAACACCAGCAGCATCGCCTGAATGGTCATCTTCGACAACCCAGGTATCAGGACCCAGTGTCGTAGCGATCTTGTGAGCCCTCTGAGGGGACATGCTGATGCCCGTCGGATTGTGGGCCCGTGGTTGGAGAATGATCGCTGACGGCTTGAAGGCGACTGCTCGTTGGAGTGCGTCGATGGCCAACCCCTCGTCGTCGAGCTCTACGCCGATGACTTCTGCTCCTGCCAGTTCGAGCATGTCAAGCAATGGCGGGAAGGTCGGTTGTTCAACAATGACCTTGTCGCCGATCTGCACGATGCAGCGGATCAGGCGATCTAAGGCGTCTTGTGCGCCGTCGACGACGGTGATGTGCTCGGGCTCGAACGGCCAGCGCCGCCGCAGCTCGGCGTCTAGTTCTGGAAGCACTGGCGAGTCGAGATAGCTGCCAACCGCAACATCGGCATGGATGCGGTGCAGTACCGCACCGATGTCAGGAAGCAGCGTTTGGTCGGGGGTGCCAGTGCTCAGGTCAATGTCGAGGGTTCCCTGAGGGACCGGTACTTGCCAATACCGCCCTTCGATGGAGCCCCGGGCGCTGCGTACGAGGGTGCCGCGGCGACGGTCGGTGGAAATGACACCATGGTTTTGCATCAACCGCCAGGCTGCCGAGACGGTGCTTGAGCTCACTCTCAGCCGTGCCGCTACGGTGCGTATCGTTGGCAGTTGGTCACCTGGCCGAATAGTTCCGGCGGTGATCAGTCCGCTGATTGCTCGGGCAATACCTTGCGCGCTTGTGTCAATCGTATGGTCCGCAATGAGTCCTAGAGCGGCGCCCTGGTCGCCCTCTGCGTCTGTGGATCGTGAACCTGCCATGGATTACTTTGTATACAACAAAGAAGCCCTTGTTTGCTACAGAACACAGTTCTATGGTCGGTCTAGACGACCTGTGGTACACGCAGGTCAGGCTGACGACACTTGGGGAGAGCAATGTCAATCGTTAAGGCTGCTCTCGTGCAGACAGCATGGACCGGCGATAAAGAGTCCATGATTGATCTGCACGAGAAATACATGCGTGATGCCGCCGCTCAGGGTGCACAAGTCATGTGCTTTCAAGAACTGTTCTACGGGCCGTACTTCTGTCAGGTGCAAGACGCCGACTTCTACAGCTACGCCGAGGCCATTCCTGACGGCCCCACAGTCAAGCGATTTCAGGAGCTTGCGGCGGAACTTGGCATGGTGCTGGTGCTGCCGATGTACGAAGAAGAACAGCCAGGGATTCTGTATAACACGGCCGCAGTGATCGATGCCGATGGCAGCTATCTGGGAAAGTATCGCAAGACCCATATTCCGCAGGTCAAAGGGTTCTGGGAGAAGTTTTACTTCCGTCCTGGAAACCTTGGGTATCCGATCTTCGAGACCTCTGTTGGCAAGGTAGGGGTGTACATCTGTTACGACCGCCACTTCCCCGAAGGCTGGCGCGAGCTCGGGCTAGCCGGTGCTCAGATCGTGTTCAACCCGTCAGCTACCAGTCGTGGTCTGTCGTCCTATCTCTGGGACATCGAACAGCCTGCATCGGCATGCGCAAACATGTACTACATCGGTGCTATCAACCGGGTAGGAATCGAACCGCTTGGCGACAACGACTTCTACGGCACCTCGTACTTTGTGAACCCGCGGGGCCAGTATGTAGGCGAACGAGCATCAGGTGAGAAGGAAGAACTTATCGTGCGCGACCTTGACCTTGACCTGATAGAGGAGACGCGAAATCAATGGGCGTTTTACCGTGACCGTCGACCCGACACCTACACCATGATTGCGGCCGGCTGATGGGCGCGAACGCAGATCTCGCGGCACGTTACAAAGCAGTCCTTCCCTCGTACACGACGCCGATGTATGAGGACCCTATTTCGATCGATCGCGGCGAAGGCAGCTATGTCTTTGACCTTGAAGGCAACAAGTACATGGACTGGTTCGGTGGCGTGCTGACCACCATGGTTGGACACAGCCAGCCCGACGTTGTCGCTGCGGTGCAAGCCCAGGCAGCCAAGGTGATGCATACTTCGACGCTTTACCTAAGCGAACCAATGATCGAGTTCGCCGAAGAGGTCGCTGCTGTATCGGGCATTCCCGACGCCAAGGTCTTCTTCACTACCAGCGGAAGTGAAGCTAACGACACTGCACTTCTGTTGGCCACGCACTATCGCAAATCAAACGAAGTGCTGGCTATGCGAAATAGCTATCACGGGAGATCGTTCACGACACAGGCGATCACCTCGCACCGGTCGTGGTCGAACACCGCTGTTTCTGGTCTGTCAGTGAACTTTGTGCAAGGCCCCTACAAGCTGCGCAGTCCTCATCACGATGCTGATGACGAGGCCTACACCCAGGCCTGTGTTGCTGACCTGGTGCAGGTCATCGACATGATGACCGCCGGCGACGTGGCTTGCCTGATCGCCGAGCCAATTCAAGGCGTCGGTGGCTTCGCGACACCACCCGATGGCTTCTTCGGTGCCATGCACAAAGTCCTCGACCAACACGGCATTTTGTTCGTGAGTGACGAAGTCCAGACGGGGTGGGGTCGTACCGGCGATCATTTTTGGGGCTACCAAGCCCACGGCATCATTCCCGACATGTTGACGTTTGCCAAGGGTGTCGGTAACGGCATCACACTGGCTGGCATTGTTGGACGAGCCGAAATTATGGACACTCTTCCCCACTTGTCGTTCTCCACATTCGGGGGGAATCCACTCTCGACCGCGGCGGGTCTCGCGACCTTGCGTTATGTCAAGGAAGCTGATTTACAGGGCAACGCCAAAGCGCGCGGTCAGCAGATGAAAGACCGGTTGACCCCGGTTGCAGAGCGCACCGACTGGATTGCAGAACTGCGTGGCAAGGGTCTGATGCAAGCCATCGAGACGGTGCACCCAAGTAGCATCGAACCTGATCCCAAGGCTGCCAAGATGCTGCTCGAGCATGCCAAGGACCGTGGCCTTCTGATCGGCAAGGGCGGGCTGTACGGCAACGTGCTGCGGCTGACTCCCATGCTGAACATTACCGAAGCTGAGATGGATGACGGGCTCGACGCGCTCATCGCCGCTATCGACAGCGTGTAAGGCGGTGTTACTTCGCTCGGCGTCGGTCGACGTTCGTCGGGTTGAAGCGCTGCGAGACAAAAACGAAAGAGCTGAGCATGGCAGAATCAGAGTGCAAGGCAATGGTCTAGCGCCGAGGGGCGAACTGGACCCGATGAACTGAGGCCGTGCCCGAAGAACGTCGAGTCAAAGTGCAGCGAGACAAACCGGAAGAGGAAAACAGTGACAACAATTATCAAAGGTGGCACCGTCGTTTCGACCACGGGTGCCGACCGAGCTGAAGTACTCGTCGACGGCGAGATCATCGTGGCGCTGCTATTGCCCGGTTCAGATACGGCCGAGGCTGCCGAGCGCGGCGCAGAGCAAGTCATCGACGCGACAGGAAAATACGTGATTCCTGGCGGGGTTGATGTGCACACCCACATGGAGCTTCCGTTCGCTGGCACGAACGCTAGTGATGACTTCGAGACTGGCACTCGTGCTGCTGCATGGGGCGGCACCACGACCATCATCGACTTTGCGTCACAGCAGGCCGGCGAGAACGTTCGCACCTGTTTTGATGACCGCATGGCGCTCGCCGAAGGTAACTGTGCGATCGACTATGGCTTCCACATGATCATCGGCGGTGTCGATGAGAGTTCGCTAAAAGAGATGGACATTCTCGTGAACGAGGGGGTCACCAGTTTCAAACTCTTCATGGCTTACCCCGGTGTTTACCTAAGTGACGACGCTCAAATTCTGCGGGCTATGCAGCAGAGCGCCGGTAACGGCGGCATGATCATGATGCACGCTGAGAACGGCATCGCTATCGACCTGCTTGCGGCACAAGCAGTAGAACGAGGTGAAACAGCGCCCATCAATCACGGACTCGTGCGCCGAGCTGAGCTCGAAAGCGAAGCAACACACCGTGCGATTCAACTGGCCAAGGTCGGCGCCTCGCCGCTCTACATTGTTCACCTGTCAGCGAGCGAAGCACTCGAACAGGTAGCGATCGCACGCGGTAAGGGCGGAAACGTATTCGCTGAGACGTGCCCGCAATATCTCTACCTGACGCTCGAGGATCATCTTGGCGCTCCGGGCTTTGCCGGTGCTGGTTATGTCTGCAGTACGCCGCTTCGTAGCAAGCATGAACATCACCAAGCCGACTTGTGGAATGGTCTTCGGACCAACGACTTGAGCGTCGTGAGTACGGACCATTGCCCGTTCTGCATGAAGGATCAAAAGGAGCTCGGCATCGACGACTTCCGTGCGATCCCCAATGGTATTGGCGGGGTCGAGCACCGCATGGACCTGATCTATCAGGGTGTCGTGCAAGGCGAGATCACGTTGCCGCGCTGGGTTGAGCTTTGCGCCACCACCCCCGCCCGCATGTTCGGCATGTATCCACAAAAGGGAATTTTGGCACCAGGTAGCGATGCTGACATCGTGCTCTATGACCCGAACGCGACGTGGAGGATCAGCGTTGACAACCACCATATGAACATGGATTACTCGGCGTATGAAGGCTTCGAGCTCAACGGCCATGTCGATACTGTGATGGCTCGCGGCAAGGTCATCATCGAAAAGGGCGAATATCTCGGCTCAAAGGGCGACGGTAAATACCAGCCTCGCGGCCTCTCCAGCTACCTGATTTGATCCCCAGTTTCTGTGAACCGGTCGGCGCTACTTCGTGCCACACGGTGCACAAATTTTGAAAGAGCACACCATGAACACAATCCAGCACCTGATCGACGGCGTTTCCAGTCCAAGTACTTCAGGGGTTACCAAGCCGGTTTTTAACCCCGCCACGGGTGAGCAGAGCGCAGAGTTGGCCATGGCGAGCCTGGCCGAAGTCGACGCTGCAGTCGCTTCGTCGCAGGCGGCATTCCAAGAATGGCGCCACGTCAGTCTGGCTCGACGCATGAAGTTGATGCATGCGTATCGCAATCTTGTCGAAGCCAACCAAGTCGAGATCGCTCGCCGGTTGACGGCCGAACACGGCAAGGTCGCCAGCGATGCCATGGGCGAAGTCGCTCGTGGTATCGAGAACATCGAGTACGCGTGCGGTATCGCCGAGATGCTCAAGGGCACCTACAACGAGTCAGCGTCGTCAGGTGTCGACGTGTACTCGGTGCGTCAACCACTTGGTGTGGTAGCTGGGATCACGCCGTTCAACTTCCCGGCGATGGTGCCGTTGTGGATGATCCCCAATGCGTTAGCAACTGGCAACACCTTCATCCTCAAACCCAGCGAACGAGATCCATCTGCGCCATTGTTTATCGCTGAACTCGCACAAGAAGCGGGCTTCCCGCCGGGCGTGCTCAACGTGTTGCAGGGCGACAAACTTGCCGTGGACCGTCTGCTCGAACACCCCGATGTCAAAGCTGTCAGCTTCGTCGGCTCGAGTCCTATCGCTCAGTACGTCTACGAAACCGGCTCGAAGTATGGGAAGCGCGTCCAGGCGCTCGGCGGGGCCAAGAACCATATGGTCGTCCTGCCAGACGCCGATATCGACCTAGCTGCAGACTCAGCGGTCAGCGCTGCCTATGGCTCGGCAGGGGAGCGCTGTATGGCGATCTCCGTCGTGGTTGCCGTTGGCGACGTCGCCGATCCACTTGTCGAAGCAATCAAGGTTCGCATGAACAAACTGGTGATCGGTGATGGCACAGATCCCGCTAGTGAGATGGGCCCACTGATCACCGAAGAAGCCCGCGACCGAGTCAATGACTATGTACGTCAAGGCGCCGAAGCAGGCGCAACCGTCGTGGTCGATGGGCGTAACGCCAACTTCGACAACAATGGCTTCTTCACCGGTGTCACTCTGATCGATAATGTCACCACCGACATGTCGGTATACCAAGACGAGATCTTCGGCCCCGTGTTGAGCGTTGTTCGGGTCAACACCTAC
This sequence comes from uncultured Acidimicrobiaceae bacterium, assembly GCA_905182135.1. Lineage (GTDB taxonomy): Bacteria > Actinomycetota > Acidimicrobiia > Acidimicrobiales > UBA10347 > UBA10347. The sequence continues at coordinate 23,712 of CAJJAG010000006.1, read as the reverse complement.
CAAGAAGGCGTCAAGCTCATTGAAGAGAACCGTTGGGGTAACGGCGCTGCGATCTTCACTCGTGATGGCGGTGCTGCTCGTCGCTTCCAAGAAGAAGCCGACGCTGGCATGGTCGGCATTAATGTCCCCATTCCGGTGCCCGTGGGTTACCACTCGTTCGGCGGGTGGAAAGACTCGCTATTTGGCGACACCACCATGTACGGCCCCGAGGGCGTCAAGTTCTATACCAAGTCCAAAGTCATCACGAGTCGCTGGCCGGATCCTTCAACCAGCTCGGTCAATTTGGGCTTCCCCACAAACGACTGAACCGTTCAATTCGCTCACGAACCGAGTTGCGCTCTAACGCTCGCGACACCGCATCCGAAAGGGATTCAAGCAATGGATTTTGGAGTAGTTCTACAGACTGATCCGCCAGCGTGGCGGGTTGTTGACCTGGCGGTCCAGGCCGAGAATCTGGGATTCAAATATGGTTGGATGTTCGATAGCCATATCTTGTGGCAAGAACCGTATGTAATTGCCAGCCAGATGTTGTCGGCGACCAAGCGCATGATTGTTGGGCCGATGGTCACGAATCCGGGAACGCGCGATTGGACGGTAACGGCTTCACATTTCGCAACGCTCAACGACATGTTCGGCAATCGCACAATCTGTGGCATCGGGCGCGGCGACTCGGCCATGCGGGTGATTGGCAAGAAGCCGGCCAAACTCTCGACACTGAGCGAATCGATGAAGGTCATCAAGGGCCTCGTCGAGGGCGAAGAGGTCACCTATAACGGCACGCAGCAAAATTTCCCGTGGTCCACGGGCGGAAAACTCGAGATGCTTATGGCCGCTTATGGTCCCAAAGCGCTCCACCTGTGCGGATCTGAAACCGATGGGCTGATTCTGCAGCTTGCGGACCCGCAGCTCACCGAATGGATGATTGCTGCAGTGCGGCAGGCCGCCGAAGAGGCTGGACGAGATCCTGATGCTCTGCACATCTGCGTAGCGGCACCGGCCTATGTCGGCGACAACATCGAACACCAACGTGATCAGGTGCGATGGTTTGGCGGCATGGTTGGCAACCATGTCGCAGACCTGGTCGGCCGGTACGGCGAAAGCAGCGCCATCCCCAAAGCGCTCACCGACTACATCAAGAAACGCGAAGGGTATGACTATGCAGAACACGGTAAATCGAACAGCACTCATGTGGACTTCGTACCCGACGATGTCATCGATCGCTTCTGCATCTTGGGGCCCGAGGAAAACCACATCGCCAGACTTAGAGAACTCCAAGCTTTGGGTGTTGACCAGTTCGCTATCTATCTGATGCACGATCAGAAGGATGAGACGTTGAACGCCTACGGCCAACGGATTATCCCGGCCCTGGCATGATCGGCGCCGGTGTAGCTTCGGAACCACCAGTGCCATGCGGTTCGTCGTTGACGGTTGCAGTTCGGCGCATGGCGTGGAAATTCCAGTTCGGCGATGGCGTGGAAATTCCAGTTCGGCGATGGCGTGGAAATTCCAGTTCGGCGATGGCGTGGAAATTGCAGCCCGGCCCTCGTTCTTTCATGAGCGGGAGCCATGGATGACATGTGGATACATGCCTGTTTCGGTGGATGTTCGATCACGTGTCCGATATCCTTAGCTCAATAACGCTGATTATTGCACTCACTATTGGGCCGTCTGAGCTACGTGCTCCAGACCACACCAGACGAGGCTTCCCATGGCAGATTTCAACCCATTGCTCAACGAGGATCAGCTCACGATCCAGAAATGGGTTCATGACTTCGCGGAGGACGTTATGCGGCCTGTGGCCGCTGAGTGGGACGAGCGGGAAGAGTTCCCGTGGCCCGTCGTTGAAGAGGCGGCACAAATTGGCCTGTACGGATGGGAGTTCCTGGCAAACGCCATGTTCAACGACCCATCCGGCTTGACCATGCCGGTTGCCATCGAAGAGATGTTCTGGGGCGACGCCGGTCTCGGTATGGCCATTATGGGTTCCGGCCTAGCTGCAGCCGGTATTGCTGCATCAGGTTCACAAGAGCAGGTCATGGAATGGGTGCCGCAGTGCTACGGCACGCCGGACAAGGTGCAGCTCGGCGCGTTCGCAGCGAGCGAGCCCGACGCTGGTTCCGACGTCGGCGGCTACCGCACCTCGGCCAAGTACGACGAAGCCACCGATGAGTGGATTCTGAACGGCACCAAGGCGTGGATCACCAATGGCGGCATCGCCGACATCCATGTAGTCGTCGCTGTCGTCGACCCGGAGTTGAAGACCAAGGGTCACGCCAGCTTCGTGGTGCCTCCCGGTAGCAAGGGCCTGAGCATGGGTCAGAAGTACAAGAAGCACGGCATTCGTGCCAGCCACACTGCCGAAGTTGTGCTCGACCACGTTCGGGTGCCCGGCCGCTGCCTATTGGGCGGAAAAGAGAAGCTCGACGAGCGTCTCGCCCGTGTCCGCCGCGGGGAAAGGGGCAACTCGCAGGCCGCCATGCAGACCTTCGAAGCCACTCGACCCACCGTTGGGGCCCAGGCAATTGGTGTTGCTCGCGCTGCGTATGAGTACTCACTCGACTATGCCAAAGAGCGCGAAGCCTTTGGTCGCAAGATCATCATGAACCAGTCGATCGCCTTCATGCTGGCTGATATGGCAACCGAGATCGAAGCCAGCCGTCTGCTGATCTGGCGTGCGGCGTGGCTCGGTAAGAACAACGCCTTCGTAAACGCCGAAGGTTCTATGGCAAAGCTCAAGGCTGGCCGTGTCGCTACACACGTCACCGAGCGGGCCATCCAAATTTTGGGTGGCTACGGCTATACCCGGGAGTACCCCGTCGAGCGCTGGCACCGCGACGCCAAGATCCACGACATCTTCGAAGGCACCGAGCAGATTCAGCAGCTGGTCATTTCTCGCGCTATCTCTGGTCTTCGCATCGAGTGATCTGACCTGTGCCGGCGTCGAAGGTCGCTGGACACTCATCTTGGTATCTAGCGGCTTGAGATCGACTCGATGGCAGCAACGAGGTTCTTCACCGACAGTAACCCGTAGTCGAACACGAACTCCTCGCCGTTGTTCATCGTGACCACCGCTTGTTTCATGAGTCGACTCTTGATGTCCTTCGCGGCGGCGATCTCGCTTGCCGGGAGCTCAACTGTTGCTGTACGTCGATCCTGCCACCTGTGGGGCTGCCTTTGGTACTCGTTGATGAGTCCCTCGCACGTGGTGCTGTCCCGCGTGGGCTGACCGGGTCCACGCACCGACCGTTGCCAGTGGCTTGTCTCGTCTGTGTGTATTATTCGCGTGTTGTGTGACGAGACGTTCAGTCTTCACACAGTTCAGAAGGTCGAAGCTATCAGCGAGCGAAACGGGGACCGGGTTGTGGAGAGTTTGGCGAATCCGCCGGGTGGGTATCGATATCTGTCAGGCATTCCGCCGTATTCGGCTGGTGTCCGCGCCGACGACGACCACGTGATCATGCGGAGCATCGTCTCCGAGCGGATGCCATGGCGCGACGGTTTTTCGCTAGTCGACGCTGTGCTTGCCGAGGCTGGGCGTCCCTCGCAGGCGCTGTGTGCGCTCGAATTACGCTGCCCGCGTGCTCATTCCTTTGACGGTTTCGGTTCATTCAACGACGATTATCGACAAGCGCTGGACCAGCGGGGCATTCTCCTAGATAGTGGGATTAACCCGGTGGCTCGTACGAACGTGGCACCGGCGATGCCCGGCCTTGAGGCGGCGTCGGACACCGAGATGTATGCGTTCTCGTTCACGATGCCCCGAAGTGCTGCTCCAACCGGGGCCACAGCTCGGCCATCGTTCGTCATCGCTGGGGCCGGCGACTTGTCTGACCAGTCAGATCTTCGTCCCGAGGCAATCGTGGGCGGTGGCCAGGATTGGCAGGCGTCCGGCGAGGATCGGGCGAGGGCGGTGCTCGACGAGATGGAGGCGCGGTTGCGGGCGCTCGACGTCACGTGGAGTGAAACTGATGCGGTCGTGACCTATTCAGTGGAGCGGATCGGTGCCGTCATCGAGTCAACGGTGCTTCCTCGTCTCGGGTCAGCAAAGCAACGCGGCGTCCACTGGATCCACGCCCGACCTCCGATCGAGGGTCTCCGTTTCGAGATGGACACCCGCGGCGGCACAATCGAACAGCGTCGCTGATTGGCCTGCTGACGGCTTTGTTAACAGGCCGACTGCGAACATTTGTTGCCCGGGCTAGGAAGCGGTCCGACTCGTCTTCTGTGATGTAGCGGCGCTCACGTCCGCATGCGAGCAAGAAGCAGCAGTCGCACCGGACAACTTTGCAAAAGTCCAGGAAAGACCCACGATGTCTTCGAAGGCACCGAGCAGATCCTGTGCTGTTAGATGGTGAGCGCAGTCTCGATCGTTGCTGTCGAAGAACGAGCCGTAGCTCTGGCTAGTTGGAATGGCAACGAACCGCTACGAGAGATCGAAGACAACGTGCAAGTTGAATACGAGCGGCGTTTCGTAGACCAAAACGGTGCTCCTATCCGATGCACTCGGCGAATAGTCGCTGCGCCAACACCATGGGCTACTGGTGGGCACCTTGGTGCCCACCAAGGGTTTTGCCCCTGATGAAGGTTAGTAGCCGGCGAGGGCGTCGGCGAGTTGGGTGCGGTACTGCTCGACGTTAGCGAGTTTGATGTCGTCGAAGCCGCGCACCATGTCGTACAGGCCAGCAATGGTGACTGCCTGGTCGTAGTTCTCGGCGCTGAGAGTGGACATCAAGGTCGTTAGCAGATCACGGTAGTCGTCGATCAGCTGACGCTCGATACGGCGTTCTTCGGTACGACCAAACGGGTCAAGGGCCTTGCCTCGCATGCGCTTGGTGCGCTTGAGACCTTCGAACATGGCCCGGCCTGCCTTCTCGGGGATGGCGATCTTCTTGTTATAGCCAACCGACTTGAGTGTCGGTGGCTTGAGTTGATAACTGACCTTGGCATTGGGCCCGAAGCGAGCTTTGGCCTGGCCAACAATGTCGGACTTGAGTGCCAAACGGGCGACCTCATACTCGTCCTTGTAGGCCATGGCCTTGTACAACATGCGGGCTGCGACCTGGCTCAGGTCGCTGCAATCACTGCCGAGCGACTGTTCGACAGCACGTACGGCGGTAATGTCATCGGTGAATTGCTGGGCGTACTTGGTGTTCTGGAAGTCGGCGAGTTCGGGAAGTCGGTACGCAAGGATCTCTTGCAGTTCAGCGCCGCCACCGATCTGGTCAGCCATGCGGGCGAGCTTCCCAGTGAGTGGCGCCGGGCCTGCTTCCTCGGTATCGACGACATCTTCGAGTTGAGCTAACAGCTCAGGTTCGGCGGCAAGTCGACGTCCCAGTCGGAACGCTTCCAGGTTGGCTTGCACAGCAACACCGTTGAGCTCGATGGCCCGCTCGATACTTGCGGACGAAACCGGCAAGAGCCCACGTTGGTAGGCGATCCCAACAACGAGCACATTGGCCGCTGGTTGACTGCCGAAGACTCGCTGGGCGATGCCAGCGGCGTCGATCCACACGTTCTCGCTGGCTCGGGTTGCGCCATCGATGGCGGAACGGAACCTGTCAAGGTCAGGGAAGCGGTCAGAACCACGACCCGAGACCATGGAACCTGTTGGCACCAGTGTGGTGCTGACAACGGCTCGGGTCCGTTCAGGATCGGCTCGGTTGATGTTCTTGGTTGCCGAGACCAGGTCAAAGATCAGCATGGCGTCGGCACCACCATCGATGACCCGGTTGGACGCAGTGATGTCAGCGCTCTTATCGGTGCTGGTTATGAGAAGGTTCGAAACGACGGTTCCACCCTTCTGGGCGAGGCCAGTCTGGTCGAGGCCATTTGCGAACTTGCCGTCCAACAGCGCAGCGGTAGAGATGATCTGGTTGACAGTCACTACGCCAGTGCCGCCGATGCCAATGAGCAAGACGTTGCCGTCGGCAGGCACGGATGGGTCAGCGGGTACGTCGCCGGCCGGCACGCCAGCTAGGTCTTTGCTTGGCCGGAAGTCGGGGTCGATCTCGACCGTCACGAATGCCGGGCAATTGCCACCCAGGCAGGTCAGGTCAAAGTTGCAGGACTCTTGGTGAATCTGAGTCTTGCGGCCAAAGGGAGTCTGCACTGGGTGGACCGAAGCGCAGTTCGAGACCTCGCCGCAATGGCCGCAGCCTTCGCAGATGTCTTCGTTGATCATGACCCGAGTCGTTGGCGTCTCGATTGTGCCGCGCTTGCGGCCACGACGAAGCTCAGCCGCACACGCCTGATCATAGATCAGCACGGTTACACCTTCGACGTCGCGCAGTTCGCGCTGTACGGCGTCGAGTTCGTCGCGGTGTTCGACGCGAACGTTCGCTGCGAATCGAGCGCCGCGTGGGTACTTGTCGACATCGTCGGCGACCACGACTATTTGGGTGACTCCTTCGGCTGCGAGCGACTGTGTCAGCTCGGGGACCGCAAGTGCGCCTGCAGCGTCTTGGCCGCCGGTCATGGCGACCGTGCCGTTGTACAAAATTTTGTAGGTCACCGTCGTGCCAGCCGAGACGGCCTGGCGAATGGCCAGCGAACCCGAGTGGGCAAGCGTGCCATCACCCAAGTTCTGGAAACGATGGGTCTCATCCAGGAAGGGCGCCATGCCAACCCACTGCACACCTTCGCCGCCCATGTGGGTGATGCCGAAGTTTTCGCGTTCCATGCCAAGCGCCATGCCGTGGCAACCAATGCCGCCGCCGGACATCGAGCCGTCGGGCGTCATGGTCGACCGGTTGTGAGGGCAACCGGAACAAAAATATGCCGCACGATCGGGTAGCTCAGCGGCCTCGGTTGCCACCGAGACGGGGATCATCGTGCGTTCCTTTACGAAACGGCCGGCGGAGATGACACGTTGCAAGCGGGCCTTGATCGGCGCCGCTAAGTCTTCGGCGAGCAGGCCTCCGAAGCCAGCGATCATCGTGCGGCCTTCGTCATCGTTCTTGCCCAAGACACGAGGGGCGTCTGTCCGCCCGTACAAGATGTCGCGAATCTGTGACTCGATGAATGAGCGCTTCTCTTCGATCACGATGATCTCTTCGAGCCCGTCGGCGAAACCGGTCAAGCCGTTGGGCTCGAGCGGCCAGATCATGGCCGGCTTATACAACCGGATACCAACGTCGGCTAGGTCAGCATCGGTGGCGAAACCCATCTTGGTGAGCGCATCGCGAAGTTCGCCATAGACGGGTCCAGCAGCAACGATGCCGATGCGGGCTTCGCCAGTCGCCCCAAAGGTTTTGTCCAGGCCGTTGGCAGCTACGAACGCTTTGGCTGCTTCGAGCCGAGGACCGAACATTTCGCGCTCGGCGCCCATCGAATGTGGAGCTATCAATGTGATCCGCTGGGTATAGGTGAACGGGGCACCGTCTATCTCGAAATCGGGCACGACGACGGAGATGCGCTCGGCATCGGTGGTCACCGTCGCGTAGGCATCGGCGACATTGCTGTGAATCTTGAAGCCGACCCAAGAACCACAGAAGCGGGACAGCTCGTAGCCGTAGCGACCCATATCGAGGACTTCTTGGACATTGGCGGGATACAGCGTGGGCATAGCCAGATCAGCAAGCGCCCATTCTGATGCCGAGGCAATCGTCGATGATTTGCAGAATGGGTCGTCGCCAGCGACAGCGAGGACACCGCCGTTTGGATTGACACCAGTTGAGTTGGCATGGCGCAACGCGTCGCCGCTGCGATCGACGCCGGGCCCCTTCCCGTACCACATGCCAATTACGCCATCGAAGCGACTGGAGTCTTCAAGCGGTGCTTGTTGGCTACCCCAAACGGCGGTTGCGCCTAGGTCTTCGTTTACGCCGCTGATGAACTTGATGTTGTGTTCCTGCAGGATGGCAGCGTCGGCTTCATAGGCATGGTCCATGCCGCCAACAGGGGAACCGCGGTACCCCGAGATCAGGCCAGCGGTACGCAGGCCAGCAGCTGCATCGGCGCGGTTCTGATCCAGTAACACTCGCATCAGAGCCTGGATTCCCGACAGAGCGACCGTGCCGGTCGTTGATTCCATTCGGTCGGTCAGGTTGTACTCAATCGCAGTCACATGGTGATCTTACGTTCTGTGCGGCTGCCAGGCGAATAACGGCGTTGTGGAGGAGCGACAAGGAGAGCGGCCTGTCGAGCTATTCGTGGTGCGAATGCAATGGCACTGAAGCCCCTCGTTACGTTCTCGAAGCCGTAATTTCGGGCTAGGGGTGTTGGTTCCTGTGGCCTTTGAGGCAGTCGGCTCTCGGCTGTCTTGTCACGCAGGGGTCTGTGGTCCCGACAATCTGAACCTGGTCTCGGCAACGTAAATCTGAGCGAAGAATACAGACCGCTCGCCGAATTCCGCTCCGGATCGACCTGACAGGCCACAAGAGGACTTGGCAGCAGTAGCGAGCGCATCCCATGATGGCCAGATGACACCGGCTGACCGTATCGACACGTATTTCACTGCTTGCGGCGAAGGCTCCGCAGCCGATATCGCATTGCATTTCACCGAACATGCGGTGATCTTTGACACCAACGTGCGGCCGATTCGTGGCGCCGAACAAATTGGTGAGATGTGGGTGATCGTCCGCGAGCGTTGGGGCGGTGCCCGATGGTCGGCGGACTCATTGATCGATGGCGACGCGACGGCGGCAATTGAGTGGTCGATGACGGGGACCGATCCGATGACCCAACGGGAATTCACCTTTCGAGGATCCGAGCATTACCGCTTCGTCGGTTCGCTGATCGACGAGATCCGTCAATACTGGACGTTTGACCCGGAGGCTCTCGAAACCGGCCTTATCGGCTTCAATTATCTTGGTTCTGACGACGTGGATACGAACGATTGATCCGCTACACACACCACATGGAACAACTTGCAGGCCACACGGCTGTAATCACCGGTGGCGCAAGTGGCATTGGCTTAGCCATGGCGCACCGATTCGGTGCCGAGGGTATGAAGCTAATGCTGGCCGATATCGAAGTCGGACCGCTCGCTGGAGCTGTCGAAGCATTACGCGCCGATGGTTACGAAGTCGAGTCGTTCGAATTTGACGTGCGTGAACTCGACCAGGTGAGAGCACTCGAAGCTGCCGCCCGCGAACGGTTCGGTAATATCCACTTGTTGTGCAATAACGCTGGTGTGGGTGCTGGCGGTCAAGTTGCGGGGCTCGACGACATCGAACGCTGGCGGTGGACGATCGATATCAACCTGTGGGGTGTCATCTATGGGTGTAAGACCTTCTTGCCGGGCATGATTGCACAAGGTGAACCCGCACACATCGTGAACACGGCATCTATGGCTGGTCATTTGGCCAATGCCTTCATGGGTGCCTACAACGTGTCGAAGTATGGCGTAGTTGCGCTATCTGAGACGTTGTCCCGTGAGATGCAGGTCGCAGGAAACAGCGTTGGGGTGTCCGTGCTGTGCCCAGCGTTTGTGCAGACAGGTATTGCCGATAGTGCTCGAAACCTTCCGGCAGAACTCCACGTGGAGCCAACCGAAGAAGGCGAAGCCATGAAGCAGATCATGGACGCATTGGTTGCTGGTGGCATGGAAACTCACGTGGTCGCCGATGCGGTGTGTGACGCCGTCATCAACAATAACTTCTGGATTCTGACGCACGACGACAGCAAGCCAGCGATCATGAGTCGAGCGGACGACATCATTTCGAACGTAAACCCTGTGCCCTACATGGGTGGCTAACGAAGAGGAACCTGTACGACGCACGCGTCCCTAATTGGAGACCGGCCTACTAACGATTGAATCGAAGCGACACAGTCAGGGCCTGCAGCATTAACGCAAGTCCTGCGGTAGTGAACAAGGCGTCGTTCTTCGTCCAGTCGTGGTTGATTGACATCAAGCACCATGGGAGTCAGGCGCCGCGACCAGGCCGGCTGGCACCCCAGCGGTCGATGTCGGCGTCAAGATCCAGTGGCACGTTTGTCGCCGCGCCGTCATCGACGAGATCAAGCGGAACCTCCCACATGATTTCGAACTCGATGCCATCAGGATCCTGGCAGTACAGGCTCCGACTAACGCCATGGTTGTTCTCGCCAACCAATGCTCCCATATCAGCCAAGCGTTGTTTGGCTTGGGCCAGTTCGGCGAGCGTTCCGACCTCCCAGGCAATGTGATAGAGGCCGACGCCACGTTGTTCGGCGCTGGGTCCAGCAGCCTTGAAGAGGCCAAGGTCGTGGTCAGTCGCCGAATCGGGTGAGGACATGAAGATCGCATCGCCCGAGATGGTCTTGGTCTCGAGCCCCAGTGCTTGCTCGTAGAACTTTGCGCTGGCCGTCGGTTCACTCACCCACAGCACAGCATGTCGCATTCCCCTAGTAGCCACGAGCGGTCTCCTTATTGTCGCCGTCATGATCTAACGGATCTACAGTCTGTGAGTAATAACCAGGCGACGCCGCTGATCGCTCCGCCGTATCGGTGGAATGTAGTCCGAACAACTCGAACGGCTGATCGGTCCCTACTCCGTAACTGGAGTTGTCGAGGTCAGGGTGATTCGGCGGCGGCGAGCTCATCGGCGGGGCGCTCGTACTGGGGCGTGTCATGGCGTTCGGTGCGTTTGTCGCTGAGCTTACGCGCCTTGGTCTTCCACTCGGTTGGCCATACATGGGGTAGCGGGGTGATCTGCCCGGGCCCGGCTGCTGTGTCGATCAGGCCGAGCGCTGCGGTCGTGATTTGGATCTGCTCCTGTAGCTCGTTTGGCCGTCCAGCGGTATGGCCGAGTGGGTAATCAAGAAACGCGGCCCGCGGTGGGTTGGCGCTGGCCGTGATGACCCATGACGAACTCAGCGAAGTGGTCGGGTAACCCAAGAATTCGAGATGGCGAGCGATCAGTCCAACTGACTGATGGCACACCGGTCAAACGGGCACCAACAGCACGACGTCTGGCACCATGGCCGCGATCTCGTCAACCAACGCAGGTAGAAGATCTTCCTTCAAGCGCCGCTGCGAATAGATACCGCCCATAAAGGTCAGCGCATGGGTGGTAAGAGAGCCAATGGTGCCGCTCTGCGCCATGCTGCGAAGTGCGTCAAGTGGGAACACTACGTTCGGGTCGACCCGGGCACTTGTCATGTCATAAGCAAAGTGGCTTGTGCGCAGATCGTTGGTCGAGGCACTTGTAGGGATGCGTCGGAACGAGGTGTCGTCCTTGTGGTGAAACGCGACCTGGCCCTGGTGGTAAATACCGCCTGAAGCAATGAGCGCTACTTTGGATTCAGCGAGCGGTTTCGTGGGGCGCACGAATGCCGCTGGTTCTGGCTCGTGAGCCCATCGATACGAGTCGTAGCCCAACTGTGAGTAGCTATCAAGCGTTTGCTGAATATGGTCAACGACATCGAGTTCAGCTGGCGGGTCCGCAGTCATACCTCAACCTTACGGCCTAGGTAGGGCGCATCCCAGATTGGGTTTGTTACGACGGGTGCGATGAGGGCGGCTACAACAGAGCGATGACCGAACAGTTTGTGAACTTGCCGGACCGGGGTGTGACTCTGTGCACCGAACGGGCCGGAACAGGCGATGCATTGCTCGTGATTACGGGGACCGCTAGTGATCTGCGGAACCATCCGAACCCGCTTCATTGGCCGACCGCCAAACACTTCGACACCTTGGCCTATGACCATCGGTGCCTTGGTCAAAGCGAGCAGCACGACCCAAGCCATCAGCCGACTATGGCCGACTACGCCGCAGACGCATTGGCACTATGTGATGACCAGGGGTTTGAAGAGTTCTCTGTCATCGGTGTCTCTTTTGGGGGCATGGTCGCCCAAGAACTTGCCACGATCGCTGGTACTCGATTGACCCGGCTCGTGCTTTGTTGCACCTCAAGCGGGGGGCACGGCGACTCGTCATACCCGCTACATGAGCTGTATTCAGCGGGGAAGTCGATGGACGCTCTCGCCGATATGTGGGATACCCGAACGACCTATGATGAATCGGTTGCTGCACAGATGGCTGCCGTGTTCAAGGGGCGGATTCGGCCCGAGACGACACCTGCGGGCCTGCTAAAACAGATCGAGGCCAGACGACATCACGACACCTGGCATCGGCTGCACCTGATCCAGTGCGAAACGCTTGTGGCTTGTGGCGTGTACGACGGTGTCGCCCCTCCAGAGAACAGTGCTCGATTGGCCGAACGAATTCCACGAGCAGAACTGGCGTCGTTCGCCGCTGGGCATATGTTTCTGGCTCAAGACCCACTTGCGTGGGTAACAATTTTGCAGTTTCTTCAACGCTGAGCCTTCGCGTCATGAGCTGAGCCCTCTCGCTATCAGGGGTATCGACTCGACATTGAGCTTGCTTCGATGTCGCTGCACCGCCGGATCCAGGTACCCGATGCGCCTGGCCTGAAGGCGCTGGTCTCTTTCTGAGCGACCTGTCACACTTGCCCGATGCGAGTCGTCGAAGAAGCCTCTATCCGTGCGGTCGTGTCTGTCGCCGAAGCAAGGCAGGCAGTCCATGACGCTTTCTGTGCGCTGGCCGACGGCACCGTTCTGGCACCCGAGGAGATGGCGATGAAGCTGGAACATGGCGGAGAACTACACGTGAAAGGCGCGTATCTTGGCGGCCAGTTCATTGCGTTCAAGGCGGCGACGGGGGGCTTCCCAGGCGGGGGGAATAGTGGGTTCACTTCGGTTATCGATGGCGAAACCGGCGCTCCGGTCGCCATCTTGCGAGATGGGGGCTGGTTGACGGAGATGCGGACAGCTGCGGCATCTGCGGTCAGCGCCGGTGCGCTCGCCCGACCAGACTCGCGGCGGTTGGCAATCTTGGGTGGCGGCTATCAGGCGGCATTTCAGGTTGAGGCGTTGCGCGATGTATTTGCGTTTGAATCGGTGTTGGTGTGGAGCCGAACCGTTGAGACGGCGTCTCGGTTTGCGGCTGCGAATCAAGCCAAGCAAGCCAGTTCGGTCGCTGAAGCGGTCGCTGGTGCTGACATAATCATATGTTGCACGCCATCGCACGAGCCGCTGCTGCATGCCTCGATGCTCGACGCTGGTTCCCATGTGATTGCGATGGGTGCCGACATGGTTGGCAAACGTGAGTTGGCACCAGATGTGCTTGAAGCGGCAACGCTGATCACCGCTGATGCAGTGGATGTGGCATCTCGCGTTGGCGAGCTGCAACACGCGCCGGATCAGCTCAGCCGAGCGATAAATCTAGGTGATGTTCTCACCGGCAGGTCAACTGGGCGGAACGCTGCAGAGGGCTTCACAGTGACCGATCTTTGCGGTCTCGGCGTGCAAGACGCTGCAATGGCCCAACTTGTCATGTCCCGCCTCGCTGATTGAACCTGTCGACTGACCATCTGGCGAGTAGCTGGTGGTAATCGAGTGCTGACGCGCCAAGATGCATCCCATGATTGATCCCGCCGAGATCGAAGCCGCTTCAACTCGTATAGCGCCCCACGTCAAACGCACGCCGCTGCTGCACTCTGAACCGCTGTCTGAGCGTCATGGTGCCGACATTCTCATCAAGTCAGAGCATCTGCAACTGACAGGAAGCTTCAAGGTCCGGGGCTCGGCAAACTTTGTGCACTCGCTGCCCAAAGAGGAAGCTGATCTTGGTGTCGTCACCGCGTCGTCGGGCAATCATGGGATCGGCGTGTCGACCGCAGCGGCGAGTCGCGGGATCGCGGCCACCATCTTTCTGCCGTCGAGTGCGTCGCGATCCAAGGTCGATCAGATTCGCCGGCTCGGGGCTGAAATCGTGACCGTAGACAGCACCGATAGCAACGATGCGGAGAACGCCGCCCGCGATTACGCAATCGAACGCAACGTCCCGTATGTCTCGCCCTACAACCACCCGTTGATCATTGCCGGCCAGGGGACAATCGGCAAGGAAGTACTGGAAGACGGCGGGCATATCGACGCGGTGGTCGTCGCTGTTGGTGGCGGCGGGTTGATCTCGGGCATAGCGACATGGATCAAGACCTACTCACCTGGGACTCGCATCATTGCAGCATCAGCGCTGAACGATCGAGCCATGGCAGCCTCGATTGAGGCCGGCGCAATTATCACCCCACATTTTGAGCCCACGTTCTCCGACGGAACGGCTGGCGGGCTCGAACAGGACAGTATGACGTTTGCTATCTGCCGTGAGCTGGTCGATCAATGGGTGGATGTCACCGAAGCTGATATCGCATCGGCCGTGACGAACATGATCGATGATCATCATCAGCTTGTGGAAGGTTCGGCTGGGGTGGCTATCGCTGCTGCGACAGCTCACGCTTTGCAGGCACCAGGCTCGCGCATTGTGGCCGTGAGCTGCGGGGCAAATGTCTCGGCTGATGCCCTGGCTCGCATGATTATTGCCGCTAGCTAATGTCCGCATTATCACGGTTGTGGAAATCGGGAACTAGAGGCGTGGCCAAGGCATGTTCCTTCTGCGTCTCCAGTCCGCCCTTGCACTTGGTAGGTCGCTAAAGGCGAAGGGCCAGCTCGTAATGCAACTCTGGGCGACACGGCGCTGAACGATCGGCGCATAGCCAAAAAGACGCGTAGCAACCGCGCCATCGAGCAAGGTGTGGCCGGGCGATGGGCGTTGAGCACCAGATATTCGCGTGGTCTACTCGTGCGGCAGTGGCTGTTGACTGAGACGCGGACTGCGTTCTGTCGCCATAGCTAATCTCGTTGCAACCCGCTGACTTCTTGCAGCGCCGTGAAGTTATCGAGATTGCCAGAGCGGGGATGTCGCAACAGGTGAGTAATGACATGTCGTATGCACTGCGGGGCATCTCACGCAGCGGCTACTGGATGTTGCTCGTTAACCCTTGTTGGCTTCCAGGCGGCCATGGAATCGCTGCATGCCAGCAATCCAGCGGTCTGGGTCGGCAGCTTTGCGTTCCATGTATGTGGCTACCTGCTTGTGGGGCAGCAACAGGAAGTTCTCTTCGCGGATCGTGTCGACGACCATCTGGGCAACATCTTCGGGCTCGAGGATACCGTCCTGGCTGGCCTGGCCGCTAGACGCGAACTTGTCCCACGCACCGAGATCATCGCCGATGATGTTGGTTCGGACAGCCTGTGGGCACAGCACGGAAACCTTGACGCCGGCGTTGCCGTAATTAATCGACAGCCATTCGGCGAATGCCACCGCAGCCGCCTTCGATACAGCGTAGGGGCCGGAGTCGATCTGGGTAAGCAGTCCTGCTGCTGAGGCCGTGCTGAACAAGTAGCCCTCGCCTCGAGCGACCATGCCAGGTACCAATGCCCGGGCGACGGTCAGGTGCGACGTCATATGCACGTCCATCATCCGCTGCCAGGAATCGTTGTTCAGGTCCAGGCCGCCGGGTGCGCCGTAGCCAGCATTGGAGAAGAACAAATCGATAGGGCCGTCGTTGTTCTCGATTGACTCACAAAGGCTGGTCACTGCGGCTTCGTCAGCCACGTCCAGGCCAACGCCGCGTGCATTGCCGTCGATCGATTCGGCGACTTCGATAGCCTTATTTTCGTCAAGATCAGCGACAACGACAAGGCGAGCGCCTTCAGCGGCGAAGGCGTGTGCGCTGGCGCGGCCGATGCCGCTGCCGCCGCCGGTGACTACACAGATTCGATCATTTAGTTCCATGACGCCGAGCGTAGATGGCGGGCCCGGTTCAGACCGAACGAGCGGCACTTCGACATGGCGGGGTAGCGTCGTCAGATGGCCGATATCGCCCCAACGGAATCGATCGAAGAGTTACGCAACTCGTTTGCGTACGGCAGCCGTAGTGACCTGAACTTCAAGTTCACTCGTGACCTGTCCGATAGAGAGTTTGGTGATTTCTTGTCTGCAATGTTCGCAGCGACAGCACGCGTGGCCGACGGCGGAGACCCGCTCGATGTTGTGAATGTGGCCTATGAATGGCAGGTTCAAGCCTATGCCGGGCACTTGGGTGATCCCGACAAGTTTCCGCATCGCAAAACCGACACGCCATTGACGGTGATGACCAAGCCGTTGACCGAAGCCAAGATCATGTTGCTTACGTCGAGTGGCCATTTCGTGGACGGCGATGATCCAGAGCCGTTTGGCGAAACGAATATGAGCCAGACCGAAGCCGAGACTCGCATCGTTGAATTCGTGAAGTCCGAGGCAACGTTGTCGGCGATCCCGGTAGATACGCCGACCGATAAGATCCGAGTCCGACATGGGGGTTATCCGGTGCAGGCCGCGGCGATGGATCCGCAGGTCGTATTACCACTCGAGCATTTATGTTCGCTGGTGGCCGATGGCGCAATCGGTAGCCTGGCCGAGAACGCCTACTCCTTCGTCGGGGCGACTGCGCAAGGCCACATCAAGCGCACCTATGGGCCGACTTGGGCGCAACTAGCCAAGGATCAAGGCGCCGACGCGGTGCTGCTAGTTCCCATTTGACCGGTCTGCCACGTGTCCGTGGGGCACGTTCAGCGAGCAATGGAAGAAGCCGGCATGCCGACCGTGAGCGTGTATGTGAAGTCGTTTGGCCACATCCCCGAACTCATGGGTTTGAGCCGAAGCGTTATTACTCAACACCCGATGGGGCGGCCTCTCGGCGCTCCCGGCGATGGTGAGCGCCAACGGGCCGTGATCAATATGGCACTGGGTCTGCTCGCCAACTCCGACCCAACCATCGTCGAGTTCCCAGAGCCCTACCGTCTGGCCTGAATGGCCGTCGAGTGGGCTAACCGTTAACGGCTGCTGTTGCCGCCGTCGATGGTGATTGACGTGCCGGTGATTTGACCGGCACGGTCGGAGGCGAGGAACACGACAACGTCGGCGACTTGAGCGACAGTTGCAGGTGCTGGGTCGTCGGTCATGAGTTCGGGCCAGCGCTCGGGGTCGTTCCATTTAGCGTCCGCCTGTTCCCGCAGGATGTCGGTCATACGGTCGGTGATGGTGAGACCAGGGTTCACACATAGCACCCGGACGCCGGAACGCAGTGATGTCGAGCCGAGGGCTTTGCTGAAGCCAACAAGCGCGCTATTGCCGGCGGCTCCAGCGATGTAGCCCGGATTCGGTTTGTCGGCCGCTGCCCCGATGACGTTTACGATCACGCCGCGTCCGGCACCCTCAAGATGGGGGAGTAGCAACCGGGTCAGGTTGATGTAGCCGAAGACCTTCAGGTCCCATGCATGGCGCCAGGTTTCTTCATCGATTGAGTGAAGCGATCCGCCGGGGATTGCTCCCGCGTTGTTGACCACGATGTCCAATGGCCTCGACGTGGCAATTTCGGCTAGTCGAGCCTGATCATCAGATAGCGACAAGTCGCAGGGCACCACGGTGACGTCTACGCCGTGGGCTTCGCGAATCTGATCTGCAGCTGCTTGCAGGTTCACCTCAGTGCGCGAGGCGAGAACTAGGTCAACCCCCTCGGCGGCCAACGTGTCAGCGACACCAAACCCGATGCCCTTTGAAGAGCCAGTGACTAAGGCGCGTTTTCCGCGCAGTTCGAGATCCATCTCCTAACCTTAGGTAACTAGAGTTGTGGCATGGCTATCGATCTGGCGCCCCATCACCAGCAACTGACCGACGAGGGTTACACCATCGTCGAAAACGCGATTGAGCCCGAACTCATTGAGGCACTACTCGACGACGTTCGTCGGCTCGAAGCCGAGCTCGAAAGCCGACCAGCCGACAACCGATTTGAAGGGAACCGGACTACCCGGACCTACAACCTGCTTGCGTATGGTGCGATCTGGCAAAAGGTCCCGACGCACCCAACAGTGCTTGCATTAATCGAAGGAGTTCTGGGCCCGCAGTGTCTGGTATCGAGCTTGGCTTCGATATCGCTCGGACCAGGCGAAACAGCCCAGGTGATTCACGCCGATGACCAGGTACAGCCGTTAGCAAAGCCTCATGTGGCAACGGTATGCAACTCCATGTGGGCGTTAACGGACTTCACCGAAGCAAACGGCGCCACCCGGCTAGCCCCTGGCAGCCACCAATGGCAGAATCCGGATTATTTCGCAGGTGACGCCAACGTTGAGACCATTGCGGCCGAGATGTCCAAGGGAAGTGTCCTTGTCTGGCATGGCAGCACCTGGCACGGCGGTGGCGCCAATGGGACCGCAGACGAGGTGCGTATTGGTGTTGCGATGAACTACTGCGCCGGCTTCATCCGTCAGCAAGAAAACCAACAGCTTGGCATCCCGCCTGAGGTCATGGCTACGTTTAGCCCCGAGCTGCGTCAGTTGTGTGGCTTAGGGATGTACCAAGGCCTGACCGGCAATATCGAAAAGAAGAGCCCTGCCGAGGTTCTGTACGGCGACCCTGCTGAGGTGCAGCTGTGGGACGCCGAGCCGATCGATCCTCTTCGCTAGGAACCCCGTACTGATTACGTTTGGGCCGCGCAACTAGGCCAGATCAACTGAGCTTCTTCTTCAAATTTCATGGTGACAACAGTAATTTCATCGATGACGTCCGCTCCGTCATTCATGCGTTCAATCAGATTGCGGCGTTCACTAACCAGCTCCAGTAAGGACAGGCGGTCATCAATGAGCAACGTCGGTGGCGACAGGGCGAATAAGGCGTCGATTGCCTCTCGACTGATGAGGTTCGCTTGGACGAACAGGTCTCGGTCCTGTTCAGGACTGAGACTTTGTGAGGCCCGAACGGTAAGTGCGTCGAGTTCCGCGTTCATCTGCACACAAATTGCGTTGCCTTGGGCTGAGTAACCGCCCTGGGTTAAGGGTGGACCAGAGCTGTCGCCACCGCAACCAAGTGTTGCCAAGGCAATCGTGAGGATGAACAGCGGTCGCTTCATTGGTTTCGACCGTAGTTTGCTGCCACACAGACGTGGGGCCAGGCCCCGGTCCTGTCTGCAGCGATCGATAACACCGCTACGTGATCGTGCATTGAAGATGTGCCCGGTTGTTGGTTGCACTGGGGCCTTGCTTCTCTCCAGCGCCGAACCTTTAAAGCCACCGTTCTGGGCTGTCGATGGCAGCTGCCTGACCTCTAATGCAGCCTCGGTATCGACGGTTGTGCGGACCTTGTCAGGCCGGCGTTACAACACGCTGATCAGATACGAGCTGGTAGCACAGCTAGCGACCGGCTTCAGCTACTCGGCGATGGAGGCACGCAATTGATCGCCATAGCCCCCAACTCAAACGATCCTGGCTCGGTCAAGGTAGACGGGCTGGCCGACGAGCGTGCAGCCGATAACGAACCTGTGCTGCACCCTGGTTCGTTATCGCGAACGCAACAACTAGAATCGAGTCATGCGACAACTGGTATCCACGGGCTGGCTTGCGGATCGACTCGGAGCCAGAAATTTGGTGGTGCTCGACTGCACGGTCTTCTTGAAGATGGGCCCGAATGGCTACATCTCTGAGAGTGGCCGGGCGAACTGGGCTCAAGGCCAAATCCCTGGTGCGGGTTTCGCCGACTTGAACGAGGATCTGGTCGACACATCGAGTCCGTTGCGTTATGCGTTGCCTGACCCGCGGGCCTTTGCCGATGCGATGCAGAAACTGGGCGTGTCCAACAGAAGTCGAGTTGTGCTGTATGACGACAACCGCTCCATGTGGGCGGCTCGCGTGTGGTGGATGTTGCGCTGGATCGGCTTCGATAATGCGGCAGTCCTCGACGGAGGCCTCAAGGCGTGGAAGGCCGTGGGGCATCCGGTCACTACTGACTACGTGGCACCCGCAGCTGGCTCTCTGTTCGTTCATGAGCGTCCTGAAATCATCGCTGACAAATCCGATGTTCTGGCCGCGATCGAAGGTGGCTCCACCTGTCTGATCGATGCGTTACCACCGGCGAGTTTCAACGGCGAGGTGAATGTCTATGGTCGCCCCGGACATATCCCGACTGCCACCAATGCCTCGGCAGCAGCCTTGATCGACGATGAGACTGGCTGTTACCTGCCGCTCGACGAGTTGCGGGACCGCTTCCCCGATGATGAGTCAGCGCGGGTCGTGAACTATTGCGGTGGTGGGATTGCTGCGTCATCGACGGCGTTCGTGCAAACGTTGCTTGGGTTCGATGATGTGGCTGTCTACACGGCAAGCTTGCAAGAGTGGGCGAACGATGCCGATGCCCCAATGACCGTCGACGGTTAAGTCAGCAGACGTAGTAGTCCTAGCTGCCGCGCGGCAAGGCCCAAGCAAAGAGTGCACCGGACGTCATTGCGGTGGCGGATACAACAAAGACCAGTGTGAACGAGCCTCGCCAGTCAGCGATCAAGCCGCCGATCTGGGGTGATGAAACCTGGGCGACCCCAAACGCGAACGTTGCTGCGGCATAGGACGGCCCATAGGTCGCTGCGTCGGTGCGGTCGACTAGGTAGGCGGCGATGACCGATGGGATGCCGCCGAAGAGGAAGCCGACGATGACGGCACCGACGATGACGACGGCCAACTCGCCAGTGAGGATCAAGCCCACAGCGACGGCCCACAGTGGAAAACTGTAGATCAGCGTTCGTCGTCGGCCAATGAGGTCAGAGACTCGGCCCAGGGCGACTCCCCCGAAGATGGTGCACGCACCCATGATCGCAAAGATGGTGCTTGCCGTGGCCTCACTGAAGCCGCTGTCGTCCTGAAGGCGTGATGTCAGAAACGCCAGAATCAGGAGATAGCCGAAGCCATAAATGAAATAACACCCAGTGATGGGCTTCCAACCCTCGAGGGTGCGCAACACTGCGAAACCACCGAAACCGCCGTTGGGCTGGGTGCCACTTCGGTCTCGAAGGATGGCGAAGACCAGGACGATTGTGACCAAGCCAATGCCGGCGTGAACTGTGTATACATCTCGCCAATTGCCGCCGCCAGCCACGAGTTGGCCGTTTAACCGGCCGCTGAAGATGATGCCCAAGCCCACGCCAGCGCCGGTGAGCCCGACTGCCAAGCCTCGCAGGTGCGTGGCGACGAGAGTGCTGGCAATACCAGGGCTGGGGATCCAGATAGCGGCGCCACCGAGACCCATTGCGATCATGGCCAGGGTGAGCACGGCAGCGTTTGGAGCCACAGAGGCTGCCGCCAAGCCGCCAACCGAAAAGACCAGCCCGATACGCACCGAGTTGACTGGCGAGACCTTGGCGGACAGAGATCCCACGAGCAATGCGCCAACCAGGTACGCGAAGGTGTTGGCGGTTGCCACGAACCCGCCAAGTGTGTTGGAACCGCCCAGGAGATCCTCGCGGACATCAGGCAGCACGACGCCAAAGGTGAAGCGACCAAAACCTTGCGCCACAGCAGCCGCAAGCATGATGGTCGCAAAAGTCGTGAGTGCAACGACACGGGTTGGTGTGGGAATGGAAGGTGCGTTCATGCGGTCCTGGTGACGAAGAGCATCGGCGGGAGTTTATGGCGACCGTCTTGCTGTCACGTAACGGTCTCGGAGCTTGTCGCTCTCACCGTTGCCAACAACCGACAAAGCGCAGCCATGTCTGGTCATCTCTTTGGTTCTCTCACTTTGGCAGCCAGGTTCCACCTGCTCGCCAATTTCTCTAGTGCCCGTCTAGATCACGGCATAGGGTCAGCCTCAATGATCACTAAGCGGCGAGCCTTCCTAGCTCACGGTTTCGACGTGGGTTCATTGGATTCTGTCGGTGAGTTACGAGCACTTGGAACGCTTTGGCGACCACGTTGGTTCTGTCTTCGTAGAGCCATTCGTGCCGTGTTGCGAAGGACTCGCGAAGGGCTCGTGTGGCGAAGAGCGGCACGCTCTCAGTCGCTGCAGCACTACCTGTTGGTTGGGAACTGATGCTGGGCCATCTGATGTCTTTGAATTTCGCAATGTGTAAACGAGCCAGCGCTAACGTTGCGTGCGATGACCGAACCGACGCAGTTGTGGCAAGAACGTCGGCCGGTGGCCATGCGGGTGCTGCCAGACAGAGTGCACTATGCGTGGTGGATCGTGGTCGGCACAGCGGTTCTGATGTTCGTCACGATTGGCGTGGGCTACTACGGTCTGGCCGTATTCCTTCGGCCGTTGCAAGAAGAGAACGGCTGGTCGAATGCAACGGTGTCGGGCGCGACTGGCCTCTTCTTCGTTCTTGGCGGAATTGCTGGCTTCGTGATTGGACCTGGCGTCGACCGGCGCGGACCTCTTCGCTACATCAACGCCGGTGTTGTGTTGATGGTTGTATCGGTCGGCTCGCTCAGGTTCGTCAGCGAAGTCTGGCACCTGTACCTGGCGTACACCGGGCAGGCGCTGGCATATGGGCTATCTGGAGCGGTGACCATCAACGCCCTCATGTCGCGTTGGTTCGTGACCCGGCGCGCCTGGGCGATGAGCATCACATTTACCGGTGTCAGCGTGGGAGGCATGGTGCTCGCACCTGTTGGTACCTGGCTTGTTGAACGCGGAGGCATAGAGCTAGCGGCGCCGATTCTGGCTGGGCTCGTGGCTGTGGTGGCACTTCCTATGTCGATGCTCGTGCTGGTAGGAGATCCAGCCTCGGTCGGGCTAGGCCCTGACGCCGATGCACCGAACGAGTCGGTGCGAAACACTGCGCTCAGCGACGAGGTCCAGCTGCGTGTTTGGACGCGAGCCGAGGCCATGCGCACTGGATCGTTCTGGGCGATCTCGGTCGCTTTTGTGGTGGTTCTGCTAGCCCAGACCGGTTTTTTAGTTCATCAAATCGCGTTTCTCGAAGACCGACTCGGGTCGCGTAGTGCTGCGGCATTGGCGCTGAGCACGACGGCGTTCGGGTCGATCGTGGCCCGGCTGGTTGTTGGGCGCTTCGCTGACGGCATGGACAAGCGTCTCTTGACGGTCACAATCATCGTCGTTCAAGGACTCGCGGTGATGGGTACGACGTTGATCGATAATCGCATCACCACGTACGTGCTTGTACTGATCGTGGGGTTCACGATCGGCAATGTCTACATGATGCAGACGCTTATGACAGCCGAAATCTTTGGCCTGGTGTCGCTTGGCTCGGTCCTCGGCACGATGACGCTGATGAGTCAGGTGGGAAGCGGACTCGGCCCGTTTCTGGTCGGCTGGGCCGAAGACGTCACCGGCTCGTATCGCATACCCTTCGTGATAACAGGCTTGGCAACGATTGCCGCTGCGGTCTTGATCCTGCTCGCTCGTCCGATTCATAGTGAGGCACCGGACTCCTAGTTTCATAGTGAGGCACCGGACTCCTAGTACATGAGTCGCCGTACTCGGGGAGAATGTCATAGGGCCGAGCGCACGTCGTTTTATGTGCGACATCGGCAACGGCCACACACTCGAACAAGTTCGGCACACGATCGGATTCAGTGTCATGCGCTCCGGGTGCGCAACGCCGAGTGTGTAGGGCGGCCCGACGACTCGTTGGGTGCGCATTGGAACGAGAATCAGCAGCGTGGCTATGCGCCGCTTTGCCGGCGATTGGCCGCAGTTGGCGTCGGCGCTTCGAAGAAGAACCTGTCGATTGCGCTGGCCCATGGGCTGGCACGACCAGTTCCGTTCCAGTGACGGTTTCGCCTGGGGGCTTGCCGCTCCCGGTGTCATTGGCTCAGCCGGCTTGCGCCTCGTCTTGAACCGGAAACCGTGTGTTGTTCAGTACACCTATCACGAGTGGGTTTCTTGAAGTTTGGTGCGTTTACGTCGTACTGGACGATGAGTCCAAGAGGTTTAAAGAAACTGGTTGCCAAATGGTGATTGGGCCCGCTATATTATCTCTTCTGCCCGGGTGTGCGTTGTGCATGTTGAAGGTGGTTGTCGGTGCCTCTCTTGCTGCTTTTGAGTTCTTCTTGATTGTTGGTGGTGATGCTCCGGTTGTTCGGCTGTGCCGGGCGATGGCTCTT
>CAJJAG010000005.1 GCA_905182135.1 uncultured Acidimicrobiaceae bacterium | reverse complement strand
GCGTTCACATAATCATAGAGAGCAGCCATACCAACACCGATGTTGCCATAGGCAGCAAGGGAGCCAGACTGTGCAGTGGTGTGACCGAGAGTGATTACACCATCTTTAACACCTGTATTGTTCGACCAGTCGTCTGGGCAATTGCTCAGATCGACAGTCCAACCACCGGGTCCGGTGAGAATGTCACCGTCGACGCCGTAACCAGCAGCTTTAATGTCTGCAACGATTCCAGCGCGCTGTTCAGCCCACAGTGCCTCGAGGTCTTCGATGGAAGTGGTTACAACGCCACCGTCTTCGACTTCTTCTTCAGCAGCATCTTCAACTGCTGTTCCAGTTTCTTCCTCGTCGGCAGCGCCACCGGTAACTTCTTCTTCCGGTTCGGCTTCCTCTTCGGCTTCAGGTTCATCCGCTGTTTCTTCAGCAGCGTCAGCAGCGTCAGAACCGCTGTCCACTGCTTCAGGAGCAGCATCGCTTCCCCCGCATGCTGTCGCTAAAAGCGACATTGCAAAAATGATCGCCAATAGGCGTGTCAGATTCTTACTCATATATGGTTCCCTCCATATTGGTCCCGGACCGGGATATTTGTTCGCGCTCTGCATAACAGAGCATCGATTGGTTAAACGTAGCCCAGTCGGAGCTACTAAGTGATTCAGGAGTCACAATGAACTAACCCTGAGTCGAGTCATTTGTTGCGACCCCTGCTGTGGCAAGGATCTCGGCGCCGTCCGGCAGTGCAGGCGGCACGGGCACGATCTGGACAACGTGGATCCACAGTTTTCGCCAGCTACCCACAATGCCTTGGGGGGCAAAGAAGACGAAGCCGATCAGCACGATACCGAAGACGGCCTGCGACAGCGGGCCGTCACCGTTGAGCTGATAGAGCCCCGGCATATCGACCGCAGCAAAGAGTGCAAGGGCAATACCCCAGCCAACAATTAGCGTGCCGGCACCGGCAATGAACTTCTTTTGTGCTGTCACTTGCTGTCGGGCCAGGTATAACGCCAAAGCGACAACGGCGATCATCACGACGACCGCTGACAGCGAGTAGTTGAAGTAGGTCTGAACCAACCATCGACCAAACACCACGACGAGGGCGCCGATAGCTGCGCCGCTGACGGTGGCGACACCACCAACAACCAAGCCCACGAGTAGGTCAACCATGAGCACGAAGGTGAAGTCCTGCTCAGCTACGAAGCCCGAGTTCATGGCCCACATAACACCGGCCAGGCCGCCGATAGCAGCGCTGAGCCCGAAGTTCAGAACCTTGAAGCGGCGAAGCTCGACACCGCTAACAGCAGCACCAATCTCATTATCTCGGATCGAGATAATAGCACGGCCGGGACGGCTCTTAATCAGGTTACCAACCACCCAGAAGGCGAACAGCGCGAGTCCGGCGAGCAGGAAGTAACGGTACCTTCCAGGTTCAGTCACGTCAAAGATCGGCATCCAGTCTGGCGGATTCAGCTTCTCGGTGATCTCACGGCCGTTGGCGCCACCTGTTCGTTCCGGAATACCGAAGAACTCAAGCTTCGTGAAACTGGGGAACGCTGCGGCAAAGGCCACTGTGGACATGGCTAAATACAAGCCCTTGATCTTAAGCGCTGGCACACCCAGCGCCAGGCCGATCAAGAAGGACACGAACATGCCTGCAGGGATCGTCATCCAGTAATCCCAGCCATGATCCATGATCAGCGAGGCGGATGTGAACGCACCGAGCGCAATAAATGCGCTCTGGCACAGAGCAAAGAGCCCGCTGTAACCAATAACCAGGTTAAAACCAAGGATTGCGACCGCCATAGCCATAGCCCGGTTCAGGCGGGTGACCTGGAACTCAGGAAGAACGAACGGGATGATCAACATGAGCACGATCAGCAGGCCGTAGCCAACCAACCGATACATGCGGTGCTCTGCACTACCGCTATTAAATTTGTACGGCATGGACTAAACCCTTTCGACTGACTTGGTCCCGAACAGACCTGTTGGTTTAAACCACAAGACGACCAGTAGCAAGACTACGGGGAAGAGAAGTGGTGCGGCCGTCAGGCTGCTGAGTCGGTCAACGTCAGAGATGTAGCCGAGAATAACGCTGTTGAGTAGACCGACGACGAAGCCGCCGAGGGCGGCGCCTCCGACGCTGTCAAGGCCGCCAAAGGCTGCGGCGGCCAAGGCATAGACCAGAACCGTCAGCATCATGTTGGGTTGCAACGTAATGCGAGGTGCCACCAGAATTGCTCCAAGTGCGCCGAATGCGCAGGCCAATCCCCAGCCGAAGCTCAGAATGCGGCCAACCCGGATGCCGACCAGACGTGATGCCTCGGTGTTCGAGGACACGCCCCGAAAGGCCAGACCCATCTTGGTGCGGTTCAGAATGACGTGAAGTGCACTAAGCATGATTAGCAGAGCACCGACGAGGCCTACCGAGTCATGCTGAATACGCAGGCCCAACTTATTGGTTTCGCTGGTGAAGAACGAAGATCGTCCCTGCATCCAGTCGCCTATGAGCGGCAGGTCATACAACAGGTTCGGAACGTTGGCCTGGGCTTGGTAGTTCCAGATGTCGCCTGCAAAGGCATTGACAATGTAGAACACGCCGAGCGTGATTAGCACAACGGGCAGATGATCGGTCGGATCAAAGGAGCGCAACATAGTGCGTTCGATACCCATACCGAGCAGCGCCGCAATGACCATGGCAAGAATCGTCGCCAGGATTATGTTCATGCTGAACGCCTGCACGGCGAACACGAACGCAAAGAATGCGCCGATCATCGCCAACTCACCTTGGGCGAAGTTGATCAGCGTCGTTGCTTTAAAGATGAGCACCATGGGAATGGCGACCACCGAATAGATGGCGCCATTCTGAAGGCCATCGATTATGCGTTGGAGAAAAAGTGTCATGACTGCGCTGCGCTTCCTTTCGTTGAGCAGTATGAATGGTTGTTATGCACCGAGGTATGCCTCCTGCACTGCGGGATCGTCTCGTAGCTGGGCAGCTGGCCCACTGAGAGCAATCGATCCGGTTTCGAGCACATAGGCGCTTTGCGCAATGCTGAGCGCCAGGTTTGCGTTCTGCTCGACGATGAGCATTGTGGTGCCCTCGTCTTGGTTTATCTGCTTGAACGTGGCAAACAGGTCTTCGATGATGATCGGCGCAAGACCGAGCGAAGGTTCGTCGAGCAGCAGCAGCTTGGGACGCGACATGAGCGCCCGAGATACGGCGAGCATTTGCTGCTCGCCACCGCTGAGTGAACCGGCTGCTTGGTCCTTGCGTTCCTTGAGTACAGGAAACATCTGGAACCAGCGGTCGATGTCGTCGTCGACTTCGTTGTCCTTACGAACATAGGCACCGAGTTGCAGGTTCTCTAATGTGGAGAGCTCGGGGAAGGTACCTCGGCCCTGGGGAACGTGTGCCATTCCCTGGGCCACGATTCCGCCGGTGTCTGTGTTCGAGATATCTTCGCCAGCGAACTTGATGGTGCCTGTGGAAGACACGATCGGCATGTTGCAGATCGAGCGTAGCGTGGTGGTCTTGCCGGCGCCGTTGGCGCCGAGGATCACACATACTTCGCCGGTCTTCACTTCGAGCGCCACGCCGCGTAGAACATCGACTTGGCCGTAGCTGGCCTGTAGGTCTCGGACTTCGAGAATATTTTCGCTCATGCTGCTTCTCCTCCGAGATAGGCGGCAATCACAGCCGGGTCGTTTCGTACAACCTGAGGGTCGCCCTCTTGGATCTTCTTACCGAAGTTCATGACCACGATCTTTTCGCTGATTGCCATCACCATTCGCATGTGATGCTCGACCAGCAGAACCGTCAGGTTGTACTTGTCGCGAAGCGCCCTAATGTCTGCAGCGAGATCGTCGACCTCGCTATGGGTAAGACCGCTGGCTGGTTCGTCGAGCATCAGGAGCTTGGGATCACCAATCAGTGCCCGGGCAAGTTCGACGCGCTTGAGCGTGCCGAACGGCAGACCCGCTGCCGGGTGAAATGCGTGTTCATGCAAATTAAGTTCGTAGAGAGCTGCGTAAGCTTTTTCACGCAACATGTCCTCTTCGGCCTTGTTTCCTAATTTCAACATCGATTTAACGAATCCAGATTCAGTGTTGGCGTGACCGCCAACCATGACGTTCTCAAGAACCGTCATGCCTGGCCATAACGCCAGGTTTTGGAAGGTCCGATAGACCCCCCTGGTACTGATCTGGTGTGCCGATAGTGCGAGTAAATCTTCGCCGTCGAACGTCACCGAGCCCTCGGTCGCGTCGTAGATACGACTGACCACGTTGAACAGCGTGGTTTTCCCAGCGCCGTTCGGACCGATAAGGCCACAGATCTGGCCTTCCTCGATCGAGAACGATAAGCCGTCCAACGCCACGATTCCGCCGAAGCGAACCGTGATGTCAGAGACATCGAGCATTGCCATATGCAAATCCCCCAAAGTAACTTGTAACCCCTCGAACACCCAGCCACTAGCGGCTGAGCGTTTTGACCTCTGGGAGGATAGGCCAAAGGTTGGCCCAGACACCAAATAACTCGGCAATAACCGAGCAAACATTCTGAAAGCCCAATAGTTCAGCCAATGTGACGGGAGACACAGCCAGCACCCGGTTCGATTTTGACAATGCAGAAGTGTTATCTGACAGCGCAAAAGTGTCATGCGGTACGTGGTGGACGGTCGGTCAGGAGGATCCAAGCCGAATGCAAATCTTGCGGCGCGGGACCAACGAAGAACAGCAACTCCGATGCATTCCTTCAGTTCTTACAGACACAGAAACAATGTCATGGTGGCGCTCACCCGATTGCTAGGTCCAATAGCTTTGCAAGATGACTGGTATCCAAACCGTGCTCGTGGTGGACGATGAACCAATGGTGCGCGAGGTACTCACCCAATACCTCACACACGACGGCTTTCTCGTCGTCGAAGCCGCAGATGGCGAGGAAGCCGTGACCAAACTCGATGCATGTGCTCCGGACCTTGTGCTCCTTGATCTGATGTTGCCCTAAAAGGCTGGTCTCGAAGTACTGCGCCATGCTCGTATTACGAGCGATGTGCCCATCATTTTGTTGACTGCACTCGGCGATGAAAAAGATCGAGTGGCCGGACTCGAAATGGGTGCTGACGACTACGTCGTGAAACCCTTTTCGCTGCGCGAGGTAGCGGCCCGAGTCAAATCGGTATTGCGTCGATCTGGCGGCCCAACCCGTCTGGCCACAGCGATCTTCAGCAACATCCGCGTCGATTTTGACCGACGCCGTGTCGAGCGTGCCGGCCAGGAAGTTGAGCTAACCCGCTTAGAGTTTGACCTGCTGTGTTTCCTGCTCGGCAATCCGAACCGAGTTCTCTCGCGTGACGAACTCCTGCAGAGTGTGTGGGATTCGTCGGCTGAATGGCAGGACCCAGCCACGGTGACCGTCCACGTGCGGCGCCTCCGCCAAAAGCTGGAAGGTAACCCATCTGAGCCCAACCACATCTTGACCGTCTATGGGGTCGGCTACCGGTTTGAGTCGTGAAACTCTTCCGGATCGCGGCGGCATTTGGAGCTCTAACTGCCGCCGCTGCAGCTGCTGCGTTCATTGGCACCGAGTTCGTAATGACCCCTTCAGGAGGCGAACAAAACCGCCTGATCTCGATGTACGCAGCAATTGCGGCGGCCGTGTTCGTCGTCGGACTTTCGCTGGCCGTTCTGACCCGCCGATCTCTCAATCGACGCA
Source organism: uncultured Acidimicrobiaceae bacterium (assembly GCA_905182135.1). Classification (GTDB taxonomy): domain Bacteria; phylum Actinomycetota; class Acidimicrobiia; order Acidimicrobiales; family UBA10347; genus UBA10347. The sequence continues at coordinate 210,032 of CAJJAG010000005.1, read as the reverse complement.
TTCTTGCGGTAAGCATCGCTGGGCCTCTTGTTGTTGGGCTCACCACCATCTGGGGCGCCGCGTCTATGTTCACGTCGTCCCACGACACCCAGTTCGTCGTAATCCTGACCGCGTTGGCCACAGCTCTAGCTGCACTTCTCGTGAACCTGTTGAGCAGTCCGTTGTTGCGGGACCTGAGTCGGATCTCCGAAGTCGCCAAGATCTTGGGCGAAGGCGACCTGTCGGCGCGCACCGGAATCGATCGAAGCGACGAACTCGGCGAACTCGGGTACACGTTTGACTCGATGGCCGACAAAATCGAGCAAGCCGCCAGTGAACGTAAACGTCTCGAAGACGAACGCCAGTTCATGTTGTCGTCACTAAGCCACGATGCCCGCACGCCGCTAACTGCTATGCGGGCCGCTGTCGAGGCACTACAAGATGGCACGGCGCCAGACCCTGTGCGTTATCTGGAGTCGATCGAACATGATCTGCGTTCCATCGAAGCAATCGTCGAGAACCTGTTTGTCATCGGCAAACTCGATGCCGACCAACTTTCGCTCCCCATCGAAGAACTGGGCCTCGCCGAAGTCGCAGAGATCGCCGTCAGAGCCATCAAGCCGCTCGCGCTGAAATACGACGGTCCCGGCTTTGATGCCGACTTCGTCGATCGTGCCTTCCAGCAATTTGAACGAGCCGATGCCGCTCGGACGCGAGCCCATGGCGGAGCTGGGCTTGGTCTGGCCGTTGTGCGTGGGCTAGCTGAGGCCCAGGGTGGTCGTGTTTGGGCCGATGCTGGACCTGGTGGTCGAGTGACGTTTGAGTTACCAGCTGGCGTTTAGGCCACGTCTTTCGTGAGACCGGTTCAAGTGGGTGAGTTCGGTAGTCGATGTCGATAATTACAAAGAGAGTGTCACCACTCTGAACAAGTGCACTCAACTGTCTGATCCATGGCTTGCCATTTGAACTTGACCGGTGCCGACAAGGTGCCACAGCCGGTGCACTCGACGGCGAAACCCGCTGTAATACTTACGACCCTCACGGGTGACTCGCCGGTGGAAAGACGTTTCTTCTTTGGCTTTGGTTTAGCAAGCTCGGGCATGGGGATCTTTTCGATCTCGAGGTAGACCGGCATGTCCTCGGGCTTCTCCAATGGCGTGTCGACAACGCGTTCACCGACCCATGCATGCAGCCAGGTCTGATCGGGCCACATCAGGTAGTGAAGGCGGGCGTACATCGCTTCGGTGCCGATATCTCGCTCGAGGTCGCGCGCTACGTTGGCGTCGCCATCATCGCCTTTGATGATATCCCAGCGGTCACTTTCGACGGTCATGATTCGTGTTGAATCGATGCGAATTGGATCCACTACTTCGGCGGGGCCGTTCCAGTCCAAGAACGGTTCCACTCGGTCCAAGTCGGCAACACCGAAGACATGTATTCGGTCCGAGATCGCTTCGATCTCATCGAGGAACCCATCACGGTCTTCGGTTGTTGTGGGGTCTTCCATCGTGTCGGCAGCAAACAGGATGACGAACCGTGCACCGGTACCGAAGTCTTTGCGGCGTAAAACCCGACCCATCCGCTGAATCATCTGACGACGAGTCCGACTTGCGCTCACGACAACACCAAGGTTCGCGTTTGGCACGTCGACGCCTTCGTCGAGTACCCGAGGTGCAGCAACGGCATCGAGGGTGCCGGTGCGCAGCCGGTCGAGAATGCTCTCGCGTGCCGACCGTGGCGTGTCACCTGTGATGATCTCGATGTCCAGTTCAGCATCAAGGCGGTTGATGGCGTGGTTGGCGGCCTTGACGGTCTCGGTGAACACGAGTGCGCCATCGGCATCGCGGATGGTTGGCGCCAGTACCGTTAAGGCCTGGTACTTGGCTGTGGAGTTCGCCACGATCTCTCGGCGCTTGCCGAGGGCATCAAGGTACTCGCGGGCCGCTCGTCCGTGTTGACCCGCATCCTTATCGGCCAGGTGCGCGACCGAGGACAAGAAGTCGCTGAAGTTGCTGGGCATCTTAGGGATAGCCCGCAATACTCCGCGAGCATCAACGAGTTGCTGCTCGGTGGCTACGTATTCGACTCGCTCCTTATTTTCCAACGGAACAGAAACGAAGGCAACCCGTGGCTGGGCGCAGACGCCATCCTCGATGGCGGCAGCGAAGTCGTAGCGGAAACAGACACCACCGAAGTACGGCAAAATTACCCGTTCGATGGCGTTGTCGCTGCGTTCGAGCGTGGCGGTCAGCCCCAGACGTTCGCTGTAGTCGCCAATCAAGGACTTCCGCAAGACGCCGCCACCAAAGCCGTGACATTCGTCGGCGATGAGGAGTCCGCCCTTGCCGTCTGCAGGTGCAGGGCGCTGGCTGGCGGCGGAGTGCCGAGTGGCCACCAGAACGTCGCATTGGTCCGGCTGATCGCGCTTACTGTCTCCTAGTCGCCCAATTCTCAGATCAGGGAATGCCCGGTCTAGTCGTTCATGCCACTGAGCGATCAAGACCCGCGTCGGGACGACGACCAGCACGAAGATCCCGCGCCGATGAGCGTCGGCGATAGCCGCTAGTGCCATGTCAGTTTTACCCGACCCGGTAACAGCTTCGACTACACCTCGACGTCCGCAGGCGAGCCATGCGGTCAATGCATCGAGCTGCCACTCGTAGAGATAACGATCTGGACGTTCCTGCTGAGTCACACAACCTCGATTTCGCGAACCAGAAATGATATCGGGCGAACACGCAGTCTCAGACAGAGGTTGCCCACAACATAGGTGTGCCTCGTCACACCGAACTGCCCAAAAGTGTCAGCAGGGAGGCAAACTTGCGCTGCCCGAGCCGTGAACGGCAGGTCCTTGCAGCGGATCTGCTGGCATTGGAACCTACGGTGTAGCGGTGCGAGCACTCGGTCTAGTTGTGCTTGTCGTGATCCTACTTCTGGGGTGTACCCCCGGATCGCGTGGGGTCACGGCATCTGGTTCCAACAGTGACCCCACGTCGCCACCCCACGTCTTGGCTGCGGCTGAGCCGGCTACCCAGGCAGTGCCGACTGCAACCGGTTCGCCAATTGCCACCAGCTCGCCAACCGCCACCGCTGTCGCCCCGGTTACTACGTCAGTGCCGCAACCATCGCCTGTTGCAGCAACAACGACTATCCCCCTACCAGCAGCGGCGACCGCACCAGATCCAACACCCACACCAGATCCAACACCCACAACGACGGCGATTGCCACACCGACTGAGGCCGCCATACCAGCTGCCCATCAGGCTCTCGACGAGCATGGTGAGCTACCACCGTCTCTCTATACAGGCAACGTGCTAGCGGTTCGCACCGGTGCAGGTGTTGTTGCGCCGGTTCGGGGGGTCACCGCCGATAGATATCTCGTGGTAACTCCCTGCTACAACCTCACTTTGATCAACGGCGGTCTGGCGATTACGGGGCCACTCGATGTGCTTATTGACCCCGGCCACGGCGGCGATGAGCCCGGCGCTGTAGGTCCCAACGGTTTGAAAGAGTCGACCGTCAACCTGCTAGTCGCTGAGTCTCTTCGAACCGAGCTTCTTTTAAGGGGCTACAGCGTTGAGCTCACCCGCTATAGCGACCACCGTGTCACTATCAAGACCCGCTCTGAACTAGCAAACGCGCTTGCGCCTCGAGTATTTCTGTCAATCCACCACAATGGCGGATTCCCAGGACCATTCCCAGTAGCTGGCACGGAAGTATTCGTGCAACTCAACAACCCCGAGTCGGCTCGCCTAGGTGGCATCGTGTTCGAAGAAATACAGGCGGCATTTGCGAGCGTTGAAGCAGACTGGGTGGGCGCTGCAAACAACTTTGGGGTTGCGTGGCGCCAAAACGCTCAAGGCACTGACTTGTATGGGGTGTTGCGACGCACACCAAACATGGTTTCGATTTTGACCGAAGCCATGTTCATCTCAAACAAGGCCGAAGCTGATCTACTTGCGCAACCTTACATCTTGGAAACCGAAGCTCAGGCGCTAGCCGAAGCACTCGATCGCTGGTTCGACACCGACGACCCTGGCAGCGGCTTCGTCGACGGCGCAGTCTTCAAAGGCGATCTTGGCTCTGGCGGTGGAACCGGAGGCTGTATCGATCCAGAATTCTAGAGCCTTCAGTGCAGCGATCTTTGAGACCAAGGGCCCACGATTGACAGATCCATGACTTGCAAGGCCCCCACAAGACACGCTGCGGATCGCATGATCGTTCAACACCGCTCGCGGATACCCCGATCCGTCGCCGTCATCTTCTATTGCCGGCCTATTCGGTCCCGCTATGGCGAGTCCTGCAAGTCCTCAAAGCTGTTATTTCAGACCAAGGTGTGATGATCCCCGGGGCCTTGTCTCCCGCTCTACTAGCCGCTGATAGCCAAGACAACTATTCTCAAACATCCAGCTTGTGCCTCACCAATGAGGGCTTAACGAACTTCGGCGGTGGCAATATCTTCGGCGACCTGCCACAGGCCTTGACCGAGCTTTTCTGCGCGACCAGATCGTTTCAAGCCACTAAGTGTCAGGCTGATGTCATCGATCGTGTCGAAACGTCCAGCGTCGGCTAGGTGTTCATGGACCGCGTTTCGATCAACGGGCCCTGGCATGGCTCGCATGACGTGAACCACTGCATCGCTGCGAGACATCAGCTCGAGATCTGGGCCGCTGCTTGGAAACATCTGAACGTTGGCCGAGATCGGCACGACATCAGCGCTTGGTTCGTGTGGGGCCGTGAGACCTTGGCGTTTGGCATAGGACTTCAGACCAACGATTTCGATCCGAATCTTCTTCGCGTCTTGTTCTAGCGCGGCCGCCAGTTCCTTGGCCATGCGCAATTCATCGAGCGTGGTGGCCAAGTCGGACTCGGCGTTCTCGATTGCTTCTAGAACTTCCATAGATGACCTGCAATAGTCGATGTGCCCGCTAGCGATCCGTACCCGAGCCAATTGCTCTTTAGGGCAATTGGCTACATGGTGCGTCACTCCCCAGACCAGAGCTTGCTAGCCAAAATAGACTCGGTCGCTTGTCTAGGGTGGGAAGTAGCTCTTCATAGCTTTGTGAGCCATGAAGAGCTAGCGCCCAACAGTTACGTAAGACTAGCACGACTAGTCTCGACTAGCTAGCTCAAAAACTAGCCTTCTGACTAGAAGCTACCAGCTGGCCTAGATTGAGTCATTTCTAGGTGTAATCAGAATGCCAATCCTGATTCCACGCGGCAACAGGTTCAGCGTCTTGGCAACCTTCCCAGACAGTGGGTGTAACTCGCCGAACTTCCAACAGAGCAAACGCTCTACGTTGTGTCCGAAGAGCGGACTCGTGTATCGACATATCGCTGGTAAGAGACGAGGACGATTTCGAGCAACCCGCCAGTTTTGCGACGTTACAGCGACCTAGCTGACCGGGACTTCACTTTATATCTGAACCTGATTTCACGGATAGAGCGGGCTGAATCTCACTAATTGACATCGGTTCGGCGTACACCATGCCATTACAGAAGCGGATGGTTGCTGAGCCAACCGACCGAACCCGATCCCCAGGAAGCAGCACGCCAGTGATGTTGCAGGGGTCCACTGCCATCACATCGACGATCTCATCGGTGCTGGATTGGCTGGCTGATCTGCGTGCCTCTTTCAAGGCTCGGATGGCTTCGACCGATGCGTATTGTTCGCCGGCGAATCCATTAACGAAACGACCGCCCCGGATCAAACCACGAGCTTCGAGCCGACGGAACGCCCACAAAATTTCGCGCCATGGAATGGCAAGCGACTCGCTTTGGACCAGGTCCCGGAATACGACGCCCCACCGGGCGAGCAATTGTTCGGCGACTGCTTCGGCCAACTCGTCGGGATCCTCGATGTGCATAGCTGCGGGCAACAGCGCCCATCGCCCCTCGGCCCGCTCGTGCCCAGCAACGCCTCGGCGAAGACCGCGACGCCCAAGCGAATGGCGGGCACTACGCACCGTGCGACTAGCAAACAGAGTGCGCACCGCTCCAAAGCTGTCGGCGGTGACTAGACCAAGACCAACAGCGGACCACAAAGCCTCTTCGATCTCGTGGGCTTGCAGATCAAAGTGTTCGACGAGTTCGGCATGAAACTTAGCCCCGCTGCTATCGAGATGTTCCACAACCGCGGCGATGAGTTCGGACCCGACCAAATTATCGGCCTCGGCCCCGCTCTCAGAGCACGGTCCATCTGTCGGAAGAAGGCCAGACGGAGAAGTCTGTGGGGCAGCTGATGGGCGGATGCTCTTGCGTCCGGCGGCAAGCAGCCATGCAAAGTCACCCCGGGTCGTGAGGCTGATGCGGGTCGCACGAGACGGCGCCAACCTGCGTTCGCTGTGAATCGGCTGCCGATTAGGCGAACCCAACTCGACCTGCGGCTCAGTATTCGAATCGAGCACAGCAGGCGATGACAGGCGGCCCCAGACGATCTCGCCACCTAGGCAGAGTTCGTCGAGCCAGCCTGGCTGATAGTTCGCGACCCTGCCAGCCAATACTGCTTCCCATGAACCTGCCGGGACCTCATACCCCTGCAGCTGTTCAAGAACCGAAACCAGCCCGGCTCGGCCGCGAACTTGGGTGTCCGGCGTAAGGTGTTGCCAGCGCAACAAGAACTGCACGAACTGCTGCGCCGTGCACGGTTCGACCTGTTTGCGGCGGCGCTTCTGTGAATAGACGTGGATGCGTGACAGAAGCTGGCGACTGCACCATTCGGTATCGGCACCTTCGCTGGGCGACCACGCACCACGGATGGCAAAGCCAGTGCCCTCGAGGCCAACCAGTGCAATGGCCACCCGATTGGTTGCGGTGCCGCAGAGCTCAGCCAGGTCGGCGGTGGTGATGGGCCCCGTCGTGGTGAGATGGCCCCGCACCATGGACTGAAGCCCTTCTTCGCCTTGACTGGTGTCGTTACCAATGCTCTGTGCTGTCGCGGCCATCTCAGCGGTGGACCAGAAGCCGCCATCGAGCAGAACGGCCCGGTTGCGCACGACAAGCTCATCGAATAGTGCTTGCCATTGTGGCCGCACTCGAGTACGAACCAGGTCGGCAAGCAGATCGTGCAGTTCGTCAGCGTTGCGCACGTCGGGTTCAGCTTCGACCCGAACCTGGTTGATCGCCGACAGGTCGACGCCACCAATATCGGTCAGCTCAACCGGAATGCCACGTCGCAACGGCACAGCCCTTGAACGGCGATCGATTGCCTCGGCATCGTCAAGGAATGTGAAGGCCGGGCCGACCAGCAACTCGTGAGAAAGCGGTGACGGCTCGACGGAATCAACACACGTGACCTGTAGATCGCCCGACTCGAGCCGACTGACGAGCTCGCACAGACCGTCGACGTCCATACCCTCGTGCAACGTATCGAACATGGTCTGACGCACGATTGGATGATCGGGGATCTCGATCGGCCCGTTGATGTGCTCTTGGCAACCGGCTACCGAGGGGAACACAGCCGCCATAACGTCGTCAGCTTCCATGCGTTGGATCGGCGGCGGATTCTTGCGTCCGCCTTTCCACCGCAGGACCGTGAGTGAGCGATTTAAATTCCAACGCCATCGTGAGATGAACATGGGTGACGGCGGCACCAACACCGCCTGGATCAGCGTCTGTGGGACCTGCTCAGCCTTGAGGTAGTCCTTGACCTCGTTGAGCGGGAAGCTGTGCTGGGGGCCGAGCGAGAGCAGCACCGAGTCGTCGTTGGCCGCTGCCTGAAGCTCGAAGTCAAAGTTCACACAGAACTTCTTGCGAAGAGCGAGCCCAAAGGCGCGATTGATTCGGCCCCCGAAGGGCGAATGTACAACAAGTTGCATACCCCCGGTTTGGTCGAAGAACCGCTCGATGATGAGGCGGTTGGTTGTGGGTAGATCACCAAGCACCGCTAGTGATGCCGCTAGGTAGGCCACGATCATCTCAGCGGCGACATGGTCGATGCCACAGCTTTCGATAACCCACTCGACGGCGGCTCGAGGAGTTTGGGTTTCAATCAGCCGCTGAACGCCAGCTCGCAGCGCCGAGACCTCCTCGGACAACTCTTGTGTGCGAGCGGGCGCCTCGCCGAGCCAGAACGGCAAGGTCGGAGGCTTACCGCCGGCATCGACGACGCGCACCACGCCAGGTTCGATCCGTCGGATCTGCCACGAGTGGGTACCGAGCAAGAAAATATCGCCAGGTAACGATTCGGTCGCCCAGTCTTCGTTGACTGTTCCCACGAACATGTCATCGGGATCAGCGACGACTCGGTAGTCAGCGACCTCCGGGATAGCGCCACCCGAGGTAAGTGAAGCGAGCCGGGCACCTCGCCGGCCCTCGACCTCACCATTGACTTCGTCGTGATGCACGAAGGCACCCTTGGGGCCCCGACCGGTCATGATGCCTTTTGCGGTGAACTCCACTACCTCGTCAAAGACAGCTCGCGTAAGATCGGCATAGGGGGCCGCACCTGTCATAAGCGTGTAGAGATCGTCGATGTTCCAACGCTCGGCTGCAGTCTCAGCGATGATCTGCTGAGCCAGAATATCGAGCGGCGCTGGTGGCGGAAGGATGGCATCGAGGCGGCCGGCTCTGGTCGCCGAGAGCAGCGCAGCACACTCGACCAGCGAGTCGCGACTTAACGGGAACAGCCGCCCTTTGGGGGTGCCGTACCGGGTATGGCCTGAGCGCCCGACACGCTGCAGGAAAGTCGCGATGCTACGAGGTGAGCCGATCTGGCAAACAAGCTCGATCGGCCCGATATCGATGCCGAGCTCGAGCGATGCCGTCGCAACCAGAGCCTTGAATTCACCGGCTCGCAACTTGCGTTCGACTCGTTCGCGGCGGTCCTTGGAGAGCGAACCATGGTGCGCAGCAACCTTGTCATGACCCAATCGCTCGGCAAGTTGATGCGCTATACGTTCGGCCATGCGGCGGGTGTTGACGAAAACCAGGGTGGTGTGGTGTTGCTCGATCATGTCGGTGATCTCGTCGAGCAATTCAGCCACCATCTCAGCTGCTGGTAAGGCTTCGAGTTCTCCTTCGGGAAGGACTAACTCGAGGTCCAGTTCTCGCTGGTGGCCAGTATCGACGATGGTGCAATCAGGTGCGCCACCAGCATCGCTTCGTGCGCTACCAACCAATAACCGGGCCACGGTTTCGATTGGCCGCTGAGTAGCCGATAGCCCTACCCGGACCGGACGGGTGCGACAGATGTGTTCGAGCCGTTCGAGCGTGATCGTAAGGTGAGAGCCCCGCTTGTCGCGTGCCACGGCGTGAATCTCATCGATAATCACGGTCCGCACGGTGCGCAGAGCGTTGCGACTTTTCTCGGCAGTGACCATGAGATAGAGCGATTCGGGCGTGGTGACAATGAACTCTGGGGGCTTGCGCACCATTGAGCTGCGCTGAGAGCTGGTCGTGTCGCCGGAACGCACGCCAACCCGCAGCACCGGTGGCTGGTACCCAAGCTCAAGCGCAACGGCGGCGATCTGGTCGAGGGGTCGGGTCAAATTCTCACTGATGTCAACGGCGAGCGCCTTGAGCGGTGACACATAGACGACTTGGGCCGTGTTGGCTATAAGGGTGCCGGCTTCGTGGCGCTTATATAGCTGATCGATAGACACCAGAAATGCCGACAGAGTCTTGCCCGACCCAGTTGGAGCGGCCACAAGCGTGTCGTTGCCAGCAGCAATCGAAGGCCAGGCGTGCTCTTGTGGAGGGGTAGGCCCAAACGGGAAAGTGCGCTCGAACCAGGTGCGCACCGCCGGGTGGAAGTCGGCCAACGCGGGAAACGATTGCGATGCGGGCGCGTCGAACTGCAATTGGGGCGCCTGGCCGAATAGCTCAGACGCCAGCGGTGTCGAAACAAGCGGTGTCGAAACAAGCGGTGTCGAAACAAGCGGTGGGAGTTCGGTAAGAGCCATAGGTGTCTTCAAGAGAACCTAAACCAGGGGTGTGACAGTCTCGCCCGAGCCTTATCCCCCGGCCTTTCAGGGAATATTACGTAACTATCAATGTCACGCAACTAGCGGGCTAGTCGAGGCTGCACCGCAGCAGAGCGAACATGAGCATCGGTAATGTTGCTCACGCCACAAGCCTGCGGGCGCGCTGCAAGGTTCCAGGCCGATCGCGGGCGGTCGATACCGGTGCTGCTGAACTTCTCGAGCGGCTGCATCGTCCACCACGCTGGGCATCTGACAACGGTTGGATAGAGGCTGGGTAACCAAGAGTGCCGCAGCGAAATTAGCCTGGGGCCATGACTGACTCTTCACGCCTTGGCGTAGCCATCATTGGACTGGGAACTGTTGGACGGCGGTTCATCGAGCAGTTCGCCAAACACGACGGCTTCGAACTTATTGGTGGTTTCGATGTCGGCGAGGCTGCACGAGTTTCGGCAGCAAACGACTTCGAAATCGCGATCTTCGACTCAGCAGATGAACTGGTCGATAGCCCGAGGGTCGACCTCGTGTACATCGCCACGCCGCCGTTGTTCCACGAGGAGTACGTAGACCAGGTCCAGGCCCGAGGCAAAGCAATTTTCTGCGAAAAGCCTTTAGGTGTCGATAACGAAGCGACCAGAGCAATGGTCGAACGAATCGAAAGTGGCAACGCCCGTGCCGCTGTCAACTATGTTTTCGGCGCCGCACCAAGCGCCGTTGAAATGGTCTCTCAGGTCACCAGCGGAGCGTGTGGCGATGTGCTGGGCGCCGACTTACGGCTGCACTTCTGCCGCTGGCCCCGCGACTGGCAGGCCCAAGCCACCTGGTTACGAGACCGCGATCAGGGCGGCTGGGCACGCGAGGTCGTCTCGCACTACGTGTTCCTCGTCCACCGGTTGTTCGGCCCCGCCAGCATCCGGCAGGTCCACGTGGGCTACCCCGACGATGGCACCTCGGAACAAAGCCTGGTCGCTGTGCTCGATTGCGCAGGGACGACAGTGCGAATCGTCGGCACAAGCGACGCTGCCGGCGCTGACGAGGTCGAATTCACGGTCAGAGGCTCCGCTCGATCGTTCCGGCTGACCAACTGGTATCAGCTCAGTAGCGCCGCCAGCGATGGGCCTTGGGAGGCTGTCCTACCCGACGAAGCGGTCGCTCCCCCCGCCGCTTACGCCGCCCAACTCGGCCAGGTCGCGGCAATGGCCACCGGAAGCGATCATGCACTGGCGACCTTCGCCGAAGCATTCGCCGTTCAGGAACTGGTCGAGGCGCTACTCGACCCATCCAACCACTCGCAAGGACGCAACTAATGGACGTGCGCTCGTTAATGCGACGTTCGGCAACGTTTCACGCCGACCAGATCGCGGTGATCGAAGGCGATACCCGCCTGACCTATAGCGAGGCCTGGACCCGAGGGTTGCGCATGGCCAATGCCCTACTCAGCCTGGGCCTGGAGCCCGGCGACCGAGTGGCAGTGCTAGAAGACAACACCTATGAGTCCGTCGATTTCTTTTGCGGAGCCGCCGCAGCCAACTTGGTGCGGGTCCCCTTGTATCCCCGCAACAGCCGTGAAGCCCACCGACACATGCTTGCCCACACCGGGTGCCGCGCAGTCGTTGTCAGCCAGAGCCATGCACGTGCCCTGGAAGGGATCGAAGCCGAGGTCGAGAGCCTGGACCACATCATCGTTCGTGGCGATGACTACGAAGAATGGCTCACCAGTTTCCCTGATACCGACCCTGATCCTGTCGTAAACCAGGACGACTACTTCATCATCCGCCATACCGGTGGCACGACGGGCCCGTCCAAAGGCGTTGCGTACACCCACAAAACCTGGCTCGACGCAGGCCGAGACTGGTTTTTCGCCTTCCCGCCAGTGCAGAAGGGCGATGTTTGTCAACACGCCGGACCGATCTCTCACGGATCTGGCTATTTCTTCACACCGATCTGGCTCTGCGGTGGCGTCAACCTTTTAGTCAAAACGTTTGAGCCGTCCGAAGTCATCGACACCATGGAACGCGAACAAGTCGCGTACGGATTCCTCGTGCCAACAATGCTCAATGCGATCGCACGCGAAGAAACCGCTACCAGCAGAGACTGGAGCCACCTAAAGGTGCTGCAGGTTGGTGGGTCTCCTATCGCCGACGACACCGCGCTACTGGCTCGCCAGGTCTTCGGCGATGTGTTGTTTCAGGGCTATGGCCAAACCGAAGCTGTACCCATCACCATGATGGGTCCTGCCGAATGGTTCAGCAGCGTCGAAGGATCAAACCCCCTTCGCTCGGCTGGTCGCCCTCTTCCCTTTGGCGACTTGGCCATCTTGGATCCTGAGACGCAGCAGGAACTGGCCATTGGCGACGAAGGCGAGATCGCCATCCGCTGCGACGGCCAGATGTTGGGCTTTTGGGACAACGATGCGGCGACAGCCGAACGTATGCACAATGGATGGGTGTTGTCCGGCGACATTGGCAAGTTGGACTCCAACGGCTACCTGTATGTGCTCGACCGCAAGGACGACATGATCATCAGCGGCGGCTTCAACATTTGGCCGGCCGAACTCGAAAACGTACTCACAGATCATCCGGACGTTATCGAGGCTGCCGTCTTCGGCGTGCCCAGCCAACGATGGGGCGAGAGCCCCTATGGCGTCGTGACTGTTGCCGCGAGTGCCGCAGTCACAAGTGATGAACTCATCGAGCTCTGCGCCAACCGATTGGGCTCGTACAAAAAGCCGACCCATGTCGAGATCACCACCGACCCGTTGCCAAAGTCCCCAGTCGGCAAACTCGCCCGTAAGGAACTGCGCGAGCCCCACTGGGTCGGCCACGACCGCCGAGTTGCTGGCAACTAGCTGTGTTGAATCTGCTGCTCGGTTGGGTCTTCATGTGGGCGTTCTATATCGTGCTCATGCGCGGGCGCTCGACACCTGACCCAGCCCGGGCCGCCGGCTTCGACTATCGCCACCGAGTCAGTGACCGCTTTGGTCTTCTCCCGCCTTCACGGGAACCTGTCGGCATGATCCTCTGGGCGCTTACCGGGTTCGGCTTCCTGGCTGGCCTCGCATTTTTCCTGGTCGACGGTGATTACATCGGCGTAGCAAGCGGCACGATGGTCAGTTCGTTTCTACTCACGCTATGGCGAGACAATCAGTGGTTAAAGCAACAGCCTGACTATTTGGACGCGATCGATGCAGCAAGCGCCGCCGATAGCGCCGACCACGACAACGACGACCTCGACTGAACCGTTCAGCCCGAGATTAGGCAGGCGTATCGATAACAGCCTCGGGCGTCATGACGCCGTCGAGGTGTGTCGAGTCATTAAACGAACGCAGGAACCAGCGTTCTTCAGTCAGAACCATACGGTGGATCGAGCAGTTGTCTGCCCCGACAAAACCATGCAACTGCCCACCGGTTGCGTGTGAACACAACGCAGCGATCACGCCGCCGTGAACGAAGCACACGATGTGTTCGTCGGCGTGTCGACTGTGGATGCCGTTTAGAGCGGCCGATGTCCGCTCGATGAGTTCGGCATTGGTCTCTGCTCCGGGAACGACGCCCCACTCATATGTACGACGGAACTCGAGAGCAATTGGATTCTCCTCGGCCAGCATGTGCCGGAACAGACCACCCTCCCAATCCCCTAGGAAGACCTCGCGCAGATCGTGCTCTTCGAGTGGCGTGTGGCCAATACGGCTCGCAAGTGACGCCGCGGTTTGGTGGGTGCGAATCAGTGAGCTGACGTAAAGGCCATCGATTGCCTCGTTGACTAGTCGATCAGCAACCTTCACTGCTTGTTGCTCACCGAGCTCAGTCAGGTTCGGATCACCATGACCATGTTTGAGGGGAAACGGGTTCTCTAACTCAGCCGCTTCAGTCTGTCCGTGACGCACCAAAGTGATACGGGTAGAACCAGGAGGAGCGCTAAACGAGGTCTGGGGATACGAAGCCATAGGTGCTTTCAATAGGAACGGATGAATACAGGACGGTCGGGGGTGGATTGGGATGCATCGAACCCATACCCCATGCCATCGAACTCGGTGATGCCCTTGACACTGGAAATCCGGTTCTTGATCAGGAATTGGCTCATCGATCCACGGGCCTTCTTGGCGAAGAAACTCACGATCTTGTGAGTGCCCCCATCCTTGGAGTCCAGGAAGACAGGCGAGACGATTCGTGCGCCCAAGCCTTGTTGGTCGACGGCGCCGAAATACTCGTTCGAGGCAAGATTGATGAGCACGCCGGGGCCCGGGCTGGCATCGATGTCGGCGGCAAGCGACTTGGTCACTTCGTCTTTCCAGAACGAGTACAGATCCTTGCCACGTTCGTTCTCGACCTTGCTGCCCATCTCCAGCCGGTACGGCATCATCAGGTCGAGAGGCCGAAGCACGCCATACAGACCTGACAAGATGCGGAACACTTTTTGGGCGTGAGTGAAGTCTCGTTCACTGAACGTGCTGGCTTCGAGCCCCAAGTAGACGTCACCGCTGAAGGCGAGAACGGCTTGGCGAGCCGTTTCGGTTGTGAACGGCATTTGCCAGTCCTGGAAACGGTCGAAGTTGAGCTCCGCGAGCGCGGGCGAAATGTGCATGAGCTCTTGTAGATCACCCGGCGTCTTCTTGACCATGACGTCGATGAGTCGCGCTGACTCATCAAGCATGCGCGGTTCCGTCGCCTTCTTCGTCGCCAGTGGCGACTCGTAGTCGAGCGATTTGGCAGGTGACACAACGATCAGCACGTTTCCTAGGTTAGAGGATGTGGCAGTCGTGCCGTGGCCAGTGGCCCTCGTGGGGTCTACACCGAGGTTCAAACTTTGCTGACTAGGCCCCAAACAGATAGTGAGGCGGGTTCCTTGCAGAGCCCAGCAAACGACGCAACCAGCCTTCCAGAACGGTGAGACGTCGCGGCGATTACCCGCCACGGCATTAGCGTGCGTAGCAGCACTGTGATGGCTGCCGTTCTTGTCTGATGAACAGTCATCCCGACATCTTTCAGGAGGATCTGTGCAGAACATCGACCCGTCAGTCTGGGTACATGAATCGTCCTACTTGTTCGGCAAGCTGGCGATCGGCGAGGGCTCATCGGTCTGGCCACACGTCGTCATGCGGGCAGAGATGCACCACATCGAAATTGGGCGGATGACCAACATCCAAGATTTTTCGATGATCCATGTCGGTTCTGACACACCAACGATTATTGGTGACTTCTGCTCGATCACCCACCACTGCACGATCCATGGCGCAACGATTGGCGACTCGTGCTTGATCGGCATCAATGCAACGATCATGGACGGCGCCGTAATCGGTGCCGGTTCGATCGTTGCAGGCGGAGCGTTCGTGCCTGAAGGCAAGGAGTACCCGCCAAACTCGGTGATCATGGGATCACCCGCCAAGGTCAAGGTCGAACGTGACAGCCACCAAGCCAACCGGATGAACGCCTGGCTCTATAACCGCAATGCACAGTTCTATGCTTTAGGTCGCCACGATGCTTGGAGCGCCGACGACTTCGATGCATGGATGGCGGCCAAGTCAGCCGAAGTAGCTGCAGACGCCGACCTGTTTTAGGAGACCCCAATCATGCCCACCCCACACCTATCTGCCGCCGATGGAGCCTTCGCCCCCACGGTGCTCATGCCAGGTGACCCCAAGCGTGCCGCCCGAATCGCCAACAAATTTCTTGACAATGCTGAGCTGGTAACCGACGTGCGAGCAATGACTGGTTTCACCGGCACCTGGAAGGGCACACCCGTATCGGTCATGCCATCTGGCATGGGGATGCCTTCAGCCGCGATCTACGTCACCGAGCTCGTACGCGACTACGGCGTCACCCGCCTGATCCGGGTTGGGACTGCTGGCGTATACCAACCCGACTTGGCATTGCGCCAGATCATCGCTGCCGAGTCCGCCGTGACTAACAGCAACCTGCCAGCAATGATCGGCGCGACCGAACCACTCACCGCTGCGCCAGCACTACTTCAGGCTGCTCGCGATACTGCATCTGCGACCGGCGTTTCGTTACTGACCGGCCAGGTTTTCACAAGCGACGTTTTCTACGAGCCCACCAACAACGCCCAGGAACGCCATACGGCCGCAGGGGTGTTATGCGTCGAGATGGAATGCGCAGCGTTATACGCCATCGCTGCGCTCGAAAATATCGAAGCGCTCGCCATGTTCACTATGACCGACCATCTCGTCACTGGCCAACACTTGAGCTCAGATGAACGCCAACAGGGTGTCGACGAAATGATCGAACTAGCGCTCAACACCGCGGTGCGGGCCGTCCAGGGGTAACGCCAATCTCAGCTATCGTGTCGATGCATCAGGTATTCTTGGTTTGTTATCGACACCAGCACTATGAGCATTTGCTCGATTTATGCCCAGTGCTCCAGCGTTAACCACGCACCCTGCATCA
Organism: uncultured Acidimicrobiaceae bacterium; assembly: GCA_905182135.1. Classification (GTDB taxonomy): domain Bacteria; phylum Actinomycetota; class Acidimicrobiia; order Acidimicrobiales; family UBA10347; genus UBA10347. Next base: position 193,729 of record CAJJAG010000005.1, on the reverse strand, counting down.
AGTAGTAACCGTGCGTCGGCGCGAAATGGCCGGAGAAACCTGATGGAAGCTGACCGGCTTAGTCAAGATCGCTCGTCCATCCTCGATCGCTCATCCAACCTGGATAGTGACGACCCGCTGCGGGTCTTGCTGGGGCTTCGACCACCGAAGATGTTCGCCTCGGTCCATTCGAAATCAAACAGATCATGTGATTCGGCCACAGGTCCACCCACATCTCCACTAGGTGCAACCTGGATACGAAGGCACCGGCCAGTTGTCGAGCGGGCTGGATTGGTTGTGACCCCCACTGGTGATAGCTAGATGCACGAGTTGGGTGGAATCATCCGTCGACAGACTATTCCTGTTTGGATGTGTGGTCCTTCGCCGGCCAGGTATCCAAACCATGACCAGAACCATCACGGGGAGCAGGAGCGACGGTTTAAGCGCCAACTGCAGGGGCCTGGCCTGTCTCGACTGTCCGGGCCATCGCCTCTTGGGCAGCGCCCTAGGCCATCTCAGCATCGGTAAGCACTGCACCCAAAGAGCGCTGCAGCGAACCGACCTTCTGCTGAGGAAACACGCCAAAAGTGACGGCGCTCGGTGCGGAACAACTCATGCTGTGCACGACTCCAGCGTTTCCCGCTCCCTGTTAACGCTTCGCTTCTTCACTCATTCGTTTCTTCGTGGCCGCCCAGCTGCAAATTTCGCATGCGGATAGATCGTGATTTCTTGCCGGGCAATAGTCACGGCCGAAGAAAATGATCTGCAAGTGCCGATCATTCCATGTCTCTTCGGGGAAGACAGCCTTGAGATCTTTCTCTGTCTTGACCACGTTCGATCCATCCGACAGACCCCACCGGGCTGCCAGGCGTTGGATATGCGTGTCGACCGGAAACGCAGGCATGCCGAAGGACTGAGATAAGACAACACCTGCAGTCTTATGACCGACCCCAGCCAGCGACTCCATGAAGTCCCAGTCCGGAATTATCTCGCCCCCGGCATCTAGAATTTGGTGTGCCATCATGGATAAATTCTTGGCCTTGGTCGGAGCGAGCCCGACCTGGCGAATGAGCTCGAGGATGCGATCGGGATGCAGTGCCGCCATCTTCTCTGGCGTACCACCTTCGGCGAATAGCGCTGGCGTGATCTCGTTCACCTTCTTGTCGGTCGTCTGTGCCGATAACGCCACGGCCACCGTGAGTGTGTACGGATCGGTGTGCTCGAGCGGGATCGGAATAACCGGATACAGCTCTTCGAGAATCTTGCTTATCTTGGCGGCCTTTTCGAGGCGCTTCATGCCGATGCGCTTTCGGCTGCATCGATCGCTCGCCACACCCGCTGCGAGGTGCACGGCATATCGATATGGCGAATGCCCAAATGACTCACCGCATCGACCACGGCGTTTTGCACAGCAGGCGTTGAACCAATGGTGCCGGACTCGCCGATGCCCTTCGCCCCCAACGGGTTGAGCGGCGTGGGCGTAACCATCGGAATCCGTTCAAAGCTTGGAAGCTCGGTAGGTGAGATGATTCCATAATCGGAAAAATTCGACGTCATGGGAGTGCCCTCGGAGTCGAAGATAATTTCTTCGAGCAGTGCCTGTGCGATACCAGATGCCACACCGCCGTGTACCTGACCATCGGCCAGCAGCGGATTCACGATCGTGCCGCAGTCATCGACACAGATATGGCGCAGGATCGTGACCCCGCCGGTATCCAAGTCCACTTCGACTACCGAGCAGTGCGCTCCGAATGGGAACGTCGATGCCTGCTGCACGAAGTCGCTGATGCCTACTAACGGTGCTGCAGCAGTCACGGCAACCTCGGCCCAAGTGACGGCCCGAGCGGGTGTGCCAGCAACATGGAACGTGCCTGCGGCCCGATCAAAGATCATGTCATCGATGCTCGCTTCTAGCACTGCCGCAGCGTGTTCCATCGCTGAGGTAACAAGATGAATGGACGCACTCACCATTGCCGAACCAGCGACCTGCGCTGAACGCGAACCACCGGTGACGTTTCGAGTCGGGACGACATCTGTGTCGCCGAACCTGACAGCTACAGCGTCAAATGGCACCCCCAGTTGATCGGCGACGATCATCGCCCACGCCGTTTCATGGCCCTGTCCTTGTGGCGTGGATCCTGTCCACGCAATCACCGACCCATCGGGCTTTATCTCGACACGTGCGTACTCACTGACGCCAGCACCACTGAAATCGATGGCTGTGATCTCGACATAACTTGCCAGCCCGATGCCGAGCATCTTGCGCTCGCCTGCGTCGCGTCGACGTTCCTGCTCAGCCCGCAGCTCGTCGTAGCCAGCTGCTTCGAGAACTGTCTCAAGTGCCGCCGGAAAGTTGCCGCAGTCGTACGCAGCACCAAAAACATTGATATGCGTCTCATTAAACGCTGGCAACAGATTCTTGCGGCGAACGACTTCAGGAGCCAGTCGTACTTCTGCTGCGAACAGGTCTACCGATCGCTCGATTGCAGCGGCGGCCTCGGGCCGACCTGCGCCACGGAATGCCCCAACAGGGGTCGTGTTCGTAAACACTGATTGTGAGCTGTATTGCAGATTTGGGATGTCATAGGTACCAGGCGCCATCATCATGGTCAGCATGGGCAGCACGGCACCAACGTCGACATACGCTCCGGAGTCCTGCACCACGTGTAATGCGTAGTGCGTGATGTCGCCTTCGGCGGTCCCACCAATACGCACAGTCTGTTGCTGGGCGCGGCCCTGGACCATGTTGACCATATTCTCGCTGCGGGTTTCGGTCCACTGCACAGGGCGGCCAACGGCCTTGGAGAGTGCTGGTAGGGAAAGTTCCTCACCATCGGGAGATCCCTTCGAGCCGAAGCCGCCACCGATATCGACGGCGCGTACGTGAACATCGGATTCCTCAACGTCATACAGGTCAACGATATTGTTCAACACGACACCGGCACCCTGGGTCGAAGACCAGCAAAGCAGCCGTTCTCCGGTCCAATCGGCTAACGCAGACCGGCCCTCGATCGGGGCTCCGGCAACGCGGTTGTTTATGACGATCTGCTCAACGACAACGTCGCATTCGCTGAAGTCGATTTCGCTCGGAGCGATCGGCAACGCCCCGGCGATGTTCCCCTCCATGGCAGGGTGAACCAGCTGTGCTGCCGCCAGTGAATCGTTGACCGTAACGACTGCGGTGAGCGGTTCGTAGTCGACGAACACGAGCTCGGCAGCGTCGACGGCCTGGCTCACCGTCTCGGCGACAACAACAGCGATTGGTTCGCCTACGTAACGCACCACGCCTTCGGCCAAAACGGGCCGATGTGCCGACTCGTCGATGGGAAAACGCGGCGTGCGACGTTTCAGCTGCAGGTCCGCTGCGGTGAAAACCCCCAGCACGCCTGGGGCCGCAGCGGCTTCGCTCGTCTCGATTTCACCCAGCTTCGCGCTGGCCATCAACGATCGCACAAAGACAGCGTGGACTGCGTCTGGATACTTCATGTCGGCGACATAGGTGGAATCACCGGACAGGAATCGCGGGTCTTCGGTGCGGACAACCCGGTTGCCAAGAATGCTCATAGCCCGATCTTATGGGACAGTCCTAGGTTCGCTATCGCTTCCGCAAAGCTCAGACAAGGTTCTGCAAGCCAACAGCAATAACAGGAGCCAGAATCGCGACGGGCTGCAGCCTTTTCGCCACCGCTGTTTGGGCCGTAACCGGCCTGACTAAGACCCAGCCGTTGCACAGGCCATTGCCCTCGTCGCTCGGGACAGCTATAGCTAGCTATGGGCAATTTCTGTGGTGTCGGCGATTCGTGCCCAGACCTGTGAAACCAGAGTTTCGACCCTGAAACTATTTCCGATTCTCATGACGGAGCTTCCTGGGACCGACTTGGCCAGCACTACCGACAACGCAGTTGAGGCCAAGGCTGCGTCAACATTCCCGGCGTCAACATTCCCGGCGTCGACACCCTCAGCGAGCGACCGCTGGCGAGTCGGCATTTGGAAGGAACAGCTTGGGCCCGGATCCTTCAGCAATGTCGAGCATCCAAATATCGAACTCAGGTTGCACAGCAGTGTCGCCACGGGCGGGATGCAGCGCATACAAGATCGTGTCGTTGTCGAGCCATTCGACTTGATCGTCGACCGACCGCGTCTCACCAAGCTTGTGTTGAGTGTTCGTCTCAAGATCAACGGCGACTAGTTCAAAGCTGTTGTCGGCAGTCATTTCCTTAAAGACCAACGTCTTGCCGTCAGGCGACAATGACAGGCAACTGCCGACCCAATCCGTAGGTTCGATCACTATGTCATTGAGCGTTCCGTGCATAATTTCAGGCCTATCACCGAAGAAGCCTGTGAGATAGATCTCGTCTTCGTCAGCGGCGAACGTGATTCCCCAGTACTGCGGGTTCAAGTTGTTAAAGCGGGCTTCGCCGGAGTCGATCGTGAACTGGTTTGCGCCCCGGACCGATCGGGTACTTTCAATCTCGTCGATCGTGACGAGCGTTGTTGTTTCAGGAGCAATATCGGCATAGGACGCCCCGCTGACGAAGGCGGTTACTGCCGAGAAGGTCCCGTTGGGTGAGATACGAGCACGGCTGGGCAACGCTCTGGCATAGGACTTGATGTCAGCGTTCAAGTTGTCAGCTTCGAAGAATATCGTCGTGAAAGCTCCGCCAAGAACGCCGCCGGATTCGGTAAGGCACACACCATGATCTTTAGCGATGGGGACCCGCATACATGTGCGGTTGAGTAGCGTTCGGGTTCCGTCGAGGTGCCGGATCAGCAGCCAGCCATAGTCATCACCTGGGACTCGGTGCACCGCCAGCACTTCGCCCGGGGCCAGCGACGGACCTGACCCAGAGACAGGTTCGACAGTAGCAAGGGGCTCGTCTGCAGGACCTTGGCCCGCTTCGAATTCGTCGACCGCCAACTGGGCGCGCTCATTGCGGTCGGCACTGTCGTTGTTAACCCGATCGAGCGCCCAGACCAGATAGAGCCCACCAAACAACAGCAGTACAGCGGCGATGCTACCCAGCAGAATGACCTTAAATTTTAGATCGAGAGCTACGTCGTCGACAGCCACTTCGTACGTCGCTGTGTCATCAGCGGCTTTGGTTTCTTTAGCCATTGGTAATCACATTTAGGGGGGAAAGCAGCTGAATCGAAACGAGGACCCCAACACCCATAGCTATAGCTATAGCTAGCGTGACCATCGTCGAAGTCTTACCGAGCGCCTCGTAAAGAGTCGCAAAGAGAAGAGCGGAAAGCATGCGGGCTGCAGCGATCACGACGGTGACAAATGCAATACCGCTCGGTCGTATGTCGGTGTCCACGAGCTGAGAAACCATGGCGGGGATCACGCCGTCAGTGGCCGCATAATACGCGCCGAGTAGGCCCAGGCACATGAGCGAGGCCACGAGTCCCAAGCTGCTGAAGCCCACCACCAGGTACATCACCATAAGCAGTGCGTTGCCAGCAAGAAATATCGGCTGGGTGCCGATGCGATCAGCAAGGCGCCCCAGCGGCACGGCGAGCAGTAAGTAGACCAGCGCTGTTCCGACGAAGAGAAGTGGGAAGTAACGGGCGCTGAAATTACTCGTCTGTTGAATAACTAGATAGATAAACGCATCGCCGACCGTGACCACGCTGAGCATGCCTGCTACACCAGCGATGCCAGCAACACCCTTGGCGTCTTTGACCTTGCGCTATTGATCGATGATACGAGGTTGCTGATTTTGTTTGATCTGCTTTTGCGGCTTCTCTTGGGCAAACAGCCAAATTGCGGCCACACCAACAGCGGCGAACATGGCAGAGATCACGAACACTGCATCAAATGCACCCGGTGCGTTCGGCAAGAAAATAAAGGCAACCAAAGGGCCAAGGAGAGCGCCGGCTGTGTCCATCGCGCGGTGGACACCAAACGCGATGCCCAGCCGATCGGGTGCCGTGCTCAGTGAAATGAGAGCATCACGAGGCGCGGTCCGCAGGCCCTTGCCGATGCGGTCGGCGAGCAAGAATGGAATCAGTGGGACCCAAGCAACCAACGCGCTAAGGACGAGTCCCAGCCGGGTCACCGCTGAAATCGAGTAACCGGTGGCAGCCGCCTTTTTATGACTCTGGCGGCTGTCTGCGATCGAGCCACCCCAGATGCGGAACACGGCGTTGATGGCCTGATAGGCAGCTTCATAGGCCGCAAAACCAAAGATACTGAAGCCAAGAGCGGCAGTCAGGAACAGCGGGACGATCGCGACCACCATTTCCGACGAAATATCGTTGAAGAAGTTGGTGAAGCCAAGAGCGAGCAAGTTGTGCGACAGTACCCGGCCTCCACGACCCAGGCTGTTAACCCGCCTGGGTCGGCGCTATGGACCGAACGGATGGATACACCCATTCAGTATCGGCCAAATGGACGAAATATTGAATAAAGCTGCCTATAGATCCTGGGCCCAACAGCCGTGGCAGGAATCGACGTATTCGAACAGCTCAGTTCACGACCTGAGCGCCAGGCGCGATCGTCGACGGTGCACTATTCAATTGGTCGATGGCGAAGCCCGCTGCGGCCTTGTAATTCGCCATGAACGCTTCAATTTCGGCCCGCGGGATCACATCGTTGATGTCGTCAAAGATACCGCCACATCGTTCGTCCACTACCCCAAGAATACCGACCGGGCCATTCCCTCGATTGCGCAGCACGAGCGACGACATGGGCTCGATCAAGGCCGATTCGAAGGCCTCTAGCGCGTTCGAATTAACACCATGATCCAGGAACATTGCACCCATCACACGTGCATCAATAATCGCTTGGCTAGCGCCGTTTGAACCAACGGGATACATGACATGGGCAGCATCACCTAGAAGACACACCCGGCCATCGACCCATCGCTCCACGGGGTCACGATCGACCATGGGAAACTCCCATACCGCCGGAGCGCCACGAACCAGAGACGGAATATCAAGCCAGTCGAACTGCCAATCCTCGAACGCCGGCAGGAAGGCGTCGGTGTCGACCTGACGATTCCAATCACTCTGGCGCCAACCCTTGGAAGGATCAAAGGACAACTCGGCAATCCAGTTCTGCAATTGCAACCCTGTCTCGGGGTCAGGTGCTGAGATCGGGTAATGGATGAAACGCTGATCAAGAGAACCGACGAGCGTGAAACTGGCGCCGCTGCGAATCGGTGGCCCGTAGCTGGCGCCGCGCCATAGGACTGCGCCGCCCCATTGAGGTTCGGGCTGGTCGGGATACATCTGGGAACGCACAGCAGAGTGCAGTCCATCACCGGCAAGCAACACCGACCCACTGACCTCAGTCGATCCACCGTCTCGGGTGTCTACCAGAGCGGTGACACCATCAGGGCTCGTCCGATAGCCGGTGACCCGGTGACCAGTCCGCATCGCGTCCGGCCCCATGCGGTCCAGAACTGTTCGATACAGCAGCATCTGCAGCTCACCTCGATGCACCGAATACTGAGGCCAGCGGTAGCCAGCTAGCCGGCCGCGGGGTTCTGACCACACGTCGTTCCCATTACGGCCAACCAGGGCCCACTCGGTTGCCTCGATCCCGATGGCGTTGAGATCCTCTTCGAGACCCAGGTCGATTAGCTCTCGAATCGCGTTCGGCTGCAGGTTAATCCCCACGCCTAGGGGTGCCAGCGAGCGCACCGACTCGAGCACCACTGCTGGCACGCCGATCTGATGACACGTCAGCGCCATGGTCATACCGGCGACACCGCCGCCCGCTATTAGTGCGGTCATGATGAGCGCCTAGCCTTCCATTTGAAGGTGACGGTGCCGCGCACCGTATGCAGCGGCACCCGACCGAACCGATCGCTGTCGTCACCGCTTGGGCTCTCAAGAACCACATACTTGTCGGCGTCAACAGCCTTGACGTACTTGATTAGCTCAACATTCTTGAACGGATGCCTGGCAACAACCACACTGCCGACAGTGACCCGACGAAATGGATCGATCAATACCAGATCACCAGCGTAATACTCGGGTTCCATCGACGTCCCATGAACGCGCCATGGGCGCCGCTTGCGCAGCGCCCAAAGGGTTAGTTCTTTCACGATCACAGCGTCACGTGCCGAAAGCGCAGATGGATCCACGGTTCTCGACAACAGTGCTCGCCGCCTGTGGGACTGTGACAGTCCACAGAGCCGGCAGAGCGCAGCGTCCTGCGATTAAGACCAGGATCAGCCGACGGCTGGGACCCAAGCGACGTCGCGGTTCTTGGACTCCCAGAACATGTTGTGGATCTTCTCAACGGCAGCCATCAGGTTCTCAGCTGCAGCAACGTCGACATTCTGCTTGGTAGCTGAGCACAACTTGGTTGCATTCCAGAAGGTCTCGTGCAGGTCAGGGAATGCTTCGAGGTGGTCGGGCTTGAAGTAGTCCGTCCATAGAACCAACAGTTCGTGCTTGGTCGACTCGGCCTGTTCTTCCTTAATCGCCGCAAAGCGGCTCATTGAGTTCAAGTAGCCGGCCCAAGCTGCATCGTCGCTGCCCTCAGGGACATGCAAGTCAAGCATTTTCTTGGTCATCGACAGCACCGCTTCGGCAGTGACCCGTGCTGATGCGGGGTCATAGACGCCGCATGGTCCGTCGCAGTGTGCCTCTGCCACAGGGGCGGTAAACATTGCCTGTACGCGATCGCGCATGCTCATGAGTTGCTTCCTCAAGTTGTTAGCGAGTGAGTGGCCTTCACATTACGCGAGCCAACGCCCGCGCGCTACATGAGTGACAATCAATTTACCTATGCCCATGCAACTGACCCCTTTGAGCGTGCCCACCGAATGGCATCGACCAGGACTTTTCGTTAGCCAAGCGCGGATGGACAGCACGCTGTTCGGCGTGACACCACACGATTTTGGCGGTCGTTTCGAGCATCGCAAGGAAAGCGTTTCTATCAAACGAGTGCCATCTGGTTACGACCAGCCCATTGTCACGGTCCAAATTTGGGCAAGCGGTGCGGCCATAGCGACGCCGATAACACGTGCGGTGGCTGTTGCCGCGTCACCTCAGACATAGGAAATAGCCGAAGTTCTCGCCACCGCTGCCAGCGACCCGACGTCGCTTTCAATACAGCCAGCGCACGTACCTTTTTGCTCGAAGCTCCGCAAGATTTTTGGGCAGGTACTAGTGCCGAAACATGTGTGAGTCCGACAGAGGAACCTACAGTGAAGAAACGGGCGTCTTCTGGACATGGGACTCACACGTTCCTGCCCAGCTCGCCCTTTCTTACTGTGTCTTTCTAGGAGTTGTTCTGTGTTACGTCATTGTGTGATGTTCACGTGGGCTGAAAATGTGTCGGACGAGACGAAGGCCGCAATCAGCGCCGGACTCGATGGGCTCGCCAAACTTGGCTGCGTCGCCGCCTATCACCATGGCCCCGACGCAGGCATCAGTGACGGCAACTGGGATTACGTCGCTGTTGGCGACTTCGCGTCAGTCGAGGACTACCGAATTTACTCGGCCGACACTGACCATCAGCTTCTGATCACCGACCTGATCAAGCCCAGTATCAGCGGCCGCGCTGCGGTGCAATACGAGTTCTAGCGCTCACCCGCCGACGAGCAACCACTCGAGTAGCTGTTCGTTCAGTTCCACATGAGCGGGAGCATCGAGCGAGCGCTGGTCATAACCAAGCAGATTTAACCTCTGCGCCACGACACCAGTTCGCCGGCTACTTCTGGGCCGACTTAACAGTCCAGGCTCATCCAGAGCGGTGTCTCCTTGGATGCCGCTGGCGCCGAAGAAGCTAGGGGTCTCGGAAGCCCACTGGCGGTAACAACAAAGGGCGGCACAAATGTGGGAACGATCGAGCTATCACCCTGGCTGGGGTGCACTGTCGGCAGCAGGTCCGCAGCAGGTCGGCAGCGCCGACTATTGCAGCGCCGTGTTCTGGTCCTCGAACGAGAAATTTCTTGAGAACCCCGCTCCCCTGTTTTACCGACTCCTTGTTGCCTAGGCCCTAGTCAACTCGATATTTGTCGAGCAGTTGGCGAGCGATCACCATCTTCTGTATTTCACTTGTGCCTTCGCCGATAATCATCAACGGCGCGTCTCGGTAGTAACGCTCGACTGGATACTCACTGGTGTAACCATTTCCACCGTGGATACGCATGGCCTCAAATGCCAGTTCGGCCGCAGTTTCGGAACAGAACAATTTGGCCATGCCAGCTTCTAGGTCGGCACGGATCCCTTCATCCAATTTGCGGGCCGCGCTATGACACATCAATCGAGCTGCTTCAAGCTTGGTGGCCATATCGGCAAGTTTGAAGGCGATGACTTGATGATCATAAATTTTCTTGCCAAAGGTCTCGCGCTGCTGTGCGTATGCCATTGCCGCCTCGAACGACGCACGGGCGACACCCACCGCTCGGGCGGCAATGTTGATACGTCCAAGCTCAAGGGCCGACAGTGCAGCGTTAAGTCCGCGACCCATGCCAGCCAAGTCACCAAGCATGTTCTCGGCGGGGACTCGCTGATCGACATAGGTCATCTCCATGGTTTCCAAGCCGCGGTAGCCCAACTTTTCGACCTTTTGGAAGGTGATGTTTTCGAAGTCGGTCCCGGGGTCTTTCTCGATAATGAAGCAGGTCACCCTGTCGTCGGGCGTCTTGGCCATTAGTGCAACAATCCGTGCGCGCTCACCGTTGGTAACCCACATCTTGGTGCCGTTGATGACGTAGTCCTTACCGTCGGGCACTGCTCGGCACGTCATTGCCTTGGCGTCGGATCCAGCATCGTGTTCAGACAGCGAGAAGGCTGCTCTCGTTTCTCCAGAGCACAGATCGGGCAACCATCGTTCGCGCTGAGCCTCAGTCCCGAACCTCAAGATCATCGTGCACACAATGAGGTGGCTGTTGAGGACACCGCCCAGCGACATGAACCCGCGAGAGATTTCCTCGATTAGCCGGGCATAGGTGATGTGATCAAGACCCAATCCGCCATATTGCTCGGGAATGACGCAGCCAAATAGCCCGAACGCTTTCATCTGCTCGACCATCGCATCTGGAAACTCGTCAGCCAGTTCGAATGTGGACGCGTTCGGAACGACCTCGTTATCTACCCATCTGGCGACGGTTTCAACAATTTGATCGGCGATGTCTAGATCGGTCGCCACCGCTACTCCTTGGGTGCGAGCGTGCGGTAGCCGCCGCCGAAGAAGATGACTGGTTCGCTCGGTTCAGCCGACGCTTCAATATGGGTCACATTGCAGAGCGCAAACTCATGGTCGCCAGCGTCGATGACCTGGTTGGGGGTAAGCGTGAGCCATGCCGTAGTGCCCGCAATCTTGGGGGCGCCGTCGACGACTGACCAATCGAGTCCCTCGAAACGTTCTTCGGGGGCCCTCATGCACGCATTACTCACATCGATCTGATCAGCACCCAGCACGTTCACGCCGAGTACATCGGCACCACGAAGCTCTTGCCATGTGCCTGATTCAGTGGTGCAGAAGAAGCCAGCTAGCGGCGGATCAAGAGACACCGACACGAAACTTCCAATCACCATGGCCACGGGTGCATCGTCGACCATCGCCGTCACGATCGTGACGCAGGTCGGCACCTGCCCCATGACGTTGCGGAAATGTTTGGGATCAATAGCTTCTACTTCGCTCATAGACCCAACGTTAATAGATCGGGCCGCGTCACTTGTCCTGCAGCTCAGCTGCACCTTTCAGTCGTCTAGCGTGCGGGAATGACTAGCAGCCTTCCTCGCATCGGCGTGTCCCTGGCATCGAACCACCGCTCGGCCGCTCCTACACGCATGATCGAACGGGCCCGTACCGCTCACCAGGCTGGGCTGATCTCGCTGACGTTAGGCGATCATCACGACATGAAGGTCCCCTATGCACAGAACACGCCCATGCTGGGACGGCTGCTGGCCGAGTGGACAGATCGGCCGGTCGGTTGCCTGTTTCTGACCCCATTATGGAAGCCGTTGCTGATGGCAGAGCACATCGGCACGCTGGCAGCGATTCATCATGCGTCTTCGCCCAACGTACCGTTCATCGTGCAAACGGGTATCGGCTGGGGCGATGCACAGTTCGCGAACCTTGGAGCCAACATGTCTCACCGTGGCCGCGACATCGACGCCGCTATTCCTGCCGTCAAGGCGCTCTTAGCCGGCGAGACAGTCACCGACGCTTACTTCGGACTCGTCGACGCGACCGTTGGTTTACGGTCGAGCGGCCCAATCGAATGGTGGATCGGCGGCACTGCTGAAGTCGCTATCGACCGAGCTGCGCGCCTCGGAGATTGTTGGTATGGCTCACCTGGTCAGGACGACGAGTCAATCAGGGTTGGTGTCGATCGCTACCGCTCTGCAGGGGGCACTCGGTTCGCGTTGCGTCGCGATGCTCTTCTTCTCAACGATGCTGATCAGGCGCGTGAAAGTGCCCAGAGTCTGGTCACCCGTGGGTATCGGGGTCTTGCATTTGAACGCTTGCTTACCGGTTCCAGTAATGACGTTGCCGAACGGGCTGCCGAACTCGCTGCGCTTGGTGTCGACGACATCATCGTGCGATGCGCATCGCCTGACCAGCCAACTGCCATAGAGACCTTGCAAGTCCTCGGCCAAACAATCGAACAGGCAGCGTAACGCCCATCGTCATCGAGGGCAGGCCCGCAATGAACGTTCCTTGTTTCGAGAGCACTCAAGCGGGCTATGGGCACGCCCATGGTTTACCGACGCGAGGACGGTCACCATATGTCCCCTTATTACTACAGGTTTGTCTCGACATGCCTTTTCGGTGCTGCATCGTTTGAGCAATCGCTTCATCACAAGACGAGTAGCTTCGATTACCGGGGAACCAACCATGAAACCGGCGCCTCGCACGCGTTCAGATAGCTGGATGGTCAGCAGATTCCGTTCATTACGCTTCTCGCGAACGGCGCCGAAATGGCCTACTTGCTCTGTTCAGCGATCGCCCAAGATACGAAAGAGCGTGACCAACGACTCGCCGCTGCGGCTGCGGTGCTGCCCCTGAATTTGGGCCTCAAAGAACCACCCCATAACCAACGATCGAACCATCTCGGTGCCGGTCGTAATGTCGAAACCGTCGAGCTCGCCGGTTTTTATACCCTTCTCAGCGAGTGCAGTAAACGTGGCCTCTTGCCATTTTGTCCGCCTATCGAGAAGATGAGCAAACTCTGGGCGGAGTGTTGCTTCCATCGGGGATAACGCCAAGAAATCGATGTACTGACGCCCTTTTTCGCTCAGACCGAGCACACGGCCCACGATAGCTTCGACGCTCGCGAGCACGGTGTCGCCCTCGCTCGCTGCTAGGTCAACCTGGGTCCACATTGCATCGGTCGTAACCTCGAACACCTCTTCATACAGCGCCGCCTTACCGCCGAAGTAGTGGTAAATCGCGCTCGGTGCTAGGTCCGAAGCTGACGAGATCATCGCGACCGAGGCACCTTCATAGCCGCTTGAGGCGAACTCGACCCGGGCCGCATCCATGATACGCACACGTGTGTCTGCACTGTCCACGCCCTTCGGGCGACCTCTCCGCTCCATTTTCGCATATTAGATCGCTTTAGCGGCAAAGGTCTCATCCCATCCAGGCGGCCAACGGTCAGCGGGCATCTTTAACATGCCGTCCGGACCGAAATATCCAAATATTTCGCCACTGGAAAATCCAGTGAAAGTTTAGATACGGGGTTCGCGGGGCAGGCCCAAAACGCGTTCGCCAAGGATGTTGCGCATGATGTTGCTAGTGCCACCCATGATTGTGTAACCAGGTGCATACGTCAGACCGTGTGTTACGTCATTCCACAGCGTGGCCTCGGGGCCGAACGTGCGGGATACGAACTCGGCGACCCGCATCTGATGTTCGGTGCAGTACACCTTGGTAGCCGCGCTGAAGCCAGCGGGCGCTTGCTTCAGCACCTCTCGGTAGACCAGCATGCGACCAACACGATAGCCGGTCTCGAGTTTGGCGATCTCTTGACGCACGATCAGATCAGTCGTGTCAGCCCTTGCCACGGCCATGTCGAACAGGGCGCGGTTCGAGACCAAGCGGTCGATGCCGCCGCGTTCGTGAGCGAGTTGGACCATGGTCTGTTTAAAAGCGTCGCCTTCGACGCCAACCAAGTTTTCGACCGGAACCCGGACGTCGGTGAAGTACACCTCACAGAAGTGACGATTGGTAGTCATGTCCTGAATCGGACGGACCTCGATGCCCGGCAAATCCATAGGTACTACGATCTCGGAGATCCCCTTGTGTGGTGGACCATCTGCGCTGGTGCGACAGATCATGTAACAGAAGTCAGCTTGGTCACCGAAGCTCGTCCAGATCTTCTGACCGTTGATCACAAAATGATCGCCGTCGCGCACTGCTGATGTTTTGAGCGAGGCCAAATCAGAACCCGAGTCGGGTTCGCTCATCCCGATGCACCAAGTGGTTTCACCAGCAAGCATTCTCGGCAAGTACTCGGCCTGCTGGTCGGCTGTGCCGTACGCAATCAGGGTCGGACCCATTTGACGGTCAGCGAACCACATGGCTGCAATAGGAGCCCCAGCGGCAATCATCTCTTCAGCAACGAGGACCCGCTCGATCGGCGGTCGGTCCTGACCACCGTGCTCCTTTGGCCAACCCATGCCGATCCAACCTTCTTGGGCCATACGGCGGGCGAACGGCTTGGAGAATCCGTTGATCCAGCTGTCATTATGGCGGCCGAACTCGGCGACACCTTCGGTGGCCACGGCGCGAGCTCGTAGCTGCAGTTCTTGAAGTTCTGGACTTAGTTCGAATTCCACAACCCAAATCTAGAGGGCGCCAGCTAAGAAGACGAAGCCCGACGGCCCAACAGTCTTAAGTCCCCGTCCAGACGCCTAAATTCTAGATTCGGCATTGGCATGGGTCTCTGGAACTAGAGACACCTAGGAAGACCCGTGAAACCAGTACTGGCCCACTTTTTCTGCGCTCACATGCCTCCTCATGACGCGCTCAGATCGAGAGTGGGAGGTGCCGTAACGCCAGCAGACGCGATCAGTCCAGCAGCGTGCAAAGGAGACCAGAGTGACGGGCAGGAGTTTTCCGACGGGATACTCGACGCCGAGGCTGTCTGGCTGGCGCTTGCGACGTTAGGCCCCATCTGGCTAGCAACCAACGATGCACGTTCACCGAGTTGCTGGGCCTCCATAACCATCCACCCAGCCAGATCCTGCGTGAAGAGCCAAATATGACGCAGGAAACAACAGAGCTGACCAAATCTGTCGAGATCCGGGCGTGTTGGGCCGACAAGAAGTCATCTCTGCTTCATACAACGAGCACAAGATCCGACACGTCTACGAGAACTGTTTCCGAGGGCTCGAGGTCGCCGCACCACCTTATTGCTCTAGGCAAGATGCACGTCGCTGACTACCCGTCTGACGAACAAATCGAAATATCGACCACATCGGCTGAGCGGCAGTACGGTTCACACCGAACTGCCTAGGCAAGGACAACTGATTATGCGCAAATACTGGCTGCTCGACCAGCATGGTGAAGATGGGCCTACCGCTCTCGTCGAGACCGACGGAAGAATGCGCATCGTCTCGGTTCTTCGATTCGGCCCCGGCATTACCGAACTCGAAGACCAACAAGCGATTCATGACCGCGTCCTCGGCAAGGTGGCTCCAACATTGAAGCCACTTGTTGATGGTTCATCGATCGAAGTCGAAAGCGTTGAGCCCCATGCCGACCTTGAGGGAACGTCCAAGAGTAAAGCGGGCAAAGGCAACCGAGCCGAGCGACGCAAGGCCAGCCAAGGCGGCGGCTCCGGCGGGCGCGTCGAAGGCGGACCAAGTCGCAGCGGCGGCCGGGGTGACCGGTAGAAGACACAACCTCACTTTGGATATCTGTCGAGCACCGTCGTTGGTTGAACCAGTTTGAGGCATCGACTCTGAGCCTGATGATCCTGGCCGGAGGCGGCCCCATCCAGCCGAGCCGAGTGCTTTGCTGGCGGCGCCGGGCATCCGTTCGATCAACCCCACGGTCTGCGAAGCGTTGAGCCAAGTGTCAAAACCTTGGCCTATTGACTCGCCGACCTAGAGCCCGGCATTTCCAATGGCAACGATGTCGAAGCGGCCTGAATCCTCGGTCACGACACCCAACCCAATCAGGTCCGGACCCACATAGCGATAACCAGTCTCGGCAAACGGCGAGCGTTCGTTCATAGGGCTGTTCGATGACGGGGGTATTTTTCCGAGTGAGCCAACAAGCGCGCGCCTTCCGCCCTGACTATCGATCAAGTAGCCATGAGCCTTCCTCACCCATTCGCCGGCGAAACCCTCGAGCAAGAAGTCGATAAACGCAGTCGCCGAGTTGCCGGCACCGATACTGCGACTGGAGCGCACCGCTCGCATCGTGCGGCTCCACACCGAGCTGTGCGCGCCAGCGATCACGATGGGTGGAAGTGAGGTAGCCATTCTCTTTCCAGCGCTGCACCAGGTCAACACGTAACCGACGGAGCCACCAGCAGCGGTTAGAAAGTCTAGAGAGCGTGGGAGCTCACCCCGCCTGAGATACACACTGCCCTGAGATATCGGACGTGTGGCATCTGCCGCTTCGCAGCGTCTTCGTATCCTGTCCGGTTGATCCTGGCACTAACGGATCTCGCGGATGGCCTTGCCTCGCAGATACATAGCCAGCACGATCGAGAAGGCCATAGCCGAGACGAGGCTGATCGCATTGCCGGTTCCGATCGCTTCGGACATCAGCCCCAGTGCCAGAGCGCCGAATGGCGTCAGACCTGCCGACACCAGTGCGTAGAGGCCCATGACCCGGCCCATCATCTGGGGCGGCGTGTTCGACTGGATCAAGCCCTGATTCATATTGATGAAGAAACCGCCACATATGCCCATAGTCAGGGCGAGAACCATGACCTGCCAGTAGTCCGTGGTGCGACCCATCAGGAACATGCAGATAGTGCCGCCAAGCATGGCACGCATGAACTTGACGCTCTTCTGCTCTAGGTTCCCTCGTCGCATAATGAACACCGAGGACAGTGCAATCCCGACACCCATCAGCCCAAGCATGGGAGCAGCATCGCCAGCGCTGCGGCCGAGTTCTTCTTTGATATGGGCTTGCAAGGTAACGAACATGATGGGCGTCATCATCAGCCCTGATACGGCGAGCAGCAAGAAGAGCGAACGGATGCCGGGTTCGCGCCAAACAAACGTCAAACCCACGCGCACTGCTTCTCGCAGGGTCATCTTGTCGCCAGTCGCCGCTACTCCCGGCGACTTCATCGGCAACAGCGCCAGCGTCCCAATCCCAGTTAGGGCCACGAGCCACCAGAATGCACCGTCAAAGCCGAACCAGTCACCAAATGCACGAGCTGTCACCGCCCCAAGGACCAGTGACAGCGTCAGCGCAATAGCGTTCAAAGCAATACCGCTATAGAGCAGATCGCCCTTGAGTAGTGCTGGAATGAGCGACGACCGCACGGGTGTCCCCAACGATGTCACGATGCCAGCGAACAACGCAGAGACGAGAATCAGCGACAAGGACCCAGCGCCATCGCCCATGACGATCGCCGTCACCGCCATGACTACCAGCAGAGCAACCTGTGTGGTTATAAGCATCTTCTTCGGATCGAGGCGGTCCGCCCACACACCTGCTGGCAACAACAGAAATAGCAACGGGATGCCAAGGACAAAGACGACGAGTCCCTGCACGCTCTCGCTCTTGTTCAGGCCGTCGAGTACGACCCAGCCATACACAAACCGCAGAGCGTTCACGACGAGGTAGAAGGTGACCGAATTCAGCCACAACGAGCGAAACGGCGGGACGGCTAGGGCATTGGTTGGGACAGCACTCTCGATCAGAGAATTCTGCTCTAACGATTTTCCTACTTCACTCATAGGTCAACTCAGGCACGAGTCCCCACACTACCGAAGTGATTGACTAGGCGAGTAAGCGCCGACCGATCAGCTTGAGGCACAACGTCTCATCGGCGCCTTCGAAGATCGACAGCACACGTGCGTCGACGAACAAGCGGCTGACTTCATACTCTTCCGCATAACCCATGCCACCGTGGATCTGCAGCGCTTCGCGAGTGACCCACTCGGCGGCCTTGCACAGGTAGGCCTTGGCCATCGATGCTTCGAGCGAACCGTCGCCTGAGGCCATCTTGCGAGCAACTTCGTAGCTGTACTGCCGCCCGATCTGGATGATGGCCGCCATCGTTCCCAGCTTGATCTGCGTTAGCTCGTAGTCTGCAATCGGAGCCCCGAAGACGACCCGGTCATTGGCGTACTCAGACGCCACCTCCCATGCTCGCTGCATAACACCGATTGCGCGGGCTGCTGTCTGGATGCGTCCGTTCTCAAAACCAGCCATCTGAAGATAGAAACCACGACCCAGACCTTCGTCGCCACCAATCAGGTTGACCGCCGGCACGAACCAGTCGGTGAAGCTGACCTCAAAGCTGTGCATGCCTCGGTAGCCAAGCGTCGCAATGGCTCGGCCCTCAAGAGTGCCGCCGTCCACTTCGTGGCGGAAGTCGTGGCCGTCATCGCTTGGCTTGTCGATTACGAACAGGCTGAGTCCGCGATGCTTGGCATCAGGATCAGGGTTCGTTCGAGCAAGCACCATGAGCGCATTGGCTCGACCAGCAAACGTGCACCAGGTCTTGACACCATTGATACGCCAGCCACCCTCTTCGGGTGATGCGCTGACTTTGAGATTCGCAACATCAGAGCCGAAATCGGGCTCAGTGACCGCTACAGCGCACAAAGTTTCACCACTGGCGATTGACGGCAACCATCGCTGCTTCTGCTCATCGGTACCGCCGGCTTCGATCGCTCGAGCAAGAATCTCTGGCCGAGTAATTAGTGAACCGCCGGCACCGAGTGATGCGGTGCTGAGTTCTTCGGTAGCAATCACCATGGCCATGTAGTCGTCTTCGGACCCCGACGCCGATCCGTTGTACTGCTCAGGAATCGACAAACCGAAGCAACCAAGCTCGGCCACGCCATCAATGATTTCTTGTGGGATATCGAGATCATGGCGGTGGATCGCCTCGGCATGAGGAGCGACCCGCTCATTGGCGAACTGGCGGAATGTTGTCGCAACCATCTCGAGGTCATCGGGCAGATTCGATGAGCCAGCGGCTGCCGCAGCAAGGCTCACGAACCCGGGCGCCGTGACCAGCGCGGCATAGGCACGGGTTGTATCGAGCGCCGACATCTCAACGCCCCAATCGCTTGAACGGGCCCACAGCATCGAGGCCAGATCAGTGAGTTGTCGGCCGATGAAAACATGCGCCAAGCGAGCTTCGTCCTGGCCGGTCTGGGCATAGGTAAGTGCAGACTCGGCCATGGCCGCTGCACTGGCGGCATGGGCGAGCGAATAGACCAGCAGTTGATCCTGGTCGGCAGTGCCTGACGCCTTAGCCGTCGCAATGCCGGTCTCGATCACACCCTGGGCCACTTCGACAGCGGCGCGGGCCTGGACAAGTAGCTCGGTATCAATAATCGTTGCGGTCACCCACCATTGATAGCCGCTGGCGGGCACAACGCGACAAGCCAAGCTGGCCCTTTACAGCGATAAGGTTCGCGGCCATGGAAGATACCAGTGTGAAGCCGGCCATCGAAGTCCCTGCAGGCGACCCGCCAGCGGAGCTTCTGATCGAAGATCTCGTCGTTGGCGATGGCGCCGAAGCAGCCGCAGGAGCGATCGTAAACGTCGACTATGTCGGCGTATCGTGGTCAACCGGCGCAGAGTTCGACGCCTCGTGGAACCGGGGTGACGTGTTCTCATTTGCCCTTGGTGGCGGCCAGGTCATCCAAGGCTGGGATGCTGGCGTTGCAGGCATGAAAATCGGTGGCCGTCGCCGGCTCACGATCCCGCCGGCAATGGGATACGGCGCACAGGGTGCCGGTGGCGTCATCGGCCCGAACGAGACACTGATCTTCACCGTTGATCTTCGCGGCCTGGGCTGATTACCGGGACTAGCCCACAGTTCCTAAGACCCGATCGACATAGTCATTACTGAACATGGCCGCCGGGTCGTATTTGGCGCGCGCTTGCTGGAAAATATCCCACTCGGGATACCGACCGGCCAATGTCGCAGCGGTCTGAAAATGTATTTTTCCCCAGTGAGGGCGGCCGTCGAACTCATCCATAATTGCTTCGACTAGCTCGAAGTACGGTCGGTACTCAATGCCTTTGACACGGTGCACCGCTATATAGCCCGATGCTCGACCAAACGCCGTCGATAAGGGGATGTCATCGCCTGCAGCGGCGCGCACCTCGACGGGAAAGAGCAGGTCCAGACCCGCATCTCGCACGGCATCGTCGATGCGCCGCAGGATCTCGGGCACGTCTTCGAGAGCGACGCTATATTCCATCTCAACAAACTTGACCCAGCGCGGACTCGCGAATACTCGATGCGATTCGTCGGTGAAGTCCGCCTCTCCTATCGAGTCAATCAACATCTTGCGGAATTTTGGAATCAGCGACGGCTTCAAGCTGGCGAGCTTGGCCATCGCGCCAAAGCCGATGTTCTCGGCAACGATCTTGTCGACAAAATGTTTGACCTTCGGTTGCCGGTTGACGGCATCGATGGTGCGGCGATTGCGCTTGGTCATTACAGCATCGCTACCCGGAATCCAGAAAAATTCGTAGTGATCATTGTCAGCCACATCATCAAGCCAGTTGTCCAGTACTTCAGCGAGAGGACGCGGAGCTTCCACCGCATGGAGGTTGAACGCTGGTTCGACGCCAAGCCTGATCTCGCTGATGATGCCAAACACCCCCAACCCAACTCGGGCAACTCGGAAAAGTTCTGGGTTCTCGTCCGGGCTGCAATCGACAATCTCGCCGGTTGAGGTCACCAGGCGCAGGCCAAGTATCTGACCAGCGATACCCGTAAAGCCGACGCCGGTGCCATGGGTACCCGTACTGACTGCCCCAGCCAATGACTGGTACACGATGTCACCCAAGTTCGTCATCGCCAACCCGGCCTTAGCCAAGCGGTTGTTCAAATGACCAAGCTCGATACCGGCCTGCACAGTGATCACATTATTCGCCGTATCGATATGGCGGACCATGTTCAGATGCTCGAGCGAAACCAGTATTTCGTCGGTGCAGGCAATAGCTGTGAAGCTGTGTCCTGAGCCAACGGCCCTGATTTTGTGGCCGCTCAACGCCGCCTTTTTCACGATGTCTTGCAGATGCGCCTCGGTTAAGGGGCGCTCGATTACCGCTGGGGAACAGTGCTGGTTGCCGGCCCAATTCCTCCACGAGGCCGCGGCCTGTCCTGGCAATCGCAGCCTCAGCAACCCCGCCATTACCAGTGCCTCAGGTCGACGGGCCATTCCGTTGCTGCTCCGTTTTCGATGAACCACATACGTTCGTGCTTCGCAATCGTGGGATCGATATGTGCTGGCTCCAAACGGACCCGATCGCCGACCGACCAATGACTCATGTCTGCTGGCGCCATCGTCACATGTTCGTCAGAACAAAACCACACCTTGCCGTGTGCCCATGCAGGGTTGCCATGATCCATACCCATCGACTTGAGTCCGCTGTCAGCGACCACATAGCCGCTTTCAGTATTCACGCTGATGATCGTTGCCTCAAGCCAGATGGCCTGAACGAACGGCGACTCGAGCGTGGCGTAATGCGTGTCCATCAGTGCGTACGAACCAGCCTGGATCTCCGTGGCGACCGTGTTCGTGTCAAAGGTGCCAGTACCACCAGCGGAGATGAAGTCGGTACCTACATCGGCAGCGGCTTGGGCTAGCAGCGCCATCGAGTCGCTGACCTTCTCGGTCTTTTCGACACGGTCCTGAACCATCATCAGGTGACCCTCGTAACCCATCACCCCACGGACCGTCAGTCCGGCCGCACGGGCGACATCAGCTAGAACTCCAGCCTGACCTGGAGGGCAGCCGCACCGAGGGAGTCCGACATTCACATCGATCAGCACCTCAGTAACACCAGCGGCTGCTGCGGCTGCGATGGTCTCGGGTGAATCTACGGCGATCGTCACCCGGCCTGGCAATGCAACCACGTCGCGCATCTGCTCAACGTTGAGCGTTTCGTTCGCCAGCAACAGATCGGCACCAAGCCCGGCATGGATCATTCCTGCCACTTCTGACAGCGTCGCACACGTAAACGCAGTGTGGCCGTTTGCAGCAAGTTTGCGTGCAAGTTCAGTGCACTTAAACGCCTTCACATGCGGCCGCAACCGGAGGCCCGGAAGGACTTGCGCCATCGCTTTGACGTTGGCAGCGAAGGCCTCGGCGTCGACCACCAAGCACGGCGTCTTCTCCTGCGTGGTCTGATCTTCGAATGCAATCACATGTCCGACCGTAGTCTCACCTACCGGTCTGCATGGCGTGTGCAGTAAAACTGCCACATGAGCCAGACAGCGAGCCCGAAAGTCACAACCCATCTCGACGCCGGTGTCTACACAATCACGCTGGCTGACCCGGACAACCGCAATGCACTCAGCAGGCAGCTGACCAGCGAGCTTATGGCCGCTATGGACAGAGTCGATACCGACGGCGACATCCGCGTTGTTGTGTTAACGAACGAAGGAACCGTGTTCTGCGCTGGCGCTGACCTCTCCGAGCGTTCCGACGATGACCGACCCGATGCCAACGCTGATGAGAGCCCAGAAAAACTAGAGAGCAGCGATCCGCTTGGTTTCTTTGGGCGTATCCGACGTTCGCCCAAACCGTGGGTTGGCAAGATCAATGGCCATGCCGTAGCCGGCGGTCTAGGCCTTGCCGCAGCTACCGACATCTCCGTAGCCTTGGACACCGCCAAGATGGGCTTCAGCGAGGTGCGCATCGGCGTCGCCCCTGCAATCATCTCGGTGATCTGCCTTCCCAAGATGCGCGCATCGGAAGCGTCCGAGGCCTTTCTGCGCGGCAATCGATTCCCCGCAACCGAAGCAGCTCGACTCGGTCTGGTCAACTACGCAGTGCCCGCAGACCAAGTCGATGCCAAAGTCGACGAGATCGTTGGCGACCTAGTACTGGGTGGACCACTTGCGCTTGCTGCATCGAAACAGCTTGTCAACGATGTGCCACACATGCCGTTTGACCAGGCCATGGCGTGGACGTCCACGCTTTCAGGCAGCCTGTTCGAGTCAGACGAGGGCCAAGAAGGCATGAAGTCATATCTCGAGAAACGGACACCCCGATGGGTTCCCAAAGGCTGAATTAATCAACCATCGGCGACAACCTCAAACTCGTCAGACAACCACATGGGTGAATTCGACAAGTCGATGAAGTTGGCTTCGTCGGCCAGCAGGTCTGCTTGGGCTTGTCGGACAGCGGGGTCATCGCCACCCATCACGTCGAGACTGTCGAACCAAAGTTCGGCGACGCCATCGTAGGGTTCCGGTGCTCCATGATTGCGCCGCTGGAAGGCACCGTGCAGTCCTGCAAGGTCCTTGGTGTGGACCTGCACGTACCTTCGAATTTGTAGGACTTCAGCTCGCTCCGCGACCAAGGGCGCATGAACATTACGCCAATACGCCTGGAACTCTTCGAGCGTCATTTCTGGTCGGCGCCGCAAGGCAAATACAAGCTTGATCATTGTGCGAATGCCTCGTCTTTCGGCCCATCATTGGGCTGGTCGCTCTGCCAATCGCCGTAGACACGGTCGAAGTCAGCCTGAATCTCCTCGAGTGGGAGGTCGTCAAAACTACCTCGCTGGTTGACGTACTCCATATGACGATTGCCTCCTTCGTCGAACGGGTGCATCAGTGCATCGCTGGTGCCATCGAAGTCCAGCGCCTTCACGCCGAACCGCTCGCACATCTCGATGTTGAAGGCCGAACTCGCCTTACGCCACTCGAGTTGGTCTTCGCCGAGCAAAAATTCGGTGTAGCCATGCCAGATAAACAGGTCGGTCCCCATCTTCTGTGCGAGCTTCTCGCTGCTCAGATGATTACGTACATCGGCGAACCCGAGTCGGGCCGGAATGCCACAGTGGCGAGCAGCTGCAGTCAACAGCACTGACTTAGGTGTGCACCAGTTGGCGCTTGTCGCAGCCACCGAGCTTGCTTTGTAGCCAGCGGAACCTTCGGCACCGACATAGGGGTCGTAACGAAAGCCGTCGCGCACAGCATAGAAAAGGGCGACAGCGACCGCCGTGTGGTCAGCGTCATCAGGTAGATCGCTTCGAGCAGCAGCGGCGAACTCAGCGACCTGGTCGCTCTCACTATCAATAAACCAGGTTGGTGCGAGCCAGGCAGGGTCAATACGTTCGGTCATGTGCCAGTGTTAGCAGTTATGAATATCGCAATTACAACCGGCGCCGGAACAGGCATTGGACGATCGGCAGCACAACACCTTGCTCAGGACGGCTGGACCGTCGTTGCAGCAGGCCGGCGGCTCGAGCCATTGCAGGAGACCATCGCTTCGTTAGAAGGTGACGGACATCTAGCTTTTCCTGCCGACGTGGCGGACCCAAGCGACGTCGATGCACTGTTCGCAGCGACCGTCAAAGCATTTGGCCGAGTCGACCTCCTATTCAACAACGCCGGTGTTGGGGCTCCCCCGGTACCGTTCGATGAAATCTCTGTCGAGGACTGGAAACGAGTCGTCGACATAAACCTGACCGGCTCATTCCTGTGCGCCCGGGCCGCGTTTGGCCAAATGAGGAAGCAGAAACCTCGGGGCGGGCGCATCATCAACAATGGTTCGATCTCAGCACAGACGCCACGCCCACATAGCGCGCCTTACA
This sequence comes from uncultured Acidimicrobiaceae bacterium, assembly GCA_905182135.1. Classification (GTDB taxonomy): domain Bacteria; phylum Actinomycetota; class Acidimicrobiia; order Acidimicrobiales; family UBA10347; genus UBA10347. The sequence goes on along the minus strand of CAJJAG010000005.1, from coordinate 169,056 downwards.
CCTCGACCAAACATGCAATCACCGGGCTGACCAAGTCCATCTCACTTGATGGTCGCAGCCTTGACATTGCCTGTGGTCAGATCGACATTGGGAATGCAGCCACCGCCATGGTCGAAATCATGAAGCGGGGAGTACCCCAAGCCGATGGCTCGATCAAGCCTGAAGCAACCATGCATGTCGACGAAACGGGGAGAGCCGTCGCCTACATGGCTTCGCTGCCGCTCGACGCCAACGTCTTGACCATGACCGTAATGGCCAACAAGATGCCCCTGGTCGGCCGCGGTTGATCACCGTAGTTTTGCAGCGGCTACTGCTCCGCCTGGGATGATGCTCCGCTCATCGATCACGTTGCATTGGGATACGTAAAAGTTGTCGATGCCTTCGGTCGTCATGAGTTCAGCCGCACGCTCGCCTCATACTTAGTGGGGCGAGCGAACTATGTGGCGTTAGCCAGCCCGGCGAACTGTTCCAGCTTCGTGAACCAGGCTGGTTAGGTAGAAGCAAAAAGGATCCGCCCCAACAGCGTTGACTCAGCAAAGTATCGTCATTTGATCGTTCGGTCTCGCCGATTGGAGTTCATCATGAATCAACAATTACAAGGGTGGAAGCTGGCACTGGCACTTCTCATTCCCGTAGCGATCATCGGCGCGGCAGGCTTTTTGGTCTACGGAGCACTTTCTGACGATGACGTTGTCGCAGCCACGATGCCCACAGCGCTCGAAACCCAGACGGCTGACCCCACGACGGTGCCCGCCCCCACGCCGCGTTCTCTTCCGACGCCGCTCACGTTGCCCACCGCCCCGGCCGTAGCGGCTGTGCCGGTCACCCCGACCGTAACGGTGACTCCACTGCCTGCCCAGACCACGCCGCCAGCTCCCCAGCCAACAGCGGGTCCTGCTCCCACCTCAACGCCAGATCCCAGCATCGTCACCGTTGCGTGTAAAGGCGACATCCCGGGGACCGTTGACACCGGTCAGGCCTTTGGGCCCCTCACTGCTGTGACTGTCCCAGCCGAAGCCGCAGCCGGTTATATCTTCACTTGGAACCTTGGCAACAGTACGACGCAGACTTCGCTGTCGACCAGCAACGTGAGCTATGCCGAGGCCGGCACGTACACGATCACATTGGCAGGCAACAGTGCTGCTACCGGGGTCGCCATATTTGTTACGTGTGCCACAATCACGGTCAGTGAACCCGTTGCCAATCTGCAGGTGTCCTGCTCGGTGTCACCGGCGAACAGCGAGATCGAGCTTGCATCAGCCAAGGCTGGTGACGTCATGCGTATCACTACGATCTGGTCGCCGACCAATATCCAACTCTCGCTTCAGTACGAGTTCGAGCCATTTGACGACCTGATCATTATCAACCCAGCAGCAACGGGTGACTCACAGACCAACGCGTTTAGCGGTGACGACGCCGTCTTCTCCGTCTTCTGGCGCTACGGCGAAACCGGTGAGGCCGGGCAGTTGACCTGCCCGGCCTACCCCGGCGGCGAGGTCAACTGAGCAACGACGCCCACACCAACGGACAACGGACAAATTCGGCTCACTCGCAGCGCAAGAATTCGCCCACCCTCATCACCGTTGATAGTTCGGATTTGATGTGCACCTGAACGTCGTGACCAATAAAAACGACTTCATTCAAGCCGGTCCCTATGGCAGCTCAGACAGTTGCGCTCGGGCCAGAGCCAATGACCCAAAAAATGCTCGTAGTAGCTATAAACGAGTTGCAGAAGCCTCGGAATTGGTTGCACCGTTTGATGGTGCGACCGCCACGATCCAACACATGACTCACCAAGATCTTGTCGGGTACATGAAGCCCTGCCAACTCGACTTATTCACCGATCAGCAACCCGATATTGGTGACAAACCCGGTGACGACATCGTGCCCGGTTGACATATCGCCGGTTTCTCCTTAGAAACCGAGCGCCGAGTGCTCACACCTCAAGCCGAGTGCTCACACCTCAAACTGAGCAGGGCCCTTCGCTGTTACTCAAAGAGCGAGAAGATTTCTTGGAACGCTTCGAACTGACCACCAGTTGCCGATGAGGGCACCAAGATCGGGGTTTTCAAGCCGGAGTCATACCATGCTTGCAGGCCGTCACGAACCTCGTCGGCTGGCCCGTACAGCGTGACGTCGCTGAGCCATTCATCGGTGAGTAGACCCGGGATAGCTTTGCGGTCACCTGCGGCTAGTGCAGCCTCAACCGCTTCCATTTCCTCTTGGTAGCCATTCTGCTTCCAGTAGTTGCGATAGTTCGGCAGAGCCACGTAGAACTGCAGCGTCTTGCGATTAACCGCAGCCGCGGCCTCGCGGTCATCGGAAACGCAGGTCGGGATCATGTTGCCGATCCAGAAGTCGTCGCCAACATCTGGCATACGTTCCAATGAACCGGGCATGGCCGAACGTGCGGCGTTGGCAAAGACCATGCCTTCGCTAATCTCGGTCGCCGTAGCGATCATCTTGTCGCGCATGGTTGCCAGCGTTATGGGCGGCAGCGTGATGCGAGGTTGGGCTCGCATGGTCTCGACAAAGTCCCGAATATCGCCAAGTGGCTTACCGGGGTTGACGCCCAGTTGCTTGTTCGCCGGTGCGTGACTGACGCCGATACCCATCCGAAAGCGCCCTTCGGCAATTTCGTTGATATAGGAAGCCGTCGCTGCATAGTCGAGCACGTTACGCGCATAGATGTTTACGATCGAGGTGCCAAACTCGATCGTCGAGGTCTCGTGAGCCATCGACAGGCACAGCCCGAGCGCGTCACCCAGACTTGGGCAGTAGATGCCGGAGAACCCCCGGCTCTCGATTTCTTTTGCCAGCTCGAGAGTGCGAGCTCGTCGGCTCGGCACAGCGGCCAGTGATAGGGCAGGTAATTGTGTCATAAGATCTCCAACAGTCTAGATGGCGCCAGACTCGCGCATAGCACCGATCTGATCCCAGTCGTATCCAAGTTCGAGAAGCAACAACTCAGTGTCCGCTCCGAGTTCGGGGGCGACCTTGCCAGGCACCACCGGTGTATCCGACATCTGGATCGGTGAGCCAACCATGCGAATCGGGCCCCATTCGGGATGCTCGACTTCTTGCATGTACCCGTTGATCCAGTTGTGTTCGTCGGCGGCAGCGGCCTCATAGTCATTGACCGGCGCCCAACGACATCCCACTTCTTCCAGGATGGCAGCCCACTCTGTCGTGGACTTCTTGCGAAACGTTGGCGCAAGAATATCGAACAACGCCTTGCGGTCTTGCCCGTTCCAGTACAGGGGTGTGAAACGTTCGTCATCGAGCAACTCGGGCATGTCAACCGCTGCGTAAAATGCCTGCCGCTTATCTGGAGTGACACCCACCAAGGCCATCCAACCGTCGGACGTCTCGAGAATGCCGTAAGCAGCGTTTAGGAGTGGATGCCCATAGTTGGAAGGCCCTTGTTGCACGCCGGTCAAGAAGTAGGCCGTGTACTCGGCGCATTGGGCATAGATCTGACTTCCCACGAGCGAAACGTCGACCCGCTGACCGCGGCCCGTCCGCTCGCGCGCCATTAGTGCACCCAGCACGCCAATAGCCATGTTCTGACAACCGATGTGGTCAGCAATCGTCACCCCAACCGGGGTCGGGCCGGACTCGTCGCTACCTGTAGTGCTGATTAACCCGCCCGCCGCTTGACCGGCCAGGTCAGCACCCTCGCGGGTAGCGGCTGGACCTTCAGGACCAAAGGTCGAGCCCATGCCGTAGACGATGCGGGGGTTGCGTGCCGCTGCGGCCTCGTAGCCAACACCCCATTCGTCCAAGGTCCCGGCCTTGAAGTTGGAGATCACAACATCAGCCGTCTCGACCAACCTCAGGAAGGCTTCGGCGCCATCGACGGTCCGCAGGTCCATCGTGATGCTTCGTTTACCGCGGTTGTTGCCAACGAAGTACGGCGCTCGGAGATCATCCACCGAAATGGGGATCCATCGGCCCTGATCTCCCATGCCCGGTAGTTCAACCTTAATGACATCGGCTCCCATGTCAGCCAGCGTCTGCGCCGCTTGCGGCCCTTGAATCAGCAAGCCGGCGTCAAGAACTCGGATCCCGTCGAGTGCTCCCATGTCTTCCCCCAGTATTTTCTACGCATCAGTCTGGCATATCCTTGTTCCATGGCTAACAAGGCGCACGAGTGTTTCACGGTTGAGATCGTGGACAAGGTTGGACTGGTCACGATGAACCGGCCAGAACGCAGCAACTCGATGATCGCATCGTTCTGGCGTGAACTCCCCGAGATCGTCGACGATCTATCGAACTCGGGCAACGTGCGCGCCATGGTGCTCGCTGCCCAAGGTAAGAACTTTTGCTCGGGCATGGATCTCGAGGTTTTTGGCAACAACGACGCTGTTGGGGGTTCAGACATTCAGAGTCCCGACAACAAGGCCCAAGGCCATCCAAGTCGCCGCAACGAGCGCTTCCGCAGTACAGCTTTGAAATTACAAGAGACCTTCACTGCGCTGGAACGAGCCCGCATGCCGGTCCTATCGGCAATTCAAGGTGCGTGTGTTGGCGGCGGCATCGACATGGTCTCGGCAACCGACATGCGCTACACCACGGAAAATGCATGGTTCTGCATCCACGAAATCAACATCGCCATGACCGCCGACGTCGGCACGCTGCAGCGCATGCCCAAACTGGTGCCCGAAGGCATTGTGCGTGAACTTGCCTATACCGGCCGACGTTGGACGGCCCAGGAAGCCAAAGCTGCTGGTTTCGTGAACGAGATCTACCCCAACCATGAAACTCTGCTCGATGCAGTGATGAACGTAGCTGGAGAGATCGCCTCGAAAAGCCCGATGGCAGTGTGGGGGACCAAGCAGACCATGCACTACACCCGCGACCATTCTGTAGCCGATGGGCTCGAGTTCATCGCCAACTGGAACGCGGCCATGTTCGACACCGATGATATGGCCGAGGCATTCACGGCATCGATCGAGAAACGTGGCGCTGAATTCCCTGATCTCTGGCCCCTAAGCAACGGGCTCTAAGCGTCGAACCGGCATTGATGTTGCCACGCAACCACTCGACGAAGTCGGCACCGACATTGGCTGGATTGCACGGTCTACCTGCATGGGCGATTGCCTACCTGCATGGGTGACTTCCCAGATCGACGCAAGTGGCCCATCGGGTGAGTTCCACGCCAGCGCTGATGCAATCCAGAACCCGCTGATTACCGAGGTGCCTTCATCTTCGGCAGAGTCCTCGCCGCCCATGGATTCGGCCCAACCAAAGGCAATCTCGGGTTCAGCGTTGCGCTTCCACCACGAGTGCCGACGGCAATCCCGGCACCTTCGCGTCCACTACTTTGGGTGAAGATCCCCCAAATGATTTGATCTTCGCCACCTTCATGCACACGTTGTCCATTCGCCCCGCCCTGGCCCCATCGTGGTTTCGTTACGTAGCTTTCTTAGTGCCCACCGACAACTCTCATTAACCGATCTTCGGTCGCGAGCTGGCAGATAGCGGTTCTCTTCGTAAATACAGCGTATGGTTTTGTGTATGTCACGGAGCTGGTCGTCAATAGACGACTTCGAAGCGTTCCTGAACAACGGCGGCATCGTCGAATCTGACGATTCCATGCCTGACGAATACCGACTAGCGGTCTTTCGGTTCATCGAACTACACGCCAACAGCGAACAGATGGGCGGGCTCACCGAGCGAGACTGGATTCCGCGCACGCCCGGGTTGCGCCACAAGATGGCCGTGATCGCCAAGACCCAGGACGAGTTCGGTCATGCACACCTGCTGTACATGGTCGCGGCCGACATGCGCATCAAGACTCGCCGAGAGATGGTCGAAGATCTCTACGCTGGCAAGAGCCGATTCCACAACGTGTTTCACTATCGGGCCAAGACGTGGGGCCACCAGGTCGCCATTGCATTCTTGGTCGATGCCGCAGCGCTAGCGAGCCAACAAGCAGTATTCAAGAATTGCTCCTATGGGCCCTACCGCCGCATCCTCAAGCGGATCATCTCCGAAGAGGGTTTCCATATGCGCCTCGGCGAAGACCGCATGATGCGCATCGCCCAAGGCACCGAGATGCAGCGCGAAATGTTCCAGCAGGCGATCGATGACTGGTGGTGGCCAGCGCTACAGCTATTCGGCCCTGACTCGAAACCAAACGACATGCTCTTGCGATGGCATATCAAGTCCGAACGCAACGAGGTCCTTCGTGACCGTTGGGTGCAGAAGTTCGTGCCCATGTTGCAGAGTTACGGCTTCACCATTCCGGACCCCGGCCTGCGATTCGACGACGACGAGGATCGCTGGGTTGCCGGCCCCATCGACTGGGCTCCGCTAAAGAAGACCTTCGCCAATGTCGGCCCCGACTCTGCCCGCCGTATTAGCGAAGCGTCGGCGCATTGGGAAGAAAGCGCCTGGGTCCGACAGGCCCTGGCCGCCAACAAGACAGTGAACGAGTTGGTACAAGCATGAGTCTGACAGAAGGCTCCGCAATTGACATGCTTCGACTCGAAGCACAGGTCCATAGCGCAGTGTCATCGGTGGACGACCCTGAGTACCCCGGTATTTCTATTGTTGACTTAGGCCTACTCGAGACCATTCATGTTGAACCAGACGGGTCAACAGTCATCGGGCTGATTCCTACCTTCTCAGGTTGCCCAGCATTGGCCATCATTGCCGACGATGTCGTCGCTGCGGTGCAGGAAGTGGCCGACGTCTCAACGTGCACCGTTGACTGGCTGTCGTCACCGGCGTGGCATGCAGACCGAATCAGCCACGAGGCTCGCTCGTGTCTCGAGAGAAAATTTACTGTTGCGGTGCAGATCGGGCAGCGCTCAACAACCTGCCCTCTCTGTGCTTCCAAGACGGTTGAGCAGTCCATGTTCGGCCCCAGCCGATGCCGGTCTGTTCATACCTGCACTGGGTGCGGCGAAACCGTCGAAGTCTTGCGGGGGTAGCCAGCCAATGGCAATCTTTGAAGTGTTCCTAAAGAAGGATGGCCGCGACGAGTTCCGCCATGTCGGCGCCCTCGATGCAGCCAATGACGAACTCGCCTTGGTGTCGGCGCGCGAGTGTTACGTTCGCCGAGCCGAAGGTGACCTTCTCTGGGTTGTTCGTCGGGACAACATCCTGAGCCCTGAGCGGGAGTTCACTGCTCCAAACGCGGACAAACCACATCGCCATCACAGCGGCGAAGCCGTGGCCGCCCGACGCAAGGCACTCAGAGAAATGACTAAGGCCCAGCCCGATGAATGAGATCAGCATCGCAGCTCGCGACGTGATCCTGGCGTTCGTCGACGACGAACACCTGATGGGCCAGCAGCACACCGAATGGATCGGGGTCGCACCATTTCTCGAAGAAGATCTGGCATTCGCCAGCATTGGACAAGATGAACTCGGACACGCGGCAATGCTCCTAGAAGCGTTGGTCGGCACCGACGATGCCGACATCGATGCACTCGCCTTCTACCGAGAAGCCAGCCAATGGCGCTCATGTGCTCTGGTTGAGGTGACACTTCCCGAATGGAGCGACACGCTCCTACGTCACTGGTTGTACGACGCCGCTGAAGAACTTCGCTGGCAACTATTTCAGGGATCTTCTGTCCAGCTCCTGGCCGACATTTCAGTCCGCGCCCTAAGCGAAGAGCGATTCCATCGTCAACATGGCGATGCGTTACTCGACGTCTTGTTGCGTGTCGATGATGCCCACGATCGGATCATGGCATCGCTGCACAAGGTGTTGCCATTGGCCTTAACCATGTTCGATGGCGCACCCAGCGAGGCAGACGCCCTCGTCGAGGGTGTCATCTCTGGCTCGCTCATATCGCTGCTAGGTGACTGGCAGCAGCGTGTTGATCACCGGTTTGGGCCCGTTGATTGGGACCAGATCGTTAGACCTGTGCTGAGTCAACGCAAAGAGCGTCATGACGACTTCGCACCGTTACTTGCTCGGATGCTCGAGGTTCTTGATCTGGACCGCACTGTTACTTGGTAGGAACCACCTGATAAGGAAGGTGTCATGAGCGAACAGCGAATCGACACCATCCGACTCCAACGTATTGCCCGTGGATTCACCGAGACCGCGGTGTTTTACGCCGCGATCGACCTGGATCTTTTCACCCACGTCAGCCATGGTGCAGCCTCGATTGATGCCGTGGCAGCAGCGGCCAACATCAGTGCGCTGAATGCCGAGCGCACCGTCGTTGTCCTGCTGGCCATGGGACTGCTGGAGAAGGACGTCGACGGTCAGTTGCGTAATGCACCTGACTGCGAGAAGTTCATGGTCAGCACCAGCGAGAGGTTCGCAGGGCCGTGGATGACGTTTACTCGACGCGAGGTGCCGCAATGGTTTGACCTAACCGCCACGCTCAGCGACCTGACTCCCCCGGCCGAACTCGGCATGTACGACGACATGACTGTCGAACGGGCCCGCAAGTACCACTCAGCCACCTACAGCATCGGCATGGGTGCTGGTCGTCGCTTCGCCCGTCATGTCGATATGTCTGCTCGCACTCGCCTGCTCGACCTTGGTGGTGGCTCCGGCGCCTATTCGATCCAGGCAGTCAAGGCCAACGCAGGCCTGCAAGCCATCGTCCTCGACCTTCCCGCCGTGACTATCGTGACGCAGGAATACATCGATCAAAATCAGGTCGCAGACCGCGTATCGACCTTCGGTGGCGACTTCGTGAACGACGAATTCCCGACCGGATGCGACATCGCCGTGATGGCGTCGAACCTTCCGATCTACAACGCCAAGAACATTCAGAAGGTCGTACAGAAGACGTTCGACGCGCTTGAACCTGGCGGCGAAATGCATCTGGTTGGCGAGACGTTAAACGCCGATGGCGTTGGCCCACTCGACGCGTCGATGTGGGGAATGGCCGAGGCCTTGTACCGCAGCGGCGGACGCTCTCATTCGGTAACCGAGTGTCTGGGCTACTTCGAGACCGCTGGCTTTGTTGACGTCGAGAACGTCGACTTCGTCGCTGGCACCCTCAGTCGTACCGTGGGGCGTAAACCAACCAGCTAGAACCAGGAGACATGGGCCGACACGATTCGCCACCCACCATCAAGACGCACCCAGCTCTGAGTTTGGCGGCCTCGGCGGCCAGACTCGAGGCGCGTGAATTCGGTGTCGGCAGTCCCATATGAATCGCCGTAGCTGGTGATCACGGTCCGCTCGAGACTGCGATCGGCAGCCGACCCGCGGCGGCGGGCCGCAGCAATTTCGTCGTGGCCATAGGAAGCGTCACCCAGCCCGAACCGGATCGTCAGCGGATCGCGCCAGAAGAAATCGTTGAGAGCATCGACGTCGTTCGCCATCAAGGCCTCTTCATAGGACTCGAACTCGGCAGTAATCTCGGCCACGACCTCGCGGCGGTTCACGTCCATCATTATGAGCTTTCGTTGCGATTCTGGTCGGCTTGAGCGGACGCCACGACACACGTGGTAACCCCCAGGTCTTCGAGTGCGGTCAACACAGCCAGAACGATCCGTTCGTTGTTGGCTTTAGCGATCACTTGTACGCCCATTGGCAGCGGCGATTCAGCAGACAACATCGGAGCTACTCCAATCGGGACACCGGTCGGTGTAAGCGGCTGGGTTAGCCAGCCGACGGCTGGCCGAGCCGGCAGGTCTCTGCCGTTGATCTCGACCGTATCGGTGCCGATGATCGGAGCTGGGAATGGTGTAGCCGGCGCGAGTAGCACGTCGTAATCGGCAAAGAGTTCGTCCAGCTGGTCGACCCAAACCTGACGCAGCCGTTGCGCCCGCAAGTACCAATCTGCTGGCAACAGCGCAGCGGCGACGAGGCGATGCCGAACAACGGGGTCGAACTGCGCCCGTTCGTTACGAATCCGATCAAGATGCAACTCACCTGCCTCGGCATAAGTAATAACTGAGGCGGCAGCGTGCGCTGCTTCAGCCAAAGGGAGCATCGCTGGTGTTCGGTCAGCACCAAGAGTGTCAGCCACCGAAGTCAATGCATCGAGCGCGGCCTCACCTGCATTGTCCTCAAACCATCCGCCCAGACGGGCAACGCGAAGTTGGCCAACATCGATGGGTTGCGCATCAGAACTTCCTGCATCGGCAACCGAGTACCAGGCACCCAGATCGCGCGCCGATCGGGTAAATGCCCCGACATGGTCAAGACTGTCGGAAAAGAGCTGGGCTCCACGTCGATCGAGACGCCCGTATGTCGGTTTGAGCCCGAAGAGTCCGCAAAACGCTGCCGGAACTCTGACCGAGCCGTTGGTGTCGGTTCCGAGTGCGAGCGGAACCAACCCGCCAGCCACAGCAGCAGCCGAACCGCCCGATGAACCACCAGGGGTGCGTTGGACATCGTGCGGATTCCGTGCCGCGCCGTAGTGGGTATTCTCTGTGGTGAACCCGAAAGCGAACTCGTCCATGGTGGTTGCGCCGATTGGTACGGCATCGGCTCTCGTCAGTCGTTCTACCGCCGCTGCATCGCGATCAGCCGGCGGGCGGGCGGCCAGCACTGTCGAACCTGCGATCGTCACCTCTCCCTTGAGGTCAAACAGATCCTTTACCGCAAACGGAACGCCGGCCAAAGCTCCGACCGGCTCTCCTGCTGCCACTCGTCGATCGATGTCGGCCGCTGCGGTGAGCGCTCGCTCGGTCGTTACCGTCGTAAAGGCATTAAGCCGGGCCTGCGCGCTGTCGACACGATCGAGAGCAGCCTGAGCGATATCAAGAGCCGAAACCTGACCGCCGCGTACCTTTGTCGCAATCTCGAGGACGCCGACAGTGCCGTCGGGTACCGTCACGGGCGAAACCGGGGAGCCACGGTTAGGGCATCGTCGACTTGGCGAGGTAGGCGGCTAACCAACTGGCCAACCCGTTCTATCTGGTCTGCTACAGGGTCGATCTCGTCAGGTTCCAGGTGGATACCCAGCATCTCAGCCATAGCAACGGTGTAGCTGCGAACGTCGAAATCAGACACAGCCGTCACGCTACTCGACGTCGATTATGACGTGGCCAACTGGTCGAGCATCGCAGTCTTAATAGCTGGGGTCTGACCTTGCACCATCGTGAACATGGCCTCACGCATGAGGCGTTGAGCGTGTTCGCTCATCATGACCGACGTACCGCCTATCGTTGCTACCAGGGTGGTGGCTGCCTTCACTGCAAATAACGACGCATCAGCGCGTGCAATGGACATCGCATTGCTGTTTGCAGGTGCGATCGAATCGAGCCTGTCACGCACCGTGTCGAGTTGTTCGGTCAGGGCACCGTTGCCAAGTAGCTGGCAGCAGCGTTTAGCGACGCCCAGAGCAAGCGAGCCATTCGTGCGGAGCCCGAGCTGATAGCGAGTTCGCCACTCCGCGTAGTTCTCGACCTTGGTGATGCGAGACGCTGACACATGATGGTCCTGGAAATCGAGCACTTTCGTCTGGGACGAATCCACGACGGCGAAGGCGACTTCGGTGCTTTGTAGCGTTGGCGAGTCAATGGCGTCGATCAGCGCCCACACGATGTCGTCACCATGGCGAGCAGCAGCGTGCACGACGTCGATGTGGCCCCAACCCGTGACCCATGGAGCGGTGCCGTTCAAGACCCAATCGCCTTCGCCAGCCTCGACTGGCTCAATCGTTGTCATAGGCGTGCCTGGGCGAAGCATGTGAGCAAAGGCAACGCCACCTCGCGTTCGGCCTGCGGCCATGTCGGCTGCAAGTTCGTCGCGCACGGCGCCGTCGCTGTGGTGCGCTGCTGCGGCTGCGCCTAGGTGTTGCGTAAACACGAATGTGGTGGTCAAACAGCCGCTCGCGAACGTTTCGATGATCTTCGCAACCGTCGCTGCATCGCAGTGCGTCGAGATGCCATAGAAGCCCCCATCCGCAATGCATTGCAACTGCTGCTTTGGAACGCCGCCGGCGATGTCAGCCTCCAACGCATTGGGAAACAGCACCTCGTCGGCGATCTGCTGCGCGTTCGCTAACAGGCGTTCAGTTGAGTACATCTCGGGGGCTGACGTCACGGTCTTGACGGTAGCCGTCGCATCCTGTTTTACGGAAAGTCCCCTGGCCGCTTCATCTGCCGCTAAAGCTCTTCGCCGACGCCGTGAGGCCCCTGGTCAATCCTGTTGAGCCAGATGGCGTGCAACCCAAGATTCGTGCCACGCAACGTGAGTCTGACGCACCGGGTTTGGATGATGTTTGATCGGAAGATGAGCTCTCAGCGGTAGATCCCGCCGGTTGACTCCTGACGATCAGTGGCCCAAAATTCGCCAACTACATCTGACTGGTTTCGATGATTCTTCCGGCTCCGGCCTGATCGGCGTACCATTTTTGGAGACCGCTCTGCTGACATTGACGTGGCCGCGAGAGTGGGCGCTGTTGAACACCTAGCAATCACGACGCGCCAGTTAGCTGCAATCGGAGCGTCGGGCTCCTCGTTTTCATACCGAACGCACGTGCACCTGACACAGGTGCGTTCGCCTTATTCGAAAAGCGGCGCTTTGGTTTTGGCGTAGGTCAACTTGTGGGTGATCTTGCCATCAGTGTTGAACGTCATAGCATCAAGGCCGCGCCACGACGTCGCCTCGCCCTTGACGTCGAGAGTGCACCGCCACGATGCCATGACCTTGCCGGTCTCGGCATCGATCATCAGGTCTTCGTCGATGAACTTCATGTCGCCAAACACACCGTCAAACTGTGGCGTAAGCGCGGCACGAACCGCGTCCTGGCCTTTGGACTCACGGCCGTTGAATTCTTCATAGATGCCATCGTCAGCGAAATGACTCATAACGCCATTTAGGTCCACGTCATTAAACGCCGCCAGAAATGTGACTGTTCGCTCGGCAAGTGATTCTCGGGTGTGGTCAGACATGGCAGCTCCCTTGGCTCGTCCCCGCGACGCTAGTCCATACCGGATCCCAGGTTCTACGCTGAATGCATGCCTAGTTACCCGCCTGCCCATCATCTGCTGCGCGATCTGCAAACACAGTCGGAATGGGTATCCAACGACGAGTGCATCTTCCAAACACCGGTGGTGCCCGAGGTCCGATCAACGACCGGCGCCATGGCGCTCGGTCCACTCTTCGCTGTAGCCGATCTCGCTCTTGTCAGCACCGCTATCGGCTTCGCCGAAGATGACTGGTGCGGCACGCTTGATCTAGCGATCCGCACCGGCACGCCTGTGGTCGACGGGCCGCTCGTTATTTCATGTCAGGTCCTGCGCGTTGGCGGGACGTTGATCACCACCAAGGCTGAAATTCTCGATGGGGACCGTCTGGCTGGCACGGCCATTGCCACATCTCGGCGGATGCCTCGAAACCCCGAGTACAACGCCGATGGCCCGGCGCCAAAGGTCATCGGGGTTCCCCATCACTGGGGGCTTGCAACATCAGGTTTCACGTCGCCAATCAACGAACAGCTCGGGCTAATCCAAGTGGCACCAGGCGCGCTTGAGCTTGAAAAAACGCCATATGTCACCAACAGCTTCGGCACCATCAACGGTGGAACAACCGGCATCCTTCTGTGCGCCGCAGCCGAGTCGGCACTCGGTGGCGAGTTCACCGCGGCCGACATCGAAGTCCGCTACATAGGACAGGCCGCCGAAGGACCCGTTCGTACGATGAGCGAGATCGTCCGTGTCGAACGTGACCACGCCGTCGTTGACGTGACTGTGGTCGACATGAGCCGAGAGCGCCGGCCTATCGCGACAGCAGGCATTACTCTGACGCTCGTCACCTAGCTGCTTTCCCTAACTGCTGGTGGCCTTCTTAGGATGCCGGCAGCTCGGGATAGCGATGCATTTCTCTATGTGTCGATCTTCGGGTTTGAATAGTCTCCCGGCGCGCGCGTTTATGGACCATCTAGCTCGGAATAGGTCATGGATTCTCGACCGAGCAGCTAGAGAGGGTCCGGCGGCTACCAGAAGCCGCCGAGGTCGAGCGAAAACATCGCTCAGCCGATACTGCGGCCACCATCGACGTCAAGGCAGACGCCGGTCAGGAACTCAGCTTCGCTGGAGGCCAAGAACATGACGGAATTAGCGACATCTTCGGGGGTAGCACGGCGGCCCATGGGGATGCCGTCAATGACCATCTTCTCGCGGTTCTCGGAGAGCTTCTCGATACCCATGGCGCTCATGTCGAACCCGGTAGCCGCGGAAACAGGGGCCACACAGTTGACTCGAATATCTGGCGCTAGTTCAACGGCCAGACCCTTGGTGAGGGTGATCACCGCGCCCTTCGATGCGTTGTACGGGGTCAAACCCTTGCGCGGCCGACGCCCACCAATGGACGCCGTGCTCACGATGGCACTCCCTGGCGGCATGTGTGGCACAAAATACTTGGTCGCAAAAAAGATCGGGCGGACGTTGACCGTCCACATGAAATCAAACTGTTCGGTGGTCAGGTTGGTCATGTAGCCACCGCGGTGAGGCATACCCGCATTACACGCCACGATGTCGATGCCGCCCCATGCTTCGACCACCACCTCGGCGAGTTCGCTATGGGCATCTTCGCTGGTGACGTCTAGGCCAAAAGCCAATGCTCCATCGAGTTCGTTGGCCACAGCTTGAGCTGCCTCGACGTCGATATCGGTCACCATCACTCGAGCGCCCTTGGAGGCAAACCCTCGAGCGATTGCGGCACCGAAGCCACTGCCCCCTCCGGTCACGATTACGCGTTTGTCGTCAAAATTCATGAGTTCTCGCTTACTGATTTAAGGATAGGTTCGAGGTAGGTCATAAAGAGTTCGGGATTCTCGGTCATGGGGAAATGACCAATGTTGTCCATGGCTGTGTGGGTCGAGCCAGCAATCGCCTGGTTTGCAGCCAGGCCTTTCTTGATCGAGCCCGAGTAGTCGTACTCGCCGTTCATGATGTGGACAGCGCACCTGGCGGTGTCGATCTCGTGTGCTCGATCTCGGATGTCGTAGTCGACCAGGTAATACCAGAGATCCCCCAAGAAGACAGGTGGCCATCCCGCCGAATAGGCCTGCGAGACCTCTTTGACGTAGGGCCTTGGTGAGGTCGGGGAGCAAAGCCCTTCCATCATGCGTGCCTTCGATAAGCCATTGACTTGGGGATGCGACATGCCAAACTGGCTCTCATAGTCACCACCAATATGCAACGCTCCTTCGACAGCGATCGCTGCGCGAAAGCGGTCTGGATGGTGTAACGCCAGGTCGAGCGCAAGCAGTCCGCCAACCGAGCAACCCATAAACGCTGGCTGGTCTAATGCCAAGGCATCGGCCATAGCGACAGGAACCTGGCGTAAGAAATTACCCGTCAGCTTGTACGGCTCTTCCCACCAGCGCCGACTGGTGGGTGGAAGCGATTTCCCGTGGAAGGGAAGGTCGTACGCTATTAGGCGAAACCGATCGGTAATCGTCGGGTTCTCGAACAGATGCCGCCATTGAACACCATGTGAACCTGCGGTGTGTTGCAACAACAACGGGATGCCATGGCCGGCCTCTTCGTAGTAGATCCGGTGATCGTGCCCATCGAGTTCGACGTGCACATAGTGGCCAGTCGCCGAATCGTGTTCGCCCGACGCCCGCAGGGCCGGGACTTGCTGTGGGGCTGGCTGGCCTGGCGTTCGCAGTAGCTCGATGAGCCGTTCGGTCGCTGGCAAATATTGCCACCACAAAAGCGGGTCAGCTTCCAGCGTCAATCCGTGTCCGATCATGACTGACACGGTGTTCGCCAGCCGAGGCGGCACGGTCTGCAGCATCGGTTCCCAGACCTCGGCCGGCCCGGCAAGCGAGATAACACCAGACCCAGGCTCCGGAATCTTGGCGACTACCTGGCCTGCTTTGATGGCCACACCGGTGAGAGCGTCGCCCACCTGGATGCGATAACCACCGTCCCAGTATTGCGCCCCCAGCATGAACTCACCGTCAGCCTGGCAACGTTGCGCTATCTCTGCACAGGACAGAGGATCGGCTGGGAACAGAGGTGCCATACCGGAAATCTAGGCGTGAAACACGCTGATGACGAAACGCGCCCGTGACCTGACGGACCGAGCCCCATCTTCTCGCCATGATCGATCCCACGCAGCAACTGGCAGAAGGCGAAGAGCTCTGCTTACACGGCGCCTCAGGGTCTGCTTCCAATCGACGTAAAACCGAAGCAGTTGTTAGCCCAACTAGTGATCAGGCCAAGGCGCCATGCCTTCCCGACAAGCCTGACTTCGCACGCGCCAACGCGTTCCTCCTCAACTTCGGGATTGCGAAGCTGTCGACCACCTGAACATACAATTGGCTCATGACGACTGTTGAAACTGCCCGCGGGCCCGTCGAAGGAACAGGACTCGGCCGAGTGCTCATGCACGAGCACGTGTTCGTGATTTCTACTGAGATCCAACAGAACTACCCTGAAGAATGGGGTGACGACGAGAGTCGCATCGACGATGCCGTCGCCAGGCTGGACGAGCTCAAAGAAGCGGGCATCGACACCATCTTGGACCCGACGGCAATCGGTCTCGGCCGCTACATCCCGCGTATTGCACGCGTCGCCGAGCGGACCGAACTAAACATCGTCGTGGCTACAGGCTTGTACACCTTCAATGAGCTACCGCACTACTACCTGCGACGCGAGCCAAAGCCAGGCGAAGTCGATGCCATGACAACGCACTTCGTGAGCGACATCGTCGAAGGAATCGCTGATACAGGAATCAAGGCAGCCGTCATCAAGTGCGCAACCGACAAACCTGGGGTGACGCCTGATGTTGAGCGCACACTGCGGGCCTGCGCCCAGGCGCACAGAGAAACCGGCGTGCCCATCACAACACACACCAACGCCGAAATGCGGCGCGGGCTCGAGCAACAAGACGTGTTCGAATCTGAAGGGGTCGACCTGAGTCGCGTCGTCATTGGCCACTGCGGCGACACCGATGACCTGAACTATCTAAAGCAGATCGCGGACCGAGGTAGTTATCTCGGCATGGACCGTTTCGGCATTGATGGGTACCTGCCCACCGCTGAACGAACGGCCGTCGTCGCCGAGTTGTGCAAGCAGGGTTACGCCGACCGCATGGTCCTTAGCCATGATGCATCGTGTTATATCGACTGGATTGCAGGCGAAGTGCCACTGGGCTCATTGCCCGACTGGCACTATTTACACATCAGCCATGACGTGCTGCCGGCGCTGCTGGAACACGGCGTAACGCCCGAGCAGATCGACACCATGTTGGTAGACAACCCCCGAAAGTTTCTCGAATCAACAGACGAGGGTTCTTATTAACCAGCCGGCGATCAGACGACATGACTTCTACAAGGTAATGTGAGCCTTTCGACTCACCAGCACCTATATGAAGCATCAACACTTGCAGTTTCAACGATACTATTTTCGTATGCATGACTTCGTATGCATGACTAGTTGCAAATTACTTGTAGACGATCGACGTGGCACATGAGCCGGTTAGCAACCAGCCGAACCAATCAAGATGATCGGGGGGCGGCCATAGTCGAATTCGCTCTCATCTCCGGGATTTTAATCATGTTGCTGCTTGGCACAATATCGGCCGGTTTAACCATAAGCCACAATATTTCACTGAACAATGGGGCCAGAGAAGCGGCGCGTTTTGGCGCCACCTTGCCGGTCGATAGTGACATATCCAGCTGGCTTGGCAACGTTGCTGATGTGGCTGAACAAGCAACCAATGGCACCTCGGTGACGCCACCCCTGGCCAGTCCATTTGTGTCGCCTATGTCTACCCCAACGGTGCTGACGCCCACGACCAAACGGTCTCAATAACCGAAACAAGCGGCGTTCGCTCCACCAATGTAGGAACCAGCTGCTTTGCTGACGGCCGGCCAGCGACAGAACGCCGGGTACAGATCTCTTTGCAACGACAAAGTGACATTGAGACTGGCATCTTTTCCCATGAGTTAACACTCAACGCGACCGCCATTGTCCGCTTCGAGCGGGGCTGACGAGTGATGCAAGCTTTGCGCAAACCTGGCAGCTACCGACACGAGCGGGGCGCGGTTCTACTGATTGGCGCTGCCGCCATGACTGCGTTGATTATGGTTTCCGCACTGGTCGTTGACATTGGTCTCGCCAAGACCGACCGCTCTCAAAACCGCTTGGCAGCGGACGCCGTTGCAACCGCAGGTGCGTTCGGACTCGGCGAAGGCGGAGGCGTCGGCGCCTGCGAGTCGGCTATCGGCTACGTCACGGCAAACCTCGGCGAATTGCCTGGGCTTTCTTGCAGCGGGTTCCCTTCGTCATGCAACGCAGCCACCGCGGTTGCGTCGACCACCGGCACCAGCGAAGGAACCACTGTCACCATCGTCTACCCCGTCAGCAACAACCACGAACTGATGACGCCCTCCAGCCGCGGCACGCAGGCCTTGAGCGTTCGCGATGGTTCACAATGTCAGCGAGTCGGCGTCAGAGTCGACCAGTCCCGAGCGGCCTTGTTTTCACAGATAGTTGGCAACGAGACTCTCGACACGTCGGTTCACTCTGTAGCGCTACGGGCTGTTCCAGACGCGCAGGGCGATGTCGTCAGCTTACTACTCATCGAAAAACACGAGTGTCCAGCGCTCTCCGTGAACGGTGGAGGGTCTAGCGGCGGAATATATGTGAGCGGCGTGGTCGACCCTATGACGGGCAACATTAACCCGGGCCGCATCGCTGTCGACTCCGACGGCACTGTTGGATGCGGCTCCTCGACTTCCACGATTTTAACCACTGGAAACGGCGCAAATATTCACGCTTATGGTGCACCTGGATGCGCCGGCGAACTGTCCCCCAACACAGGCGCGGGCTGTGGCGTAATCGAAGCTTATGCGGACGGTGCGCCCGGCTGCAATCCGCCAGCCTGCAGCGGCGCAGATGGCACGGTTTCACCTGCACCGTCACAAAGCACCCAACGCCGGACCCGGGCCCCCTTCGACTGGCGTTTCAACTGTAAAGCTTCCTACCCAGCCTCATATGAAATCGACGGATGCCCTGATACGGGCTCCAGCAGCAGTTACATCGACGACCTTGTGCTCGACACGGTCAACTTGGCGGGTGCGAACCCGTTCGAAATTTACAGCGACCACTTCGGCTGCACGGTCAACTCCAGCGAGACGGTCATCGTCCCGGTAGGAAATTGGCTCATTGATTGCGCCCCGTTGAAGGTCCAAGGTGGCCTTGACTTCGATGGAGGAAATATCGTTGTTGACGGCGACATCGAGATCGGGTCACAGGGCTTTCTTCGTGTGAACAACGCCAACAACGATTCCAACTATGCCTGGATCTCTGGCAGCGCTGCCACCGCAACCGAACACTCTGCTGGTGCCGCGTTCATATTCTTTAGAGACGGCACCCTGTCTAAATCGGGCGGCGGAGGACTGAGTTTCATGAACTCGATGGTCTACCTCAGTCCAACTTCGGGACTCGAGATGGTGGGCGGATCAGGAGAAATGACCTGGATCGCTCCCACCGAGGGGCCTTTCGAGGATCTTGCTCTGTGGAGCGAGAACGAAGCCGAGGTCAAACTGTCTGGTCAAGCAACTCTCGAACTCGAGGGCATCGTGTTCGTGCCAAACGCCGAAGTGAGCTTTCAAGGCAATGGCGGCATCAGCGCCGTAGAGGCCCAGTTCGTCGCCAAGAAAGTATCAGCCGGTGGCAACGGATCACTCCAAATCGCTCCGGTCTTGGACCGTTCAATCGCTCACCCGCCAACCGGCAGCGATATCGAGCTCATTAGGTGAGAACTTTCCCGTCTTGTTGAAAGGGCCACCTCAGCCCCACCGCTGAAATGCGCCGAGCACAACGAGTATCACTGATGTGTTGCTTCGACAGCCGTTGCGTCGATCGCGTGGATCGCTGCCAGTTTCCAAGGCCTCAGAGAGCTCCTCTTCGATCAAATCAAGATCTAGCTCAGCATCATCTTTGGCGAGTGAGCTTGGGCCCGGTTCACGGTTTAACAGACGTGGTTCACCAGGCCGTAAGTGGTTCAGGATCAGCAGCGAGGCAACTGTCTCGTCGCCTTCGTTAAGATCAAACTTAAACCAGCGGGTGTCGCCACCGACCATGAGCCGGCCTGTGTCAGGCATTGTTTGGTCTGAAGCCACGAAAATTGTTTCGCCGACCGGTGCCAGCCACCGCCGTCTAGCTCGTTCGGGCGTCGTGGTAGTACTTAGGTGCCCACACTGCCAGCGAATCCTCGTCTTTCCCCGCGGGCATCCGCCAGGTATCAACTCGAGCCGTTGTCAGGTCGAGGGACCACAGCCCGCGGGGCTCGTCGTGTGTGTCGCTCAGATACTTGTTCGCAAATTGTGCAGGCACGTACCGCATCGTTATGTCCCGATAGATAGCGCGCCACTCGTCGTCATTGCCAACGTCATAGATCAGCTCGGCCTGACCTCGAGCGATTACCTTGCGCATCACGCCCGCAGATTCATCGATGGTGCAACAAACATTCGGGTTGTCACGTAGGTGTTCGAACCATTCAGACTTTGCCCTAGGCGTGAACCAAATCTTTGCGTCCCGATGCAGGAACCAGATCGGCACTACTGACGGCATGAGGTCAGCGTCGACCGTGCCGAGACGCAACAGATGATCCGGCTCGTTTAGGAAGCTGTCGATCTCGGACAAGGCAAGTTTTGGCATGACTCGGTTTTAGTGCCTGGTGGCGACCAACCACGCAATCCCGTCGCCCTCACCTGACGCTAAAGCGTCAAGCATCACGAAGGAGACGGGCAACTCACCCTTCGCTACCCGGAAACGCCCTGGCTCAGCGCCAACTTCGCTCAGTGCCGCAATCGCCAGTGTCCCGCCAGGCCGGAGTCTGGCGACCAAAGCTTCATCCAGGCTTGCGTCGCGGAACATGTTGCACACAACAAGATCGACCTGGCTACCGGCCGGGAGACCCTCGTCGAAGTCGGCGACTCCGATGTCACAGCTGTCCGCAACCTCATTTTCGGCGGCCAACTCCTTGGCCTGTGCAACAGCGGTCGCGGAAATATCGAACGCTGTTGTGTGCACACCTTGCAGCGCAAGCCAGACCGTGAAGGCTCCAGCCCCGCAGGCGATCTCTAGTGCGTCGGCGGCCGACCTGAACAGATCAGCAAACCGAGCGAAGCGATCGGGCAGGCAGGGCGTGGGCAATGCCTGTGCCGTTGCTCGATATTTCTCATCCCAATGATGAGCATCGCCCCTTGCCACTATCGGAAGCCGACGACCGAGTGCGGGGTATACGGTGACTCGATCATGGTCACTTCGTCGTCGCTCAAGTCGATGTCGAGAGCGGCAATTGCGTCATCCAGATGCTTCGGCTTGGTTGCGCCAACGATCGGCGAAGTGACGAACGACTTCTGAAGCATCCATGCTAGTGCCACCTGCGCTCGGGCGATGCCTTGGCCTTTCGCGACCAGACCCACCGCATCGACAATGAGCTCGTCAGATGCAGATGTGTCGTAGAGCGTGCTCCCGAACGCGTCGGTCTCGGTGCGGTTCGTCCGTTCGCCCCAGGTTCGGGTCAGCATGCCACGGGCCATTGGACTCCACGGGATGACCCCGATCCCCTGGTCTTCACACACGGGCATCATCTCGCGTTCTTCTTCGCGGTTCAGCAAGTTGTAATGGTTCTGCATGGTGGCAAACCGGGTCCAACCGTTTTGGTCAGCCAGCATCAGGGCCTTGGTGAACTGCCAAGCCCACATCGATGACGCGCCGATATAGCGAACCTTACCGGACTTAACGACATCGTGTAGCGCTTCGAGGGTCTCCTCGATGGGCGTGGCGGGATCCCAACGATGGATCTGATAGAGGTCGACATAGTCCATGTCGAGACGACGCAGGCTGTTGTCGAGTTCGCTCATGATCGCTTTGCGGGACAGGCCGCCGCCGTTTGGTCCAGGCTTCATTTGACCAGCGACCTTGGTGGCAATCACGACCTCGTCGCGATTCGCCATGTCCTTGATCGCACGGCCTAGAACTTCTTCACTGGCACCAAGTGAATAGACGTTCGCCGTGTCAAAAAAATTGATGCCCGCATCGAGTGCCTGCTGGATAAACGGCCGACTCTCAGCTTCTTCGAGTGCCCAATCATGTGACCCGCGAGTCGACGAGCCGTAGCTCATACAACCCAGACAGATCCTGGAGACGTCGATACCGGTACTGCCCAACTTGATGTACTTCATAGGACTTGTTCTACTGCGTAGACATCGCCGCGGTCCACTCGCCAGCGAGCATCTGGTTTCGAGTTTCCTCGTCGGGCGTAGTCAATCGTTCGAGCGTGACGCTGGTGATCTCGGCAGTGCACCGATAGTCGTGCGGGTATGGCCCGACTGGTGAGCCGGTGTCGATGCCGACATCGAAGGTCTCACCGCTCATCGAGAAGACCACCGGCACCGTCTGTTCGAGTCGTGCCCGGTCGACCTCGACCCCGTCGATGTACAAGAGATTCGTGCCGCCTGCCCCGAAGCCGCCATCGTGCACATAGAGCACCCTGATCTCGTGTTCACCCGCTGCGAGTGGTCCTGGTCCAGACGTGGTGGTCAGATGATGACCGAAGCAGTTGTACAGATGATGAGGCACACCTTGCTCGTCAAGCCAGAGCGCCCACCCAGCCATAGCGCCACCCTGGCAGGCAATCACGCCCTCGGCTCCGTCATCGGGAATCACGATCGTGGCCGTGATCTGCGAGGACGCATTCTTCAGATTCACGATCGAGTTCTCAGGCATACGCACATGCGCCGGGGTATACGTCATGCGGTCCGCGTTCAGCGACCGAGGTACACCGTGGTCGCCGCCACGTTGCGCGCCGGCGTCGCGCAACGGGTACACACCATGACGTTCGGCCTCGACCTCGAACAGTGACCGCATATCGGCCAACTTCTTCGGGTATTTCCCGGCTAGGTCAACGCTCTGCGAGAAGTCATTACGCACGTCATACAACTCCCAAATTTCGTCTGGCCCGTCGAACTCGTATCCGGCGTACCTGATCCAGGGCACGCGGCCATGGAAACATGAAGCGATCCAACCGTCTTGATAAATCGCACGATTACCCAAGATCTCGAAGTACTGGGTTCGGTCGATATCGGGTTCGGCAGCGGCATCGAACGTTGGAACCATCGAGGTGCCATGCAGCGGTTCCTGCTCGATGCCATTGACACGATCCGGCATGTCGATACCCGCTACCTCAAGCAGTGTCGGGAAAACGTCGATGACATGATGAAAGCCTTGACGAAGCCCGCCAGCGTCATCGATCCCATTTGGCCACGACACCGCAAGCGCGTTCCGAGTCCCACCGAAGTGCGACGCGACTTGCTTCATCCATTGGAACGGCGAGTCAAGCGCCCATGCCCAGCCAACGTTGAAATGGTTCTCGCAGCGTTCGGTACCGAAGTCGTCCATGCGCTCGAGCAACCACTCAGGATCCTCGTGTACGCCATTCTGGAACGACGGAGCACTCCATGCGCCATGGATAGTGCCTTCGGCCGACGCTCCGTTGTCACCAGTCAGATAGACCACGAGCGTGTCGTCGCCCACCCCAAGTTCATCTATCGCATCAAGTACTCGTCCGACCTGGGCGTCGGTATGGGCCATAAACGCAGCGAACACTTCCATCAGCCGTGAGGCCACTGGCTTGTAACGATCGGGATACTCGTCCCATGACGGCACCTGGTCAGGCCGAGGCGTAAGCGCTGTGTCTGGAGGAATGACCCCTAGCCCAAGTTGGCGTTCGTAGATCTGCTCACGGAGCGCGTCCCACCCGTCATCGAACTGGCCTTTGAACTTTGCGATCCATTCGGGCCACACATGATGCGGAGCATGCACCGCTGCTGTCGCGAAGTAGCAGAAAAACGGCCGGTCAGGCGCACTGGCTTTTTGAAGCCGTATCCAGTCGATAGCCTTGTCGGCCATGTCCTCGGTGAAGTGGTAATCATCGCGGCCAACGTTCGGCTGAATCGGCGTGGTCTGGTCATATACCGGGGGCTCATACATACTGGCCTCGGCGCCAATGATGCCGTAGAAGCGGTCGAAGCCTTGGCCGGTTGGCCACCGATCGAACGGCCCCGCGGGGCTCTGCTCCCAGGACGGAGTCAGGTGCCATTTTCCGAAGCAACCAGTCGAGTAACCGTGCTGGCGAAGCACCTCGGCCACCATGGCAGTCTCGGGGGGCACGGCCGAGTCATAACCGGGAAAACTGTTCGCAATTTCAGTGATACCGCCCATGTGGGCCGTGTGGTGATTACGGCCGGTCAACATGGCAGCTCGCGTCGGCGAACACAGCGCCGTGGTATGAAACTGGTTGTAGCGCAGCCCTGCCTTGGCGACTCGTTCAACCGTTGGCGTAGGCACGGGACCTCCAAACGTTGAGCACGTCCCAAACCCGACGTCATCGAGCATCACCAGCACTATGTTGGGTCCACCAGACGGCGTCGGCGCTTGAAGCCGCCGCCCTTTCGCATCGCCGATCAATCGGGCAACCTCACCCTCGAACGCTGGTGTGCCTTTCGGAAGATTTCTCGTCACACGCCCACGGTAATGCTCCGACTCCCCTGCGTCACTAGGGTCGAACAAATGAGGAATTCAGCGATACCGGCAAGTTTCGATAGCCACGGGCGAAACACAGCGACCGCTGCCAACGGCCAGTTGGTGCACCAGACGACCCTCGACCATATGGAACGGCTAACAGAGCGGCTGTACGAGGTACGAGATGGCGTGTGGTGCATGGTCGGCAACGGGCTATCAAACCAGACGTTCGTTGAAGGCCCCAATGGCCTGATCGTCATCGACACTGGCGAGTCCCAGGAAGAAATGCAAGCTGCACTTGTTGCGGTGCGAAAGCACACCGATGCGCCAATCGTCGCCGTGATCTATACGCATTTCCATTACTGCAACGGCACCGAAGCATTCATGTCGCCCAACAATGGTGTCCCTATCTGGGGCCACAAACTGATCCCCGAGAACTTGTCGCGGATCGCATCCGATGTTGGGCCCGTCAGTGCTCGAGGCCTGATCCATCAATTCGGCATGTCGCTTCCAGCTGTTGGACCCGACGGACTGGTAGGCGGGGGCCTAGGCCGCTTCTACAAGAACCCGGCACATGGTCGCGGGACCCACGGACACATCCCACCAACCCACCTCGTCTCTGAAACGACCACAGTGTCGCTCGCAGGACTGCAGGTCGTCATGTCCCCTGCTCCATCCGACGCAAACGACAACATGAATATCTTCTTTCCCGAGCTTGGCCTCTGCGTGAACAACATCGTGTGGCCAGCACTCTTCAATGTCTTTGCCATCCGAGGTGAGGAGTACCGCGACCCTCGAATTCTGCTCAGTGGCATCGACGAGATCGCCAACTTTGACCCTGAGCATCTGGTGTGTGCGCACGGCCCGCCGTTGTCCGGCCGTGACGAGATCCGATCCGGTGTGACCGATGCCCGTGACGCTATTCAGTTCATGTGGGACCAGACAGTCCGTTGGATCAACAAGGGTTTAACCCTTGGCGAACTCATCGCGAAGGTCCAGCTTCCGGAACGCTTCGACCGCAGTTATATGACGCAGCAGCACTACGGCCTTGTTGAGCATCATGTTCGACAGATTCATGCCGGGCTGCGGGGCTGGTTCGACGGGAACGAAGCTGAGCTGTTTCCCTTGCCGACAATCGACCGAACGCAACGCCTCATCGCTGGTTTCGGTGGGCGGGAGCAGGTCGCGCTCCAAGCCCAAGCTGCTCTTGATGATGATGACCTGCGATGGGCACTCGAACTCGCCAGCTGGCTGGTGCGCAGCGAACTCGGCACAGATGGGCGAGCCGATGGCGGCTCTGGCGATGAACGAGCGCTGCTGGGAAACGTGCTTCGCACGATTGCCCAACGCACTACGTCGGCCAACGTCCGCAACTGGTGCCTCACTCGGGCGCTTGAACTCGACGGGAAGATCGATCTGTCGCGTCACCGCGGATTCCGTGCCAGCCGAGGCCAGGTACTGGCCAACGCACCGTCGACATTTGTTCACGGCCTGAAGACAGTCCTCGTACCCGAACTGGCAGCTGATATCGACTGCCACATTGCTTTCGTTATCGACGGCTCAGTGTGTGGCCTGCACGTTCGTCGCGGTGTTGCTGTGCCGTCCAATGGCTCGGGCGCTGACCACACGCTCACAATGAGCCACCAGACGTGGGCCGACATCATCTCGGCCAAGCTGTCATTGGCTGACACCGTTGCCTCCGGGACTGCGAGCATCACGGGTGACGCGAGCGCTGTAGCTGCAACGCTCGCGTCCTTTGAGCATCCTGCATTTGCGCAACGGCCTTGACCTACAGCGGTGAGACCCAGTCGGCCTTTGGCTGGAGTAGATCGGCGAGTAGTCCCAGCTCGGTAGCGCCGTTGTAGGCGGTGGCAATGAACCATTCGGTTCCGAAGCGAGCCTTGAATCGCTCGACCGGCGGATCCTCGGTGTTCACATCGTCGGGAACCTGTGACGTGTGATTCATAAGCGCCTTCATCTTTCGCTCGAACAACTCGTCGCCCTCAACAAAGTGAGTCAGGTCAGCTTCAGCAGCAGCAAAGCCCAGGTCAAGCGTGCCATCCGCGTCGGGGAGCTTCGCTAAGTACTCGCGGTTGTAGGTCACGTCAAGCACCCAACCGCTGCCTAACTCTGCGGCAGCAGCGTGCGACACATGATGCACTTGTTTGTGATCTGGGTGGCCATAGGTTCCATTTCTGTCATACCCGATAATGGCGAAGATGTTCTCGTCAGCGAACAGCAGTCCGAGATCAGCCGCCACCGCATCGGGGTCTGCGTTACAGAACGCTTCGAGATTCTTGGTCGTATCAGTGCCGTCCATACCTGAATCGTCATACGCCAGCCACTCAACACGAGCAACATTAAGTTCCGTACACGCCGCTTCGGCCTCGCGGATGCGGCGGTCTGCCAGCGACTCGTTACCAAGATCAAGGCTGGTCTCCCCTGCATCGCCTCGGGTGCCGTAGGCGACAATCGTACGCAGGCCAAGGTCAGCGGCCTTAGCAAGAATCGAACCAGTCAAGATCGATTCATCATCAGGGTGAGCGTGTATGAACAGCAACGAGGGTTGATTCACCAGTCGATTCTATTGCGTCTATTGCGCTGCCTGGCCAGACCAAGTCGGCCTAGTGCTCTAGTTCGCCATAGTCGCTCGCCGTTGTGGCCCAGTTGCGATAGTGGGCTCGTCTCAGATGGTTGCAATGGCAGCGAGCAGATCCTCGGCCAAAGAGACGTCGACGATGTGGACCATGCCGTCGGCGACCGAGCCTTCGCCATGCCCAGCTCCAGCCGGAAGAACCAGTTTGTCGCCAGGACCCAAAGGGATCTGATCACCGACTTCGTTAACGATGCGACTGGAGCCCTCAAGCACGTAGCCCACATTGTCTACCTCGTACCGGTGCACCGCCTCTTCATCCATGCACTCGGCGCTAGCACCTACCTCTTCAGCGACCTTCACTAGCTGGCTGGCCCCGTGCCAGTCGTAGCGCAGCACGAGAAATATTTCGGCTTCGACAACAACTCGGGCTGCCTCGGTCCGGGCAACAAGCCGCTCATAGTCAGCTACCGAATGCCCGTTCTGGGCGCCGTATCAGCTCTAGCCCGATCGACTCCTGCGACGGTCATCAAGAACAGAGAACACAGCGGATTAAACCCGTTTGACTAGCCAATCGGCTGCGCCGGCCGCCCATTCAAGACGTGATAACTACCCGACGACTAGTGCGAGCATCATCGGCAATGCCATTATGTAGTCATGACTGAGTTCTCCGATGTATTGGTCGAAACCCTTGGCGCTATCGACTTCGACCCCCTCGCCTTGAAAGAGAAGTACCTTTTCGAGCGCGACAAACGGGTTCGGACCGATGCCAACGAGCAGTACATCGAGGTCACCGGTGACTTCTCGAGCTACGTCGACGACCCGTACCAACAAGCACCCGAACGCGAGCCAGTGTTCGACCATGTCGACGTGGCCATCATCGGTGGCGGCTTTGGCGGGCTACTCATGGGTGGGCGCTTGAGCGAGGCCGGCTTCAATGACGTCCGTGTGATCGAAAAGGGTGGCGACTTCGGCGGCACCTGGTATTGGAACCGTTACCCCGGCGCCATGTGCGATGTCGAGTCATATTGCTATCTACCTATGCTCGAAGAACTCGACTACATCCCCAAGCATAAGTACTCGTTCGCTCCCGAAATCATGGAGCATTCGAAGAACATCGCTCGCCACTACAACCTGTACGAGAAAGCGTTACTGAGCACGGGCGTGACCGCCGTGACTTGGGACGATGCACACGATCATTGGATCATCGAAACCGACAAGGGCGACCGCTTCACAGCCCGTGCTGTCGCCATGGCCAACGGCCCACTCAACCGTCCCAAGCTCCCCGCTATCGAAGGCATCAACGACTACCAAGGCCATACCTTCCACACCAGCCGGTGGGACTACGACTACACCGGCGGCAGCAACGCAGGCAGCCTCGACGGGCTGAAGGACAAGCGCGTCGGCATTATCGGCACCGGCGCCACCGCTGTTCAGTGCGTACCGCATCTGGGCGCATCAGCCAAAGAGTTGTTTGTTTTCCAACGCACCCCCTCGTCGATCGACGTGCGCAACAACCGCGAGACACCCCAAGAATTTGTGGACAGTCTGGAACCAGGCTGGCAATACCGACGGATGGAAAATTTCAACAAGTTAGTCACCGGTGCTGAGCAGGACGAGGATCTGGTCAACGATGGTTGGACAGATATCTTCCGCAATCTGACCGGCATTGCAGCAAAGACCGCGGCCAAGAAACTCGGTCGCCGCCTGACGCCGCAAGAGCGAGCCGAGCTCATGGAGATGTCGGACTACCGCAAGATGGAAACCATTCGCACTCGGGCACAAGAGATCGTCGATGATCCCAAGATTGCCGAGTCGCTTAAGCCGTATTACCGCCAGTTCTGCAAGCGGCCGTGTTTCCACGACGAATACCTGCCCACGTTCAATCGCCCGAACGTGCATCTGGTGGACACCGAGGGCAAGGGCATCGAGCAGTTCACTGAAACCGGCCTTATCGCGAACGGCGAGCACTACGAACTCGATTGCATCATCTTCGCTACCGGCTTCGAGGTTGGCACTAGCTACACCCGTCGATCCGGCTACGACGTTGTTGGCCGCGACGGACAGAAGCTCAGCGACAAATGGGAAAACGGCCTGCGCACCGTGCACGGATTACAAACCGAGGGTTTCCCCAACGCGTTCTTTATGGGCTTTACCCAAGGTGCAATCACCGTGAATGTGCCTCAGACGTTGAACGAGCAGGCGGTTCATGTCGCGTACATCCTGGACAAGGTCCGCGACGCTGATGGCTCGGTTATCGAGGCCACCGTCGAGGGAGAACAGGCCTGGGTTGACGAAATGGATGCCAAGGCCAGGATGGGCGCTAAATTCCGCGCCGAATGCACACCCGGCTATTACAACAACGAAGGTGTGGCCGAGAACCCGAACGGTTTCTTCAGTGCCAGCTATGGCGCCGGGCCAGTCAAGTTCTTCGAAATCCTGAACGATTGGCGCGAAGCAGGTGATCTCGAAGGGTGCGACGTCCGTTGATGGCGGTCACCGAGAACGACGCACAAACCACAGAAGACAGCGGTCGCTAAGTTAGACCAGAGACACGCCTCATCGGCTGCGATCAAACGGCTCCATTGAGAACTGCTGTGGTGATTGAGAACTACTGTGGTGGCTGCCGGGCTCGTCGTTCCTGCTGGCAATAATGACGTCTAGCAGATCAGTTTTCTAAACAGGAGTGGGCAGCTTGCAGAAGAGCTACGGCGCGCGGGTCGCTAGCAATGCCACCGCCCATCTGATTCATGACATAACCAAAGGCCATCCCGGTTGAAGGGTCAGCAAAGCCCAAAGAGCCACCTGAGCCATAGTGTCCGAATGCCCCGTCCTGGGTCAGTACGAGTTCATCGCAATGCAGCATGAACCCGTAACCGAAACGTGTCGGCAGCACGAGTGACTCATCAGGACCGAACACACGCTCAGCACCGATGGTGTCGACCGTTGCACTGTCTAGCAGTCGCACACCATCGACCTCGCCAATTGTCGCCGCATACATTCGGGCAACCGACGCGGCATTGGTCACGCCATTCGCCGCAGGAACTTCACTGGCACGCACCGAGCGCGTCTTAAATGGATCGACGCCGTCAACTGGTGCGAATGCCCCGTCCATTTGAAGCGCTCGTGCACCCATCGTGCCTCGCCCAGCAATCTTGCGCATGAGGTCTAACGCCTCGCCAGTTGGACGGGGTGCACCACGCAACCGAGCGACCCGCCACTCTTGGTCCTCGGGCAGGCCAATCCAGAAGTCGAGTCCGAGCGGACCGGCGACCTCTTCGGCAAAATAGCGGCCAATGGTACGACCGTCGACCCGACGGACAAGCTCGCCCGCTAGCCATCCAAAGGTGAGTGCGTGGTAGCCATGTTTGGTGCCTGGTTCCCATAGAGGGGCTTGATCAGCCAGGGCCTCAACGACCGGCGTGACCTTCAGTATTTCTTCCAGCGGGAGCGGCGGATCGACATAGGCGAGGCCTGCCTGGTGGCTCATGAGCTGACCGACCGTTATGTGCTCCTTGCCTTGCGTCGCGAACTCGGGCCAGTACGTGGCCACTGGCGCGTCGTAGTCAAGCTTGCCTTGTTGTGCGAGCATCGCTACACAAATAGCAGCCGCTCCCTTTGTGGTCGAGAAGACGACGGTCGCTGACTCCTGACGCCACGGTTCGTTTGTCTTGTGATTCGCCGTGCCGCCCCATAGGTCGACGACGGGCAGACCGTTGACATACACACAGACGGAGGCACCGGTTTCATTACGTTCGGCAAAGTTGTCGACAAAAGCCCGAGCTACCGGCTCAAAACCCTCAGCTACATTCCCTTTGACCCCGCCGTGTGCATCTAACCAGTCAGTCATGTCAACGACCGTAGATGGCGGCGGTACGGCGCGTGTAGTTCGCTGAGCAATCCGTTCGTTCGTCACGGTCAGCCCATTTTGGGGTGATAAAAATGAGCTGCGCGGGCTGCGAAACCTCGATTTGGGCCGTGATTCTCGTGATCACTGCGGTTGCGGTTCCGGGCTTGGCAGGTGCTGCCAAGCGCCAATGGCGCACTCACTGTCGCAAGCGCACCCGACCTGCACGACACCTACAACTTCTCGTGTGACCAACTCGACTCCCAGGACCCAGCCGTCGGGTGCCAACCAGATGTTCTGCAGCAGCATTTTGCCAAAGGGCCTCCGGTCATTCAGTATGGGGGCATGAAGGCTGCTGTACTGAATCAAATTCCGGGCGAGTTAGTGATCGAAGACGTCACCGTCGACAAACCCGGACCGAACGAGGTCCTGATCCAGACCGTGCATGCGGGGCTGTGTCACAGCGACCTCCACTTCATGGAAGGTCACTGGGAAACCAAGCTGCCCGCAGTCATGGGCCACGAGTCAGCGGGCATCGTGCAGGCTGTGGGCCAGGACGTCGCTTATTGCAAACCGGGCGATCGAGTCATTACCTGTCTGTCGTTGTTCTGCGGCACGTGCAACATGTGCCTAACCGGACACCCCAACGTGTGCACGAACCTACGTGCCGTCGGCCGACCCAGGGATGCAGCGCCTCGACTCACCAACGCTGCTGGCGAAGGTCTTGCCCAGTTCGCTCGGCTCGGAGGGTTTGCCGAAGAAATGCTGGTGCACGAAAACGCCGTGGTGAAGGTGCACCCCGATATGCCGCTCGACAAGGCATCACTTATTGGTTGCGGTGTCACCACTGGCGTCGGTGCAGTATTTCGAACCGCTCGCATCGAGCCTGGCTCGACCGTGGTCATCTTTGGCTGCGGCGGAATTGGCCTCTCTGCACTTCAGGGCGCTCGTATTGCTGGCGCCGGTCGTATCTTCGCCGTTGACATCACTCCTGAGAAGCTCGAACTCGCCAAGGTCCTCGGTGCTACCGACATCATCAACGGTGCCGAAACCGATGTCGTGGCCCATGTCAAAGAAGCCACCGGCGGCCAAATGGCCGACTATGCCTTCGAATGCATCGGCCTAAAGCAGACGGCCGAACAAGCGTGGGCCGTCACCGGTATTCGTGGCACCACGGTGATCGTGGGCATGATGCCATTCGACGCCAAGGTCGAAATTCCTGGGTATGAGATCTTCATGATGGAGAAGACCCTCAAGGGTTCCATGATGGGCTCCAACGTGTTTCGCAAGGACATGCCTCAGTACGTAAACATGTACCTTGACGGCCGACTCATGCTCGACGAAATGGTCAGCCAGCACATCCATCTCGACCAGATCAACGACGGCTACCAAGCCATGCAACGACGCGAAGGCACCCGCACGGTTATCGACTTCTAGCAGTCAGGTTTTCGCTCTGCAGGTTCTGCTTGGCCCGGTGCCCGGGTCGCTTCAGAGACGGCCTCGACTGACAAATTAGCAGTCCCAGCGCAGCTCCGATTCGGAGAAGGTTGGCGTGCCCGTGCTCACATCATGATTTTGACCGGGCTCACCCTTGCCCCGTTTGCGGCAGTCCATGCCACAAACGGGGCCGTTGAAAGCGATCTGAAAACGAACCAGACAGCTACATGGCGGCACTTCAGGGCACGGCCCGAGAGCGGCCACGTCCCTCAGCTCGTAAAGCTGGCGATCTCATCCACGGGTACACGGTCCATTCGGACGGTATTGATGTGGGCTTCGTCGTCGATAAAGCCGAAAGACAACCCAAATAGGATTTCGTTGTCTTCAGGGATGTCGGCGATCTCTTTTACGGGCTCTGGGTAGCCAGCAAGCGAACCTTGAGCGATGCAGCCCATGCCCTTCTCGACCATGACGAGCATCATGGACCCCAACAGGATGCCCATGTCGACAGCTTGCGGGTACACAAAGTTGCTGGGCATCGAAAAGAACGCTACGTGAGGCGCATCGAAGAACTCGAAGTTCTTTCGAGCAATCGCGAGACGGCCTTCTTTATTTTCTCGCGTGACACCCATTGTTTCGTAGTAACCAAAGCCGCACGCACGACGGCGATCGATGTAGGGACTTTCCATCGTGGCATTACGCTCGAACCCCGAAGATTGCGGCGTGCCTGCATCGAACAGTTCACACAACTCGTCTCGTAACCGATCGCGGGCATCACCCGAAACAACGGCGATATGCCATGGCTGGGTATTGGTACCAGAGGCGGCAAGTCGCGAAATATCGAGCACTTCGCGGATGAGTTCTTCGGGCACGGGGTCGGGCTTGTAGCCCCGAACCGAATAGCGATTAGCAAGGGCATCAGAAACGTTCACCTACTCATTGTGATCCGGCTACCCACTGAGCGCGAAACTGCGCCACAATTGTATTACGTCACTCAAGGAGAATGTACGTGGACTATCTGGCTCCAATCACAATCGAAGAAGCCGTCGGGGCACTCGCATCAACATCAGACTCGCGGGTGTTCGCAGGAGCAACCGATCTCATTCCCCAGATCCGATCGGGCCGACCTGAACCAGGCCTGCTCGTTGACCTGAAACGCATCGACCGGCTCACGGCAGTAACCGAGGGCGATACGAGCTGGACGATCGGTGCAGCAGCACCGACCAGCGGGCTTACCGAAAACATCGCCTTCTCCCGCCAGTTCCCAGGCCTGAGCGAGGCTGCAGGACTAATTGGTTCTGATCAGATCCAGAACCGCTCGAGCCTTGGCGGCAATCTTTGCAACGCGTCGCCAGCTGCGGACTCGGTGCCAGCAATGATCGTCAACGGGGCACGTGCCATCATCGCAACCCCCGATGGCACGCGCACCATCACGGTGGACCAGGTCGCAACCGCGCCAGGACACACCTCACTTGAGCCAGGCGAATTCATTGTCGAGTTTGAAGTTGATAAGCCTCCGGCCCGAACAGGCGATGCCTACCTTCGTATGACCCCTCGGACCGAAATGGACATCGCTGTCGTTGGCGCTGGCGCTCGCATCACGCTCGATGCCGACGGCAACTGCACCGAAGCTCGTATCGCTCTGGGTGCTGTTGCCCCCACCGTGCGACGCGTAACCGACGCCGAAGCAGCGCTCATTGGTCATCCAATCACCGACGACACGCTGTCAGCCGTCGCCGCAGCAGCTAGTGCTGCTTGTGATCCCATCGACGACAAACGCGGCACTATCGCCTACCGAAAACAGGTCGCAGGCGTGCTCGCCAAACGAGTCGTCAAACTTGCGGCCGAACGAGCCGCCGGAACCGCAACAGAAAACGGAGCCCACTGATGAGCCGCACCCATATCAACTGCACGATCAACGGTGATGAGACCGACTTCCTTAGTGAGTCTGGCGGGTCACTCCTCAACGCCTTACGCGACGATGTCGGGCTTATGGGCGTCAAAGAGGGTTGCGGTACTGGCGACTGCGGTGCCTGCTCGGTGCTTATGGACGACCGGATCACATGTGCGTGCCTAATCTTCGCCCCCGAGGTCGAAGGCCGAACCATCGTCACTATCG
Organism: uncultured Acidimicrobiaceae bacterium; assembly: GCA_905182135.1. GTDB lineage: Bacteria > Actinomycetota > Acidimicrobiia > Acidimicrobiales > UBA10347 > UBA10347. The sequence goes on along the minus strand of CAJJAG010000005.1, from coordinate 134,628 downwards.
AAGGGCTCGCCAACGCTGATGAGCTGCACCCGTTGCAGCAGTGCTTCCTAGAAGGCGCAGCGCTGCAATGTGGCATCTGCACTCCAGGATTCCTTCTTGCGGCCAAGGCGCTCCTGGACAAGAACCCTGACCCCACCGAGACCGAAGTCCGCTACGCACTAGCGGGCAACCTCTGCCGGTGTACCGGCTACGACAAGATCATTCGAGCAGTACTCGATGCCGCCGAAGGCATACGGGCCAGCGCAACGAGCGGAGATGCAGCATGACCATGATTGATGAGAACCCAACCGGAGCCCCTAGCTACAAATGGGTCGGCAGCCGTTCTATCCGGCCCGACGGACTCGACAAGGTCACCGGCAAGGCCCGCTTCGGCGCTGACCTCACCCTGCCTGGCATGCTCGAAGGTGCCGTCGCTCGTTCGCCCCACGCCCACGCTCGTATCGTCTCGATCGATACGTCCGCTGCCGAAGCCATGCCTGGTGTCCATGCTGTGATCACAGCGGCTGACCTGCCCGACCTCGCCGAAGCCGGCGCCAAGACCGACGACGTCTTTATGTCCGAGAAGATCTTGGCTCGCGGCAAGGTCCTGTGGGAAGGCCACCCTGTCGCCGCAGTAGCTGCGACCTCCCGGGAGATAGCACGTGCCGCAGTGGCCGCAATTGAGGTCGTCTACGAACCACTCCCCCACGTGCTGACCGTCGATGAGGCATTAGCCGACGGTGCACCACTACTGCACGCCGAAATGATCACGCGCGGTGTCGACCCTGCGCCCAAAACCCCATCGAATGCTGCATCACGGGTGGTCCACGAACGTGGCGACCTGGACCAGGGCTTCGCCGATGCCGATGTCGTGCTCGAACGCGAGTACACAACCAAGCCGGTCCACCAGGGTTACATCGAGCCTCATGCTTGTGTGGCAGATGCAGGCCAAGACAGCCGTGCGAACTTGTTCGTCTCATCCCAGGGGCACTTCTCATTGCGAGCCATGACGGCAACCACGCTTGGCTGGCCCCCATCGGCTCTCACCGTGACGGCTGCCGAAATCGGCGGCGGCTTCGGTGGAAAGACAACGATCTACCTCGAGCCACTTGCTGTCCGGCTCTCGTCCAAGGCTGGCCGCCCAGTGCGCCTGGTCATGGGTCGCGACGAAGTCTTCAAGGCAACGGGTCCGACCTCGGGCTCACGGATGAAGATCAAGATGGGCGTAACCAACGACGGCAAGATGACCGCCGCCCAAGTGTGGATGGCTTTCGAAGCTGGCGCATTCCCAGGGTCACCTGTTGGGGCCGCGTCAATGACAGCTATCGCGTGTTATGACATCCCGAACTTCCTTGTCGAAGGTTTCGACGTTGTCTGCAACAAGCCCAAGGTCGCTGCGTACCGCGCCCCCGGGGCACCCATCATTGCCTATGGCGTCGAGAGCATCGTCGATGAGCTCGCTCGTTCCATCAACATGGATCCAATCGACCTGCGTTTGGCGAACGCCGCTGTCGAAGGCACCCAGTCCTCGTACGGTCCGGTGTTTCCTCGTATTGGTTTCGTTGAAACTCTCGAGGCAATCCGCGACTCGGACCACTACCGGTCACCCGTGCCCGAAGGCATGGGCCGCGGCGTCGCCAGCGGCTTCTGGTTCAATATCGGTGGCAACTCAACCGCCACCGTGCACGTAAACGAAGACGGCAACGTCAACGTGATCGAGGGCTCCCCCGACATCGGCGGTAGCCGTGCGTCGATGGCACTATTCGCCGCCGAAGAATTCGGCATTTCTGTCGACCGGATCTCGGTCAAGATCGCCGATACCCAGACCATTGGCTTCAACGACGTCACCGGCGGTAGTCGAGTCACTCTGGCAACCGGCAAGGTTGTCATCGACTGCTGTCGTGCCATCAAAGAAGATTTGTGTCGCCGCGCTGCCAAGACGTGGGACTGCGAAATCGGCGATGTCGAATGGGTCGAGGGTCAGGCACAACATGCCAGTGGGACCGAGACGCCATTGTCTCTCGCTGAGCTGGCAGAGACGGCGCCTCGCACCGGCGGACCAATCTCGGTCACCAAGTCCGACAATGTTCGCGGCGCCGGTGCAGCATTCACTACCCAACTCGTCGACCTTGAGGTTGACGAAGAAACCGGCGTATGTCGCGTTGCTCGTTACACGACTGCACAAGATGCTGGCAAGGCCATCCACCCGAGTTATGTCGAAGGACAAATGCAGGGCGGCGTGGCTCAAGGTATTGGCTGGGCCTTCAACGAGGAATACATCCATAACGCCGACGGCACCCTCGACAATGCAAGCTTCCTTGACTATCGCATCCCGGTTGCATCGGATCTGCCGATGATCGAGACGATCGTTGTCGAGGTTCCGAACCCGGGTCATCCCTATGGCGTGCGTGGTGTCGGCGAAGCCGGCATCGTGCCACCAATGGCTGCAATCGGCAACGCAATCGAACATGGCACGGGCGTGCGACTCAATGACTTGCCCATGTCTCCGGTGCGTCTCCTCGACGCCATCAACCAACGCAACGACGGCTGAAGCGAGGCGGGCCACCACTAGCAAACCACTAGCCGGGACCGCAGACAAAACACCAACGAACAGACAAGCGAAGCGAGGCGGGCTACCCGTGATAACTGTCAAGTTCTCAGCATCATTGCGTGACTTGACGGGTGGTGACGAACAAATTCAGGTCGACGCCCCCACCGTGCGCCGACTGATCAAACTCCTCGACGAGCGCTATCCCGGTATCAGTGAACGCCTCAGCGAAAGCACTTCGGTCGCCATCAACGGCGAAATTCTGCCCGACGCCCTCTACGAAGACATCCCCGACGACGCCGAAGTCCACTTCCTTGCCACCCTCGCTGGCGGCTGACTTGAAGCGATGACATGCACTGTTTTGGGGTCGGCACGTACGCCCCATTTGTCACCCAATAATCCTGTTCATTTCCGAAACACGACTCAATCGCAACGTCGAGTTGCAGCAGTGAATCTCGGGACAACATTTCGGTTACTCGATCCGCGAGGGACTGGTTTGCGCGTCAGGGATAGTGACGGGCAGCGACGTCAGGATGTGAACGCAAGCGGGTGCGCAGATTGTTCTCACCGAACAGGGCGTGGATCTCGTCGCTGATCTTGTCGTGTTCACCGCCTAGGGCATGGACCGCCAGTTCGGCAGAGAGTTCAATCGGCTCGAAGACGGTCTCGAACCGAGGGTTAAAGAAAAAGGCGACTGAAACACGTTCACCTCCGGCCGGGCTGATCACTCGATGCGGTGTGGCTCGCAGATAGCCGTTAGTGGAACGCTGCAGCATCTCGCCCAGGTTCATGATGTACGCACCTGGCATCGGTGGTGCATCGACAAAGCCATGAGGCGTCTCGACCTGCAGCCCTCGGCCCTGTTGGGCAATGAACGTGAGTACCCCGGTGTCGTGATGTGCGCCCAAGCCCTGCTCGGCGTCGGCTGCAGCCCGTTCGGGGTAACGAATCACCTTGAGATGGACGTCAGACTCGGGTAAGAAAGCGTGATCAAAGCAGTCCATCGGCTGGCCGAGGCCCACGGCGAGTGCTCGTAGACATGCCACTCCGAGCACTTCCATCTGACGCATCCAGTCGAGGACAGCTGTCTGCATCTCGGGCAGGTTCACAGGCCATTGGTTCGGGCCGCGCAGGCGGTGCCATGCCGGACCAGTCGAATCAGCTGGTGCAGATTCTTCTGGCCCAACGTCAAGCTGTTCACGCCAGTCGGCCGCTCCATTCGTACGTTCGTCGCCCAGGGTGGTGTAGCCGCGAAATGCAGCGCTATTGGCAATCGCTAACGATTGCCGTTCGATAAGTGGAAGCGCGAAGAATTCGTGCGCACGGCCGAACAGCGCGTCGTCGAGCGTTTGGTCGATGCCGTGGCCCGTTATGTATACGAAGCCCATGCCGTGACACGCCGCCAGCAGTTCCTGCACACACGCCTGTGCATCAGCACTAGTCGGGTCATCACGGAAGGGTGCAATATCAACGATGGGCAACGACGCCATTTGCCTAAGGTACCGGCGCACGCAAGAACCTAAGCTCAAGTCATGCTCACTCGACGAGGCGTCTACCTACATCCCCTCACCGAGTCGGCCCCGCTAGCCACTGAGCGACTGGAGCGCGATGGTTATGTGCTGTTGCGTGATGGATTATGCACCACCGACCAACTCCGAGCCGACGTTGACCAACTATTCGCCGGGCCAAATACTGAGCTACGGCGAGCTAACGATGGCAGAAAATACCGTTATGTCGCCTTGAACCGCAGCGCTCGTGTCCAAGAGCTCGTCGGCAATCAAGTGATCCTCCAAGTCGTCGAACCGTTGCTCGGCGAAGACTGCCATGTGATTGCGAACACGGCATGGCGCAATCCTGCTGGCCTCCAGGTGACACACGGCGGTCGGAACCGGCGCTGCGATGCTAAGCCGCATATCCAGCGTCCCGCAACCGTGCCTTGGCCCGACAAAATTCCAGGCCCCTTGTTTGTTGTCGCCGTGCAGGTGCTACCTGTGCCGAAGCCGGTCGAATCAGGCCCGACAGGTGTCATCCCTAGAAATCACCGTTCTGGGCAAGCACCGCCAGGCGATCGGAGCGACATTGCACAACGGCTGCGGGCAAGCGAGCGGGTGCATCAACTATCGCCTGAGGCCGCCACTCGAGCAGGCGAGAGGTCGCGCGCTCGCACCGTCGTGGGCCCTCACGAACCCTTCTTCTGCGACGGCTGATCATGAACATCGCTGTACCTGTGAGCTTCGACGACGTAACCCTCGAGTGGATCAACGCTGCATTGCACGAAGGCGGCGTGTTAGATGCACTGATTGCATCGGTCATTGTCGAGCCAATGCATCCAAGCAAGGGTCTCATCGGTGACCTAGCCACCATCTATGTGACGTACCGTCGCGGATCAGGGCCCAGCGCTTTCGTGCTCAAGCTGCCAGCGGCAAACCCTGACAGCCGTCATATCGGCGAGATGTTGCATGCCTATGCCCGAGAAGTCGCCTTTTACCGGCATGTCGCACCACACGCAGTCGACACGCGGCTTGCACGCTGCTATTACTCCGGCGCCGACGAGCACGCAGGCCGCTGGGCCATTCTGCTTGAGTCGATCGAGGCTGACGAGTTCAACTTCTTCGCCGGTGCAACAATGGCGCAGGCAAACGCTGCTGTCGACGCTCTGGCTGACTTCCACCACCTCTGGTGGAACGCTGCGGATCCTTTTGACTGGATGCCGGGATTTGATACATCCGGTGTTGGTGGGCTCACGTCGTTATGGCTCGCAAATTTACCGTTCTTCGTTGACAAGTATCGCGAGGTTCTCCCCGACCCCACAGCCGAGTGGGTATTGGCATTTGCGCCGCGGCTCTCGACATGGTCAGCCCGCGCCGCTGGAGAGCCACTAACAATGGTGCACTCGGACTATCGCATCGACAATTTGCTCTTCCAAGGTGATCAGGTCACGATGATCGACTGGCAAACCACAATGCGCGCCCCTGCTGCCATGGACCTTTCCTGCTTCATTTCAACAAGCCTGGGCATGGACGACCGGCGCAACAATGAAGGCGTTCTCATCGACCGATATCTCAACCGACTCACGATGCAAGGCACCTTTGTCGACCGCTCATGGTTCCTGCAAAGCTACGACGAAAATCTGTTGTGGTGGATGGGCCAATTTGGTAACAATTTGGCGCATCTCGACCCAGAGGATCACGCCACCAGCGCTGCACTATCGACCATGGTCGAGCGCGTATACACCGCCGCGTTCGATCGTGATGTGGGCCGACTCCTCTGAACACAAGCCTCTGAGCTAAGTTCGCACTTGATGCGATTTACACCCACCGAGCTCACCACCGATGAACTGGCATTGCAGACCGAAGTGCGGGCGTTTCTAGCCGACGAACTTCCGCCTGGCAGCCATGAACCTGGCCTGGGCATGTCAGCCCGTCACGACAAGCCGTTCTCGAAAAAAATGGCCGAACGCGGCTGGGTCGGCATGGCCCTCCCAAAGGAATGGGGCGGCAGCGACAAGAAAGCTGTTGACCGGTTCATCGTCGTAGAAGAGATGCTTCGCTGGGGTGCGCCAGTGGGTTATCACTGGGTTGCGGACCGCCAGACCGGCAACATCATCAACAAGTTCGGCACCGACGAACAACGTGAACGGTTTCTGCCGCCAATCTGTCGCGGTGAGCTCGGATTCTCGATCGGTATGAGCGAACCGGACAGTGGCTCTGACCTGGCCTCGGTCTCCACACGGGCCGAGCGAGACGACGGTGGTTGGATCGTCAACGGCACCAAGATCTGGACGAGCAATGCGCACACGAACGACTGGTTCATCTGCCTGCTTCGAACCACCCCTCTCGAGGACGGTAGCAACAAACGCGAGGGCCTGAGCCAGGTGCTAATCGACCTGCACAACACCGATGGTCTGGAACTAAGCCCCATCCCGTTCTTGAACGGTGAACACCATTTCAATGAAGTGTCGTTCACCGACGTCTTCGTTCCCGACGAGAATGTCGTTGGCCAGGCAGGCATGGGCTGGAACCAGAACACCACTGAGATGGCATACGAGCGCGGCGGTCCTGACCGCTGGTTGTCGCCGTTCTCGACCGTCGAGCAGTTACTGCGTGAAATACAGCGAGGCGAAATGGCAGGCACGGCATTACATGATCGTGTTACCGAACTATTCGGCGAACTCACCGCCCGATGGTGGGCGATGCGCAATTTGTCGTTGTCGGTCTCACGCCTGATCGATGCGGGCGAAGCCCCATCGATCGAGTCATCGCTCGTCAAAGAGATGGGCACCCGCTTCGAAATCGAAGTGATCGAGAAGCTGGTTGAACTCGTCGACCAGGAGCTCACCCTCGAATCCGAGTCGCTTTTTCAACGACTCTTAGCGCAATGTGTATTGACCGGGCCAGGAAACACCATCCGAGGCGGCACGATCGAGATTCTTCGATCCGTTGCTGCAAAGGGACTACAGGGATTACCAGCATGACCGTCGACGCTCTCATCACCGATACCGCTTCCCGACTCCTTGCCGAAGTCTGCACTCACTCGACCATTCAGCAAGCCGAGGCCCAGGGCGAAGCACCCGAGATTTGGCAGGCCTTCGCCGAAACCGGCTTCCCGTGGATCTCCTTGCCTGAAGAAGCTGGCGGTTCCGGCGGCACGCTGCTCGACGCTCTCGAGGTACTGCGTCTAGTCGGCTACTACGCAGCGCCGATACCCGCTGCAGAAACCGGCGTGCTCGCCGGGTGGTTGCTCGCAAGCGCTGGTCTGGAATTACCCGGTGGGATTGCCACTGTGGCGCCGGGTAGCACTTCGGACACCATCCAGATCTCCGATAGCGGCCATGTATCTGGCACCGCTCACATGGTCCCGTGGGGGCGCAGCGCGGAACGACTAGTTCTCCTGGGTGAAGGCGTGGTCGTATCGGTGCCAGCAACAGCTGCGATCATTTCCCAGGCCAGCTCATTGGCCGGTGAACCGCGCGACACGATGACCTTCCACGGTGTCCAAGCCGACGTAGCTAGCGCCCCCGATGGTGTCGATGCCGAGGCGCTTCGCTTCCGCGGTGCACTAAGCAGGGTTGCCCTAATGGCAGGCGCCATCGACAAGATGAGCCGACTCACCGTCAGCTACACCAACGAGCGAGAGCAGTTTGGCCGGCCCGTCTCACGCTTCCAGGCTGTGCAACAGCATCTGGTGTGGGCTAGCCAGGACGCTGCACTCACCCGTATGGCCGCCGAGAGCGCTGGGCGTCAGGCAAACCGTGGCGACGCCCGCTTCGAGATCGCTTCAGCGAAACTCGTCGCCAACCAGGCAGCAACTCGCGCTACCAAGGCATGCCACCAAGCCCATGGCGCTATGGGCATGACCCAGGAATACGAACTGCATCATTCGAGCCGACGCTTGTGGACCTGGCGGTCCGAGTATGGCGGCGTACGCGAATGGTCGAGTTGGGTGGGCCAAGCAGCAGCTGCGCAAGGCGCCGACGGGCTGTACCCACTAATCACTGCTGGGTCAGCAGCCGTCTAGTTTACGATCCAGTCATTGTGGTTTTTGGTCGCAATGACTCCGCCGGTAAACCATGTCGAACTCGTGTCACTCGCGAAAGTGGCCCGAACAACCGCCTTATCTATCGCTGTTGAGCGCGCCTGCAACGCCGTGGGTCCTTTTGGCACGATCAGGATCGGGAAGCTTGGCCAACGCTGACACGCTTGTCTACACCACCGGCTCGAGATACCCCTCGGTGCGGTTCCGGTAACAACCGGCGAAACCTCCTTTGCCGTCGGGGGGCGCTGTCTTGATCCGCCCTTCGACAAGTTCTCGATGGAAATGGATCCACAACACTCAACAATTCGCAACCTTCTTCGCAAGCTTGAAGGATGGGTGCATTTGAGATTCGACAACGGACAACGGACTAAGTTTCGATCGCAGATCCGGGTCTGCTCATTCCAAGCTCAGGGCACCGTTGCGGTCGCTCCCACGCCGGTCCAGCCGGGTCCAACGTCACGCGGGTTGTTTGCTTTATGCACTACTACCTAGGCCGAGATTAGGATTAGGGACCGTTACTAAAGGACGTCTCATGCGACTCATTCCGTTGGAAATCGGCCAGATCGACATGCACATGGGCGCCGTTACTGGCGACGATGAGACTCGGCGCTTTCCGATTCCATCGTGGCTCATCGAGCACCCCCAAGGGCTTGTGCTCTTCGACACTGGCATGCACATCGACCTGCAATCCAGTTTCGACCGCATCGGCGCCGAGACGGCAAAGACCATTACGCCGGTCTTCTCCCCCGGTGAAGAGCTAACGGCCCGGCTCGCAGAACGTGACATCGCACCGAGCGACATTGATCGCATCATCCTGAGCCACCTGCATTTCGATCATGTTGGCGGCAATGAAGAAGTTCCTGATGCACGAGTGATCGTGCAGCAGTCTGAATGGGCGTCGGCCCATGATCAACGATTGATCGACTATGGCGTCTACAACCCTGCCGACTATGACCACGGTCATGAGGTCGAACAGGTCGAGGGCGAGCACGATGTGTTCGGCGACGGCTCGGTCGTATGCTTACCCACACCTGGCCATACCCGTGGCCATCAGTCGCTGCGAATCGAGCTTGAATCTGGACCAGTGGTGCTAACGGGCGACTGCGTCTACTTCGAAAGCATGCTCGACCAGATGCAGGTGCCAACGATCGGCGGCGAACGTTCCCAAGACCAACAACGTGACTCCATGAGATATTTAGCCTCGTTGCGAGACGACGGCTGCCGATTGCTGTACGGCCATGACCTCCAGCAATTCAATGCACTACCCGCAGAGGGGATGCGTTGATGAGCACCGAGAATCTCACGTGGACCGTCGGCCATGTTCAGATCACACGTGTCGAGGAAGTCATCACCTACATGGACGCATCGGTCCTCATGCCGTCGTTTACACCTGACATGCTCGACCCACACCGTGACTGGCTTATCCCTCATTTTTTCTCCGAGCGCAACGACAAGATGGCGTTGTCGATCCACTCGTTTGTTGTCCAGAGCCAGGGAAGAACCATTGTCATCGACACATGTGTCGGCGGCCAGGACAAGGGACTTCCCAGCGACCCAAACTTCCCGGACCGACTCGACGCTGCAATCGAGGGCGGTTTGGGTGCCGTCGACATCGTCTTGTGCACACATCTGCACTTTGACCATGTCGGATGGAACATGCGTACCGTCAACGGTCAGCGGGTTCCTACCTTCCCGAACGCCCGGTACCTGTTTGCCAAGGTCGAAGTCGACCACACCCGGACCGATGACCATATGCGCGTTCTTGGACCGTCGATCGATCCCATTATCGATGCCGGCATGGCCGACCTAGTCGAGACCAATCACACCGTCACCAGCGAGGTTTGCTTGCTGCCGACACCGGGGCATACACCTGGTCACGTGTCCGTGCTTATCGAATCGGATGGCGAGTCAGCCCTGATCACTGGCGATATGACCCACACACCGCTGCAGTTCGCACTGCCAGACCTGGCTGCGTCAGCTTTCGATACTGATAGCGATCAGTCCACCCAGACTCGGATTGACATCATCGAACGGTTCGCCGACTCTGACACCCTCGTGCTCGGCACACATTTCGCGCCTCCTACCGCAGGCCATGTCAAACGATCTGGCGGCTACGTGCGCTTCGCTTAGCCTCTCGGCCGGCGCTCTCATCGACATCGGTTCTAGCTGCATCGCCGTGGAGACGACAGAGTCATTCGACGCTGCCGAGAAGCGTCTCGCGGCGAAGCACGACAATTAGCGGACGCATAGTCATGGCGACGTCTGGAGCCATAAAGGCATCAAGTACGAAGCTGTGCTCGTCGATGCAACCGACATGCGTGCCGCTGAGTTCTACCTGGCCACATCGCGTGCTGCCCACGAACTCTTCGTCTGCAACAACTACTATTTTACCCGACTGGACCGTTAGAGCTCGACGGCCTTCTCACTGGCTGGCAACTCGTACACGAAGTCACAGTGGCTTGCACCGCCCATGATTGTCTGTGTGCGGGTGAAGGTGATGTCCGGGTTGAAACCCTCGACCATGGTGCCGTCACGGTTGCAACTCATGCGAGCGCCGAGATCAGCATCACCGAGCTCGAGGTACATTTCCGCGTACCTGCAGCGGGTCACGTTGAAAGCGAACCGGGTATCGGTCTGCTCGACGACCTCGAGTTCAAGTGCACCGCCCCGAGTCCAGGCTTCGAGCGAGTCAGCGAAGACGGCTAAGTCATTGCCGCCGAGAATTTCTGCCATCGTTGCGCCCTGGCTCTGCGCGACCCCAACGATGACTTCGGCGGCGAGTTCACGCACCCGTTCTTGACCAAACTCCTCGCCAAGGCGTTGGAGGATTGGGGCCACGATGCGCGCTTCGATCTCGCGGCGCTTAAGCACACCAACATCGTTCAACGTGTCTGGGCGTTCTTCGGTCATGCATTTAACTTTAACCGCATTACCTCCAATCACCGGTAGCACGATCTAGCGGTTAATGGATGAGATTGGCGTGGCCGCAGCAACGGACGAGCGCCTCGATCAGGGCGGCGTGCTCACCGGCCAAAGCAGCGAAGTTGGGCAGCAGCGGACTGAGATGATCGTTCGCCATCTCGGTTATCGTCGCAACAATAGTGGTCCGCGTTGCGAGCGTGCGCAAGGATGAAGATATGGAAATACAGCCAACCGGCGGTGCGCTTGGCGCCTACGTAACAGGTGTTGATCTGGAGACGCCACAGTCCAACGAGATAACGCGTGCGATTCGCGATGCGTGGCTCGAGCACTTGGTGCTGGTATTCCCCAATCAGCCCGTCTCCGAGGCCGCCTTCTTGGCCTTCGCCACGACGCTGGGGCAACCAGCTCGGTACCCGTTCGTCACCGGACTCAACGAGTACCCCGAGATCATCGAGGTCAAGAAGCTCGCACATGAGAAGAATAACTTCGGCGGCATCTGGCACAGCGACACCGTCTACCTGGACGAGCCTCCAATGGCATCAATGCTGGTTGCACGCGATCTACCACCAGCAGGAGGCGACACCGAGTTCGCCAATATGTACCGAGCCTGGGATGAGCTTCCTGCAGATCTCCAGACCGTCATTGAGCCACTTACTGCCATCAACCGTTCGGATCTGGCAGACGTCTCAAAGACCCGCTCCGATCGGCTGGCCGACGCTGATCAGCCGAAACGTGAGGCGTTTCGGTCTGAACACCCGGCGGTTCGCACTCATCCCGAGACCGGGCGAAAGGCGCTCTATGTGAACGTCGCTCACACCAGCCATTTCGTCGGTATGAGCGAAGCAGACAGTCGCCCAATCCTTGAAGCGATCTTTGCCCATCAGGTGCGACCGGACTTCGTGTGGCGACTGCAGTGGACAGCAGGGATGCTGGCGCTGTGGGACAACCGTTGCTTGCTGCATAACCCGATCAACGACTACGACGGACATCGCCGAGTCATGCATCGCATAACCCTTGCCGGGGACCGTCCTCTCTAGATTAGGACGACCCGGCGGTCCCCCATTGCTCGAACATCGACAAGACGTCGTCGTTAACGACTCGACCAACATCCCGTTTGGCGGTTGGACGTGCGCAAAACTCCCGTACCCCTCATCGGAGATGGCGCAGTGCCCGTGGTACCACCAAGCACAGTCTGTCTCAGGGCCTAGGCCATCATGGCAGGGGTAAATAGCCGAGGGACGGACCTTGCAACATCGGCGCTCAAGCCGCGCAGAGCTGTGTTGACCATGTCTTCGTTGGTCTGCCCGGTCGTGATGTTGAAGAGAAATCCCGCGTTCAGGACGCCGTGAAGTTCGGCGTTCGGCGTTCTGCCATCGCAGAAACGCCTTCCTTCCAGTCGTCCGTCGTTTGTAGCCGTGCTTGTTCAACGGCCTCGTGGTCGGTCGCAGCTTGTACTTGGTCCGCGAGGTCACCTCGGAGCGTGGCTCGAATCGAACGCACCGCAAGCGGGGCAGACATAGCAATCTCGGCAGCAAGCTCATGTGCGGCGTCGCGCACCGACTCGATTGGGGCCAGTTTGTCGGCAAGCCCCATGGCAACGGCCTCGTCACCTTTCACCCGGCGTCCCGTGTATAACAACTCGGCTGCTACCTGTGGACCGACTAGCCGGGGCAACGTCACGCTTAGACCGAAGCCTTGGTGGAATCCCAGTCGAGCGAAGTTCGCGCTGAACCGAGCCTCAGGTGCTGCGACACGAAAGTCGGGCATAAGAGCAAGCCCCAAGCCACCACCAATGGCAGCGCCCTGCACTGCCGCAACAATTGGTAAGGCGGCCCGGAATAACCGCACACCTGCGGCATAGAGCTGACCAGAGTTCTCGTCGTCACCCCGGTTTGCGAAATCAGCTCCAGCGCAAAAATGCTTTCCTTCGCTGCACAGCACGATGGCACGTGCCTGACCTCCCGCGTCGAGCGCCTCGAAGGTGTCCGCCAGCTCCTCGATCAACCGCATCGAGAAGAAGTTGTTTGGCGGTCGATGGATCTCTACCGTCGCGACATAGTCGCTACCTACCTCTACCGAAACGTCTCCCATAATGCATCACTCTCTGGCCGTGCGGCCGTCATCTGTCCTACGAACAGAAACTAACGCGCTGGCCCTGCCGATCGCGAAAGACCGCGTAGGACAGACCTGCAACGCTCATCGCTTGTTGTCGTGAGCGATCGCAAAACAAACGCGGTGCGCTCTACCCAAACGTGAACAATATGTCGGATCTGGCGCCAAACCCAGGCGGGAAATCCCACATCGCCGCCTAGGCCTCATGCAGGTCACTCCGGTTCGCGAAGCCAAGGTGGTTGCACACCAACGGCGTTCGCTGCAGACCAATCATGAGCTTTGTGAACCAATAATCACGACCGTCACTAACCGACACCGCTTGCCTCTCGATGGCTTTGTTTCCGTCGCTATGACAAACAACCTCGGACTAAACCTGATCCGTCTCATCGACCCCGGGTCCTACTGACCACCCCGTTCAGCAAGGTCATGAGCTGGTTAGTTGGGCTCTGGCTGACAGCGCCGGCTGCGCCGACTGGCAGCTAAACAGCGCAGGTATCGTGCGCCTATGACATTCATAGATTTCGAGATGGAGTCGATCACCGGTGACCCGGTGGATTTCTCCCAATTCCAAGACAAGGTCAGCTTGATCGTCAACGTAGCCAGCGCTTGAGGCTTGACGTCTCAGTACGCAGGTCTGCGTGCGCTTCAAGAAGAATTCGGCGACCAAGGCTTCAACGTCCTTGCGTTTCCCTGTAACCAATTCGGCGGCCAAGAGCCCGGCACAAACGTCGAAATCCTGGAGTTCGCGTCCTCAAAGTACAACGTCAACTTCCCGATGTTCGCCAAGATCAACGTGAACGGCGACGATGCCGCTCCGCTCTTCGGCTGGCTACGCGACAACCAGGTCGGCGAGGGCGAAAACAGCGACATCACCTGGAACTTTGAAAAATTTCTAGTCGATCGTTCTGGTCAAAGCGTGGCCCGTTGGGCACCCCAGACAACACCAGCAGAAATTAGTGAACAGCTAGGCACCTGGCTCTAGAACTATCTCGGGCCGGGGTCAGCGAAGGCTGATGCCGGCCGTCTTGGTTTCGAGATATTCATCGAGACCCTCATGACCGCCTTCTCGCCCAAGGCCCGAGTCATTCATGCCTCCAAATGGCACTGCTGCCGATGTGGGATTCACGTCATTGATCCCGACGATGCCAAAGCGCAATGCTTCGAACGCCGAAATCGCGGTCTTCAGGTTCTGTGTATAGACGTATGCAGCAAGCCCATAGTGCGTGTCGTTGGCGAGCTCGATCACCTGATCAACGTCGTCATAGACCACTACTGGAGCCACCGGCCCGAAGGTTTCTTCTCGGTAGACCGTCATGTCAGGTGTTACGTCGGTGAGCAGCGTCGGAGCGTAGAAATGCCCATCGCAAAGGTCGCCCTCGGTCATGCGGTATCCGCCGACAGGAATGCCGGCACCCTTTGAACGTGCATCCTCGACTTGAGCGGCGACTTTTTCGACCGCTGCGGCGTTAACCAACGGACCAACACCCACACCGTCGTGCATCCCGTTGCCGGTCTGTAGAGCAGACACGCGCTTGGTAAGGGTGCCGATAAAGGCGTCGGCGGCATCACGATGGACGTACAAGCGGTTCGGGCTGATGCATGCTTGGCCTGAGTTCAGGAACTTGAGAGCGGCTGCACCCTTCGCAGCTTGCTCCGGATCAGCATCGGGGTAAACAATGAACGGTGCGTGCCCGCCAAGCTCGACCGACACTCGTTGCAACGATGCGGCCGCCTTGCCAGCGAGCATCTTGCCGACCGCAGTCGAACCGGTAAAAGTAAGTTTTTTGACTCGACGATCGCTAGTGAAAATATCGCCGATTGGGACAGGGTCTTGTGCCGTGACCATATTCATCACACCAGCCGGGACCCCCGCCTCGGCCAGAATTTCAAAGATCGCCTTTGCACACAACGGCGTGGCTTCAGCCGGCTTAAGGACCATGGTGCACCCGGCGGCAAGCGCAGGACCCATCTTGCGTGTCAGCATCGAGATTGGGTAGTTCCATGGGGTGATCGCAGCGACCACACCTACTGGTTGACGGACGCTTAAGAACCGTTGGTCTGGTCGAGACGACGGCAACCACTGGCCCGTGATCCGGCGAGCTTCCTCGGCAAACCAGCGCAGGAAGTCGGCACCGTAACCGACCTCGAACCTCGCTGCCTTGAGCGGCTTACCCTGCTCCATGGTCATCAGATGGGCAAGCTCATCGGCTTGATCATTCATAAGCTGCCAGGCCCGCATCAAGATGTCGGCTCGGGCATAGGCCGTGGTTGTAGACCAGCCTGCGAAGGCGGCGTCCGCAGCCTGTATTGCCAGCTCAGCATCAGCGGCTGCGCCATCGGGCATCTCGCCAATCTTCTCGCCAGTAGCAGGATTCGTTACATCGAACGTCGCCCCACCTTGAGCGTCGACCCATTCTCCATTGATGAACATGGATGAGACGTTAGCGGGGCGGCGCAGCTCTGGTTAGGACGACACGGGTGCGCTGGTTACCCCAGGTGCAATAAGATTCATTCGGGCTTCGAAGGCCTCGCTCTCGTTGAACGCCCAAGCCCCCATGCCACCCGCGAGCAGGGCTGCCGTCAGCACAAACCAGATGGCGCCAGAGCGTTGGTGCCGGACCATGCTGAAGAAGGTACCGACAGCTACTGGGATCATGATCGAAGACATGCCGATGGCACCGGCGAGCTTGGTGTCGGCATCGGTCCACATGTACGCAGCGACAAACACCATCAGGTTCGACAGCACCCCGAACAGGACAACACAAAGTACGCCTACCTTGCCTGCCTTAGGCTCGATGGGAATGTCGTAGCGTCCCTTGTTCATCTTTACCCAGTTTTGCATACGTCAGGCCGACCCAGTGCGCAACAACTAAAAATACCCAGCAGATAGAAGAACCGCCGACCCAGACACCCGGTCACCAATGTCGCCATTGTCCCGGATCGTTGCTTTGATGACAGCACACAGATAACACTGCCTGCCCGACTGAAATGCTGCACCGAGTCTCCGAACATCGGTCAGTGGCCATAGCCACGATCGCTATCGACCCCGAGCCGAGTCCCTGGCCTGTCACTGGCATGCAACTCGGACGTCGCCCGTTTGTCGACACGACTGCCTCTTCTGCCACCGTTACAACAGGCTGTGTCTGCAACAAGCTGTGTCTGCAACAAGCTCTGTCCTGCCAGCCATTTTGGCTATTTCTATGGCCTCGAAACAGGTTGTCAGACACGCCGGCTGGTGGATCATCGTGAGGACTGCCCGTCATCAACTTTGATAACGGTGCCAGTAACTGCATCGCTAGCTGGACCGCATAGATAGAGCAGGGTGGAATCCAGCTGAGCCGGGTCGCCGATGCGTTTGCGTGGCATCCCCTTGCTGATATCACCCATCCGCTCCATCATTCCGTCCATCATCTCCGAGCTAAACGCGCCGGGAGCGATGGCGTTTACGTTGATGTGATAGCGAGCCCATTCCACGGCAAGGACTTCGCTCATCCGAGCGATTCCGGCCTTGGTGATCGAATAAAGCGCAGCACCGATGCCCTCGTAACGGAAGGCGCCAATGCTGCTGATGTTGACCATCCGGCCTGGCATCTCTGCTTCGATCAGGCGACGGGCGACTTCACACGAGAGAACGTAGGGGCCCCGCAAGTTGGTATCGAAGACACGGTCAATCAGATCCAAAGGCATCTTGTGTGCCCGCTGCGCATCCGGGATACCGGCATTATTGATCAAAATATCGACCGTGCCAGCAACCGCTTCTGCGTGTTCGACGGCGGCCATGATGCTGTCGGTATCGGTCATATCGAGGCGACACGGATATGCCGTGCCTCCCTGTTCAGCTATAACGGCTTCGAGTTCGGCCAGGCGTTCCTCGCGACGGCCAGTGGCAATCACGGTGGCACCAGCCGCGGCAAGGACCTGCGAGAAGCGCCAACCCAGCCCCGAGGTTGCGCCAGTAACCAATGCCACCCGGCCCGTCAAATCGGTAGAAACATTCGGAAGCGGGTAATCAGTCATAGGCCGAATATACGTGGAGCAGCCTTTCCAAGACCAAATTTCGCCTGGATCATCCTGTAACGTCATTTTTGATGGCGAACCTAAGTGTCAATGACATAACGATCGAATACGAAGTCCTGGGCAGCGGCGAGCCGATGCTGTTCGTTATGGGCCTCGGCGGCCAACTCACCGCATGGCCTGATGACTTCGTGCAGTTGTTCCTCGACCGCGGCTTCCAGGTGATCCGCTTCGACAACCGTGACATTGGGCTCTCGACACAAACCGACTGGGAGCCCCCTTCACACGGCAAGATGATGCGCTCGTTCATCAGCCGCCGGATCCTCAGAGATGTGGGCTATACCGTCCCAGACATGGCCGACGATGCCGCTGGGCTGCTCGATGCACTCGACATCAGCTCATGTCATGTCATGGGCATTTCGATGGGTGGCATGATCTCGCAAGAATTAGCGATCCGTCACCCCGCTAAGGTCCGAAGCCTGTGTTCAATCATGTCGAACACCGGCGACCGCAAGAACGGTGGCATTGCAGCGACGCTAATCCCAAAAATTGCACGCCAGAAGCCAGCGACTCGTGAGACCGCCGTCGAGGCAGCTGTCGACACATTCACCGCTATATCCGGGCCACACTTCGATGCCGATGAGTACCGGCTTGTTGCCCATGCAGACGTTACCCGCAGCTTCACCCCTGATGGGGTGGCTCGTCAGACTGCCGCGATTGCTGGTTCACGCGACCGCACGGCGTTACTGGGCTCTGTCTCGGTTCCAACACTCGTCATCCATGGGCTGATCGATCCGTTGGTTCAGCCCAGTGGGGGTATCGCAACCACCAAAGCCATCCCCAATGCACGCCTTCTGGCGTTCGCCGACATGGCACACGACCTCCCTCGCCCTCGGTGGCAGGAAATGTGCGACGCAATCGTGCGCAACGCCGAGCGTGCTGTCGCACCACCGGTTGAGTGACCTAGCTACTGCTAATGCTGGCGGCACTCACGAGATCCGTCGCCAACTTGTGCACAGCTGTCGAGCACATAGGTTCGACGGCACTCCTTAGTCGGGCCGCCAACCGACCCGCAGCTCACGTAGCAGTTAGGCCGCACCCACTGACCGTCTGCGTCAAAGAGTACGTCAGTGAGTTTTCCCGGCACTACTCCTTTGTCGACGCGGAGTGCCGCTGCGACTTTCTGGCAGTTCCATTTCATGACATCGAGTGTCAGTTGCATAATTTGTTCGCCAGCGAAATCGCACCGCAACTCGGCAGCTAGGCCTTCGCCGATCTGGCCAGGTTGAGTCACCAACATGTCAGCCAGACGGCGTGCTACTCGCTGCGATTCGGCTAGGTCACCGAACTCACGGTCGTTCACTTTGAAGGCCATGAGTTCGTCGACGCCATGTCGGCCGGTGCCTATAGGAGGAACGCTGGTTGCCGTCATTGGCCCGCTCGTTGATAGGGCCCGCACCTACCCCAAGCGAGATCCAACCCCATGCGCTATTCGACGACCAAGACCCCCGTGGACAAAATCCATCAACGAGTCTTCGCCAAGTTCTGCTAGCAATGCCGCCACCACCTCATCGGCGATGACCGCTATATCAAACACCGACATTCATCGATCACCCATTGTCCGACGAAGACCAGCACCGCCTGACCTCGACGTGTCTGGGCTAGGAAGCCCTGGCAAAGATGGTCGCCCTCAAGGCGCTGTGTGACAGAACCTTGTCGCTGCCAGAGATCGTTGACTCAGCGCTGCTGGGGGCCACGCATGAGCCCGCCAGGATGCTCGCCTGTAAGCTCACCGTCCTCGACGGTTGCGGTGCCTCGCTTGATCGTGGCCAAATAGCCAGAGGACTTCTGCAACAACCGAGTGCCACCAGCAGGCAGGTCCTGCACCAGCTCGGGTGCATAGGCATTGATTGTGTCGTGATCGAAGATATTCAAGTCGGCGAGATAGCCAGGCGCCACGACACCGCGGTCATCGAAGCCCACATGAGCCGCTGTGGCTTGAGTTTGGCGATGCACCATATGTTCAAGTTCGAATATCGCACCGTCGGTGCGGTCGCGTGTCCAGTGGCTTATAGCGGTCGTTGGCATGGTGCCGTCGGACAGAGTGTTGCAGTGCGCACCAGCATCACTAAGCCCAGACAGCGTGAGCGGCGAGGCGATCATTTCGGCCACATCGTCCAGGCTGCCTCCGGCGTAGTTCATGAATGGCAGATAGACTAGGTTCGCGCCGCCATTGTCGACAAAGAAATCGTACATCACCTGGTTCGCAGGCCGATTGGCACGGGCCGCTACTCCGGCCAACGAATCTTCTGGTTTTGGCTCGTAGTTCGGGAACTCGGCCATGGGATACATGCGGTCATAGCCCGAGTGCGTCGTGGCGCTAAAGGAATTAGGAACGAACGACCCGTGCTCGTTCAGAATGGTCTCGCGCACTGCCGGGTCCTGCATGCGAGCAACGCGTTCGGCCAAGGGTAATGACGAGAGGGCCTTGTAGGTCTTGCTGCATCGAAGCGGGTTCACCGTTGAGGTAAGTCCAGCGACCACGCCGATGGGTCGAACAGCTGTCTGAGCCGACACATCAGCTCCGGCAGCTCGCCAATCACCAATCGCGCTCAAGAGTTCACGCCAGCGGCCCGGCGATTCATCGCTCTGCTGCACAGTGAAGCTCAACGGACGCCGCACATGCAATGCAATGGCTTCAAGCAACGCCAGTTCGCTAGCTACGAGTTCATCGTCGGTGCTTTGGTAGGCATCGCTAATCAGTTGGATGACGCCAGTTCCGGCGCGTTGCAACGCAGCAGCGATGCCGAGAACCTCGTCAGCGCCGGCCTTCAGCGTGCCAATCTGTGCTCCTTCGCTGGTGCGGTGCACCCATGTGCGCGACGTCGTGAAACCCAGCGCACCGGCACGAATAGCTTCCTCGCAGAGCTGCGACATAGATTCGATCTGGGCATGGTTAGCGGCAACTGTGTTGTCGGCGCCATCGCTTCCCATCACATAGGTGCGAAGCGCAGCGTGCGGAATCTGCGTGCCGACATCGAGCGTCCATGACATGTCGTCGAGCACATCGAGGTAGTCCGGGAACGACTCCCATCCCCATGTCATGCCTTCGGTCAGCGCCGTGCCGGGAATGTCCTCTACCCCTTCGAGTAGCGAGATTAGCCAGTCGTGTCTGTCGGGGCGAGCAGGTGCGAAGCCAACACCACAGTTTCCCATCACGATCGAGGTGACACCGTGGGTGGATGACGGCGCCAGGTCGCTGTCCCACGTGGCTTGTCCGTCGTAGTGGGTGTGGATGTCGACCCAGCCCGGGCTGACGATGTGACCGTCGGCATCGATCTCGCGATGTCCACTGCCATCGACCTTGCCAACCTGGGTTATCTGTTGACCGTCGATTGCGACATCACCAGCAAATCGTGTGGCGCCGGTTCCGTCAACCACCGTGCCGTTTCGGATCACCAAATCGTGTGTCATAGCTAGACTCCCTCGTCGGACTCAGCTTAGCGGTCATTCCGATTCTGAGAAAAGTGCTGCCGTACCCCCGGCCCACCACATGAACGCCAGCCCAATGGTGGTGTAGAGCGCAAACCCCACAACAAATGGCGTGACCGTGTCATTGACTAGCCGGTCAAATATGGCCGCTAACACTGCCCCAAATGCGAATCCGCTAAAAAACAACAACGACGATGCTGTGCCGGCCAACGCCCCCATTGGTTCGAGGGCTAACGCCGTGATCGATGGGGTAGCCAATGTGAGCAAGCCGGTCACAAACAGCACCCACACGTACCAAAGCCAGAAACTCGGGCGACCTTCGAGCACCAGCGTGGGGATCACTGCCCCAACAGCTATCGATGCTGACCCGGCACACGCCAGCATCGACATGCGCCGGGCACCATATTTCTTGATCAGGCGGTTGTTCAGGATCAGAGGCGGAACGGTAACCACGCCAGACAAAGCAAAGAAGACAGCGAACTGAGACGACCTGTCAAAGACCTGATCGAAGACAGGCTGAGCGCTACCGAGATAGATGAAGAAGGCGCCCGTCAAGAACACGTTGGCGAGCATATGTCCAACAGTGACCCGGGTACGAACCACGACCTTGACACCGGTCCAGATCTGTCGAAGCTCGAGCGGCCGCTGGTTTTCTTCAGCAAGCGTCTCGCCGAACCGGACACACCAAAGGGCGCCTACGACGGCCAACCCTGCGGCGAACCAGAAGATCACTGGCCAGGGCGCAACCCGAATCAAGAAATCGCCAAGCAGCGGCACGAAGATCGGACCGAGGAGGAAGACCGCCATCATGATGGTCGTGATGCGAGCCATCTTGTCGCCGCTGTACAGGTCACGGGTGATAGCGGACCGCAGCCCAGCCGGTGCAGCTGCGCCAAGACCCCAGATCAGCCTGGCGACAAGGAGCAACCCAAACGACGGTGCCAGCGCCGAGGCGATGGCACCAACCGCATAGAGCCCTAGCCCGCCCAGGATCGCTGGTCTGCGTCCGAAGCGGTCAGCAACAGGACCGACGATGAGCTGCCCTAAGGCCATACCGATCACGTACAACGTGACGATTAGCGAGACATTCGACGAGCTCTCGAGCCCGTCCTCGATCGCGTCAAACGCAGGCAATGCGATATCGATGCCTGTAGCCAGCAGGATGCCGAGAAAAGAGAGGTAGATGATGACGCTGCGATCGCTGCGAATGCCCCGTTCGCCAGATGCCTCTGACACTGTTTCGATCACTCAGGCACCGTAGAAGCTCGCCATCATTTCTGTTGAGTCAATAAAGAGGCCAGTCGCAGTCGTAACGAGAGTCTCACCGTGATGTGCCTCGCCAGCAACGAAAATTTTCCGACCCTCGACCCGGTCAATCCAGCCTCGGAACACGACCGGCTCAAACACCGGTGAAGGCGCGACATAGTTGACGGTAAGCGAGGCAGTGAAGGCAACCTTGCTTTGCAACATGGGAAGGGATCCGAAGAGGTCGTCGAAGATCGCCGAGACAAACCCGCCATGGGAACGACCAGGGGCACCTTCGAAACCAGCATCCAGTGTCACGATGCTGACCGCCGTATCGCCCTGGCGCTGTACCACCATCGGCACGCTGAACGGATTCCCGGACCCGCTCACGGGGCGATCTATTGAATCGGCGAACATCTCTCCGTCGGCCGGCGGACCCTGCCAAACACGAGTACCCCGCACTCGCTCAGGCGCTGCATCCAGTTGGTCGAAGAGTCGGCGAAGCGAGGTCCTCAATACCTTCATGCCATCAGCAGATGGTTCGCGGCCTACCAAGAGATGCATGCCACGTCGCAACTCTGACGCCACCGCTACGCGCGCTTGTTCTTCATCGGTGCGTTCTTGTGCCACAGCCGCTTTAACCCTTAACCCGAGAGGAGAAAAAATAAATGAGACGCGGGGAGTCCCAGCGTCTTATTGAGATCTTATTTGCATCAAGTCCTGTTTGAACCACACAGGGCCTGCATCTAGATCCTGAGCTCTAGACAGCGCGGACGTTTTGGGCCTCTTCGCCCTTACGCCCTTCGCCGATCTCAAACTCAACGGCCTGACCCTCTTCAAGGTTCTTGAACCCGTCACCCTCGATGTTCGAGAAGTGAACGAATACGTCTTCACCATCTTCTCTCGAAATGAAACCGTAACCCTTCTCGGTGTTGAAGAACTTTACGGTGCCTGTAACAGCCATGGCTTTTCTCTTTCGTTTGAGGAGTTAGTCGCACTCCTCGTTGATGGAGACTAGATCACCTACCCCAGTTTTGTCGATCGCTACCGCGAAGACTCACCATGTTGTTCAATCAGCTACTGTCCAAATATGCAGGAATCACACTTCGATCTGACCACTCCCGATGGCGGAATGCCCACTTGGGTCACACACCCTGATGGCGATGGCCCTCATCCCGTGGTGTTATTTTTGATGGATGCACCCGGCATGCGAGACGAAATTCGGCACATGGCTAGTCGCCTCGCTACTGCTGGCTATTACGTGATGACTAGCCAGCTTTACTACCGCGATGTTCGCGAATTCAACGTGTTCGACAACGGCGATCGAGACCGCATGTTCGAACTCATGGGCAATCTGTCGAACGAAATGGTCAACAGTGACGCCGGCGCCATGCTCGAATATGCAGCGAATGACCCAGCTGCCAACACCTCCAAGGCCGGCGTCGTTGGCTATTGCATGAGTGGCCCGTTCGCTGTCATGGTCGCCGCTGCTCATGCCAACGTGGTGGCTGCTGCTTCCTTCCATGGAGTGCGGCTTGTAGCCGATGCCGACGACTCACCGCACCGCCACCTCGATGCCGTGCACGGAGAGGTTTACATCGGTGCCGCCGAAACTGATAGCTATGCGCCACCCGAGATGATCGATGCCTTTGCAGCTGCGCTCGAGGCATCAAGCTCTACCGGACAGGTTGAGTGGTATCCCGGGACCGAACACGGATTCGCCTATGCCGAACGCCCGCAGTATGTCCGCGCTGCTTCGGAACGCCACTGGGAACGTATGCACGATCTGTTTGCGCGCAACCTCGGTTAGGCACCTAGCCGAAACTAGTAGAGTCGCTCCATGGGAACCATCGATCATTTGGTCACATCAGGCATCTTCTCGCTTGATGGTGAGGACTTCGACGTAGACAACAACGTCTGGATTGTCGGCGACGATCGCGAGTGCGTCGTGCTCGATTGCGCACACGACCACGAAGCCATTATTGGAGCGGTTGGCGACCGCTCCCTCAAGGCGATTGTGTGCACTCACGCACACAATGACCACATCAATGCAGCGGCCGAAGTGGCCGAGCATTTCGATGCACCGATCTGGCTGCATCCCGACGACACCATGTTGTGGGAAGCCGTCTACAGCGACCGACGCGTCGACGCTCCGCTCAGCCACGGCCAATCCTTCACCGTCGGAGGCATAGACATCTCGGTAATTCACACGCCAGGCCACTCCCCCGGCGGCTGCTGTCTCCACCTCCCAAGCGAAGGCATCTTGTTTTCAGGTGACACCTTGTTTCACGGAGGCCCTGGCGCCACCGGCCGCTCCTTCTCCAGCTATCCGGGAATCTTGGAGTCCATCGAGCACAAGCTCTTTACGTTGCCAACCAGCACCGTCGTACACACCGGCCACGGTGACTCGACCAGTATCGGTGCCGAGTCTGGCTCGCTCACCGAGTGGAAATCAAGACTCTGAGCCCCACCGCTAGTAATCTCAGCTACACCGAGCGCAGCGAGAATGTGCGCGGTGCGGCCTGGATGACCGCCAGCATGTTTGGCTACGTCGTCAACGACGCATTTATCAAGCGAGCCGCCGAAGACCTGCCGTTATTCCAAGCGGTATTTCTCCGTGGGCTTGTCGTGGTCGTTTTGTTGATCACGATCGTACGCATGCGCAAGGTCACCGTCCCCGTAACCGCCTATCTCGAGCGTCCTGTTTTGCTCCGTATGGCAATGGAAGCCGCCGGCACGGTTGCCTATCTGATCACTCTTACTCACGTCCCCATCGCTGGTCTTACGGCCGTCATGCAACTCCTGCCGGTTGCGGTGACCTTTGCTGGGGCCCGCCTGCTTCGCGAAAAAGTGAGCGCACATCGCGTACTAGCACTGGCTATTGGGCTGGTGGGTGTGTTGTTCATAATCAAGCCTGGCGGCGACGACTTCAGTCCATGGTTTCTCGGCGGCCTACTTGCCGTCGGGCTCATCGTTGTGCGCGAGCTGGCAACCCGCAATATTTCGTCGACGATGCCGGGCACTGCTGTGGCGCTCGGCACTGGCGTTGTCATCACCATGCTTGGCGCTGTGATCACGATCTTTGCGGGCTGGGATCGCCCCGATGCCGGAGCGCTAGGCCTGCTCGGTGCAGGCGCGTGCTTCTTGAGCTTGGGTTACGTCTCGTCAGTAAACGCAGTGCGAATCGGTGATATCAGCTTTACAGCTCCGTTCCGGTACTCGGTGCTGATCTTCGCAATCGTGTTGCAGGTCATCGTGTTCAGCGATGTCCCTGACACCCTTACCTTTGTTGGTTCTGCAATCGTCGGCGCTGCGGGCCTGTATGCCTTGGCCCACGAAACACGTCAATCTCGCGTAACCGTGCGTGGCGCTTAGCAGCGTTCTACTACTGGGCCCAAAGTTGACTTGTGAGGCCGACCGAGCAGTAGGCGGCCCGAAGCCCTTGGCCAATATCGACGGGCCGCTGTGATCAAGGTCACCAGCAGCGGCGATGAACGGCAGGCAGTACCGCCGACGAGACCACCGTTTGGGCTGCTCGGTGTGAGTGCGGACAAACTGAGTGGACGTTGCAATGACTACGTTTTTCAAATGAGCCGACTTCCACTCCTGACCTATGACGCCAGCGATCTCCAACAGCGGGCGCTTTGGGACAACATCGTTGCCTCCCGAGGCAAAGCACTGGACCTGACGACGCCCGAAGGTCGCCTAGATGGGCCTTTCGAGGCGTTTGTTCGGCGACCTGATCTGGGCGAGCACCTGATCAAGGTCGGTGGCGTGATTCGATTCGCAAGTTCACTCGAACCTCGCCTACTCGAACTTGCGATCACGACAGTCGGAGCGCGGTGGAAGTCTGAGTTCGAGTTCTGGGCCCATAGCGCGTTGGCACTCGATGCTGGAATCGACCAATCCGTCATTGATGCGTTGGCGGCTGGTGAGAGCCCTACCTTCGACAATGACGACGAAGCAGCAATCTATCTCTACACCCTCTCCCTGGTTACCGAAGGTCATGTTGATCAGCCCATCTACGACGCTGTTGTCGCAGCGGTAGGTGTCGATAGCACCGTCGACCTCACCCACACAATCGGCTACTACAGCCATATCAGTTTCGTTCTGAACGCCTTCGAAGTCCCACTTCCACCCGGCGCCTCTCCCCGCTTCAACGCAAACTAGGAGCACCCGGCTGCCCTTGCCCTGCTCCAAAAAGCAAACAGAAGCATCGCCCGCAATTACCGCGGGTGACGCTCCTGACTTGCGTTTCGTTCAGGACTCAAGCTTGCCGAGACCATCGAGCACGTAGCTCAGACATCCGCAGCAGCAACGCTACGTGTTGCTGCGAGGCACCCGACTCTAGAACTGGTTCATGGTGTTGTGAGCACCGCCGGCCTTGAGGGCCTGGTCGCCAGCGAAGTATTCCTTGTGGTCATCACCAATGTTGGAGCCGGCCATGTCCTGATGCTTAACGGACTGGATGCCCTGACGGATCTCTTGACGTTGTACGCCAGAGACATAGGCGAGCATGCCTTCCTTACCGAAGTAACCACGAGCCAGATTGTCGGTTGACAGTGCAGCGGTGTGGTACGTCGGCAGAGTGATCAGGTGATGGAAGATGCCTGCTTCGCGAGCACTGTCAGCCTGGAAGCTCTGGATTCGCACGTCTGCTTCCCCACCAAGTGGTGTGTCGTCGTACGCCACGCTCATGAGCTCTTCGCGGTTGTACGCCGATACATCCTGGCCTTCAGCAGTCCAGTCGTCGAAGACCTGCTGGCGCATGTTCAGGGTCCAGTTGAATGATGGCGAGTTGTTGTACACCAGCTTGGCGTTCGGCATGACCTCGCGGATCGAGTTGACCATCGAGCCAATCGCGTCAACGTTTGGTGTTGCGGTTTCAATCCAGAGCAAGTCTGCGCCATTTTGCAGGCTGTTGATTCCGTCGAAGACACAGCGTTCTTCACCGGTCCCGTCACGGAACTTATAGAGACCGTTTGGCAAACGAACCGGACGCACGAGCTTGCCGTCTTGTTTGAGCAGTACGTCGCCGTCTTGCACATCGTCGATGGTGACTTCGTCGACTTCAAGGAAGGCTAGGTATTGGCTGGCTTTGTCGCCAGGCTCCTGAGATACAGGCAGCTTCTGGGTAAGGCTCGCGCCCAACGAGTCGGTACGAGCAACAATGACACCGTCGTCTACGCCGAGTTCGAGGAAGGCGTAACGGATGGCATTGATCTTGGCGTTGAAGTCTTCGTGCGGCACGGTGACCTTGCCGTCTTGGTGACCACACTGCTTGGCGTCGCTTACCTGGTTCTCAACCTGGATGCAGCAGGCGCCTGCTTCAATCATCTTCTTCGCCAACAGGTAGCAGGCCTCTTCGTTGCCGAAGCCAGCATCGATGTCGGCAATGATCGGCACGATGTGGGTTTCGAAGTTTTCGATAGCTGCGAGCGCATCGGTCTCGGCAACCGAGTCACCGGCAGCGCGAGCTTCGTCGAGGTTACGGAAGACCTCGTTGAGCTCACGGGCATCGGCTTGCTTCAGGAAGTCATAGAGCTCAGCGATGAGTTCAGGTACGACGGTCTTCTCGTGCATCGACTGATCAGGAAGCGGGCCAAACTGCGAACGCATCGCAGCGACCATCCAGCCAGACAGGTACAAGTAGCGCCCAGCGGTGGTGCCGTGATGCTTCTTTACGGCAATCATCTTCTGCTGACCTATGAACCCGTGCCAGCAGCCGAGGCTCTGGGTGTAACGGGTTACATCCTCGTCATAGAGAGCCATGTCCTCGCGCATGATCTTTGCGGTATACCGGGCGATATCGATGCCGGTCAGGAAGCGGTTTTGCAGCTTCATGCGAGCGGCAGACTCGGGGCTGATTGCGGCCCAGGGGCTTCCACCTTGTTCACGCAGTGATGCGTAGCCTTCGATGGTTGAGTCGTAAGACGTCATTGTCATAAATCCTCATGTAAGAGACTCGGGTTATGGAGTTGCAACAAGTTTCGTGTCTTTTTTGGCAGATCGAGCACGAATTTAGAATAATAGATAGAGAATTTCGCTTCTAATAGAAAGAATGAACGTTTTTTGGAACTGAAGAACTGTGCGTTTTTCGCGACAAAGACACGAATGGTCGCCTTTCCATCGATGGACACCCCAACGGTTCCCAAATGCTGACGAACTTGTTGAGCCCAACGCTAAACATGCTGACTCGCTCGATGGCTTTCACTTTGACGCCCGACCGAGTCGACAACTTGGTGTTGTTGACTGAATGGACGAAGTTCTCTAGCGTTTGTTCCCGGTGTTTAGGACTTCTTGCGGCGCATCAGCCGCAGCATCGCCGCAGCTGCCATGGCTATCTCGGCAATCACAAGCGGCTGTCCGTCGGTTTCGTCATCTAGCCCGTACTCGTTGACACGATGGTTGTTGATCCAACCTCTACGTTGCGCTAGCCGCAGCGCCATGCCGCCAACGAGTATCAGATCAGCGATCCGCCCGATGATCGACAGGCGTCGCAGAACGCGGTTGCGGAGAAAGCTCATGGAATCACGCTAGCGCTCGCCGTTAGCGCTAATTGGGGCTACGGGCCGGCACTCTTGGTTACCCCAGGTCTTGCAGACCTCGCCCAGCAGGCTCACCGAGAATTGATACTGCTCGAGCTCAGCATCGGTGCAGTGGTAGGCGGTGTCACCGGTATCGGAGTCGGTGGTCCGAAATCCAGCGTCCACCGCAGCGCACTCGGCCCAAGCTTCTGATCCCAGTCCGTCTCGGCGCTCGGCCTGGTCGCCGTATGCGGCGAAATCCAGCAGGTGGCCAATCTCATGAGCTGTCGTCGAACGCAACTGTTCTGGATCCCAGCCCACGAGGTCGAGGGTGATCACACCGTCTGGCGGACTGGAGAGAACGAAACCGCCGGTCGTCGAGTCAGCAATGTTGCGGACCCGCACCTCGGTAACCAGCCAACCATACGGAGACCCGGCAACTACTTCGTCAGCAACCAAAAGGATCTCAGTTGGCTCGCTTATATTGTCGAGTCGCTCGATTAGTTCACCCCACGGGATTAGAGCGCCACTAGCGATAAGCCCCGCGACAACAAGCACAGCAACCCATCGGGCCGTCTTGCGATACCACGGCGTACGCGGCACATAGTCAGGGTCCATATCGAACGCGGCCCAGAAGTCATCGTCGATGTATCCCCCATCGACACGGCCGTTCCCGGGGTCGCTCTGATTGGGGTGACCAGTTGAGTAGCTCAAGACAAAAAACAACCACTTCGAAGACTGACCGATTCCCAACGTGGCGCCTGCCACCTCACGGCCACACCAGATCATAGTTAGAAGACGGTGTAGCCACCGTCGACGCAGATCTCTTGGCCGGTGTGATAGGTCTGGGAAGGATCCGCAAGAAATGCACCAACCTGGCGGAACTCAGCCGGCTCAGCCCATCGCCGCACCGGTGTGCGTTTGATCGTCGCCGTGCGGAAAACATCACTCTCATAGCCTTCCGAGGCGAGGTCAGTAATGGTCCATCCTGGCAACAATGAGTTCACTCGGATCTCATAGCGTGCGAGCCCGACAGCCAACGCTCGCACCAAACCGTTCAGCGCTGTCTTGGCGGTCCCATAGGCCTCGTTACCGGCCGCACCATGAATAGCCGAGGTCGACGACACCGCAACCAGACTTCCACCTTCGCCTTGTTCAACCAGGAACTTGGCGGCTTCGCGTAGTTGCAGAAATGCTCCGTCGAGGTTGACGTCCATCACCGCTCGCCATTCCTCGAGTGGCAGTTCCAAGAACGGGGTACCGGTGCCGCCGCGCCCGGCGTTGGCAAACAGCCCATCGATGCGACCGAAGTCCATCGCCGATCGCTGCATGGTCTCAACAACCTGCTCTTCCTGTGCAACATCGCACACGTGGGCTGTAGCGGACCCTCCGAGCGCAGACAGCGTCTCTACCGCTGCACCGTTCTTGTCTTCGTTGCGACCCCAGATCACGACTGAACCACCAGCCATGACGATGCCTTCAGCCATTCCCAGGCCAATACCGCCGTTGCCACCGGTGACAATAAAAACCTTGCCGGTCAGGTCAATCATGAGTTTCTCGATTCGATTCCAGAGAGATGACCGGGTCCAAGAACACCGGGCGGGTCGAGCTTGAGTGACCGCACAGCCAAACCGATGCCGGCGATAAATACGCCAAGTATCCGCAGGAAGTGCGAGAGCTTTAGATCATAGAAGAATCGAAGCTTGGGCAAGGTCTCGGCTTGGACAAAGTCTCGGCTTGGACAAGGTCTCGATGATGACGAGCGACATCTCGAGACCCAGCACGACCCACACCCACGGTCAAGACATCAGCGACTAAATCAAACAGTAGGTGTCCATGACTTGGCTACAAGCACGGTGGTTTCGAACCCTCACGATGACACCATGATCGAAGCCCGCCAGACGAACAGACCCGACGGCGGTGTCCTCCTGCCCCGTACTGCAAACCAACCTGGTACTACGTTCTCGAAGCAGTCAATTACCGAGTAATCATCGGTCTGCGTGATCGCGGTGCAGCGATACGGCTCTTTGAATGGGCGGACATATCGAATGGGCGGTCATACCTCCCACCGAGAACTTCCACCAACTGGAGAATCAAGATTACGGCTCAAACGGCGTCAACGTATCCAAACCCGAGGACCACATTCCTAGCTTCGACACTCCGACAACAAGGCGAGGTAGCCGCATTCCAACTTTCGACTCAGTGCTCGCCGAAACCCTGTTTTTGAGTTCCAGCGTCTGTGGTCCCTGCGGCACTAGTGGGGCTAACCTGGGTAGCCATGTCGTATCAAGAGCCGGAGTTCTTGCCGTGGGACGGGCGGCGAGTCCCGCTTACGTTCGTGGCCGGGTATCTCGGTGCTGGCAAGACGACGTTGATCAACCAGCTACTGAAATCAGCTGACCGTCCCATCGCAGTGATCGTGAACGACATAGGCGAGATCAACATCGATGCCCGCCTAATTCGTAAACACAGCGGCGACACCATCGAGCTCAGCGATGGATGCGTTTGCTGCAGTTCAATCGACGGCTTCGGTGCAGCCTTCGACATGATTCGGGCACGAGAGACACCTCCTGACCATGTTGTCGTCGAACTCAGTGGTGTGGCCGAACCAGCACGCATGGTGCCGTGGGGACGTTCGGCGGGCTTCACGCTCGATGGCGTCATGACATTGGTCGCTGCTGATCAGTTCACTGAACTCATTGGGCGTATCGATATCGGCGGCACCATCGAAGAACAGATCCGGGCCGCCGACGTCTTGACACTAACCAAAGCTGATTTAGTGCGTCCCGATGTGCTGGCATCGGTGCGGCGCCGACTTGAACAGATTTCCCCCGGTGTGCCGATTATCGAGGCGCAGGACCCCATGGTGTCAACGTTGTTGTTGCAAATCGGCGGGCGACGTCCCGGCGCCGAGATAGCTGTACCCGAACCCACCCTGTTTGATCGCCATGTGGTCGGTCGCATCGAACTGCCGATCCCTACGACGAAGGCGGCAATCGACCTACTTCTCGATGCTCTTCCGGCCGACATCATGCGCGCCAAAGGCATCGCTGCGGGGGTAAACGGCGAACGCTGGGCGATTCAGGTTGTTGGGCGCCGGCGACAGGTCGCACAACTGGCCGACGTCGAGGTCGAACCACCGACCGACCTGGTCACGATCTCTCTGCCCGACGCAGTTTGAAACAGCGCTAGTCGAAGCGCAGCGTGTCGTCGACGTCAGGTGCTTCGTCAGGCATCAGGCAGCTCGCAGGAAGTCGGCCCCGTTCGAGTATGTCAACAACAACTTTCTCGATGGTCTGGCGTGTCAGATCCTGCACGAACAGGTCGGGCGGATGCATATAAAGATGTTTGACCGCAGCTGATGCGTTCATTTCGCCATCGGCCCGAGCGACGGCAAAGAAGTCGAACGTCCATGCGTTGAGTGCGTACCGCTCGCCTGTAGAGAGGTACACCGCAATATTGCAGAAGTCCGTAACGTCTTCAGCCAGATGCTCGGCCTCGATCCAAATGCGTGCTTCCACCGTTTCCCCCTCCCGCTAGTCGCCCTACATGTCTCTCGTATTAGCGAAGGCGTTCGCCAAGTCGTTCGCCAAGTCTTCGACGTCTTCGCACCCGACCGAGAAGCGAATCAGTGAGGGTGGGATTGTTTCTTGACCACCAACAGCGGCTCGACGTTCCATCGTTGACTCGATGCCACCAAGGCTGGTTGCATGGTTAATGATCTCGACCTGGTTACAGATCGCCGTGGCGCGCTCAGCGCTACCAACAGTTTCAAACGAGATCATGGCCCCCCACCCCATCATGAACTTGGCAGCATTCTGGTGCGTGGGGTCCGAGGCCAAGCCTGGGTAACGCACCAGAGCCACGTCATCGCTCGAGTCAAGCCGCTCAGCAAGTTCCCCGGCATTGGCCTGGGCCTTTTCCATTCGCAGTGCCAGCGTGCGAGCACCACGGATTGCCAAGAACGCTTCCATCGCACCGATCGTTCCGCCGACAAGCAAGCGCCGGCGATGGAACTCTTCGTGGAGTTCTTGCGATGTGGTAATCAGCAGTCCAGCGAGTAGATCACTATGACCACCAATGAACTTGGTTGCCGAGTGCATCACCACGTCGGCACCCAGATCGAGGGGCCGTTGCACCAATGGCGTAGCGAACGTGGAGTCAACGGCCACGATCGTGCCGTCCTTGCGAGGTGCCGAACAGATCGCCGGGAGATCACACACCGTCATCAACGGATTCGCTGGCGTCTCTAGCCACAACAAGTCGGCGATCTTGGCCGCATCGATCCAGCCCTGCGTGTCGTCGAGTTCAAGACGCAGAATGTTCCACCGCCCCTGTTGCTCAGCTTCGACCGCTAGGCCTTTGACGCCGTGATACGGGTCCACGGGAATGGCCAACGTTGCGCCGACCGGCAGCCGGTTCAGCACGACATGAGCTGCGGCCATGCCGGAGGAGAACGACAGCGCATGCCCACCCTCGAGCCCGCCCATTATCTTTTCGAAAGCGGCACTCGTGTCGGTCCCAGCAGCTCGGCTGTAGTCACGTTCTGCCGGAAGGTAGAAGTTTGAGGCAAGCTGCGGCGCAACATTCAACGGCTGGCCAGGCTCCCGATTGCGGCCTCCTGCAATAAGCCAGGTCGAAGGATCCACGTCTGAGCTGTTGAGCGTCATCGCCCGACGTTATCGGTCCTGCAACCCAGAGAGAGAGGACAGGTCCAGTTGCCATCGCGTTCTTCATCGCGTGTTTGTAGCTCTCTGATCACCGGCTACGCCCAAACGACAAGCCTCTGAGCTCTCGCCGAACTCACGTCCGTGGGCCAAACCTCACCGTCGCCCAGCGACGACCCCGATCCTTTGTAGCGACAACATCTTCTGCCAGGGGCCTCTCAAGTCGGGCGCGTCTTCGCACCCCGAGCGAGCTAACTCGAGCTGAGTGTCATCGGCCAGTCCAGCGAGGTGGGCGTTTCTCAAAGAACGCGGCAACGCCTTCCTTGGAGTCCTCTGAAGACATGACCTTGTTGCGGAACTCGGCGCTGATCGCCCAGGCCTCGTCATCGTTGGCAGCAACAATACGGTCAACAGCCTGCAGGGCAAGGCGTGCAGCGACTGGCGAGTTGGCCGTAATCACGTCGGCCAAAGCAAGCGCCCGAGTTAGGGCTTGACCCGGATCACAGACCTCGTTCACCAGACCATGGCGTTCGGCTTCGGCAGGCGTAAGTTCAGTCCCTGTCGTGAGCAGGTACTTGGCCACGTTCAGCGGCAAGACCCGACTGGCCCGGAATAGTGCTCCGCTTGAGGCGATCAGGCCCCGCTTCACTTCGGGTAAAGCGAAGCGAGCGTTGCGAGCAGCGACCACCATGTCGCAAGCCATAACGACCTCAAAGCCCCCGCCGAAAGCCACTCCCTCGACTGCGGCGATCAGTGGTTTCGCCCGCTGACGACCGACCACGCCATAGATCCCACCTCGCTCGGTTGGTCTACCGCTCGTAGCGGCCATGTCAGTCCCAGCGCAGAACATGTTGGACCCGCCGGTAAGCACGCCGATCCAAAGATCAGGGTCGTCGTCGAGCCGATTCATTGCCGCATCGATCGCTTCCGTCATATGGCCGTCGATCGCGTTTCGTTTTGAATGACGCACCATGGTGACCACGAGCGTGCGACCAATCACCTCGGTCTCGACTCGGTCGGTGGTTACTACGTCCTCTTCAGCCATTGGCCAAGTCTTGCGCATGGGAGCCAACGCACCGAAATGTGAATGCGCACACAGAGGCGCCGGTGAACTGGTTTGCGGACCGAACCTATGCGTGTTCCCCTCAACAACGACGACGTTCGAACGCCATAGTCGCTGGCAGCGAGAGGAGCGCGCCCGCGGCCAAACAGTCACACTCCGAGGACTCAGATGCCAAGGACTCAGATGCCAAGAACTTCGGCCGCTCGCGTCAGGTGAACTCGGCATGGCTAGCTGTACACCGTGTGGCCTCAACCATCGAAGTGGCCTCGACCCGCGAACAATATGAGCCAGGGCTCGGTGGTGGCACGAGTGTCGTGGGCGACGTTGTCGTTACAACAGGTGGGGCCGAAACTCTGGGTGCAGCAGCGTCCTAGTCCTCGGGGACGTTCTCTATCCGAATCACGTTGCTCACCAGCGCCGAGTTCGACGCACCCGACACGATCGGAACCAGCTCCCCAGGCTGCAACAGACCCTGGTCTCGCAAGCTCTTCAGGACCGACATGATCCGTTCGGTCCCATCACCCTCGGCCTTGCCAATCGTCGGGAGTACGCCCCACGACAAGGCAAGCTGATTCGCCACTCGCTGATCAGGCGTGACTGCCAGGATTCTCGCCCGCGGACGGAAACGAGAGATTGCACGAGAGGTCGCACCAGTACCCGTAACGGTCACGATGTTCTGGCTCTTCAGTGCTGATGCAGCGCGGTGCGCAGCTGTTCGCATAGCGAACGCGACCTTGCGCACGTCAGTTTCGTCTGGGCCAAACGAAGGAGTCGAGCGCTCGATGCGTTCTGACCAGGCTTCGTGTTCGAAATTCATGTCGGCTTGATCAAGAATGTCGGCCATTGTCTCAACGACAAGCACCGGGTCATGCCCAACAGCCGTCTCACCGGACAGCATCACCGCAGACGTGCCATCGAAAACGGCATTGGCTACGTCGGTGACCTCCGCCCGCGTTGGCTGGGCCATTTCAGTCATCGATTCGAGCATCTGCGTCGCCGTGATCACAGGCTTGCCTGCGGCAACGGCTGCTGAAATGATCTTCTTCTGCAGCGCCGGCAGACCAGGCAGGCCGCATTCGAGGCCAAGGTCACCGCGGGCAACCATAACTGCATCGCTGTATTCGAGGATCGACTCCAGGTTGTCGACAGCTGCTTGTGTTTCGATCTTCGCAACGAGCAGCGGCCCTCGAGGAGACCTTTCACCACCGAGTGCACGCATATCGCGGCCGGTCTTCACGAAGGAAACCGCGACCATGTCCACGCCCGCCTCGTAGACAGCATCGAAGTACTTGATGTCTTCGGCAGTCGGCGAGGATTGCGACAGTCGACTCGACGGGATGTGCACACCAGGGCGCCCGCGCATGGTTCCGCCGCGCTTAACAACGGCCGTAGCTACCTCGGCTGCCACCTCGGTGACCTCCATGGTGGCGGAGCCGTCACCCATGTGAAGTTGATCGCCCACAACCAGGTTGCGAGCAATGTCATCGACGTTCACAAAAATCTTTGTTGCCGTGCTGACTTGTTCACCAGAACGGATCTCGATTTCGGACCCGAGATCGAGCTCGACAGGATCATCGCCGAACGCAGCGCGCACCTTGGGGCCAGCAAGGTCAACGAGAATGCCGACAGCAGTATCTTGGTTTGCGATCACTTCTTGAATCGTCTTGACTCGCTCGAGGACTCGTTCAACGCTGTCATGAGCGGTGCCCACGCGGAAGACGTTTACACCGGCGGTGATCATCTCTGCAAGGACCTCAGGCGAGTCTGATGCCGGGCCGATGGTGGCGACGATCTTAGTTTTGCGAATCATGTAATTGAAGCCTCGAAAATCTTTTCGATAGTGGCGGTGATGGCGGCGTCGAACTCTGCTTGCACCTGGTCTGCGCGGATTTCACTGGTCAACACCCGCGAGAAGCTTGCAATTGTGCCCGCATTTTGCGCAAGTCGCGAACAAGACTCTTCCAGGTCGTATCCACCCGATAGTGCAACCACCCGCACGACGTTGGGGTGGGCAACCAGCGATGCGTAGTGACCTGGGCTTTCTGGCAGGGTCAGCTTCAGTATTACCTTGCGATCGCCGAGAGCATCGAGTTCCCTGCTGATCGCCTGAAGAACGAGTTCTTCGGCCTCTTGCTTGTCGGCGGCGTGGATGTTCACCTCTGGTTCGATGATGGGCATCAAGCCGGCGTTGAGGATCTGGTTGCCCACAGCAAATTGCTGGGCGACAAGCTGTTCGATACCCCTGGGGTTCGCACTCTGCACAACCGACCGCATCTTTGTGCCAAAGACACCTTTAGCATTCGCCCGTTCGAGCAACGAGCCCAAACCTGGGTTGTCTTTCATCAGTTGCACGCCATCGACTTCGTCGGCCAAACCAACATCGGTCTTCACGAATGGGACTATCTGCTTACGGGTCCAAAGGTACTCAGCCGCAGCCAGGCCATCGATCTGGCGTTCCATGGTCTGTTCAAACAGGATGGCTCCCACGACTCGGGCGCCGGTGAAACCCGGGCTAGTCATGATGCGGGTTCGCATAGCGTGCACTAGATCAAACATTTCGCTATCGGTCGACCACGCGTCGGCTTCGATGCCATATGCAGCAAGCGCCTTCGGTGTACTGCCACCGCTCTGGTCAAGCGCTGCTATGAAACCATCAGTGTTGGCGACGCTGTCGAGTTGTGTGTCGAACTGGGTGGTCATGACGTCCTCGGGTTGGGGAGTTGTGCGAAGAAAACGGGCGCAGAGCGCCACAAGTCTTCCGGCACGAACTTGGGCTTGCGCATAATGTCACCAAGCGGGGTTGTTTCGATCTTGCCGTTGTTAAAAGTCACCATGTGGCCGTATCCATCGTTGTACACAGCGTCGACTGCAGCCACGCCGAATCAAAGCAAAAGGTGCCCTCGGTTCCGGAAACATGATTATCAAAGGTCTTTGGAACACCGACCACATTGGCCATGTCTTCCCCGCCGACCACCTTTAGCGCACGAGGTTCGATGGCTTTCATAGTTGTCCGCACCTGGGCGGGGCTGTCTTCGACCATGTATCGCGTAACCCGAGACGTACAAATTAGTGTACCGCAGCCAGGGAGCGTGCCTCGAAGCTGGCCGATGTCGAGCTCTTCGCCATCGTTGTCAATGACACCTCGCCATCGGTCGAGGAACCCAAAGCCCTGCGCGGCACAAACTTGCAGCTTCTGGCGCACGAAAGAACCAGTGACCGCGTTCAGGCCGGCGCAGTCGCTACCGCTGGTAAGAGCGCCGATTTGCTTGGGGCCAGCGCTCGGCAAAGCTGGGCTCAAGAGATTGCAGCGCCTGCGAGGTCAACGAGGCGGTTGGAGTGGCCCCATTCGTTGTCGTACCAGCGGGCGATCTTGACCACGTTGCCCATGTCCAACGCCACGCTCGAGTCAACGGTGCATGACGCTTCGGTCCCCACAATGTCTGAAGATACAAGCGGTTCATCGCTGTCCTCCAGCACGCGAGCAAGTTGCCCCAAGCAGAAGTCAACCGGAGGACCGTGTTGAGCTTGTCGACAGAGGCATCAGCGTTGAGGGTGCCTCCAAAATCAGTGACCGAACCGTTGGAGATCGACACCTGCGTTGCCAAGCCGTGCAACTTGCCATCCACGTGCGGCATTACCAGGCTGCTAGCACGAGTGGCACCAGTAGATATCGGAATCGCGTTCGCGGCGACAGCACGGGCTCGACGAAGGCAGCTATGGGGCCCACCAACGGTCGATAGTTACCCGTATGGGCATCTGTCCTAGCCCGAGAAAGTTTGGGGGCTCGAAGCAAGCAAGCTCTCGGCGAGAAGCGCTGCGCCCATAAGACCAGCGTCGTTGCCAAGCGCACCGGTTGCAATCAGGTCGCGATTGGTGGCATGACTCACCGAGTAGCCGCCGAGATGGCGATGAGTTGCTGTCGCTATACGAGGGGCGAGATGTTTGCGTGCCCCGACACCACCGCTGAACAGGATCTTGTCTGGAGAGAACGCGTAGGTCAGGACTCGGACGAGTTGTGCCAAATAGTCAGCTTCGAGGTTCCACACCTCGTTGCGACCGCTGAGCGATGCTGGGGTTGCACCCCATCGCGCTTGCAACGCTGGGCCGCTGGCCATGCCCTCGAGGCAGTCGCCGTGAAACGGACACATGCCTTCGAAGGCGTCGCCGTCGACGCGACGCACTGGCATATGGCCAAGCTCAATATGGTCTCGACCGCGAAATGGCATGCCATCGATCAGCACCCCAGCACCGATGCCAGTGCCGACCGTGATGTAGGCAATCGAGTCGTACCCGCGCCCGGCACCAAGACGGTGTTCGGCGACCGCAGCTGCCTCGACGTCGGTCTGGATGGCAGCTGGCACTGCTGTTGCATCGCGTAGGTGATCGAGCAGTGGTGTGCCCGCCCAACCAGGTTTTGGCGTGGGGGCAATGGAGCCATAGGACGCAGAGTCCCGATCCACGATCAGCGGACCGAACGAAGCAATGCCGAGGGCGCCGATGCTGCTATGAGAAGCAAAGAAGTCGGTCACTGCCTTCAGCGTC
This sequence comes from uncultured Acidimicrobiaceae bacterium, assembly GCA_905182135.1. GTDB lineage: Bacteria > Actinomycetota > Acidimicrobiia > Acidimicrobiales > UBA10347 > UBA10347. The sequence goes on along the minus strand of CAJJAG010000005.1, from coordinate 95,982 downwards.
GCGCCGGGTGTTGTTGTCGACACCCGGATCTGGTTAACGATCCCAAGGTTGCTGTTCAACACCGCGGCGCGAAATTTTGTGCCGCCAGCTTCAACAGCACCCAAAAGATCAGTGGTGCCGATCGGGTTAGATACATGCGAGTTTGTCATACGTCATCTTCTGGTGAAGAGAACTGCCGTGTTGCAGCCAATGCCGTGTTGCAGCCAATGCCGTGTTGCCAACGTTGTTAATACACTGACAACGCAGAACCTAGGGCGCCTTGAAAACGTTGTCAACGGCGAGCCTGGCGTATCACGCCGACTCGAAGAACCCGTCGCCGCCGCGATAATCGAGCTTGGTTATGAGCCTGACCATGGGGCTCGCACCTTGTGCCGAACAACCCAAACGCCACGACAAACTGATTCAAGCATTCACAGGCCACCGCGTCGACGGACTCATGATCGTGCCGGTCGGGGCGCCCACCAGTCGCCCTTTAGACGTGCTCGAACGCGAGATTAAACGAGGCACCGCAGTTGTATTTATCGACCGCGACCCCGGCTTCACCGCCATCTTCTCTGCCCAAAACGGACTCACTCTTGGTGCCGTTCGCGCACTGCAGACACTAGGAATGCAGCACGACATTGCACTGGTCGGTTTCGACCACAATGACTCGGCCGACATCGCCAACCCTGGTGTTACCACAGTCCGCCAGAACGCCCAAGACGTCGGGCCACGAGCAGGCGAACTGCTTTTCAACAGATTAAGCGGCGATCAGCGCCCCGCCATCCGCTAGATCGTTCCCGTCACGCTGGTGCCCCGCGGTTCCGGCGAGATCCCGAGTCCGCAGCACCTAAACCCGCCCGGCGGCCAAAGACAGCACCGGAAGTAAGTCCGGACCCACCAGGATAACCGCCGATAAAGACGCCGCCGACGAGTTCCCCGCAGGCATGCAGCCCTTCGATCAGCGATCCGTCATCACGCAGCACACTGCCTCGATCGTCGACCTGCAACCCACCATAGGTAAAGGTGATCCCGCCCGTCACTGGGAAAGCCCGAAACGGTGGCGTATCGAGTGACTGTGCCCAGTTAGATTTTGGCGGCTGAATTCCTGCTGCTTGTTTGCCATCCTTGATCGATGGGTCGAAGCGAGTCTCTTGGTCCACCGCAGCGTTAAACGCCGCAACCGTCGCGCAAGCCTGTTCTTGGTCGACCTCATCAAGCTGAGCGATCAGCCCATCCAGCGTTTCACTTTCGACGAAGGCGGCATCATGAAACCGATACTCCTCGTACAACAACTCGGAGACTTTGGCGTCAAACAGCTGCCATGCCCGGTGTCCGGGCTGCTCGAGAACCGCTCGACCGAACTGGGCATAAGTGTAATTCCGGAAGTCCTTGCCCTCGTCAACGAAACGTTCGCCGCGATCGTTCAACATGATGCCCAGGAAGTAGCAGATCTTGCGGTAATTCTTGCGCTCGAGATGTGGTAGATCAAGATTGGCAAAGTCAGGCATGTGGAGGTCCATAGGCGTGGCATGGCAGTTCTCGTAGGCGCCATGGCGCTTGGCCCCCTGGGCATACGCCAGGTCCAAACCAATCCCTGTGTTGTGCGGCGTTCCTCGCACCTTCGCCACTTTCCAGTCCTGACCGAGATGTTCAACGCGCATGTCCGCGTTCGCTTCGAAGCCGCCACAAGCCAACACCACCGCGGATGCATGAACCTCTTCTCCGGATTCGAGCACCACCCCACACACTCGCCCGTCGCTCACGATCAGGTCGGCTACACCACTCGAATAACGGATCGACCCACCAAGGTCGTGCATGACAGCGAGTTCTCGATCCACAAGCCCGGGACCCTCGCCGGCAGCGGCCAAGGTCAGACCACCCCAGAACACGAACCTGCCGTCCTGTTCGAACGATTGCCGCCCATAGATCGGCTCAAAGCGCACGCCATGTTGTGCCAGCCATTGCATCGTGGGCAGCGATTCGTCTACCAACACCTGTTGTTCAACAGAGAGATCCTGGCCGTGATTAAAGCTTCGAAGATCGGCTGCGAAGTCAGACCTCGGATAGGCCCCGAAATCAGCCAGCGGGAGTCGAGCGTCGTCTGGATCCTCCAATAGTGGCAACAGATCGCTGCTGTCGTCGTAGGCGAAACGCATGGCGCCAGCGGTGTAGCGACTATTGCCACCAGCAAGCGATGGATCCGCCTTTTCCAGTACAAGAACCGATGCGCCAGCGCCGAGTGCAGCGATTGCAGCGCACATAGCGGCATTGCCCGAACCAACAACGACAACGTCATAGGCAGGTGAGTTATCTCTCATCATGAAGTACCGATGTCGGCCCAGACCAGCGGGGCCAGACCCAGGCAAATGATCACCCATGTCGCCAGGAACGTCCACGCGTCCATCCCTGAGCGGAGAGCCCCGTGCCGTGGCTCAGTCGCTGCGCCCGTTATTTTAGATTCGTCCATCATTACCTCAAGCATCGTGCAGGAACGCTGGTATCTCTTATCGACACAGTCACTTCCACGCAAAGACCGGTTGTTCAAGCGTATCGACCCGCATCGATGCTCCTTCAAGGCCCACCGCACGGAACTGGTACATAATCGCTCCGGTCGGAGCGTGGATCAGGTCGCCACCAACGGGTATTTGCACGACGGGTCGGTCGCTCTCGTCAATCTCAACGAAACGTGGCGAATCGGGCCGCTGGAGTTCATCAAACGAAATGCGGTGTACTGACGCTACTTCGTCGGGATTCGCTATCGGCTCGTGCTCGGGTCCGGCCCAAAACACGAACGGTGACATCACATAACCCGACCGAGTCGGGTAGTCATCAAGCCGTCCGATCAGATCACTGGGAGTCAAGGCAAGCGCAACTTCTTCGTGGGTTTCACGAAGCGCAGCTTGCAGCGGTGTTTCTCCCTCATCAATGCGCCCCCCGGGAAATGCCCACTGGCGGGCGTGTGCAGACAGATGCGCTCCTCGACGGGTGAGCAGCAACGCCGCTCCGCCAGCAGTGCCATCGACACGCCCAGTAAACAAATCTGACTCGGTGCCGGGCGCTCCCCCAACATCGAGCAACCGGTCGACGGCCAAGTCGTCACTCCCGTGAAGGTCAGCGTCGCTATCGATGAGCACAAGAGCAACCGCTGCATGACGCCGCCCGTCGAGCCGATGTTCGCGCACCTGGTGACGTGCCAGGTTTGCAGTGATCTTGGTGCGTAATTCCGGGGTGAAGTCCACACGCCACCATCGCGGTTTGTATCCACCGCTTCCAAATGCAACGCTCAAGGCATGGCATCACTTCCAATCTACGAAACACTGTTGTACGACATCGAAGACAATGTGTTGACGATCACGCTCAATCGGCCCGACCGTTTGAATGCATTCAACAATCGAATGCGCGACGAGATCATCGACGCTCTCGACCATGCTGACGCCGACGACGACGTGCGCGCAATCATCTTCACCGGCGCTGGGCGTGCCTATTGCGCGGGCGCTGACCTAAGCGGCGGCGGCGAGACGTTCGACCGCGACGTGAACGCTGACGGAACCGTCGTGAACAGCGTGCACCGCGACGGTGGCGGCTTGGTCAGCCTGCGTATTTACGAATGCTTGAAACCAACTATTGCGGCGGTTAACGGTGCCGCTGTTGGTGTTGGCGTGACCTCCATGCTGCCAATGGACATTCGCATCGCTAGCGAGAACGCCCGCTTCGGTTTCGTGTTCGCTCGGCGTGGAATCGTGCCCGAAGCATGTTCTTCGTATTTCCTCCCCCGAGTTGTTGGCATTAGTCGGGCCACTGAATGGTGTTACACCGGCGAAGTTTTCGATGCCGCCGAAGCTCTCGACGGCGGGCTGGTCCGCTCGGTAGTACCTGCCGACAAACTGATGTCGACCGCACGCGAACTTGCGATCAAAATTGCTAAGAACACCAGCGCCGTCTCCGTCACGCTCACCCGCCACATGTTGTGGCGCATGCTCGACGTCAACCATCCAATGGAAGCACACAAGATCGATAGTCGTGGTGTGCAATACATGGGCGCATCACCCGATGCTCGCGAAGGTGTCGAATCGTTTCTTGAGAAGCGAGACCCCAACTACACACTCACGCCGTCAAGCGATTTACCGGACTACTTCCCCTGGTGGGTCGACCCCGAGTTCTCTTGAAAGGATCTAGAGCATGACACCACAATTCCGCTTTGGGATAATGTACGACTGTCGTCGCACACCCGACAGCCATCTCTCGATGACCGACGTCTATGACGCGACCATCGACCAAGCAGTTTTCGCAGATCAACTCGGCTTCGACCATGTCTGGTTCACCGAGCACCATTTCCTCGCCGACGGTTACCTACCAGCGTTTCAACCCCTGGCAGGTGCCATCGCTGCACGGACTGAACGGATCCGGATCTCGACCGACATCGCACTGTTGCCGCTTTACCACCCGATTCGGTTAGCCGAAGAACTTGCCATTCTCGATCACATCAGCCATGGCCGTATGGAATTCGGCATTGGAATGGGTTATGTGCCAAAAGAGTTTGAGACCTTTGGTGTTCCGCTGAAGAACCGGGTATCGATGACCGAAGAGGGCATCCAAATACTGCGGCTTGCATGGGCCGACGGTCCGTTCAGTTTCCACGGCAAGCGTTATCAGCTCAACGACGTCGAAGTACATCCGAAGCCTGTTCAGGCTGGTGGTCCGCCGTTATGGATTGCGGCCATGAGTACCGCCGGAGCAATGCGTGCTGCCCGCTTCTCTACAAATCTCTTACCTCAGGGAAAGCAATCTGAGGTGCTCGAGCCGTACCTCGCTGCCGTCGAAAATCCGACAGACCGCAGGGTCGGCATCATTCGGTCGTTCTACGTCAGCGACGACCGAGAACGAGACTGGCCCATAATCAAGAAGGCCGAGCGATTTCGTATGAGTATCTACAACGACTTCATGCAGGCCACCCCCGACGACTACGGATGGGGTGAACCAGGCGGCATCCCTCAGAGTGCATTTATGGGCACCGCCGACGAATGTGTGGATGAAATTGTTGGCTTTGTGCGCAAGTACGGCGTCACCGACATTGCATCATCAGGGCTTCCACCTGGCATCGATCCAAGTTTTATGGAAGCCAGCCTCAATCGGCTAGCAACCCAGGTACTGCCGCGGGTGCGAGCCCAGCTCGAGGCGTAACGGACAAGGCCGATGCCCATCAGCTCGAAATAGCGTCACTCCACGAACATGAACCTCGCCTAACTCCCCTAATTCGAGCCCATCCTTGTGCCAGTTCACCGGCTAGATGCCACCCCATAGCGGACTTGACACCATCGTCCTAGTGCCGACCCTGTGACCAAGCTATGCCGACCCTGTGATCAAGCTAAGTGACTCAATCAACATGCTTAAATTGATGAGTTAGAACACAAGGTTGCGCAGTAATCGGCAGAGTCCTCTGTCCGCACTTTCTGCTCGACGCACCAAACCTCTAGTCTCAAACGCAGAATGTCTCTGGGAGCCAACCAATGAAGAAAACCACAACGATGAGCGAGGCGATCGGGCACGCGCCGACCGCCGAACATCTTGGCGATGCGGACCTGCCGTGGGTGTCGAGCCACCGCATGGATGGCGTCGAACTCAAGGTCGTAACAGCCAAAGTCAAAGAAGGCATCTGGATCGTTCGGAACCGATTCGCTCCAGGTATTGAACTGCAGACACACAAGCACACAGGCCAAGTCCACGCATTCACCTTGTCGGGCGCCTGGGGTTACCGCGAGTCCGAGTACCTGAATACAGGCGGTTCGTTCCTGTACGAGCCCGCTGGCTCCATTCACACGCTTTATGTGCCTGAAAATAACACTGAAGTCACCGATATTTGGTTCGCGATCTGGGGAGCCAACCTGAATATGAACGACGCGGGCGACATCGAGAGCGTCACCGACGCCGAGTCCATTTTGGACTTCTATCGCCGGGCGTGCGCCAAGATCGGCGTAGAGAACCCACCGGTCTTGACGGACTGATTGGACCGTGCAACTTCTCAACGAGGTTCGGATCGTCGAAGTCGGCGAAATGGTCGCCGCCCCTTATGCCGCAAAACTGCTCGCCGATCTGGGGGCCAGCGTCATCAAGGTTGAATCCCCCACTGGTGACCGGGCACGCCGATACGGGCCATTCCCGCCTGGCGCCAACAATGACCCTGAACAGAGCGGGTTGTTCCTTGGCCTAAACACAAACAAGCAGAACATCGTGCTTGATCTGGACTGCGATGACGGTCAAGCGGCCCTCCGCGAATTAATCGCTGCCGCTGACATCGTTGTCCACTCCCTTGATCCCGAACGCGCCGACCACGTCGGTATCGGAGGCGCCGCGTTACTTGCTGAATTCCCGGCACTGGTGATCTGTGCCGTAACCCCCTTTGGCCTGACAGGTCCGCATTCAAGCTGGCGTGGCGAAGAGATCAATGTGGTGCATGGCGGCGGCTGGGGTTACCTAATACCTGGCGATGCCCCGGACCTCAACACACCGCCGCTGACCGTCTATGGACATGCCGCAAGCTGCCAGGCCGGCATGGCCGCAGCATTCGCCGCTCTAGGTGCGTACTCCAAGGCCAAATCAACCGGGGTTGGCGAACTCATCGACCAATCGACAACGGCCCACGTTGCGTCCATGCTCGAAGCATCGTTCATCGCCTGGAGCTATATGGGCCGGGTCGCTGGACGCAACGAGGGCCGATTGCTGAACCCGTGGGGCATCTTTGAATGCAGCGATGGACTCATTTTTTTGGTCACCGTCGAGCAAGACCAATGGGAGCGGCTGGTCGAAATGATGGGCACCCCCGACTGGGCGATGCTGGAAGTCTTCGCAACCTTCGACGACCGCGCCGCAAACCAAGATTTGCTGACCTTCTACATCGAAGAATGGACGCGCCAACACTCGGTTGAAGATCTCTTTCACCGAGGCCAGGGTCAGCGAATCTGCTTCGCTCCGGTATTCACCATGGCCGACCTGGCCCGACAAGACCACTTGCACCAACGCGGGTTCTTCGCCGAGGCCGACCATCCTGTCGCGGGCAACATCGTGCACATGGGGGCTCCCTACCGGATAACCCCGGAGTCATGGCAGCTCGACGCCACCGCTCCGTTGCTCGACGCCACCAAGACACCGACGTTCCCCCAGCGTGCAACACAACCAGCGATCTTTGACGAATCAGCGCGCCGAACACGGCCGCTCGAGGGTGTCCGCATTATTGATTTCTCTTGGGTCTGGGCAGGCCCCTTCTGCACTATGCATTTGGCCTATCTGGGCGCCGAGGTCATTAAGATCGAATCGGCTCAACGTCCCGGACTTGGGCGCCGACTACCCGTTCACCCGCCCAAGCTCGAGCCGACGCTGAACACCTGCGGGTACTTCAACCAGTGGGACCAGGGAAAGAAGAGTGTCGAACTCGACTTAAGCAATCCTGACTCAATCGCCACGGTGCTTGAACTCGTCGCTGGAGCGCAGGTAGTGGTCGACAACTACGCAACCGGTGTCATGGATCGACTCGGCCTTAGCGACGACGCACTGCGGGCAGCGAACCCCGACGTGATCATCGCGTCGGTCACAGGTTTCGGCCATACCGGACCGCTGGCCAAATACATGGGTTACGGGCCTACCACCGCTCCCCTTTCTGGCATGACGTCGATGACCGGTCACGTCAACGGCCCGCCCGAAGAGGCAGGGATCTCGTTTGGTGACCCCGCTGCCGGGCTGACCGCCGCCTTCGCGATCATGGCGTCGCTCGTAGGCCGCGACGCAGGTGCGCCCGCCACTCGCATTGATGTGTCGCTGTGGGAATCGACCGCTGCCAACGCAGTAGAACAATGGATGGGTCATGCACTTGGAGCCGCCCCACCGCAACGTATGGGTAACCGCAACCCAAACGCGGCACCCCATGGCCTCTTTCGCTGTGCTGGAGACGATGCTTGGGTCTCAATCGCCTGTACTTCTGATGACCAGTGGGCTCGCTTCTGTTCGCTACTAGGTGCCGGGGCTCTGGCCGAGCGGTTCACTACTCTTTCTATGCGTAAGGCGGACGAGGACGAACTCGAGGCAGTGGTCTCGGCCTTCGCTGCCACCCAGGATGTCTGGCGGTTGACCGAACAGCTCCAAGCCATTGGCGTAGCGGCGCATCCCTCATTGAGCTGTCCTGATCTTGAAGCCAGTCCACAGCTCGTCGCTCGCGATTTCTGGGAACGCTTCGACCATCCCGAGGTCGGAACCCGAACCCATAGCGGTGTCCCCTGGCTCAACCACAATGCGCCAAACGGCGCTACTGGTCGAGCACCGCTCCTTGGCGAACACACAGAAGAAATTCTGAACCAGCTTTAGAGCACTGTTTCATTGAGCTACCGGGTTCATCCAACAACCCGCGCCCAAAACCGGCAGGCGGATTTGTATCACGCCCGATGACAAACTGATGAAGAATTTTCTTCGCGGGCGTTTGGCTCTCGCCAGCAGCCATAGTGGCCTAAATAAGCCATCCAATGGCCAACGTGACGGGTAGCAGAAGCACCTCGATCAGGTACGTCCCGAGTCGCACCAAAAGGCTCATCGTTGAGACTCCGACAGGTAAACCCGGCGCCCGTTAACCAGGCTGACATCCAGCCCATTCCGTCGTGTTCGACCTACCCCATCCGTGTCACTCAAGACGCGTGTCACTCAAGACGCGTGTCACTCAAGACGCGTGTCACTCAAGACGCGTGTCGCAGACGCCTCAGGAGCAACTGCTCGGCTTCGGTGCTCGTGAACTCGCCGCACCACACAAGCGTGGGGCTTAGTGCGCTCGGAGCGCCCGCCTAAATACGAACCCAGCCGTGTTCGATCTCGACTTCGGCCGTCTCATAGCCAGGTTCGCCTGGAAGCACAACTTCGTAGGCCCCATCAGGATCGTTCACCCGAACTCGTTGGGTCGGTCGTTGTTCACCAGCAGCGGCCACCAGATCTGCGACCAGCGGGTACCTGGCCAGGCAAGCAAGCATGCGATGGGTCACCGACATCATTGGGAAGGAGTCGTTGCGAAATCGTTCGATGGCCGTGGCCGGTTCGATCCAGACATGCTGCACAACTTCTTCTTCGTCATGCTGTGCGATCTGGCCCTCGGGCGCAGCCGCTACGAAGAATCGTGTGTCGAACCGGCGAGGTGGCCCGAGCGGCGTCACGAAGCGTGCGACTTCTGTCATGACCCCAAGGTCAAGGCTTAGGCCATTCTCAGCGAGCGCGTCAACGAACACACCAGCATCAGCATGCACCGCGTCACGGGTCGACTCGATCACCGACAAGGAAGCATCTCCAGCGCCGAGCAGCAGTCCCGCTTCTTCCAAGGTTTCACGTAATCCTGCAACCCACCAGGCGCGGCCATTTGCGGGAACCTCGAGCACCGACGACGCCTCGGTATCGCTGAGACCATGGACCACATGACTGAGTTCTGCAGCGTCGTCGGGGTCAACCCGCCCACCGGGGAACACCCAAGCGCTCGGCCCAAAAACAGCGCGCGAGGTGCGTTGCACCATTAGCACCTGCAATCGCGGGCGGTCCTGAACAATCATGACCGTCGCAGCATGGCGAATAGGCACCTGCTCTGGGTCTTCGACAGCGGCTTGATGGGCGTAGCTTGACACGCTCGCAAGATACTGCCTGGCCGGGGCAAATCTCTAAGTGGCTTGGTCTCTATGTCTCCTACGCAACTAGGTTGCGAGACATGTGGATGAGACTTCGTCAGATCGCCGTAGTGGCTTCGGACCTGCAACGGGTAGGCACCGAGATCACCGGAGTATTGGGAGCCGAAGCTTGCTTCACCGATCCCGGCGTCAAACAATTCGGCCTAAAAAACACCCTGTGGCCCATCGGAACCCAGATGCTCGAGGTGGTCACCCCCATCACCGACGGCACCGCAGGCGGCCGTTACATCGAGCGGCGCGGCGGCGATGGTGGCTACATGGTCATCACGCAGGTCGATAATGTCGCCCGACGTCGAGCCAGAGTCGCCGAACTGGGCGTGCGCATCGCATTCGACCTTGACTATCCCGACGATGGGCACGATGGCATCCAGCTTCATCCCGGCGATACGGGCGGGTCATTCTTTGAGATGGACCAAATGCTCATGCCGGGCGGCGACGAGGTTGGCGGGCCCTGGTACCCCGCAGGCAAGAACTGGGAGCCCTATGTCAACACCAGCCGAGTCAGCAGTATCAGCGCCGCTGAACTGCAAAGCCCCGAGCCTGACCGCTTGGCGCAGCGTTGGGCCGAAATCGCCGAGATTGATCTGACGGCCGATGCCAACGGCAATCCCATCATGCAACTCGACAACGCAATACTGCGCTTTGTCGAAGATAGTGATGGGCGTGGCGAAGGCCTTGGTGGCATCGACGTTGTCGTGACCGATCGCGCCGCAATCCTGGACGCAGCCGATCGTTTGGGCTGTGCAGTCAGCGACGATCAGGTCGCCATAGCCGGACTCCGCGTCAATCTAACCTGACCCATGGCGCAGGCGCCTCGCATGGCCACCGTGCGCGAGTGGTTGTTCCCGACAGGAACCGAGCTGACCAGCGGTGAGTCACTGACAATCGGTCTTACATATTTCACCGTTGGCCTTACCGTTGCCGTGCTGCATGTCACCGACGGAACAGCACCGTGGGTGATGATCGCATCCGTCTTTATCGTCAACTCGGTCACGCCGACACTTGCCTACGCTGCGGTAACTGCCTCCGGAGGTTCCACCGCTGCAGGCGTGTTAAGTGGATGGCTGGTTTCTACACGGTTCGGCCTGTTCGCCGCGGCGATCGCTCCCCGCCTCTGGCGTTCGAAAACCAAACGAGCTATTGCCGCACACGCGTCCTTTGACCCCAACGTTGCGTTGGCCATGCGAGAAAAAGACGACGACGACGCTCGCCGGGTCTACCTAGCAACGTCGTTGTGGTTATGTATCCCTTGGTGGATCGGCGGAATCATTGGGACGCTGATCGGTTCAGGGCTCAGCGACCCGGGAGCGCTCGGCCTCGACGCCGTGTTTCCCGCTGCGTTGATTGCCATAATTTGGCCTCAGCTCGCCAAGGCCGATCTTCGGGTGATCGCCGCCACCGCTGTGGTCATAGCCATCGCCCTCCTCGAAGCAACACCCGGCGGAGTTCCAGTATTGGCCGCTGCGGGCGCAGCACTACTTGCCCTAAGACGGGGACGCTGATGTTGACCTGGATGGTTGTTGTCGCTCTTGCGATTGGAGTCTATGGACAACGACTTGCTGGCGCTCTCCTTGTGGACGCCGACCGTTTGCCATCTCGCTGGCGCCGGGTGCTCGATGCTCTGCCTCTGGCGATCATCAGTGCCGTCGTCGCACTCGCAACCATTAGCGATGACGGTGAACTGACGCTCGATGCGCGCCTAGCCGGTGTTGGCGTTGCGGCTCTGTGTGCCTCACGCAAGCTACCGATGTTTGTCACTGTCCTCGCAGCAGCTGCAACCACTGCGACAATCCGAGCAGTCGGTTAACACTCACCTGCTCGCCATCAGCGCCGTGACCCTTAGATTGTCGAGCGCGTGCCACGATCGTCGACCACGATTGCGCCCTCGGGCCCTGCACTGGCCACGTCCACGCCAGCGCCATCCTGGTGAGAACTTTGGGCGGCAGCGGCAGCATCATCTACGCCATAGAGCAAACAAATTTGGTCGTCGTTCGGGCAGAACACATCGACAAACGGAAGAAGCGCTTGAATCTGCGGCGCCCACTCAAGCGGGTTACCTGCGAGCAGGTCAACGCTGACACCGGCCCCCACCCGACGAGCAAGTGTTGCGGCTTCGGTGATCACGTGATGATCTTGGAATCGCTCGGGACCACCGATGTGTAGATGGCCGGCGTTCTCGATGATCTGTCGCTGTCTGTCGTGAAGCTGAAGCGCTGGGTAGGCGCCAGAACAATGCGGCGCAGGACGCTCACCGTTGGGGCGGATAGGCAATACCGTGGCCGACGTCTGGGCGATCCCAGAACGAACCAGGCCCTCGGCAGTCACGGGTACACCCAGTTGGGCCAAGTCCACAGCTGTGCCACCGCCGGTTCCCGCAGCGACAATCCGCATCTCCTCGACCAGCGCCCCTCCTTGAGCCGCGGGGATATCTGTGACCGGTCTGGCCAGCACATCAACAATTTAGGAACCAAGACACACCACTGGACCGACGCTCATCCCGCCGCCCCTCGCACTTCGCGGAGCCGGGCTGTGGTGCTACTCACGTCATTGAGTTGGTCAGCTGTGACGACTTGGGGCGTGCCGATGAGATGGGCCTTGACATGCAACTCGCATAACCACTCAAGTGTCCGCAGCCGGTCGCAAGCCTGATCGAGCGTAACTTCTGGTTCACCAGTTCCATAAGTGATCGACCCGTGGTTTGCCATCAGCGCTCCGGTTCGTCCGGTTCCGAGGGCCGCTAGGACTGACTGAGCAAGCTCCTCGGGGCCATGCGTCGCTTACGGAGCGACCGGCACGGGACCAGCAAGCTGAAGGCATGTGTAGTGCAGCGCTGGCAACTCGGTCTCAACGCAGGAGATGGCGACCGAAGCAACAGTGTGGGTATCGGTGATGGCGGCGGCGCCAGTGGCCCCGTACACAGCCAGGTGAACAGGCGTCTCAGATGTGGGCTGCGCCGTCCGTTCAGTACCTGCCCAGCCGGGTCGATGAGTATCAGATCATCATGCCTGAGTCGGTCAAGCTGGGTACCGCTTCCCGTGACCAGCACGTCGTCGCCGACCTTCACCGAGGGATTGCCTGAGCTATCGATGACAAGTTCCCAGGCGCTGAGTTGTCGACCTGCTTGGATGAGGGCGGCTCGTCCCTGCTCAAGTTACACACTTTCAGACTAGGAGACCGCTGCCTAGCTGACATATGACAAGCTTTGGCATGAGTACTTCGCGTTTGATGGACAAGGTTGCGCTGATCACAGGAGGAGCACGCGGCCAAGGCGAAGCAGAGGCCCGCCAATTCGTGTCCGAAGGAGCTCGGGTCATAATCACCGACGTGCTCGATGCCGAGGGTACGGCTCTGGCCACTGAGTTAGGTGACGCTGCGGTATACCGCCATCACGACGTCACCGACGAGGCCGGTTGGGCGGCGACGGTAGACGATGTCATCAAGCGCTGGGGCCGCCTCGATGTGCTGGTCAACAATGCCGGGATCCTCAAGTTGCTGCCCATGACCGAGACCTCGCTCGACGACTTCGAGTCGGTGATGGGGGTCAACGCGACAGGGGTGTTCCTTGGGATGAAGGCCGTGGCCGACGTGATGAAGACTCAGAACTCAGGTTCGATCATCAACATCTCATCGGTTGCCGGGCTGCGTGGAGTCGGCACCCAATTCGCCTATGCGGCGAGCAAATGGGCGGTCCGGGGCATGAGCCGCTCCGCCGCTGTCGAGCTTGCACCCCATGACATCCGAGTCAACTCGGTACATCCAGGAATCATCGACACTCCAATGCTCGACCAATACTCCGAAACCAATCGCGCTCGCGTTCAACGCCTCATCCCTCTTGGCCGAGCGACGGGCCCCGACGCGGTTGCTGAGATGGTCACCTGGCTTGGCTCCGACGCCAGCTCGTACTGCACCGGCAGTGAGTTCGTCATCGATGGTGGAATGTCCGCCTAGTCAGCGCGTTTACCTAATCAGCAAGCACGGGGGCGAGCCATTTGGCCGCCTCCTCAACAGCCATACCCTTGCGCCCGGCGTAGTCGACAAGCTGGTCCCGTTCGACTCGTCGAACACCGAAGTAACGGCTCTCGGGATGCGCAAAGTACAGGCCGCTCACCGAAGCCGCAGGATCCATAGCGAACGACTCCGTCAAAGTGACACCGATGTTCACCGACGCACCGAGCAACTCGAAGACCGTCTTCTTCTCTGTGTGATCCGGACACGCCGGATACCCCGGTGCGGGCCGAATTCCCTGATATCGCTCGCGGATGAGTTCCTCATTGCTGAAGGAATCGGCCTGGTAGCCCCACAGTTCTGTCCGCACCCGATGATGCAGGTACTCGGCGCAGGCTTCGGCCAAACGGTCGGCAAGAGCCTTGAGCATGATCGACGAGTAGTCGTCGTGCTCGGCCTCGAACGCAGCGGCCCGTTCGCTCACACCGGCCCCCGTGCTGACGGCAAAGGCCCCGACGTGATCCTTGACCGTTGTCGTTGTCGGTGCAACGAAGTCAGCCAGCGCCCAATTGGGGCGGTCATCAGCGTGGCGGACTTGTTGGCGAAGCGTGTGCAACCGAGCTAGCTCGGAGGTCCGGCTCTGATCGGTATAGACAGCGATGTCGTCGCCAATTCCGTTGGCTGGCCAGAAGCCCACCACTGCCTTGGGTGCAAGCCATTGCTCATGAATGATCGTGTCGAGCATTGCCTGGCCATCAGCAAAGAGATCTCGAGCCACAGACCCAACAACATCATCGTCAAGGATCTTCGGGTAGCTCCCCGCTAGATCCCATACACGGAAGAACGGTGTCCAGTCGATGTACGCGCGCAGGTGATCAAGTGAAATATCCTCGAGCACACGGGCGCCTTCGAACGTGGGTGATACCGGCGAGAAGGAGTCCCACGCAATGGGTGCGCGGTTGCTGCGAGCCTCCTCGATCGGCAACGGCACGCGCTTCCGCATCCCAGCCTCGCGGGCCACGCGGACCGTCTCGTACTCGTCGGCTGTCGAAGCAAGATGCGTCTCGCTGCGTTCACTGAGCAGCTCGGTGACAACTCCAACGGCACGTGACGCATCGGGCACGTAGAGGACACCGTTTTCATACTTGGGCTCGATCTTCACGGCAGTGTGTAACCGACTGGTGGTCGCTCCACCAATAAGTAGTGGAATCGAGAAGCCGGCTGCGGCCATCTCTGATGCCACGTGCACCATCTCATCCAAGCTCGGCGTGATCAGCCCGGAAACGCCGATTATGTCAGCCTCCTCGTCACGTGCAGCCTGCAAAATTTTGGCCGCTGGCACCATGACACCCAGGTCCACGACGTCGTAGTTGTTGCATGCCAGGACGACCCCCACGATGTTCTTGCCAATGTCGTGCACGTCGCCTTTGGCCGTAGCAAGAACGATCTTGCCTGCTTTACGAACGCCGCCGCCTTCACCGTTAATGAAGGGCTCCAGATGAGCCACGGCCTTCTTCATAACCCTGGCACTTTTGACAACCTGCGGCAGAAACATCTTGCCGTCACCAAACAGGTCACCCACGACGTTCATGCCGTCCATAAGCGGACCTTCGATCACATCGAGAGCCCGGCCGCTTTGTTGGCGGATCTCTTCGGCGTCCTCAACAACGAACTCGTCGAGACCGTGGACAAGCGCGTAGACGAGCCGATCTCGAACGGGCTCTTCCCGCCAACTCATATCGGTCGCCGATGCCTTCGCCTGGCTTTCCGCGTCGCTAGCGACCTCGATCAGCCGTTCGGTGGCATCGTCGCGCCGGTTGAACAGCACGTCCTCGATGCGCTCACGCAGATCGTCGGGGATGTCTTCGTAGACCGGTAACCGGCCAGCGTTCACAATGGCCATCCCAAGCCCTGCCTTAACGGCATGGAACAAGAACACGGTGTGCATTGCTTCGCGAAGCGGGTTGTTACCACGAAACGAAAAAGACAGATTGCTGAGCCCACCCGACACGTGCACTAACGGCATGCGGCGCTTGATCTCACGGGTCGCTTCAATGAACGCCAAGCCATACTCGGCATGCTCTTCGATGCCAGTAGCAACCGCAAACACGTTGGGGTCAAAAATGATGTCTTGAGGCAAGAAGCCCACCTGGTCCACCAACAGGTCATAGGCCCGCTGGCATACAGCGACTTTGTGGTCCATCGTCTCGGCTTGCCCACTTTCGTCGAATGCCATCACAACAACGGCAGCGCCATAACGGCGCGCCTTCTGGGCCTGCTCTAGGAACGGGACTTCACCCTCTTTCAGGCTGATCGAGTTCACGATCGACTTGCCCTGCACACACTTCAGACCTGCCTCAATAACATGCCATTTCGATGAGTCGATCATGACCGGCACTCGGCTGATATCGGGTTCAGTGGCGATGTGATTCAGGAACCGCGTCATGGCGTGCACCGCGTCGAGCATGCCTTCGTCCATGTTCACGTCGATGATCTGCGCGCCGTTCTCGACCTGATCGCGTGCAACCGTCACTGCGCCGTCGTAGTCGTCGCCCAGAATCAGCTTGGCGAAGCGCGCCGACCCGGTCACATTGGTGCGCTCGCCTACATTTACCAGCAACGAGTCCTTGTCGATACTCATGGGCTCGAGCCCAGACAACTGGGTAGCTGAGCTCGGTGTGAGCGGCGTGCGAGGTGCGACCCCTTCGACGGCTCGAGCAATAGCTGCAATGTGTTCCGGCGTAGTGCCGCAGCAACCCCCGACCAGGTTGAAGGTTCCCACTTGGGCTAGCCCTGAAATAACCTGGGCCATATGCGCTGGGGCTTCGTCATACTCGCCGAGTTCATTCGGTAGGCCCGCGTTCGGGTGACAGCTAATCGGCACGTCTGCGACGCGGGCGAGTTCCGAAATATGGCCTCGAAGTTCGTCGATGCCGAGCGCACAGTTGAGCCCGACCGATAGCGGTTCAGCATGTCGTACCGAGGTCCAAAACGCCTCGGCTGTCTGGCCAGACAACGTACGACCAGAAAGGTCGGTGATCGTTCCCGAGATCATGATCGGAAGATCGAGTTTTGGGTTGGCGCCCTTGTAGTCGAGTAATGCGTAGATCGCTGCCTTGGCGTTTAGCGTGTCGAAAATCGTCTCGACCATAACAATGTCCACGCCGCCATCGACAAGCCCAATGAGTGCATCGGTGTAGGCATCTTTGAGCTGATCAAACGTGATGTCGCGAAACGATGGGTCGTTCACGTCCGGAGAAATACTCGCCGTGCGGTTCGTGGGGCCGAGCACGCCAACGACGAAGCGGGGCTTGCGAGGATCGGCTTCGGTAGCCCGGTCGGCAACCTGCCTTGCGATTCGGGCGCTCTCAACGTTGATCTCTTGTGCGAGATGCTCGGCCCCGTAGTCAGCTTGGGAGATCGTGGTGGCATTGAAGGTATTGGTGCAAAGCAGGTCGGCCCCTGCCCCGATGAAGCTCTCGTGGATCTCGGCGATGAGCGCCGGCATGGTCAACGAAAGAAGATCGTTGTTGCCTTTCAGGCTCTTGGCATGGTCAGCAAACCGTTCACCTCGAAAGTCTTCTTCGGAGAGTGGGTAACCCTGGATACTCGTACCCATCGCTCCATCGATCACTAGGATCCGCTCGGCCATGGCTGCTCGTAGTGCGGCGAGTCGTTCGCTTCGATTCATGATGCGCGGATGCCCTCGTCAATGGTGGCAGGTGTTGGTGAAACTCCCAATATCCTGCACGTTGCTGCAGTCAACTCGGGCTTGTTCATTGTGTAGAAGTGGAACTGGTTGACGCCATGCTCAGCGAGCCGTCGACACTGTTCAGCAGCGACGGTGGCAGCCACCATCTGGTGGACTTCGGGCGCATCGTCAAGGTCCGCAAACAACACATGCATCCAGTCAGGGATCGTTGTGCCACACCGCGCAGAGAACCGGCGGATGTTGGTGAAGTTCGCCACCGGCATGATGCCGGGCACAATTGGAGCGGTGATCCCTGCACTGCGAGCCTTGTCGAGAAAACGCAAGAAAACGTCGGTATCAAAGAAAAATTGAGTGAGCGCTCGGTCAGCGCCTGCGTCGAGCTTTGCCTTGAGATTGTCGAGATCGGCCTGCGGAGATACTGCCTTTGGGTGGACCTCGGGATAGGCCCCGACCGAGATCTGCAGGTCTTCAGCCGCCGTGCCTGCGACGTGCGATCGAATACCGGCGACGAGGCCTGCGGCGTCGCGGTAACCGCCGGGAACCGAGCCGTCGGCACGAGAGTCTGCGCCTTCCGGCATATCTCCTCGCAGTGCAACGATGTGACGAACGCCGATGCCGATGTAATCGTCGATCACCGCGCCAATCTGATCACGGGTTGCCCCAACACAGGTCAGATGCCCGGCCACGTCCAAGTCGGTCTCAACTGCCAGTCGCTGAACTGCAGCCTGAGTGCGGTCTCGAGTCGTCCCACCGGCGCCATAGGTAACGCTTACGAAGGCGGGGTCCAGGGGTCCAAGCTGGGCTACGCACGCCGCAAGGTTTGTCTGGCCTACCCCGGTCGCTGGGGGAAAGAACTCGAACGAGACTTCGATGCCGGGCCGAAGCGACGTGACTGGCCACGGGCGTCGTGCGAGGCGATCGGCGGTTTCTTGTTCGAATTCGCGAGAGCTGAACGGGGTGCTCATGAGGCGACCTCCATGCGGTAAAAAGCGGGGGCATCGGGGCGCTGGGTCGCGACCCACAAGGTCACGGTCAACCCGTCCTCAATGTCCGCAAGTGTTAAGTGCTGCGTCCTCACGTCGATCATCCCGACGCTCGTGCACCAATCGTCGACTTCGCCGTCGGCGAATCCAAGCCAGTGATGCGCATAGTCAGAGCGCATCGCCTCGTCGTCATGAGCACCAAAGTCAACAATCAGTAACCGTCCGCCAGGGCGAAGGGTCCTGGCGGCTTCGGCGATGGAGGACGCTGGCTCGTCGAGGTAGTGCAGAACATGATGCAGGACAGCGACGTCAACAGATCCTGCATCGAGACCCAGGTCATAGGCGTCGCCCTGGCGGACCGAACAGTGGCGGTGGCCGAGTTGATCGAGTCGGCTACGGGCCAAGTCGAGCATTTGCTGACTCAAGTCAAGCCCGATGCCGCGATCGATATGTTCGGCAAAGACTTCAAGCACTCGCCCAGTGCCAGTACCCACGTCAACGAGTTGACCGACGTCCAGGTCCTGGACTGCAGCAACCATGGCGGCTTCGACCTCAGTATCGGCCACATGCCGGGTGCGCATGCCATCCCAGTCGCTGGCGACTGCTTCAAAATAGGCGGCGGCGGCGGCGGCCCGCTCGGCCCGGATCGCAGCAAGACGCCGGAGGTCGCTCTGCAATCCAACATCGTCGTCGTCTAACAACGGCAAGATCGCATCAAACAGTTCGCGCCCTCGGCCGAGACGGGCGGGGCGGTAAAAAGCACTGGTTCCTTGAGCGTTGCGATCAAGAAGCCCTGCTTCGCAGAGCAGTCGCAAATGGCGACTGACCCGAGGCTGAGTCTGGCCAAGCACCCGACACAGCTCGGTGACGGTCAGTTCGCTGCGAGCGAGAATGGCGACGATGCGCAGCCTGGTGGACTGACCAACAGCACGCAATGCAAGGAGTAGATCTTCCATGGATATATAACTATATCTTTATGTTGTGATACAACCAATTTTTCTAGACGTCCACACATGGGTACCCTCGCCGTCATGACCAATACTGCGACCAGCGCCGTCCCCTTGTTGAAGAGCCATCGTTCCATTCGCAAGTTCACCGATGAACCCATCGACGACGAGATGGTCAATGAGATCATCTGCGCAGGCTTGGCTGCGGCGACCTCGAGCAATCTGCAAGGCACGACGGTTATCCGGATCCGGAATCCTGACACCCGCGCTGCAATTGCGACACTTGCCGGCGGCCAGTCCTACGTCGAATCATGCGCCGCGTTCTTCATCTGGTGCGCCGACCTCCATCGTTCTGGCGTGGCCTGTGAGATCGGCGGCGGCACACCGAGCCAAGGCATGACCGAGCACTTCGTCATCGCCACGACCGACTGCGCCCTTGCTGCACAAAACGCAGTTGTTGCTGCCGAGTCGCTTGGTCTGGGCATCTGCTATATCGGCGGCATTCGTAACGACCCGCAACAGGTCGCCGACCTTCTTGAGCTCCCCGACCAGGTGTACCCAGTGTTTGGGATGTGTCTTGGATGGCCTGACCAGGAACCAATGCTCAAACCACGATTACCCCTCAGCGTCACCTTGAAAGAAGAGCGCTATGACGAGTCCGGTGACCGTGACGGGATTGCCGCATACGACGAGACGCTGCGCGCCTATTACAACGAGCGCACCGGCGGCAAGCGAGAGAGCACATGGACGTCAGATATGTCTGCCTTGCTCGGCAAAGAGTCACGGCCCCACATGAAAGGTTTCCTCGCTGATCGCGGCTTCACCATGAGGTAGTAGAAACTATGTACATGAGTGGTCTGCGCGTAAGCGAAATATGGCGGTATCCCATCAAGTCGATCGGTGGCGAGCGTGTTTCGGTGGCGACTATCACCGAACTCGGTGTGATTGGTGACCGTGGCTGGGGCATTTTCGATATCGAAACCGACACCGTGCTCACCGCTCGCCGCACTCCTGAAATGTTGTTTGCTTCGGCGACTCTGATCGGGGCAGACGTTTCGGTCACCCTGCCCGATGGGGCCCAGTTGAGCAGTGTCGATGACACCTGCAATGAGCAGTTGTCAGCTTGGCTCGATCGGCCAGTCGAATTGCGCGCTGCCGGCGCCGAGGGCGGCACTTACGAGGTTCCACTCGACTTTGAAAATGACGAGAACTGGGTCAGCTGGCAAGGCCCAGGTGGCGCATGGCACGACTCCGAAGCAAGTCGCATATCGCTCGTTAGCCGAGACACCTTGCGTGACTGGGACCAACGACGCTTTCGCGCCAACATCATCCTCGACGGCACCGGCGAAGACGACCTGGTCGGAGTCCACATCAATCTGGGCACCACTGAACTGGCCGTGATGAAGCCAATCGACCGGTGTGTCATCGTCACCCGCCCGCAACCAGGGCTCGAGCGCAACCTTGACGTGCTGCGCACAATCAATGCAGAGCGAGCAGCCACACTATCAATCGGCGCTCTGGTAGCGACCGGTGGCACGATCTCTGAAGGCGACATCGTCTCGCCCATCTAGTGCCGGGGAGCCAACCGACATAGGGTTAGCGAATGGAACTCAAAGACAAGGTTGCGGTGATCACCGGCGGGACCGGAGGGATCGGCCAGGCCATGGCTCGAGCCTTCTTGACCGAGGGCGCTCGAACCGTCGTGATCTCAGATCTCAACGCCGATCGTGTTAGCGAAGTCGCAGGGGAAATTGGGTGCCACGGCATCGCCTGCGACGTGACGAACGAAGCGCAGGTCGAGGCGCTGGTCGAGGCAACACTCGATGCGCACGGACCTGTCGACCTGTTCTGCAGTAATGCAGGGTCAGTCTCGCGTGGCGTGCTGACCGATGCCACCAACGAACAGTGGCAACAGCAATGGGAACTGCATGTCATGTCTCACGTGTATGCAGCACGAGCAGTCCTACCCTCAATGATCGCCCGGGGCGAGGGGTACCTGTTGAACACCGCCTCGGCTGCTGGTTTGCTTGCAGCAATCCCTTCGGCCCCGTATTCGGTATCAAAGGCTGCGGCCATCAAGCTAGCCGAGATGTTGTCGATCACCCATGGCGACGAGGGCATCGGCGTGTCCGTGCTCTGCCCACAAGGGGTCAATACTGCAATGGCACCGTCAGGGCTCGCCGACGGTGGGACCGACGGAATTATGGAGGCATCCGAGCTCGCCGCTGTCGTCGTGCAAGCACTCCGTGACGAACGATTCCATGTGCTCCCTCACCCCGAAGTAGGCGACTACATCAAACGCAAGGCCGACGATCCTGACCGCTGGCTGAAGGGCATGCGACGGCTCAAAGCTCGGGCCGAAGAGGCCGAGGGTGAACTCGGGTCGAAACAATGACCGACTACTCCGCATTCACATTGCTGCACGTCACCATCGAGGACAGGGTCGCTTTCGCGACCATCGATGCACCGCCAATGAACGTGATGGTTCGAGCACTGTTCTCGCAACTCGCCAAGTTCGGTAATGCCGTTGCTGACGACGACGACGTTCGCGCGGTCGTATTGCGCAGCGATGACCCTGACTTCTTCATTGCCCACTTCGACGTGTCGCTGATCTCGACATTCCCCTTTGAGACACCGGCCGAGAAGCCGTCCGAACTCAGTGGCTTCCACCTAATGTGCGAGACGTACCGCACCATGGCAAAGCCCACAATCGCCGAGATAGCCGGCCGAGTCGGCGGCGGCGGTAACGAACTCGCTATGTCCTGCGACATGCGCTTCGGCGCAATCGGCCAGACCGTCATCAACCAGATGGAAGTTCCTCTGGGCATCTTGCCCGGAGGCACCGGCACGCAACGACTACCGCGCCTCGTCGGCCGCGGTCGGGCCATGGAAATCATTCTGGGCGGCGTCGACATCGACGCAGAAACTGCCGAATCTTGGGGGCTTCTCAACCGGGCCTTGCCGCCAGCCGAACTTCGGCCCTATGTCAGTGCACTGGCCAAACGCATTGCTGGCTTCCCGCCCATCGCTGTGGCCGCCGCGAAAGCGTCGGTCGTCAACGCCGACAGTATGAGCTTGCACGATGGCATGTTGGAAGAGGCCTTCTTGTTTCAACAGACATTGCGCGACCCCGAAGCCCGCCGCCGCATGGAGCGTTTCATCGAGGTCGGTGGCCAAACTCGCGACGGCGAAAAGAACCTGCTCGACACCATCGACCAGCTGGCCGCAGACTCGTAACCACTTGAGACATGTACGTCGTACATGCCTCAAGCCGGTGGGTTCATGCGGCGGTGATCACGCCCGACGCGCTGAGTTCAGCGATCTGGTCCGGGGTGTAGCCAAGAAGCTCGCCCAACACATCGCTGTTGTGTGCCCCAAGTTCGGGCGCTAGCGGCTCAACAGAACGGCGCGGCACCCCGCTGGCATGAATCGGGAAGCCGGGGACACGGACGGGACCAAGATAAGGATCGTCGACCTTGGTCACGGCGCCACGTTCGATATACCAGTCATCAAGGTGAGCGTCGGCAGGGTCAATAACGGGAGCAACAGGAACCCGATGGGATTCCAGATGAGCGATTAGCTCCTTGTTTGACGGGAACGTTTGCATCCAAGCTTCCAGAATCTCTAGCAGTTCAATCCGATTGTCGCCTCGACCCTTCGGTGTCTGGAACCGATCCATGCCTGCGAGATCGATCGACACCGCGGCATCACACAATCGCGACCACTGGCCGGCAAGGACATGTATAGCCAACCAACCATCAGGGCCCATGAACGTGCCGGCTGGCGGCACCGCTCCGAAGTGACGCCCCGTGCGCTTCAGTCTGGCTTTATCATCGGTCATGCTGGGTCCCTGGATAGCGAATGGGTGCATGTTGAAGATGCACTCCACCATGGAGACATCGATGAACTGCCCTTCGCCAGTTGACCCCCGCGCGTACAGAGCAGCGGAGATCGCACCAAACGCCATCATGCCGGCGCCAACGTCACCGATCGGCGCTGCCGACGCCAACGGCGCTCCGTCTCGTTCGCCGGTAATTGCGGCTGAGCCGGCATAGGCCTGCGCTATCAGGTCGAACCCCGGCAGGTGCGCTTTAGAGCCGGTCCGACCAAAGGTGGATATCGACGCATAGATCAAACCGGGGTTTGCAGCTCGCAGCGCATCAGGACCCAGGCCCCGCTTCTCCAGCACACCATGGCCAAAGTTCTCGACCAGCACGTCACACTCGGCAGCTAGGGCGGCGATGAGTTCGTGGCCCGCTGGCTGATTCAGGTCGACGCAGATGCTGCGCTTGCCGCGGTTCTGTTGCACAAAGTACGAGCTGTGCTCCCCTTTCACGACAGGCAAGATACGAGCAGCGTCGCCAGCAGGGCCCGGCTCGACCTTGATCACGTCGGCTCCAAGACCGGCCATGAGCAAGGTGCACGCTGGCCCTGACAGGTACTGCGTCAGGTCCAGTACACGAACTCCATCAAGCATTCCAAGACACTACGCTGCATCGAGTTTTCATCACAACGCACACCTGCGCAACACTGGCGACATGGCTGGACCTCTCGCAGGAATAAAGATCGTCGACCTGACCCAGGTCGTCGCCGGGCCGGTGTGCACAATGCTGCTCGCCGAGCAGGGAGCCGAGGTGATCAAGGTCGAGTTTCCGACTGGCGACATCCTGCGCCAGAACTCGCTGTACTCCAAGAATGGCATGAACGCTCTCGAGCTGAACTGCAACCGTGGCAAGAAGAGCATCTCGGTAGACATGACCACACCCGAAGGCCTGGCCATCGTGAAGCAACTCGCTGCCGATGCCGATATTTTCGTTCAAAACTTTCGGGCCGGGGCAATCGAGCGACTCGGCATCAGCCACGACGAGTTGCGTGAACTGAACCCCAAACTGATCACCGTGTGGATGTCAGGGTTCGGGCAAACCGGTCCAATGGCCGACGTTCCAGTATTTGATCCAGTCATTCAGGCAGTCAGTGGCCACTGCGCAGTGCAGCTCAACCCCAACGTGCCGTTTAACGATGTGCACCGCACGATCATCATCGACAAGTCGACAGCGCTCACTACGGCGCAGGCAATCACGGCCGCGTTGTTCGCCCGAGAACGCAGCCCCGATGGGCATGGGGAACATCTCGAGGTCTCAATGCTCGACACCGCCCTCGCCTTCTTCTGGCCCGATGGCGGTATGGCTCACACGCTGCTCGACGATGACGCAAGCGAGGGATTCACGCTTTATCAGATCATGTCGGTCACCGCGTGCAGCGATGGCCAACTGGTGTACTACCTGCAAGGCGACGCCAATTTCCAAGGCCTGCTCCGAACGATCGGACGCGACGACATGGCTGACAATCCCCGCTACGGAACAGCAGCCGGCCGCGCTAGCAGCGGCGAGATCATGGCTGAGATTGCAGCAGCCGTCGAGAGTGGCTTCTACGCCATAGAACGCGACGAGGCGCTTCGCCGGCTCAGGCACTACGACGTGCCGTCAGCGCCGATGCTGCAGGTCAACGAGATACATGACTACCCCCAAGTTGTGCACAACGAGATCATGCATGAATGGGAACACCCCAAAGCTGGCAAACTTCGCCAACCGCGGGCCGCTGCCAAGTTCTCGAATAACCAGAACGAACCCCGCTGGTGGGTCACTAGCCTGGGCGAAAACACCGACGAGATCCTGGCCGATCTTGGCCACGATCCCGAGGCGGTAGCTGCCATGCGAGCCGCCGGCACCGTGACCTAATTCACCGACCTCACTAACCGATACAGACAGCTGCTCCTCCTACATCTGTGCGAGGGGTTTGTCTCGGCGCGGGCGTAGCTGCTGCAGTAAGCGTCACCATGAGCATCGCGAGATGAACCGTTGACATGGTTCAGTGTTTCGACATGCTCGACCGACGCACAAACCACGCGAAATGGTCCACACGTCGCCGAGCTGACAAGATCATGGGACACAGTTGTTAGAAACCAGGGGAACAGAGCATGGGCCAACTAGACGGACAAGTAGCAGTAATCACCGGGGCTGCCAGCGGCATGGGACTGGCGACCGCCGAACGGTTCATTGCCGAAGGAGCGAGCGTCATCATTGCCGACTTCAATAGCGAGAGCGGCACGGCCGCAGCTGATCGCCTTGGCCACAAATGCCGGTTCACGAAGTGCGATGTTGCCGTCGAGGACGACGTTGCTGCCGCTATCGCTTTAGCAACCGACGCGTTTGGTCGGTTGGACATCCTCTTCAACAACGCTGGTATCGGCGGCGCATTCGGCCCGATCACCGAAATCAAAGCCGAAGACTGGGACGAAACATTTGGGATCTTGACCAAGGGCGTCTTCCTCGGGATCAAGCACGGCGCCCGGGTAATGATCGATCAAGGTGAAGGCGGTTCGATCATCAACACCGCCTCAATCGCTGGCATCGGCGGCGGTGCTGGTCCGCAGCCATACTCCGCAGCCAAGGCGGCCGTAATCAACCTAGGCAAGAACACTGCAGTCGAACTGGCGCCTCACAACATCCGGGTGAACAGCATCTGCCCAGGCCTCATCTTCACCCCGTTGATGCACTCGGGCGACGAAGAAGATGCCGAACGGGTCATGAGCGAGTTCCAACCGCTCAAGCGCCGAGGCGAAGGCAGCGACATCGCGGGCGCCGCTCTTTTCCTGGCCGGTGCTGATTCATCGTTCATCACCGGGCAGTCGCTCACCGTGGATGGCGGGCTGCTTGCCCGGGGCCCAGCAATACATGGCCAGGCTAAGAACACCCGCAACCTGCACCGCAACGTGGGTATGGCTCACGGCACGACCGGCCGACCTGCCAGAGTCGAGCGGCTAGACCAATGAGCCCAAATTAATGACTCTCGACGTGGGTGAACTGTCGACCAAGGACTACTACGCGACAGGCCAGGAAGCGGCACTAGCCATGAACAACCGTGGCCCGATTCGGTTCGCGGCCGATGGCGCGGTACACCCCGACATCCTGGCGGCGTACTGGGAACACGGCTTCTATGTCTTCGAGAACGTTGTCGACGGCGGCGAACTTGCAGAGCTTCAAGTAGAGATCGATGCGTTGCTCGAGCGCGCTCCGTATCCGACCAAGCGATCGACCATCGACAAACAGGGCCGGCCGGCCTTGGGGATCGACTTCGAAATCAACCCCTGGCTCATGACCAAACCATTGAGCGACCCGTGGGGTGGCAAGTCCCTGCTGAACGGCCGTCACCAGGTCAAGATGCACGAGCCGACCCCCGATAGTGACGCTCCTGCCGAGGTCCCATTTCTGGTCAGCGGATGCCTTGAGCTCAGCGAGGCCTTTCTGCGGGTCTATGGCCATCCTGACTTGCTTCGCATTGCCGAGGCCGTGAATGGCCCAGACTTTACGCCGTTCAACGAGGTGCTATTCGTCAAGGAACCCGGCCTAGGTCCATCGGTCGCGTGGCACCAAGACGGCCAGATCCACTGGGACAACCCTGACTGGAATCCCGGTATCCATGGCTTCAACTTTCAGCTCCAGCTGTGGGGAAGCACCCCCGGAAATGGCGTCTGGGTCATGCCAGGATCTCACACCTCGGGCAAGGTAGACATCAAAAAATTGGTCGACCAAAACGATGGCGACCAACGCTTGCCCGGCGCGATCCCGTTGGTATGTGGCCCAGGCGACCTGACCATGACCAACCGTCAGACACTGCATGGATCGTTCCCCAACACGTCGCCGGATCGTCGCGTCACCGTGAACTTCGGTTTCCATCGTTACTCCTCAGTTATCAACCAGCACGGCATGTTGAGCGGTGAAGGCAGCTTTTATGACGAGGACTATGTGACTGAACGCTGCCGCACTATCGCTCTGGCCATCGATGCTCGGGCCCAGCACTTCCGCGACGAGACACCGTACGTGTACGCGCCATTGGCTGGTCAGGAAAACCAACACCGCTATTGCCCAGAAACTCGCGCTTCAATCCTTCGTAACTACAACCGTCGAGACATCGGCATCTGAAGCCCACCCCAAGCGACCTTCGCTCCTCCCGAGATTTGTGTGTTGGTTTCTTGCCCACTTTGGGCGACACCAGCCGGCCGGAACATATCTCAGACCGCTACACGGCCACGGCGCCGTGTAGCTTCGAGCCGTGGACACCGAGACAGAGTCAATCGAAGAGACAGAGTCAGTCGAAGCTGACAAGAAGCGGGTGCTTCGCGTCGGGTGTCCGATGTGGGCGCAACGGCAATGGGTCGGGCGCTGGTATCCGCAGAAGACTCGACAAGGTACCGAGCTCAGCTTGTACCCGAAACTCTGCAACGCCGTCGAAGGCAACACCACGTTCTATGCCGAACCCTCGACCGAGACCGTGGCGCGCTGGCTCGAACAGACGCCCACTGATTTTCAATTCATGTTCAAGCTGCCGAAAGAGATCACCCACGAACGTCAACTCAACGACGTAGCCCGACCGGTGCGCAGCTTCCTAACGGCCATGGAGCCGCTGGGCGAACGACTCGGACCAGTGCAGGCCCAGCTCCCACCCACATTCGGTCCCGAAGCACTTCCCCTGTTACTCAACTTTGTTCGACGGCTACCGCAGGACTGGAAGTGGGCGCTTGAGCTACGCCATCTCGCGTGGTTCGACGGGTCTGCAGCACAGCAAGAACTGGACGAACTCCTTATTGAACGTGATATTTCGCGCATCGTCCTCGATACCCGGCCGCTGCACGCCGTGCCCGCAGTCAGTTCCGCAGCGACCGAGGAGAAGGGAAATAAGCCCGACCTTCCCATCACGCTTGACGCAGTTGGGTCGCGCCCAATCATCCGAGTGATCGGCGAGGACTCGCCTCAAGGCACGATGAAGGGATTACTTAAGTGGGTGCCGAAACTCATCAGCTGGCTCGACCAGGGCCGAGAGCCGTACGTGTTTGTGCACCAACCTGAAAATCTTGATTCGCCCGGGCTTGCGCGAGCGCTTCACACTGCAGTCAGTATGCAATATCCCGCAGTCGCCCCCCTACCCGAGGCGCCCGCCGTCGAGGAACCTGAGCAAACGTCAATATTTGAATAGCAGCGATCCACAAAGACGTTGCACAGCGGCGGTGTTCTAAGGTCGACAGGAACCACAGTCGGACAACCAGGGGAACACCATGTCGGTATTCGTAGAGGCACAGAAAGCGA
The DNA here is from genome assembly GCA_905182135.1 of uncultured Acidimicrobiaceae bacterium. Classification (GTDB taxonomy): domain Bacteria; phylum Actinomycetota; class Acidimicrobiia; order Acidimicrobiales; family UBA10347; genus UBA10347. The sequence continues at coordinate 67,569 of CAJJAG010000005.1, read as the reverse complement.
TGCACCAGACACATCGCATCGCTGTCGGAGGCGCCGTCGATGCCGATGCGCACATTCTTGAGCCACCCGACCTCTGGGAGAACTACATCGACCCTAAGTATCGGGATCGAGCGCTACGCATCCGAATCGATGAGAACGGGCTCGAAGAACTCGAGATTAACGGCCAGCGCTCGACGATGAGCCGACGAGGCATGCCATCGACCTTGGGAGCAATGGGCTACCCCGACCTTGCTGCTTTGCAAAGGGATCCTGAGCGCACCTACCTTCGCGAAGCCCCATACGGGACGATGCATGCGGGCGAGCGCATCGACGTACTCGACGCCGAGAACATCGACATCGCGATCTTGTATACAACCGTCGGGCTGTTATGGGAAGCCGAGCTAAAGGATCCCGAGCTCTGCCAGGCCTATACCCGCGCGTACAACCGCTGGATCTGCGAATTCGCCGCCGATCAACCTCGCCTCGTTCCAACTGCGCATCTGTCGCTGAGCGACCCGGCCGCTGCGGCCGTCGAAATGCGCCGAGCGGTCGAAGACGGCGCGAAGGGCGCCTACGTCTGCCCTTTCACTCATGATGCCAAGCCTCTCGGGCACCCCGACCACGACATCGTCTTCGCAACGGCGCAAGATCTCGATATTCCCTTCGCTATCCATCCGACATTCGAACCGCAATGGACCAAGGGCGAGCGTATGGGTTCGTGGGAGAACGTAAAGCAGCTGAGACTGCTGGCGTCGGTCGCTGCGAGCGACGGCGTGCGCCACCAGTTCACAACCCTGTTCGACTACGGCGTGTTCGACAAGTTCCCCCAACTCAAGGTGCTCGTGCTTGAGTCTGGCGGCGGCTGGATCGGCTACTGGCTCGATCGGATCGACGCGGTCTACGGGCACACCTTCATCGGCGAACGGGTGCCGCTACAGCACAAACCAAGCGACTATTTTCGAGAGCGAATCTGGATCAGCTGCGACCCCGACGAACGAACGATTCCGTCACTCGCTGATCGATTTGGTGCTGACCGGTTCATGTGGGCATCGGACTTCCCTCATGCTGACCACACCCCCGAATACGTGCACGACCTGAACGCTCTGGTCGCTATGTTCCCGCAGGATCAGCAAGCTGGCTTCATCGGCGACAATGCTCGCACCCTCTTCGGCCTACCGGCCGGTCGCCCCTAGTCACACCTCAGGTCTTGGTGCGGGTTGGGGCGGCGCAGTACGTTGCGCAATCGTGAGTACGATTCGAGTTCCAACACAACGCCAAGGCCAGACGGGCATGGGGCAGGGTGGCTATACCTGCCACGAGTTCGTTCAGGCGATTGGCGAACCCGTCACGGTTGCACTGCGAAGCCGCATCCCGCTGGAGACCGACTTAGACATTGTGCACCGAGATGATCGGTGGCATCTCGTCGATCCATCTGATCCCGGGACCGTGATCCTCGAAGCCACGCGTTGGTCCGCGGACTACCCCACCACGACGCCTGTCAGCATCGAGCAGGCTGCGGACGCTCGCGGTGGGTTCCCCTTGACGGCCGAGGAACATCCCGCGCCACATTGCCTCTCGTGCGGCGTCGGCGACGACTCGCTCCAGGTGCAAGCAGGACCGTTAGGCGACGGCCGCTGGGCCACCCCCTTGCGCCTACCCGAATGGGCTGTGGTCGATGGTGCCGTGGACATGTCACTGGTCTGGATGGCCGTCGACTGCAGTTGCGGTTGGTACATCGGTCACAGCATGCCTGCACCTGGCCAGGCAGTCACGGTGCAATTCGCTGTCGATGTCATCGCTCCAATCGAGCCGGAAACCGACTACGCACTCGTCGCGTGGCACGGTGACTATTCACCCAGGTGGGATGGACGCAAGCGCGGTGCGGCTGCGGCGCTCTTTGACAGCGCTGGGAACCTCGTTGTCAGCTCCCGTTCCTTTTGGGTCTCTCCAGCGTGAGCGGGGCAAACCCCATCCGCATCGGTTCCTGGTTTCAAGGGCCGACCGGATCCGGGCAGGGCGGCTGGGCCGCCCATCGTTTCACCACCGCTATCGGTGAACCAGTAACCGTTGCGATCCGACGTCCTATTCCGCTGGAAGTCGACATGTTCATCGTCGACGTCGACGACGACAACTGGCACCTAATTGACCCGTCTGAACCCGTCAACCCTGTACTGATCGCGACTCGCTGGCAGCCAGCATTCAGCACAACCAGCCCAGTTTCGATCGATAATGCCGCAGACGCTCGCACACGATTTCCTTTGCACGATGAGCACCCGGTGCCCGTGTGCTTTTCATGCGGACTCGAGCCAGACACAATGCGAGTCCACTCAGGGCCACTTCAGGACGGCCGGTGGGCAACCGACTGGACCGTGCCTGCCTGGGCGGTCAACGACACAGGAGCGGTAGACGAAGGCGCTCTCTGGGCTGCGATCGACTGCGCTCAAGCATGGTACGCAGGCAATGCGGGCGGCCGTTGCCATGCGGTGACCGCCCAACTTGCGGTTGACGTGCCCGTGGCTCTTGAACCTGGCGCCACCTATGCACTCGTCGCGTGGAACGGGACGTACTCCCAAGACTGGGACGGCAGAAAACGCGGAGCAGGCGGGGCTGTATTTGCCAGCGATGGCACCTGCGTCGCCCAATCCAGTAGCTTCTGGATCGCGATCTAGCCGTTGTTAGCGGGCCTCACCGCAAGGACCCGGCCCTACCAGTCGAACCAATCAGCCACGCTGCTCTCTGAACCTGTAGCGAAGCCGGCAATCTGTTGTTCAGAGGCTTGAAAGCTGTCTCAACTTGCCTGACCAAGAAACGCCGATATCTCAGCCGTGGCTGACGCAAGAGCATCGCCATCTTTCCAGTCTTCAATAAACGTGCAGTTGGGCATGAGTGCTGCTAGCTCTCGCGACGTGGACTCGGGGTGATACAGATCGCTACCCATGAGCAGCATCGTTGGCGTCTCGATTGCGGCAGCTTGGTCACGTGTTGTGTTGAACAAGAAGTCACCGTCATACATGTTCGACCGAAACGTATCGAACGCAGCCTCATCAGCTTCGGGATGACCGGGCGCAACCTCGACCCGCCACCCATCGAACATCTCATAGAAGGCTTGCTGGTTGTTGTCCAGTCCGATCGGTTGGACAATCACGGTTGCGGCAATCCGTTCCGGAGCAGCCATACACAGCCCAGTGATGTACGGGCCACCAATGCACATTCCGGCCACAGCAAACCGGTCGATACCGAGTTCGTCCATAAGCCCGAGCTGGTCGCCCGTATAGGTATCCCAACCATCGCTGGCCGAGATGGGGGCGGTTGACTGGCCGGCGTTGCGTTGATCCATTGCAATCACTTGGAAGTTGTCGACCAGCGATGCCAATGGGTTCCACGGCATCAGATTCCATTTATTGAACGCGGAATGCATACCCCCAGGAGCGATCAACAGCACCGGAAAACCACGGCCTGTCACCTGATAATGGATCGTCGCATCGTCATGCTCAAAAAAGGCCATGGGACAGCGTAGTACCCACCACCGATCTCCCTCGAATTTTCGAGAGAGTGCCGGCGCCATGTTGCAATGACATATCTAGGCACTGGCCTCTCGCCGCTTCACCTCTGGCCCTGAACACATCTGTTCTAGGCAGCAACGCTGTCTGCAAACTGGCCTGGCACCTTGGCGGCAACCTTTGACGCTGCCCATGTGGGTTCTGAGTTGCGAAGACGATGGTGACAATGCTGCAGAACGCGCCGGTCCGCCCCCTAGCGTCGAGACCCAACTCGGCAATTCGGTAGCGGTCGCGTGTCACGCACTGTTGATCGCTTGCCAGACCTTCTGGGGTGTACACGGGATATCGATATGACGGACCCCGAGGTGAGCGATTGCGTCGAGGACTGCATTGTGAACCGCGGGTGTCGCCCCGATTGGGCCAGACTCGCCAACCGCCTTGTAGCCGCCGGCGTTGAAAGAGCTTGGCACAACTTGCGCTTCGAGATCGATCTGGCAGAACTGGTCGATCGAAGCGATCTGGTAATCCAGGAAGCTTGTCGTCAACGGGTTGCCAGCATCGTCAAAGAGCGCCTCTTCACCCATCACCTGGGCCGCTCCCAGAGCGATGCCACCACGCAGTTGATCCTGCACGATCTGGTCATTCACGCGCACCCCGGCATCATCCACCGCTGCGTACTGGATTAGTTTCCATTCGCCAGTCTCGGCGTCGACCTGAACAACAGCGACGTGGCATCCCGATGGATACACATCCTTGCCGCCGTTCTCATAGACATGGTCACAACTGAGTTGCTCGTCGCGTGCCTGCATCTCGATGGCAAGGTCTGCCCAACCCAGCGATCGACTTGGTGTGCCGACCACATGGAAGGTGCCCGCTTGGCGATCGAGCACAACATCGGCCTCGGCGGCTTCGAGCATCTGGGCAGCAAGCGTTGCAGCCTGTGACACCACGTCGGCTGAAGCCTCGTGAATCGCCAGACCAGCGGTCTGCACCGAGCGGGAACCAATGGCGCCTACGCCGGTTGAGATCTCATCGGTATTCCCTTCGATAACGGTGATTCGTTCAGGCGCGATGCCAAGCTCACCCGACGCAATTTTACGCCACGTGGCTTCGTGGCCTTGACCCTGTGACGTCGTGCCCGTTACGACCGTTGCGCTGCCGTCGGCGTTTATACGAACCAACGCCGACTCGCCTCCGCCGCCGCACGTTCGATGGTTGTAACTCGCAATTCCGATACCGATTTGGAGTTCCGTTGGCGTCGCCCGGCGCACGGCCTGGGTCGCTCGCAGCGCCGTATAGTCAGCTAGTACCAACACCCGTTCCAACGCTTCGGCGTAGTCTGCATCGTCGTACAAGGCTCCGGTCGGCGAGGCATAGGGCATATCGGCAGCAGTCAGCAGGTTCCGACGACGCAGCTCAGCTGGGTCCATGCCGATTTCTGATGCGAACATGTCAACCGCTCGCTCAAGTGCTGCGATGACCGGTCCGCGACCTGCTCCGCGGAGAGCGGCAACAGGTGGCCGGTTCGTGACATGGGTGATCTGCTCGAACTCGGTGTGGCTGATCGAATAAGTCCCCGCCAGCATCGGGGCCGTCCATCGATTCGGTAAACCCGCGCCAGAACTGGCGTAGGCGCCCGCGTCCTTGTGCATCTGCACCTTGACGGCCTGCAAATCCCCATCGCTGGTTCCAGCCAGCCAAAGATGGATATCTTCGGCTCGGCCGTGCGGCGCCGACATCAGGTTCTCGGTTCGAGATTCGACCCAACGAACGGGGCGCTCGACGAGACGGGCGAGATACGGAATGAGCTGCTCTTCAGGACCGGGAGCGCCCTTACCACCGAACCCCCCGCCAACGAACGGCCCAGCGATCACGTGAATGCTCGATAGCGCCAGGTCATACATCGGAGCGATGCGGCTTCGGTAGCTGTGGGGCGTCTGGGTGCTGACCCAGACGTGCAAGTGCCCATCGTCGGTCCAGGTAGCGGTTGCACCGCGGCACTCAATTGGTGCGGCGAGTTGGCGTGGATTGCGGAACTCATGCTCGATAACCACGTCGGCGTTCTCGAAGACGGCAGGCTCGAATCTCTGGCCCAGCCCGTCGTCAACGTGGGTCCGAATAACGTTGGTCGTTTCGGTATCGGCAATGCCGGAATGGGCACCAAGCCGGGCCTGGTCTGGCAGGTCGAATAGCCGCACGTCGCTAAACAAAGCGTCATGGGTGCTCAGCACAGGAGTTAGCTCGTCGTAATCAATGACAACGAGTTCGGCCGCATCGACCGCCTGCGCTCGTGTCGCCGCGACTACGACCGCAACTGGTTCGCCGACGTAACGCACCTTGTGTTCAGCCAACAGCGGCTGAGCAAACCGCAGCGGGTGATCCGGCGAATATGCCAGCGTCGGCAAGATTGGATTATCTGCTGCGGCGATCGCAACGAGGACGCCAGGAGCGCCCCGAGCGCTGTCGAGGTCGACTCGGATTCTGGCATGCGCTGCGGTCGAGCGGACGAACACCGCATGCGCCGCTCCTGCCAAGATCGGCACGTCTAAATCATCGATATAGGTGGCTTGGCCGGTGATGAAGAGAACGTTTTCGTCAACCATGGCTCTTGTGTACACCGCGAAGCGACGAAGTGCTTCAATTCGTGAGCTAGCGGAAGCCCGCCAAACGTTCGTCGGTGTCGGTGATCTCATAGTCATGGCTGTACTCAAAGGCCAGACCCGCGTCGAGTCCGGAGGCTTCGGCTGCCCGGTACAGATCCCGATAGGCCGCTAATGAGCCCGTGCTGGATTCACCGACCGAAACAGCCAGGTCTGTGACAACCTGGTCGAGCTCGTCGGACGGCACAGACTGGCAGGCCATACCCATGGCTGCGGCTTCTGCGCCTGTGAATGTACGAGCGGTGTAGCTGAGTTCGCGGGCCTTGGCCATACCGACCAGTGCCGGAAGCCGCTGGCTCATCCCCCACGTCGGACGCAGCCCAAACTTCGCGTGGGTGTCCGCCATTTTGGCTTTTTCGGCCGTAACCATAAGGTCGCAGGCCAGCGCTAATTCAAGCGCACCTGTGAAGCAGAAACCGTTCACTTTGGCAATCGTAATCAGCCGCCCGTTGGCCAACTTGTCTGTCATGCTTCGGGCTGGAATGTCCAAGATATCGCCGACGCTGCCCCCGGTAAGTTCCCGATCACCGAGCGCTTTCAGATCTACACCAGCACTAAACGCCCGTCCGGCACCTGTTAGCACCAGCACATGTACGTCGCTATTCGCCGCTAGCTCGTCATAGGCCTGATTCAACTCACCCAACATCGTTGGTGTGATGGCATTCAGTGCGTCGGGCCGATTCAGCATGACCGTGGCAATGCCAGCGGCGACGGAAACTTCGATCTGTTCAAAACTCATCGCTATCACCCTAGCTCCAGGGCTTCTTGAGATGAATATGTGGCTGTCAGCCCATGGTGCGAACAATCTGCCACTGTTCCCATGCCAGGCGAGGTTCGATGTCCGCGTAGCCGCGGGCGCGTTCAGCCTGGATCGCGACGGCTGCCGACACCTGCATGGCCGTGGCCCCTGCGACGAGCGCTTCGACGTCTTCTTTTGTAAGTGGCCGTCCTCGTTCGTGTTCGGCTGCCGCCAGGGTCACCACGAGCGGCGGGACAACCATGGGTAATGGGTCGACAGCGCCAAGACCCGGCACCCCCGGCTCGGTCATACGCCAAACCCCAAACGGGTTATGCCGGCCATCGTCGGGTACAAAGCGGTAGTCGGGCCAACGTTCAAGAGCGCGGCGTGGCTGGTCGGCATCAGCGGCGAAGGCGTGCCCGGTCCACAGAGCGGGATCCTCGACTACTTGGTGGCCACAAAACACCGACAACAAGTCGGGGTCATGACCGTGGACGAGCGCGTCGGGTCGCAGAAAGGCATGCATTCCTGTCGTGTAGCTCACCTGTTTGTTTGCCACAAGGAGCGTTGTGTGATGAACAAGTTCGTAGGCCGCCTGAGAATCAAGCGCCGTAAACCAATTCGACCAGTCCACGGCCGCACCCGATGATTCAACTCGCACACCAACGCCGCCAGCGTCACGAAGTGCCTCACTGATTGGGCGTAGAGCAGGGACTGCAAGGTCGAGCGTCGTGCCAATCTCGATCAGTGCTGCAGCCGTGCAGCTATTTGCCTCAGCGACGAGGTCGTCTCGTTGTCCATCACGTGACCACGACATCGCATTCCCGAACCCGGCCGGGTCCTGCACTAACCCAAAACGGACGTGATCTGCTGCTATCGGGCGGTCGTCGAACGTCCCAAGCGACAGCGTCACGGCCACGAGCGCTTCCAGTAACGATGCCTCTGTTTCCCATGGGCCGGGCACAAGCAAGAACACCGATGGAACGAAAGGCTGCGCGTCGGTCACGCCCCGGGTGTCCGATAGAAGTGATCGTCAACCAGGTGAGTGCTGACTCGTGCCCGGCTGCTGGTATTTCGGCTCAATGACAATGCGACGACGGTGGTAGATCCATGACAGGGCTGTAGTCGAAGAAGCCACTCGGTTTCAGGGTGAAACCAATACAGGCGACGGGCATGACAGGCCAATCTTCCAGACTTGGCAGGTGGTTGTGACCCATCGTGTACCAGACGACGACATCGGTATTTTCGACCGACCGATCGGCTGCTGTCCACGCTGGCAACCCCTCGCCGCCAGCGGACTGATTGGGATAGGTGCCAGCTGGCCATCGTTCGTCTTCGGCATAGGGGGTGACCCACAGGTGGTTCCACATGTAGCCAGCGCGGGCCTTGATCGAGGACTCTTCTGTCGCGAACGGCATGCAGTTCTCGCCAGCGATGAGCTTGTAACCCGTGGGGGTTCCCATCTTGTTGGTCGCGTCGTTGGACACAACCTTCCAATAGCGGGCGGCCAAGGGATCGATTCGACGTTTGGCTTGCTGTTCAGTTGCCAGCACCGTGGTCTGACCACGAAACGCATTGCCATAGGGGTTCTCTTCCGGCGGCGCCTGGACGGTGTCAATCTCGACAACCGAATTGGCCAACCCGTCGACAGTCATGTCCAGTCGGGTGCAGAAGAAGTGCTGGTGGTTCGGGCCATACAGATGATCACCGAGCTTGGTGCCGTACGCCGTTTCCTCGCCGGTGTCCAGGGCGCCTGTGCTCAATATGCCGGTGAGCTTGATCTCATTTTCGATTCGACCGTCTTGGTAGAAGTACCAATACACGCCGTACTCATAATTACCGACTGTGCAAATGAACGACACGACGAGTCGTCGAAGGCGCCTCGCCTCGGTTTGTTGCGTGCGAAAGTCGCTGTGCTTCCAGCTAATGCCGAAATCCTCTTCGTGGATACAAATCGCTTGAGGAATCTCGATGACTGCGCCTTCGGCGTCGCAGAAGTGTGCGTCGAGATAGTGGATGTCGCCCAGACAATCGCAGCCCAGTGAGAGCGAATTAGCAAGCAAGCCCATGCCGTATTCTCCGGCATCGAACGCGTTCTTTCGAGCTTGTGTCGATGATGGGTCTCCGTAGGGCACAGTCATTTCGGCCAGCGAGGCTCGGTACAGCACGGGGCGGACCCGGTCACCTTCGGTATAGGTAACCGTATTGATCACCAGTCCTTCGCGGGTGCTCCAGCCGACCCGCAGATCCCACTTCTGCCAGCTCACGTGATCGCCATCTACTTGGAAGCTCGGGCCCTCGGGCTGGGTGATGTCGAGGGGCTTGATATCGGTGCGTTCGCGATCTGTCGGCATGTGATGCCGGGACCATTCCGCGGATTCTGCAGATTCCTCGGGAACCGGCAACACGCGCTCGTCGTCAATACGAAGGATCTTGTTCGCGTTTAGGTCAAAGATGACCATGAGACCATCGATGGGCCGCGCATATTGATTGTCGCCTGGGGTGCCATGCACGAAGACAAGTCCACGGACGATGCGGTTGTTGTTCTCGTAAGGATCGCCATAGTTCCCAGCTGTCCAGGGATCGATCGTGACCAGGCTCATGTCGGTAATGCCACGTTTGGCCATGGCAGCCTGGAAGTCCGGGTCGTTCCGCATGGCTTCTTCGGACTCGCTGAACTCATTCACGATGATCGATGGCTGCACGCCCTCGACTCGCCGCCAGCTCGCTACTGCCCCATTGGTCAAGGAGGCCACGATCTCATGAGTTGACCCGTCGGCCGGGTCTAGCACGACCATGTCGACTGCCCGAGCAACGGCCATACCTGCTTGGTGCGCAAGGACCTCAGCCTTCGGCGGAAGGTGTAAGTCGGCGCTGGCAAACCGCATGCGGCCCCCGAAACGCTCATCGTTGCGAACAATCTCGACAGCCTGTTGAGTTTCCTCGACGGCCAGACGGTCGAGCGGGTGAATCGTGGTTGGTGGTGCAGCGAGATCGGTCATAGGCACATCCTCAAACGGGGTAGTAGCCAACAAGCATGGTGTCAGCCAAATAACGTGGTGTCAGCCAAATAACGTGGTGTCAGCCAACGTGACTCTAGATCACGGCTTCCTATCGCGCCCTGCCCAGCTCTGAGCCTCGTCGGCAACGCCTGCGGAGGTTTGACGCCAGCGCCCAGAATCAGTTAACCAACGTCGTCCTCAGACATGCCAGCGATGTCCAATGCTTTGCGTTTTGCGTTGTCCATGTCGTAGTGGCGACGAGTCACGATGCGCTGCGCATACAAACCTCCACCAGCCTGCAGATTGGTCACGAACTTCCAGCCACCGTATGCATCGGCAGTCAGGTCTCGAATGGCGTGCATCAGGTTCGCCCGGTATTCGCCGTCGACGCCTTTGCCGGTCGACATGTACTTGCGGGCGAGATCGCCGACCTCGGCATTTTCGAAGTCGGAAGGTGCGGGCGCGGTGAGTACTGCGCCCCCAGCGATGTCGTGCAGGTGACGAACCATCAGGTTGTAGTTTGCTGCCGCGTGAAACTTCCCAGCATTAACGAACAGTTCGTTCGGGAAGGCCGCTCCGTCAGGTCCGATGCTGCAGTTCATGATGGCAGCCTCGAGTGACGCACGAACCAGGGTGGCGTGAATGATCATCTCGCTGATCTTTTCTTTAATGTGCGAGATGCCGGCCGTGCCATTCGACTCAGCAACGAGTTGGGCGAAGCCGACCAGTTGGTCACACTCTTCGACCAATGCCGACAGACCACCGAGCCGCTCCCACAAGCCAAGACTGTGAGCGAACACCGCTGCCATCGACGTTTCACCGTCGAGGAAGACTCGCTCGTGCGGCACGAAAACGTCGTCGAAGATCACGAACCCTTCGGGGTAGTGATAGTTGCCCGAAACCGGGAACGTGCGAACGTCGTCGTGGCGAGGCGCGTAGGTGGTGTTGATGATCTTCACGCCCTCGGCGTTCACCGGCACGATGCAACCAATCGACCAATCCTCTTCGCCAGGCTTCATGGCCTTGGTCGGAATCGTCAGCAAGTCATGGCCAAATGAGGCACCGGTGATGTGCAACTTGGCACCACGGATGACAACACCGTCTCGCTGCCGGTCAACAACGCGCGTATAGCTGTCGAGGTCATCCTGGTCCGACGGTTTCTTCGAGCGGTCGCCCTTGGCATCTGTGATGCACTGCGTGATCCGCACATCACCGCGTTGCGCTTCATCGATGTAGTGGCCAATGCGCTCGATGTAGTCGGGCTTGACGCCGTCCATGCGGCCCGCAGCCGTCTTCAACGTCTGGATCGATGACGAGGTGACGTGCGCCATCATCCCAGCGTGGTGCAGCATGGGAATCAGTTCCCGTAGATCATCAGCAGACTGCGGCACGCTAAGCAGTGGCGATATGGCATCGGGCGCGGGGTCATAGAAGTTGTCGTATGCCTTCGCTGTAATGTCAGCTGTCTGACCCAGCAGCGGATGTCCCACCAGGTCGTCGATCTTCTCGCCCTCGAAATAGGTCTTGCGGCCGTCATCGAGTGACGCCTTATATTCAGCTCCGGTCAGCATTGTTCCCCATTCGTTGTTGCTACAGCGCAGCACGATTCGCACCCTGATGCCAAATACGCGCTACACGCAAGGTACGTTCGTGAAATGTTCACTCCGCCCGACGATCCGATGACGGCCACCGAAGAAACGCAGTACATCGAAGCTGTACAGGTAGCCAATATTCCGACATTACTGATGGTTCTGGTGCAACTCACCGGCGAGATGCACTGGCTTGAGGACCCGTACCGTCCTCGACGCCAGCCGGGAATGGGCGACAACGACACCGGCGGCCTTCGCCCCGAACACCAGACTGAGGTCCGCGAGGCTGCGCTCGAAGCCATGCTCAGTTGGCGCAACGGTCGGCCGGTTGCGATCGCTGACCCTGAGCCTGAACTGCTCGTGAAGATGTTGCACGTAGCGATGGACGAAGAGATCCCAGATATCTACGGACCCTTCACCAAATCACAGCTCGGACAGCAGCCCATTGCCACCAATCCAATCGATGTCCCCGAAGGGTTTAGCGCCATCGTTATTGGCGCAGGTGTTTCCGGCTTGTGTGCAGCCGTGCACCTGCAAGCCGCGAATATCCCGTTCACGGTTCTCGAAAGGAACGATGACATCGGTGGCGTCTGGCTCGAGAACACCTATCCAGGCGCCGGTGTGGACACACCGAACCATCTGTACTCGTTCTCCTTCATGCAGTACGACTGGCCTGAGTTCTTTGCGTTGCAAGACGAGTTGTGGGGGTATCTGAACCATGTGGCCGAGACGTTCGGTCTTCGCCCAAAGATCGAACTCGCGACAACCGTCGAACGAGCCGAGTATCGCGAAACCGAACAGGACTGGGAGGTCACTGTTCGTCGAGCCGATGGGTCAGTAGAGGTCCAACATGCAACGATCGTGATCAGTGGTGCCGGGATCTTCAATCCGCCAGTGATCCCGAACATCGACGGACTCGAATCGTTCGAAGGGCCATCGTTTCACACCTCTCGATGGCGCGATGACGTCGAACTCGAGGGCAAACGGGTGGCGATCATTGGCAATGGAGCCAGTTGCATGCAGATCGCTCCGTTGATCAAGGATCAGGTCGAATCGCTCACCATCTTCCAACGCTCGAACCATTGGGCCGCACCATTCGAACAGTTCCGTCGACCCGTACCCGAAGCACTGCGATTCCTGCTGCGCGAGAATCCCATCTATCAGGCGTGGTACCGGGTACGCCTTGGTTGGACATTCAACGACCGGAACCACTCGGCCCTGCAAAAGGATCCGAACTGGGAACACAGCGAACGTTCACTCAACGCAGCCAACGACGGCCACCGCGGCTTCTTCGAGCGTTACATTCGCGATGAGCTCGGTGATCGTCAAGACCTTTTCGATGTCGTTGTTCCGAAGTATCCGCCCTTCGGCAAGCGCATGCTGATGGACAACGGTTGGTATCGCATGCTGCGCAACGAGAACGTCACCCTGGTCACCGACAGCATCACCTCCGTCGACGCCACCTCGGTGACCACCGACACCAATGACGTCTTCGAAGCCGATGTGATCATCATTGCGACGGGCTTCGATGTTTTGCGATTTATCAACACCTACGAGACCATCGGTCGCGGCGGTCAGTCACTTCGCAACGCGTGGCAGGACGACAACGCCAAGGCCTATCTGGGCACCACCGTGCCGGACTTCCCGAACTTCTTCACCCTCTACGGCCCCAATCTGCAGCCAGGTCATGGCGGCAGCTTGATCAATGTGATCGAGATGCAAATGCACTACATCATTGACCTGATCGAGCAGATGGCTGCTGACGATCTGGGCAGCGTTGACATCCTCCCCGAGGTTCACGCCACATACAACGACCAGGTTGACGCGGCCCACGAAAACATGGTGTGGACTCATCCGGGCATGTCGACGTACTACCGAAATGACCGTGGCCGCATCGTGGTGAATTCCCCGTACCGCAACGTCGACTTCTACGAGTGGACGCGTCACGCCGACCTCGACGAATACCTGGTCGAGCCACGCGCACTGCAAACTTGATCATGCCTCTTGATCCGCAGATCGCACCCCTCGTCGAAGCGTCGAACGCTGCAGCCGCAGCGCTCCCACCAATCTGGGAGCAAAACGTTGCCGACCGTCGGGCTGGCTACCAGGTCTTAGCCAACGTCGCAGGGCCTGGACCAGGGCTCTACCGAGTCGAGGATTCTGTGATTGCTGGCGTGCCTTGCCGGATTTATAGCAACAACGGCCCGCACGGCATCCTGATGTTCATCCATGGCGGCGGCTACGTCATTGGCGACCTCGACACGCACGATCAACCTTGTCGACAGCTTGCACGTGAGTCAGGAGCGACGGTGGTGTCCATTGATTATCGGTTGGCCCCCGAGCATCCATTTCCTGCCGGCATCGATGATGCCTGGGCAGTACTCCAGACACTCGCTGCTGATCGGGACAACTTCGGTCTGGGCAGCAAGCTCGCGGTCGCAGGTGACTCCGCTGGAGGCAACTTCGCTGCTGTCTTGGCGCTGATGGCCCGTGACGCTGGTATTGATCTTGCCGCGCAACTGCTGGTATACCCCCATGTCGATGTGGATGATGTGTCGCCGTCGATGACCGAAAACGGTGAAGGCTATTTGCTTACCAAAGAGACCATGGACTGGTTCATGCATAACTACCAGCCCGACGCGCTGGATTGGCGAGCGTCGCCACTACTCGCCGAATCTCACCAAGGAGTCGCACCAGCGGTTGTAATCACTGCCGAGTTTGATCCATTGCGAGACCAAGGCATCGCCTATGCGCGCAAGCTCGAAGCTGCCGGTGTCGACGTTACCCATACGAACTACGACGGCATGATCCACGCCTTCTTCCAACTCGCCCCTCTGTGTGACGCTGGCAAGGCCGCAATCACTCAGATCGCAGACGCAGCTGCAACCGCTCTGGCCTAGCTGGAGCGACGGCGGGTCATCACGTTTTCTTTGGCTTTAGCGACTAGGCCCGGGATCACGTCACTGAGTTCGGCGGGATCCCAACGGTCATCTTTTCTGGCCTTGGGACCGCCTTCCCAGCCCTCCATGCAGCTAATCATTCCGCCATTGACAAGGAAAACTCGTCCGGTGACTTCGCGGGCAGCCGGTTCGTTCGACCCCAGCCAGACCACGGTGGGTGCAACATTGTCAGCGTGCAGGAAGTCGAATGTGCCTTTCTCGATTTCTTGCTGCCCGTAGGGCAGGTCCTCGGTCATGCGGGTGCGGGCGCCTGGAGCAATGCAGTTGACCGTCACGCCGTAACGGCCGAGCTCGGCCGACGCAGTGATTGAGAACGATGCGATTCCGGCCTTGGCTGCGCCGTAGTTGGTCTGTCCCGGATTGCCAAACAGGCCCGATGTGCTGCTGGTGTTAATCAGCGCAGCACCCTCGACCTGTGTGTCTTTCTTGATCATGTCGCGCCAATATGCGGCAGCATGTCGAGCTGGCGCAAAGGTGCCTTTGAGATGCACATTGATGACGGCATCCCACTCGTCTTCGGTCATGTTCGCCAACATCCGGTCGCGCAAAATGCCGGCATTGTTCACCAGAACATGCAGCACGCCGAAGTGCTCGACGGCCTGGTTCACCATGTTGGCGGCACCATCCCAACTCGAGACATCATCTCCATTGGCAACTGCCTCGCCACCCATCGCCTCGATCTCGGCGACAACCTCCTGTGCTGCTGTCAGGTCGCCACCCTCGCCGTCTCGGGCGCCTCCCATATCGTTGACTACGACCTTGGCGCCCTGGCGAGCGAACTCGATCGCGTGACCACGTCCGATCCCACGGCCTGCGCCGGTCACGATGACTACCTTGTCGTCACAGATTCCCATGTCTTCCCCTGAAGTTGTCTGCCCTGATCGTTCCACGATCGCACAGTTGGATCGAAATCGCCTACCTTGCTCTAAACAGGTTCGTCAAGAAATAGGTGAAGCCATGACAGCTGATCGAGTGAACGGCGACCGATTGTGGTCGCGACTTATGGCTATGGCCGAGATTGGGCCGGGCGTAGCAGGCGGGTCGAATCGTCAGGCGTTGTCCGATAACGACAAGGAAGGCCGCGACCTGTTCATGTCTTGGGCGGCCGACGCTGGTTGCACGTTTGAGTTTGACGAAATCGGTAATCTGTTCGCGACGCGCGCCGGTACCAACCCAGACTTGCCGCCGGTCATGACCGGATCACACCTGGACACCCAGCCAACCGGCGGGCGCTTCGACGGCGTGTACGGCGTGTTAGGCGGCCTCGAAGTGATCGAGACCTTGAACGACCTGGGCGTAACGACCGAAGCTCCACTCGAGATCGTCGTCTGGACGAACGAGGAAGGCTCTCGCTTCCAACCATCGATGATGGGCTCTGCAGTCTGGGGAGGAGCACTGCCACTCGAGCAGGCCCTCAAGCATCAGGACTTCGACGGCGTGTCAGTTGGCGAAGAACTCGTTCGGCTTGGCTGGGACGGCGACCTTCCCGCACGGCCTCGCCCGTACACCGCAGCGTTTGAGCTCCATATCGAACAGGGCCCCATTCTGGAAGCTGACCAGGTCGACATCGGCATCGTGACCGCGGTGCAAGGGTTTCGTTGGTACACCGTCGAACTCGGTGGGCACCCGGCTCACGCGGGGCCAACCCCCATGGACGTGCGAAAAGATCCGGCGCGAGCGCTGGGCGATATTTTGGGTGGCGTGTACGCGCTGGCCAACGAACACGCACCATGGGCTCGCGCCACCTTTGCCCAGTTCCGAAGCGAACCAATCTCGCCAAACACGATTCCCGAGAAGATCACCTTTTCGCTCGATATGCGAAACCCCGATGGCAA
This sequence comes from uncultured Acidimicrobiaceae bacterium, assembly GCA_905182135.1. GTDB lineage: Bacteria > Actinomycetota > Acidimicrobiia > Acidimicrobiales > UBA10347 > UBA10347. The sequence continues at coordinate 51,305 of CAJJAG010000005.1, read as the reverse complement.
CACGCTCATGGCCATGGACACTGCTATGCGTGACATCGTGAGCGCACAGGTCGAGCGCCACGGGGTCACGACCGCGATCCATGTCGACACCGACTCGCCGCCTGTGAAGTTCCACGATGACTGCATCGCTGCGGTCGAAGCATCGGTGGAGGCGCTTGGCTTCAGCCATCAACGTATGGTCTCAGGTGCTGGTCACGATGCCTGCTACGTGGCAGCGCACTACCCGACCTCCATGATTTTCGTGCCTTGCGACGAAGGCCTGTCACACAACGAGGCCGAGAATATCTCCATCGAACAGGCCGAACAAGGCGCCTCCGTGCTGCTCGGCGCCGTTCGCCACATGGCCGGATGACAACCATGGCTGGCGTCAACGAGCCAATCGCTGACGCACGATTCGACAAGATGGGACTGCTGCTTACGACGCCCTTGGTTCCGAGCGCGAACTGAGCGCCGAGACCATCGCTGATTCAGATCAGACAAGGTTTCGGCGAAGAACGAGCGGAAAGCGGGGCTAACCGCGGGCGGTTTTGAAGTCAGGCTCACGCTTGTCAAGGAAGGCGGCAATCGCTTCCTGGTGTTCAGGCGTTTCATAGGCCTGCTTCAGCATTTTGAGTTCCAGGCGTTGCACATCGTCGAGTGATGCTTCGCTCATGTTCCTGGTCAAAAGTTGCTTAGTGAAAGCCAAGGACGCTTGTGGATTTTCGCCCATGGCATGCGCCATCTCGTGAGCTGCGTTGAGAAGTTGTTCGGGTTCGACACATTGGTCGATGAGTCCGATATCGGCGGCCTCTTCGGCCAGAATTGTCTTACCGGTGAGCATGAGCTCACTGGCTTTGCCGAAGCCAACGCGCATCGGGACAAGGTGTGAGCTGGCGAGCTCGGGCACGACCCCCACCTTGACAAACCGCAGGCTGAGCTTTGCTCCGGCCGCGCCAATGATGTGGTCCATCGACATGAGCTGGCTCAACCCAACACCGATTGCTGGGCCGTTGATAGCTGCGATGATTGGCTTGCACGAGCGCATAAGACCAACCCAATCGAGCGGAGTGCGGTCTTCTTCTTCGCCGTCGAGTTGCGCCTGGAAGACCTCAGACATATCTGCACCGGCGCAGAAACCGCGACCTGCACCGGTCACCACAATGGCGATGATGTTCTTGTCGTCATTCGCCGCAGTGACCGCTGTTGCCATCTCGAGCCCCATTTTGGGGGTCCAGGCATTTAGTTTCTCGGGCCGGTTCATCGTGATGACCAGTACGTCATCCACAACGTCGGTCAGAATCGTTTCATAGTCCACGGTCAGTTCCCCCAGGTCGGCCTCGCCATCTTGGCGGCAAGCCGCGAGGTCGCGCTAATCGGTCGTGGCTCGACCAGTCACGCCAGAAGGGATCTAAGTCAAAGTCGGCAGGCGGTTCGAATGGCCGTTTTGCCCGTCGGGTTGACGAGCGGGTGGTGCTTCCGAGACAATCTTGGGGCGACGAGAAGTTGTCGACGGCGATATCGGGGGAAATGTAATGATCGATCTTGACCTCACGGGGCGAAACGCCATCGTGACAGGGGCGAGCATGGGTATTGGCGCAGCGACCGTTCGGTTGCTCACCGATCATGGGGCAACGGTCGCTTTTTGTGCCCGAGGCCAAGATGCTGTCAACGAACTGACGGCGTATGGCGAAACCATTCGTGGCTATGTCGCCGACATGAGCAATGCCGACTCGACCAATGACTTCCTAGAACGAGCGACAGCAGAGATGGGCGACGTCGACATTCTGGTCAACAATGTCGGTGCGTCGCCGTCACGCAACTTCCTTTATATGGATGACGCCGACTGGGAACAGCTCTTTCAGCTCAACATGATGTCGGCTGTCCGATGCACTCGCCATGTCCTCCCCCGCATGAGGGCACAGCAATGGGGGCGCATCGTCATGATCTCTACGGTCGGAGCGCTGTACCCAAATGCGGCCCTCATCGACTACGCAGCAACCAAGTCGGCCATGATCTCAACCGCCAAGGCACTCGCCGGCAAATACGGGCAAGACGGCGTTCTTGTCAACTCGATATTGCCGGGCTTGATCCACACTGCCATGTGGGATCGCGCTGCCAGTGAACTCGCCGAGTCAACCGGCAAGTCACAAGAAGAGATAATGGCCGCCAACTCCAAAGGCGTTCCCGTTGGGCGTTATGGCACTCCTGAAGAAGTAGCCAACGCCGTAGTCTTCCTGTGTTCCGACGCTGCGGCTTACATCAACGGGCAAGCCATCAGCGTCGACGGTGGATCGTCTGGTCACATCTAAATGCTCCTTACGGTCTGAATGGCCATGGCGAAATGGTCGACTGGCCAAGGAACATTTCGCCACCGACCAACCGGGTCTAGCCGCCCGGCCGGTCCGCACGCTGTCGTCGCCTAAAACTTGGCCAGCGTCAGGAACTAGCTTCATCGTTATGCGATCGAACCCCGTGAAAGAACGACTAGCTGCTGGCGAGACGTTGTACGGCACCATGGTTTTTGAGTTTCTCAGTGCCGGCCTACCGCAAATTTTGCAGGGAGCGGGTGCCGACTTCGTTTTCTATGACATGGAACACAGCGGCTTCTCCTATAGCGAGATCAAGCAGCAGCTCGCGTTGTGCCGGGGGCTTGACATCGTGCCGCTCGTTCGGCCTCGAGCAACGACCCACGAGCACACTGCCCAACTGTTGGACTTGGGAGCCATGGGTTTGCTGTTCCAGATGTGCGAGACAGCCGAGCAGGCCGAGGAACTTGTCCGCCTGACGCGCTACCCGCCAACGGGTCAACGAGGTGCCATGTTCGGCGGGGCACACGATGACTACAGCGCCAAAACGGTGCCTGAGATCATCGAGGGAGCGCACGACCGAACCATGGTCTGCGTGCTTATCGAGTCGGCCAAAGGTGTTGCCAATGCCGAGGAGATCATGTCGGTTCCTGGCGTCGACGTCGCCCATCTCGGACACGGCGACCTGTCACTTTCCCTTGGTGTGCCCGGAGATACAAACCACCCGACGATGCAGGCTGGAATCGACGCAATCCTTGATGCGTGTGAGACCCACGGCAAAGCAGCCGCATGCTTAGCAGGCGACGTAGCCACCGGCGCCGACTGGGTACGCCGCGGCTTCCGGATGGTCAGCTATAGCTACGACATCGGGCTGATGACCTCAGCCTTATCATCAGGAATTTCCGCTATTCGAGAAGGCGCTACCACATGACTGACCAGATAACGCTGAGCGACGAAGCGACCGCTAGTTATCGAGAGCGTGGATGGGTGGTGCTCCCTGATGCGTTCTCGGCCACCGAAGTTGACGTGTTGCAGACCGCTGCGCTGGAGGTCTTGGAACGTCCTGGCCCCGAGGTCGGACGCGAAGCCGATGGTTCACCACATGTGTGTTGGGGTATGCACTTGTTCGACGAGCGATTAAGCGCCCTCGTTCATCACCCAGCGCTCGTCAACCCAAGCCAACAGTTGCTCGATAGCGACTTCTTCGTACATCAGTCGCGCATCAATATGAAACAGACAAACGGTTCGATCGTGGCCTGGCATCAAGACTTCGGCACCTATCATCGTGTCGACGGGGTCCCCGACCCGCGCGGCATCATGATCGCCGTCTTCCTCGACGATGTCACCCATGTGAACGCGCCCTTGCTGGCTGTTCCTGGCAGTCATCACGAAGGACTCGTCTCCACGGCCGCAATCGATCCTGATGCACCCGACTTCGAGGCTGTCTCCAAGTACCGCTACGACATCACTGATTACACTATGAGCCGCCTAGTCGGCGACTATGGCCTCGAGGCGATCACGGGAACCGCTGGTTCGATGCTGCTCATGGATATGACGGTCGTACACGGATCGTCCGTGAACATCAGCCCGCTGCGTCGCCTATTGCTGTATATCAATGTGTGTCCGGTGGACAATCGGGGAGAGTCCTATGAGCGCCCGGAGTATTACGCAGCGCGTGACTTCTCGCCGGTTCAACCCGGGGCCGATGATTGTCTGCTGCAGTTCGCGTGATCGAGTTTGAACCTTTGGCTGCGCCACTTGGTGCCTTCGTTAGGGATTTTGATCCAGCGGCCACGCCCAGTAGCGAGTTTGTTGATCTGTTGGCAGAGGGCTTGCAGTCGCACGCGGTGCTCGTTTTCCGAAGTCACGACGCCAAAACTGGCGTGATATCGCCGGCTCAACTGGTGCAACTTGGACGAGCGTTCGGTGAGCTTGAGATACTCCCGGAACCAGATAAGCGTCATCCTGACCATGCCGAAATTTTCAACCTCAGCAATGTTCGTCCTGATGGGAACCTGGTTGAGGTCGACGAGCCACAAGCTGTCTTTCTACGCGGCACACAGCGTTGGCATACCGACAGCTCGTTCCGAGAAATCCCGGCACTGTGCACGATGCTCTATGCGGTCGAAGTGCCAAACCAGGGTGGGCAGACTCAGTTCGCCGACATGCGCCGGGCGTTCAGCCTGCTGCCCACCGAGGACCGCGCCGAGATCGATGAGCTTCGCCTCGTGCACAGTTATGAATATTCGCGCGGGAATAATCCTGGTCGAATGGAGCCCATGAGCGATGAAGAGCGGGCCAAGTACCCGCCGGTCGAGCACCGATGGGTTCGTCGTAACGGTGATGGGTCCAAGTCGCTCTACATGGGTGGCCATGCCTCGCACATTGTTGACCAAGACCTTGCCAACAGCCGCGAGCGGTTCGCCCAGATCGAGGCCCAACTGTCGGTGCATGATGTCGTATACGAACACCAATGGCAGGTCAACGACCTGGTCGTCTGGGATAACCGCACGACGTTGCATCGCCTCCTCGGCTACGACATCGCTAATGAGCGCAGAGTGATGCGCCGCATCACGGTCGCTGGCTCACCTGCTGACTGGAACGACGATTAGTCGGACGCGCTCTATTGGTCGAACGATGCAATCGGATCGTGCAGCCATCAATCTGAGCGACCGGAACACGTACCTGGCTCTATCGCAAAGGCACGACTCCTGACCCGGCCAACGGTGGATCCCAGGCCAACGGTGGATCCCAGACCAACATGAAACTCCAGACGCGGCCTTCGGCGACTGTTCACCGTGGCCGGCCTCGCCATGGGTGTCGGTGTGCTCTTCGCCGTCGCTCCAACAGCCCTTTCAGCCAGGGCATTCGTCATAGGATCAGAACAGAGGTTGCCAAACATCAAACTTTGAATATGTTTATTCATATCTACGCAATTCGAGAAGGAACAGAAGCGCCATGACCTGTCAGGACCCTGACCACCAACCGATCGCTGGTTCGCTCGTCGAGCGCAACAAGGAGTACGCCGCTCGCTTCCACGACAGTCAACTCGCTGTGGAGCCGGCGGCCAAGCTCGCCGTTGTTGCTTGCATGGACGCACGAATCGATGCATTCGCTGTGCTTGGTCTGGACAACGGCGACGCACACATCATTCGCAATGCCGGCGGGGTCATTACCGACGACGTCATACGGTCGCTCTGTCTCTCGCAACGTTTCTTGGGCACACGCGAGATCGTGCTGGTTCATCACACAGATTGCGGCTTACAACAGGTCAACGAAGCAGATTTTCGCTCCGAACTCAACGAGGAGATCGGCATTAAGCCGTGGTGGTCGCTCGAGACATTCGACGACCCCTACGACGACGTCCGCCAGTCGATCCAGCGGCTTCATATGACGCCGTTCATCAAGCACAAGCTGCACATTCGCGGTTTCGTCTACGACGTGACCGATGGTCTCTTGCACGAGGTCACCCTGGACTTCCCAAATGCGGACACCGCCTCCGAACAGCTTTCAGCCGACACCGACCTCTGAGGCCGGCTCTGCACCGAGTCGATAGAACCTGTTCGCCGTGCCAAAGAACAGTTCGTGCTGTTCGGCTTCTGTATAGGGCGCTGCAAGGATCTCGAACGAGTTCCACAACACGGTGTACGGCAGCGTTTGGCGGTCCACCGGAAAATTCGACTCGAACATGCATCGGCTCGGCCCAAACTCGCTGATAGCGGTATGCACCATGTCATGCCAAAACGACGCCACTTCTTCAGAAGTAGGCGGTGTGTCACGACCGGCCCAGCTTGTGCCGAAATAGTGCTCCATTCCGAGTCCACCGATTTTGAGCATCACATTCGAACAGCTGGCGGCTTGGGCGATGCCGTCTCGCCATCGTTGCATCATCTCGCCACGATCGGTTGCGTGTGGCCCGATGCCGAGCGGCCCGCCGAGATGGTCGACGACTATGGCGCACTCAGGGACCGCTCGTGCCATGTCGGCAAGTTCGTGCAACTGATCGAAGTACAGCCACGCATCAAAGCTGAAACCCATCTGCGCGAGTCGAGCCGCTCCAGCTTGGAACCCTGGGTCGAGAAGCAAGCGAGGACCAGGTTCGTGGTGGCCATTTTTCACGTCAGGGTGCGGGCTCCAGTTCGTTCCGTGACGAACACCTCGGAAGAGGCCAGCGCCTGCGTCATGATGCTGCGCGAGCACATCCTCGACTGCGGCGCCGAGTGACAAATCGGCGTGCCCAACGATTCCAGCGATAGTCGGGCCACCAATCAACAACGTCTGCTCCGCCTGCTCTGCGACGAACCGGGTCTCTCCTACTGGCGCGAACGCGGCGCTAGCCCCCTCGTCATAGGACGAGCTGCATTCCACGAACACGGTGTGGGTCACATTGTGCGATGCCTGGGTGTCCTGGCCGAGTTCGGCCGCAAGATAAGTGCTTGCCTCTAGGTCCCAGAGATGATGATGAGGGTCGATGATCGGGCGCTTGGGGTCGATCGCGACCTCATGTCGCTTCGCCAGCCACTCGTGTCGGTCATAGTTCGCCATACTCGCGAACCTACTTGCCGATAAGGGTTGGCAGACAGGCCGCCAAGTAGGTTCAAGTCATGCCGATTTACGAGAAGCGCACCTACGACATCGTTGTTGGGCAGATGCCCGAAGTCATTCGGCTATACAAAGAAGAGGGCTGGCCTATCCTGGTCGCTGGTGGCTACGCCGAGCATCTGGTCGGTTACTTCACCTCTGACACCGGACGGCTACATCAACTCGTGCATATGTGGCGCTTCGACGACGACGCCGACCGACGAGCATTTTGGTCCGGACTCTTCGCCGACGACGACTTCATGAAGTTTGCCGTCCAGATTCGATCCTGCATCTCTGCCCAAGACGTGCAACTGCTGAATCCAGCGCCGTGGGGACCACGACCCTGAGCCACGTCCAATGAGTTCTAAAAAAGTACTGGCCGTCGTTGTACTTGTCGCCGTTTTAATCGGTGGTAATTTCACCGCACTCAAATTCGCGCTCGATCATTCGACGCCACTGCTTATCGCAGGTATGCGCACCGTCATCGGCGGCACGTTCTTACTTGGCTTCGCATTTTTGCGAGGCGAGACATTCCCCACGAACAAACGCGACCTGCTGCACATTTTCATCGTGTCATTCAGCATCACAACGGTCTCCAGCGGGTTCTTAGTCTTTGGCGTCAGCCGGGTGTCAGCAGGTGTTGCTTCGCTGATTGCAAGCACCATGCCATTGTTTACAGCGGTGCTTGCCCTCGCACTCATGAAGACACGGGTTAGCCGGTTAGCGGCCTCTGGCTTGGCCGTGGGGTTCGCTGGCACCCTGCTGTTGGCGGCACCGTCGCTCGGAGGCGGTTCGGCCGCGATCGGTATTCTGAGCTTGCTGATCGCCGCGGTGGCATGGGCGTTCGGCAACGTTTACATGAAGTGGCAGGACATGACCAACGTCAGTCCAATCATGCTCGTTGGTGTGCAGCTCTACATGTCAGCGCTGTGCCTGATCCCGTTTGCTCTCTTGGTCGAAGGCACCGCAGACACCGAGTGGACCATCGGCCTGTTCGCTCCGCTTCTTTACGCAGCCATCCCCGCGAACGCCGTGACATTCGCTCTACTCGCGACCGTCGTTCGCCAGGCCACACCGACCCAGGCAGCCTCAACGGCTTACATGATTCCATTGTTCGGCGTGTTCTTCGGATGGCTTATTCGTAACGAGCGACTCGGCATCGCCGAAGTAGCGGGCGGTGTCCTGATCATTGGTGGCGTGTACCTGCTGGTCACGGCTAACACCCGCCAAGCAACGGCCGCACCTAAACCATGAAGCCGCTGCGGAATCTTGTTGTTGTGGTATTCGCTGGGTCGATGGCCGGTGCGTATTGCGCCAAGATGTTTGCCGACGGCGGTGCTCACGTCATGATCGTTGGCCAGAGCAACCTCGGCCCCCACAAGCAGTCATACCTGTACGCGAATGCTCAACCCGTGGCTATCGACGACATCGACCTCGCAACGGTCGACGTTGTCATCGAAAGCGCAGCACCTCGACCCCTCACTCCCCGTGTGCTCGATGCCCCTCACCTGGTGCGCCTCCAGATCAGTCCGTTCGGCATGTCAGGGGATCATGCCAGCTGGCTTGGCACCGACCTGACCGATTACGCCGCAAGCGGCCATGCCTATCTGTACGGCGATCCTGAACGCGAGCCGCTCCGGGGGCCGCCCGATCAGCCAGCGGTAGCGGCAGGGTTATATGGCTTTGTTGGGACCATGGCGGCTTTGCTGGCTCGCGACCGGCTTGGCCATGGCCAAACAGTCGAGATCTCGCATGTCCAAGTAATGGCAGCGCTGCACCAAGTCACGCTCTTGCGTTGGTTCATGACTGGCGATGTTTTCTGTCGGATGGGAAATCGCTACACCGGCCAGGGCCAACCCAACGGGCCATACCGTTGCAACGACGGTTGGATCTCGATCACTGCGGTGACCGGGCCCCAGGTCGAAGGATTGTTGGCCGTCACCGGGCTACTTGAGCTGCTCGATCGACCCGATATCGACTCGGTCATGGACTTCCAGCGATACCCAGCGGTGCTCGATGAGCCGCTCAACGAGTGGCTGAGCACTCGTCCCGTCACCGAGGTCGTTGACCTTTTTCAGGCTATGAGGATCCCAGCAGCGCCGCTGCTCGACCCGCTCGAGTTACTCGAGGACCCGCAGTTGGTCGACCGCTCATTCTTTGAGCCACTCGCCTCCGATCGAGCGCACTCTGTTCCTGGCCCGCCATTCCAGGTAAGCCACGAGCAGCCCGGTGGCAACGGAACATCCTGGCAACCGGGTTCGGTAACCGATGGTCCGCTTGCAGGTCTGCGTGTGCTCGACCTGGCTCGCGTCTGGGCTGGACCGATGTGTGGACGCATTCTGAGCGACCTAGGCGCCGATGTCATATGGATCGAGGCCCCATGGCACCGCGGCCCCCAGAGCGTCCCTCCGTCATTGGTCGAAGCAACCCGGTTTTTCCCCAACGACGATCCGGGCGAACGTCAATGGAACCGCAACACCCATTTCGTGAAATACGCCTTGGGCAAACGATCCTTGGCGCTCGATCTGCAGACTGATGTAGGCCAGGACGTGCTGGCACGACTTGTACCCGACTTCCATGTACTGCTCGAGAATTTCAGTAGCAGAGTCATGCCCCAGCTTGGGTTCGACGAAGTTCGGCTGCATGAGCTCAATCCGGATCTCCTCTATTTGACCATGCCCGGGTACGGGCGAAGCGGCCCCGCCGAGCATTGGCTTGCCTACGGATCCTCGGTTGATTCGCACGCCGGGCTGTCCTCGTTGATTGGGTACGCAGATCAGACACCATGGAAGGGCGGCATTGCCTGGCCTGACCCGATCGCTGGCCTTCACGCAACATCGGCCGTACTCAGCCAGCTTTGGAGTGGCCTGACCCACGGCACCGGCGGCGCCACGATCGAGGCGGCCCAATTCGAGTCGACCGTGGCTGCAATCGGTGACCGAATCCTCGAAGCACAAATCGATGGGCCCTTTCGACCCAACGGTAATCGAGATGACCAGTACCTGGCCCAAGGCATCTACCGCTGCATTGGCGATGACGAATGGATTGCGGTCTCCATCATCGACCAGGCTGCGCTTGTCTCGTTGTGCGACCTGCTTGATCTGGGCCTCGAAGCAGACGCACCCTTTGACCATGATGCGTTCGACTTAGCTTTTTCTGCAGTCACCAGTGAACATGACGCTAATGAGCTTGCGATCCTGTTACAGGCACATGGTCTTGCTGCATCCAAGGTTGCCAAGGCGCCTGACCTGGCGCAGGATCCACATTTGCAATCTCGATCTAGCTGGGGCACCGTCGATCAGCCCGAGGTCGGACCATTCACCGTCCTCCTCACTCCGATCGCAATGTCGGCCACGCCGATTCGTTCGCTCATGCCGGCACCGACCTTGGGCGAACATAACGATGCCGTGTTACATGCAGCTGGATTCAGCCGCACCGAAATTGTTACCCTGGCGGCTGATGGCATCATCGTCACTGAACCCCCGAACTAGCGCCATTTGGCAAAGCTCGCGTGGCGAGCCGATTCGGCGCAGGTCGAAGGCATCCGGCCCTAAATCGGCCAACCTTGTCGAGCAGAAGTGCCTGGCACACGGTTCTAGGGCGATACACGGAGCACCGTTCGCAGCGTTGCTGTGGTCATGCACAGGCGGTGTCGACGGTGACGGTGAAGCACCCGTATTCGTGCCGTCCGTGGCAATAAGTTTTCCTATCGAACCAAACTGCTATTTGCTCTCGCTCAACTATTGACTTTGCTCTCGCTCAACTATTGACTATTGTTCGATTGGGGTGGTTGTAATGAAAACCAGGCTGCGTATTTCGCCGATCGAAAACACGACGTTCGGGGCGTGGGTCCACGATCTCGACGTTCGCGAACTGGACGAAGAGTCCTTCGCCGATGTGTACGACGCGTGGATTGAATATGGTCTGCTGATCTTCCCCGGCCAGTTCTTGTCCAAAGACGAACAGGACACGTTCGCCCGCCGGTTCGGTGAGCTTGAATTCACCGCTGCCGCCATCTCCAACATCACCAGCGATGGCACGGTCCATTCAGCTGAAGACAACGATTTGGTCAAGTCGCTGAAGGGCAACCAAGACTGGCACTTCGACAGCACCTATATGCCGGTCCAAGCTAAGGGCGCTGTGTTCACTGCCGAGATCGTTCCGCCCAGCGGAGGTGACACCGGCTGGACAGATGCCCGGGCTGCCTACGACGCACTCGACGATGCCACCAAAGAATTACTCGAAGGCAAGCAGGCGTACCACTCGCTGTATTACAGCATGGGCCGATCAAATCTGCTGCCGACCATGAAGGAGGACGGCTCCTACGGGCTGTATGGCTATCACGACATGGACGTGTCGCTTCGGCCATTGACCAAGGTCCATCCGGTCACTGGTCGAACCAACCTGCTTCTTGGGCGTCATGCCCACAACATTGTTGGCATGAGCGAAGCCGACTCAACGGCCCTGATCGACAAGCTGAACGCGGCTGCGTCCCAGCCGCCACGCACCTATCAGCATCAGTGGACCGCTGGCGAGGCCGTCATTTGGGATAACCGCTGCGTCATGCATCGCGGTGTCCCGTGGAAGATGGACGAGCCCCGACGCATGTGGCACACCAGAATTGCTGGTGATCCCGTGACTGAATCTGCGGTGAACCATGCGTCGGCTGAGCTGAGCCCACAAGCCGAAGCAATGAAATCCCAACTGTTCGACTAGCGCTCCATGCGTTCGTAGCGCTCCATGCGTTGGTTCGTCGGCCTACAGCCGAGTCATATGGTTTCGCTGACGTGTCAGCTCGGCTTAGCTGAGCAATTCGTACAGCATCGCGAAGAAGTGGTCTTCGGGATAATGGGTCACGATCGTTACGTTCGGTTTCATCTGCGCAAAGCCGTAGTGGTCCACGATGAGCGTCCCTCGCATCGGGTCCGGGCCGATCGCGATATCAACGCCTAAGAACTCTGTCGTTGCTGGTGCCGGATCAATGGCATGTGCCAACGCGATCGGATCGGGGAAGTCGGGGCCTTCGAGCCTGGTCTCTTCAAAGGCAAATGCCTGCAGAGTTGCCTGGATATCGATGCTGAAGTCGGCCAGTTCGCTGCCGAGAGCACGCATCTCTGCTCGGCGAGTTTCCGTGACGACTGCTGATGCAATCGAGATGTCCCAGCCAACGAGTTCGATTGGCATACCCGAGCGCAGTACGACCCGAACGGCCTCAGGGTCGACCCAAAAATTGAACTCGGCGGTGGGTGAAATATTGCCGGGGCCGTGTTCGCCTGTGCCACCCATAATGACGACCCGCTCAACCTTGTCGGCAATATCGGGTGCCCACAGCAAGGCGATAGCCAGGTTGGTAAGCGGGCCAATGGCGACCAGGGTGATTTCGCCGGGATTCTCTCGAATGGTGTCCACAATGAACTGAGGGGCCCATCCGGGCGTCGGTGTGCGACCTTGCAGATCTAGTCCAATATCGCCAAGACCGTCTTGACCATGGACGTTCTCAGCCGTCTCTAGATCGCGTACAAGCGGCGCCCCAGCCCCTGCGATTACTGGCGTGTTCGCGCCGCACAACTCAACGGTGTAAAGGGCATTTTGGACCGCTTGGTCCAGTGGCACATTTCCGGCAACAACGGTGAAACCGACGACGTCGATGTCAGGATGCTGCAACGCCATGCACATGGCAACAGCATCGTCACTAGCGGTATCGGTGTCGATCAGGAACTTACGCATCCGGTGACGTTAACAAGCTGCGACACCTGCTGGCGCACCGCTGTCGCGACCTCTCAGCTCGCATCGTTTTGGTAATGACGCCGCTGGAGGGCAATCTTTGCATTGAAACATCTTCAGGGGAAGACCATGGAACGAGTTCTTATAGCCAACCGCGGCGAGATCGCTGTGCGTATCGCACACGCTGCTGCAGCGTTAGGGATCGAGACGGTAGCAATCGCTCCGCCAGCCGATGCCGCCGCGCTACACACCACCGTCGCAACAACGACCGTGATGCTTCCAGCAGCAGGTGACCCGGTCGCTGCATACCTAGATATCGATGCGGTTATCCAAGCCGGTGTCGACGCTGGCTGTGACGCGGTGCACCCTGGTTATGGCTTCCTGTCCGAGAACGCCGAGTTTGCACGTCGCTGCGCTGCGGCTGGCATGACCTTCGTCGGGCCGAGCCCTGAGGCATTGGACCTTTTCGGCGACAAGCTCCAAGCGCGCGCTCTGGCTGCCCAGCTCAATATCCCAACTGTTCCAGGAAGCCCAACAGCGGTTCCCACAACAGACGATGCCATTGCGGCAGCAGAGTCGATTGGTTATCCCGTGATGCTGAAGGCCGCCGCCGGCGGTGGTGGACGCGGTATGCGAGCGGTCATGGAACCAGGCCAACTCGCCGATGCATTTGAACGCTGCCAAAGCGAGGCCCGTGCCGCATTCGGTGATGGCTCGGTATTTCTCGAACGCCTAGTTGTGGACCCTCGACATATCGAGGTCCAGGTTATGGCAGATAACACCGGCGCTGTCGTCCACTTTTTTGAACGCGACTGTTCTGTGCAACTGCGTAACCAAAAGGTGATCGAGATCGCACCAGCCGCGAACCTGGACCCAGCCCTACGAGCACAGATCCTGGCTGATGCGTTGACGCTCGTCTCTGGAGCGAACTATTGCAATGCAGGAACGGTCGAGTTTCTGATTGAGCCTTCGACCGGCGACTACTTCTTCATCGAATGCAACCCCAGGATCCAGGTTGAGCACACCATTACCGAGCAGGTGATGGGCACTGACTTAGTGCAGGTCCAGTTTCGGGTTGCCATGGGCGAATCGCTCGCGTCACTTGGATTAGGCGATCAGGCCGCGGTGGGCGAGCCGCGAGGCTGGTCGGTTCAAGCCCGCGTTGTCGCAACAGGCACCGGCACGATCACGGGGTACCGCGAACCATCAGGCCCGGGCGTTCGCGTCGATGGCGCCGGGTACGCCGGGTGGAGCCCACCACCCCAGTTCGACCCGCTGCTCGCAAAGGTCATCGTGACCACCAATGGTGGAACACACGAGGCTGCAATCGACAACGCCCGCCGAGCTGTGCACCGATTTCACATTGGCGGGTTGGCCACCAACTTGGGTCAGCTCAATGCAATCTTGGCTCATGATGCTGTTCGTTCTGGCGACGCCCGTACAACCTTGTTGGCGAACGAACCAGGGCTGACTGCTGCGGCTGCGGTGGCTAGTCCAATGATTGTGATGCTCGAGTCACAGGTTGGACAGCCAGCATCAGCGGGTGCGCCGGGTCCAGCGGCGCCTACTCGATCGTTGCCTCTGGAGGAAGGTGAGCAGGCTGTTGAGTCTCCTCTCGTCGGCGCAGTGATCGAGGTCAACGTGGCTGTTGGTGACGATGTCACCGTCGGCGACACGTTGCTCGTAGTGACTGCCATGAAGATGGAAACGCTGGTTACCGCACCATGTTCCGGTGTTGTCACCCAACTCGCCGCTGTCGGCGAAGGCGATCCCGTCATTGCTGGCGATGTGCTGGCCGTGATTGCGCCCAGTGCCGATGGCGCAGTTGCCACAGCTCCTCGTGGCGAGAACACATGGGGGCCAACGCTCGACGATGTAGCGATGCTTGAGAAGCTCGCTCATGAGCGATTGGCTCCGGGCTCGGCTGACCCTGGTGTGGTTCGCCAGCGCAACCGCAACAAGCTCACATGTCGCGAACGTATTGATCTACTTCTCGATGACGGGTCGTTCCGCGAGATCGGCAGCATCGCTGGCTTTGCGTCCTATAACGAGTTTGGAGATATCGACGCATTCACGCCGGCGAACATGGTTGGCGGCCACGGCATGATCGAGGCACGCCCGTCGATCGTCTGCGCCGACGACTTCACTTCACGTGGTGGTCACAGCGATGGGGCAATCGGGGCAAAAAGTACTTATCTCGATCGACTTTCGATCGAGTTGCAGATGCCGTCAATTCGCTTGCTAGACGGATCCAGCGGTGGTGGCAGCGTGGCAAGCATGGTGCCGAAGCAGAAAGAAACTGGCGATAGCGCTGCCAAAGAATCCAGTGGTGCAATCAAGGCTGGCCGGCCTCGCGTCTCGGGCGGCGGAGGCTCATTCCTGCCTGGCCATCTAGGTAGCTCTATGTACGCCCGCCAACTCGCTACTGTGCCGGTCGTCAACATGCTGCTCGGCAGTGTTGTTGGCTTAGGCGCAGCTAAAGCCGTGCTTGGCCATTTTTCGGTCATGGTCCGAGACACCGCCCAGCTATTCGTCGCTGGTCCTCCTGTTGTCAGCCATGCCATGGGTTACGACGTGACGAAAGAAGACCTGGGCGACTGGCGTATCCATTGCCGGAACGGTTCGGTTGACAATCTGGCCGAGAGCGAGCAAGAGGCTGTTGCCATGACGCGCCAGTTCCTGTCGTACCTACCATCGAGTGTGTATGAAGCACCAACGGTGCTTTCGTCGTCGACCTCTGACCCGGCGGACCGTCGAGACGAAGAGTTGTTCACGATCGTCCCTCGTAACCGCACCACCACGTTCGATATTCGACGGGCCATCGCGTTGCTGGCTGACAAGGGTTCGTTCTTTGAAATTGGCGCACTCTGGGGCAGCGATCAAGTCGTTGGGTTTGCCCGATTCAACGGTTACCCCATGGGGATTGTCGCCTCAGACAGCCGCCATATAAATGGTGGCGCCCTGACCGCCGACGGGTGCGACAAACTAACCCGCCACTTGGATCTATGCGACTTGTTCCATGTACCGGTTCTTAATCTGGTCGACAATCCCGGTTTCGCTGTGGGCATCGAACACGAGATCAACGGCACGATCCGCAAGGGTGCGACCTGGATGGTTGCGGCCGCTCAGTCGACCGTGCCTATGTTCAGTGTGCTGATGCGGCGCAGCTTCGGTGTCGCCGGCAATAACTATGCGACTCCCAGGTCCAATGCCACCATGCGGATTGCATGGCCAGCCGCCGATACTGGTGGTATTCCTCCAGAGGGCGGCATCGAAGCGGCCTACAAGCGGCAATTGGCCGAGGCCGATGATCCCGCTGCATTGCGGGCTGAATTGAACGCTCGCATCGAGAGTGCACGTGGGCCGATTGGCCCGCTCAACCGATTTGAGCTTGAAGAGATGGTTGACCCGCGCGATACCCGCCGATTGATCTGTGAATGGCTACCTACGGCCTATCGACTAGTCAATCTGCCTACAAACTTGGGTCCACGTCCGCTGGAGTTCCGACCGTAACGACAAGCTAGGGTCGCGGTAACGACCGCTTGACCTGGGAGAAACCATGACTGTCGATGATGTAGTTCTCTACGAAGCCGCCGATGGTGTGGCCACGATCACGCTCAACCGGCCTGACCGGTTGAATGCGTGGACTGGGCCAATGGGCCGTGCGTACTTCGACGCGTTAGACCGCGCTGCTGACGATCGCGATGTCCGCGTGATTGTTATCACCGGTGCCGGTCGCGGCTTTTGTGCTGGCGCCGATATGGACATGCTGCAAGGCATCGGCGCTGCCGGAGGAACCCGCAGTGATCCAGAGACTCGTACCCATACTCACGCAACCTCGATTCCCAAGCCCGTGATCGCCGCCATCAATGGGGCATGTGCGGGTCTCGGGTTTGTGCACGCCATGATGGCCGACATCCGCTTTGCCGCCGAAGGTGCCAAGTTCACCACCGCGTTCTCGCGGCGTGGGCTCGTCGCAGAGCATGGCGTTTCTTGGGTATTGCCTCGACTTGTTGGGCCGGCGGTATCGATGGATCTTCTTATGTCTGGGCGTGTCTTTTTAGCCGATGAGGCTGCCAAACTCGGCGTTGTAAATCATGCGGTGCCAGCCGACGAACTAATGGACACCGTCATGGCGTACGCACGCGACATGGCCGACAATGTGGCTTCGACCTCGATGGCGGTAATCAAGCATCAGGTATGGGCGCACTACGAACAGACTCTGGCTGACTCACTCGACGAGACAAACGCTTTGATGGCTCGATCGCTACGCCGTGCTGATTTCAAAGAAGGCGTGGCCAGCTTTGTCGAAAAGCGCGCACCAAAGTTCGCCTCGTTGACCGCCGCCGAAGCAGCTGACCTCTAGCCCTAGTCCGTGGTCGCTGACTAGCGTCCTGGGGACATCAATCAATACACAGTCTCGCATCTGACATCGGCACCTGGCCCGCGTGCCGCTGCAGGCATAGCTCCGGCGCTTAACTCGTTACCACCAGCGCTCGGCCAACGCGGAGAAGTTCGGTTGGCCTGTGGTTGCGGTGACGCCACCGTCGACCACTAGGCCATGGCCGGTGACATACGACGCGTCGTCACTGGCCAGGAACGCGACCGCACTAGCGATCTCGTCTGCCTGACCCATGCGGGCCATGGGTACCAGGCGCTCGTAGTGCTCTTGGGCCCGGTGGCTATTGGCCAGTGAGTCAGTCATGGCAGTAACCACGCCTCCTGGACAGACTGCATTGACGCGGATCCCATCACGGGCGTGGTCGGCCGCGAGCGCCCGGGTTAGGTTCATAACCGCACCCTTGGCCGCGTTGTAGGCCGGAAGTCCCCAGTCTCCAAACAGCCCCGAGATCGATGCGGTGTTCACGATGGCGCCGCCGCCGTTCGCTCGTAGATGTGGCAAGGCAGCCCGACAGCCGTAGAACACTGCGTTCAGGTCGACGTCAATGACGCGATGCCATTCGTCAATGTCCAGTTCGTCGACTCGGCCAAAAGAACTGATACCGGCATTGTTGAACACAATGTCGAGGTGTCCGAACTCGTTCACTGCTTCAGCCATCATTGCCTCGACCGCTTCCAGGTTGGTTACGTCGATGACATGAGCGATGACCGAATCGCCCAGTTCTTGGGCAAGCGCGACGGTTGCCTCTTCTTGAAGGTCACCAAGCACGACCGAGGCCCCTTCGCTGACCAACCGGCGAGCCGTCGCCGCGCCAATGCCTGATGCTCCGCCAGTAATGACTGCGACCTTGTCTACAAACCGTTCACTCATGCTTCGAACGTAGTTCGGGCGCGGTTCTCAGAGGAAAGTGGCTGGTCAGCTGTCGGCTCGATAGGGATCGGCTGCGAGGCCACGCTGTGAGATCGGGGCTCACTGGACTCCGGCTATGCGTCTCGTTTCCCCGGCCGCCGGCGCGGTGAGTATCGTCAAGTTATGGCTTACATCGAAGGACGACTGGTTCACGACGCAGACTCCCACATCATGGAGACCGCTCGGTGGCTGTTTGACTACGCCGACCCCGCTATTCGTGAATTGATCGAACCTGCCGACGACGCGAACGAGTTACACCTGCTCGGCACAGCCAGCAACGACGATGCCAGCGTCGACGACGCTCTCAACCAGGCAACCGAGCAGCATGGCTCTCATGCGTACCAAGCCGCTGAAGCTGCCGAGATCATGATGCGCAAGAACTTCGATGCCACCGGATCTTTCATCAAGGAAGATCGCCCACGCGCAATTGACATGATCGGCGTTGCGAGCCAATTGGTGTTCAACACCTTCCAGAATGGCCGGTTACACCGGTGGGAGCACAGCGGAAATCTTGATCTTGCGTATGGAGCGGCTCGTGCCCACAACCGGGGCATGATCGATTTTTGCAGTGTCGACGAGCGCATGTTGCCCACGTGTTATGTGCCCCTCGCCGATTTTGATCGGGCAAAAGATATGGCTCAGGAATGTTTGGACCAGGGTGCAGCTGCATTGCTCGTTGCATCCGGTTGTCCGGCCGGCCACTCGCCTAGTCACCACGGTTTGGACCCGGTGTGGGCATTGGCGCAAGAGGCCGGCGTGCCGGTTACGTTCCATGTCGGCGGGACTGGCCAAATAATTGACCCTGCCTATTTCAACAACGGCTTGCCCATTCCCCCTGATTTCCACGGCGGTGACGAGAACTTCCGGTCGGTCGACTACATGGGAATCCCGCGGGCTCCGCAGCAGACGCTCGCCACCATGATTTTCGATGGGGTGCTCGAACGGTTCAGCGATTTGAAGATCGGCGTCGTCGAGCTGGGCGCCATCTGGTTGCCGAGCTGGATGAAGCAGATGGAGTCGGCGTTCGATGCGTTCAGCCGTCACGAAGAACGGTTACAGAATCTGTCGATGCGCCCCAGCGATTATGTGCAACGCCAGGTCCGTGCGACGCCTTACCCGACCGAGGACGTCGGATGGATCATCGACAACATCGGATCCGACATCTGCATGTTCTCGACCGACTACCCGCACGTGGAGGGTGGACGACGCCCTGTCGAGCGTTTCGAACGCAGTTTGGGCGACGCGTCCGAAGACGTTCGCCATCGCTTCTATGCAGCCAACTTCGAAGACATGATGGGCGCTGCTCTTCCTGCAGATCTTGCCGCCGCCTAGCGGTCCTACCTAGGGACGGCTACGTCGTACATGTCCCTCGTGAATCGTTAACGGTTGGCCAGGTCCTGGAGGGCGTTGGCTCGTAGTTCGACCTTGCGGATCTTGCCTGAGGGCGTCATAGGAAGCTCGTCGACGAACAGGACGGCTCGCGGAATTTTGTAACTGGCGATGCGTCCGCGTAATGGTTCGATCAAGCTGTCTTCGTTGACCAACTCGTCGGTCGTGCCTTTGCTTCTCACGACGTAGGCGACAGGGACTTCGCCGAGCCGTTCATCGGGGTAGGCCACGACCGCTACTTCGGCTACGCCGTCGACGTCGAGCAGGTAGCCCTCTACTTCGGCTGGCGACATATTCTCTCCGCCGACCTTGAGCATGTCCTTGTAACGGCCCACCAAGACCACATGGCCGTCGGGTCGCAGAGATGCCATGTCGCCAGTGTCTAGCCAGCCATCAACGATCGCTTCGGCCGAGGCCTCGGGGTTCGCCCAGTAGCCAGCGGTCACGGTGAAATTACGGATGAAGAACTGTCCAGGTGTGCCGTCGTGAATGACCGCACCGGTGTCAGGGTCACGGATCTCAACCTCGACGCCGTCCATGGGATAGCCAGAGGCTTCGGTGCGTTGTTCCAAGGTGTGGCTGGGGTGCGATACGCAGATGAAGGACCAGCACTCACTCATGCCGAAACCGCTGATGGTTCGACAGATGTCCTGGCTGCGACGAGCGATCGGCACAGTCGATCCCATGCCAGCAGGCAGGCTGCCGATCCGTAGTGACCCAAGGTCACGCGGCTTGCGTGCTTGGGCCGCCAACTGTTCGCCCCAATGGCTGTCGAAGCCGTGTAACACCGTCCCGCGGAAAGCCTGGACAGCATCAAGGGTGGCGTCGGCATCGAAGTTCTCGAAGAGAACCTGACTTCCGCCGGTGAGCGCTGCCGTCACCGCTACCTCGGACAGCGAATAGATGTGAAACAGCGGCAGGTAGTTCAGATGCACGTCGTTCTTGGTGTGGCCAAGTATCTGTGCTCGTTCTCGAATGTTCAGGATGGGCCGGTGCGAGTGCATCACGCCTTTGGGCAAGCCGGTGGTGCCCGACGTGTACGCCAGGATCATGAGCTGGTCCGGATCCACCGAGGTGGCCCGATCGGCAAGGGCTTGGTCGGTGATCGTCTGACCTGCGTCCAGCATCTGTTCCCACGAGGTGCTGCCATCGAGCTGCTCGCCCAACATCACGATGCTGCGAAGATGACCTGCCGCTTCGATTTCGGAACGGGCCTCGGCGAGCAGCGACCGATAGTCGATCGGCCCTGACTGATCGATCGTGATCAGATGAGCGCACTCGGCGTTGACGACGGTGAACGCCATATCGTCAGATCGATAACGCGTGTTTAATGGCACCAGGCAGCCGCCGACCTTGCCCACGGCGTACATCACGTGAAGCCATTCGGGGCGGTTGGTCATCCAGATTCCAACATGGTCGCCACACTCGACGCCAATGGCCAGGAGTCCCTTGGCGACCCGGTCGACGTTGTCGGAAAATTCGGTGTATGTCTCGGACTGGACGGTGCCGTTGGGCTCGACGAAATGGACAGCAGGATCGCTACCCCACTGCCGAGCGGCTCGTGCGGGGAGATCGCCAAGCCGTAGGTCCTGCAGATGAGAAGACATAGTCACTCCCCCAGCGTCGCGGCCGGCGCACTCGTCATGCAAACGGCGGGGCTGCGCCAGCTCGCTGCGGTGTCACCGGTACCCGTTTGAAGGCGTGCTTCTTTTGTGCTTGGTCGGCTGCATTTTCGACGCAACTTTTTGCCGTTGGACCCGGCTGAACTGGTGGATGGAATACGAGCACGGTGCTTCCCTCGGGTCCTTTCGTTTAGGCAAGCAGATCACCAATCCTGCTGTGCACGACGCCAGTGACTCTGAAATTCTTGTTGCTCGACCGACCTTAAGGGCTTTCGCTCTTATTATCGAGTCACATTTCTTCCGGCGCAGCAATGCCGAGCAGCCCAAGCGAGTGGGCGAGGACGCGTGCGGTCAGATCGGCGAGTGCGAGGCGGCTTGAGCGGACTGGTTCTTTGGACTTCAGGATTGGGCACTCTTGGTAGAACGACGAAAAGTCCGACGCCAGCTCGTACACATAGGTGCAGAGCTTGTGGGGTGCATAGGTGCCAAGGCTCGCCGTGATGGCCGTCGGATAGGCAAGCAGCCGCAAGGCCAGGGCGCGTTCTTGTGGTTCGATGAGAGCGATCGGAACCTGGCGGACCGACGCCCGCTCGATGTCGGCACGGCGAAACACCGAGCAGATCCGTGCGTGTGCGTACTGCAGGTAGGGCCCCGTACTGCCTTCGAATGCCAGCATCCGGTCCCAATCGAACTGGTAGTCCTTGATCCGGTCGGTGGAGAGGTCGAAGTACTTGAGAGCCCCAATGCCGACCATCTCGGCAACCTTGGCACGCTGGTCGGCCGCCAGTTCTGGGTTCTTCTCGGCAATGGCCGCCTCGGCTCGTTCGATTGCTTCGTCGAGAAGGTCAGCAAGTTTCACCGAATCGCCGGCCCGGCTGCGCATCATTTTGCCATCGGCACCGAGCACGTTGCCGAAGCCAACGTGCACTGCCTCGGTCGGCTCGACGAGCCAGCCGGCCTTCGCACAAACAGAGAAGACCATTTCGAGGTGATTGGCCTGCGGGCTTCCGACCACGTAAAGCATCAGGTCCGCCCCCAATCGTTCGACCCGGTCCACGACGCACGCCAGGTCACTGGTGGCGTACATGAATGCGCCCGTCCGTGACTTGGCGATCATGGGCAGCGGGTCTCCGTCGCGGTTCTTGAACCCATCGGGGTAAACCACCATTGCCCCGTCGTCTTCCGAGAGCAGCCCGGCGTCGTCAAGACGCTGGTACACGCCTTCCATAAGCGGCTGGTAACGACTCTCGCCGGCTAGGTCGTCATCGGTCAGCAGCACGCCAAGCGTCGAATAGACGCTGTTGAAGTACGCGTTCGACATATCGACCAGTCGACGCCACAGGACGAGGGTCTCTTCGTCGCCACCTTGCAGCAACACAACACGTTGTCGAGCGCGTTCCTGGAACGTCTCGGATTCGGCGAACTTGGCGTTTGCTTCCTTGTAGAAGCTGTCAAGGTCGCCCTGGGACAGTCCGCTAGACGCAACGTCTTCGCCAAGGTCGAGCAGGTGCTCGATGAGCATGCCGAACGGGCGTCCCCAGTCGCCGATGTGGTTCTCTCGGATGACCTGATGACCCAGGCACTCCATCATCCGCACCAGCGAGTCGCCAATAACCGTCGAGCGGAGATGGCCGACGTGCATTTCCTTGGCCACGTTTGGCGCCGAGTAGTCAATTACCACGGTCTTCAGGTCGGTGGCGGCAGCCACGCCGAGACGATCGTCGTTTGCGACCTCGGCCAGCAGCGACTCGAGGAAGGGCTGAGAGAACTCGACGTTGATGAAGCCAGGACCTGCGACCTCAAGTGAACTGGCCACGTCGGTCAACGCTGCTGACTCGGTGACGCTCTCAGCGAGATCACGCGGATTTGCGCCAACTTTTTTGGCGAGCGCAAGAGCACCGTTGATCTGCGCATCGGCGCGGTCAGAAGGACGGACGACCGGGTCAGCCGGATCGCCACCATTCATTTCAGAGAAGATGGGTTCGAGAAGTTTCGTGAGTGTGGCTATGGGATCGGTCATGCGGTGACCATTGTGCCTGGCCAGCACCGTCGCTTTGCCGATAGGCGTTTCCAGGCGCTGCGGATCTTGATCAGATGTTCGGTTTCACGACCTCGGCGAACTCGTCGTGAGCAGCGAGTGCGCCTGACATCTGTTCCCAACGGGCGACAAATCCGTGAACTGTGCCGTCGAAACGGGTGACGGTCGCGGGGGTGCCGGCTGCATTCAATCGCGCCGCCCACTCTTCGCCTTCGTCGCGTAATGGGTCATATTCGGCGGTCTGGATGTGGGCGGGGGCCAGCCCGCTCAGATCGGTTGCTCTCGCGGGTATGGCATAGGGGTTGTCGCGGTGTTCAGCGGGCACGAAATGGTCCCAGAACCAGGCCATGTCGGCGGCCGACAGGAAGTAGCCGCTGGCGTTGTCAACCATTGATGGCCGCGTTTGCCGGTCGTCGACGCATGGGTAGATGAGTAGCTGGTAGGTCAACAGCAGGCCTTCGTCACGGGCTCGCAGGGCGACTCCCGCCGCCAGGTTCGCTCCGGCACTGTCGCCAGCAACCGACACACGGTCAGGGTCTCCACCCAGTGATGCGCCATGTTCGGCGAGCCAGGCGGTGACTGCCCAGCAGTCGTCGTGGGGCGCGGGGAACGGATGCTCTGGGGCCAGGCGATACTCGACGGACACGACCAGAGCCCCGGTGCGGGCGGCCAGGCGGCGGGCGAGCGAGTCGTGCCCCTCGATGCTCGATAGCACCCATCCCCCACCGTGGAAGAATGCGATCATGGGCAGGCCCGAGGCGTCCGAATCCGCATAGAGGCGCACCGCTATATCGCCGGCTGGTCCAGGGATCGCTCGATTCTCGACTCGAACGAGTTCATCGCCGGCTGGTTTCGGCGCCCGTAAATAGTTGGTACGGGCTTGGTCAGGTGTCCCTGAGCTCAGTGGTGGAATCCCGGCGGCCTGTGCGGCTGCGAGCATCTCGGCAATATCGGCATCAACGGGCATGACCAAGTGTGGCCTACCAACGCTGGCTGCGCCGAAACGCGTGTCTCGTTGGCTCGTGTGCGTTGTTGTTGTCGCTGGCAAATTTGGCTGTGTGCAGAGCTGGGAGGACAATGTGTCATGGACATAGGAATCTTCTACGGCGCTGCCGGAACTCTGCTCAGTGGCGATGACCTCGTCGCCGACGTGACGCAAGCGCAGGTGGCCGGGTTCAGCTCGTATTGGATACCCCATATGCCGTGGGGGCCTGATGCGCTGACTTCTTTGGCTATTGCGGGGCGCGAAGTTCCTGATATCGAGCTCGGTACCGGGGTCGTGCCTACCTGGCCTCGTCACCCGTTGGCAATGGCGCAACAGGCGCTCACCACTGCATCGCTTATCGGCGATGGGCGGCTGTCTCTGGGAATCGGGCTCGCTCACAAACCAGTAGTTGAAGGCCAATGGGGAATCCCCTTCGATAAGCCGATCCGTCATGCCCGGGAATACCTTTCGATTCTGGCGCCGGCGCTGCGCAACGAAAAGGTTTCGTTTGAAGGCGAGACGTTGACTGGGCGTGGCTCGGCGCTGATGAAGGGGGTCGAGGCTCCTCGGCTTTACGTGGCTGCCCTGGGCCCGCAGATGCTGAAGCTCGCCGGGCGTATGGCAGACGGGACTGTCTTGTGGATGACAGGCCTGGAAACCTTGCGGACCCATACTGTCCCTGTGATTGGTCAGGCGGCCGAGCAAGCTGGTCGCCCGAAGCCGCGGATCCTTGCTGGCGTGCCGGTTCTGTGCACCGACGATGTGGCGGCTGGTCGGGCCTTCGCTGCCAAGCAATTCAAGGTCTACGGTCAGTTGCCCAGTTACCGGGCCATGCTTGACCGCGAGGGTCTTGCCGGACCCGAAGATTTCGCGGTCATTGGGTCAGAAGACGAGGTGGCTACGCGTCTGCAAGAGTTCGCGGATCACGGCGTCGACACCATCATGGCTGTCGAGTTCGGGCCCACCAAAGATGACTATGAGCGGACACGCGCCTGCCTTAGCCAACTGGTCTGATCAATGGCGAACCGGTGCTTGGCACCGGTTTGCTGTGGCACCTGCAGGTCGGCCCTCGTCGCGACATGAACAGCGGCACCTAACCTCACTGTGTGATCCTGACTCGCGCTGTACGTGCCGCTCTTGGTTTCTGCGCGGGGCGCTTGGCCAGAAATGAATGGTTGATGGGCATTGTGTATGACCTGATCAACGGTGAGCAGTTCTCCACCCTTGGCCATCACGAGGAAATGCTGGCTGATTCTGTTCGGGTCGATGCGTATCGGCAGGGCATCGCGAACGCGGTGAATAAGGGCGACGTTGTTGTCGACCTGGGCACGGGGACTGGTCTGCTTGCGTTCATGGCCAGCAGCGCTGGAGCGGCGAAGGTGTACGCACTAGACCATGCCGATGTCATCCGTCTTGCCAAGGACGTTGGCGCTGAAAACGGTTTCAGCAATATCGATTATGTGCAAACGAATAGTCGGGAATGGACCACCGGTGAACCGATAGATGTTGTTGTGCATGAACAACTCAACGATGAGTTGTTCGGCGAGAACATGATCGCCAACTTGTTGGATCTTCGGGACCGTGTTCTGCGTGGTGGCGGGCGTATTGTCCCGGGCCGATTCCGGTTGTTCGTAGAACCAGTTCGTCTCCACGAGCAGCACCGCGTTCCGCACATTTGGGATATGAACTTGGGTCAGGGTTTGGACTTCACCAGCCTTGCGAGTTCACCGTTTACCGCAGATCCTTTACACGCCCTTGAGCAGGGAAGCGACCATGTTCTCTTGCGTCGCGGCGCTGTCGAATGCTTGCTTAGCGAGCCGGTCCCAGTGCTCGAATTTGATCTGATGACGTTGAAATCTGGCGCCGATCTCGAACGAAGTCATACCTGTGAACGGGTCGTAACCCAGGCAGGCCTCGTGGACGGCTTCTGCGTTTGGTTCGAGGCGATTTTCGATGATGAGGTTCAGCTGAACACCTCGCCTCTGCTTCCACCAACCTCTTGGGGAAACCGGCTGCTGCGGGTACCTGCACGCCACTACGACATCGGCGAGGTGCTCTCATGGAGCCTGGAGCTCCGCCAACTAAACGATGCTTCTTCCTGGCGGGCTGTGATTGGTTAGCAACGGTCCGCTGACGAACTTGGACCGGTGACAGGCACTGGTTCGTTGTTGGTCGAGG
Organism: uncultured Acidimicrobiaceae bacterium; assembly: GCA_905182135.1. Taxonomy (GTDB): domain Bacteria; phylum Actinomycetota; class Acidimicrobiia; order Acidimicrobiales; family UBA10347; genus UBA10347. The sequence continues at coordinate 25,192 of CAJJAG010000005.1, read as the reverse complement.
TCGGCGCCCGTCTACCCCTCTCTCGGAGGAGGTCACTGTCTGGTGTCACTGTCTGGTGTCACTGTCTGGTGTCACTGACTTAGCGGCGTGTCGCTAGTTTTGGAATGGCATGGCGTGTTCGGCCAGCCAGTCAAGTTCGGTTTCCCAGCCGTCGGGCGTGGCCATAGGTCGCAGGACGAACTTGGACATGCCTGCGTCGATGTGGCGTTGCAGTAGAGCGGCGAGTTCATCTGCGCCATAGGGCAGAATGTCGGCTCGGTCAGCATCAGTTTTGCGCATCATGGCGGCGATCTGTTTGTCATCGAGCGGAACCCGTGAGTACGGGATGCTGATCCCGAAGTGGTCGTCGTCAATTGATCGGCCGGCCTCGGTGGCGGCCGCCATGATGGTTGCAACATGTGAGTTCGCCTCGGCTGGGGTTGCCCGCGAGCCAAGCCAGCCGTCGGCGTGGGTGCCGGTGAGTTGCAAGGCCCGAGGCCCATTGCCACCAAGCCAGATCTCGAGCGGGTCTTGGACCGGTGGCGGGCCAACCTTGATGGCGTCGTAGCTCCAGCCGCCGACCTCGGCGGTGACTGGCTCGCCGGCCCACCAGGCCCGGCAGAGTTCGATCGTTTGCTCGATCCGTGTCGTGCGGTCCATGCCGATGGTGCCCAGAGCAGCCCGCTCTTTGGGACTGCCAATACCGGGCATGAACGCCAGCAGCAGCCGTCCGTGGGTGAGGCGATCCAGATGGGCGAGTTCCTTCGCCAGTAGCATCGGGTTGCGCCCGGCTACCACCACGTTTGTTCCGAGCTTCAGGCGGGTGGTGCGGGCGCTTGCCATAGCAAGCGCTAGTTTCGGCTCGATCACCGGCGCCATTGGGGTGTCCGATAGCCAGACCGTGTCGAACCGGCGTGCCTCGAGCCCGTCGATGAAGCTGGCGAACTCGTCGGGGTCAGCAGGCGTGTTGTTGGTCGCCAGGGCGATACGGATCTTCACGTAGCAAGCATTGCGCATGTCATCGACGCCGCTTGCATCCAATCGCTGATCATGTAGATCTCGGCGGCAGTACTTGACGTTCTGCTGGGCGGGCGTTAGACCGCCGCCTCGGCCATCCGCGTGATCAGTCCTGACACGAAGGCGTCGAACTCCGCGTTTGGTTGACGTAGGATCCATGTTTCACCAAACGGATCTGGCGCGGTGATCGAGCTTCCTGCCATGGTCGCGAGCACTTCATGACCGCAGAACGGCACGTACACCTCGGAGTAGCCGCCCTCATGCGCCATGAGCAGACGGCTGTCGCAGACCTCTGCGGCGAGCTCCATTACTTGGGTTGTCATCGCCCCATAGGTCGCCTGGTGACACATCATGCGACCCAGCGGGTCTATCGCTGCGGCATCGAAGCCGCAGGCGATGATCAACACATCGGGGGCGAACGCCCGCACGGCCGGCAGGGCAAGACGCTCCATGGCTTCGAGGTAGCTGTTGTGCCCGCACCCGGGTGGCAACGGCACGTTTAGGTTGAACCCGGCGCCGGCTCCAGTGCCTCGATCTTGGGCTGCACCCTTGTCCAGCGGATAGTTGCGGTCCTGATGGATCGACACGGTGAGCACGTCGTCGCGGTCATAGAAGATCGCCTCGGTGCCGTTGCCATGATGTACGTCCCAATCGATGACCGCGATGCGGCCGGCCAGGCCCTGGGCTCGAGCGGCCTCGATCGCTATTGCGATGTTGGCGAACAGGCAGAACCCGTTGGGGCGATCGGGCAGAGCATGGTGGCCTGGGGGGCGAGTCAGCGCATAGGCATTCTGTAGCTCGCCGCTCAAGACTGAGCGCAGTGCCTGCACCACGAGACCAGCGGACTGGGCGGCGATCTCGTAGCCACCCGGGCCGAACGGTGTGTGATACCCGAGCTCGCCGCCGCCCGCGTCCGAGAGTGCTTTGAACGCGTCCAGATAACTCCGCGGATGCACCCGTAGTAGCTCGGCATCGGTCGCCGCCGTTGCGCCGCGCATGTCGAGCTCTGCTGCCAGTCCAGTGACCTCGATCAGGTTCTTGAAGCGCCGCTTACTCTCTGGCGTCTCTGGTAGGCCGCTCGCTACTTTCGGCTGCACCAGCCCACCGGCCGGCAAAATGTCGACGTAGTTGCCTCCCGAGTGCCAGAAGGTCGTTTCGTCCCAGAAGAATCCCGTGGCCATGTTTGCTCCCGTCGCTTCATAGCGATCTTAACGATCTCAAAGGATGCGAGGGTCCTTGATCCACGATCCACGATCCACGCTCAAGAGCTCAAGAGCACATGAGTACATGAGTACATAAGCACGCTCGTCATCAGCGGCAGCTCGACGACGACAGCCCGAAGATTACGCCTCAGCCAAACTGGTCCGTCACTTCCTCGCGGTGCTGACGCTGTGGGTGTCGAAAAGGTCGCTGTATGGAGCTACTCGCGACGTGCGCTGATGGCATGCCTGGTTGCGAATACTCATCCGGTACGTAGCCGCTCGCTGGCCTATGGCCGAAGCGTGTTCTTTGTCAGGATCTGCGGCGAGATGACCAGCATGTGTGGAACGATCGCATCCGTCTCGGGGTTGAGTGCGTTCCCGATCCAGTTCATCCACTGCGTGTCGCAGGCCCACGGCGTCAGGCGAGGGCTGCCTGCACCCGGGGGATCACCTCGGTGACAAATAATTCGAACGATGCCATTGCCTCAGCGTGGTCAAGCGATCCCCAGCAGAATGAGGCGAGCGAGTAGTCGACCTGGGAGTGGGCCGCGACTTCCAGCAAGTTCGCTGCGACATCGTCGGGATCACCGGCGGCGAGCAGGCCCTGTTCGATCGCTAGGGCGCCGTCGCCGTCGAGGGTCGGGTTCGACTCGCGTGGTTCGCCGATCCTGCGAAAGTGGGTGGTGATGTTGTGGTCATAGGCCTTCCACGATTCGATCGCTCGACGCCGGGCACTGTCGCTGTCGGCGCCGACCAAGACATGGCGAGAGAAAGCGGTCGTCGGCACCGGGTCAGGGTTGAGCCGGCGTGGGCTGTTCGCGTGGGCTGCAGCGGTCTGCTTGTGCAGGTTCGCGTTCTCGATAATGCGGTCTGCGGAACCACCGAGCACGACGTGCAGGTTGTGCCGTCCGGCGTAGTCGGCATTGCCGGCGTACCAGAGCGGCGGGTAGGGCTTCTGTACCGGCTGGAAAGGGACCGCCGCGCCGTCGACCGGTTCGCCGCAAAATATGGAAAGCACCTGCTCGAGGACATCGCCCATGTTGGCCTCGCGCTCGTCGGGGTCGCGTCCAAGCAGGCGTTGTTCGGGTGAGCTGACGCCCTTGCCGAATCCGATCTCGAGCCGGCCGCCGGTCAGCGCGTCAAGCATCAGGAGTTCCTCGGCCAGTCGTATCGGCTCGTACAGCGGCAGTACGTGCACCAATGAACCCAGGCGGATCGTCGAGGTGTGTTGGGCTGCGGCGGCCAGGAACAGACTCGGCGATGGTGTCGCGTCGAGCGGGGTCAGGTGGTGCTCGGTGGTGTGGTACCCCCAGAGCCCTGCATTCTCGGCGGCGGCGATCAGCTCGAACCGTTCGCGGTACAACCGGTCAAGACCGATGCCGGGCCGGGCCTCGAGCAGGTCATAGAGCCCGAACCGGATCGCTGGTGCTTTTTCGACCATGCCCTCATCGTAGGTGAGCGGGCTCTCGGCGCACGATCCGGCCACCGGCGTCGCCCACACACACCGCATCCACACCCGATATCCACACCCACAGGGACCACAGCGACGGCTCCCGCAGCGGTGCTCTCGCCGAGAACGAGGCCGGGGTCAGCCCCAACGGGCACGCCTACGGTGTCGACGCGAACACAGTCGGCGAGTTCGGGGGACTCGACTTCGACCTTCATCACCATCGTCGATCGCCATCGCCAATCAGTTTGACCCGCTGGCCGGCTAAGAATCAGGCGCTGCTCCCGGTCTTGGGTTCGGTGTGCCAGCATGTTGTTATGACCTTGTCTCAGCTGTCGGTGCCCCAGGTAGATGCTTCGGTAGATGCCTTATGGGACGCGGCGTTGCCCGTCTTGTTCGACTACATCGCGATTCCTGCGAAGTCGCCGGCGTATGCACCGAATTGGGCCGCCGAGGGGCACCTAGCTGACGCGGTCGAGCTGATCCGTTCTTGGTGTGTTGAGAACGCGCCGGCTGACGCCAATGTTGTTGTGCATGAGATCCAGGGCCGCACCCCGCTGATCACGATTGAGGTTCCTGCCTTCGGAGATCCAACGTCGCAAGACACGGTGATGTTGTACGGGCATCTTGACAAGCAACCTGAGATGACGGGTTGGCGTGACGGCCTTGGCCCGTGGACGCCGGTGCTCGAGGGCGACCGTTTGTATGGGCGCGGCGGTGGAGACGACGGGTATTCGGCCTTTGCCATCATTGGGGCCCTCAACGCGTTGCGCGATGCCGGTGGCTCGCATTGTCGGTGTGTGGGTTTGATCGAGGCAAGCGAAGAAAGCGGCAGCGTCGACCTGCCTGCCCATCTCGAACAGCTCGGCGATTTCCTTGGCGATATCAGTTTGGTCGTCTGTCTCGATTCGTGCGCTGCCGACTATGACGCCTTGTGGGCAACGACATCATTGCGGGGTGGCGTAGGCATTGAGCTACGTGTTGATGTGCTGGACCGGGGCATGCACTCTGGTCTGACGAGCGGCGCGGCCCCAACAAGCATGCGGGTGCTTCGTCAACTGCTCGATCGCATCGAGGATCCAGTGACGGGTCGAATCCTGCTCGATGGGCTGCACGCCGAGATTCCCGAGGGCCGCATCGCCGAGGCACATGCTGCGGCCGCAACAGGCGTTGATGTACGTAATGACATCGCGTATTCGGGCACGACCGAGGCACCGCACGGAAGTGCTGCCGACATGTTGTTGGCAACGACGTGGGAGCCAACGTTGTGTTACGTCGGCATCGATGGCGTGCCGTCGCTTGCCGAGGCCGGCAACGTCTTGCGTCCCTTTACGACCCTTGGGCTCTCGTTCCGGTTGCCGCCAACGGTTGATTGCGGGGAAGCCGCCAAGTTGCTGATCGAGGTGCTCAGCGCAGACCCTCCGTCGAATGCCACGGTCACTGTCACTGCGACCAAAGGTGGAAATGGGTGGAATGCGCCGGTAACCGAACCATGGCTGGCCGAGGCTCTCACTGCTGCTTCCATGAGCCACTTCGGCAGGCCTGCGGGCGGCATGGGTATCGGCGGTGGCATTCCGTTTATGTCGATGCTGGGTGAGCGATACCCCGACGCACAGTTCCTGATCACCGGCGTGCTTGGCCCAGAGTCAAACGCCCACGGTCCAAACGAGTTTCTGCATCTGCCGACGGCACGTAAGGTCACGGCGTGTGCGGCCCATGTCATCGACGCTCACGCCCGCCGCTGATGGCCAAGGCCGTGTTGGTTCTGAGCTGATCAGAGACGTTGCGCTGCACCATCTGCCTGCGTTGGTCGGTGCGTTCGGAAGTCCCGTTAGCGCAGCGCTGCGTCCAGCGCTTCCAGCAGCACGTCGATGTCGTCGGGGGTGTTGTAGACGTTTGGCGAGACGCGGATGGCGTCGCCTCGCAGCGAAACGCGAATGTTGCGCTTGGCGATCTCGCTCATGGCTCGTTGCGTCGTCGCGACATCGGTGTGGCGGATGCCGACGATGTGCCCGAAGTGATCGTCGGGCCCGGGTATGGCGTACGGGCTCGATTCCAGATGGGCGAGCAAGGGTGCCATCAAATGGGTGCAGTAGTCCGCTACCTGTGCTGGTCCCCACGCCAAGACTTGTTCGAGCGAGGCATTGGCCATCGACAGGGTGACATCGTTGGCGTGACCACCAACGTCGAATCGTCGGGCTCCTGGTCTGAAGGTGTCTCTCAGGCCTGTCCCGGTGGTGTTTTGGCTTCCGGCACGGTTGCTCCAGTGGTGCTCGAACGGCGTTGCGTCGATCAGTCGCTCACCAACAATAGAAATCGCGAACTGGTCAGGGCAGAACAGCCACTTGTATGCAGAACAAAGCAACAGGTCAGGTTGAACATCTGCGTACGCGAATGGGACAGCACCGAGTGATTGGGTTGCATCGATCACTACGAGTGCGTCGACTTCGCGGGCTTTGCGAGCGATGGCGGCAAGATCGAACGCCGTGCCGTCGGCCCATAACACGGTGGACAGGCTTACAACGGCGGTTCTGTCGTCGATGGCATCGATCATCGCCTGTGACCAGCGTGCTGCCAGCCCCTGGCCTTGAGCAGGTCGTTCAACGGTGACCATCGAGGCACCGGTGCGTTCACATGCCGCTATCCACGCGTAGACGTCGCTGGGAAATTCCTCTTCGGGAACCACGACTGTTCGGCCGGGGCGAAGTGCCCAGTTGTGCGCGGCGACGCCGATGCCGTAGCTGACCGCTGGTGCGATGGCGACTTGGTCGGCGGAACACCCAACGAGTTTGGCGACGTTGTTGCGGAATGCTTCTGACTTGGCGAAGTAGTCGTCGGGCGTCTTCGATGCTGGCACCAGCATTCGTTCTACGGCCGCTTTGCCTGCCCGCGTTGTCGCTAGCGGATACGGGCTGCGGGAGGCACAGTCCAGATAGTGCAGGCCATCGGGAAGAGCGAAGAGCGAACGTTGATTGGTGAGCATGGCTCGCTTCTTGATGCGTCGGCGGAAGTGGCCATGTTGGCACGCTTCTCAACAGCCATCTGCAGTTACGCTCGCTGACTTGTTCGGGTCAGCCTTGTTGCTCAGCTGATTGTGCAATAGGCGACGTTGTGTTGCTGGCATTCGGCCCGAAGGTTCGGCCCGTGATCGCCGCTCCAAACGCAGATTTGGGCGCCTAGATGGTTGCCGGCAACTAGCGCTTCACACGACAGCGTTGAGAGGGCGTGTTCTGTGCGTCGCTCGGCGACCTGCCAAGCCATGTCAGCAAAGGGCACGATGCCGATATCAGTTCGGATTGTGACGAGTTCACGGCCGAGCGCCCGACGTTGAGCCATATCGAATGCCCCGGTCAACTGCCCACCAGCCGATGCGGCCACGCTGCGGCAGAGCCGTAGAAACCAGAGGTTGGTCGTGTGGACCTCGACGTCACTGATGTGAGCCTCTTGTCATGACCAACTCACGAGCGTCACAGTTGCCCTATACATAAGGCAGTGCAGCTTTTCGACGAACGTCTCATCTTCAGCCCTTCAGACATCGTCAATCACTTGGCGTGTGAGCACTTGACCCAGTTGAACTTGCTTGTCGCCCGACGCGAACTCGACCGCCCAGTCGATGACCGCTCTGAGGCCGAACTCATTCGCAACCTTGGCCTGACTCACGAGGCGGCCTATCTCCAGGACCTAAAGGCCCAGGGCCTTTCAGTGGTCGAAATTCCCGGGTGCTCTAGCGCGAAAGAGCTACAGCAGGCTCACACCGCAACCGTCGAGGCCATGCAAGCAGGGGTCGACGTCATCTTCCAGGCGACGTTCTTCGACGGTTCCTGGCGGGGCCACGCTGACTTTCTCTTTCGAAGCAACCATCTCAACACCGATCTTGGTCCGTTCGGTTATGAGCCCTACGACACCAAGCTGGCCCGCACCCTCAAGGTCTCTGCGCTGGTGCAGTTGGCTGACTACGCCGCCCAACTCGAAGCCATTCAGGGCGTTCGACCCCAGCGCGTACACATCGTGCTTGGCAATCGCGAGATCAGTTCGTTCGCGACCCACGATGTTGCCGCCTTTCACCGCCGGGCACGCCTGCGACTCATCGCTGCAACCGAGCCAATCGACCTGGCATCCGAGACCTATCCCGATCCGGTGAGTCACTGCGGCATCTGTCCTTGGAACGAGGTGTGTGAGCAGCGCCGAAAGACTGACGATCACTTGAGCCGGGTGGCTGGGCTGGGTAAGCCACAGATCAAGTCGCTGGCCGGCGTTGGTATCACGACGGTTCAGGGTTTGGCCGAAGCTGTCGAGGGGAAGGGCCCGCCGCGCATGCTTGCCGCGACCTATGAGCGCCTCCGTCACCAAGCCCAACTGCAGGTCACGACCGCGGTCGACGAGCCGCGCTTTGAGCTCGTCGATCCAGCCCTCAACCCGGCGGGTGGTTTCCGGCTGTTGCCCGAACCGAGCGCCGGCGATCTGTTCTTTGATCTTGAGGGTGACCCGTATCGCGGCGACGATGGTTCGGGCCTGGAGTATCTGTGGGGCGTTTCTAACGCCAGCGATGACTTCAGTTCGTGGTGGGCGCACGATTCGGATGCTGAACTGGTGGCTTTCGAAAATATTGTCGACTTCTTCATTGATTGCCTGGCCCGTGATCCAAAGATGCACGTCTATCACTACGCCGACTACGAGGTATCGGTAATGAAGCGGCTCGCGTCACGTCATGCGAGCCGCGAAGAAGAGGTCGACCATCTGCTTCGTAACGAAGTGTTCGTCGACCTATACGCGGTAGCTAGGCATGCGGTGCGTATCTCGAAATCGAGCCTCTCGATCAAGGATCTCGAGGTCTTCTATCGCGATGCTCGCGAGACAGATGTGCAGTCGGGCATGGCCAGCGTCGTCGAGTACGAGAAATGGATCGAAGCGCCCGACCAGGCAATCCTTGATGACATCGAGGCCTATAACCGTGATGACTGCCTGTCGACACACGGGCTTCGTGAGTGGCTCGAACTGCAACGCTCTGACGCAGAGACTCGCTGGGGCACGATCGAGCGGCGCCCGGTAGAAGAAGTCCTGCGGGGCGAAGAAGCCAACGAGCGGTCAGCCCGTGTAGCCCAACTGCGGGTCGAGCTTCTTGCTGACATCGCCCAGGGCCAGGATGCCCGAAGCGATTCCGAGCAGGGGCAGTGGCTGTTGGCCCATCTGCTCGAGTGGCACAAGCGTGAGACTAAACCCAGTTGGTGGCGGCTGTTCACGCAACGAGCGATGTCGCCTGAGGACCTCTGGCATGACTCTGAGGCCGTCGCGGCGCTCAGCTATGAGGGCGAGGTCGGCTCAGTCAGTCGGTCGCTGCTTCATCATTTTAGTTTCGACCCGGAACAGCCGCACAAGCTCAAGCCGCACAGCATGATGGATGATCATGCACCTAACGACGTGGGCAGCCATAAGAGCGTCAAAATCGAAATGGTCGACGCCGCTGCCGGCTGGCTAACAATCAAACGCGGCAAGACAAATACCAATCCGCTACCGAACAACCTGATTCCCGGTAAGCCAATGAATACCGACTTGCTCCAAGATGCGATCGAGGAAGTCGGTCAGAGCTGGCTCACCAACAGCCCGAGCGATGAAGACCGGGGTGAGTTCCCTGCGATTCGTGATCTGTTGACGCGTGCGCTTCCCCGAACAACGGCCGCGAAGCCACTGCGTCTGGCCGGCGAGTCTGCATCCGACGCGGTGATACGGGTCGCCGGTGAACTCGACGAGTCCTATCTGGCGGTGCAGGGCCCGCCAGGTACAGGCAAGACGTTCACTGGTGCACACATGATCAAGGCACTGGTAGCTGCCGGCAAACGAGTTGGTGTGGTCGCAAACAGCCATCGGGTGGTCGAGAACCTGTTCGAAAAACTCGCCGAAGTTGCGCCCGATCTCGCCATGTTGAAGGTCGGCTCCCAAAACCCCGAGATCGCCGGCGTCAAGTGGACCAAGCAAAGCAGCGACGGCGCAGAAGCACTCCACGTTGGTGACGTCGAGGTAATCGGAGGTACTGCCTGGCTGTTCGCTCGAACTGACATGCGCCACGCCATCGACGTGTTGGTAATCGACGAGGCCGGCCAGTTCAGCCTGGCGCACACGATCGCCGCCGCGACCTCGGCCAAGAACCTGGTGCTGCTGGGTGACCCGCAACAGCTCGATCAACCGGTGCAGGGAAGCCACCAACCTGGCACGTCCGCTTCTGCGCTGGCGCACGTATGTGGCGACGCTCAGACCATCAACGAGGCGCAAGGCGTGTTCCTCGATACGACATGGCGGATGCCCGCGTCGGTTTGCTCGTTCGTCAGCGACACGTTCTACCAAGAACGCCTCAGCGTCGAGCCGCACGCTCCTGCCCGCTCGATCGATGAGATCGCTGCCGGGCTCTACTGGGTACCGGTCCCTCACCAAGGCTGTAGCGGCCGCAGCTTCGAAGAAGCCGCCCGGGTCGCCGAACTGGTCACATCAGCACTCGGTTCAACACTGCGAGTCGAGGGTAAACCACCCAGGCCAGTGACCCCTGCCGACGTGCTGGTGATCACGCCATTCAACGCGCAGGTGCAGACCATCAGAGAAGCACTCGCGGCCCAAGGTCACGATGACGTGCTCGTCGGCACCGTCGACCTGTTTCAAGGCCGCGAAGCACCCGTCGTGATCTACTCGATGACCTCATCAAGCGCTGACGCCGCACCCCGCGGTATCAACTTCCTGTTCAGCACAAACCGCTTCAACGTCGCATTGTCACGGGCACAAGTCGCCGCGTTCGTAGTCGCCAGCCCCGCACTGCTCGACACCAACTGCGCCCACCCTGAACAGTTGCCCCTCGTCGGCGCACTCTGCGGCTTCGTGGAGGCTTGCGCAGGATCACCCACTCGGGGATGACCTGTGGTCATGCGAGCTGATTGGTTGAGTGCCATTGCCGAGCGCCAACGTCACCTGTTTAACGAGAACCTGGAATCAGGGATCTATCTGGGTGGAAGCCGTCACGCCACAGCGGCTCGAAAGTTAGCGAAGGTGTTACCGGGGAGTGGGTGGCGCAGTTCCCAGGTGATGGCGATGGGTCGTTCGTCGCAGTGGCTGACGTAGTCCGCCAGTCCGGCTAATAAGTACGGCTGCGTTCGCCCAGTTCGGCCGGGGTAAACCCTCGTGAGCGTCGCAGCCAGCGCTGTCTCTTGCCGAGCACCCACCGATCTTGATCATTCGAACACAGGTAGAGGTGTATCTGCATCCTTCGATAAGGAACTTATTCAAAATAGCCAAGTAGAGGGCTTTCGTGAAACAACGTTTGCATTACATGCGACTACACCGCTGCAGGGGCGTCCGTCAGCAGGCCCACGAACCACCTAAGCAGATCCTCGATATCGAGGTCCTCCATGATCTCGAGCACCCGGTCGCCATGGTTTCCGGGAACCAATATGCCTTGCCCATAGGACGTGGTCACACCGTTGATTGTTTCAAGTCGCAGCAACAGAAGCTGACCTAACTCCGCTTCCTGTGAACTGTTCTGCTCAACAATTTGTTGTTCGTCGCCGGTCCGCATGTTCCGAAGATTCATGCCAACGCCGGGGTCAACGTCCACGATTTCATACAGGTCACGCCGACCGGCCTGCCATGATCGAAGCCGTTCAAGTTCGCTCGGTGGCAACACCTCGGCGCGATTTTGCAGGAACCGACCAAGCAGGCCGCCTTCATGAATCATGAAGTCCCGAGCCTCGGGGAATCCCACCAACTCTGCTTGAGCACCGCCACCCCCGCCAGGGGCGTACCGCTGGTTAAGCACCGTCTGTTCGGCATACATTTCGAGCTTCAAAAGCATCGCTCGCGTCGCAATGGGTTCAGGAAGCAACGGCACGTCTTGATGACACTGCTTGTACTTGCGCCCCGACCCACACGGACACGACTCGTTGCGACTGGCCGTGATCAATTCCTCGGCATAACTCTGCAGCATCCTCTCGTTCGTCGAGTCGGGGCCAGACAATCGGCGTACCAGCCGCGCCCCCTCGTCGAATCGACTTGCATCAACGGCTGCGTTCAGACACTTCACCAGTGCGGCGCCGTTGGTCTCGTCGCGCCGCAGGACCTGACGGTAGGCAGCCTCGGCGCTTCGCACCTGACCATGCAGTTCCCGGCTTCGTCCGGTCAGCAGCAGCGCCGCAATCGAGTCCGGGTCGGCCTGATGCAGCTCATCAGCAAGCAGATCAAGCGCAGTCTCTCGCATGGCTGACCCGTCGGTGGTCTCGGTCGACGCCTCGCTCATTGCTGCACGGATCGACAGCGCTGCCTCAGGTTCATGCATGTCGAAGAAGGCCAACGGCACCTTCTCGACCTTCAGGATGTCCTGGATCTCGCTGACGTCGATCTCAGGTAACTCGCCATCGCCAAAGGTATGGAAGCCAGACCACTCGCGCCAGATCTCGATAAGCCTGGCAAGTGCCAGCTGAGCATGGCGCTGCAGACCATAGGTCTCCGCTGCCAACCCAAGCCGGGAAGCTAGCGCTGCCTGGCCAGGCGTTTTCCAGTCGCTATCAGCCGGACCCCATTGTTCACCTCGATTGGCATAACCGTTGGCCCGGAGCAACTCGTCGATGGGCAGGGCTGTTGCCGTAAAGAACGATGGGTTCTGCAACGTCAGATCGAACATCACATGGTTTAGAACAACGCCAACGCCATCGGCGGCCGACTTCTGGATCCGATCCGCGATTGCCTGCCACTCTGTCGCACCGTCGCTCGCGACATCGCCGTCATCGATCACCTCAAAGCGGACCTGGTCACCCTCGCGCCACGCAACCAACAATCGCCCCACGTCGAAACCATCGACCCATTCCGGAACAGCCAGGTTGCGCCCACCTAACCCAGACCGATCCAGAGGGTTCCCCCGGCTGTCGTTGAGCTGGCCGCCGCTGGCCAGGTCGAAATCCAGCAGCCCAAGTGGGCCTTCGAGAGCAAGCACCCGGTTTGCAACGTCGGCGGCGGTGATCCGATGCGAGAATTTTCGGCGATGCAGGATCGCTGCGATGGTCATCAACGTCGCGGTCGCCGGATCAACCAATACGCGCTGGTCGTCGCGGGCGCCAACTACACCAACCCCATCGGCCATGGTCATGTTCTCGTCAACCATGTGAGCCAGGCCGTCGTCATCAAAAGACTCAAGCGAGCTGGCAAAGCTAGTAGCCCGAAGCGCTATGGCGGCATCGCGAAGTCGTATAGCGGCGTCTTCATGTTCCACACGAGCGCGCAACTCTTCAAGCCACTCGGTAAACGTCTCGCTCCACCCTTCATCAAACATCGCGAACTCCTCTAAGGCCGTGCTGGCTGCTGCCAAATCTGCAGCGCAAAGTCGTTCGCTTGCACCGCTGGTGAGTTACCAAGCTATCGACTGCGGCGCGACGAAGACCCAACCCAGACACCCAACAGAAACTGATTGAGATCTGCGACATCTACGTGCTGCTCATGGACAGAGCGCACCCGCCCTGTTGGGCACCTCCCCACGGTCTGCAGTACCAACAGGCGCCGCGAACAGACACCACAAACAGACAGATGGTCAAAGCTAGAAACGAACGCATGCGATGCCAGGTCGATCGATGCCGGCTTTCTGTTTCCGCTCGCACAGCGGCCCCAACACCAACAGCGGCCCCCGACCACATCGTTGACAATGTTGACGATGTTGCAGCAGCTAACCAGCGCGAACTCTTGACGTCTGCACAAGCACGCTGGCAAGCCAACCGGCCGCTGTCATACTCGTTCCGCTACACGCTGCAATGTGAATGCGACCAAGGCCCCTGGCAAGTAGTCGTCGACGCCGATGGAGCCTCCACCTCGACTCTCGTATTTGATGAGACCCGTATTGCCACAGCGCCCTATCTCTCGGTCGAGGACATCTTCGAGGACATCGAAAACGCGCTGAACACTGGCGACTTTCCCGTGGAAATCGACTATGGCTCCGACCTAGGCCTGCCTCATACCTACATCTTCAATGGGCCCGAGCTCGCCTCCGATGGCGGCTTCGTACTCGTCGTCACCCAGTTCATCGCCGACCCCGCCGACGCCCAAGCAGCAAACCGACAAGAATTTCAGGCAGCCGTCGAACGATGGCAACAAGCTGCCATCAGTGCCTATGACTTCACATTCGAAAGGATCTGCTTCTGCCCGATCGAGTACATCGGGCCATACGAAGCTTCAGCCCTCAACGGCGAAGTCATCGCTGCCACGCTCGACGGCATCGACGTGTTCGACGTCGACACGATCACTATCGAGGCCTACGGCGACCTAGTACTCACGGTCGAAGCGATATTCGCCGAGGTCGACCGAGCGATCGATGAGGCGTCCTCCTACACCGTCGAATACGACCCCGAACTGGGTTTCCCATCGAACGTCTTCATCGACTGGAACGAGCTCATCGCTGATGAGGAATCTGACTACACCATCACCGAATTCCTAGAGCAATAAGCACCGTAAACACTCAGCCGCTGGCACAACCCACTCTTCCACCCACGATCGCAGCACGGAACGCAGCCATCTTCGATGCCGCCGTCACGTACGACATCAAAACCCTCGCTGCGCTCACTAGCCCTCAAGGTTCCAAGGTTCCAAGGTTCCAAGGTTCCAAGGTTCCAAGGTCAGTTTCAGCAGCGGCATAGCGCCCGATCATCATTCCAACAATGTTCGCCTGGGCTACTTTGGCACCCGCTACGGCATGCAACACCAGAAGAAGCGTGTTCACTGGGCGGCATCAAGGACCAGGGAACGAGTCGTGCGTGCCGCACTGCGTGGGCACCATGACAGCAGCAACTGCCAGTAACGACATGCTCGAGACTGTCCCTGCCGCTCTCGGCCGCGGCATTGTCGTCGCAGCTGGTGCTGAGATTCCGGCACCGTTCAGCTCCATCGAGATTGTCGAACTCACCGATGCTGTGCTCGCAGACGGCCCGACACTCGAGGCACTCATCCTCACTCTCCATCTGCATTGGGTTCGTCGAGAACCGGTTGTCATCCGATGGGGAATCGAGAGCGACGCATGGTCAAAGCTAGAGACGACTCCCCGCGATGTCTGGTCGATCGATGCCGACTTCCTGTTTCCGCTCGAACGGCTGCGCTTCCTTCTCTTCGCCAACAACTACGACATGCGCGCACCAGCAATCAAATGGTGGTTTGGGGCCAAGGCCGAACGGCTTGTGCAGGCAACCATCGCCGGACCCGCGGACGTCCTGCTTCGCGACGGGACCCCTGCCTGGGTCGACGGTGGCCCCACCGGCCCCGTTGAGCCAGTCGGCCACACCGTCATTTCGGGCGAAGAAGTCGAAACCGGGCGAATCGTGCACATCGACCGTTCCTACTCCACCTCTGACGAAGCACTCGCCGGCGATCAGCGCACGGCGACCTTGCACCCCGCGGGCGCCGCCCGGGTCATCGCCCCGGCCGGGTCGGGTAAGACGCGCACCATGGCAGCACGGCTTCGCCATTTGCTCGACGACCGCGGGTTGTCGCCCGAAAGCGTGATCGCTGTTGCCTACAACAAACGCGCCGCTGCCGAGCTTGCTGGGCGTGCTGGGGTCGCCAGTAATACGGTCCGCACCGTGCACTCGCTGGGCTGGGCGATCCTACGTGAAGGTCGCCCTGGCATTGGACTGCTCGACGAACAGGGCCAACGCCAGATCCTGGACGAGCTGTTGTCGGTGAACTGGCAAGCAAACAAGGACCCCATGGCCGTCTACCTCGAGGCGCTCAACCTGGCACGCCTGGGCCTCGAGAGTCCAGCATCGGTCGAAGCGTCGGGCGACGACCTTGACGGGTTCGCCTCCTGCTTCGACGACTACCGACGCCGCATCTACGAAAATGGTCAGGTCGACTTCACCGAACAAATTTACGGCGCCATCGAAGTCCTACTTCGCGACGGCCAACTGCGACAACGCTGGCAACGCCGATGTCGACACCTGCTCATCGACGAGTTTCAGGATCTGACGCCCGCGTATGTGCTGTTGCTTCGTTTACTCGCTTCGCCCCGGCTGCAGGTCTTTGGCGTGGGCGACGACGATCAGGTTCTCTACGCCTACAGCGGCGCTGACCCACACTTCCTGATCGAGTACGACACTTGGTTTCCGGGCGCTACAAAGTACGCCCTCAAAACCAACTACCGCTGTCCCCAACCTGTCGTACAGGCCGCCACCAACCTGCTCTCATACAACCGCATCCGCGTGCCAAAGACGATCAACGCCGGCCCCGACGCAATCCAGGATGCAACCGCGCTCGATGTGCGCAAGCATCCCAGTGGCGAACTGGCAGTCGAAGCCGCCGATCAGATCACCGCATGGCTCGAGAGCGGAGTCGAACCGCACGACATTGCCGTACTGACTCGGGTGAATGCGAGCCTGATTCCAATAAAGGCAGCGCTCGTCGATCGAGGCATACCTACCCAAGACGAGCTCTCGGGCAACTCTCTCAATCGGTCGATGGTCCGCGCCCTCTTCGCATGGATCCGTCTCGGCCAAGCGCCCGACAAGGCCAAGCGCTCCGACGTTCTCGAAGCCATCCGCAGACCAAGCCGGGGACTCAACGGCGTCGCTAACTCGACCAGCTTGCCGACAACGATGACATTGCAACGCCTGCGCGAAGCATCCGACGCTATGCAAGAGCGCCATGCAACGAAGTGGCTCAAGTTCTGCGACGACATCGCGGCGATAGGCCGGGCCACCAAAACCGGCGACAGCCGATCTGCAGTGAAAGCAGTACTTAATGCGGCCGGGCTCATCTCTTCTGCACAGAGTCTTGATCGAAGTAGTCGACAGCTGAACAAGCCAGCCCACGAAGACGACCTGGCTGCACTAGAGCGGGCCGCAGCAATCCATCCCGATCTTGCGACATTTGAATCGTGGCTGCAATCCACCATGGACCGCCCGCAGACCAAGAGTGGCGTCATGTTGTCCTCTGTCCACCGGGTCAAAGGCATGGAATGGCCCCGGGTCATCGTGCTGGGCGCAGACGACGGCGCTCTACCCCACCGACTTTGCGACGATGTCGAAGAGGAACGCCGGATCTTCCACGTGGCCATCACTCGTTGCCAAGAACAAGTCGTGATCCTTGCCGACGCCGCCCAGCCAAGCCCGTTCATCGCAGAGCTCGCGTCGGAAGCGCCGCCGATACAAGAACGCCGCCGTTCCACTGAAGTGTTCCCTCGGGCGAAGCGGCCCACTGGCTCGAAACGGTCGTCAAACTCGCCGGGATCTGACATCTCTGTCGGCGACACCGTCGCTGTATCGGGTGGAATCGAAGGGCAAGTGATGTATCTGAGCAACAGCGACGTTGCTCTCAAAACCCCATCTGGCGCACAGATGGTATTCCCTATCGCCGAGATCAGCCACATCGTCGAGAAAGCCTCGAGCGGTGTCGACGAAGCACCACTGTCCGAGGCCGACGAAACAATGTTTGAGGTCCTGCGCTCGTGGCGATCCGAGATCGCAACCGCACGCGGCGTACCGCCCTACGTCGTGTTCCACGATGCCACCTTGCGTGCCATCGCCAGGGCCAAACCAGAGACCGAGCAGGAACTCATCGCCATCTCCGGCATCGGCCCAGCAAAGCTCGAAAACTACGGCGATGACGTGCTCGACGTCGTCGCGTCAGCGCTGTAACCACCACGACCCACAACCAGCCACCCGCCACCGCATCGGCCCTGCATCAACCGCTGAAACGGTCTGAAGCCATCGCCGACATCAGCCACTAAGGGTTGGCTTGCAGGAACTGCCGAATACTGGCAACCAGTATTTCAGGGGCATCTTCCTGACAGAAGTGGCCAACGCCCTCGAGCTCGACCACGGGACTGGTTGGCCAGATGCCACGAAAGTCAGCGATAGCTCGCTGGGGGTCTATGCCCTTGTCTGCCATTCCTTCCAGCAAAATGGCAGGCTTCGAGGCAAGCGCTGGCACCCCCGCCGCACCAGCTAGTACGTAGTCACGGATACGAGCGAGGTACACGTCGATCGGGAACTCATAGCCGCCGATTGCACTGTCCCAATCCGGAAACGGCTCCGAATACGCCCGGATCCACGTGTCGTCGACCTTGCGCACGTCAAAGCCGATGATCTTCATGACCGAGAGCACCGTGGATCCCAGGTTGCGCAACACCTGCTCGGTGCGCCCATTCTCTAGACCTTCACCAATCCACCGTAACCATGGTGCCTCGTTCGGGCTGGGGAGGTCTTTGCTGTTTCCGCCGTAGCCGTTCAAAGTATTCATGTACACCAAGCGCTTGACTCGATCAGGGTTGCGCACGGTGTACGCGGTGCCGATGGGGCCACCCCAGTCTTGAATCACAAAAGTGATGTCTCGCAAATCCAGATGCTCGATCAATGCAGCCAGATTCTCGGTATGGCTCTGCAGCGTGTATTCACGATCCTGGGGCGTGCCACTCTTGCCGAAGCCCATGTGATCAGGAACGATGACCCGGTTGTGTTTCGACAAGGGACCAATCATGTGGCGATACAAATACCCCCAGGTCGGCTGGCCATGTAGGCAGATGATGGGTTCGCCCTCGCCCTGGTCCACGTAGTGCTGGCGAAATCCTGCACCGTCGAAGAACTGGGCAGAAAAAGGCCACGTGCCGTCAAAGGTCTCGTCTGCTGCGATCATCTTCTCAGCATGGCACGCGTGCTTCAACGAACAGAAGTGACCCGTCTGCCGATCGCACTTGACGGCAAGCGTCTCCGTTCACCATGTGAGAAGGCCAAATGCGAAGCGACCCAGCGGGTGTGGCAGCCGTTGCTGTCTTCTCAACTGCGTCGCGTCAGTTGGTTGACCAGGCAATGCTGCTGGGCTCGATTCTGCCCGGTTCGCTCCTGATCTTCTGTTATTGCTTCAATGTTAATATTTAGTTGTATCGAACTGGTGTTCGGGATAAGGTAATAGAGCATCTCTGGTGCCGGACGTCTTTAGCCGTTATCTCTAGACCTTGCTCTTTGAGAGACTTTGCTCTCCGAGCCCCTCACTCCTATCGATTTCTGTTGTGTCGATGACTGCTGCTGTGCGCTCATATCTTGATCCTGCGATCACCTCGTTAACCGAGGTTGTCAATGCAGGTGCGCCGTCACTCGGGTCATCAAAGCACGCTGTGGCTGAGATCCAAGCTGTCGAGCAGACTCGTCGATTGGCGGCGATCGCAGCGGTCGATCTGTTGGCTCAGATCGACGCCAGTCGCACGTTCTATGACCACGGCCATGTCAGCGCCCGCGTCATGTTCGAACACGTCGCCGGCGTATCAAGCGCCGAGTCCCATCGCCTAGACCAAATCCGTCGCATGATCATCGACGCCGCGCTGATCGCCGCTGTATGGCGCAAAGCCGACCTCTCCGTCGACAAAGCCGCTCTGTTAGGCAGGGCGTTCGCGAACCCTCGTACCCGTGACCGGTTCCTGATCGACCAAAAATGGTTCCTTAAACAAGCCCATCGTTACGGCATGCACCGACTTACCAAAAAGGTGGCTCGCTGGCTCGAAGTCCACGACAGCGACGGCCCTGAACCCGCAGCGGACCCATCCTTTGGCCGACGCCGAGCCTGGTTGTCACAGGATCACTTCAGCAAGGTCTGGAAGCTTGATGCCCAGTTGGGCTCCTTGCAAGGTTCCTCGTTCAACCAAGTCTTCCGGGCCTATGTACAAGCCGAATTTAACCACGATTGGTCCCAAGCCGAAAAGATCCACGGTGCAGATACATGCACAGACCTGCTGGCGCGTTCGAACGAACAACGTTGTGCTGACGCCCTCTGTCAAATTGCCATCGATGCCGCCAACAGCGACAAGCCGTCGGCCCCGGTGAAACGAGTCCACAACATCGTGTGGACCGCCGACGCATACGAAGAACTCCTCCGTCGCTGGATCAACGCTCCCGCCCGCCTGCTCGATCCCGATACGTACAACATCACCGATATCGATGGACACCCAATCGCCGCTCAAGCAGCATTTGCCGACAGTCTGGTATCGAGCCTGCGGCGAGTCGTGCAGAATGCTTCCGGGGTCACCATTGACATGAGCTCCGAAACTCGGTTGTTCACCGGCCTCGCCCGTCTCGGCGTCGTCCTCGCCACCGCCGAGTGCTACTGGCCCGGCTGTCATGTGCCAACAAGCCGCTGCCACATAGATCACTTGAAACCCGCAGCCCGGGGCGGGCTCACCAACCAACTCAATGGCCTGCCTTCATGCCCGAGACACAACTGGCTCAAAGAACGCGGTTACACCGTCCACCGCCAACCCGACAGAGACATCACCATCACCACCCCCAACGGCGACACCATCAGGTGACGTCGCGGGTCGGGCGCGCCCTGACCTGCTGAGCACCTCGGACCAGCCAGGCCCACCTGCGGTTAGGGGTACTCGATGCCAGTCAATTCCTGACTCACGTCCCACAGCTGTTCAGCCATGGCGGGGTTGTTGGCGTTGGCCGAAGCGCTGACTCTCGTCGCCCTGCCCCGGACCTCACCCCTACCGCTTGGCCCGAAATACTCCCCACCTGTAACAGATGGATCAGTAGCGGCTCGCAAGGTGGGCTGGGCTCCAGCAGCGGCATCTTGCAGCGCAACCTTTGCAAGCAGCTTGAGCGGCTGCATGAAGATGTTGGCCAACAAGTGATCGCCGAGCTCAGTTGAGGAGACACCTGGGTGAGCCGCCACCGACATGACGTCGACTTCGGCGGCCTGGCAGCGTCGTCGCAATTCAAAAGCAAACAACAGGTTCGCCAGTTTCGATCGGCTGTAGGCGGCCTTGGGCCGATAAGACTGGTCAGACATCAGATCGTCGAAGTCGATAGTTCCCGACCGGTGCGCCAGGCTGCTCACCGTCACGACCCGCGCTTCATCGGTCGATGCCAATCGTTCGAAAAGGCGACCCGTGAGCGCGAAGTGGCCAAGGTGATTGGTCCCGAGCTGACTCTCGAAGCCGTCGGCCGTCAACCCCTTCGGAACCATCATGATGCCGGCATTGTTGATCAACAGGTCGAGCCGGTCATGTCGCTCCGCAAAGGTGTCAGCAAACATTTCAATCGTGGACAATTCCGCAAGGTCGACCGTGATGACCTCAAGTGACGCGTCCGGCAGATCGATGAGCAGCGCCTGCTTGGCCGCTTCGGCTTTCTGCTGGTTTCGACTGGCGATCACCACATGGGCACCATGGCCTGCCAGCGCCTTCGCCGTCTCGTAGCCCAGCCCGGAATTGGCACCGGTGACGATCGCCACGCGCCCAGAGATGTCCGCCATACCAGCCACCGTCCAACCTGGGATTGTCATTCCGACAGTGTGCCACCACCGTCCCTCGTGCCTCGCCCCTCGTACCTGGTTCCTGGTTCCTGGTTCCTGGTTCCTGGTTCCTGGTTCATCCGCAAAATTCTCATCTGAATTCGAACATCGCTAGAGTCTCATTTGACGCAAGGAGACGACATGGACGTCGGAATTCAAACCGTGTTCGCCAGCCACGGCTGGGACAATATGAGCGACGGGCAGGTCTACCGGGAAGAGACAGCCCTGGCACTGCTCGCCGACGAGCTCGGCTTCGATGTCGTGTGGGCAGCCGAACACCACTTCTACGACTATTCGTTCTGCCCCGACAACACCCAGTGGTTGTCCTCGATCGTCTCACAGACCAAAAATGTGGACGTGGGCACCGCCGCCGTGATCATGCCGTGGAACGAACCCCTGCAGGTCGCCGAGAAGATCGCAATGCTCGATCACATCGCCGACGGACGGCTGCGTTTTGGCATGGGTCGCGGTCTGAGCCGCCGCGAGTACGACCACTTCCGCGGCATCGAGATGGACGAGTCGCGCGGCCGCTTCGACGAGGGTTCAATGATGGTGCAAGCCGCGCTTGAAACCGGCTACATCGAAGGCGACGGCCCCTTTTACCCCCAGAAACGCACACCGATCCGGCCGGCCCCCGAGCGATCATTCGCTGGGCGCACCTACGCCGTTGCATCATCAGATGACTCAGTCGAGGCCGCCGCCCGCCTCGGCGCTTCCATGGTCATGTTTGCCGACCGCTCCTGGTCCGCACGCATGCCGTCGATCAACAAGTGGCGAGAGTTGCACCGCGAATTCCACAACACCGAACCTCCCGCACCGCTGATCTGCGACTTCGTCTACTGCCACGAAGACCCCGACGTGGCCGCAGAACGCGGTCCGGCCTACATTGCGCCCTATCTCGAGAGCGTGCTCGAACACTACGAAATTATGGGTGACCACTTCCAGGGCCTGAGCGGCTACGAGGCGTACGCCGGCGCCGCAGGGGCACTTCGTCGCATGGGTGAATCTGGCTTCCTCGAGGGCTTCCTTAGCGCAACTGCCCATGGAACACCCGAACAGGTCCTCGAGTCATATCGAGCTCGATGGGAACTAATCGGCCCCTTCGAAGCTGCCCCGGCATTTCGTTTCGGGGGCATTCCATTCGACGAGGCCGAAGCCAGCATGCGTCTATTCGCCGCCGAGGTCCTACCCGAACTCCAATCCTGGAAGTAACCGGGTAAATCGCCCAGAAGCCCACCCAGCATTGAACCTCTCGGCACTAATGGCGTCCTGGTACTCAGTTCGCCGCAATAACGAACCGGGTGCCAAAGGCCGTTACCTCGGCGCCAAATGGGCCGTGCAGGTCAGAATCCAGACCACGCGCTGCCAGAAGCTGAGCAGAATAAGCAGGGGCATCGGCGGACAGCACTAACGCCACCATGCCCTGCCCCTTGTCCCGCAAATGCGATGCGACCGCAGCCGCAAAGGGGCGACTCTCATCCAGCGGTGAAACCAGCTCGATCGCTGCACCCCAAGCAGCGGTAGCGCTGGCAACTAGCACCCCACGCTCAGCGTCAGGCTCAGCATGGGTCACGTCCAGACCAAGACCATGGCTATAGGCCTTGGCCGCAACAGACGCATCGTCGGTCGCCATGATCACTCGCACGATTCCCGACAGTCGGGGTGCTTCGGCAGTTGGCTCGTCGGGTTGACTCACAGATCCCGTTGGATAGACCCGCATGAGCACACCATGGGTCGAGCTCGGATGCAGGTCGCGACCAGTTGCACCAGTCATCAATGGCAACACGTTCATCCCGCGCAGTGCAAGCTCGTCAGCCTCGGCATTGGGATCGTCGGCCTCGAGCATGAGCGCATAGAGGCCAGTTCCCCGACGGTCCAGGAATCGGTTCAACGCCAGGCTCAAGGGCGCGTCTGGATCGCTCGGAGCCATCAGTTCCACATTGCTGCCCCCCAACGGTTGGCACATGCCGACATGGGCACCAAGTTCGGGCACTGTGCGGTCAGACATGTCGTTGACATGCATGCCAAAGACCGTGCGGAACGTCTCAACCGCAACGAGGTACTCGGCTGCAGTCATAGCGATGGCGATTCGAGGAAGCCCATTGATCATGCCCCAGCCTGGCCGCTGCGGGTCGGTCAAAGCAATCACAAGGCCTTCAGGTAACAAGAACGACTGGATCGCCCACATGTACCTCGCCCGGAACCGAGGTACTTGCGAATGCTCCGAGATCAGTGTCGTGCTCACGCACAATGGTCTTGAGCACCCGCAGATCACGGGCAACACTGGCTTGGGCAACCGTGGTCATGACGCACCGCAACGTCGGCCAGATCTCCGACACTTCGACCGCGCCGATCCGCAATCGGTGTCCCATCCACGCATCCTCGACAAAGCCGGTCACGCCGTCGTCGGTTCGAATCAGCATGTTCGGGCGGAAGCGACGCACATCAATGTCTGCACCCTCACCGATCAGCGAACCCAGATGGTCGAGCGTGCCAGTGCCCAACACGTGCAGGTGCGCCGAATCGAAGAACGTTCCGGTCGCCAAGCCATAGCGATCTGCTCCGGCAGGAAGTTGGCGTGGCTTCCCCTCAAGAACCTCCGCGGCAGGAATGCCAGCAAAGATCGTGTCGGCATCGAGTTCGCCAAAGGCCTCAGCGCTCGACCCGGCCCGCTCGACGATCACGTCTCGTCCAAGCCGTTCGGACAAGCGGGCCGAAGCAGTATCGTCCGTTGCTTCAAAGGTCTCGCCGTCCGGAGCTGTAATCAGCGGGCTGCGGCCACCAGGATCGGCGCACTCGCCAAATGCTGCAGACCACCCAAGCAGTTCCTTGGTGCGCTTTGCGGTCAGCACTCGGCCCTGCGGCTCGCGCACAGCAAACGCCCGATCACCAACGAGGCCCATGGCCCCGACCTGCGCTGAGCTCAGCCGCTCGCCCTGCATCGACTTGACCGGATACCGAAACAGCGCCTCGACCTTGCCAACCAAAAACTCACCCATTACCCCAACGTACACCGACCTGCAGGCGCCATATTTCACTGCGTATCTCAGAGCCCCCCGCAGAAGAAGCATCAACCAAGGTCACCCAACTCGGTCACCCAACTCGGTCACCCAACTCGGTTGGAACATCAGCACGTCCCGAGGGCGACGCCTTTGCCGCCCCACTTACGACAGCGCCCGACCCAACCCATTGCGCAAAACGCAGAACTGTTCTAGATTGACAAACAATGAAACGACATGAAACGTGTTTCAGCGTATTGATTGCTGTTTCACTGTTCGCGTCCGCTTGTAACGAAGGAGGCGATACCGCAGCACTGTTCACTCCATCTCCTCTCGTCGAGACGGCAACGCAGCGAACAGTGGAGACACCTCTACCTCCAACCGCTTCGGCAAGCAGTGATGACCTCATCGAGGCAGCAGTTGCCCAGCTCAACAGCGAGATAGCCGCAGGCGAAGGTCCGTCTGAGACCTTCGCCTATGATCTGCTCAGCACCACGATCGATGACGCAGGTTTCGTCACCCTCACCATCTGCGCCTGGACCGGCGACACCGTGTTCGACACCGTCCGAGATTCCCTCTACCGAACAGCGATCGCCGCCAACGGTTCAATCACCGCCACCCACGTGACCACCCCCGTCGCCACCGGCGACTGTGTCAACACCCAACTCATCGAATCCGCCTTCGACTTCATCAACGAGTTCGACAAGTACTGGGCTGATGTCTCAGCAGACCCAACCTCGTTCACACGCGATCCACGGACAAGTCAGCTGCTCACAGACAGCTACGAAACTCGCGCCGGTGAACTCACGGCGAGGTTCGTCAACGACAATCTCTATTTTGAGCCGTCCTTTATCGCCAAGGACTTGCGGACCGATTCAGCAGCCAACGTGCTCTTCCGCCTTTACAGGTTCGAAGAGCTCCAGATACTCGAAATCGTCGCATGCCGGCCAATGAACCCCGTCCACGGGGCCTATCGGGACAGCACCCTGATCGATGCCGGAAGGAGCGAGTCCAGCCCAGGCCTGCACGCCATCCACGCGTATCAGCTCGTGCTGGACTCGGACGCGCTTGGGAGATGGAAGCTCTCTGGCACTGATGCACTTGGCTGGGCCGACTGCTTCGAAACCGGCGAGTGGCCAGCAGCCGCCAATCAGTGGCGCCCTCGCAACATAGCGCTACAGGTTCTCAACCGATGAAACTTCTACAAGTGCTTCTTACGGCCGCGCTGCTTACCACCGCCGTCCACTCCACCGCCGATG
>CAJJAG010000004.1 GCA_905182135.1 uncultured Acidimicrobiaceae bacterium | reverse complement strand
GCTGCGGGTGCTTCTGCGGGTGCTGGTTCAGTACTAACCGACTCGGCTGCGGGTGCTTCTGCGGGTGCTGCTGCGGGTGCTGGTTCAGTACTAACCGACTCGGCTGCGGGTGCTTCTGCGGGTGCTTCTGCGGGTGCTGGTTCAGTACTAACCGACTCGGCTGCGGGTGCTTCTGCGGGTGCTGCTGCGGGTGCTGGTTCAGCACTAACCGACTCGGCTGCGGGTGCTTCTGCGGGTGCAGGTTCTGAGGCCTCAGTCTGAGGTGTCTGGTGCTCTGCAGCGGCCTGATCAGCTGGCTGTTCGGCGTCGGTTGATTCTGGTGTGTCTGAAATAGTCATAAGGAGAGCGGCCTTCTCGCCGCGTGTGGCGTGCTTCGTTTCGGAGGCGCACCGTGGTCTGGTTGGCTCGACCGTGTGCCGGATGACACACAGCATGTGTTGGCACCTATGGTGCCACCGGATTCCACATTTGTGAAGTCCCTTTTGCTCGACGCTATCGGACTACCCGTTTGAGTACTCGTCGCGATAGGTGCTGATCCGGCGCAGCAGGCTTTGATACAGACAGATCCATGTGCTTTACCGTAGATCCATCTTTTGGCTGAGATAACCCGCAACGCAGCTGAGATAACCCGCAACACAGGTGAGTAGCTGTGCAGCGGATGCAATGGCGCTGGCCCGGCGACGGGTAGCTCGACGAGGATGCGGCGGGCGGATTCTCAGTTGCCGGCAAGCGCCTCAACAACGGGCGCGAAGGCTTCCATATCTTGGCCATCGATCGACACGAAACTGATTCCCCAACGATCGCGCCAGTGTTGGACTTCGTCGATGCATTGCTGCGTGGAACCAACAAGTGCATGTGGCGATTCAAGTGCTTCGTCCGGAGTAATACCAAGCAACGGTGCCAGCTCGGCCGCGACCTTGTCTCGGTCGTCGGTGATCATCGTCAGGTGAATGCGCGTCTGCAATTCGATGCTGTCAAGGCGAGTGCCAGCACCGTCGCTGATCCAGTCGAGCTTCTGATCGGTCTTCTCGGCGGTAGCGGTTCGGCCGGCTCGTTCATCGATCACACCAGCGGTCAGTCCCGGGTTGAACCCAACAATGTCTGCCTTTTCGCCGGCCAACGTCAACATCTTCTGCTTGCCGCCAGCGAGCATCAGCGGGATCCCGCCAGCCTGGACTGGTAGCGGCGCCGACAGAGAACCGGTGATTGAATAAAACTCGCTGTCGATGGTGACCTCGTCGCCTGCCAGCAGGGCTCGCAATATGTCGACTGACTCGCTCAGACGCCGGATGCGCATACCGGGGCTGTCGTACCGGATGCCAGCCTGCTCATAGTCTGTGATCATCCAGCCAGCGCCAAGACCGAACTCCAAGCGACCACCAGATAGAGCATCGATCGAGGCGAGCTCTTTGGCTAACACCATTGGCTCGCGATAGTCGTTCGCCAACACCAGGGGGAGGACGCGAAGCGTGGTGGTCGCTACCGCCGCTGCGGTGAGTCCAATAAGCGGAGCGGGTTGATCGGTGAAGTGATCGGGCAGCGTCACCGTGTTAAAACCAAGCTCTTCAGCACGCTGAGCGCTTGTCACCAGATCAGCGGTGTCTAGTCCGCCCAAGGATGCGCTGAAACGAAAGGGGTGAGTCATGCGCCGACTCTACAGATGAGCGCTGCTGGGACAGACTGATTTCTACGAGCTAGCTCAGTGAAAGCAGAGCGTTCTCGATGACATATCGGAACGCAACCTGGCCTTGTCCCTGTAGATGTGTGGCGTCGTCGATGAAGTATTCGGGATGCGGTGTCGAGGCGGTGTACCAATCGATCAGTCGAGCATTCGCGGCGTAACGATTCACGTTGCGTTCGAGCATGCCGTTGACCTCGCCTTCCCACACCACAGGTGCGTGAA
Organism: uncultured Acidimicrobiaceae bacterium; assembly: GCA_905182135.1. Taxonomy (GTDB): domain Bacteria; phylum Actinomycetota; class Acidimicrobiia; order Acidimicrobiales; family UBA10347; genus UBA10347. The sequence goes on along the minus strand of CAJJAG010000004.1, from coordinate 427,421 downwards.
TGTTGACGAAGATGACGAGTCTCGTGCCTGTGAGAGCGTTCATCACACCGTCGAACATGGCAGGGGTGAAGCTTCCATTGTTTCCTAAATGGATCACGACAACGTCGTTCGCTAAGCCTTGGGACCGCATCTGACGCAGCTCGCTTTCGAGGTCCCACCATTGACGGCCGGTCCGGCCGTCGACGGTGACCTGCGGAGCGATGCGATAGAGCTGGGCCTGGGCGCTTTCGACAACGGAGTCACCAACGATATGTATGCGCGATGCAGCGATGTCGAACGGAGCGCTGAGCGGCGGCGGTGGGGGGAGCGCCGGCTGGGTCGGCGTGGGTTCAGGCGTTGACTGGACCGGCTCATTTAGGGCGAAGTTGCCGTCGACGAGGGTGGCTGCCTCTGTTGGAATAGTGGGTGTTGGATGGGGACCCGGAGTCGGGGTGTTGACTGCGGTGGGGCTGGCACCTGGATCGCCAGCGGGTCTCGTGCCAGCGTTGGCATCTTGGTCCGCAACGGTCGACCTGATGCCGACCTGGGTTGTTGGTGTGCGATCAACAGTGGGGATAGCAGCGGCGATAGCAGCGGTGGCGAGGATCAATCCAAGCGCGCCGGTAGTGATCAGAATGATGCCGCGAGGGGTTCGCACCGCAGCTAGCGCTGGGGCCCAAAATCGGCGTTGGCGTATCGGTGACTCGATCAGCCGATACGACAGTTCAACCAGGCCCATTGTCAGCACGAGTCGGATGAGTAGTAGCGGGTATCCATCGATATCCACGTCGACACGTGGGCGGGTGAGCTGGAACACCGGCCAGTGCCAGAGATAGATGCCGTAGGAGCGAGTGCCGATCCAGCGCATGACTGGGTTACCCAGCGCCCAGCCCAGTCGACTGCCGGGCATGGCCACGGCTGTGATCGCGATCAAGGTGCATACAGATAGTGCTAAGAAGCCCCCGTGATAGAGCCGGGTGTAGTTTGCCCATTCGATCACGCGGTCGGTGAAGAGATAGTTCATCACGACAACAAGAACCAGCGCTGCCAGGCCTACTGCATCGAGGAGCCATCGAGCGACGCGACCCGGGTTCCATGACCGTTCGCTGCTGGGTCGCCGCCAGGTCAGAGCGAGCGTTGCGCCGACGAGTAATGCGGCGGCTCGAGCATCCGTCCGGTAGTACACGCTGGTTACATCGCCGTATTGCTCGACACCATCGAACAGTCGCCACAAGATGGCAGTCGACGCCGCAACACCTGCGACCGTCAGCGCCAGGAGTAACCGGCGGCCACCCAAGCGAAGCGAGACGGCAACGAGAATCGGCCACAGCAAATAGAACTGCTCTTCGATTGCCAACGACCAGAGGTGTCGAAGCAGCGATGGCCGGCCAGCAGCATCAAAATACGACTCATCACTAGCGATGAGCAGCCAATTGCTGACATAGAAAAGCGCACCAAAAACTTCGCTGCGAACTTTGGCGATCGCATCGTCTGTGAACAGCGTTGCTAAAACAACCATGCCGGCCAAGAACAGGTACAGGGCCGGAAGCAGGCGACGCGCTCGCCTGATCCAAAAATCCTTTAGGTCTATACGTCCGCTGGACTCGTGTTCGCTTAGCAATAGCGATGTGATCAAAAATCCGGAGATTACGAAGAACATCTCGACGCCTAGAAAGCCGCCCTGGGGTTCGAGGAACGAGGCAATTCCAGTTAGGTCTTGGCTGTGATAGAGAACAACCGCGATGACCGCCAGAGCGCGCAAGCCATCGATTCCTGGCATGTATGGCAGGCCTGGTCGGGTGGTCGCTGGCTTCTTAGGTTGTGAATACGATGACACGGAACGTCGGGAGTCTTGGGGTTCGGGAAGACGGGACCGGATTGCTTGCAAGCGAGGCCCACCACTTACACTAGAGCGTCAATAATAACATGCTGAGTCGCGTTGAGCATGCAATGAAATCGCCATGGTCCTGCAGCGATTGGGTCACTGTTGCGGGTGTTCCCCCAGCCCGATGTTGGGGCATGCGTGGCTCAGGGGGAGTAAAAGTTTCCGGGCGCACGAATTCCCCGAACGATTGCGCGTCGAATGCCAGTGGGCCGTTCTATGTTGGGGCGATGACCGACCAACTCGCTGATTTCGATCTGCGACCCATGCGCTTTGGTGACTCGACCTATGACGTGTACATAGCTGGCTCGGGCCCGGCTGTGGTCGTGTTTCCCGAGATCCCGGGTATCACACCCGACGTCGCCGACTTTGGCCGCCGAGTGATCCAGGCTGGTTTCACTGTGTACGTTGCATCGTTGTTCGGTGAGCCTGGAAAAGCCTTTTCGGGCAGGTACGCCGGCACGACATTGGCTAAGCAATGTGTCCGCCGTGAATTCCTTGCGTTTGCCCGCAACAAGCGAGCGCCGATTACTGCGTGGATGCGCAGCCTGGCCACTCGAGCCCATCGTGAGTGCGGTGGACCAGGTGTCGGAGTCGTGGGCATGTGTTTCACCGGCAACTTTGCGCTGGGACTTACTGTTGATCCTGCGGTGCTTGTGCCGGTGATGAGCCAACCGAGTATGCCATTTGCCATCTCGAAGAAGCACCGCTCGGATCTACACGTTGCGCCCGACGATCTGGCGCAGATCAAACGCCGAGTTGTCGACGAGGACCTGTGCGTGATCGGGTTTCGTTTCACCGCTGACCGGCTGGTACCGGCCGAGCGGTTCGAGCGTTTGCGCCACGAGTTCGGCGATGCCTTTATTGGGGTCGAGATTGATTCCGGCAAAGGGAATGAACACGGCTTCGCCAAAAAGGCGCACTCGGTTCTCACGGCCGAGTATTCCGCCGAACCTAATCATCCGACGAACCAAGCGATGGAACTCGTGCTCGATCATTTCCGACAGAAGCTTCAGCCATGAGCGTTGAAATTCTCGACGGGCTTAATCCCGACCAAGAAGAAGCGGTGCTGCACGACACCGGACCGTTGCTGGTGGTGGCCGGTGCAGGATCTGGCAAAACCCGGGTGCTGACGCATCGCATTGCCCGATTAGTTCAGGAACAAGGCGTGTCCCCATTCGCCATCTTGGCGATTACGTTCACCAACAAGGCCGCAAGCGAAATGCGCAGCCGTGTCGAAGGGCTGATCGGTTCGGTCGCACAACGCATGTGGGTGTCCACTTTCCACTCAGCTTGTGTGCGTATTTTACGGCGCGAGGCCAAGGTCATTGGCTACCCGTCATCGTTCACGATCTATGACCATGCCGACGCGGTCCGTCTGACCAGCTACGTCTTGCGGGATCTGAACATCGATTCCAAGAGCAACCCGCCGCGCTCGGTTCATTCGACAATCAGTGCGGCCAAGAACGAGGGTCGCACCGCTGCCGAATACCTTGCTATGGCCGGCTCGACCCACGAACGTCGTATCGGTGAGGTCTTCGAGGAATACCAGCGCCGTCTGAAGGCCGCCGGTGCCATGGACTTCGATGACCTGCTCAGCGTCACTGTGCAGCTCTTCAAGAGCAATCCCGATGTTCTCGAAACTTGGCAGCGTCGGTTTGAATACATCCTGGTCGACGAGTACCAGGACACGAACCCAGTGCAGAACGAACTCGTGCTACTGCTTGCGAGCGCAGCGGGCAACGTGTGCGTGGTGGGCGATGCAGATCAGTCGATTTATCGCTTTCGCAAGGCTGATATTCGCAACATCCTGGAGTTCGAAAAAGCGTTTCCTCAGGCGACCACCGTTGTGCTTGAGCAGAACTACCGCTCGACGCAGAACATCCTCGACGCTGCCAATGCGGTGATCGACAACAACCCTGACCGTGCCCCCAAGCGGTTGTGGACCGAGCAGGGTCCTGGCGAACTGATCGTGCGCTATCACGCCGAAGACGAGATCGACGAAGCCACCTGGGTTTGTAACCGACTCTCACTGCTGCACAGCCGTGAGCACTACCGGTGGGGTGAGATGGCAATATTTTACCGCACCAACGCTCAGTCTCGGGTACTCGAAGAGCGCCTGATGCGCAATGGCATCCCCTACAAGGTGATCGGCGGCACTCGTTTCTATGACCGCAAAGAGATCAAGGATGCCATGGCCTATCTCAAGGCTGTGATCAATCCGACTGACGAAGTCAGCGTTAAACGCGTCTTGAACACGCCTCGCCGTGGAGTCGGAGACGGATCAATAGCGAAGCTCGATCTGTGGGCGGCCCAGCACGGGCTCACATTTATCGAGGCGGCTAAGAGGGCACCTGAGGCGGGGGTTTCGGGCAAAGCCATCACGGGGATTACCAGGTTCCTAAACCTGCTGGCCACAGCTGAAGACCAGCTAGCCCAAGGCCCTGCCGATGTGCTCGACCACCTACTTGACGTATCTGGTTACCGGGCGGCTCTCGAAGCCGAACGCAGCGTGGAGGCCGATGGTCGACTCGAGAACCTGGGCGAGCTCTTGGGCGCAGCGCAGGATTTCGGCGATATCAACGAGTTCCTAGAACAAGTAGCGCTCGTAGCGGACACCGACTCGCTCGAAGAGGAAGAAGAGTCGTCGGTGGTCCTGATGACCCTGCACTCAGCCAAGGGACTCGAGTACCCGGTTGTCTTCGTAATCGGGATGGAAGATGGTATTTTCCCTCATATGCGCAGCATCGGCGATCCCGATGAACTCGAAGAAGAACGCCGCCTCGCTTACGTGGGCATCACTCGTGCCGAGCAACGGTTGCATCTCAGCCATGCCGCTTCTCGAAACCTGTACGGCTCGAATCAGTACAACCCTCCAAGCCGGTTCCTCGACGAGATCCCGGCCGAGTTGGTCGACGAAGAAGAGTCGACCGCTTCTCGTCGTCGCAGCAGTTCTGGAGGCGGCCAAGGTCGATGGAACCAGAGTCGCGATTGGAAAGTCGACCAGGCGATGAGTGCAGGAGGACGGCGCGAGTCGCTAGGCACGGGGATTGCAGATCCGACCCCAGCGGCGCGAGCTACCACTGGTGCTCACGAAATCGGCCTCAAGGTTGGCGATGACGTTACACACTCGAGCTGGGGTGACGGCGTGATCATCCTGATAGAAGGGCAGGGTGAAAAGGCCGAGGCGGTCGTGCGCTTCCCGTCGGTGGGCGAAAAGCGCGTCCTTCTCTCGTGGACCCCACTTGAAAGGGTCACATAACTGTTGCACCTGGTGTCAGGGTTTTGAGTGTGTCGGTTCGTGATTCCAGGTGCGGTGGTAGGGCGGGTGAAGGCCGTACGATCAGGACATGGTGAATGTTGCTGACCCTGTCTATATCGCTGGCCCGTTGTTCGACGAAGGCGAACGGTGGTGGATCGAACAGGTCGAGGCCACGGTTGCCGCTGCAGGCTTTTCGACGTTTCTGCCGCACCGCGACAACCCGCCGAAGACGGCCGAGACCGTGGGCCAGATTTTTGCCAACAATGTAGGAGGCATTGATCGAGCCTCGATCGTGGTTGCCAGTTTGAACGGCGTGACCACCGACGACGGCACCGCGTGGGAAATCGGCTACGCCTTTGCTTCGAACACGTACATCATTGGGCTACATACTGACTGGCGCCGCCGTTTCGACGACGAGGTCGTGAACCTGATGATCGAGCGGTCCTGCGACGCTATGGTTCGCTCGCTCGATGAGCTAACAAGACACCTCGCAGGCTGGGAAGCGTCCCCCTGCTAATAGCTGGGACATTCTGACCTGCACGCTCGACGAGAGAGGCCATGGTCGGTAGCGGCGAAGCCGTGTGGCCTTGTCGAGATCATCGGTGAATTGCTCAGTGCGGCTGAGTGGCGTCGATGCACCCGCGGTTTGGGCACTGCGGCGCTCGGGCACGGGGTGCTCGGGCATGACGGCCTGAACACTTCGAGTTCAGGCCAGCGGTTTAGCGCTCCAAGAACGCCAGGCGTTCGGCTCGATCGAGATAACAACGCCTTGCGGTCGATCAACCTGATACTGCTCATATTTAGCAGCGAGTGCATCAAGCGCAGCCTCATAGGCCACGCCGCTGTTCAAAGTGGTGGCGATGCCATCAGAGCGGACCCACCAAAGCTGGGACCAATCGTCGTCATATTGGTCGACCACGAGTGAGACTCGAGGGTTTGTTGCGATGTTGTCGAGTCGGCGTAACGCCATGGTCGACTTTGGTTTGGCATCGATGGCCGAGACGATCGTCCTGTCGTCCAGTAGTGCAAAGCAGCACGGCACGATATGGGCAGCACCATCGGTAGTGACCGTCGCAAGCCGGGCGACGCGAGCCGAGGCGAATCGATGTTCTTGCTCGTCGATGTCTATGAGTTCATCCAATCAAAGGTAGTGCCTTCGCCCAGTGGCGGGAAGGTGACTTGGCGCTTCTCTAGAAAGCTAGCAATACCTTCCACGACGTCGGAACCTGTGAGTGATTCTCGCATTAGGCCTTCGGCATGGTTGGTAGCGTCATGGTTCGACATCGCTGGTTCGTTGTTGACTTGATATTTGATGGTCGCCATAGATGCAGGCGATACGTTCGCTGCCAGGTCGGTGGCATAGCCGGTGACATGCGGCATTAGATCGTCAGTTTCGAACGCTGCAGAGATGATGCCCAGTTCGGCGGCCTCGTCGCCTTGGACGACTCGAGCCGAGAGCAGCAAATCCATCGCTACCTGGCGGCCGGCGATCGAATCCAGTAACCAGGCCATGCCGTATTCGCTAATCAGTCCACGACGAGAGAACGCTGTTGTGAACTTGGCCTTCTTGGTGGCGAATCGCAGATCGCATTGCAGCGCATAGGCCAACCCGACGCCAGCGCATGCACCGTTGATGGCGGCGATCATCGGCTTGCCGATATCGAGTGGTGTGGTGCGAGCAAACTCGGCGTTTGGTAGGGAATGATCGCCTGGTCCAGCGCGGTGAGCTAGATCAGCACCGGGGCAAAAGGCACGTCCTGCGCCGGTGAGCACGATGACGCGCACGTCGTCGTCGGCTTCGGCTTGCAGCAGTCGCTGGAAGTACGCGACCTCCATGTTGCCGGTCATGCCATTCATAGAATCGGGTCGATTGAATGTCAGAGTGGCGATGCCATCGCTGACATTGTAGGTACATAGGTCTTCAGCCATGGCCCCACGTTAGGCCCCTGGTACGGCTCGTCCCCAGACCGCATCTACAGCCTGGCCCCGTCAGTCAGAGCAGGGCTTTGGCCGCGGCCAACACGACCTGTACGGCGTTGGCCTCAGCCGAAGCGATGGTTGCTTCGTCAGGTGTCTCCTGCTGGTGGCGATTGACCAGCACGCCAGTGACACACCCGGCCCGCCAATCTTGGGTTGCGCACATAGTCAACAGGGTCGACGATTCCATCTCGTAGTTCAGCACGCCGAGCGATTGCCATTCTTCGGCGCTGCCGCGAAAACGTGGAAGTACCCGACCCGAGACGGTGTCATAACGCTCTTGTCCAGAGTAGAAGGTGTCGGACGATGCGGTGATGCCGACGTGGTGCACAAGACCGAGTTGTTCAGCGGCGTTGACCAGCGCCGACGTGCATTCGAAGTTCGAGGCCGCCGGATATTCGATGGGAGCGAAATGGGTACTCGCACCGTCGAGTCGCACCGATGCTTGGGTGACGATCACATCACCGACGGCGATGTCAGGCTGGATAGCTCCAGTGGTCCCAACCCGAAGGAAAGTGCGAACGCCGAGTTGGGCAAGCTCTTCAACCGCAATGGATGTAGAAGGGCCACCAATACCGGTCGAGCAGACCACCACGGGCCTGCCCTCGATGTGACCGAGCCAACTCGTGTACTCGCGTTTGCTAGCGAGGAAGACGGGGTCATCCATATGTTCGGCAATCAACTCGCTTCGGGCCGGGTCGCCCGGGACGATCGCCAGCGTGGCGCCCTTCAACATTTTACGGGTTAAATCAAGATGGAACACCTCTGTCATCGCTTGATGCTAGACCCAGCCCAGAAGGTGAACAGTGTGCGGTGCTAGCTCGGGGGCGTTCCGCCTGTGAGAGCGTCGGCTGGGGATCGGTGTCACCAGCAAAAGTTTGAGGGACTAACTCTTGGATTCAGGCAGGTGTTACTCGCAACGGCAGGGGAGCAGCGGAGTTCAAGTTCGGCAGAGATCGTGTGCCCGGCTCGTTCATCGGTGGAATGGCGGTCGTATTCGGGTAGCTCGTGGTGTCGGCAATGGCGACGGTTGGGCAGACTCGGTGCTCCTCGTATTTGCCTGCACTGGCGAAGTATTCGTTTTGGTGAGAGAGGGTTCGGCTGAATCCATCTCGTTCGTGGAAGGGTCGGGCGCTGTTGGGTTTGATAACGAGGGCGACATAAACCGGCCACAGCCCACCGTGTCGACAGCGATGAGAAGCCCAAGCCGTACGTGTTTTCGCCCACCAGGCGGACAACGTTTGAATTTTTAAGTGATGGGACGAACTAGCGGGCGGGGCAGGCTCAGGCGTTACTCGCCGGTGTCGGTTTCGGTCGAGGCAGCCTCGTCGGCCCGGAAGTCGATGGAAATGCGACCTTCTTCGATCTCGACCGGATAGTCCGGTTGACCAAAGCCAGTGGGTGGGATTTCAGCATCGTCACAGGAATCGCGGAATACCTGGCCGGCCACATTCCATTCGAGCTGACACTCGTTTGGTTGTCCGGGGCGGATCAGGTCGAAGGCATACCAGCCGACCAGGTCGTCGTCGCCTAGGTGCTGCAGAATAATGTTTCGACGACCGCCGATGAGGTCTGCGTATCTGATGGGGCCGTTCTGGCGGATTTCGTCGGCGATGATGTCGGTGCGACCGGCTTCGAAGGTGTCGTCGCCCAGTGCAATCTCGACAGCTCCGCGATCGGTGAACCACAGGACAAGTAGCAGGAAGCCCACGGCGGCACCCACAGCGGCCACTCCCAGGGTGACGGCCTTGAACGTTTGCCGTGGGTCTCGTTGTTCAACTGGCACAGTTACAAGTTATCTGGCCCTATCGCAGTCGAGTCCTTCGGCCGCCACAGTGGGGTTCATCCAACCAACTGCGGGACTACAAAAGAAAAGTTCACCTGCTCATTGCTTGAGCTGCCACGCGGTGAAACTAGGATCACTCCGGCGCCTCGTCATCTAACCACCCGGCGACGTCGTTTTCTCCAACCCCTTGCCAAAGGAGCTGTGGTGGATCTGTTCGAGTATCAGGGCAAACAATTCTTCGCCCAATACGGCATGCCAATTTCGGCTGGCGAAGTTGTCTTTTCCGTCGATGAAGCGCTGGCAGCCGCCGAGCGCCTAGGCACCCCAGTGATGGTCAAGTCACAGGTGCTGACCGGCGGCCGGGGCAAGTTGGGCGGCATCAAGTTCGCCCCCGACATGGATGCAGTGCGCGAGCACGCAACCAACATCTTGGGTCTAGACATCAAAGGTCACATCGTCGAACGACTATGGATCGAAGCGGCCTCGGATATCGCCGAGGAGTATTACATGAGCTTCACGCTCGATCGTGCGGCGAAGAAGCACCTGGGCATGCTCAGCGCCGAAGGCGGCATGGATATCGAAGAAGTCGCAGCGTCGACTCCGGAGAAGATCAGCAAGATTTGGGTCGACCCAGTTGACGGCTTGACCGACGAGGTTGCAGCGCAGTGGGTCGACGGTGCGAACCTGAACCCCGACGCACGCGAAGGCGCAATCGCTATCGCCAAGCAGCTTTACGCCAGCTACACCGAAGGTGATGCCGACCTGGTCGAGATCAACCCGTTGATCCTGACGCCCGAGGGCAAGGTCCACGTTCTCGATTCCAAGGTCACGCTCGATGTAAACGCTGAGTTCCGTCACGCTGACTACGCCCAGTTTGACGAGACTCAGACCCGCGACGAGCGCGAAGAAGCAGCGCACGCCAAGGGCCTGCAATACGTCGGGCTCGACGGCACAGTCGGTGTTATCGCTAACGGCGCCGGTCTGGCCATGAGCACACTTGATGTGATCAACCAGGTTGGCGGCAAGCCCGCTAACTTCCTAGACATCGGTGGTGGCGCAAACGCTGACGTGATGTCTAGCGCACTCCAGGTCATAAACGACGACAAGAATGTCAAGTCGATCTTCATCAACATCTTCGGTGGCATCACCCGAGGCGAAGAAGTTGCCAACGGGATCCTCGAAGCAATGAAGCGCGTCAAGATCGATTCACCGATCGTGATCCGCTTAGACGGCACCAATGCCGATGAAGGCCGGGCCATTCTGGCACCCGAGCTGAACGACATGTTGATGATGGAAACGACGATGCTCGACGCGGCCCGCAAGGCCAGCGAACTCGCAGCAGGCTGAAAGGGATCGAACAATGGCAATTTTTGTAGACGAGAACACCAAGGTCATCTACCAAGGCTTGACCGGGCGTCAGGGCAGCTACTACGGCGGCCTCAATGCCGAATACGGCACGCAGGTCGTTGCCGGTACACATCCAAAGAAGGCGGGCACTGACGTAAATGGCGTGCCGGTCTACGCGTCGGTCGCTGAGGCTGTCGAAGCAACTGGCGCTACCGCTAGTTGCATCTTCATCCCTGCACCGGGCGTAAAAGATGCCGTGATGGAAGCTGCCGAAGGTGGCATTAAGTTCATCGTGGCTATCACCGAAGGTGTGCCAGCGCATGACGAGGCTTGGTTCTTCAACAAGCTCAAACGTGACCACCCAGACGTGCAACTGTTGGGTCCTAACTGCCCCGGCATCATCAGCCCCGGTAAGTGCAACATCGGTATTACCGCTGGTCACATCGCCAAGCCCGGGGGTCCTGTTGGCATCGTGAGCCGCTCAGGAACACTGACCTATCAGGCGCTGTACGAACTTCAGCAGAAAGATATCGGCGTCACCACATGCGTTGGTATCGGCGGCGACCCTGTTCCCGGAACCAGCTTCATCGACTGCCTTGCGGCCTTCGAAGCTGACCCGGAGACCAAGGCGATCATGATGATCGGCGAAATCGGCGGCTCCGCCGAAGAAGAAGCCGCCGAGTACATCAAGAATCACGTGACGAAGCCAGTGTCCAGCTATGTCGCTGGCGTGACGGCCCCTCCCGGAAAAAAAATGGGCCACGCAGGCGCCATCGTCTCCGGCGGCAAAGGCACCGCCGACGCCAAGATGGAAGCGCTGCGAGATGCAGGAGTAAAGGTCGGTCTCAATCCAACCGAGGCCGGCGAGCTCATGGCAGAAATCGTCGCCGGGCTTTAACTCCGGGCTTGCGTTGCTGCGCTCTCGCTGTTGGTACGCGGCACGGAGTAGTGCCTGTGCTCTACACGCGGCTCTGTCACTCCGACTGGGTTGAGGATGGAGCGGTGGTCGGTTCGCCGAACTCGTTTATTGGTCTGATGCAAGCCGTTCGCTTCGAAGGGGGCGGCGGCTCGCACCGGATCGCTGGCGTTGTGCGCCGTAACGTGAAATGCAAAATTGCCTAGCGCGAATTGGCCTAGCGGCTTCGTTGTTCGAGTCGTTTGCAGCGATCATGCCGTTTGGGAAACCGCCAGTTCCCAACGTCAGATGCGTTGGAAGTAACACATTTTGGGGCGGAAGCAGACGGAAAAGTGAATGATTTCCTTAGAGGGGAGGTCATTAAATTGCCGTGTTGCCGCTAATGGTGTTGATTTTCAGGCTTTCCAGGTCTTTACGGCCGCCTAAAGCCTGTGTAACCGGAATAGATATGGCCTCTGTAGCTATCCCTTCTGTCGCTCCGGCTGGCGTCGCTCGCTTGGCTAAACGTAACTATGGACGCTTGGTCGAGCAGACGTGGATTTGGTCGGTCGTTGGGTACTCGCTAGTTCGTTTCTTCATTGCCTCGGCATGTTCTCTGAGCATGGGGCAAACGCATGGATCTTCGGGTTAACCGATGTCGGTACGGCTTGGCCATACGGCAAGGCCGCGGCTGTCGTTTGCAGGCGAGCCGGCCAAGGTGATTGGTCTCGGCTGCCTATTCCGCTCACAGCGACCATCGTCATGTTCTTTGCGCCGTATGCCTACCTCTGGTTTGCGGCGGGCGAGATGCCGAGCGGCATGCGATTCGGTCTTGTGACCTGCGTGTCGGTACTTTTCGTAGCTGCCACCGCTGGCGTTTTCACCAAGAGCCGCAATCTGCGCCGAGAAGCTTGTGAAACCGTGATCGATCTCCGACGGCCCACCGATGCAGCCGCCTGCTCATCCCATGCCAAGGTCGGCGAAGATCAGATCATTGACCTGCGCGATAGCGCTCCCACTCATGAGATGTTGATCGATCTTACGGGTGATGTTGTTTCTGTGAAGAGTGCGACACTCAAGAACTAATGCTCTTGCTAGGCGAAAGCGATTTGGGAACCATGCCTCGACTCAGTAGTTGGCGCTAGGTTCATCACGACGCCGTCGACGACCCCCCAAGGACCACTGTGCGTGCACTGCTTTCCGTAAGCGACAAGTCGGGCCTAGTGGCCTTTGCGCAAGGTTTGGACGAGCTTGGCTTTGAGCTCGTTAGCAGCGGAGGTACCTACGCTGCGCTGATTGCGGCGGGGCTTGCTGCCCGTTCCGTAAGCGAGGTGACGGGCGCTGATGAGATGCTCGACGGAAGAGTGAAGACACTCCATCCGGTAATTCATGGCGGAATACTCGCGAATCGCAGCGAGCCCGACCATATGCAGCAGCTTCTTGATCGCGAGATAGCACCAATCGATCTTGTGGTGTCGAACCTGTACCCCTTCGTTTCTGCCCCTGGCATCGAGAATATTGACATCGGTGGACCAACAATGGTGCGGGCCGCAGCGAAGAATCACGATGCAGTGGCCATCGTGGTGAATCCCGCTGACTACGACCAGGTGCTCGAAGCCCTTCGATCAGATGAAGGCCTGACGCCATTGCACCGACGTGCGCTTGCCCGCAAGGCCTTTGCACACACCGCCGCGTACGACGCTGCGATCGTGTCGTGGTTCGATGCCACCGACCCTGACACCGATGATGATTCACTGCCGATGTCCCTACATCTCAGCCTCGACCGGGTACACGATCTCCGCTATGGCGAGAATCCTCACCAGACAGGCGCTCGTTATCGCTTCACACATGGCAGCGGCTGGTGGGACAGCGCAACTATCCACCAAGGCAAAGAGATGTCTTATTTGAATGTGTATGACACCGAGGCAGCCTGGGATCTCGTCAATAGTTTGGCGGCCGATGGGCCAGCGGCGGTCGTGATGAAACATGCGAACCCGTGTGGGGCCGCCCTTGGGTCAACGATCCAGGAGGCCTACGCCCGAGCACATGCTGGCGATACGGTTTCGGCTTTTGGCGGCGTTGTTGCGACGAACCGCGCCGTCAACGCGGCAATGGCTAACGAGCTTGCACCAGTATTTACCGAGGTTGTGGTTGCGCCCAGCTTCGACGCTGAGGCGCTCGAAATCCTCTCGGCCAAGAAGAATTTGCGGCTAGTAGAGGTCGGCGATAGCCCATGGGCACCGCTGCGACTACAGATGCGGTCGGTCGCTGGCGGCATGCTTGTCCAAAACGGCGACTTTTTGCAGCCCGACGTGAGCGAATGGCAAACCGTGACCGAACGTGAGCCAACCGAACAAGAAATGGTAGACCTTGTTTTTGCATGGCGTGTAGCTGCTCGAGTTACGAGCAACACGATTGTGTTGGTCAAGGACGGACAAGCAGTCGGTATTGGTGCTGGGCAACAGAATCGACGTGACGCAGGCGAGATCGCAGCCGAGAAGGCTGCAGGTCGGGCTGTCGGTGGTGCCTGCGCTAGCGATGCGTTCTTCCCATTCCGCGACGGCCTAGACGCGGCAGGGTCTGCCGGGGCGACTGCAGTGGTTCAACCAGGCGGCTCGATTCGCGACGACGAAGTGATCGCAGCGGCTAACGAACAGGGCATGGCCATGGTGTTCACAGGACGGCGTCACTTCCGCCACTAACTAACGATTGGTGTTCTCCACCGGCGGCGTGACTGTATCGCTCAAGTCGATGCTGATCTCGGTGTCGATGGAGCCCATAACGATACCGCGCAGCCGGAGCTGATCTCGTAGCCCGATCTTCTGGCCAGATCCGATACCGACCCGCAGTGCTTCTTGCCTGGAGAACGAACCAAAGACCCGGTCGAAGACGAGAAGTACGTCGCCAAAGTTGGCTTGGTTTTTTGCGCCAAGCATGTGATGCCTGCGATGCAGGTCAGGGGTCGTCAGCAGCCAGCCGATTGGAGTCGAACTCAGTCGTAGATTTGAGTGGGCGATGATCACAGTGACGCGACCCAAGATGATCGCTCCGGCGATATCGACCAACTCCGGACCGAGCACGGTGACCAAGAGGAAGATCGGCAATTGCACGGTCGCAATCTCGATTGGGTGAGAACTCGCCCAACGAGCCGACGTCAGCTTGGTTTGGGCGTGATGGGTAGCGTGATAACGCCACAGGATAGGTACGCGGTGCATCGCAACATGCACCGCAAACGCCACCAGTTCGGCGACCACCAAAGCCAGCACAATCCGCGCAAATAGTGGCCATGAAGAAGGCCACAGGGTTGGAAAATTCAGGCTATTTAGGATCGGCTCTATCGAGAGCACCATGAGTACCTGCAGCACAGGACCGAATATGAAAACTCGAACTGCGACCCAGAATGCGTCGGTCTTGCGGTCGCTTGCATCAGTGACCCAATCAGCTCGATCAGGAGTGACATGTTCGAGAGCGTATATCGCAAGGTTTGCCACTAAAAGCAGGATGGCAGCAGTCTCTAACGGCGCATCAGAACGCGTTGGGAGCGCCCACCATGCGAGAAGGACTGCGACCGTGAATAGCGGCTGGAAGCCGTAGAAGAAGGATGTGCGGAAAACATTCCCACGGAGCGGCACAGAGACTCCTCTGTTCGGTGAGAACGATGTTATCGCAGCCGAAGCGATTGCTGCGAGGCCGAACCAGCCATGAACCGTGCGGTTGATGTCAGCGGTCATGACCGGAACCGATAGCGTCTGGTTTAATGAGCGAAGAGCGTGAAGACCTGACGTTTGCCAAGTACGGCACTGCCGTGCGTGAGTTGGCCCAACTGGTCGCCGATGATGGCTACCAACCCGACATGATCCTGGCGATCGCTCGTGGTGGCTTGTTTGTGGCCGGTTCCTTGGGTTATGCGCTGGGCGTGAAGAATCTTTACGTCATGAATGTCGAGTTCTACACCGGCGTCAACGAGCGCCTCGACGTGCCGGTCATGTTGCCGCCCTACGTTGATTTTGTCGATACCAATGCAGCTCGCATCCTGGTCGCTGACGATGTCGCTGATACCGGGCACACGCTCGAATACGTCCGGTCGTTCTGCGAAGGTAAAGTCGCAGAAGTCCGAACCGCAGTCGTCTACGAAAAGCCGCAGTCGATCGTCAAGTGCGACTATGTATGGAAGCGCACCGACAAGTGGATCGAGTTCCCTTGGTCGAAAGAGCCACCATTGGCCCAAGGGCAAACAACCGTCCTCGACGCTTAGCCGGTAGTCCGGGTAGCAGCCTTTCAGCTCGAACCTTGTCGAAACGCTGCGCTAGAGCCTCTGCTCCTGCAAAGTTTGTTGACCACTAGTAATCAAGAGCCGCTTCACTCATTCTGGCAGAGCCGAACCTTTCGCTGTCCAAGTTGGCGCAGCGTTGCCCGGCTACTCGTCAGAATTGTCTCGAAGCCATGCCTGGAGTTGGGCGGCAAGTTCGTCACCCGAGGGTAAAAGGTCATCTGAATTGTCTATGAGTGCTTCTAGCTGCTGCACATAACCGCGCATCTTGTCATCGCTTGCGACGGCAGCGTCGACCTTCGTTCGCCATGCTGCGGCGTCAGCGTTGAAGCTGTCGTGGCCAGTCTGGATACCGGTAACCAACTCGAGCCGGGCAAGTAGAGATCTCGTTGCTTCCGCATTGGGCGCCTGCGTCACATAATGCGGGACCGAGACGCGTAGCGAGATGACAGCCAGGCCAGCCTCGTGAAGATGAACGTGTAGGGCGCCAACAAGACCCGTTGGCCCTTGATAGGACGGACGTCCAAGACCAAGCCGCTGAGCAAGCACAGGATCGCTGGCTGAGCCAACAACACCAAGCGCACGCGTATGAGGCGCCTGGCCAGCCATGGCGCCAAGCGTGACGACGAGCCGGGCCCCGCTCTCCTGGGCTATCTCTCCGACCGCTTCGGCGAAGGTTCGCCAGCGAAGGTGTGGCTCGATCCCTGAAATCGTGACGAGTGACGAGACATTACCGTCGAGCGTCAGCTCATAGGCGTCGTTCTCCGGCCAGCTGAGCGACCGGGTGCCGCTGCTATCGAGCGAGACGACGGGACGCTGTTGGGTGAAGTCAAAGAACACCTCGGGATCGATCGACGCGATCTTCACACGGTTGCTTGCACGCTCGACCAAATGGGTCACTGCGTCAGTCGCTGCACCAGCAATATCGAATAGCCCCTCTAAGGCCATGACGAGAATTGGTGCGTCCGCCGAGGACTGGGCGTTCCAATTTACATGACTTGATGTATCGCTGCTCACGCGGTTGGGTCAGTGTTCAACGGAGCACGGCCATTTGAAAAGGTCCTGCAAAAATCATGTTTGGCTCTGATAATGAGCTCGTTTACCATCCTTTAATCGTAGGTCCGAACACGAGACTGGTCGGTGATCAATCAGGAGAATTGCTGAGGTGCCACGTTCAGGAGTGCTCGACGCCGTACGATCAGTGTGTGGCTTCGATGTTTGACACGATTGCTGACATGCTGCGCGGATCGGCTCCGGACGATCTCGCGCATGCCCTCGGCACCGATCGCACCCAGACCCGACGGGCGATGGAGATTGGACTTCCCGCGCTGATCGCTGGGCTCCGCGACAAGACTCTGGAACCAGGTGGCGCGCAGAATTTAGCGTCCATGCTCGGTGAACCAGGTTCTGGGGTGCCTGACGATCTTGATGCATATATCGCAGCTGGTGACCCTGCACAGGGTGCCGCCATGCTCGATGTAGCGTTCGGCGATCGGGGCGAGTCATCGCTAGCCGCTCTCAGCTCGGCATCAGGGTTGAGTACCCGACTGCTGGCCCAAGTCATGTCGGTGTTGGCGCCGCTAGCCACCGGCACTGTTGCGTCCTACGCGGACCGCAGCACTGATGGCCTGCGCTCTTATCTTGCCGATGCCGTCGAGGACCTCGAGGGTAAAGGTTTCGGCCGCGTCGTCGAGCTCGTGAGCCCCGCAGCGATGGAGATGCCCGACACGGTGAACAGCTCAGAGCCAGCGGTCGATCCGATCGTCGGCCAAAGCGAGATCGATCTTCCAGGAACGCACCTGTCTGACCTTGATCTCCCCGATCTCAGCGATTCGGGCATTGTTGATTCAGGCACTGCCGAAGCGGACCTGCCCTCTGCAGCTTCGATGGTCGACGGCGATATTGACATGGTTCTCGATCCAGGCGCCGAGGTGATCCTCGACGATGACGTTGCCACGGTGGTCGAGGGTGTCTTCGCAGACTCTGCTGACGACTTCCCGTCACTTCACGAGCCCGAACTGGGCATGGGTGAAGCGACCGAGGCGATTGAAATCGGTGGATCGTTACCCGGTTTCGATACCGAAGTGGCAAACGTGGCCCCTGCAGGTGTTGTTATCACAGGTGATTCCGCTAGCACTGACGCCAAGCCCTCGGGATCGCCTATCGCCGAGGATCTTGATGCCGACACCGAAGGTTCTGGCCTCTCCAAGGTGGGCTGGTTTTGGTGGCTAGTCGGTGCTGTGCTCGGCACCGTCATCCTCATTTTCGCCATCGCACAGTGCACCGGCGGCAGCGATGGCGAGGGCGGCCTCGCTACGAATGGTGAAACACCTGCAGCAGTAGACCCGACGCCAGATCCGGTGGTTGCTCAGCGTCAGGCAACTCTTGGTGGACTCTTGCTTGGGTATCCAAACGTGCAGGGCGAAGTCTTCGGCGACGTCGCGGTGCTCGATGGCACTGTCGCCAACGAGACCGAACGAGCGTTGTTGGACCAAGCAGTCCGAGCTGCTGGCTTGGGTGTGCAGAACAACGTGACCATAGATCAGGCGGCAACCGCTGAGGCCGCACAGGGATATTCTCTGAACGACCTGATCGACGCCCAGCCCGAACTGTCGACGCTGCGGGCTTTACTTGATCAAGCAGGATTCGCCGAAGCACTCGGCGGTGGTGGCGAGTTCACGCTCTTCGCTCCGACCAATGACGCGTTCGCTGCTATCTCGGACCAGGTCGCTGCACTTCAGAATGACCCAGAGGCACTCAAAGCAGTGCTGCGGTATCACCTGCTCGTGGGCGCTCAAGATTCGGCCACGATTTCTGCGTCGTCTTCGCTGCCCACACAGCTCGATGAGCAGAGCATCGATGTCGACGCTTCAGGTGGAAGTATTCTGCTGAATGGTTCGGTGACTCTGCTCGTCGGCGACGCTGCAGCTCGCAATGGTGTTATGCACATTGTCAGCTCGGTTTTACTCCCGCAGGAAGCCGCTCCCGAATTTCCCGAAGATATTGGTGCGGCGCTTGGCTTGGCGCCAATCACATTCGCGTCAGGTGGTTCGGACTTGACAGATGCCGGAAAGATCGAGCTCGACAAGGTTGCCGCATTCTTGCTGCAGACGCCAGGCGACATCGAAATTGGTGGCCACACCGATGCTGATGGCGAACCTGGTTTCAACCAGACACTTAGCCGTCAACGTTCCAACGCCGTAAAGACCTACCTCGAGGCGCAGGGCATTCCAGCCGAAACAATGACAGCGGTCGGTTTCGGCGAAGATCAGCCAATCGCGCCGAACGACACCCCCGAGAACAAGGCCAAGAACCGACGGATCGTGTTCCGTCCGATCTAGTCGACCTGGCCCGAGGTCGACGGCACATCCCAAGAAGAACGGGGCCTGAGAGGGCCCCGCTCTTTCGTTACCGAGTAGGTTGAAGATCCGTGGGTGACTACTTCCAGAACGGCCCGATCACGACGCTGCACGACTTTGGTCTGCGCACTACCGAGGATCTAGACGAAGATCTGGTTCGATGGGGCAAGGAGCGGCCGATGTCGCTCATCATCCCGTCGCTGTTCAGCGAACTTGGCGGCCCGGCGCTGGACCATATCGTCGATGAGCTCGCCGAGGTGCCGTTCCTCGACCAGATCATCATCGGCCTTGATCGCGCTAACGAAGACGAATTCCATCAAGCTCGTGAGTTCTTCTCGCGGCTGCCCCAGACCACCCGTATCTTGTGGAATGACGGGCCCCGATTACAGGCGCTTGATCAGGTCTTTAGCGATCACTCGATCGCTCCACTTGAGGCTGGCAAGGGCCGTAATGTCTGGTACTGCATTGGCTATTTCTTAGCGTCGGGACTGGGCGAAGTGGTGGGCCTGCACGATGCCGACATCGTTACCTATGACCGCTCCATGGTGTCCAAGCTCTTCTATCCAGTTGTGCACCCTACTTTTGGCTTCTCCTTTGCCAAGGGCTACTACTTTCGCACCGATGGGGAGCGCCTGAACGGGCGGGTCGTCCGCTTACTCGTGACGCCACTGATCCGGGCTCTGCGCCAGTGCCTAGGCGACAACGACTATCTCGACTACCTAGATAGCTTTCGTTACCCACTCGCAGGCGAGTTTGCCATGCACATCAACGTGGTACGAAACATTCGGATCCCAAGTGATTGGGGTCTTGAGATCGGGGTGCTTAGTGAAGTCCACCGCCGTTACACCACCCAGCGCATCTGTCAGGTCGACCTGGCAGGTGCCTATGACCACAAGCATCAACAGGTCTCGTTCGAGGACCCGACTACCGGTCTTCATAAGATGAGCCGCGATATCACCAAGGCTATGTTCCGTAAACTGGCTATCGGGGGAGAGGTCTTGTCGCCCGAGACCTTCCGGACTATCAAGGCCAGCTACTACCGCAATGCGCTCGACATGGTCGAGCGTTATGGCGCACTCGCGGACATCAACGGGCTCGAATTCGATAGCCACAGCGAAGAAAAGCTGGTCGAAGTATTTGCCCAATCAATAGTCGAAGCGGGCGAAGATTTCTCTACCAACCCGATGGAGACGCCCTTCATCTCCAGTTGGGCTCGTGTGCAGAGCGCAGTACCAGACGCGTTTGAGCAGATGCTCGCGGCCGTTGAGGCCGACAATGCCGTATGACGCAGATTGCTGATACAGGGCTGCCCATCGAATCGGTCATCCCTGATGTGCGGGCCGCACTCGATCGGCATCGACGAGCGGTGCTGACGGCCGAACCTGGTGCAGGTAAGACCACGGTGGTGCCGCTACGACTGCTCGATGAACCATGGCTTAGGGGCAAACGGATCGTCATGCTCGAACCCCGACGTTTGGCAGCGCGCGCCTCAGCGGCACGCATGGCATCCCTGCTTGGCGAACAGGTGGGCGAGACCATCGGTGTCACGACCAGAGATGATCGCCGAGTCAGTCGAGCAACCCGCATCGAAGTCGTCACCGAAGGAATCCTGACTCGCCGTTTGCAACGAGACCCAGAACTTGAGGGCTGCGGACTGGTGATCTTCGACGAGTTCCACGAACGCAGCCAGCAGGCGGACCTAGGCCTAGCGTTGCTGCTCGATGCGCAGCGAGCGCTCGACCTGAGAACAGCGGTGATGGTCATGTCGGCTACCATTGATGCACCCAAGGTTGCGGCGTTGATCGGCGAGCCCGATCCAGCGCCGGTGATCGAATGCGGCGGCCGCACCTTCGACGTCGAGATGCATTGGCGACCACGGAACAAGCGCGATCGACTTGAGCCGGCGGTCGTACAAGCGGTCCAGTGGGCACTCGATACAGAAGATGAAGGCGATGTGCTGGTATTCCTGCCAGGTATGGCCGAAATTCGTCGCACGCATGAACAACTGCGTGGCCTGGATCCGCGCGTCGAGATACACCCGTTGCATGGCAGCCTTCCGCTTGACGAGCAGGATCGAGCGGTTGCGCCAGGACGCCCAGGGATACGAAAGGTCGTGCTCAGCACCGACATCGCTGAGAGCAGCCTGACCGTCGAGGGCGTCACCGTTGTTGTCGACTCAGGGCTGGCTCGGGCGCCCCGGTTCGATCCTGGGAATGGTCTCACCCGGCTAACCACGATTTCAGTGTCACGGGCATCGGCGGACCAGCGGGCCGGTCGAGCAGGCCGTACCCGACCAGGTATGGCAGTGCGGCTTTGGTCGAAAATTGAGCACGGCACTCGTGCCGCGTTTGGCGCTGCAGAAATCACCCAAGTCGACCTAGCCCCGCTCCGTCTTGAACTGGCGGCCTGGGGCGTTACTGATCCAGCCACCCTCCCCATGCTGGATGCAGTTCCGACACAGGCATGGAAGGAAGCGGGCCAGGTTCTTCACATGCTTGGGGCGCTCGATGTCGATGAGATGATTACCGAACGTGGTCGTCGCCTTTCGGAGTTGCCGCTGCACCCGCGACTCGGGGCGATCGTTGTCACTGGCGTCGAGCGAGGAATCGGTGCAATGGGCTGTGCCCTCGCTGCGCTGATCGATGAACGGGACGTCCTTCGGGGACGTCCTGTCGAGATTCCCGCCGATCTTGGTTTGCGGCTGGACCTACTGACCGACCGTAACCGCGGTCACGCCTTGGCATCGGGACGTTCGCTGCAATTGGTGCGAGCTCGCGCCAATGATCTGGCCCGCCGTATTGGGTGCCATGACGACGGGTATGACCGAGACCGCATAGGGCTTCTCGTCGCGTCAGGTTTCCCCGATCGGGTAGCGCAACGTCGGGGGACCGGCCGCGGCCGCTTTCGGCTACGCAACGGTTCTGGCGTGCGGCTAGCAGACAACGATCCTTTAGCAGGAGAGGAGTACCTCGTTGCCATCGATCTGGATGGCAAGCGCAAGGATGCTCGCGTGCGTATCGGAGCGGGCGTCGATGTCACGGATTTGCTGGAGACCGCCGGTTTCGATGCAGAAGTCACAGAACGCACTCTGTGGGACCGCGATCGTAACGACATTGTTACCCGAGTTGATCGGCATTTGGGCTCCCTCGACCTTGGCTCAACCAGTCGTCGTCCAATCCCTTCAGAACAGGTCGTTGACCTGTTGCTTGACCATGTAAAGCGGTCTCGGCTGAAGGCACTCACATGGACCGATTCGTCCCGGGCGCTGCAAGCGCGTGTTGAGTATGTTCGCAGCCGCCAAGCCGATAAAGGTTGGCCAGATCTCTCCGACAAGACGCTCATCGCCACCCTCGATAGCTGGCTTGGACCCCTTCTTGTCGCGGCGACAGGGCGAGCTGACCTCGAAGTCGTTTCCGTAGCGGTAGCGCTAGATATGTTGTTGGGCCGAGAACGCCGCCAGCTGCTTGAGTCGGCATTGCCGACGACGTTTGCGCTTCCGGCAGGGCGCAGGCTCAAGATTGACTACCGGGCCGAGCCGCCAACCATTAAGTCGCGAGCCCAGGACTTCTACGGGGTCAAGACCCATCCAGCGATTTTGAATGGGTCGCAGCCGCTTACCGTTGAGCTTCTCTCGCCAGCCGGACGTCCGATCCAACGGACTGCTGATCTGCCTGGTTTCTGGGATGGGAGCTGGGCTGAGGTCCGCAAAGACATGGCAGGTCGATACCCAAAGCACGCATGGCCGGTCGATCCTCGTGAGAGTCAAAGTTAGCGGGCAGGGTCAGTTCGTGAGCAGGTTGATGAGCGCATTCAGCGTCACGGGGCGGCTGAAGAGGTAACCCTGTCCAAGTTGAGCGCCAGCGTTAGTAAGTAGTGTCTGTTGCTTGTCTGTCTCTATGCCTTCGGCGACGATCTTGAAGCCCATCTCATGGGACAAGCTGATCAAGCTGTCGACCACGGCGAGCGCAGGAGATCCCGGTTCGAGTTGAGCGGTGAGAGAGAGATCGAGCTTCAGGATGTCGAAAGGCAACATCGTGAGGTAGCCCAGGCTGGAATAGCCGGTGCCGAAGTCATCAATAGCGAGACCAAAGCCATAGTTGGTGAGTTGACGGATTCGGCTTGCGGCTTCGGGGATCTGAGTCAATGGCACCGATTCAGTGAGCTCGAAGCGCAAATTTGCGGGCTTCAGTCCGTACTGGTTCAACGACGCAAGTGTTCTCGTTGCCAATAAGGCAACGTTAGAGAATTGTTGCGCCGAGGCATTGACGCTGATGGTGAAGTCGTCGTCGACCAGCCCTTGGCCTCGGAGTCGGTCGAGATCCGCACACGCTTGCTCTACGACCCATTCGCCGACGTCGTCAATCAGGCCGATCTCTTCGGCTAAGGGGATGAAAAGCCCGGGCGAGATACGGCCCATCACGGGATGCTCCCATCGCACGAGCGCTTCAGCTCCGACCATCGCCTCGGTCTTCAAGTCGACAATTGGCTGGTAGTCCAGACGCAGTTCGCGGCGTCGGCGAGCATGACGAAGGCCGGCCGTCATGTCGAAGCGTTGCAACGCACGCGCCCGGAGAGTGGCGTCGAAGACGACGGACCGATTACGTCCCGTTGCCTTGGCTTCATACATGGCGATATCGGCGTTGCCGATCAATTGCTCGGAAGACGACGAGCCACGCTCAGATAGAGCGATACCGATAGATGCATCCACGGTGATGATGCGACCATTGGCCAGCACGGGCGTGGACAAGATGTCGTGCAGTCGACGACCGATTGCCTTGGCTTCGTTGTCATCTTGAATATCGCTGGCCACGACAACAAACTCGTCACCGCCAAAACGGCCGATCAGGTCAGTCGGGCGGAGTGCCCGGCGGAACCGCTGGGCGACCTCGAGCAACACAGCATCGCCGACACTGTGACCCTGCGTGTCGTTTATGAGCTTAAACCCGTCGAGGTCGATGAACAAGACACCGGTCATTGCCGGTGGAGCTTGCCCCTCCAGGCGCTCACGCAACTCGTCGATAAGGGTCACTCGGTTTGGGAGGTCAGTCAGACCGTCGAAACTTGCTTGATACGCGATCTGATTATTCAGCTCGCGCCATTCAGAGATGTCCTCTACGAAACCAACGACGTATTCGAGACGGCCCTGTTCGTCGCGAACGTCGGAGCCAACCCAACGCGACCACATGTATTCACCGTTCGCTTGTTTCGAACGGACCTCTACCTTGAAGTTTCGATGCTTTGGTAGATCAGCGAAGGCCTCGGCAGCGCTTGCCTGGTCGTCGGGGTGAATGCTCTCGAGCCAACCAAATTCGGTGGCAATTCGAGGCCCCAACATTTCGCGGAGTTTTTCACTTGCAAACTTGGTACGGCCCTCTGCCTCGACCACGAATACCCCAACCGGCAAGGTCTGAGAGAGCTGGTCGAACTGCGTCTGGGAACGTTTGAGTGCTTCGATTGCAGCAAACTGGTGAGACCGATCGTGAAGATCGATGATGATGGTTTCGTTGGGCCGAACGATCGTGATGCCGAAGTGGAGACCCGGTGCAGCCCCTGCTGATTGAAGCGAAACGTACGGCTCGCCAAGAAGCACCTGCTCGATGGCTCGGTGGTACGTGGCCCGGCTGTTCTGAGCGATCAGGTTTTCGGCCCACGGGCCCAGGTCTACACCGAGCGATGCGTAGGACCCGGGGGGACCGTCGGCAGTCAGCATGCGGCCGGTGGTATCGCATTCGATTCGGGTGCGAATCGAACTGCCAGGTGTGGCTTCGGCAACCTCGAGGGTGGTGGTGTGATCGAGGACCGCAAGCATGCACGTGCTCTGTGGCCCAAAGGTCAGCAGCGTCAACTGGATTGGTTGCCCAGCCAGGCTTCGCACGGTTGTGGTGGCGATCGTCGCCATCTGTGCCCGACTCATAGCGGCAGCAACTTCGGGCTTTGAACTCGTGTCGAAGAGTTCGATAAGGGTTTGAGCACCACCGCAATCGTGTGTTGGCCATGGCAGGTCCTGCAGGGGCCCTTCCGGCCCGTCTACGAGCATGAAGGTCTGAGCTTCGAAGAGTGCAGCTGTTGCGGATGGAGCGTTGCTGTGCGCGAAATCCAACACCCACTTGATGGCCTGATTGTCGAGAAGTGTCGTGCTCACATCCATGAACTTACCAGCCTAACGTCACCGAGTGTGGTTTCTTATTACCACGGTGTGTGGTTTCAAAACTACAGATCTTGCTCTGTCGTATTCGCTAGACACAGAACTCGAGAAGGTAGCCACTTATTTTACCTGTTTGGGTATGCAGAGGGCCAAGCCAATAGCCTGTCGGAGCGATCAAACTACTAGCGGCGCTGCACAACCAACTAGTCGCGAATTGACGCGGCCAAGGAGTTCTTATGTCGACCATGCTTTCCGGAATGCGAGTCATCGAAGGCTCCGCCTTTGTGGCTGCTCCATCAGGAGGCATGCATCTTGCGCTTCTCGGAGCTGACGTTATTCGGTTCGACCCCATTGGTGGAAGCATTGATTACACCCGTTGGCCGCTGGCCCCCGGTGGGGCGTCGCTTTATTGGACTTCGCTCAACAAGGGAAAACGTTCGATTCAGGTTGATCTGCGCAGCGATGAAGGGCGCGACGTTGTTCGCGGCCTGATCTGCGCGCCCGGAGATCAAGGCGGCATGTTCCTGACAAACTTTCCTGCTCGAGGCTGGCTCGGTTATGAGTCGATGCGCGAACACCGAGACGATGTGATCATGGTGACGATCACCGGTAACCCGGACGGGTCTACCGCCGTCGACTACACCGTCAACGCCGCGGTTGGCTATCCGACCGCCACTGGCCCCAGTGATTTGGCCGGGCCAGTAAACCATGTACTTCCGGCATGGGACCTGATCTGTGGCCAGCAGGCGGCGCTCGGGCTACTCGCTGCTGATCGTCATCGGCGCTCAACAGGAGCTGGACAGCTCGTCACGCTTGCGTTGTCTGATGTGGCTATGTCGACAGTTGCCAATATGGGCCATGTCGCCGAGGCGGAGATCCTAGGAGAGCAACGGGCTCGGCTTGGCAATGACCTGTACGGCGCCTTTGGGCGTGACTTCATCAGCAACGACGCGCACCGGTTTATCGTCGTTGCAATCAGCATCAAGCAATGGAAGGGCATGCTGGAAGCTACGGGGACAACGGCGCAGGTTGAGGCATTGGAACAGGAACTTGGTGTTGATTTCGCCGACGAAGGCGAACGCTTCACCCACCGAGAGCGACTCTTTGCGCTCGTTGAGGCGTACGCCGCCAAAACCCCGATGGCGCAGGTCGCTGAGTCGCTAAACGCACAAGGATGCTGCTGGGGGCAGTACAACGATTTCCTCGGCATGGTGGAGAACGACGTACGTTGTTCGACCGATAATCCCATGTTCCAACGTGTGGATCAGCCAGGTGTGGGTTCCGTTCTTAGTGCGGGATCGCCGCTGCAATTTGGCGCCGACGACGATGTCGTGGTGCCGCCAGCTCCTGTATTGGGTGCAGACACCGATCAGGTCCTCGAAGAACTGTTGGGCCTTTCGATCAGCGAGATCGCTGGTTTACACGACCGTAAGGTCGTGGCCGGCCCAGCCTGATCTAACAGCGGCTCACGCCTGATTGAGACGCTCCATGAGTTCAGAGGCAACTACATCCAGGTCCTCATCGATGGTCACGACGCGGTCTGCATATGCACAGCTGGGCTGCACAAACTGTTCGTGCATTGGTGCAACGGTTGTCATCCACTGTTCGCGCACACTTGCTTCGGTGCGACCTCGCTCGGCGACGTCTCTGCGCGTGCGGCGTTCCAGGCGGACGTCAGCGTCGACGTCGACAAAGACGGTCAGAGCACAGCTGTCTCGAACGGCACTGATTCCGAGAAGGTGAATGCCTTCGGTCACGATGCAGCGTCGGGCCTCGATGTGTTGTGTTTCGGTGGTGCGGCTGTGGGTCGCAAAGTCGTAGATTGGTGCGTCGATAGCGTGACCATTTGCGAGAAGTGCCAAGTGTTCGGCAAACAGTTCGACTTCGAGTGAATCTGGATGGTCGAAGTTGACCACCGCTCGTTCGGCCGGGCTCAGGTATGAAAGGTCCCGGTAGTACCAATCAATCGTGTGATGTGACGCCTGATCACCTAGACGCTCAAGCAGCTTGAAGGCCAGCGTGGTTTTGCCCGCTCCAGAGCCGCCGGCGATCGCACAAATTTGAACATCGGGAGAAGCCACGGCGGCAGGCTATCGGCTGGGCCCTTAGCGAACTCCGAGATCGGTCATCTGTTGGCTGCTGCGCTGCAGCATGGCCATGAACATGTTGTCGCCGCGGTGGGTTTGTACGGTCAGCATGGAACCAAGCACCGTAAGAAGCAGAGCGTGAGGCGTCTGATTGCGATAGTCGTTGAGGCACTCGTCTAGGTCGTATCCAATCACCCCAAGTGCGCTGAGCGCTCGGTGATAACGGCCAACAACATTGGCTTCGATGTCACGACGAACCATTGGTTCCACACCGGTGCCGAGCAGGTACGAGATATCCGCAACAGGGTTTCGGACAGCGATCGTCTGCCAATCCACAACGGTGACTGGACGATCAGCGTTTGCCGTAGGAGAAAACAGCAGATTGTCGAGCCGGTGATCGCCGTGGGTCAACGCGAATCGGCCGTCATCATTGAGTAGCCATGAGTCGATCGTTTCGGCGAACCATTCAAGGTGGGCAATTTGGGTTTGGCTAAGCCGATCTTGGTAACGATCGATGAAACGGGGTGTGACCATCGCAACGATTGCCTTGAGCTCGCCGTAACCAGCGCCGCGCTCGTTCTGAGGTGCTGTCAACCACGCCTTGTTGAATAAGTCAGTGTCACCCCAGTGCGGCGCATGCAGGCCAGCGATGTTGACTGCAGCGGTCAGGATGCTGGCCTCGTCCGAGCCAGCGATTTGGTCACCTTGGGTGGCAGGACTCATGTCTTCGAGCACGATCGCGAAGTCATTGGTGTCGAGATCGATGTCGGCCCACAAAGATCCAGGTGTTGCCACCGGCAAGCCATCGGCAAACTCTTGGTAGAAGCGGACTTCTTTCAGGTAGGCACCTCGGGCACCTGCCTGGCGGCTGTTTGGGTCACCTGATGCGATTTTGACAACGAGCGAACGCGGAGCATCGGTCGCGCCGGTATAGACCGGCGTGACCCGCAGGCTGCTTGCCATTTGCCCGGTGCCGATGGGTTCCACAACGACATCACGAATGGCCACGTCGTATTGCGCTGAGTTCAGAACTTCAGTGATCCATGACGCGGAAATATCTTCTGGGCCAGCGGGTATCGAGGCTGGTTTCCTGGATGCGGACCAGCAGGCTGGAGGCGGGGAATCTGATGAGCTCATAGGACGTCGCAATCGCCGGCGAGGTGCCGCATGAGCATAGAACAGTTCGCACTACGATTATGTCGCGATCGAGATGATGCGAGGAGATGGTCTTGATGGATGCGGACTGGTATGCAGATCCACTCGGCCGCTTCGATGGGCGCTTGTTCGACGGCGAACGCTGGACCGAAAGCGTTAGTGATGCCGGAGCGATAGTCGTCGACCTCGATTTCGCGAAAGATGCGAGCGAGATAGCAGTACCGAATGCGCCTCCAACCGAGCAACCAGTGCCTGCGGTCATTGCCCCGCGAGACGACCTTGTGTTGGTCGAGCCCGTTGTTGCACGGTTCGAGCCTGGCGGTGTTCGCCAAGCGTCGCTTATGCAGGAGTCGCCGGTTCGCACAGTTGCAGTGATCACTCGCTCTCTTGTTCCTGCAGCCAAGACAGCGGTGCAACCAGATCGACCTGGTGCCCAATCCGGTCGGGCGCTGATCGTATGGGGCCTTCTCGGCCTGATCGCTGGACTCGCCATCACTGGGCTCCTGCTCCTGCGCAACAATGAGCCAGGCGGCGAGATCATTGCTGAATCAGTGCAGCTCGATAGGGAGGAAGAAGCGCGAGTCGAGGACCTCGAAGAAGGCAGCAATATCGAAGGTCTCGCGACCGAACCTATCGAGGAACTTGAGGTCGACGTCATGGACGGAGCGGTTGATCCTGGTATCTCGTTTGCTTTGAGCGAGGCCATAGAAGTTGGCGGTTTACTGCTCGTCAATGGCGAGAGTGTGCTCGTCGATCTTGCAGACTGGCACCAAGGTTTCGCTACGCAACGGGGCATTGAACTTGGGTCATCTGCATCATGCTGGTTTGCTCATCTTGGGGGCGCTGTTGTGCAGGTCGCCCATTGTGGACCGGTTGGTGGTTCTGCCGATAGCGAGTTCTTGTTCGACTCTGTCCCGCTGCTCTTCGAAGAGTCTGCGGCGGGCCAGGTTGCTCAGCCAGTCTTTGACGCAGTTGCGACGGATACCGTTCTGGCTAACGCTCTGACACTGGTCGGGCGCCAAAGTAGACCACCGCCGTTATCGCTTGAAGGATCGACTGAGGGCGACCAAAATTATGCAGCTGGCGACTAGTCGCCTTCTGAACACCTACTGGTAGTAAGGGCTATCGCCAGCGTTGTGGTCGGTCGTGTCGATGACTTCGGTGACCTCTGGGATCATCTCACTGATCATGACCGTGATGCCTTCACGTAACGTCGCTGCGCTCATGGCACAGCCTTGGCAGCCGCCACCCATGGTTACGTAGACATCAGTGCCCTCGACCCTGTCGAGTTCGGCCCAGCCGCCGTGTGCTGCAAGCGATGGGTTGATTTGTTGGGTCAACAACTGCTGAACCTTTTCGCTAATGTCACCGGTGAGCTCGATTGATTCACTGTTGCCGAGCGGGTTTGGACGGTTCGGGTTCCGAATAACCAAGCCACCCTGCATGGGGTTGCTTGGTAAGTCGAGTGTGGCGCCGCGCAACTTGTCGATGCTGTTCAGTGGCACCATTATTGTGAGTTCGCCAACTGAGTATGAAACGTCGGTTTCGGTGGCTTCGGAGATTGGTTCGAAGGCAAGGTCGTAGGCATAATCGACGCCTTCGACGCCCGTCACCTCGACTCGTAGCCCGAGAGCGTCGCCCTCTTCTTCGGCAGCTCGAACGTCGAGCACCTTGAACAGGGCTTCGTCGCTTACATCGAGAACGATTTCGTCAGTCGTGACGTCAGTCATGACAAGAGCGTATCCACTCGGATGATCACTGAGATAGACGGGGCATAACTATGAAAGATGGGAATAAATACTTCCTGTACGGCCCGTTGAACAGCCGAAGCGATAACGAGCACGTTGTGAGCGCAGCGAGCCACGTGCTTAGTGAGCGCTGTGAACAGTAACTTCCCAAAGGAAGCCGAGCGCTGAGAGACCGTTGCGCGGGGGTTTCTAACAGCTGCAGCGAAGCCAGGAAAATTGTCGCTACCCCTCAAGTTCTAGCGAAGTTTCCATCCACTGCTCTTCGAGTGTGTCGAGTTCGGCTTGTGCTTCGCTCAGCTCGGTGCCCAGCGAGGCCATGGTTGCATGGTCAGCGGCATCAGCGAGCTTGGTGGTAAGGGCTACTACTGCCTTGTCGGCCTTACGGATGAGCTTCTCGGTTTCCTTTTGGTGGTGCCGCAGCGTCGACTTGGATGCACCCGACGCCGTTCCCGGCTCGGTCTTTAGCTTTACGCCCTTGGATGCTGCGCTGTTGTTTCCTGAGCGGGTGGACGCGTGGCCCTTGCGGCGATTAGAGCGACGAGTCTCAAGCCATGCCTCAAACCCTCCAGGAACGCGGCCGACTGTGGTCGACTCGTCGACAACGATCACATCGTCCACAACGCGCTCGAGAAATGCGCGGTCGTGACTTACGGCCACCACCGCACCAGGGAAATCTTCGAGGAAGTCCTCGAGCGCCCGTAGCGTGTCCAAGTCCAAGTCGTTGGTTGGCTCATCGAGCAGCAGAACGTTTGGCTCTTCAGCCAACGTGAGCACGAGTTGGAGGCGTCGCCGTTCCCCACCTGAGAGTTGCTCGATGGGGGAGTACTGGGTCGCTGCATCGAACCAGAAGCGTTCGAGCAGCAACTTGTCGCGCCAGTCTGCATCGCGGCTGCCCTCGGTGAACATCTCGATCACCTTCTTGGACGGGTCAAGCGAGTGACCGAGCTGGTCGAAGTACGACAGTCGGACTGTGGAGCCATGACGGATAGAACCAGAAGCTGGCTCGCGGCGCAGCGCAATCGTGTCGAGCAGGGTGGACTTGCCGGTGCCATTTGGGCCAACGATGCCAAGACGTTCGCGGGGGTCCAACTCGATCGTGAAACCGTCAACGAGGACGCGGTCACCAATTTCGACTCGAATATCGCTCAGTTCGATGACGGTGTTACCAAGACGCGGTGTCGTGCTGTGAAGCGCCAACCCATCATCGCGGATGCCGCGCTTGACACCAGATTCTTGAATGGCTTCGGCTGTACGTATGCGAGCCTTGGCTTTACTCGTGCGGGCAGGCGCACCCCGCAGCAGCCATTCTTTCTCTCTTCTAGCGAGGTTTTTCCGGACGGTCTCGGCCTTGTCCGACGCGTCAACGCGAGCCTCTCGCCCGTCGAGATATCCCCGGTAGCCGCCGTCGTGCATGTAGAGGCTGCCACTGTCGACTTCGAGGATCCGAGTCGTGATGGAGTCGAGCATGTGTCGGTCGTGGGATACACACAGCAGGCCGCCCTTGAAATTTTTCAATCGTTCTTCGAGCCAGTCGATGGCATCAATGTCAAGGTGGTTGGTGGGCTCATCGAGAACCAAAAGGTCCGAGGGAGTTACCAGTGCACGTGCCAAGGCGACTCGTCGCTGCTCGCCACCGCTCATGACCTGGACTCGATCGCCGGCGCGATGACCTAGGCCAAGCCGATCTAGCACTGCGGCTGCTTCCCACGAATCGCCAACCGCTTCGAGCGCCGTGACATCTTCGAACACCGGCCGCTGTGGGAGGGTGGCAACTTGCACGCCGCCTTCCTTGCGGACGATGCCGCTGTCGGGAATAATGTCTCCGGTTGCGATGCCGAGCAAGGTCGACTTACCGGCGCCATTGTGCCCGACGACCCCAAGGCGATCACCTGAGCTCACGGTGAGCGCGACATTTGACAGAACCTCGCCTCGGGCATGGCGGAGGGTCACATCGTGCACATCGATCAGAATCACTGCTGCCTGCCACTGCTGAAGTACTGCATAATCGGTAGTGTTGCGGAGTCAGCGAGGAGTACCACCGTGACGAGCCAAGACCACATCGATTTTTTCTGGCGTCCGGGCTGCGGATTTTGCATGAGCCTCGAACGTCGACTCAAAAGCGCCGACATCCCGTTCAAGAAATACAACATTTATGAGAACAATCGCCACCGCTCTTTCGTGATGTCGGTTGCGAACGGAAATGAGACCGTTCCGACGTTGCGAATTGGCTCCACGTCGCTTGTGAACCCAAGTCTGGGTCAGGTCATGAAGGCAATGGCCGACGAAGTTCCTCATCTCGTACCGATCAAGTAGCCGGCCGGACAACACGTATTCGCACATGGCGACTGTTCTTGCAACCGACACGCCCGTGGAGGCGCCGAAGCCACGCTGTCGCGGTCCGCTCACGCGCTGGTTGTTGGCTGCCATTTTGCTACTGGCCTTTGTGCTGCGGGTTTGGAACCTGGACTGGGACCGCGGTACCCACTTGCAACCAGATGAGCGGTTCTGGAGTGATGTTGCTGCCAGCGTCGAAAATCCTGATGAATGGCGATGGAGCGAGGTTTTAGATCCTGAGAAGTCCACGCTGAACCCTCGGGTGTATAAACCGAGCTATGTCTACGGCACTTTGCCATTGTGGGCGTCAGAAGCAGCGGCGGGCGTGCTGATGACGGACAGGATGTCGTGGGCGGTTGAAGCGATCGATGGCGTCGGGATCAATATCGCACGCGACGAACCTGCTGACGCTCCCATCAGTAGCCGACTGCGTTTTAACACCGGGTTTGACGTGACGATCATCGGCCGGTTACTGAGCGCTCTCGTCGACACGATGACTGTCGGAGCGGTGTTCTTCTTGGCTCGTGAACTCACCGACGAACGCAAGGTCGGTCTTCTGGCAGCGTTGCTGCAGTCGCTCACGGTCTTACATATCCAATATTCGCACTTCTTGGGGAGCGAGCCCTGGGTTGCGTTCTTCGTTACGTGCGCAGTGTGGGGAAGCGTGCGTCTGGCTAGGGGGCGCGGAGGCTGGCGGGCGCGGGTTGTCACGGCTGTTGCTGTTGGTCTTGCGGTCGCATCCAAGCTCAGTGGCATAGCGAGTTTGGCAGCGCCTTTCGCTGCGTCGATGGTTGTCGCTGGCCCGCATTTGAGCGGCCTTTTTAAGGCTCGAATCCCTGCAGGCGTTGTCGGTCGTATAGGCCGCCTGACCGAGCCGTATCTTGCGATGTTCCTTCTCGCCATCGTCGCCTACCGCATCGCCCAGCCTTATGACTTTCGCGCCGGATTTTCCTTGGTCTTTAATGATCGGTTTACCCAAGATCTCGAGTATCTATCTGATATTAATCAAGGCGGAAACTGGCCATGGGTACAGCCGCTTGTTGGGCGAACACCCCTGATCCATCCGCTTCAGCAGATGTTCTTGTGGGGGATGGGGCCTGGACTCGGCCTGGCTGGCATCTACGGACTCTTCCGGGCTAGTCGTCGCTTTTCGATGGGTGAACGATATTGGGCGGTACCGCTGGCTGTCATCGCGTCATACTTCGTTCTCGTATCGCTGCAGTTTTACGCCATCGTGCGTTATCTGCAGCCGTCGTATCCGATCATCACTGCCTTGAGTGCCGCAGGATTAGTTGCTGCCTGGCGCTACAGCGCTTACCTAGCTGTGGATCGGGCGCGATTAGCTCGCGCCATCAAGGTGGCTGTTGCTCTGTCAATTGGGGCAACCGTCTTTTGGGCGCTTGCATTCGTGAATGGCGTCTATGGCAACGACAACGCCCGGCTTGCCGCTGGCGACTGGATGCTCGAAAACCTGCCTGCTGAATCAATCGTGAGTCAACAGGCTTGGGACGATGGATTGCCATGGGGGCGCCCATCAGATTTCGGACGAGTCACGCTGGAACCGTTCTCGTTTGGCGGAGACTCACCCGAACGTATCGAGCTGCTGATCAGCGGTTTAGACCAAGTCGACTATGTGATCGAGACCAGCAACAAGTTCTATGATTCGCTGCCGCGAACACCAGCCCGTTTCCCACAGATGACTCGGTACTACGACACACTCTTCGATGGTTCCCTCGGGTTCGAGCTGATCGAGACATTCCAGAACCAGCCGTCGCTATTTGGTATCACGATCGATGACACCAGCGCCGAAGAAGCGTTCACGTTGTATGACCATCCGACGGTCTTCATCTGGCGCAAGACTGACCTGTTCAGTATCCAGCGAGCATTCGCGTTACTGAACCCGGACCGCGCTCGCACCGCGATCAACGTCGAACCCAAGGACGCATTCGCCAACGCAGGCATGCTGCGTCCTGAGGAGTATGTGACGCAGCAGACCGGCAGTTCCTTCTCTGACGTGCACTCGTTTGATCCCAGCAGTCCTGTTGCCGTCGTGCTCTGGTTCGCTCTGGTTCAGGTCGTGTCGCTGACGGTGGCACCGACCCTGATGCGTTATGCCGGTCGAGCCGCCGGAGCGGTCTACGGGCTGAGCAAACCATTGTCACTTGTCGTGCTGTCGCTACCCATCTGGCTGCTCGTGTCATCAGGCATGTTCACCCTGTCTCGCGAATTGGTGTGGACCATGTTGTTGCTGATAATCGGCGCGGCTGCGTGGCGAGCCCAAAGATGCAGCGACGAGATCCGGGCGCTGTTTTGTACCCACAAGCGAACCATCCTGGCTGCTGAGGCCGTCTTCATAAGCGTGTTCCTATTCGTGATTTTGCTGCGGGCTACTAACCCGGACATGTGGCATCCATGGCGCGGTGGTGAGAAGCCAATGGAGCTTGCGTACCTGACAGCGGTTACCGGTTCGACTTCGTTGCCGCCGTTCGATCCATGGCTGGCTGGTGGAACACTGAACTATTACTACATGGGCTGGTTCGTACTGGCCGTCCCGATCCGGCTGATTGGACTTGGACCCGACATCGGTTTCAATTTGGGCGTAGCGACTTATGCCGCCCTCGCTGCGGTCACCGTCTTCTCGACAACAGCAATGTTGGTGGAGCTAGCGCGTCGGCGGAGCAATAGGCCAGCAAACCCAGCGGTAACAGGGGTCTTCGCTGTTGTGATCTTCTTGGTGATCGGCAACCTTGACGGCTTCCGTCAGCTCATCATGCGGCTAAGGAACCAGCTGCCACTGTCGGACTTTGACTGGTGGGACCCAAGCCGAGTGAACAAGAACAGCGCTGGATTTGAAGTCACCGAGTTCCCCAGTTTCACGGTGTTGTTCGCTGACCTGCATCCGCATCTGATGGCAATGCCGTTCTTTGGTTTAGGGCTAGCTGGCAGCATCGCTTTCATCGAACGAGCCCGTCAGAGTCGTGTGATGTCCACATGGGTCCTGGCATTTGGGCTGGGTCTGGGCAGCGGGTTCATTCGAATGGTCCACACATGGGATATGCCGACGTTCGTTGCCTTTGTTGCCGGAGCGATCGTGCTCGGGTGGGCCATGAGTCGGGGCCCGGCGCTGTGGCGTGCCAGGTCCGCAGCTGGACAACTGCTAGTTGTCGGTGCGGCTCATATGGCCGTCACCGCGCCATACCGTGGTCGGAATCAGGTCGCTGACTCAGGCTTCAGCCGATCAGAATCTGTGACCAACCTGGATGACTGGTTCGCACATTGGGGCCTCTTCTTGTTTCTCGGGGCTGCATACGTGGCCAACCGGATATGGAAGTACCGCGAGCATCTGAGCACCAACGCACCCGTCGCCACGTTTGGACTGGCTGGCGCTGGCGTTGTTGGGTTCGTCGTTCTCGGCGCAATGGTCGGGTCAGTTGCGGCGTTGTCCTTTGTGGGCATGGTTGCCTGTCTGCTGCTGCTTTTTGCTGAGATCACCGCTCATAGGCCGTCTACACCTCACGTGTTTGTCGCAGCGTGCCTCGTACTGGCTTTTGGTGTGTTGGTTGGCGTCGAAGCGTTCACACAAAACGCCGATATAGCTCGACTCAACACCGTGTTCAAGTTCTGGCTGCAGGTCTGGCACCTGTTCGCTATAGCGGGGGCGTTTGCTGCCTCCTGGCTGTTCGGACCGTTGCTTGCTAGCAAGCGGGGTGATGTGAGCGCCGAAGTGGACACAACCGAATCAACGGCACATCGACGTGCTGGCCTTACGACCCGAGTCCTCGCCGGCGGGCTGGTCTTGCTGCTGATGGCGTCAATGGTCTATCCCGTCCTTTCGGTTTCGCCGCGACAAGCCAACCGCATCGACACGGCGTTGGGCCCATCGCTCGATGGTGATCTCTGGCTCGAACCCGGGCGCTACAGCTTTGGCATCCGCGACGTCGACGGCAACGACTTTGTCATCGACCCAGGTCAGGACCGAGCCATCATCGACTGGCTCCAGACGAATGTGAATGGTCGACCGACCATCGTTGAGGCGGTCGGTGGAAGTGAATATCAGTGGTGGGGCCGAATGAGCATCCATGCGGGTCTTCCCACCGTGCTCGGTTGGCGTTGGCATCAAAGTCAGCAGCGCTCATTGTTCGACTTCGAGGTGAATGACCGCAAGCGAGAAGTCGCCGAGTTCTATACGACCGAATCTCCCGACGTTATCGACTCGTTCTTGCGGGCTTTTGATGTTTCGTATGTAATTATTGGATCGCTCGAACGAGCGGTGGCTAATCCTCGAACGTTGGTGCTCTTCTCTGAGAACCCATCGCTACGGTTGGCGTTTGGCGATGAGCAACTCGGCATTTACGCCGTTGACAAGGCAGCGCTTGCTGTCGCACCTCGAGCAGGCCTGGCCGCCGACAGCGGTGGTTAATCGGCCGAGAGCAGGTCGCTTGCGCACCGAAGCGGAAGCATTGCGTTGATTGGGGCAGGGTCGACGACCCGTTCGCTGAAAGCGAATCGGTTGTGGACCAGGAACCATTGGTCGACGGAGCCGCAGCCATCCCGGCCGTCGTCGGCCTCGACAAACCTGTCAGGATCGACAGGGTCACGGACCAACTCACCATCTGCACCAGCAAAACCGATGAAGCCGTTGGCACTGGTATCGGCGCCTTCTTTAAGGCGATCTAGGGTTGCGCCAATTCCACCATCAAGTTCTTCGGCGACTTCGCCAACGCCAACGAATCCGAAATTCGGGTTCTGTTCCCACAATGAGCGATCAAGCGCGTACTGAATCCATCCGAGCGGCCCGGCATCGGTGTAGGTCGGCACCCACCATGAGCGCATGGCGAACAAAGTCGATTGGTAGTCGAGGAACTCTTCTTGGGGCTGAATGTCTCGCGAGGTGTTGTCTTGGGTGCAGGTTAGGAAGCGGTCGATGATGATTACGTCGGCCGAGCCATCGGTCGGCGGCCCCATACAACTGTCGAACCAGGTGAGATTTGTTCGATCGCGTAAGTACCAGCTGTAGGGCCATGCGTTCGCTGATCCAATAGCTACGCGTGCCGGCTGGCCGGTCTCTCGCATCGCAATGCCGTCGATCGTGTCAAGACGATCAAGCGCTGACGTTAGATGAGTGGTTGCCTGGCCCGCCTGGCTCAGGATCTCTCGGCTGTCGGCGCCATTGGGGAAGCTGGTTCGAATGGCTGTACCGGTCGTGAACAACAGCGCCAGGCCAAGGGCCACGGCCACTGCTGGCATGGCTGCGCTATGTCGGTGCTGCCACAAATGCTGCACCCCAAGCGCTGCCAGGAGCAGAATAGGTAGTAACGGGTGGGTGATGAGCCATGGCATCCGCTCGCCCGCATAGCTGTAAAGAATCAGGCTGCCGACGGCGAACCAGACCATGAGAACCGACATCATTGTTGGCTTGCGAAGACCCCGCCAAACGCCGATGACGGCGAGGACAACGAACAGCCATTCGTAGATGGGTAGAGCGTAGAAGTAGTAGTACCAGGGCTGGCCGCCGCGGTTGACTTCTTGTTGGCTGTCCCAGTATTGGATGGCGCTGGTGAAGCCGGTGGCCCAATCGCCGGGCTCACGGAACCACACGGTGAAAAACAGCAGCCATGAGACGGCGAATACACCAAGCGCCACGGCCCAACCACCGAAACCGATTGCGCCAATTGCCTTAACTAGTGGAGGCCATTCATAGTCAGGAACGGCGTGGCGAGCCCGAAGGTGGGGGAGGGCTGTTGCCCACACGAAGGAGACAAGGGCGGCCATATACAAGCCAATCAGCGGGAACAGCTCGCCGGATAGATGTCCAACGACTGCTGCAACGGTGAGACCGGTACTTGCAAAGAGCAGGGTTGCGCTGATGAACGCTGGGTTGAGCTTGGTCGGGTCAGTTTCAGTGCCAAGCGCGACGCGGTTCTGGGCATCGAACTGTGCGGCCAAGATGATCAACAAGAAGACGGCAAGTAACAAGCCGAAGAGATAAGTGGACTCTTTGATGGCGAAACTGCATGCCAAAGTAAAGGCCAGCCCTGTGGCTGTAGAGATGCGGGGTGTGCGCAGATACGAAAGGCCTAGAACCATGGCCAGCAGCGTTAGGAAGACCATCTGGGCATCTTCGCGACCGAACCGCGAGTAGTAGAGCATCGTCGGTGAGATGGTTAACGCAACCGCGGCAGCGATCGTTCCTGCTCGGCCGAGTTCACGTCGCAGGAACCATGGCAGACCAACAACGGCAGTGCCGGTGAGGGCCGAGAAGAGGCGTGCAACCGCATCGGTCTCGCCGAACACTTGGTAGAAACCAGCCGTTACGTAAAATCGCAGCGGGCCGTGATAGACGGGGTCGTATCCTGTGTAGAGGCCGTTGCGGAACCGCCAACTCCACCACGCATCGAGGCTTTCATCATGATGTAACGGGCGTTCACCGAGCTCCCACAGCCGCAGCGCAAGGGCTAGCGCCACGAGTAACACCACGATGGTGCTGATTCGAGGCACGCGGAAGCCACCGACCACTAACCGGTCATCATTTATGTTGGCTTCGGTTGTCGCGGCTTCAGACTTCGTAGACAGTCCAGCCGGCATGTCGATAGACGACATCTGCTGCCTCTTCCCAGAACGCAATGTTTGGATCCCAGTTAGGGGTGCGGGTGTTTGGCCCGATGACTAGGTAGTCGACATCGTAGGTGTCAATCAACTCCTGATACCCAGTGCCCGCTTCGAGAATGATTCGGGAATGGTCCTTGCGGACCGCCCAATCTTCGATGCCCAGGTCGAATACCCAGCCGTCGTTGCCGACGAGCACCTGGCGGCCGCTCAGAGCTGGCACCGGATGCTGGTGTGGCGACGCCTGTCCTGGGGCCCATCCGAGTTCAATGACAAATACTGCATCGGTCTCGGTCGTGCGAGCCCACTTGCCAACAGCAACAGCAGCACTATCCATGGCAGTGAGCGGCCATGGCGATGTGGCTTGATCGTTTGTGGCCAGCACATCGATGAACCCGCTTGCCATCAACGTGAAACACAAGGGCACGATCGCGAGCAGGCTGATGGGCATCTTGCGGACTGTATGCACAAGCAGCGCAGCGATAGGCAACGCACCGAGGAGAAGTACGAAGATAAAGTAGTGCGTGTTGTTGCCGTTCCACGGGTGTGGCTTGATGCCATTGGGTACAAAGAAGAAGAGCCACACCGGCGCCAGTGCAACGGTCAACCTTTTTGGTAAGACCCCACGAGTTAATTGAGCAGCCACGAGTAACGGTAAGAAGAACCCAAGGTTGCGGAACCAGAAGGTGATCCAATGGCCAACTCGGCTGGCTGTACCGAGGTTTTCGGGGAGGCCGCCGGGGTTCCGGATGTGCTCGACCCAGTCGTAGGGGTACTCGAGTGCACTCGACGGGGGTTGCAAGAATGCCACAACAGGAAGTGCAAGCGCCGTTGCAGGGACCAGGAAGTACAACCATTCGGTGCGGAAGCGAGTGCCGATCCACCACAGTCCAACGAAGGCCACAGGTACGCCGAACGCAAACAGATTGAAGAATGGGGTCAGTCCGACCAAGACACCGCAGAACAGAATCGTGCGGTTGCGGTTCGCTCCGTGGTTCTCGATATCGGACCATGCTGTCCACAACCATCCGAACACCAGCAGCACGATTGGGAAGCCGATCATTGTTGGCCGCTGGGGGAAGAAGTGGCCCACGATCGGATTCTCTAACACGATCGGGTTCGTGTTCCACCAGGTTTGTGCGTCGAGATCTGGGATGTCGGGGAGCCGCGTGTAGGTACGGGGCAGGCTGCTCAATGCGTCGGTGCCACGGTCGCTGAGGTCGCGAAAGAACTCGATGAAACCCCAGCCGCCGAAGAAGAGGAATAGCGCGGTGCCGAGCAGGGCAACGGCTTGGCGGTTGAAGACCCGCATGCCCACGCTGTACATCACACCCGGAAACGCCATAAGAGTGAACGCCCCGGAGACCTGCAACGCACCGGGAAGTGTGGCCCCGGCAGGGATGAGCAGGGCAGCGAAATAGTTGATGCCTGCGTGGTAGCCGATGTTATTGCCGGCAGCGAGTGGCAGGTTGAGCGCTGTGTTGTCGGCGAAGGCGAACGAGGCTGTATAGGTCAGGTGTGCCTGCCAGTCGGAGAACGATGCTAAGTGGCCGACCTGGATCCCGCCATCAGTCCCAGTTTGGTAGGCGAAATAGAACATGCGGCCGATTAGTACCCACACAGGAATGAGTAGAGCCGCGAGCAGTATTGGGTTCTTGCCGCTGCCTAGTGGTTCGGCGAGTCGGTGGCGCAGGTCTTTGATCTCGCCGTGGCCTTGTGCAGCGCCCAGTCGCCAACCGGGGATCGAGGCCGTTAGGACGACTAAGGCGGCGATCGTGACCGCAGCGCCGGAGAAGCTGAAGAGGCGTGTGCACACGAGCCCGCTGAGTGTGAAGGCAACGATGCCCAGCACCCATCCAGCGAAGAATCTTTCTTCGGTCTTCATGACGAGGCCGGTATGGAATGTGAACCCTATTCCAGCCGTAATGCAGGTGGTGAAGATCAGCACCATGGCAACAGTCATCGAGCCGAGCTTATTCGCTGTGTGGCCGAGATCAGGTCACGCCTGGCTGGAGTAAGTGTTCCTGTAATGATCGCTCGGCAGGAGTGGTCGCTCCGAACGTGTTGGGCAACGTTCGGCCTCTCGGGCGTCTCATCGGTGCTCGTTTTGCACAACCACGACCCGCTAGATCGCTCCGCTAGATCGCTTTGCTAGGTATGAGGTCAAGCTGTCGACCCGCTGACGCGTTCTTCATCGTCGTTACGACCGACGCGTGACCCAGATTCCGGTTCTTTAGGCCTGGAATAGGGTCAGGGGGAGTTTTGAATAGGGTTAGGGAAGGAACCGCCCGCAGACCGGCCAGGGCTGCGAACCGCGACGGGCGTAGAGCAA
Organism: uncultured Acidimicrobiaceae bacterium; assembly: GCA_905182135.1. Lineage (GTDB taxonomy): Bacteria > Actinomycetota > Acidimicrobiia > Acidimicrobiales > UBA10347 > UBA10347. The sequence continues at coordinate 386,257 of CAJJAG010000004.1, read as the reverse complement.
CCGAGCCCGCGCATCTTGTTCTGCTGGGGGCGAGTGAGCCGGGTTGTCGTCGCCACCCACGGTGCCCCATGTCTCCCAGGTGAACTGATAGGCACCGTAGAAGGTATTGCCGGTATCGATGTTGTAGGTCTCGGTCGATTCGCAGAAGCGAAGCTTGCGCCATTCTTCGGGGGTTGGTTCGCCCCGGCCGCTTTCCACGAACGAATCGTCGCCAAGGCGGTTGATCTCGGCGATTTTGATGACCCAATTGGCATAGGGGATCTGTTCGATGGGGCGAGCCAGAGCACGGTTCAGGGCTTCGGCAATACGAATTTCGTCGTTGATCGAGTTGCTGAGTCCAAGCACATTGGCGTTGGTTTCGCCAGCGAGCAGCGAATACGTCTGGGCAGCTTGCTGTAGCCGCTCGGCCTGATGGCGCAACAATCCATTGCGGAAGCTCAGGTCGTTTGCCGATTCGGCATCGAAGACGATGAGGCCGGACAATGGTGGACCGATACCGATGTACGCGTTGATCGCCATATTGCGAGCTTGGGTCCGCGATTTTTGCATGACGTCGTTGCGTGCTCGGTCGTTGAGCTCGATGAAGTCGCGTTCAATGATTAGACCGTCGATAGCGCCCAGAACATTGGCGAGTTCAGTGCGCAGACCATCAGCTTCGAGATGGAGTGAGTCGAGTTCTGCTTGGGCGAGCTCTAAGTCAAAGAGTGCTGGGTCATCAACGGTGGTCTGCAATTGGGCGCCGGCCGGACGGGCGGCCTGCACAGCACAGACCAAGGTGGAAGCCACCACCGTCAGAGTTATCGCGAGCGCGATAGTTTTCCTACTCCGCATAGCTGCTAAGTATCGCAGGAGATCGCGCCGTTTCGAAAGGGTTAGGTAGCAGTTTCTTGTTTGGTCTTTTCAAATTATAAATTTAGTGCTTGAATAAAATCTGACGCTAGATGTGGTGAGTTCGCAAGCGTCGTTCGAACTGATCGCTGTCTCGGCTGATCAGCCGCCTGACCGGCAGTGCAGCGCTGTGGCTGGCGCAGTGCGTAATGGGCGTCATAGGGACGGCGAGCGCCAGAATAAGAGTGGAGTGGAGTGGAGTGGAGTCGGTCTGGAGGTCGTTCCACTTGCCGATGCATCACTATCAACCATCACCATTGTTTAGCGCCCGAATGACACATCGATCGAACCCTGAGTCGGCATCCTGAGGTCGATATCTAAAACTCAAAACAGGTCCTCGCCAGTCACGTTGGCCGATGCTGCCGAGCAGCTCAACGTGCCTACATGACGGCGCACCGTGACGTGCGAACCGGTCGAATGCTTGCCGAGAAGCGAGCTGGGAAATAGTGGGTGAAGGCCGAAGATCTGGCCGCCGTAGTCGCTGAAGGAACTGACGCGGGACGCCGCCATGAATCGGGCAGCGGCCCGCGTCAGTTCGTGGCCGGGCCGTTCACCGATTGTCTTGTGGCCGGGGACACCGCTGGTTGTTGGGACATCGTTACCGACGCGCTCAGCAGTGGCGCTAGACCATGAGATGTACACAGCCAGTTGCTGCAAGTGGCTCGTGTTCAGGTCGGTGAAAGATGGAGAAACGGCGGCCTCGACGTTGCCGACGAGCACCGTGCGACTTCGACCACGTATCGGCTACTGGGGCAGCTCGGACCTTAGTTTCGACACAGCGGCCGGTGGCGGAGCACGGGCAGGGCACGATTGTGCTTGGTGTCTTTGCAGGTGACCCTCATGCGTTGCCGAGTGCATTGTTGTCGGACCTGCTTAGCGATCGTCGATTTCCCGTCATCGATCTGGGCGCGAATACGCCCACCGATTCCTTTGTTTCTGTGGCGCAGAGTTGTGATGACCTGGTTGGGGTCGGCGCGGGTGTTGCGCTCGATGCTCTGATTCCACAGGCACTTGCTCAGGCGAGCGAAATCAGAGCTGCGCTGCCCAAGGCCTGTCTCGTGGTCGGCGCACCCGCTGCTGCTGCAAGGCGTGTCGGTTTCGAGCAGGTGGTCGATACCGTCTCGCAAGATGCAGGACACGCGTGTGATGCCTTTGAACAAGCGGCCTTGGACACAGCCTCCGACGTGTCGCTGTCTGAAAGTTCACAGTCTGATGGGCGACTTCGGTGCCTGAGGGCCACACGATTCACCGACTCGCGCGGGATCTGAACCTAGCGTTCGAGGGAAGCCAGATTCAGGCGTCGTCGCCGCAGGGTCGATTCGATGCTGGAGCGAGCAAACTCGATGGCCAGGTATGTGACGGCTTCGAGGCCTTTGGCAAGCACCTTGTCGGGCACTTCGCCGCAAGTGATGTTCTGCATGTTCACTTGGGACTGATTGGAAAGTTCCGAAAGGCCAAGGGTGACCCAGTCGGAGCGGTCCGACTTCGCCTGGCGACCAATGATGTGAATTGGGACCTTCGCGGGCCGATGGTTTGTGATCTTGGAAACCCCGACCTAGTCGACAAGGTTGCTGCATCAATTGGGCCTGACCCGTTGCGCCCCGACATACCTGGGGCCGTGCCGCAGGTTGACACATTTGTGGCTGCGATGAAGCGACGCCGGATCGCTATTGGCGCTGCGTTGCTTGACCAAAAGATCATCGCTGGGATCGGCAACGTCTACCGGGCTGAGTTGTTGTTCATCTGTGGTATCGACCCTCAGACGCCAGCGAACTCGTTGGACGAGTCCGAGCTACGTTTTCTTTGGGACCTGGCTGCCAAACAACTGCGGCTTGGAGAGAAGCTGGACCGAATCGTCACGGTTGACCCGAAACTCGGCGCCTACAAGACGCCAGGCTCGATACCTGCGGGTGAGCGGTTGTACACATACAAAAGAGAAGAACAGCCGTGCCGAGTATGCGACACTCCCATCGAGTTGCTTGAGGTGGCGGCACGGAAGATGTGGCGCTGTCCTGTTTGTCAACAGACCGGCGCAACGACTGCTGCGAAGAAGGCTGCTGTAAAGAAGGGGACCACAGTATGACCACAGCTAACCCACCCGATGCGTTTCTGCTGGTGAGTTTCGGCGGACCCGAAGCACCCGACGAAGTGATTCCTTTTCTCGAACGGGTGACTGCCGGCCGAGGAATTCCGCGCGAGCGACTCGAACTTGTTGGCAAGCACTACTTCGATCAGGGGGGAGTGAGCCCTATCAACGGGCTCTGCCGCACGTTGTTAGCCGACCTCTCGACGGCATTCGAACAAGCCGGTGTTGAACTCCCGCTGTACTGGGGAAACCGAAACTCTGCTCCATTCCTTGATGACACCGTGGCGAAGATGCACGCAGATGGCGTTAAGCATGCGGTTGCGTTCGTGACTTCGGCTTACAGTTCCTATAGCGGTTGCCGTCAGTACCGAGAGAACATCGCGTCGGCTGTTGGGCTTCTCGGCGAAGCGGGGCCGACGATCGACAAGCTGCGCGTGTTTTTCAACCATCCGGGTTTCATCGATCCACTCGTAACGGGCGTATCTAACGCAGTTCTGGGGCTAGATCCGGCTCGAACCCACGTGTTCTTCACCGCGCACAGCATTCCGTCAGCATCGGCCGCAACCTGTGACTATGAAGAGCAGATCACCAACGCCGCTGGTCTTGTGGCCCAGCGGGTTAGTTCAGCACAACTGGAGATGCCGGCCTGGTCGGTTGTGTGGCAGAGCCGCAGCGGTCCGCCAACGATGCCATGGCTCGAGCCCGACATTTGCGAATCGATCTCGTCGGTGAACCGTTCCGACATCGACCAGATTGTGGTCGTGCCGATTGGCTTCATCTCCGACCATATGGAAGTCCTGCAGGACCTAGATATCGACGCGGCGGCCGCTGCCCATGCAGCTGGCCTCGGGTTTACCCGGGTTGGGACGTCGGGTAGCGATCAACGCTTCGTCGACATGGTCGTTGAATTAGTGCAGGAGCAGGTCAGTGGAGCAGTTCCCGTGTCACTTGGAGCTCTGGGTCTGGTGCCCACTCAGTGCAGCGCTACGTGCTGTCCCGCGGTCCGTGTTGAACGACGTCGTTAGGCACACGCAAATAACAGGATGAGGGCCGTCCGCACTGTTGAGAGCCGCGTTGGGATCAACGATTGAGCATTTGGCAACACGCCAAGTACGCTACACACATGGCACGACCTCTGGTCGACACATTCGGACGGGTCCACAGAGACCTACGCATCAGTGTCACGGACCGCTGCAATTTTCGATGCACGTACTGCATGCCAGAAGAAGGCCTCGAATGGCTTGACCGGTCCGAGATCTTGACCTTCGAGGAAATCGAACAAATAGCCAGGGTCATGGTCAATACGTTCGGTGTAGACAGCATTCGTCTGACGGGTGGTGAGCCCATGGTGAGAGCCAACCTCGACGAACTCGTTTCCCGGCTTGCTGCCCTCGGAACTGACGTTGCAATGACAACGAACGGTTCGACGCTTCGGCGTCATGCCCAGCTGCTCAAAGACGCGGGGCTGCGACGCATTAACATTTCGCTCGACTCGCTACAGCAAGAACGGTTCCTTGAGTTGACTCGTCGAGATGAACTCGACACGGTCCTCGATGGCATTGATGCAGCGCTCGAAGCTGGTTTTGACCCGGTAAAGATCAACTGTGTCGTCATGCGAGGCGTGAATGATGACGAGCTCGTGGACTTCGCTCGTTTTGGTCGTGACATGGGCGTCGTGGTTCGATTCATCGAATGGATGCCACTCGATGCCGACGAAGGCTGGACGAACGATCGGGTCGTGAGTCAAAAAGAGATCGTGGCTGCCATCAGTGAAGTTTTCCCACTGGAGCCCATTCAGCGAGGCCATGAACCCGCTCAGCGGTTCCGGTATCTCGATGGCATCGGTGAAGTCGGTGTTATCGCCAGCGTGACACAGGCGTTTTGCGGCGACTGCGACCGAGTGCGACTCACCGCCGAGGGTCAGTTCCGAAACTGCTTGTTTGCCGTCGACGAGTTCGATCTGCGCACGCTTGTGCGAAACGGTGCGTCCGACGAAGAGCTCGCTGCAGAAATTGAACGCGGTGTTGGCGCAAAGTGGGCTGGCCATCAAATTGGCAAGGTGAACTTTATTCGACCACATCGATCGATGAGCCAGATTGGCGGCTGACATGCCAAGCGGGCCGACCGGCCACGGGTTCACCCATCTCGATGAGCATGGCGCTGCTCGCATGGTCGATGTGACACCCAAAGAATCGACTAAGCGAGTCGGCATTGCCCGCGCCAGAGTAGTGATGTCGTCTGGCACAGCGGCGGCGATTCAACAGGGTGTGGTAGGCAAGGGCGACGTGCTCGCTGTTGCCCGCGTTGCAGGCATCCAGGGAGCCAAGCGCACGAGTGAACTAATACCGCTGTGCCATCCGATCATGATTGGTTCGGCTGAGGTCAATTTCGAGATCGGCGAGTCCTGGGTCGATGTCGAAGCGAGGGTCGAGACTGTCGGCCCGACCGGCGTAGAGATGGAAGCGCTCACCGCGTGTTCGGTCGCTGCCCTGACCATTTACGATATGTGCAAGGCCCGTGACCGCGGCATGACCGTCGAGTCGCTCGGATTGTGGCATAAGTCTGGCGGCCGCTCGGGTGACTGGCAGCGCCAGACTTAACTCAGCTGCTCAGCTACGTGGCGTGTCCACGTAGGGGCGAGCGACTGGCGAGGGACACGTCAAATGACTCTGAGACAAGTGTCTCACGTATTCCGACTGCGAGTTGTGTCTTGAACTAACAGCTAGTACACACTCTTGTCGTAACCATTTCGTAATATTCGTCAGGCCTCTTTTGTGCATGCGGTAGCGCCCGAACTGTGCTTTCCTTGTGGGAATCCACCGCTCGGGCTACGCGGGCTGAAACAGTGTCGTTACCGAAAGCTGCAGCAAAGTGTTGACGTACATGCTTCTTGTAATCCTCATAGCCCTCTGGGCATTGGTGCTGCTGCCGCAGTACCTGAAAGATCGTCGAGCGTCTGGACGCACCTTTGACTCTTTGCAGTCTGGTGGCCTTAGCTCCGCGCAGCGATTCCTGCCGTTGCAGAAGGCAGCTACGCGCCATTCAACCTCGCCTATCGGGGTGCGCACGGGCGGCGTGAACCCAGTTGGGACTCAGGCATCAACCACTGGCCGTCCGGTGACGTCTGGTCTACAAAATATTGATCCAGCGATGTTGGCTCCTGCAGTCGTGGGTCCGGCCTCGGAGGCTGCAGGCAACGTTGTTCAGCTCCGCCCACTCGATGGTGAAACCATTCCTGAATCGGCCCACGCCTCGATGGGACATTCCGCTGTTACCTATCGCAAAGAAACCCCGCTGCCCGACGAAACGCTGATGCATCAAGGATGGGAAGGGCCAGACAACGTTGGTATTGGCATGCCAAGCTCGACTGCTGATGCCCGAGAGCGTCGTCGCCATGTACTTCTTGCCATGTTGGGTGTCGCGCTACTCACCCTTATGTTTGCTCTGTTCGCTGGAGGCCAGTGGATCGCCGCCCATGTGTTTGTTGATGTGGTCATGCTTGGCTACGTGATCTTGCTGGTCCGTCACCGCCAACTTATGGCAGACCTGGTCAGCAAGATCGAACCGATTCGCCCACCTGTTACCGGGCAGGCTATTTTTTCGGGTCAGATCGCACCGTCGTACCTGCTGAGCGAGAATACAGGTAGCTAGCAATACTGCTAGCAATACACGTAGCTAGCAATGCCGAATATTTGGCGGCAGGCTATTTGGTGGACGTCCGATGGTCGGCCATCTGGAACAGTACGGTTGCCATGTGCAGCCGCCACAGAAACTCATCGCGATTTTGGTCGCACTAGCGGTATTCGCCGTAGCGTGCCGCTCCGAGGCTGTGATCGGCGCAGCGGAGACCAATACAAATCGTTCTGAAGAGCAAACTCCTGCGGGTTCACCAGCACCGGCAGCGTTGCCAGGCGACGACGGGGAAGTAACGCCGCAGCCACCAGAGGCTACTGAAGCGGCACAGCCGACACAGGAGCCCCTCGATTTTGAAGGCGAACCGCCAGCGCTCTTTCGTGCGCCGCACGGTTGGGATGACCCGTTTGAACTTGACGACCGTGTCGTGCAAGGGGAACTTGCGAATGGCATGACGTACCTGATCCGTACTAACGATCGGCCCGGCAGCCAGGCACAGCTCCGGATGGTGGTGCAGGCCGGATCGCTGAATGAGGAACCAGGCACCGGGGGCGTCGCTCACTTCTTAGAACACATGATGTTCAACGGGACCGAACGGTTCCCGGGCAACGACATCGTGCAGGTACTTGAAGGATTTGGGTCTGGGTTCGGCCCCGATGTCAACGCCTACACAAGCTATGAAGAAACGGTCTACGAGCTACAGGTGCCGACTCGGTCGTCTGAGACGGTGCAACTCGCACTCGATGTGTTGTTCCAGTGGGCAACGGCGGCCACCATTGCAACCGACGATGTGATTGCCGAACGTGGTGTGGTCCGCGAAGAGTACCGCCGAGTTGTCGAGCCGCTCTCAGGCCGGATCGGCGGGCAAGTGCGTGACGTACTGTTCAGCGGATCCGTGTACTTGGGTCGTGCGCCCATTGGCACGGCCGGCGTGATCGACTCGATGACTGATGTAGAGCTTCGGGCTTTCTATGAGCGCTGGTATCGGCCAGAACTCATGACCATTGTTGCGGTCGGCGACTTTAACGTTGATGACATGGAGCGTCGAATCACGGCCACATTTGGACAACTGAGCTCTACCGACGCATTCGAGATTCCACGATTCGATACCGATTCTGGGTCGCTACTAGAACCAGTGTTTGATGTAATAACTGATAGCGAGATCCAGCAGACCGAAGTCGAAGTTCTATGGCGTCTCGCTGATCAGCCGGTCCGCTCCGCATCGACGTTGCGAGGCGACCTGGTCGCATCGATGACGATGTCCATGGTTAACACCCGCCTATTCGAGCGTCTGCAAGGCGGAGAGAGCGTCCTGCTTAGTGCCAGCGCTGGCGTTAGCGACTATTTAAGATCTGCTCAGATTGTCAGGCTGTCGGGGACGGCTGGACCAGACACGCTCAAGGCTGCTCTGGGTGAGATACTCGTGGAGATCGAACGTGCTCGCCAGCACGGGTTCGACCCCGAAGAACTGGAACTCGAGTTGGCGTCGGCTCGAGCGCAGGTCGATCAGGTGTTTGCAGCCAGCGACACCCGCCAAGATTCTGACATCGCTCGAGAGTTGGTTGCGTACTCACTCGATCGGTGGATTCCCACTACTGCAATAGATCAACAGCTGATAGCGAATCAGGTCCTCGACTCGATCACGCTCGACGACGTTCAACGTTTTCTGTTCGACGTGCTGGAGACAAACCCCTACGTATTGCTTACTGGCTCGGCCAGTGACGAGGATGCGTTGGCTACACCGGAGGAATTGGCTGAGGGATATAACAACATCGTAGGTACGCAGGTTGCGACGGCAGTTCGGACAGCAAGCTCGATCACGGAGCTTATGGAACGACCTGGGCCCGCAGCGATTATCGACGAGCAACGCATCGCCCCACTCGACGCGACCATCGTGACCTATGAGAACGGTGCTCGGCTGGTGTTCCGTCAGACTCAGATCACCGAAAACATCGTGCGCCTGCGGGCGGTCAGCCCGGGCGGTTCCTTTGCTGTCGACGGGCCAGAGGTGCCGTTGCTAGACCACTCGGCCCTATTGGTTGCCGGCAGCGGCTATGAGTCCATCGATATCGTCACCCTCGATCGTCTACTCGCCGGGTCGCTGGCCGCGCTGAGTAGTTCCATTGGACGGGTGAGTGAATCGCTTGTTGGAGAAGCATCTACAGGTGATATGGAGACACTCTTCCAGCTGCTTCATCTGCAGATGACAGAACCGACGATTAGTGACCTGCAGGTGCGACAGTTCGATGAAGGTTGGCGGCCGCTGGCTCAGGACCCGTCGATCAATCCACCAATCGCTGGCGACCTGGAGCTATGGCGCTTGCGGTATGGCGACAGCCATTGGTTCAGGCTGATCCCGACCATCAATGATCTCGACGGGCTCGACCCGGACTTGCTGCTGCGCTCTTATCGTGACCGCTTTGCTGATGCCGGAGACTTCGTGTTCGCTGTCGTTGGCGACTTCGACCCGACAGAACTCATTGATCTAGGTGCCCGATACCTGGGAACCTTGCCAGATTCGGGTCGGCGCGAAGTCCCAATCGACCGTGATCCAGGCGTGCCCGAAGAGAACTTGGTAGCAACCGTTGTTGCGGGGGTCGGCGATCAGGGTCGGTTGCGTATCAACTGGGAATCTCCCTTTCCGTTCACACTTGAAGCAGATGTCGCCGCACAGGCCTTGGGTCTGGTTGTGAACGCACGGCTGCGCGACCTGATTCGCGAAGAACTCGGTGCGAGCTATGCGCCGAATGCTTCGGTCGGTGTGCTTGCCGAACCGAAATCATGGGTCGACACGATCATCGAAGTTGAATCTGATCCCGATCGCGTCGACGAGGTGTCTCAAGTAGTCCGCCAAGAACTTGAGCGGATCCGCAGCGGTGAGCTTGACCAGCGGTATCTGGACCTTGCCGTCGAGCAACTCGCCGAGAGCTATCGCTTCTTCAACAATAATCAGTGGCTTGATCTACTGCTATTCCACACCCGCTACAGGGATCGCCCCGCTGGTGAATTTCACACCCGCACGTCTATTGCGCAACAACTTACGATCGCTGACATGGCTGAGATCGCAGCGCAAGTGTTTCCGCCGACGAGATCGGTAGAGATCCAGCTGATCCCTGCCAACTAAAGCTTCCTTGGGTACAACACCAGAGCGCTACGTCAACCCAGGATTTGGGCAACGGCGTGGATGCAGAGCCCGACAAGTCCGCCGACCACGGTGCCGTTGATGCGGATGTACTGTAGGTCGCGCCCGACTTGGAGTTCGATGCGTTCGCTGGTTTCCTGGGCATCCCAGCCGGCAACAGTCGAGGAGATCAGGCCTGCAATTTCGTTGCGGCTTTCGTCCGCCAGGTGTGCGACGGCGCCAACGAGCCAGTCGTTGACCTTGTCCCGCAACACCGGATCGTTGCGTAGCGATTCGCCGGCGCTGAGTGCAGCGGCATGAATACGCATACGTAATTCACTGGTTGGGTCCTCAGCTGCAAGCAGGAGAGACTGCTTCATGCTGGCCCACAAGCCTGCAGTCCATTCACGCACCGCAGGGTGTGCAAGGAGCTCATGTTTGAGTTCGTGAGCCCGGTCACGTAGGTCGGGCGAGTCGCGTAATCTGTCGGCCATCTCGGCGATCCGACTATCAAGATTTCGACGGAATTCGTGGTCCGGGTTCGCGGTTACTTCGTCGATGAACGCATTGATGGCTAGGTAGACCTTGTCGAAGATCCGGTCGTCGACGGGCTCGGGAACCCACCATGGCGATTCGCTAGCGAGCCGCTTTCGCATCAGTGTTCGGTTGTCAGAGAGCACATTACGTAAGCCCTCGAGGCCAGCATCCAAGACTGCATGATGGTGACCGCCTTCGATGGCGAATTCGATCGCTCGTGCCGCAACAGGGGCCGGCTCGAACTGGTCGATGCGGCGGTTGACGTACACCTCGACTGAGGATTGGATCTCATCATCGCGCAGGACCTCGATTGCGCTCCCCAGCACTGTGGAGACCTGATCGCCGACCTTGTGCGCATTCCCAGGGACCTGGAGCCAGCTGCCGATACCGCTCGCCAGGTCGGACGCAGCGAGGCGTTCCCGCAGCACCTCAGGCTGCAGGAAGTTGTCCTGCACAAAATCGCCTAATGACTCGCCGATCTGGTCCTTGCGGTTCGGGATGATGGCGGTGTGAGGAATAGGGAGTCGAAGCGGATGCCGGAACAACGCAGTAACAGCAAACCAGTCAGCGACGCCGCCCACCATTGCTGCTTCGGCTGCCGCCTCGGCGTAGCCGGTCCAGCCTGAACCGTCGGTGGTGATAATAAGTACCAGGAAGATGGCGGTCGCGAACAGTAGGAGCCCGGTCGCCCTGGTTTTGTGTTTACGAAGTTCCTTGCGTCGTTGTTCGTCGTCGTGTCCCGGCTGTTGCACCGACTGCTCAGATGTTGATCATATGTTGGGCGGCCATGTCGAAATAGTCGAGCATCTGAGTCTGCGTTGCTTCATCGAGATCGGCTTGGTGGACAGCTGCGGTCATGTGACGGACCCAACCGTCTCGCTCTTCGGGGCCGATAGCAAAGTTCACATGACGCATCCGAAGCCGAGGGTGGCCCTTCTCGTCGCTATAGGCAGTCGGGCCGCCAAAGTACTGCCCGAGGAACAGCGCTAATGCCCGCTTGCCTGGCTCCAGGTCCTGGGGGTACAAGGCCCGCAGCGGGGCATCGGTCTCGACGCCGTCATAGAAGTGATCAACGAGGGTGTTGAAGAAGGGTTGCCCGCCAACATGATCGAACAAGGTTGTGCTGTTCATGGTGATTGGTTCTACCGGCTGCAGTGCCGTGTCACGCACACCTGTTGAACGCAGACGTTCCGAAGGTTGGCTGAACGGGGGTCTACGCAGGATGGCTGCGGATACTGAGCGCAACGAGTCGAGCGGTCGCAAACGCTGTATCAGGGTCCTTGGTTGAGCCTGCAACGACTGCATAACCATCGCCGTCGACCTCGAAGAATATGTCGATGCTGTCTACGCCCTGCTCATTACGAAACGTGAATGAGTGCATGGTCAAGCCATCGATATCTTCGGTACGTATTACTGAGGCTGACTCGATACTCGACGCAATAGTTCGGGCGCTTTGGCCGATGTCGCCACCAGCGGTGCGCTGTTCGTTCGGCGTCGTATCTATGTTTAGGTACATCGCTTCGTTAACGAACATGCTGCGGAAGCCGTAGCTCTCCTCGATGTCTCTGGCAGCTAACGCCCACCCTTCGGGAAGCAGTGCAGAAAAATGGTCACCGGTAAAGCTCACGAAGGTGTCGGGGATCTGCGGTGAGGTCAGCAGGTCTTCTATCGAGAGACCGCCATCTCGATCCAGGTTGTTGTCGCCGAAGGGCTGAGTGCCGTTGGGTGTATTGGGTGATGGCAGAGAGTTGTCGATGGGCGGGAGAACGGCAGTAGCGCTGGTTTGGTTGCGGTTGAGCAGCTGTGAGGTACCCCACCACGAAAGCGTCGCTACCAGTATCAACACAGCGATGACGCTCAAAACTTTGATGATTGCGGAGTCGCGGCTCGGGGCAGCGCCGACAGCACGGGCAGGTCGGTGGCGCGGTGGCACTGGTGGAGCGAGGTCCGCGGGGGCGAGACCAGGGGCTGCTTGATACGCCAGCGAGGCGGCTCTGTCCAGCGTGGTCGTCACGCTGAGGACACTGGATGCAGTGCGGAGCGATGGGCCTAGAACAACCTCGTCAGATGCCAGCTCGATGGTTGTTGGCAGCGGCGGTATCCATGTGTCTGGCGCGGTCAATGCCATGCGCAAATTTTCGCCGAACTGAGCGGCGCTAGTAGGACGATCAGCGGGGTGTTTGGCCATGGCTTGGTCGATAACGCGCATGACCGGAGCCGGGATGCCGCTGATCGGCGGCGGTGTTTCGGTCCGGATTCGGTTCATAGTCGCCCAAAGGTTGTCGCTGTCAGCGAATGCGGCTCGACCTGCCAACAGGGCATACAAGAGTGCGCCAAGGGCGTACACCTCGCTGCGAACACTGGCCTTGTTCTCGGCCAGGATCTCGGGCGCGGCATAGAGCGGTGTGCTCGCCCCCACGGTCGCCGACGTGATATCGGCGTCGACCACCCGGGCAATACCGAAGTCGGTAACGATCACGGCGCCGTCATCGGCACGCAGCAGGTTTCCGGGCTTGATGTCGCGATGTAGCACTCCGCGCTGGTGTGCGAATTCGAGGGCCTGGGCGGCGAACGCGACGTCGTCAGTGGCCTGTCGCAACGAGAATGCTCCCGTTCGTTCGAGTTCATCGCTGAGACTTCCCGCGGCCACGAGCGCCATGATCAGGTACGGCTCGTCGGCAGCGGTCACGCCGCTGTCGCGAACCCGCATGATATTGGGGTGGCCACTCAAGCGTTCAGCGGCGCTGACCTCGCGTTCAAAGCGCCGATTCACTTCTGTGCCGCTGATTCCGCGCAGCACCTTGATCGCTAATCGTTCACCGGTTTCACTAAGGGCTTCGTATACGAGCGCGCTGCCACCCGAAGCAATGAGTAGCGCGTCTCCTACACCAGGTATACCCAAATCGGTCATTGACCCACATCATGGCATCTAGGTGTGTTCGAAAGGCTCCGCCTGTCAGGTCCTGCGCTGCTGCGGCGCCCGCCGTGAGGGCCAACAATCTGTCCTCTACACCGGCGGCGGGCAGTTACGAGCCAAGTTTGAGTGCTCCTTCTAGTGCTTATAGGCATCGCAGGATGTCGGGACGGCACCGAGTCGGGGAGAGTCATTGCTGCTTGCGGCCACGCTCGCCGATGGGACTGATCAGTAACGCTTGCCGATAGGCGAACTCGTTGACGCCGGCGTAGCGCTGAGCGACGCGCTGGCCCAGTTTGGTTTCCTGCCTCCCGAGTCGACCTGCGCGCGCATTGAGCAGGCAGGGAGCGAGTCGCTGATCCAGGCAACCCTTGCCTTGTTGGTGAGCCAGAGCGGGGTTGCGGCGCGTTAGCGGGCTGTGGTTGCGGCGCTGCCGAGTTCGCTCATGATCTGCTGAATGGCCTGCTCCTGTTCAGCATTGATCGATGGAAAGGATGCGTCGATGTCGAAGAGTTCTGCGATCGTGGCCGATCGATGTGGTTCGTCGATTAACTCAATCATGTCGGCAGTGACCAGTGCAGGATGCACCATGCCGCAGGCGTGTGACAGTTTGAGAATTTCGCCTCGCAACCCGACGAGATAGTTGGCGAGCTTGGTCGCCTTGTCAGCTGGGTCGAGGCCCCGCACTAGCCATTTGTTGTGCGTCGTTATTCCGGTTGGGCAATGACCGTCGTGGCAGCGCTGGGCTTGGATACAGCCCAGCGCCAACATGGGTTCGCGAGCCAGCCCTATCATGTCGGCGCCCATAGAGAATGCCAGCAGAGCCTCTGCAGGAAAGCCCAGGCGGCCCGAGCCGGCGAAGATGATGTGTTGGTGTAACCCTGCGTGGACAAAGGGCTTGTGCGCCCGTGCGAAGCCTTCGCGAAATGGCAGCGAGACGTGGTCGCTGAATGCAAGTGGCGCTGCGCCCGTGCCGCCCTCGCCGCCATCGATAGTGATGAAGTCCGGGCCTTCGCTTCGGGCAGCCATGCGTCCAGCGAGTTCGTCCCAGAAGTTCTGTTGACCGACAGCAGACTTGATGCCAACAGGCAAACCAGTAGCGTTAGCGATCATCTCGATAAAGTCGATCAGGCCGTCGACGTCATCGAAGGCGGAGTGCCGGTTCGGGCTATAGACGGTCTGTCCCATTTCTACACCGCGCGCTTTGGCGATTGCGGGTGTGACCTTCTTACCTGGGAGTACACCGCCCAAACCAGGCTTGGCGCCTTGGCTAAGTTTGATTTCGATGCAGCCGACTTCGGCTGAACCCACTGTTTCAAGCAGCGCATCGAGAGAGAACGTGCCGTCGGTATTGCGGCATCCGAAATAACCGGTGCCGAATTGAAAGATGAGCTTGCCGCCATTGCGATGCGGGTAGGCCACGCCGCCCTCGCCGGTGTTCTGCATGGAGCCGGTGATAGCGCATCCGCGATTGATGGCTTCGACTGCGCGAGCACTGAGAGAGCCGTAGCTCATCGCCGAGACGTAGACGACAGATTCTGGTCGGAACTTATGGGTACGGTCTCGCCATGCACCCATGACCTTGGCGCAAGGGAGCGGTGCGTTCTCGCCGGTCGGTGTCGTGTCAGGAAACGCGCTTTGTTTGATGATGATGTGGCTGCCTCGGTCGATGACACTGTCGGTGCCGAAACCGACGTACGCGTTGTGACCTGAAGCGGTGCTGTAGACCCAGGTTCGCTGGTCTCGAGAGAAGGGCCGTTCTTCGTCGTTGGCGGCCACGATGTATTGCCGTAGCTTGGGGCCGCTGGTGGAGAGAAGCGAGCGGAAGTGGCCGACAACGGGGAAATTGCGCAGGATCGGATCTGATGCCTGAAGGGTGTCGTACAGCGCGATACAGAACAGCAAGGCGCCCAAGATGATCAGGACGATTAGCCACCAAGCCATTCGCGAACGCTACCGCCCAAGGCCCTGTTCGAGTGCGCTCCATGCCAGTTCGGCCATGTGCTGGTAGCCAATGTCACTCGGATGCACGCGATCAGCAGCCAGAGCGCCGCGGCCTGATGGCCAGTTCCAAATGTTGAACAGTTGGTGGCCTTTGGTTTCGGCCCCTCGTTCAAAGATGTTGTTGAGAGCTTTTGGTCGAGGGCCCGGACCGTTGAGTTTGCTAACGAACGCGCCTGGTGGCACCCGGTCGACGGCGTGATCGGCGTCAACCGTAATGCGACGGACACCGCGTCGCCACATCAAGTCATTGCTGCCGATGACACACGTCACCAGCTGAGGCTCATCGAGCATTGTGTCCAGAACGGGAACCTGACGGTCGGCCACATCGAGGAAGCGGCCTCCACTCATCGACAGGTTGACGAGACGCCATGGTTCGCCACTGGTCCGGCGGAGACGATCTAGCACTGTGTGGGTCCAGCCTTTTTCCCAAGCGCTCGCACCAACACCCTGGCTCGACGAGTCGCCCAGAACGACCCATAACGGGCCGGTTTCTCGACGGGCGGCTTCGTTAGTCTCGTCCCAACGGTGGTGATAACGGGCGACTTGAGCGTCGATTTCGGCGACACCTTTGGAAAAACGACCAACCAAATCAGGAAGGTCAAATCTACGCTTTCGGCGTAAGTGGGGGAGTGGCTCGAGATCAGCAATCACGTAGCTGCAGATTAGGTGAGAACGTCGGCGATGCCGACCGCAACGACGACCAATGAGAAGATGGTCAAAATTAGTGAGACGACAGCGAACACCGTGCTCATGTTTCCGGGTGGATTCCCGCAGCGCCCGATGACTTGGTAGAGCGCCTTGATTGGATCCTCGGCGGTGAGCTGGATGCGTCGTCGGGCGACCGCGCTGCCCTTGACGAGAACCCACGACACGCCCGACATAAGGAGGAACAGAACGACGAGTAGGACCAGGCGGACCGTCGCGTTGTTCAAGCTGCTGATGGCGCTCTGGACGACGCCAATGAATGGTGACAGGATTGCGCCACCGAATAAGAAGGCTGGCAGAGCAAGCTTGCTCCGCTTAAATCCGGGTCGTATGCGCTGGGTGTGAATGCGGGCTCGGGTAAGCATCGGGAGATGCTCCCAATCGGCAGGAGAGGCAGCTTCACGACGTTCGTACATCCGGTACATGTCGTCGATCACGCTGCTGATGTAGCTGCGCACTATGAATTGGGTCACGATCTGCACGAGAAAGCCCACGACGGGTGAAAGAAAACTTAAGTTGCGTACCGGGATCGAGCGATGTCCGTTGCGGTCCAGGACCTCGAGCGAACGCACTGCGAGACCGTGGGCCTCTTCGAAACGCAGCGGATGTCCGAGTGGCCGCTTGGCGCCAAGTTGCAACACGATCTCGCGATCAATTTCGCTGGTAGCCCCAAGTTTCGTGAGTACCTGATCGGCATCCGCCCCGGTTGACTTTCGCAGCATCTGGAACGAGTCCAGACGGTTCACGAAGTCGTCGAGACCTAACCCGTCACCATCAGTGTCGAGCTTCCACTCGCGTGCAGGCTCGGGCGTGTCGTTGCGAGTCGTTGGTTCCTTGGCCACGTCGGCAAAGCTAGCCCAGTGCCGACTTTCGGCGCCGAATCAACATACGACCAGAAGGGTGGCTGCGATAGCTTGGAGCGATCGAGTCTTCTGTGAATGACCATCTGTTGGCGGCCACGCTCGCCTCTGACGCTGGCGATCATCTGGTTGCGTTGCGAGAGCGGCTAATGCGAACGGGTCAGTGGGGCGGCTGGGGGCCCGAAGAACAGGGCGACGCCGAAGCCCACAATTTGCTCATGGATGCATTGAGGTCGCAACGTTCCAAGGATGGGATCTTGAGCGAAGAGGGCCACGATGACGGTCACCGGTTGAACCATGAACGGGTGTGGATCGTCGACCCGCTCGATGGCTCAGCTGACTTCGGTCGCGGCGCCGACGAATGGGCGGTGCATGTTGCGCTAACCGAGTTCGGTCGCGGCACGGCTGCTGCGGTGTCGCTTCCTGCTATTGGGATGGTTTTCGGCACAGGGACGCCTCCGGTGGTGCCGTCGGTCAACCGTGAGAAACCAATCATCGTGACGGGTCGCTCTCGTGTCCAAATTGATGGCGTCCGGGTAGCCGAGGCACTCGGTGCCGAGTTGATGACCTGCGGGTCCGCAGGGGTTAAGGCCATGCTGGTCGTGACGGGGCAGGTCGACTCGTACATCCACGCTGGTCCGTTATGGGAGTGGGATGTCTGCGCCCCAGCGATCGTCGCCGAAGCTGCTGGCTTGACGGTGACCGACGCTGTTGGGAACCCGCTTGTCTACAACAAGGACCGTGCGGTGTCACCCGGCTTCATCGTGTCTCGGCCTGAGATCGCCGACCGTGTCCTAGCTGCACTCGTCTAGTTTGGCTTCTTGCGATCGAAAGCGGTCGAAAGATGCGGTGGTGCGCGCTACGGTCGCCGACATGTTGATTGAGCCGCTTGCTCGCCCTGTGGACGCCGACGTTGTAATCCCTGGATCGAAGTCCATCACGAATCGTGCACTCGTCGCCGCAGCGCTGGCTGATGGTGTCAGCGAGCTACGAGGCGTGCTTGATGCCGATGACACTCGGGCAATGCTCGGAGTCGTGCAGACACTTGGCGCCGGCGTCGAACCGCTTGTTGAAGCGGACGCATATGCGATCACTGGTGTGGCTGGGCAGCTGGCCCCAGGCCCCAAAGAAATCGATGTCCGGATGTCAGGTACAACGGCTCGTTTCGCGACGCCACTGGCCGCCCGTGGCACCGGTGTGTACATCATCGACGGCGCGCCCGAAATGCGAGCACGTCCAATGAGTGAGACGGTCGAAGCGCTGCGGTCACTTGGCGTGACGATCGCTCCGAACACTCTTCCGATCACGTTGCGAGCTGGTTTCGACGGTGGAGCCTTGACCCTGGGAGCGTCGGTTAGCAGTCAGTTCGCGTCGGGAATGTTGCTCGCAGCACCTGGAACGTCACAAGGACTCGATCTTGAGCTCGAAGGCGATGTTGTGTCGCGGCCCTATTTGGACATGACGTGCGCGGTGATGCGGTCCTTTGGTGCGCTTGTCGATCAGCCGTCGCCTAACCGTTTCGTGGTCGCACCCAACGCCGGATATCGCGCAGCGAACTACATGATTGAGCCCGATGCGTCAGCTGCGTCGTACTTCTTCGCCGCAGCGGCCGCCTCCGGAGGCCGCGTCAAGATTGCTGGCCTGGGTTCGAATGCTTTACAAGGTGACGTCGGTTTCGTCGAGGTTCTGGCAGCTATGGGCGCCGACGTCACCATTGCCGACAACTTCATCGAAGTCCAGGGCACTGGTACTTTGCGGGGCATCGATGTTGATATGTCGCAGGTCAGCGACACGGCGCAGACGCTGGCGGCGATTGCTCCGTTCGCCGAGGGCCCGGTCCGAGTCAGGGGCATTGGCTTCATCCGTAAGAAGGAAACCGATCGTGTCCGCGCTGTGGTTACCGAACTGCAGCGCATGGGAATCGAAGCTGTCGAACAGGACGATGGCTTTCTGATCCAGCCGGGCACACCACAACCTGCAACGATTGAGACCTATCAGGATCACCGCATGGCTATGAGTTTTGCTATCACTGGGCTGATGGCACCTGGCATCGAGATTGTGGACCCAGGCTGCGTCGATAAGACCTTCCCCCATTACTGGGATGTGCTTGCCACCCTTCGCTAGCCCAACGCACGGGTTGCTGGCGGGCAGTGCTGCTCCGAAATTTGTGCCGCCACGGTTTCGTCCCTGCTCGTTCCACGGTGGAAATGCGTGACTTATCTGATTGGGCGACTGCTTCTAGTACACGTTTAATGTGTGCGACTACGGGGTTAGCGCGACGGTGTCGCCGAATGCGCGATCCCAAACCTTGCGGTCGCCGAGCGGCTCGCCCAGGTCGACCGTGCTTTGCTTGAATCCGCCGGGTGGACAGTTCTCGACGTCGACCAATACACGAATGCGTAGATTGGCGAACCCTTCGTCGAGTTCAAGGTCCACGTTCTGGAAGGTCTCACACTCTACGGGATCCCACGTGACCACGAGCGTCGTGCCATCGTCGCTAAGCGACGCTGTTTGCACGATTCGATCTTCTTGCTGTACGGGCGGGATTGAGTTGTCTTCGCGTGAGCAACTTGACATCATCACCAGCACAACAACACAACACAGCGCAAGCGTCGAGCGACGTTTCATGATGTTTACAGTACCGGCGCTCGTCGGTGTGTATGCGGGTCGAGCGGCTGCCGGTTACCTTCATGATGTGGCCGCAATCGAAGATCCGCAGCAATATGCACTAGACGTCGGCGCTAGGCCGTCAGCGATGCGGGTGTACAAGGTCGTTGTGACCTTCATCCGCAAGATTATGAACCCGTACTTCAAGGTTGAGGTGCATGGTCTCGTCGACAATCTAAAAGTCGATGGTCCCTTGATCGTGGCGCCGGTTCATCGCTCGAATTTGGACTCGATGCTGGTTGCTGGCGCATCGACTCGGCGTTGTCGGGCATTGGCCAAACACACCATGTTCAAGAGTCAACCTTTTGCTTGGTTGATCGCTTCTCTCGGAGCCTTTCCGGTCGAACGGGGCACGGCAGATCGCGAAGCGCTTCGAGCTGCCCGCATGCTTCTGGACAGCGGAGAAGCCATGTTTGTCTTCCCTGAAGGCACTCGTCAGGAAGGTCGCCAGATTGGCGAGATCTACCACGGTGTCGCCTACCTGGCAGCCAAGACAGGTGCGCAGGTTGTACCGGTTGGCATCGCTGGAACCGGCGAGGCGATGGGCAAGGGAACCAAGTTCCCAAGGCGAGTCAAGGTCGTGTTGCAGGTTGGCGAGATCATGCAGCCACCGACCGCTAGCGGCAAGCGAGTCACGGTTGGTGATCGATCTCGCTTTAGCGACGAACTGGGTTCGGTACTGCAGGACCTGATGGATCAGGCGTACGAGAAGCAGGCCTCGGCATGAGTGATCAGGCATTGGGCCACCCAGGTCTCGCCGAATTCGGCGAGACGATATTCGCCGAGATGTCAGCACTTGCCGTTCGCACGAACGCGCTGAATTTGGGCCAGGGGTTTCCTGACACCGACGGCCCCAAAGAGGTGCTCGACGCAGCTGCCGCGGCGCTGGCTGGAGGAGTCAATCAGTATCCACCGCTACCGGGTGAGTTCGATCTTCGGCAGGCGGTTGCTGAGCACCAGGAACGTTTTTGGGATCTCCATTTCGACCCGGCCACCGAGGTACTCGTCACCGCAGGCGCAACCGAGGCGCTCACCGCCTCGTTGTTGGCCTTTGTGCGGCCAGGTGATGAAGTTGTCATGTTTGAGCCGTACTACGACAGCTATGCGGCTGGAGTGGCGCTGACGGGGGGCACCCGGCGTGTCGTGACCCTGCGGCCACCAGAAGAAGGTCAAGTCGGCTTCCAGTTCGATATCGACGAGTTACGAGCGGCGATCACACCCAAAACCAAGGTTTTGCTGCTGAACACGCCACACAACCCGACTGGCAAAGTCTTCAGTCGTACTGAGCTGATGCAGATCGCCGAGCTAGCGCTCAATCATGACTTACTCGTAATCTCCGACGAGGTGTACGAACATCTGACCTTCGACGGTGCGGCCCACATCCCCATCGCAACACTTCCTGGCATGGCCGACCGCACGATCACTATCAGCTCTGGTGGCAAGACATTCTCGTTCACTGGCTGGAAAGTGGGCTGGGCGTGTGCTCGCCCCGCTCTGATCGATGCGATCCGTTCGGTGAAACAATTCCTTACGTTCGTAAACGCAGCACCGTTTCAACCAGCGATCGCTGTCGGGCTTCGTCTCGGCGACGGCTACTTCACGGACTTCGCTGCGACTTTGCAAGGTAAGCGGGACCGGTTGAATGCTGGCCTTGTGGCCGCAGGATTTCAGGTGTACTCGCCACGCGGGACGTACTTCACGACCATCGATATTCGACCACTGGGCTATGACGATGGACGCGAGTTCTGCCTGGCCCTACCCGATTTGGTTGGCGTGGTTGCCATCCCAAGTCAAGTGTTTTACACCAATAAGCAGGAAGGCAAGCACCTGGTCCGCTTCGCCTTCTGCAAAAAAGACGCCATGCTCGACGAAGCCGTCGACCGTCTCGCAGGTCTGCGCCCAGCGTGAGGTAGCCATCAAATGGTGGACTCAACTGTTGGTTAGCGAACGCTGCTGGCCCGTCGAGCCATGAACCCTCTGATGATGTTGCTGCACCCGAACTGGCACGGGCCGACGACGGTTTCCCCTGTTGGCGCGAGTGTGCGTAGGGTCGGCTGTTGTTGATTTACCGCCACGGGGGGGGATGCGGCGATAGTGGTCAGCGGGCGAGGGAGATCATCGGTAGTCCGCCGTAGATAGGCCGCCCTGCGATGTCGACTCGACGGACAACATGACACCGTTGAACGTACGCGCTGCACGGTGTCGTGACCCTAGGGCGTAGCGACTGTGGCCGATGAGACGCTGCTCTAGTTCGCTAGGTGCGGTGGTGCGTGACAAAACTAGGCACCAACTGCTGGACCAACAAAGGTGATGTCTCTCGTCAAGGTGTCACGCTATTGCGATGACCATGGGGCTGACTAGGCCTTGACCTTGATGCGCTCGAGGACGTCGTCGACAAAGCCGGGTGCGAGCTTGGCTGTCTCGCTGGATCGCATGGACTGGCCGGCGATCACGTGGGCGCCCATCTGATCTTCGAGAAAGTTGGCCATGTCATCGATGGCGCGACCAGCGTTGAGTGCATAGGTCATGAATGCGGCGACTGGCTTGTCCCAGAGCATGGGCATCTTGGCCAGGCGATCGGTGTCGGCGGCGTGTTGGCCGACGACGAACAATCCATGTACCCAGGTGCCAACACAAACCAGGTCGGCAGCCGACACCTCTGCGAAGTCCAGGCCGTCCCATGGCCGCACAACAACGTCGTGGCCCCGGGAAGCGAACTCTCCGCCGATGTACTCGGCCGCCCGTTCGGTATTGCCCGATCGGCTGCTATAGGTCACAAGAACGTTCACAAAGGTGAATCTACATGACATCGCCCGCAGCAGAAACCATCACGTTGATCGGGCTCCTGCGGTTTCGGTACACCTGACGGAGTAGGTAGCGAACTGCAGGTGCACAGATCGTCAGTCTCGACGGAGTGGGGCGACGCCGGTGAACTCGATGACGGCATTACCTTGCGACCGAGATGCATCGAAATCGACCTTGCCAGTGGCCTTCCACTCGAGCCACTCGTTAGGGTCAACGATCGTCTGGGTGACCTCACCGGTTTCGGCGTCGTAGACGAAGTGCTGGGGCCCCCGTGCCTCAGGGCCACTAATCACGTCTTCGTGTTCGTCGAAATAGCCGGCCCATTGGTCGGCAATCTCGTCGCTGGACAAGCTACTTATCTCGGCGAGAGTAGAGGTCCTGCGCCGGGCCAATAACTGCACCCAGCGGAAGGCTTCGTTGCGCACCATGGTGCGGAACGCATGTGTCTGGGTGACGTCGCGGCGCTCGGGGATGACTGGAGCCTCGGGGTCATCGGTTGGGTTGGTCAGACGTTCCCATTCGTCGAGCAAGCTGGAGTCAACCTGACGCACGACCTCGCCCAACCAGTCAGTCAGGTCGTACAACTCGTCGGTCTTGGCACCTTCAGGAACGTTCTGTACCAGGCCCTTATACGCATCGCCTAGGTATCGAAGCAGGACGCCCTCGGACCTTTTGAGTCCGTAGTGCTGTACATATTCGCTGAAAGTCATCGCCCGTTCCCACAGCTCTCGGGCGATGGACTTTGGCCGCACATTATCGTGGCCTACCCAGGGGTGATGTTGGCGGAAGATGTCGAACGCTGGATACAAGAAGTCAGCGAGTGGCTTGGGTGCTTCGAGCGCGTCGAGTTTCTCCATCCGGTCGTCGTATTCGACACCCGCCGACTTGAGTTCTGTGACGAGTTCGCCGCGAAGTTGGTTCAGCTGCGCTGCCATGATCACACCCGGTGACTCAATCACGGATTCGACCACGCTCAACACGTTGAGTTCGTAGTCAGGCGCTTCGAATTCGAGAGCGTCGATCGCTTCGACAGCGAAGAGCGATAGTGGTTGTGTCAGAGCGAAGTCGTCTTGTAGATCAATGGTGACTCGAACGGTGCGCCCCATGTCATCGGGTTCAGAGAGTTGCTCGACGACTTCGGCGTCGAGGAGCGAACGGTAGATGCCGATTGCTCGTCGGATATGAGCGCGCTGGCGCTTTCGAGGCTCATGATTGGTTAGCAGGATCTGCTTCATAGCGGCGCACCCGTCGCCAGGGCGATCGAGCACGTTCATGAGCATGTGGTGGCTCACCTCAAAGCTGGAATCC
The DNA here is from genome assembly GCA_905182135.1 of uncultured Acidimicrobiaceae bacterium. Lineage (GTDB taxonomy): Bacteria > Actinomycetota > Acidimicrobiia > Acidimicrobiales > UBA10347 > UBA10347. The sequence continues at coordinate 362,729 of CAJJAG010000004.1, read as the reverse complement.
AACGACTCAGGGTCACCGTTAATGAGTTTGGTGAAGGTGTCTTCGCCCCAATGGGTGTACCCGCGTTCGGGCGGCTTCTTCTTGACCAGCTTCTTCTTTTTCTTTGGGTCGTTGGCGGCCTTTTTCTCGGCCTTGATGTTCTCGACCACGTGTGCTGGTGCCTGCGCCCACACATCGCCGACGTCGTCGAAACCCTTACGCCCTGCGCGGCCAGCGATTTGCTGGAACTCCCGAACTTTGAGCGTGCGGGTACGTAAGCCGTCGTACTTGCACAACTGTGACAGCAGCACCGAGCGGATCGGGACGTTCACGCCAACGCCGAGGGTGTCAGTTCCGCAGATGAGCTTCAGCAGACCTTTTTGGGCAAGCCGTTCCACGAGAAGCCGGTACTTGGGAAGCAGACCTGCATGGTGCACACCAACGCCATGATTGACGAACCGGTGCAGGTCTTTACCGATCGGGCTGTCGAAACGGAAGCCGCCGATCTCGGCTTTGACGGCGGCCTTCTCTTCCTTAGTGAGCACATTGATGCTCATGAAGTTTTGTGCGGCTTCGGTGGCGTCGCGCTGGGTGAAGTACACGATGTAAATCGGTGCACGGTCGGCGTCGACGAGGTCTTCGACCGATTCGAGCAAGCTGGTTTCTCGATAGGCGAAACGTAACGGAACCGGGCGTTCGGAGGTCTTGACCAGCGTGGTTGGCCGACCGGTGAGTTCCTCGAGTCCGCTCTCGAATCGGTCTGTCTCGCCAAGAGTTGCCGACATGAGTAGGAACTGACAATTGGGGAGTTCGAGCAGCGGAATTTGCCACGCCCAGCCACGTTGGGCCTCGCTGTAGAAGTGGAACTCGTCAACGATTACGATGTCAACGTCCGCGTTCGCACCTTGGCGCAGGGCCATATTGGCCAGAATTTCGGCGGTGCAACAGATAATTGGAGCATTGGAATTTACTGAACCGTCACCGGTGATCATGCCGACCGCATCGGTCCCGAAATCTCGGCACAGCGCGAAGAACTTCTCGCTGACCAACGCCTTGATGGGTGCGGTGTAGAAGCTACGGCGCCCACCTGCCAGTCCAGCGAAGTGAGCCGCCGTCGCGACCAGCGATTTGCCCGACCCTGTCGGGGTGGCCAGTATCACATTGTTTCCCGACAGCAGCTCGAGGATGGCTTCTTCCTGTGCCGGATAGGGATCGATGCCTGTCGACTCTAGGTAGTCAAAGAAGCCTTCGAGAATCTTGTCAGGGTCGTCGTTGTCGGGGAGGCGGCTGAGCAGCGGAAATTCACTCATACGGCAACTCTGGGCATCGCTCCGGAGGACAACTTGGCGGAGATCATGGCGGTTTCCTCGTTGGGTGCTTCGGTATCGAAGACTCGATCCTGGAAGTTGCTCGTCACGCCGAGGTTCGACCATGACGTGTCGAAATAGTGGCGTGTTAGGGGTTGTTCGCCGCAGTGGGTGCGGGCGGGGCGGTGGTGCAACATCACGTTTCTGATGTCGTACCTCGAGCAATCAGCAGGGGGCCCACCGTGCGCGCCACATCGAGGCGGTACGTATTCGGCGGCCGTCGGCACAAAGGCACCAGCGGCGGCCCTAGGTGCGAGATGCAGGTTCGGTTTGTCGGCCACAGCAGCCATTGTGCCGAACCAGCGCCGCAATGTCCACGCAGCCCACGTCGGGGGTGATCGGCGCAGTGCATCCTTGTGGAGAACCCGGAGGTCGACATCACCGTCGACCGCTCGCCAGTCAGCGAAAATGGTCGCTTCTGCCGGGTCCACCTGGCCGAAGCGGCTACCTGGGGCCAAGTACCGGGCCGCCTAGCGTTCGTCGAACAGCGGGACTCTCACCTCGATGCGTGCCCCTGGGTCGTTGTCGCCGACGGTTAGGGACCCACCCAATTCGCTTTCTGCGATGGTGCTCACGATCGTCATGCCGAGACCGCTGGAGCCAGCAGCAGTCACTGGTTCTTGTGGATTCGGGAATCCGATTCCATCGTCGGTAATCGTCAACACCACGGCGTCCGGCTGGGTGCGCAGCATTATCGTGACCGTCTTGCAGGCGGCATGATCGATCGCGTTCTGGATGAGTTCACTTGCGATGAGCGAAAGTGGGGTGGTTAGGTTGTTCGGCAGAATCGCCGGGTCGCAATCGATTTCGAACTGCACAGGGTGGGTCGGGTCGACCAACGAATCACGGATCATGGTGGTCAACATGTGCAGTATTTGCCCGAACTGAACTTCATCATCGGTGCGATGTGAGAGCAGCTCGTGCACCACACCAATCGTGCGGATGCGCCTGGCAGATTCGGCTAGGGCCGCTTTGGCGTCGGTGGAAGCAACCCGACGGCTCTGCAATTGCAGCAACGATGATGCGGTCTGCAGGCTGTTCTTTACCCGGTGATGGATCTCGGCGATCGTCGCATCCTTGGTCATTAGTAGGCGGTCTCGCTGCCGTAGCTCTGTAATGTTGCGTAGCAGCACCAGGGCGCCTGTAACCGCTGTTTTCGTCATCAGCGGCACACAATAAGTGCTGAGAACTCGCTGACCGACTTCGATCTCATCGGTGTAGTCCAGGCGGTTCGAGTATGCTTGTCGAACCCCGGGAGCGTCGATTCCCATGTCGCCCAGTCGGTCGCCCAGGTTGACCAGGTTGGCACCAACTTGTCGAAGCACCGTTAGCGCGTTAGGTGAGGCGTATTCGAGCTTGCCTGCCTTGTCGAACAGCATGATGCCGTCACCAACTCGAGGCGGGTGGTCATGGCGCCGGGTCTCGACACCGAAGGGAAAGCTGCCGGCGGCGATCATGGCTGCGAAGCGGCGAAAGGCGGCGAACGAATGGATCTCGAGGTCGCCCGGCATGATCTCTATATGTGGCGCGAATTCACGCGCGAGAACCGCCACGATTTCGCCCTCGAACCGAATGGGTACCGCCAACGTTCGGATCCACCGACCTTGACGTGGCAGGAAGACGCCACCGTCCATGACCTTGCCGGACTCGAGCGCTCTGGCCATCAGCGGCCGGGTGCGCATTGGGAGCACTTGGTCGACTTGGTCGACGGGATAGATAGTGCGGGCGTTCATCGGGCGCACATGTGAGACGATCCGAAAGCCATGGCCTTCGATTCTCATGATCATTACGTCGGCTTGTGAAAGATCGGCCAGCATGGGACTGGCCTGTGCGAGTCGGTGAAGGTGGCGCTGGAGCCCAGGTGACTGGCTCTCGCCGTTCGCCCAGACGCTGGTTGCGATCACGACCATGACGCGCCCCCATCGGTGATGCGTGCGTCTTGCATCTCTCGCCGGGCGGTTATGACCCGGTGCACGATGAAAGCTGCCAACACTGCGCCGATGAGTAGCAGCACATAGTTGAAGGTGTCGAGCCCGACAGGTTCGGTTATGTCGATGCCCTTGGGTTCAGGGGCGCCTTCTTCCCATCGGAATGAAAAGGACTCTTCGGTGAAATCGCCGTCAAGGCCGCTGGCCGCAAAGGTCACGAGATACTCGCCGGGCTTGGTGATGGGGGCGACGAGTGCGATAACCAAACGTTGGTCTTCGCTATTGAGTTGGGACACCAACTCGTTGCCGGATGGATCGAAGGCGGCTGCTGTCAGGGGCTTGGTTAGATCGAGATCGAAGAACTGCAGCGTGATCGAGTGGATCGCTCCGCCAACTGTTTCCCCACGATCAGGCGAGGCTTGCCGGAGTTCGACATGTGCAGACGCGGTGGCAGGGAACAGGAATCCGCTGATCAGCGTTAGCAACACAACGACGATCAGAAGTCGCCATAATTTCGGCAGTTGCTGGCGCTGTGGGCCCGAGATGTACACCCTATGAGACTACCCAAGGCTGTGTACCTAAGAGAGCGAGACGTATGTCGGTAATCCCTGGGTGGCCATACCTGGTGCGGTTGCCGTTGTGGCTAGGTCGATGATGGCTCGGGCGTATTGTTGAAAATACCCTTTTGCATAGGCATGCACATCGGCTATCAATCCGGACTGGTCGCGCTCTGTGACGCATCGGCGTTGGCATCGCAAGGTCGGCGTTGGCATCGAAAGGTCATTGTGGGTCAGTTGTTGTAGCGCCGCAGGCCCGATGCAACCGTGCCGATCGAGGGTCAACCCGTGCTGCGTACCTGTAACCGCAAGACCGGTCCGTGTACTGACGTGCACCTTGGCCAGCGAGAGCTTCTAGATCAGATCATCGAGGTCACATCGATTTCTGGATTTGGTCGTCTTATGGCAGCGGCCGACTCGTTGGAAGAACCCTCGCTAGCGAACGGGCACGAGGGTTGGTGGGCCTTGTGCACCACGACAGAAGCCCGTATGCAGGTGGGGTTCGTGGGCTCGAAGGTTGCTCCATTACTAGCGCTATGGGGCAGGTTATTTTGCTGAGCAACTTCGCCAGGCTGACACTGCCGGGCTGGAAGAGCTAGCCGCCCAAGCGGGCGCGAGCGGCAGCACTGCGTTCGAGAAGATGCGCTGGTACAAGCGAGCGGATCCGAGCCAGGGGATCGTTTGGGTCGGTTGCAGCAGCAGCCTCACCGCCGCCGTCGACAGGAACCTCGGCCCCGTTGGCCACAGCTTCGGCGGCCAGACGGGCTCGTTCTTCGGCCAGTTCCTTCTGCTCGAAAAAGTGCTCCCAGTGTTCAGGGCGAACGAGCTCGTTGGTGTCGAGCTGGCCGAGGTCGATGCCATTCTCGAAGAACACCCAGTAACGAGTCCAGGCAAACCCGTTGATGACCTTGATCTTGCCGACCGTGCCCTGCGGGACGCCAGGGAGGTCCATCGTTGCCTTGACGACATCGTTCTTTTTGAACGGGGTGTCGGGTTCAACAGTTTTTGTAAACAAAGGCATAACGTGCAAAAGACCGGAGTCGTCGAAGACAGGACCTCGTAAACCTAGCAGGGCAGCGCAGCATGGCGGTGGTGCAAACGCGGCTCGATGATGTCGAATGTCGGGGTGCCGATCGGCCCACCTGGCCAGAGGCATGAGCGTTGGCCCAGTAGTGTTGGCATGTGGCTCATACACCTGACGACTTATCCGACGACGCGTTGCTATTTCTCTCAGAGCGCCATCTGGCAACACTCTCGCTAGTCAGCGCCGACGGTTCCGTGCACGTCACGCCGGTTGGGTTCACATGGGACAACGAAGCCCAAGTCGCCCGCGTCATCAGCTTCGCTCAGGCGAAAAAGGTGCGCCTGATTGACGCCGGAGGGCCGCTCATCGCCGCATTGAGTCAGGTTGATGGAGGAAGGTGGTTCACCTTGTACGGCACCGCTACTGTTACGGCCGATGCTGTCGTGAATGCCGACGCTGAGCGACGATACGCCGCGCGTTATCGCCCGCCAAGCAATAGAGGAGTGGATCGCCGCACGATCGAGATGGCGGTAAACAAGATCGTCGGCCGCTGTTAATTCGCTGATTGGGCATAAAGGCTCCCAGCACAGCTACTTAAGCGCCGTACCATGCCTGTTTAGTGAAAGTCTGTTTACATGTCTGATCGTGAATATGACGAGCGCCCATGGGGTAGTTATCAGGTGCTAGAAGAAGCGGCGTCGCACAAGATAAAGCGGATGACGGTCTCGCCGGGTCAGCGTTTGAGCTATCAGCGGCATCAGCAACGCGCCGAGCACTGGTACATCGTGTCCGGCCAGGCCTGCGTCACGCTCGAAGATGTTGAACACATCATCGGCCAAGGGCACGCGATTGACATTCCACGTGGTTCCGCTCACAGGGTCGCGAATAAGACTGATGAGCTGCTGGTGCTCATCGAGATTCAGGTCGGCGACTACTTCGGCGAAGACGACATTGAGCGCCTTGAAGACGACTACGGCCGGGGCTCGTGAACGGACGAGGCACCGCTCGCGTGCCGCAGCCTCGCACCGCCGCACGGTTGGGCTTGTCCCTCTTCGGCCTGGTGCTATTTCTTGCAAGTTGCACCGATTCAGCTGTGCCGCTTGATGAGTAAGCGGCAGCCCAATTCGATGTCGCTAACAACACCATTTCTGATCTCGCCGGATGGGGAGATGATGCAGTGCGGGCGGAGGAGCTTCGTCAGCCGACAACGCGAGCCGAAGCGTCGAGCAGCAGCATGACCGTCGAACAACTCGATCGGGCTAGCAACGCGGCGAAAGGCGTGTTCGACACCGCTGACTCGGCAGTGGTCTTCGTGGACGTCATCGAATCGGGTGGCGTCCAAACCCCGGGTCGGGCCTTTACCCAAACGGCATTTTTGCCGTTGCTAATCGCGACTGCGTTGTTCACGCTGTTGGGTCCATGGCCCTCTATGCAAGCTCCGAAGCGCCGCACCGACTTTGTCGAACGAAAGCTGATGCTGCCCAATTGGGCATCACAACTCAACCCTGAGGACCGATCGTCACGTCCACTCGTTGCCTCGGCTTATAATAATGCTGCACAAATGGCATGGTATGAGACGCAACAATTTGTACATTCGATCTCGACCATGCTGGCGACGGCAGGCAGCGTTGGTGAACTCGACGCTGTTGAGATGCGCTTTGGCCGAACCGCTGTCAAGTTGTGGGACCTTCGACGTTCGTTGACTCAGTGATCAACCTGAACATCACAATCGACTCGACTGGAACCCTATGACAACGCTCGTTGCAACAGATCTAGACGGCACCGTCTGGGACACTACCTTGTCCTGCCATCCGTCAACCTTGGCGGCCATTAAAGCGTTGAGTGCAAGTGACGATGTTGAACTCATGGCTGCTACTGGGCGTCGACGTAACAGCGCCCGCAGCGCGTTTACTGCGAATGGCTTCATGCTGCCATCGGTACTACTGAACGGTGCGATCGGTTATGACTTTGAGGTCGAATCGATCTTTCATCAGGTCACCTTTGACACCGACGATTTACGGCAGGTCTTCGACGTACTCGCCAGCTTTGAGCTGGGGCCGGTCGCGTATCTCACTGATACTCGAGCGCTTGCGGTGCATGGTGTGACGACGAGCGTGAAGCACCTGGATGGCCTCGGTGAGGACCTGGAGTGGTCGTCGGCACCGGACATCGCGCCCCGTAACGACGTTCTAGGCATGAGCATGCTGGGCATCGAGTTTTCGCTTATCGAACCGGCGCTCGCTGATCTCAGCGCACTTGCGGGTGTCGAAGTTGCTGCCTATGCCGACCATCTGTATCCGCCGTACAGCCTGATGCTCGCGCCGGCGAACGTGACTAAAGAGCTCGGTATCCGTGCGTACTGCGAACATGCTGGGATCGTGCCAGATCGCATCATTGCACTAGGTGATGGTGGCAACGACCTAGAGATGTTGGCGATGGCCGACGTGTCGTTCGCTGTCAAAGGCGGTGACCAGCGGGCCATCGACCTGGCCGATCACATCATCGAACGGCCCGAGAACGGTGGTTGGGCCACGGTTCTTGACTTCATCTAAGAGGGCGCAGACTCATCGGAACACTCACGGCTGCACCGTTGGTACGAGATAAGCCATGAGGCTGGATGGTCGAGTGGGTTACGCGTTGTTGATCCCAGCGAGCTCGATGAATTGGCTGGCTGCAGAGCGTTCAGCTGTGATGTCGAGGTCAACCTTCAGGTCCGCTTCGATGTGGTCCTGGTGCGAGCATGACATGGGCTCCTCCTGCAACGAGTTGAAGGGTGACCCGGGGGCACGTCTGCAGTGGCCACGATGCAGGGAACGACGTGCTCGGCGCCGGTGAACCGCGCCGGTGACGTGCACTCCAGCGGCAACAAGTGCTGCCCCCGAGGTGGATGCGGAGTTGCCCAACGCAGTGACGAAGGGTGGTGATGTCGTCAATGGAGCCTCGCTGGACTTCTTCAGTGCCCGAAATGGCGATCTTGTCATGTGGCTAACCGAGGTAGCGTGCCTTGACCGCTTACCAAGGCCGTCGGTGTTGAGGGGCCAAAATCGCGACGAAAAAGGCAACAACGTCGATGGAGCGGGACGGGCTATTTGTGAGAAGGAGTTTCCGACAGAGGTCGCGCCCTGCCGGCCGACTATCTTTTCGACATGTCGAATACCGCAGAAGATGCTCAGGCACCCGAACCAGTCCACTATCCGGGAGGGGTTGCCAAGCGAGAGCCAGATCGCGCTGCGGTCGTCATGGCAACATCAGGTCAGGTCATCACCTATGGCGAACTCGACGACATGGCGAACCGGTTGTCGCAGCTGTTCCGAGCTGCGGGTCTTGAACGAGGCGACCACGTTGCATTCTGTATGGAGAACCGGGCCGAGTTCCTGCCGATTGCCTGGGGTTGTCACTATGCGGGGCTGTGCTATACCGCGATCAGTTCACGCCTGACAACCGACGAGGTCGATTACATCGTTAACGATTGCGGGGCTCAGGCGTTCATAACAACGCCCTACAAGGCCGAGGCTGCCGGGGCGATCCTGCAAACGACCCCAAATGTTCGGGTGCGGCTGAGTGTCGGCGGACATGTTGAAGGTCACGAGTCATTCGAAGATGCCATTGCGGCCCAACCATCTCAGCCGCTGTCGAACCGGATGGAAACAGTCGACATGCTGTATTCATCGGGAACAACGGGCAAACCCAAGGGAGTCAAAGTCACCGCGCCCGACGTGCCGCTGGGCACCTCGCCAGCGTTACTCATGCTTCTCACGACGTTATTTGGGGTCGTCGATGGCTGCAAGTACTTGTCGCCAGCGCCGCTTTATCACGCTGCTCCGTTGCGGTTCTGCATGAGTGTGCAGCGCGTAGGCGGCACGGTCATCGTCATGGAACGTTTCGATGCCGAGCAAGCGCTGCAGATGATCGAGCAGCATCAGGTCACTACCAGCCAGTGGGTGCCTACCATGTTCGTGCGCATGCTCAAGCTCGATGAGCAGGTACGCGCAAAGTACGACGTGTCGTCGCTGGGCGTTGCGGTACATGCCGCTGCCCCGTGCCCGGTCGAGGTTAAGCACAAGATGATCGAGTGGTGGGGTCCGGTGCTTCATGAGTACTACGCCGGTACTGAAGGCAACGGCTTCTGCTACGTCAGCAGTGAGAATTGGCTCACACACCCTGGCACTGTTGGGCAGCCACTCACGGGTGTGTTGCACATCATGGACGATGAAGGCAACGAGCTGTCGGCTGGCGAAGTTGGCACGATCTTCTTCAGCGACGGTGGCGAGTTTGAGTACCATAACGACGAAGAGAAGACCGCCTCGTCACGCAACGACAAGGGTTGGTCCACACTGGGCGATGTCGGCAAGGTCGACGAAGACGGTTTCCTTTATTTGACCGACCGCAAGGCGTACATGATCATCACTGGTGGGGTGAACGTCTACCCACAAGAGGCCGAGAACGCGCTAACCATGCACCCTGATGTGTTCGACGTAGCGGTGATCGGGGTACCAAACGATGACTTCGGCGAAGAGGTCAAGGCCATTGTCCAGCCGGTGAAAATGCCAACCACCGAGGACGGCAAGGCAACACTCGAACGCAGCTTGATTGCCTACTGTCGAGAACAGTTGGCTGATGTCAAGTGTCCCCGCTCGGTTGACTTTCGAGAAGAATTGCCCCGTCATCCGACTGGCAAGTTGTACAAGCGCCTACTCAAGGACGAGTACTGGGCCGATGCCGGCCGCTCTATCTGAACGAGAACGCGTTGCAGGTGCTGCGTTGGAGTAAACGATTGTGGTTTCGTCCGTCACGGAGCCATGATGTTTGCTCGCAGGGATCCGAATTGGCCTGCCGAAGAGCCGAGGATTCTTGACTTCACTCAGTCCGAGGTTGGAGCGTTCGCGTTGTTGCTGCCCTTTGTAAATGAAGGGGTCGTAGGTTTGAGGTCGACCCAACCGCCCCTAATAAAGGTGTGAGTTCATGGTCGAGATCTCAGGCTTTGTGATGGAGTGCTCGTTCGACTGGCGAGCGGTCAAACGGACTGCCCATGCAGTCATCGTCGTCGATCGTTATTGAACAAGGCCGCTGTTGCTGACCACCCCCACATGTGCGGATCGCCTTTTGGCGCCAAGCAATAACGAGGGTTAAAGCGTTTGAGTGCCATGGCTGGGTCCTTGCGCTGTATTGGATGTATGGGGCGTTGTCTTGGATGTAGGGGAAGCAACGTCACGGCTCCAAAAGTCATGCTGGGGATTAAGGGTTCTCCTTTGGCATCGAGCGTGGTTATGGGGCTACAAGAGACATGTGGACGTTCACCACTGTCGGCGATCATCTCAATTCAAAAAAGGAACACCACGTCGTTCAAGGCGGCGGACCGACCTGCGCTGGCAGAGCCCGGCCGGCAGTCAATGGGTCCCGTCGGCTATCGCTCTGTCGTCAGGCATGGCCCCCGACTGCGTCTAGGAACAAGCGCCGTTCGGAATTGACGTTTAGTCAGGAACGTTTCTAGAACAGGGCCCATCAGAAGAACCTCGATACTCCGATTCCGGGGCATGCTGAGATGGTGTCGACGTCAGCACCAGCTTCCTCTCGCTCAGCGCTGGCAATTCCGCGACTGGTTGCGCTTGTGCTCATTCTGTTCAGTATCGGTATCACACTTGCCATTATTGGAACCTCCGGAACGCTTGACTTGCTAACCGACGTTGGCGAAAGCAAGTGGGGCTTCGCAGCCTTTGTTTCGGTCTACGCACTGGCCGTTGTTCTGTTGCTTCCGGGAACTCTTGGGACGCTTACGGCTGGTGCGGTGTTTGGGTTCCCCGTGGGTGCCGCAGCTGCGTTGGTTGGAGCCACGATCGGGGCAACGCTCGCGTTTATTATTTCGCGAGTGATGGGTCGGCAAGGAGCCCAATCCCTCTTCGGTGGCCGCTTATCTGCGATCAACGATTTCATCGGCTGTAACGACTTCAGCTCGATTTTAATACTGCGCCTTATACCGGTCGTGCCGTTCAATTTGCTGAATTATGGATCAGGGCTCACCTCGGCGCGGCTGTCTCGTTATGTGCTGGCTTCATTTATTGGTATGGCGCCGGCAACACTGCTTGCAACGGGGCTCGGCGACCAGGCCGACAATCCAAATGGGAGAGTATTCATAGCGCTGCTTGGTGTATTCATTTCGCTGCTTGTTGGCAGCGCATGGTACGCAAAACGACTGCGGGCTCGCAGGCTAAAACCGCTGACTGCTGCCTGATGCTTGATGCGGCATTTCGGGCCCGTCTCGATGGGCCACTCGACAGAGCAGTGGTCCCACTTGAGCGGCTCGGTATAGCTCCAAATACAGTCACCGCTGTTGGTTTCACGATTGGGGTGACAGCGTGTGTTGCGATTGCGAATGGGCAATGGTGGCTCGGCCTGGCGCTGTGGCTCACGAACCGACTGGCCGACGGCATAGACGGGCCGCTTGCTCGCCGCCAGGGTGCCACGGACCTGGGTGGCTTACTTGACATCCTCGCTGACTTCGCGATCTACGGCGGGGTGTTGGTCGCCATCGGCATTGCTCTACCAGAGACACGAGTGGCATGTCTGGTGGTCTTGCTGACGTACTACCTGTCGGGTTCATTGTTCCTGGTGTTCTCAAGCCTGGCCACCAAACGGCAACTCGAAGGAGATGGTCGAAGCCTGCAGTTCCCAACTGGCATCGCCGAGGGAACAGAGACCATCGCGTCCTACGTCGCCATTCTTGTGTTCCCAGCAGCAGCCGAGGTCTTGCTCTGGATCTGGGCGGTACTTGTGGCGATCACGGTGCTCCAACGTCTAGTCATCATCAGTCGCCTCTTGCGCTAACCCCGTGCCCAACCCTTGCGACCCTTGGCGACCCTTGGGGTCAGGCGACCCTTGGGGTCAGACACAAAGGGTTACATCACCTGTGTCTGACACAAAGGGTTAGGGCTTGTCGATCTTGCGGAGAAGGTGCAGGACAGGGCGAGTGAACTTGCGGGTGCGTTCGGTAAAGAACTGGTCACGGAGTACTTCCATGGCGGCCTTGGCGGGGCCTTCGGCGAAGGTCGGGTATGGGCGCACCATCTGGGCAATTGCTCGTAGCTTGTCGCCGGCCAAGATGCGGGCGGTCATCTCGTTGATCGTTTCGCCAGCTGTCTCGCCGACCACGGTGGCTCCGACGAGTCGACCCTTGTCATCAGTGAACAAATCAACAAAACCGACGGGTTCGCCCGTGGTGACTTGGCGGTCGAGTTGCTGGTAGTCGAAATGCGAGATAGTCAAATTTTCGTTGCCTTTCGGCGTGATCCGTCCAACACTTGCGACCTCTGGGTCACAGAAAATAGCGTAAGGGATACGTAGATGGTCAGCCTTTCGCCGCAGCCCAAACAGAGCATTCGATACGACCAGACTGCCGTGCATGCCAGCGGTGTGGGTAAACGGCATCTTGCCGACAACGTCACCTCCAGCGTAGATGTGATCGTTAGTTGTCTTGAGCTTGTCATCGACTTCGACATGACCACTGTCGGTCACCGCTACACCGACGGCGCCAAGATTCAGGTTGGCGGTAGTTGGCCGGCGTCCTACAGCGACAAGAACATGGTCGGCCTCGATTCGAGTTTCGTTGTCGACGATGACTACTAGATTTCCAGCAGAAGCCGAACCCTCAACGCTGGTGACTTTGGCGCCCTGCAGGACGGTGATTCCTTCGTCCTGGAACCGCGTAGCGATGAGTTCGCTGACGTTCTCTCCGAGCATGCCAAGAATACGTGGTGTCGCTTCGACCAGCGTGACCTCGCTGCCGAGTCGGCTGAAGGCCTGGCCTAGTTCGCAGCCGATGGCGCCGCCACCAACGACGACGAGTCGTTTGGGAAGTTCTTTGAGCCCCCATACGGTGTCGCTGGTGAGCGGGTTACTCTCGCGAAGACCTGGAATAGCGGGCACGACAGGAGTGGCGCCGGTGGCGATCATTGCCTTGCGGTAGCGGATCGTCTGACCGCCGGTGTCGATCTCACCGTCGCCGATGAATTTTCCCATCATCGGAATCACGTCGACGCCAGCGTTCTCAAGCCGCTCGACGGAGTCATGGTGAGCGATGCGATCCTGTGTGACTTTGACCTGGGCCATGACGGCTGTGAAGTCGACCTTCGGCTCGACGGCTGTGATGCCGTGTCGGCCTGCCGTGCGCATCACGTGTGCAGCGTGGCCAGCAGCCAACAGGCGTTTGCTAGGCACACAGCCAGACCAGAGACAGTCACCTCCGGGATGGTTAGGTTCGATCATGGCGACCGTCGCTCCCATGCCGGCAGCGCCGTGGGCCGCTACTAGGCCCGCCGTTCCGCCACCGATAACAACCAGGTCGTATTGGGTGGACATGGACTCCAGGCTAGGGCTAGATGGACGATGTCCAAGAGGAGAGAATGGCCTCTCGGCACAATTCGATCCTTTCAAGGAAAGAGTCCTTTTGGAACCTCGAAACCTTCCACTATCTGGACAGACCGGTCAAGTGACAGGTCGTGGTCCATGGTCGAGTCGTGTGTTCGATAAACGAATGTGCCGCCCCATCATGCGCAGTAAGCCGAGCATGCACGAATCGTGAATCGCATTCGTCAGAACTAATGCAGCCGCAAGGACTGGGTCCGGGCCTGAGTCCAGATGCATTCGCCGTGGACAAGGGACGGTAATGACAATGTTGAGTGCGCGAGCCTGCAAGCAGACAGGGTCGGGCGGGTCGACGCGTTGCTGACCAATAGGAACTACCTAGGTGTTGAACCTTGCTCGTTTCAGCGATTCGTCACTTTGACGGAAGATATGCGAACCGTTCGCATTTCACCAGTCGAATAGTCGTAACAGGAACGTAAGGAACTGAGCCGGCTGGCCAGGCGACCAGCTAGTTATGGACACAGATCAGGTTTCCGTTTTCTTAGCACTGCTGGCGTTTATGGCGCTGGGGGTAGGAGTGCTGGCCCTTGTCATCGTTGCGGCCGGTAAGGCTGAGAAACTTCGTCCAGTCGCCGATGTGCTTTTGCCACTGGCACTCGTAGTGGCGCTGACGAGCACGCTCGGAAGCCTGTATTACTCAGGCGTCGCTAACTTCCGCCCGTGTCGGCTGTGCTGGTGGCAGCGGATCATGATGTACCCGATGGTGCCGGTACTAGGCATCGCCACGTTCCGTAAAGACGTTACGGGTGCTTGGTACGCACTGCCGTTGGCCGTTGGCGGGCTTGGATACGGCGTCTATCACACACGGTTGCGGTGGTGGCCAGACGGCAGCGGCAGTTGCGATGTCGATGCACCCTGTTCAGCGGTCTGGGTCGACACGTGGGGCTTTGTCTCAATCCCATTCATGGCCACGTGCGGCTTTATCGCCATCATCGGCCTTCTCTCAGCGCGACTCATGCTGAATCGCGTCGGAGAGTCTGTTAATAGCTAGCGAACGGTCTAGACCGAAGTATTGAAGCGAGACCCGTTCAACTAAGTGTGCGCCGAGTGTGGAGTGATCATTCGCTCGGTCGACTCTCGTGTGGGCGCAGAACTGGGTTTGACTGGCGCGCAGTCGCAAGGACTCTGCGATGGCGTACTGGATTTACTCACTCGGCCTGCATCTGGGCACGAAGTCAGCAACTGACCTGTTTGGTTGTCGTTTGGATGTCAGCGATGGCGGCCGTCACGGCCGGTGTCCAAATGGCCGCTTGCCTGACCGTTCAATGCGAGCTTCGTTTGCGATTGTCCGCAGTGGAGGTCTAGTTGTCGTGGAGGTCGGCGTTGAGGCCTTGCCAGCCAGCGCCTTCTCGAGGGATGGCCTCGATCACACCGGTCTTGGAGTTGCGGCGGAAAAGTAGGCCATTGGCGCCGGATAGTTTTTTGGCCTTGACGGTTTCGCCATCTGGCATGGTGACGAGCGTGCCAGCAGTGATGTAGCAGCCGGCTTCGACGATGCAGTCGTCGCCGATCGAGATGCCGATGCCACCGTTGGCGCCGATCAGGCTGTTCTTGCCGACAGATACAACGTCGGTGCCGCCGCCCGAGAGCGTTCCCATTATTGATGCGCCGCCGCCGATATCGGAGTGTTCACCCACGACGACGCCTTGGCTAATGCGGCCTTCGACCATGGCCGACCCGAGTGTGCCGGCATTGAAGTTGCAGAAGCCTTCGTGCATTACCACGGTGCCTTCGGACAGGTAGGCACCCATGCGCACTCGGTTCGAGTCGGCGATGCGAACGCCGGATGGCACGACGTAGTCGAGCATGCGGGGGAACTTGTCGACGAGTTTGACTTCGACATTGTGGCCGTCGGCCCGAAGTGCCATACGCGTCATCTCGAAGTTCTCGGGTTCGAACGGGCCCAGGTTGGTCCAGACCACCGTGTTGAGAAGGCCAAACAGTCCGTTTAGGTTCATGCTGTTGGGAAGCATCTTGCGATGCGATAACAAGTGCAGACGCAGGTAGGCGTCGATGGTGTCGACCGGTGGTTGGAACAGATCTTCGACTAAGCACGCCACAATGACGCGTTCCCCGCCGAGCGCAGGTTGGGCGGCGACCTTGCCGCTGAGCTTCCAGGCGTCCAGGTTGAGGTGCGGCCCGTCGCCGGTTGCGAGAGTGGCCAGATCTTCGATGGCGCCGTTTAGGGCTTCCTGGTCGAGGTGGTAACTGGCGGTGCCGTGGCGGTGACCAGTTGCGTCAGCCAGGACCACAGCGGTTCCCCAAGATTCGTCACAGTTCACATGAGGGAAGGAGACATCGAGTACGCCGCCTGAGGGACCCACGGTTGCGACACCTAGGGCATAGGCGTGAGGGGCGATATAGCCGTCGAGTTTGGCTTCCAGTGCAGCGACGGTGTCGCTGACATTTCGGGGCTGGCGCTCGTGCTCAGGCATCAGATTCTGCATGCCAAGAAGGGTAGACGGCGACTAGTCCTCGGCGTGCGTGACTTTGGTCTTCTTCTTGGCTGTCATTGCTGGCGCAGGGGTCGTTGGGTCACGCCTCAGCATCGACAACAGTTCGGGGTGGAGCGCGCCCGCTGCTAGACCCAGCGCAGCAGCTGCCACGAAGGTGGCCAAGCTGTCGACGCCGACTTGGCGACAGAACAAGCCTGTGAGCCCGCTGACTAGGCCAACAAAGCCGACGATTCCGGTCACAGTGTCAGCCGGCTTGCCATCAATGGCCCGTAAAACTGTTGGCACAATCGCTACGACACCAACGGTCGTCAAGAGGACGTAGATCCACAGCACGAAGCAAAACTACCAGGCGTGCGCTAGCTGTCGTCGCTGGCGGCCGTGGCTGGATCATCTGCGTTTCCATCAGGATCGGCGTCGCTGGTGACACACTCATCGAAGGTACCGTCGCCATCAGAATCGATTGCCTGGGTCCCGGTCGGGCACTCTTTGGTGCGGCAATAGTCGATTAGATCATCGTCGTCTTCGTCGATGGCGGTCGTATCGCTTGGGCAAATACTTTCGATCGGGACACACAAGTCGCCGAAGCCATCGTCATCGCTGTCGACCAGACCCTCGTCATCTTCACATTCGGGTGGGGGTTCGGTCGGATTACCGTCACAATCCAGGCCCTCCTCCGGCTGATAGATAGCCCCAACGGAGTCAATTTCGACCCGGCCATCGTCATAGGTTCGGGTACGTTCGGTGCGAACCCTGGTGCATTCGTTGAGCGGTTCGGTGGTTTGACCGGTTTGTTCGCTGCTGCCGGTGGCGGTGCCGAACAGCTTGACGGTAATTGATGTGGGCGTGTACTCGGTCCAGATCAGCACGGGGAATTCGGTGGGATTACGAACCTTCAAGTCAACACTTGGCCAGCTGACTGTGGCCTCTCGGCCAAAGGGGTAACGGTCGATGTAGATGCTGTGCGACTGGTACCGCACGAAGTCGAGCCCACTGAAGAAGGCCGCGTTGAACAGGGTGGTGGCGAACTGGCTGACGCCGCCCCCGACATCTTCAGCAAACACGCCGTTATAGATCACGCCGGCGGGAACAAAACCCCTGCCCGTTGTACGTTCACCGACATTGCCGTTTAGTGAGAACGTTCCGCCCGGAGCGATGACAGCACCGCGCACGATGTCCGCCATGCGCTGGATATTAATGACTCGGTCCTGGTCCGGTGGATGCTGGGTTGTGAACTCACCAATTAGCTCCGCAATACCGAGATCAGCCAGTGGACCTAGATCATCGACGATCAGGTCCAAGCCGATAGACGACGTGCCAGACAGCACCGCGTCGAGCACCTGGTCGCCGACTTCGGCCCGGCAGCAGATGACTGCGTTCGAAATGGGAAGCCGGATCTGATCGCCGTTCACAATGAGTGCCCGAGTATCAATGTCGCCCTGCGCAATGCCGGCTGCTGCATTGATCCAGCGGTACATGACAGCGGTGTTCAACCGAGCCCGAGGATCCTTGCCATCCAGATCGAGTTCAACCCAACTACGGAATTCGTCGGGCCGAGCCCGGATCGACAAGCCGTTGACGATGAACTCGATGTCACTGCGAGTCTGGCCGTTGATTAGATCAACAAGTGCCTGAATTTCGACGTCGACCATCGAGTCGGTCGTGGTAACCGCATCGACGAAAATTTCTTGGCCAGGTCCGTTGGGTAGAGCGGCACTCAGGTCTCGAACTAGTTGCTCTACATCCAGGATGTTTCCGGGGGTACCGGGTTCCAGTTCGAGCCTGCCATTAATGAGCACGAGCGTGGGGTCACCCGGTTCCACGCTGATGGTCTTTGAGACCGCTAATAAGCCGTTCTCGGCTTCCGACGAATCCAAGCGCACTACGGCGTCGACGTCGCGCTTGTCGAACAAGGCGCTAAGCCAGCTGAACGGCCGCAGAGCGCTGATACCCCCACGCCCTTGTTCAAACAGGGTAGCCAGCGTTGCCCGACGGTCGAGTGTCAGCCCCAGCCGTTCCGCGTCGATCTGGTAGGCGGCATCAGGTGTCTCGATGTAAACCGGTGCGGTCGACATGAACGAGCTGATGATGTCGAACTCGTCGTTGAGTTCGTCGACTGTCATGCCACCTACGTCGACGCCGCCGAGCGTCACGCCGCGCAGTACTCGGCCGTCATGATTACGAATGTCGATAGTCGCTGTCGCATAGGTTGCAGCCAGAAGCAGTAAGGGCAGCACCACGAAGATCAGCCGACGGCGAGTCCACCACAAACGGCTATAGGAGCGCTGCTCGTTCGAAGTTGATGAAGCGTGTGTCGATTGCGTCGATTGTGTAGGCCCCACGATGCCCAGATGCTAATTCCTGATGGCGTGTCGCCGGCGGCATCCGCCAATTCCCTTGCACTTCTCACTTGATTACGCTGCGAAATCGTTGATCCAAGGCACCCGTGCGAAGCTTTTTAGCTAACCGTTTGTGGTGATGGAAGGGCCCCGCTAGTTGATGCGACGTTTCGGTGGTTGTCCCATGGCCGCCACTTCGATATCGAGATCATCGAGCGATTTGCTAATGGCGATCTCGAGCAACTTCGCATTCGCGTGATCGTCGGCGCCGTCGAGTTCAACGGGATCACCGAGACGCATCGTGACGATAGGCCGATGGCGGAAGCGGATCTTGGGCAACTTGGCTCGAGGCCAGGCCAGGCCGGTGCGATGGAAAGTGATCGGACACACGACGGCGCCGGTCTCGCGGGCGAGCTCTGCGACGCCAGCGCGGAATGGGCCCACCTGTGGATCACGTTCTTCGGGCTTGGTCAGACGGCCCTCGGGCATGATGCCGACGAGCTCTCGACGTTCAAGAGCGGCGCGAACTTCGGCGAAAGCTTCTTCCTTGTTGTCTTTGCTGATCGGAATGCACCCGATTCGCCGTAACCATCGGCCCGTCAACTTGCCGTCGAAATAGCGAGCTTGCACGAGGAGTCGGCACGACACATTGGCCTGGTAGCAGAAAGCTACCGACATGAAGATGTCGAGCAGGCTTTGGTGGTTGCCGGCGATAATGGTGGGTCGATCTGGGTCAACCTCGATCTGATCTTGGATACGAGCGACAGCGATTGCCTTCATCAGAAAGGTGAGCAGTTTGCCATCTTTCTGGATCTGTTTTTCCGCGGCAATTGGTGTGGGTTGCATGGGTTGAAGACGTTAGCGGCTTGGCCTATGCGCAGAGTGAACTATGACCAGCATCGCGACCCTATTGGTTTCCGGGTCCGGTCGATTTGCTCGGTTAGGGTTTCGGCAATGCGCCTCGTCATAGCCCGCTGTACCGTCGACTACGACGGTCGCCTTACCGCTCATCTGCCCGAAGCTGTGCGCCTGATCATGGTGAAGGCTGACGGTTGTGTGGCGATCCACGCAGACGGTGGCGCATATAAGCCCCTGAACTGGATGAACGCCCCGAACCGCTTGACCTTTGACGACGAAGGCTGGACCGTAACCAGCCCCAAGGGCGAGACCCTGCGTATCACCGTGCACGAGATCCTGTCCGATACCGAGATCGAAATGGGCAGCGATCCAGGCTTGCAGAAAGATGGCGTCGAGGCTCATCTGCAGGAGTTGTTGGCAGCTTCACCCGAGACTATGGGCGACGGCATGCGACTTGTCCGCCGCGAGTATCCGACCGACATCGGTCCCGTCGACCTACTCCTCAAGGATGTTGATGGTGGGACAATTGCCGTTGAGATCAAGCGCCGCGGCGAGATCGATGGCGTCGAGCAGCTCACTCGTTATCTCGAGTTCCTCAACCGTGACCCGCAGCTGCGCCCGGTCCGAGGCATGTTCGTGGCTCAAGAGATCAAACCGCAAGCAAAGGTACTGGCGGCCGATCGTGGCATTGAATGGCAGGTCGTGAACTACGACGATCTCCGGGGTATCGAGCCTAAAGAGCCGCGCCTTTTCTAAACCTCAAGAAACGACCAACTGATCAGGAGAGCTAGCGCTTGATGCTGGCCCGGGCACTAGCAATGTCGTGGGCACGAGCTTCGACTAGGTCGTCGAGCGGGCGCAGCGCAACTTCTTTTTTGTAGCGGTGTTCGAGCGCCCAGGCGAGCAGAATGTCGGCAAGCCACGGGTTCTTTGGAAGCAGCGGCCCATGGAGATAGGTGCCGATCACGTGGTTGAGGATTGCGCCTTCGTGACCGCTCTCGCCATCGTTGCCATGGCCACTAACGACCTGCCCTAACGGCTCACAATTTGGGCCTAGGTGCGTTCGTCCGACATGGTTCTCGTAACCGACTACGCGTTGGGACATTCCTTCGACTGTCGCATCGATAATTAGGTCGCCGATGAGGCGACTCCCCCCAGCCTCGGTTGTCAGGTCCAGGATTCCCAGACCAGCAAGCTCTGTTCCATCGGCAGTGACATAACTATGGCCTGCGAGTTGGATGCCGCCACAGACATAGAGCTGAGCTGCACCAGCGTTTGCTGCAGCCTGCAAGGTGGCTGCGTTAGCGATCAGATCCTTAGCGACCAGGTTCTGGTCTCGATCTTGCCCGCCGCCCAGGTAATAGAGGTCGTGCTGAACTGGCTCGATGACGTCGCCGAGCCCGATCTCGGTAATTTCTAGACCTATATCGCGCCACGCCAGTCGTTGGCGAAATACGGCGATGTTGCCGCGGTCGGCGTAGATGTTCATCAACTGCGGATACAGATGACATAGGCGCACGGTGTGAGTGGCGCTCATCGGTCGGTGCTCCAGTATGCGGCGGTGTGGCCGCGCTGTGTCAAGACTCCGCGCAGGTCAAGCATGGCCGTATAGGTCGGCAGAGCGTAGAGCGTATTCCCCGCAGGTGTAGCCGCCAGCGCAATATCGAGGGCTTTCGTCGGGTCTGGCGACACCGTGACGTTGTCCATGTCGAAGCCGCCGTAGCGGAATCGCAGCGCAAGATCCCAGGCCCGATCGCCGCTGAGCGTCAGCGAGGACAGCCGAGAATCGAGCGGTTCCCAGTCGACATCCCAGATCCAGCTGACGTCTTGACCGTCGGCTGTTCTGTCATTCAACAAGACCAGCACGTTTAGTTCGCCTGGATTACTCAAGATGGTGCGCACGTTTTGGTTGACACCCGTCGGGTTCTTTGCGAGCAGTAATTGGATCTGCTTGTCATCGACGTCGACAACTTCGCCCCGACCAAAGGCAGGCTTGGTCTCGGCCATAACACGGGCCACCGCAGGCGCTTGTTGGGGCCGACTCGTGCGATCAGCCAGCGCCCATGACGCAGCGAAAGCGGCCACAATATTATACGAATTGTGGACCCCAGGCAACGGCGATGCGATAGCCAACTCGACGGGCGATCCCGCTGGTCCGGGGTACCGCAGCGTCATCTGCTGACCATGGGGCGTTAGGTCGATTTTGGTTGCGGAGACAGCGGGGGTAGGCCGAGTCGAGTCGCAGTTGGGGCAGTCCCAGTGGCCAAGATGCCCAACCAGAACCACACGGTGATTGAGTGGAGCACCACAGTGTCGACACGTCGTTGCATCGGCGGCATGTTCGCGGTTACCAATGGCATGACTTTTGTCGTCGACGCCGAACCACACGACATTTCTCCGACCGCGGCCAAGGGCCGCGATGTTGGGGTCATCAGCGTTCAGAACAAGCGTGGGCGGTTCGCTCTGGGCTTGGAGGTCGTCGAGGACATCACGCCATTTGTCGACCAAGGTTTCGAGTTCGCCGTAGCGGTCCAGTTGGTCCCGGAACAGGTTCATCAACACAACCACCTGTGGTCGCGTTGACGCAGCGACCGATGCCAGTGCGGCCTCATCGACTTCGAACAACCCCAGGTCTGCGCATCTAGATCCCTTGAGTAGAGCGGCAGCGATGCCACGCTCAAGGTTGGAGCCTTCGGTGTTTGTAACCAGGTCATAACCAGCAACACGAGTTGCTGCTGCGAGTAGTCGCGTGGTCGTCGTCTTGCCGTTCGTCGCCGATACCAGCATCGAGCCATGGGGCAGACCGGCCGCGTATTCGGCTACAGCGTTCGGGCGCAGCTTGAGTAGCACGACCCCCGGGAGGGTCGTACCGCCACCTCGGCCCAGCCGTCGGCTGAACCAACCTGATGCGCTCGCTATGAAGCTAGCCAGTCGTCTCACGTTTGTGAGGCTAGATGCTCAGACGGAACCACAGGCGTAGCTCGGAGCAACATCACCGCCATATGACCGTGAGTCGGTGTTTGTCTGCAGTGGCTGATTGGTCGAGAGCGACCGGTGCCGCGTCGCTAGAGGAGAGATGCGAGGTTGCAATCAGCGGGTGAGAGGCTTGTACTTGAGGCGCGTGGGCTGGTCAGCCGCAGAGCCAAGTTCCTTACGACGGAACGCTTCGTAGTCGCTGAAGTTGCCCTCGAACCAACGTACTTGTGAGTCGCCCTCGAACGCCAGAGTGTGGGTCGCGATGCGGTCCAGGAACCAGCGATCGTGACTGATGATGACCGCGCAACCGGCGTACATCTCAAGTGCATTCTCGAGCGAGCGCAAGGTTTCGATGTCGAGGTCGTTGGTTGGTTCATCAAGAAGTAGGACGTTGGCGCCGCTACGCAGGACTTTGGCCAGGTGGACGCGGTTGCGTTCGCCACCAGAGAGGTGGCCAACGAGCTTCTGCTGGTCAGGGCCTTTGAAATTGAATGACGCCACATAGGCCCGAGCGTTGATCTCGCGGCCGCCAAGTTCGATAACGTCCTGGCCATCGCAAATCTCGGCGTAGACCGTGCGTTCTGCATCGAGCGCATCGCGGCTCTGGTCGACATAGCCGAGCTGCACGGTTTCGCCAACGCGCAGCGCTCCATCATCGGGTGTCTCGGTGCCGATGATCATGCGGAATAGGGTCGTCTTGCCGGCGCCGTTTGCACCGATGATGCCGACGATGCCAGCGGGAGGCAGCGTGAATGTCAGATCGTCGATTAGCAGCTTGTCGCCGAAGCCCTTGCTCAGGTCTTTGGCTTCGATGACGATGTCGCCTAACCGCTTGTTTGCCGGGATCTCGATCTCGAGCTTTTCATCGCGCATTGTTTGTTCTTTGGCTTCTTTGACCAGCTTGTCGTAGTTCGCTAGCCGCGCCTTGCCCTTGGACTGGCGGGCTTTTGGTGCCATCCGGATCCATTCGAGTTCGGTTTTCAAACTCTTCTTGCGAGATACGTTGCGACGTTCGTCCAGCGCCATGCGGGCTTCTTTGGCCTCGAGCCACGCGCTGTAGTTACCCTCGAAGGGAATGCCCTTGCCGTAGTCGAGCTCAAGGATCCAGCCAGCAACATTGTCTAGGAAGTAACGATCGTGTGTTACCGCAATGACGGTGCCGGCATAGTCGGCAAGGTGGCGTTCGAGCCAAGCAACCGACTCGGCGTCGAGATGGTTCGTAGGCTCATCGAGCAGCAGTAGATCGGGCTTGGAGAGCAGCAGGCGGGCGAGTGCAACTCGGCGCTTCTCGCCACCAGACAGGGTGGTGACGTCGGCTTCGGCCGGTGGGGTGCGCAATGCGTCCATTGCGATTTCGATAGTGCGCTTGACGTCCCAGCCCTCTTTGGCGTCGAGCTCTTTTTCGATGGCAGCCTGCTGAGTCCCGAGCTTGTCGTAATCAGCCTCGGGGTCAGCCCAGCCAGCGAGTACCTGGTCGTACTTCTTGAGCAACTCGGCGACATCGCCGATGCCATCGAGGATGTTGTCGTAGACGTTCTTGTCGTCGTCGAGTTGGGGTTCTTGCATGAGCATGCCAACGGTGTTGCCCGGGGTGAGTCGTAGCTCACCGAGGAAGTCGGTATCGATGCCGGCCATGATCTTGAGCAGCGTTGATTTGCCTGCGCCGTTGGGACCAAGCACGCCGATCTTGGCGCCGTGCATGAAAGACAAGGTGATGTCTTTGATGAGATCCCGATCAGGTGGAATGAACTTCCCGATCTTGTGCATTGTCATGATGTAGTCAGCCATCGGTGGGCAGCCTACGCCGTTCATGAGGCATGGCGACCTTCGATTGGGGCAAGCTCTAGCAAGCTTTTAACCATCACAGGTGAATGCCGTCGGCGCGAGCTGTCCTGATGACTCGAGCTGTGTTCCTTGTCGAAGCGTGAGTGCGAGTAGGGGAACAGGCGTCGGTCGAGATGCCCGATCACAGGTCGATGGACATCATGATGTCCGCGGACACACCCTTGGAGATAACGCATGTTGCTTGCGACGATGACAATGGCATCATCGAAATTTCGGGTGGGGTCTTTCGTGGTGAGGTGGGGTCGATCTCTACGGTCGACTCAGTGGACGGCGAGGCGATTTCGATTTCGGTTGAGTTGTTGCAACAGAACGCTGTATTCACAGTGTTGGGCCCTGACGATGTGGTGCTTTCACCAGTGGATGAGACCTCACTCATTATGTCGCTCGAAAGCGGCAGAAGGTACCGAATCGCCATGGGTTCGTTACGAGGGAATCCCTCCTACGATCTCAGGTTGCAGGTCCATGGCGCACCCTATGACGTGGGCTAAGCAGGAAGTCTTCGTAGCCCGTAAACACCCGGTGAGTCTTGAGGAGTTTGCACTCTCTGATCTGCTTGCCTACCAGAGAGTCACAACGGTTTTCTTTGTCAGACACAGACGGCGACCATCGACGACGAGGGTGATTTGGCTATCACCGGCTAGGGGAGTGATGCGCCGCCCAATAAGGTTGCGGTGTGATTCAAGCCGTGCTCTTTGATTTTGGTGGCGTAATAACCACCAGCCCGTTCGACAACTTCGCCCTGCTCGAAGAGCGGCGGGGGGTTCCTGCGGACACGATCCGCAAGATCAACTCGACGGATCCTGACACAAATGCATGGGCCCAATACGAGCGCAACGATGTTGGTGTGGCGGGCTTTTGCGAGCTATTCGAGAGCGAGGCGTCGGCGCTTGGGTTCGACATTGCAGGCCAAGACGTCCTCGACTGTCTCAAGACCGAGATCCGTCCGTTCATGGTCGATGCAGTTCGCAAGATTCGCGACAGCTTCCGGACCGCCATGCTGACGAATAACTTCAGCGCTGGCGACGATCCCGGCAGTGGTTCTCACGGCGAAGCTAAGCAACTCTTCGAAGTCATCATCGAGTCGTCGAAGGCAGGCGTCCGCAAGCCGACGCCACGGTTCTACGAACTCGCCTGCGAAGCGCTCGACGTCGAACCATCGGCGTGTGTGTTTCTCGACGATCTAGGTATCAACCTGAAGCCAGCCCGGGCCATGGGAATGACAACGATCAAGGTCGTCGACCCTCACGTAGCGCTCGCCGAACTCAGTGACATCCTCGAACTTGAACTGACGTAGTCGCTGCTCCGAAACCAGAGCGCGTTGTCTCTACTCTTTTCCGGCGAAACGCTTAGCGATGAGTTCGCGGCGTTCTTGGAGCTCGCGATAGGTGAACTCGGCAGTGGCCGGATCGACACCAAACTGCCCCTTCATTGCTGTCAGGTCGACCTTGAAGTCATCGGTCTTAATGCCGATGTCGTCCGCTAGTTGGTTGCCATGGGTTTTGACGAACCACATAGAGATGTGGGTGATCTCCGCGAATAAGTCGAGCTCAGGCGTGAGGGTTGCGATCGCTCCTTCGAGGAACACCATGTTCTTAGCGAACAGCATCAGCTCACGTGGCATGCGAGCGCCATAGCCCAGCAAGGCCTTGATAAGCCGATTGACTTCTTCCACGAGCTCGGTCTGGTCGAACTGCATGGGGTCAATGCCGGAACCGTCGAGACCCAACTGCACTATGACATCGTCGATATCGACATCCTGAGGAAGAGCGCCCAGGTCTCGGATGGCTTCTACTTGGGCATGGACGTTGTTGGTGGTCGATGCCATCAGCAACTTTAGGAACGCAACTCGCTTTGGTTCGGTCAAGCGTCCGACAATGCCGTAATCGAGTAAAGCCGTCTTCCCATCAGGTCGCACGAATAGGTTGCCGCCGTGCAGATCGCCATGGAAGATGCCGTTGACCATGGCCCCTTCGAGGAAGCCGATCATGCCGGTGCGCACAATGTCGTGGGGATCGATGTTTTCGGCCTTGAGCCGGTCTAGATCATCGAACTGGAAGCCATCTAGGCGCTCCATCACTAGGACCCGCTTGGTCACAAGCGAAGGGTGTGGCCGAGGGACCACGTAGCCGTCTTGTTCTAATGACTTCAGCGAACGGGCGACGTCGAGCATGTTGCCGGCTTCGAGCCGAAAGTCGAGCTCTTCGACGATGGACTGGGCAAAGACTTCGACGAGGGCCGGTGGGTTCGCCAATGCGGACACGGGGATACGACCAACCAGAAAGGGTGCTAGCCAGGCTGAGGCCGCGATATCGGCATGCACGAGCTCGGCGATGCGTGGGCGCTGGACTTTGACGACGACTTCGATGGGTTCGCCATCGATCTTGATTTCGGCGCGGTGCACCTGGGCGATACTGGCAGCCGCTAGAGGCTGCTGATCGAAGCGGTGGAAGACCTCATGCAGCTTGCACCCGAGGTCTTCTTCGACGATCTGTTTGACGATCGAGAAAGGCTCGGCTGGAACCTGGTCACGGCACTTGCGAAACTCGGTCACCAGCTCTTCGGGAAAGACGCCTTCACCCGACGAAATGATCTGGGCGAGCTTGACATAGGTCGAACCTAAACTCTCAGATGCCAACCTGAGTCGAAGAGACAGCTCTTGTGTTGATGCTGGCCCTTTGAGCCCCCGTAGCTTGGCGAACTTCCAACGGCCGATCGCCCAACCAAAACGACCCAAAATTGACACGACCCGCCGGCCAGGCGGCAGCCGTCGTTTGCGGGTTAGTTCTGGAACCTTGGCGCGAATTTCCTCGCGCAGTTGATCAAGGTTTGCCGACCAGGAGATTGCATCGAGGTCGATATTCCACGGACCAACGTCAGTGAAAGCGCCAAATTTGGTGTCGTCGATTGGAGGTGTCAAAGAAGCGGTCATATGTCGTCGCCACAGGAGGGGAAACCCCACGATGCCACGAAAATCGTGATGTTCAGGGGTCAGACCCGCTGGATTTTCGTCACACGACCGTTGGGTAGTCATCTGAGGCCAGACCCCACATGATGGCGCGAGCCGAAAGCGGGGCTACTCGAAGTCGATGACTCGTTGCAGCAGTTCTGCTTGTTCTTGGGCATGGATGCTTGAGCTACCGGTTGCTGGTGAGCCGGATTCGGGGCGGCTGATGCGGGTGATCCGGTAGTCGTCGCCGTGGCGTTCGTACAGGCGACCCTTTACGAAGTTCCAAGCACCCATGTTTTCGGGTTCTTCCTGGAGCCAGATCAGGTCGGTGGCGTTGGGGTAGCGCCGCAGCACTTCGGACATTTTTTCGGCTGGCCACGGATACAGCTGCTCGGCTCGCAGCACAGCAATCGGAGCATCAGCGGCGTCACGGGCTGCGATCAACTCATGGCTGACCTTGCCGCTACAGATTGCGACCTTGGTGACTGCAGACGCCGCAGCATCATCGACGAACGGGTCATCGAGTAATTCCTCGAATGTGCCGTGGGTGAGATCCCCGATCTTGGAATGCGCAGGTTTGGCACGTAACAGCGACTTGGGCGTGAAGATGAACAATGGCTTGCGGACCGTGCGGTGCATTTGACGGCGCAACAAGTGGAAGTACTGAGCAGCAGTGCTGGCATTGGCAACCTGCACGTTGTCTTCAGCGCAGGCCAGCAGCACTCGTTCCATGCGAGCTGACGAATGCTCGGGGCCTTGACCTTCAAAGCCGTGGGGTAACAGCATGACGAGGCCACTGTGCTGCTTCCATTTGTCTTCGCCGCTAACGATGAACTGATCGATGACGATCTGGGCGCCATTAACGAAGTCGCCGAACTGGGCTTCCCAGATGACAAGGGAATCTGGATCGGCGACTGAGTAGCCGTACTCGAACCCGAGTGCGGCGTATTCGCTGAGCATCGAGTCGTAGACCGAGAACTGCGTGGTGGCCATGCGTAGGTCGTCGAGTGGCCGATATTCACCACCGGTGTTGTAATCGACCAAGGTCGAATGTCGATGCGAAAAGGTGCCTCGACGGCTGTCCTGGCCTGTCAACCGCACCCCGGTTTCTTCGGCGAGCAACGATCCGAGGGCCATGGCCTCGGCGATGGCCCAGTCGACCATGCCCGAGGCAAACAACGTGTCGCGCCGTTCGAACTGGCGGGCCAGTTTTGGATGCAACATGAAACCCTCGGGCAAGCGTTGCAGCGCTGCATAGATCTGGTCGACCCGTTGCTGACTGATCGCCGTGTTGACTTGGGGCAGCACACCCACCGCCGGCGAGGGAGCCGCAGCCTTTAGGTCCTTTGGTGGCGCTGCGTCTCGGGTCGCATCGAGAGCAGCTTGAAGACGGTTATCGAAGTCGGCGCGTGCTGCTGTTTCTTCTTCGGCGTCTACGTCGCCACGGTGAACGAGCAGTTCCAGGTACTTGGTTCGCGTCGACGCCAGTTCGTCGATCACCCGGTACATCAGTGGTTGCGTGTAGCTGGGGTCGTCGCCCTCGTTGTGGCCACGGCGGCGGTAGCACCACATGTCGATTACAACGTCCTTGTTGAACCGCTGGCGGTACTCGAACGCGAGATGGGCGGCCCATACACAGGCTTCTGGGTCGTCGCCATTCACATGGAATATCGGCGCTTGGACCATGCGGGCGACATCAGTGGGATAGGTCGAAGAGCGCTGCGCTTCGGCAGTCGTAGTGAAACCAACCTGATTGTTGATCACCAGGTGCACGGTGCCGCCGACCGCGAACCCGTCGATTTGGGACATGCTCAGCGTCTCGCTCACCACACCCTGACCAGCGAACGCTGCATCGCCGTGGATGAGAAGCGGAAGAATCGGGTACTCGTCAGTGTCCTCTTTGACCGGGTACAGATCGGTGTAGGCCCGAGCCAGACCTTCGACAACGGGGTTCACAGCCTCGAGATGTGATGGGTTGGCCGCTAGCTTGATTGGGATGTCATTGCCATGGCGTGATGTAAAGAGGCCGTCCATACCCAGGTGGTACTTGACGTCTCCGCTTCCTTGAACGGCGCCTTCTTCGACGCGGACCTCGAACTCGCGGAACAGTCGCTCGTAGGTTTTGCCCACGATGTTCACCAACACGTTGAGCCGGCCTCGGTGCGCCATGCCGATGATGACCTCGCCCAGACCCGCATCGGCAGCATCTCCGACGATGGCGTCGAGAATTGGGATGGCGCTTTCGCCACCTTCGAGGCCGAATCGTTTCGTGCCGGGGTATTTGCGATCGAGGAAGCTTTCGAGGGCTTCGGCCGCGTTCAAGCGCCCCAGTATGTGCCGCTTTTCATCATCCTCGGGCGTGCGGTTCACGCCTTCGACCGCCCGCTGGATCCAACGCTTCTCTTCGGCGTTTTGGATGTGCATATAGTCGATGCCAGCCGTACGGCAATACGCATCGCGTATTTCGCCCAAAATGTCGCGCAGGACCATCTTGCGAGGAGTCGCGTTGCCCGCATCGGCGTAGTCGGTGTGCAGGAACTCGCGGTCGAGGTCCCAGACGGTCAAGCCATAGGTTTCTGGGTCGATGTCGACATCGCCATAGGATTCGCGCAGTCCCAGCGGGTCAAGGTTGGCAATCAAGTGGCCACGCACCCGGTGCATGTTGACGCACTGGTTGACGGCGATCTGCTTGGTTACGGCCTCATCGCTCGAACTGGTGGCGCGATCAGGGTTGAAGTTGATCGGCTGATATGGCACGCCGACCGACGTGAAGATGTCGTTGTAGAAGTTGTGCTCGCCGATGAGCAGGCTGTGGATAGCTCGCAAGAACTCGCCGGACTCGGCGCCCTGGATAATGCGATGGTCATACGTGCTCGTGATCGTGACGACCTTGGAGATGCCCAGGTCGGCGATGGTGCGAGAATCGGCAGCCTGCCAGGCAGCGGGAAGTGCAATGGTGCCCATCCCAACAATGACACCTTGTTCGGGCATCAAGCGAGGTACCGACTGGACGGTACCTATGCCGCCTGGGTTCGTGAGTGACACCGTGGTGTCGCCAAAATCACCCAGGGTGAGCTTGTTGATCCTGGCACGAGCGACTAGGTCGTCGTACTTGGCTACGAAGCCCATGAAGTCGGTGCCAGCAGCGTCGCGCAAGGTTGGTACGAGCAGGGTGCGGCTGCCGTCACGCTTCTGGACATCGACGGCCACGCCAAGACCGATTTTGTCGTGACGGTGGACACGCGGCTTGCCGTCGGGGCCCTGTACATAGGTCGAGTTCATCGCTGGCACATGGTCGGCGATCGCACGGATGGTCGCCCACGCAATCAGGTGAGTGAAGCTGGCCTTGCCGATTCGAGCGCGTTTCATATGGCCGTTGATGATGCGGCGGTTTGCTTCGAGCATCTTGGCGGGGATGTCGCGGAAGCTGGTGGCTGTGGGAACTCCCAAGCTCGCCTCCATGTTCTCGACAATGCGCGCAGCTGCACCGCGCAGGGGTTCACCCAGAGTTTCGGTTGCTACCACCGCATGAGCAGGCGAGTCCTCAGATGCCAGCGGCGTAGCGGTCGCGAGCGACGGGGATACCGCTGTTGGTGCAGGTGCAGGTGCAAGAGCGATGGCAGCGGGCGTGGTTGAAAGAGGGGTAATTGCTGCGGCGGCAGGAGTGGTGGCGAAGAAGCTCAACGAGTCGTCGTCGAGGCGCTCTGGTTCTTGCTCGAACTGTGAGCGCATCTCTTCGAGCAGCCAGGCATTGGGGCCAGGATGGCGTTCAGAATCGCCAGGCATGGCGGTGTCAGTCATGGCGACATTGTACGAACTCAAACCGTCACTGGCCCCGCAACCTCAAATTGTGTGTCCGATTGACACGGCAGCATTCTGCAGACCCTGGAGAATGGAGCGGTGCCAGATTGGCAGATCTTGAATGAGATTGGAGTTGGAGCCAGGTATGCGCCGCTGGGTGGCTAGTCTCGGTCGTCATGCGAATCGCTAGTTGGAACGTGAACTCGCTCAACGCCCGGATGCCGCGGGTTGAAGAGTGGCTTGAGCGGATGCAGCCCGATGTGGTCTGTATCCAGGAAACCAAGCTGGCGAACGATGCGTTCCCAGCTGCTGACTTCGAGGCGATGGGCTATGAGACTGCTCATCATGGCCAAGGACAGTGGAACGGCGTAGCGATCCTGAGCAAGGTCGGACTTGGCGATGTTGTTGTCGACTTCGCCGATGGTGGCGATCCAGATGTCGACGCCAGGGTCATCTGGGCTACGTGTGGCGGCGTGCGGGTCTGTTCGGTGTATGTGCCGAACGGACGCGAAGTAGACCATGATCACTACCGGTACAAGCTCGATTGGCTAGCGCGCCTACGGTCCCACCTCGACCAAAATCATGATCCGAAAGAGCCTCTAGCGATTCTCGGCGACTTCAACATCGCCCCTGAAGATGCCGATGTCTGGGACACCAAAGCTTTCGTCGGCAAGACCCATGTCACCAAACCAGAACGAGATGCCCTGGACGCCATCAAGGGGTGGGGTCTAACCGACACCTTCCGCCACGTGTACCCCGATAATCCAGGCCTGTTCAGTTATTACGATTACACCGCTGGCCGATTCCATAAACGTCAGGGAATTCGAATTGACCTCATTCTGGCTAGCGAGTCGCTGTTGGCAACCGTGCAGGGTGCGTTGGTGGATCGCAACGGCCGTAAGGCCTGGGACGGTCACAAGCCGAGCGATCACGTTCCCATCTATGCAGATTTCGACCTGGGATCGTTTGCGGACTTACTGAGTCGCGATGGCTGAACTGATTCCAATCGAAGAGCATGAGCTCCTGGTTTTCTGGGTCCAGCTCTTTGTCATCCTCGTCTTCGCCCGAGCCCTCGGTTGGATGATGCGCAAGATTGGGTTGCCAGGCGTCATCGGCGAGCTCGGAGCGGGACTGCTGCTCGGTCCTTCGGTGTTCGGTACCGTCTGGCCCGAAGGTTTCAACTGGTTCTTGAACGAAGGGCATGAAGAAGTCCAGTCGGCTGCGCTACTCGGCATCGCATGGGTCGGTGTGGCGCTGCTACTGGTTGTCACTGGGTTCGAAACGGACTTGGGTCTGATCCGTAAGCTCGGCCGTCCAGCAGCGTTGGTCACAACAGGCAGTCTGATTGTGCCGTTGATTGGTGGCCTCGCTGTTGGCTACGCGTTGCCGGGCGACCTGTTTCTGGCCGAGGGTGCCGAACGGGTTAATTTTGCGTTGTTCGTAGCGCTGGCCTTGAGTGTGTCCTCGCTCGCTGTGGTTGCCAAAATACTGAGTGAACTCGGCCTGATGCGCCGAGACTTCGGCCAGATCACGGTTGCTGCAGGTATGGCCAACGATGTTGTCGGCTGGCTCATGCTTGGCGTGTTCACAGGCCTGGCAACTTCGGGCGAAATCGGCGTCGTGCAAATCCTGAAGACGATCGTGCCGATCCTAGTTTTCGTCGCCGTAGCGATGACGCTGGGCCAGCGATTGGTCGACCGTGCGCTTCGTCAGATGCGACGGGTCGAGGCAGGTGTGTCGGGCGCTCTCACGGTTGCGTTGGTATCTATGCTCGGGTTTGGCGTGGTCACGCAGAAGCTCGGTGTTGAGGCAGTGCTCGGTGCCTTCGTCGCTGGTGTCGTCCTGCACCGGTCCCGTTTTCAGCACGATCGCACACTGGAACAAATTGAAGGGCTCACACTCGGGTTCTTTGCCCCGATTTTCTTTGCCACCGCTGGTTTGCGAGTCGATCTGCGCGAGCTTGGCAACGCCACTGCTATTACCTGGACGTTGGTCATCATCGTCGTCGCCATCGTTGCCAAGTTCATCGGCGCCTATGGCGGTGCTCGTATGGCAGGGCGTTCTCATCGCGGCGCCCTAGCGCTCGGCGCCGGACTGAACGCTCGCGGCGCCCTAGAGATCGTGATCGCCACCGTTGGTTCGGCTGTCGGAGTGTTCAACACCGTTGCCTTTACGGCAATCGTGTTGGTACCCGTGGTTACGAGCGTGTTCGCCTCGATTGGATTGCGGTTGGTCGTGCGCGGCTGGGACGGCAGCGAGGCGGAACAGGCTCGCCTCTCTCGCGAGGCGGCGCTGGACAAGAACATTGTCGTCAATACGTCTCGACTCCTCATGCCGAGCGACGGCGACCCAGCGTCGATTGCTGCGGCTCAGATCCTGCACTTCGCCTGGCCCGAGGAAGCCGCCGCCACTGTTATCACCGCTGGTGAAAGTCCTGATTCGGCCGATATCGAGCCGCTGTTGAACACGTTGTACGGGCGAGAAATCGAGCATCGCAAGGTCAAAACGACCGAAGAGGGCATTGCTGACATCATCGTTAAAGAGAGTGCTCTTGGCTTCGGCGTGATCGGTCTGGGCGCTGATGAACTCGACCGCGACGACATCGTTATCTCCACCCGCGTCGATGACATCTTGTCGGTGAGCCCCATTCCCGTCGTGCTCGTGAGACGTAATCGCACACTGGGCGCCCGCCGCCTACCCGCAGCGTTCGCTCGGGCTGTCGTTCCCATCGGCGGCACACCAGCATCGCGAGCCGCCAGCGAAATTGCGTTCAACATCAGCGCGAACCTGGGTACCGAGGTGCACCTCACACATGTGATCACACGGACCGACGCCAATGCGTTGCTTCAAGGAATCCTGAACCGTGCCGGTAACCAGCGTTCACCAGAAGAAGTCGGTCAAGGATTACTCGATCAGTCAGCAACTATGGCGCTGGGGTTAGGTGTCGAGACCAAGCAGACGCTGCGTAGTGGCGAACCTGCCGACGAGATCCTTGCACTTGTCGCCGAACTCGAAGCCGACCTGGTTGTCATGGGAGCTAATCTGCGCCGGCCAGACGGTCGCCCGTTCTTGGGCCACACCGTCGAGCGCATCTTGCGCGAGTGCGACGCCACAGTTGCGCTGGTGCTCATGCCCTTTGATCTGTGAGTCACACCTTGAATTCTTGCAGGGGCGGTCCAGCGAGCAGACTGTGGTTATGCATTTACCTGGTCACGTAGCGATCATCACCGGTGGGGCCAGTGGATTGGGCGAAGCGACAGCTCGAAGATTCTCTGCCGCAGGGGCGAGCGTCGCCATCCTGGACGTGAATGATGCGGCCGGTGCTCTTCTGGCGGCGGAACTAGGCGCACATTTTGAACACTGCGATGTAGCCGATGCGACGTCGGTCGAACATGCGGTGGACGGCGCTCAAGCGGCGCTCGGTATCGCTCGCGTGGCAGTCTGTTGCGCTGGTGTGGGCGATGGCTCGAAGATGATTGGCCATCGGGGCGCTCACCGGTTGGACATTTTCCAAAAAGTCATGGCCGTGAACGTAACGGGCACCTTTCACGTATTGCGCGAAGTTGCCTGGCGCATGCGGGATCTTGAGGCTGCCAACGAAGACGGAGAGCGCGGTGTCCTCGTCACGACATCGTCCATTGCCGCATTCGATGGCGTCGACGGCGGTGTTGCCTATTCGGCATCGAAGGGGGCGGTGGCCGCAATGACGCTGCCTCTGGCACGCGACCTGGCTCGCCACGGGATTCGCGCTGTGTCGATCGCTCCTGGCACTTTCGAGACACCGATGGTCGCCGGTATGACCGATGAGTTTCGGGGTCGTCTTGACCATGACACGCCATTCCCCGAGCGGATGGGGCGACCCGACGAATATGCGCAGCTAGCGCAGCACATCGTCGAGAACCCGATACTGAATGGGACGGTTCTGCGCCTCGACGCTGGGCTGCGTATGCGACCAAGCGAAGGATGGAAGTAGCGAACTGGAGCCCGAAAACGCCAACCCGATCGACCTTGTCGCAGGCAAGGCGCCAGGTCGTGCCTGGTCGGAGCAGTAGGGCTATTCGATGGTCGCTAGCAGGGCGCCCTCGGCGACCTGGTCACCTTCGGCTACCGAGAGAGAGATGATCGTGCCGGTCGCTTCGGCTTCGACTGGGATCTCCATCTTCATGGACTCAAGGATCATGATGTCGTCGCCTTCGGCAACGGCATCTCCTACAGCCACCTGGATCTTCCATACCGTTCCAACTACTGGGCTCTCGACAAGAATTGACATACCACAACGTTAGTTGTCGCAACAGCCTTGGTCATCTTCGGCGCGCCGAGTGGCCCCGGGGCGTGGGCCGAGAACAAGACCGGAATCGTTCGGCGATGACCTCAGATTCGGTGGGCTCTCGCCGAGGCGCTTAGGCTTTGCCGTTGCAGCACAATTAAGGAAAAACGCACCTGTGACCTGGGAACCCGAACTCGAAGAATTACGTCGGCGAGAAGCCTTTGCTGAGGCCCTGGGCGGGCCCGAGAAGGTCGAACGTCAGCATCATTACGGGAAGCTGACGATCCGTGAACGTATCGCCGCAGTTGCCGACGATGGGTCGTTCCACGAGATCGGCAAGACGGCTGGTGTGGCCGAATACGACGATGACGGCAATCTCGTTCATCTGACACCTTCGAACTTCTTGTTCGGTGTCGCTCGAATAGACGGGCGTCCGGTGATGCTGTCAGGGGACGACTTCACTGTGCGAGGTGGGTCTGCTGACGCGACCTTCCCCGAGAAGCGCAACACCGCTGAGAAGATGGCCGCTGAACTACGACTTCCACATGTGCGACTGGTCGATGGCATGGGTGGAGGCGGGTCGGTCAAAACCATCGAGACGGCCGGCCGTACTTACATCCCGCAACTGAGCGGTTGGGAGACGATCGTCGGCCATCTTGGCATCGCTCCATCCGTGGCGTTGGCGTTGGGTTCGGTCGCGGGCATCGGCGCGGCTCGTGTCGCCACGTCGCACTACTCGGTCATCGTGCGCGAGACCGCGCAGATGATGATCGCTGGGCCTGCTTTGGTCGAACAAGCATCACTTGGAGGTCATGCCAAGGAAGAACTCGGCCATGCCGACATTCACACATCGAATGGTGCCATCGACGATGCGGTCGACACCGAAGCCGAAGCGTTCGAACGAGCGACACAATTCCTTTCCTATCTTCCCACCAATGTCGACGAGCATGCGCCGCGAGTCATGACCGGCGACGACCCTGCCCGACGGGAAGAATCGCTTATTTCGGTCGTTCCGCACGAACCTCGCCGCGTCTACAAGATGCGCAAGATCATCAATGCGGTCTTCGACCAAGACAGCTTTTTTGAGATCGGTAAAGGGTGG
This sequence comes from uncultured Acidimicrobiaceae bacterium, assembly GCA_905182135.1. Lineage (GTDB taxonomy): Bacteria > Actinomycetota > Acidimicrobiia > Acidimicrobiales > UBA10347 > UBA10347. The sequence goes on along the minus strand of CAJJAG010000004.1, from coordinate 326,868 downwards.
GGGCGCTCAATCATCACTGGGCTCGCCAGGCTCGACGGGCACCCCGTAGCGGTTTTCGCCGAGGACTCCTATATCTATGGCGGCGCATGGACCTCAGATGGTTGCCGCAAACTGATCCGGTTGCTTGATCTTGCCTCGACATTTCACCTACCTGTCGTTCACCTCGAAGACTGCCCCGGCTTTCTCATTGGTAAGGAAAGTGAAGAGGACGCCACGATTCGTTATGGAAGCCAAGTGTTGGCAGCGCTTGGGCAACTCACTACACCGTTCGCGTGTGTCGTGGTGCGCAAGGCATTCGGCGTCGCTGGGGCGGCGAACAACAAGCCGGGCGCCAAGAGTTTCCGATACGCATGGCCGTCTGGCGACTGGGGCTCGCTGCCGATCGAGGGTGGTATCGAAGTTGCCTATAAGCAGGACCTGGCCGATAGCGATGATCCCGACGGTTTACTCGACGATATTCGCGATCGACTGAACCGGTTACGTTCACCGCACCGGTCGGCAGAGTTCTTCGAGATCGAAGAAATCATCGACCCGAGAGACACCCGGCCGCTGCTGTGCGAATGGGTCGACTTAGTGCAACGCTCGATCTCTCTCGGACCCTCGTCGTTCTCGTACCGGCCGTAAGGCACCGAACTGGAACTATCGAGCGTTGGCATCGGCTCAACGTGTGTTGATGAACTCGAGTAATGATTCGCCGTAACGTTCGGCCTTTGTTGGGCCGATGCCCGAGACTTCGAGCAACTCGTCGTGTGTTGCTGGCTGTTCGGCAGCAATTGCTGCAAGCGTTCGGTTGTTGAAGACGATGTAGGCAGGCACGCCCTGATCTTGTGCGATGTCTGATCGCCATTGCTTGAGCTCGAGGTACAGCGGTGAATCGGGTTCGCTGTCGTCGTACCTAGCTCGGATTGAGCTGAGATGGCGCCTGCCGCGTTCCTGGCCTGTCTCTTCCTGAAGCTTCAGCACCGGTGGCTTGTCGGTCCCGTCGACATGATCGAGATAAGGCGAACGAGACCGTCTGCTGGTTCGTTCGCCGAACGTGCGCTTAGCTGCCCATGTGATCATCACCTTGTCCTTGGCGCGGGTAAGCCCAACGTGCAACAGCCGGCGTTCTTCACTGAGTGCAGCGGGTCCGTTCGCCTGCGCTATCGGGACATAACCCGACTCGAGGCCCGCCAGGTGCACGATGCTCCATTCGAGTCCTTTGGCGGCGTGGAACGTCAATACATCGACGGCGTTCGCTCCGACGTCTAATCCCTCTTTGGCTGCCGACGCTCGTAGCCATGACGCAAAATCCCAGCCAGTAGCGGCCGGGAACGAGGCTGCATGATCGATGATAAGTAGCAGTAGTGCTTCGCGATTGCGTTGGCGTTCGGCTTCGGCAGCGGTCTCGGCGCCTTCTTCTTCGACAGCTGTTTCGGCTACGACCGCTCGTACATCAGCGATCACGCTCGTTAGCTCGCCCGTGGAATCACGCAAGAGTCGAAGTAGCGCCTTGATTTCGGGCTGGTCGATCAGGTTCGAGCGGCCGCGGACTCGATGCGGTATCTGGGCCCGTTCGAAGGCTGACGCGATAATCGCCACCTGCGCGTTTGTACGAACCAAAACTGCCTGTTCGGACCATGAGATGCTGGGCCCAGCATGATCGCGGACCGCTCGGGCGACGGCGATTGCCTCGGTCGCGTCGTCATCGCACATGGTGATGGTTGGCTCGGGGCCGCTGGGTCGGTCGGTCTTGGGAAGTTCGGCTTCGCGATCTGGCTTGGGTAGAACCGAATGTCCCGCAGCGATTATCTCGGGCGTCGACCGGTAGTTGTGACCCAGCTTGATCACGCCGGCGGTGGGGAAGTGTTGCGTGAACTTGCGCAGATACCACGAGTCAGCGCCGTTCCATGCGTAGATCGCCTGGTTCGGGTCGCCGACGACGCACAGGTCAGGTTCGTCACCAATCCATGCCTTGAGAAGCCGAAATTGCAACGGGTTGACATCTTGAAACTCGTCGACAAAGACATGACGGTGCCGCCAGCGAATTATCGAGGCGTATTCCGGGTCGGTTTCGATGTCACGGGTGGCAAGCGTTAACAGATCGTCGAAGTCGATGACGCGCTGGTTGCGTTTCTCTTCGGCATAACGCTTCGCTGTCTGCACGATGTCGGCAGCGGGAAGAGGGGGTTTACGGTCGAGTCGGTCGATCTCGTGGGGATAACGCTCGAGAGAGATATTGCGAGCAGTAATCCATTCGAGCTCGTGCAATGTGTCGAGAATCATGGACGTATTTGCACGTCGCCCGAGTAGCCGCGCGATGACGGCAAACTTGCGGTCCAACATGTCGGGCGGGCGGACGCCGCGTTCGGCCCACCGCTCGTGTAATTGCGCATACGCCAACGAGTGAAACGTGCCCGTGGTGATGTTGTCGCGCAGACCTAACACGCGAAGTCGTGTGCGGAGTTCGCTGGCCGCCTTGCGAGTGAACGTAACCGACAAGGTCCGTTGAGGATCAATGGCACCTGTACTGACTCGATAGGCGATGCGCCGAGTCAGCACCCGCGTCTTGCCGCTTCCCGCGCCGGCAAGGATCGCGATCGGGTTGTGGGTCGATGACACTGCCTCGTGTTGGGTGGTGTCGAGACCGTTGAGGAGGGCATCGGTGTTCAACGATGAATCGGACATGATGGCCCCGACACTACCGAGTTGGTGTGACAAGCTCGGGACGCTGTGATCGAGATATCAGAAAAGCGTTTCGAAGTGCTGGTGAGCAAATCCATCGATCTGATCCCGCAGGACCTCTTCGCACTCATCGACAACGTCGTTTTCCTGATCGAAAACCACGGTGAACACCCCGACGTTTTGGGGCTCTATGACGGCGTTCCCCTCACTGAACGTGAGAATTACGGTATTGGTGAACTGCCTGATCGCATCTTCATCTACCGGTGGGCGATCTGTGCGATCTGCGATACTGACGAAGAAGTGGTGCACGAAGTCATTACCACTGTTGTGCACGAGGTCGCCCACCACTTCGGCATCGACGACGAGCGTCTCCACGAACTCGGCTGGGGCTAGTCCGGTTTTCGGCGCGTTCGTCACCTCAACCTTGTCTGAGCTAACGGTTCTAAGGCCCGGAGAAGTTACCGGCTCTACGTCGCGGAAAATTCTTGTTGTTGGGCGTAGCCGACTCGCCTGGGCGGTCTGAATCGCTCCCATGGGTGAGCTCAGTGAACAACGAGCTCGCAATGATTTCTGACCAAAAGGCCTTCGCTATCAGACACCAAGAATGGCCATAAGAAGTGTTGGCCCAGTTTCGTTGCGTAAGATTGGTCGGTGGGATTTGACCCGAAGCTCTTGAACAACAATGAAGAAGTCCTGCTCGATGTGCGTCCGCACTGGTGGTTCATCATCCCGCAGATTGCCATTGTCGTCCCGGTCATCGTTGTTCTGGCCGTTGCAGCGGCACTCGGGGCCCCGGCCATCCTGCTCTACGTCATTGGGGTTGGTGCACTGATAGCGCTGCTGAACCTGGCCTGGCGCTACGCGAACTGGACCGGCGTGAACTTCGTCGTCACTACCGACCGCCTGATCTTTCGTAGCGGTGTCTTCTCAAAGGCGGGAATCGAGATTCCGCTCGAGCGAATCAACACCGTGTTCTTCAACACGACTCTGTTCGAACGTGCCATTGGAAGTGGCGATCTCAGCGTTGAGTCGGCCGGCGAAGGCGGGCAGCAGAACTTCGACAATGTGCGTAAGCCGCAGCTGATCCAGCAAGAGATCTACCGCGCTATGGAGATCAATAAGACCCAAGAGTTCTCGGCTATGGCTCATGCTCACGCCGCAGCGGCCGCCGCCACCAGCGCGTTGGTGGAACGGCCGCTGTCGATTCCCGAGCAAATTGAACAGCTAGACCAACTCAGAGTGCGGGGAGTTATCACCGAAGCAGAGTTCCAGACGAAAAAGTCTGATCTACTCGGTCGCATGTAGTTCAGCGAACGGCCCGCTGCCCAATCACACGTTCGGGTCGACACCAGGCTGGCTAATGCCGTCGACACGAGCGAGGTTGCCCTGCTGTGCGTCTGGCTCGACTCGAGATGAGCGGCGCAATTCCCGACCAGGGTTCTCGTTGCCATGGAGTTGCAACGATTGAGCGACCAGCTGGCTGTAACGGGACCGGCACCGCGTGCTGCGAGAGCGATCCCCTCGCTACAGTCCGAAAGTGCCTGAGATCAACGTCAACGACATCGAACTTTTCTACGAGACTGCCGGTGATCCACGTCACCCGCCGCTGCTGCTGATAGCAGGGCTTGGCGTTCAACTGATCGATTGGCCTGCATGCTTCGTGGACCCGCTCGTTGAGCATGGCCTCTACGTGATCTCCTACGACAACCGCGACATCGGATTGTCGACGACGTTCGACGGCGGCCAGCACGACCCCTTTGTCGTTCTCGACGCCATGCTTTCGGGCGAGGACCCCGACGTCGCATACACATTGGTTGAGATGGCCGACGATGCCGCGGGACTACTCGATGCACTGGGTATCGAATCGGCACACGTCGCCGGCGTCTCCATGGGTGGCATGATCGCCCAAACAGCCGCAATTCGACATCCTGAAAAGGTTCGCTCGTTGATCTCGATCATGAGCACAACCGGAGCCCCCGACGTTGGCCAGCCGACCGCCGAGGCAATGGAAGCGTTGTTGTCCGCTGCACCAGGAACAGAGCGCAGCGAGATCATCGCCTGCAACGTGCAGAATGCCAAGGTGTGGGCGAGTCCCGAGCATTTTGATGCAGTTCGGCTCGAGCAGCTTTTTCAAGACTCCTGGGACCGCGTCGGGGGCCCACAGGCAGTGAACAGCGGTCGGCAGTTATGCGCGATTGTGGCCAGCACGCCCCGCGACGAGGCACTGGCATCGTTGGACATCGCCACCTTGGTCGTCCATGGCGCCGAGGACACCCTGGTGCCTGAGACCGGCGGACGGCGAACTGCCGAAATGATTAACGGAGCAGTCCTGTTAGTGATCGAAGGTATGGGTCATGACCTGGTACCTGCCTTCGTTCCAGAAATCGTGGAGGCAATGACAGCGGTGATCGACGGCGCCTAGCCAGCTGACGCTTGGTGACAGCGAACAGCAACGCACTACGCTCTGCTCACTGTCGAACAGGAGCTAAGAATGGGACCGTTAGCGGGCGTAAAGGTAATCGAACTTGCAGGAATTGGGCCCGGCCCATTCTGTGGCATGATGCTGGCCGACATGGGCGCAGATGTTGTGCGCGTCGAGCGGGCGTCGAACGTGCCTGCAGAAATGCCTGCGGGTAGTCCGCCTGATGTAGCGAGCCGCGGGAAGCGCTCCATCGGTGTCGACCTGAAGAATCCTGAAGGGGTTGAAACGGTCCTGCGATTGATCGAGGGCGCCGACGTTCTGATCGAAGGGTTCCGCCCAGGCGTCACCGAGCGTATGGGCCTGGGGCCCGATGTGTGTCTAGAGCGCAACCCGGCGCTGGTGTACGGCCGCATGACCGGATGGGGCCAAGAAGGCCCCTATGCACTGACCGCTGGCCACGACATCAACTACATCGCACTCTCGGGTGTGCTCTCAATGATTGGGCGCAAGGACGAAGGGCCCCTGCCACCACTCAACCTGGTCGGCGATTTTGGTGGCGGTGGAATGTTCCTAGCATTCGGTGTTGCGGCAGCGCTGGTAAGTGCCCGCTCGACCGGCAATGGTCAAGTCGTTGACGCCGCCATGGTCGATGGGGCCGCAGTGCTTGCCGCGATGTTCTCGTCTATGACAGCTACGGGTATGTGGAAGGAAGAACGGGGCACGAACATGCTCGACACGGGCTCACACTTCTACGACGTTTACGAATGCTCCGACGGTGAGTATGTATCGATCGGTTCGATCGAGCCACAGTTCTATTCGATCTTGCTCGAGAAGCTCGAACTCGACCCAGCTGAGCTGCCCCGCCAGCAAGATCGCGAGCAGTGGCCAGCGCTCAAGGTCAAGGTCGCCAGCATCTTCAAGACCAAGACGCGCGACGAGTGGTGCGAGACCATGGAACATACCGACCTCTGTTTTGCGCCGGTGCTGAATTGGAGTGAAGCGCCGAACCATCCACACAACGTGTCTCGGTCAACCTTCATCGATATCGATGGCATCATCCAGCCGGCCCCCGCGCCGCGCTTCAGTGGCACGCCTGTCGCAGTGCCAGCTCCGCCACCGCATGCAGGCCAGAACACCGACGACACACTGACATCGTTCGGATTCTCAGCCGACGAGGTCAGCGCGCTGCGTGACTCTGGTGCAATCGCTTAGAAACGGACGCTGCTCGCGAATCGCTCGGGTATAACTGCTGATGGCGAATCTTGTCTTCTTTCATGCGCATCCCGACGACGAGGCCATATCGACGGGTGGCACCATGGCGCTGTCGGCTGATCAGGGTCATCACGTCACGCTGGTTGTCGCAACCAGAGGCGAGATGGGTGAACCAGTCGAGGGCGTCCTGGACGAGGGAGAGTTGTTAGGCGATCGTCGCGAGGCTGAGTCGCGACGGTCTGCCGAAATTCTTGGCGTCGAGGTCATCGAGTTCTTGGGCTACCGCGATTCGGGCATGGTCGGCGAGCCATCGAACGCTGACCCGAGGTGCTTCTGGCAGGCTGACCTCGAAGAAGCCGCCACGCGGCTTGCGGCTATTCTGCAACGCTCCGACGCCGACATCTTGATTGGTTATGATCCCAACGGGGTCTACGGCCATCCTGACCATGTCAAGGTCCACCTGGTGGGTGCCCGCGCCGCCGAGATCGCTGGTGTTGATCGTGTCCTTTGGGCCACCGCAAACCGGACCTTGATCCAGCAGGCGACCGAGAACGGCGCCTTCGATGAGGATGGAATGAGTGAGGACGAACGGGTCGACCGCAGCGAGTTCGGCATGTCTGAGAAAGAACTGACGCACGCTATTGATGTGTCGGCAGTGCTCGACCGCAAACGTGCTTCGCTGATGGCTCATGCCAGCCAGATTGGCGATGACAGCTTCTTTCTGGCCATGTCAGACGACTTATTTACTATGGCATTCGGAACTGAGTGGCTGGTCGACGCTGCCCGCTATGGCGTGAGCTCGCAGCGCCAGGGCGATCTCGTCACTTCGCTCTTCGACTGATCCCCGATGTTGGCTGATGCTCATACGTTCATGGCCTGGGTCGTGGTGATAGCGAACGGCAGCGCAGGGGTGTGGGCCCTTGTCGCCCATTATTTCGAAGCGGTTCGTTATCGGTCGCTGTGGGCGCTCGTCGTTGTTGCTCAGGTGCTGCTCTTTGTTCAGGTCTCGCTTGGTGTGGCTCGGTTACAACAGCTTGGGGGCGAAGCACCTGAGTTTCACACGTTCTACGGCTTTCTCACGCTGATTGCCGTCGCCATTCTCTATGGCTATCGGACCCAGCTCACCCATATGCGCTACCTGCTTTATGGCGGAGGAAGCCTCTTCATCATGGGCCTGGCGATACGAGCCATGCTGCTCGACGCGACGCCGGTCCTCTAGGGCAAGTCGATCTGTCTGAAAGGTGTTGCACCTGATCGGTTCGGGCTGCTCGGCGAGCAAGGCCAGCTCGGCAGTGCAGATGACGGTGGCTATGGGGCGCAGAATCGCTGGTGCATCTGAGCCAGCGAGGGCGCTGGAGATTTGGATCTTGTACCGCTGGTCCGCAGCAACAATGGGAACGGTCCCAATAAGCACATCGAGTTCGGCCCGAGTAGTTACGCCTTCGGTGTGGGGATCATCGGCGTGGGTGAGCGGCCGGTTGAACGCACCGTGGTGACGGCCAGCAAACACGTGCTCGTGCTCCTCGACAACAGAGGCGTGCCGGGTGGTCGAAACCTTGGGGGTGTAGCCATCGATGGTCAGGTCAACGGGAGCCGAGTCATTGCGAGGGAGTTTGAGCGGGAGATTGAAGAACAACTCGAACCGTTCGCCTGAACGGCGACGTTCATAGTCGAAGAACCGGCGGATGGGGCCGCTAATTCGGTAAGTACACCCTGGGCAGTCTGGTCGAATTCAGGACCGAGATTCGGTCCCTTGGCGAGGCGATCGAAATCGTCGAGCAGATCAGAGCGACGAAACGACATTGAGGCGTTCTCTCCATGTGGTAGTGAAGGTGGTGCAAACGTTCATAATTATGCGTCCCTCATCGATATCTCAAGCCCGATCGGATTCTTGATCGGTGGCCGCCACACGGGTAAGCCCGACCGATCTTCCTGAGTTGTCACTGACTGTTAGCCGCAATGGTGAAGGTCCCGCCGTTGTGTTGTTGCACGGCTTCCCCGAGATCGCCTATTCATGGCGGCATCAGATCCCCGTTCTGGCCGAAGCGGGCTATCAGGTACTTGCACCGGATCAACGAGGTTATGGGTGGAGCGATCAGCCTGAAGGCGTTGATGCCTATGCGATGACCGAACTTGTCGGAGATGTGATTGGGTTGCTCGACCATTACGGCATCGACGATGCCGTCATCGTGGGCCATGACTGGGGTGCGATCATTGCGCCATGGGTCGGGCTCTTTCGCCCGGACCGGGTACGGGGCCTCGCTCTGCTCAGCGTGCCGTACACGCCACGTGGGGAACGCAGCATCATCGACCACATCCGGGCTACAGACCCTGAAGGCCCGTTCGCTTACATGCTGGCGTTCCAGGAAGAAGGCATCGAAGACGTGTTCGAAGCCAACCCGATCGAGGCGCTTCGTCGCATGCACTGGACATTGTGTGGAGCCTTGCCCGAAGGCTGGACGGTAACGGATCAGCTTCCGCCCGGGCTACCCCCGCATCTGAGCGACGGCGAGTTCGAGAACTATTACCGAGCCTTCGCCCGGTCAGGGTTCGCGAACCCGATCAACTACTACCGCAACCTGCACCAGAACTGGCTCGCCACTCGGCCGTGGACCAATGCGAAGTTGACCATGCCGGTGACCTTCATCGCGGGGAAGAAAGACTTTGTGGCAACAACCGCTGACGGAGCGCTGGGCTCTAGCGTTCAGGCCATGACGACTTGGTGCACCGACCTGCGAGGCATACACATGATTGAGGGTGCTGGTCACTGGGTTCAGCAGGAAGCGCCGGACGAGGTGAACGAGATCCTGGTCGATTTCTTGGGATCGATCGAAGGGTGAGGCGGATGTTTGGTTATCAAACTGAAGCCATCAAGATCGATGGCGTTGACACCCTGGCGGCGCATAAACGCGCATTGAGCGTTCTGCGGCTGAGCTCAACCTTGAGTCGTGGAGCGGTGTCCGCATCGTTCCCCGTTGCGGTGCTTGCCGTCAAGGACCTTCTCGGATCCGAGACCTGGGCGGGTTTGTCTACCGGGGCGAGCACGCTCGGGTCGGCGCTGGCAGCTGGCTGGCTGGCCGCATTCATGCAGCGCCGCGGACGCACACCGGGCATCGCTCTTGGTCTGGGAGTCGCTGTGCTGGGAGCAGCGACGTGTGTCGTGGCCATCCAGGCGGGCTCCTTGCTGCTGTTCTTGTTCGGCATGATTATGGTTGGTGTCGGTAGCGGCACATCGAACATGTCTCGATACGCCGCTGCTGACCTCGCATCTGACGCAACCCGAAGTCGAGATATTGGTTCGGTCGTGTTCTACGCGACGTTCGGTGCTGTGCTCGCTCCAAGTCTTATCGGCGCCCTTGGTGGCGTTTCCGAATCGTTGGGTCTTGACTCGAATACGGGTGGTTTCCTGCTCGCGACGGTCTTGTTCGGCTTGTCGTCGCTAGTGATCTGGTTCTTCTTAAGACCGGACCCGTTGGTGGTCAGCGGTGGTGTTGATCCTTCGGCTGTCGTCAAGAAGCGGACGGTTCCGTTTCGCGAAGCTCTAGCGATTGCATGGGCACGCCCCCTCACTCGATTGGCATTCGTGGCGTTGGTCGTCTCGCAGGCCGTGATGGTGATGGTTATGGCGATGACGCCATTGCACATGGAAGATTACGGGCACAGCAAGGGCTGGATCGGCGCTGTGATTTCTGCCCACACTGCAGGCATGTTTGCCTTCGCTCCCTTGGCTGGACGAATCTCTGATGGCATTGGTCGTGTACAAACCATCGTGCTGGCCGGCTTAACGCTGGTTGGTGCGACAGTGTTCACTGCTCTCGCTGGGAATGCTTCGCTGGCGCTCTTGTTCCCAGGCCTATTCCTGTTGGGTCTGGGTTGGAGCTTCGGCGTCGTTGCCGGAAGTGCACTGTTGACCGAGTCTGTCGCAGATTCTGATCGAGTCGCCGTGCAGGGTGCGGCCGACCTCGCAACCAATATCGCTAGCGGTATCGGTGCCCTTACCGCAGGCATTGTTGTCAGCAGCGCCGGGTACCACATCCTGTCGCTGATAGGGATGGCCACTGCCGGAGCGCTCATGGCCCAGTCGTGGTTTGAAAACCGCTTGGCTGGGGCCCGATCCAAGTAGCACTCGTCGCTCCGATAATCGCAGCAGTAGTTTGGTGGCCAACATCAGGTGTCCGTGCGCGACCTGAATCTAGCCGGCCAAATGTGCTGTGAGGCGCCGCAAGGCGAGAAGGGGCAAGGCCGGACGGGCGGAATGTGAAGGGATGGGCGCTACTTGACACTGTTGCTCGCAGGGCGTGTCTATGGCTGCTAGCAGCATCTGAGAGTGGCACTTCGACCCATGTGGAAGGCAGTCCCGTAGTTATGGATATCGGAGAGCGTCGGAGCCAAAAGGGCAGTGCTGCCAAGCGGATGGCGGTCTCCCAACCAGCGAATTACGAGCCGTTGTGACGCTTAACCTGACCAGTTGAGTCGCCTTTCGGTTGGCAAGGTGACTAATCTGACAAAGTAAGTCAGGAATAGCCCTCACATCTTGGTTGGTTACTACATCATGGAACCTGGAAATACTCCGCTCGTCGAACTCCACAACCTTGCTCCTTCGGGCACGAGGCTGTTCGCAAAGCTCGAGTGGTACAACCCAACGGGGTCGATCAAGGATCGGCCAGCCTGGGCGATGTTCCATGATGCGAAGAAGAACGGTCTGCTGCCAGACGGTATGCCGGTCATCGAGGCCACATCTGGAAACACCGGCATCGGACTTGCCCGTGTCGCTGCAATCAATAATCACAAGGCCGTGATATGCCTGCCCAGCAGGGCGAGCAACGAACGAAAGCAGCTCCTGAAGGCCTACGGCGCTGAGCTGATCGAAGTTGAGGGCGGCCCGAACGAGGCAATCGCCCATGCGAAGGAACTTGTTGCTGCCGGCGAAGGCCACATGTGTTATCAGTACGGAAATCCAGCGAATCCGGCATCACATGAGTTCGGCACCACGCTTGAGATTGCTCGAGACTGGCCACTCGATGAACCACCTGACCATCTGGTAGCAGCCTACGGGACCGGTGGAACGCTGACTGGTATGAGTCGAGGCATGCGCCGCGAGTACCACGACATCACCATCCACTCTGTCGAGGAGATGTTGTCTGACCCGATCGGTGGTATGCGCAGTCAGGACGATCCATTTCAGCCCCCAGTAGCGGACCTGTCGCTGGTCGACTATCGGTGGGAATTCACCAATACTCAGGCCGTCGAGAAAGTGCGCGAGGTCATGACGGCCGAGGGCCACTTCGTCGGCACATCAAGCGGAGCTATAATCCAGGCCGCACAAGAAGCACTCAGTCGCTTCGGCGGGACTGCGGTCACTCTGCTTCCCGATGCTGGCTGGAAATACTTGTCGGGAAGCCCTTGGGCCGACGGCCTCTAGAGACGCCTCCCAAAAACCAAACAAGGAGCGTCACCCGCTGTAGCGGCGAGTAACGCTCCTTGCTAACGACTGGCGGGAGTCACATGACGTTCGGGATACCGAGCTTGGCGTAACCCTGAGAGTCATAGTTCGAGCGGAACATGTCGCGCAGTTTGGTAGCGGCGGCGTCGTAGGCGCCCTTGTCGTCCCACGTATTGCGGGGGTTCAAGATGGCTGAGTCGACGCCGGGTGCTGTCTTGGGCATTGCCAGCCCAAGGATGGGGTGGATCTCGGTCTCGACATCGTCGAGTTCGCCAGCCAGCGCAGCGTTCAGCAAAGCTCGGGTGATACCGAGTGACATACGGCTTCCTGTACCGTGAGCGCCACCGGTCCAACCAGTGTTCAGCAAGATGCAGCGGGCCTTGTTGTCAGCCATGCGCTGGGCGAGCAACTCGCCGTACACCATTGGCTTTTGCGACATGAACGGGGAGCCGAAGCATGAACTGAAGGAAGGCTGCGGCTCAGTGACGCCAACTTCGGTACCTGCCAACTTCGAGGTAAAGCCCATGACGAAGTGGTACATGACCTCTTCCTCGTTGAGTATCGAGATGGGAGGCAACACGCCGAACGCATCGGCAGTAAGTAGCACGATCGTCTCCGGGTGCGGTCCACGGGCTCCTTCGGCGACGCTCGGGTTACAGGTGAGCGGATAAGCGAACCGCGTGTTCTCTGTGCAAGACCCATCAAAGAGGTCAAGTTCTTGCGGGTGTGTCTCGGCCATTGGCTTACCCGGAAGGCCTGGCACGTTCTCGATCAAGGTGCCTGGCATGGATAGGGCGGCAGCGATGACAGGCTCATTGTCCTTGTCGAGGTCGATCAGCTTGGCGTAACAGCCGTCTTCGAAGTTAGAGACACCGTCGTCGGTCCAGACATGTTCGTCGTCGCCAATCAGCAGACGGCCGGGGTCGGCGGACAGCGTGGTCTTGCCAGTGCCAGACAAGCCGAACAAGATGGCAGCGTCGCCCTCGCTGCCGACGTTTGCTGAGCAGTGCATCGTGAGTTGGCCCTGAGCAGGCAAGGCGAAGTTCATGACGGTAAACATGGTTTTCTTGACGACACCGCAGTAGTCGGCGCGTCCAACAACAAGACCGATCTTGTTCTTGATGTCCATAATCACGGCTCGTTCGTTGAGCGTGCCGTCGCGCTCGGGGTCACATCGGAATGATGGGACATTGATCATCGTCCAACCATCGAGTTCGCGGTCGACGTCGTTGCGGACGTCTTTGGGGAACATGATGTTGGCGAAATAGGCGTGGGTCGCGTACTCCCCGACGAATCGATAAGGGATCGCGAACTTGGGATCCCAGCCGCAGAACACGTCGGTCGAGTAAAGCTCGGCGTTGGTCTCGTTCAGGTGTGCAATAACTCGCTGCAGTAATGCTTCGTATTTGGTTGGGTCGAACTGCTTAAAGTCGGGTTTCCACCAGATGTCGTCGACGAGTTCTGGCCATGCGACGGCGAAGGTGTCTTGTACCGGGCGGCCAGTACACGTCGGGTCGGCGTAATAGACCAGCGGGCCGTCTTCGCCCAGCGCTGTGGGGTAGGCCTTTTGCGCATCGTCAGGACCGTCAAGGTCAATGCGCCCTCGGTCGTTCGCAATAGCTGCATGGAACAACTCGTTCTGGCTCAATCCGACGTGCAGTTGCACATTGTTGAGCCCGAAGCGGTCTGCCAGTTGGTCGGCAACCGTCGTTGAGTCGAGGTTAAGTGTCATTTCCGAGCGCCTTTGATCGGGAAGAATTTCAGTTGTAGGTGTTCGCTGGGTTACTGCAAGAAATCAGGTGTGCCCATATCAATTTCAGAACCGAGACGTAGATGGGTTGCGCGTCCCTCGTCATCGAGGTCGAATACCACTCGCTGGCCTTGGCGCAGCATGCGGAAGATCGATCCCTCAAGGGCGACGGACGACAGGTCGAACTCGGCGAAGTCGACGTCGGACATCAGTACACCGTCTTTGGTGACTGGGTCATATGACTTCACTACGCCTTGCATGTTCTTCTACTTCTTGTTTCGTCGTCGATGAACGAGTGAACCTTACCAACACCCGAACCACCGAACCATGGTTCTTATGGCTGGTCTTATTGCACACTGCATCATCATTTGAGTCAACCGGCTTGGACATTCCGGAGAACACGCAGTTCTGGAAAGGTTCAATTCAGGGTCTCAGCAACGATAAGGAAGCCAGGCTGTTCCTCATCGAAGGTCAGAGCCGAGAGCATCTGGACACTTCTTGCGACGCGACGTCCGCCCGTCTCCTTTATTTTTGATGATGTCGCCCGCTGCGTTCTCGCCGCTTGTCACGAAACTTTGAGCACGAGGTGAGGTACCCAGGGGACGCCACAAGCGCGTGCGTAGTATTTCCCCGTGGCGATCGAAACGGTTCTGTTTGACTACTCGGGGGTTTTGACGACGAGTCTGCATATGCCGACCGAAGATGTCCCCTACGACCCCGACGCGTTGCTGACCGAAATGATCGAAGCGTTGGTGTCACCGAATCCAAACCCGTGGCATGAACTCGAACGCGGGGAGATCTCACTCGATGCCTACATCGAGCACGTCGAGTCCCGAGTCCCCGGCGCTGGTGTGTTGTTCGCCGTCGAAAGCGAACTGAATGCGATGGCATCGCTTGAGCTGCTTGACCACCGGGTCGCAGTCGCACTCGAACTCAAGCAGCAGAGCATCCGGATCGGCCTGGTCACGAACAATGTTGCCGAATGGCAGCCCTTCTGGTTGCCCCGGCTTCCCCTCGGTCTCTTCGAGATCATGATCGACTCGGCCGACGTCGGTCATCGCAAGCCCGAACCAGAGATCTATGAGCTTGCAATGCAGCGGTTGGGTATCAGTGACCCCTCTACGGTGCTGTTCATCGACGACTTTGAGTGGAACGTAGCGGCGGCCATCGCCACAGGAATGGTTGGCCTACATTGTCCTTCCGACTTGGATCTACGAGCGGCGATACAAGGTCTCCTCGATGCAGCAGATAGTGATTGACTTCGTTCGCTGCGCACAGGAGGCGGTCGAGTGTCCACCTGGCCGACGGATGTGGACGATGGCGTCAAAGACAGGCCGAGGGCCGCGCTGTCACGAAGCTGGGCTTGCGTCGACAAGCGTCGCTGCGCAGGCTTCCATATCGGCAACTGTCCCCGCAGCGACTGCATCGAAAGCCGCACTAACGAACGCCGCCCCATCGAAGGTCACGGCATTGGAGATGGGCTTTGAAGCGACCACTACGCCATTATCGAGCGTCTCGATTTCGATCTGCAATGGGCTGAGGGAATGGCATTGTGAGGAGCGTATTGTGGATCTCGTCGAGTGTCGAAAAGGTTCAAGAACAAGCTCCATAGAAACTGGGGTCTCGTTCGCTTTGGGCCAAAGCCTGTCACGTCGGGCAGAATGTGCAGGTGAGCGTGAATGGGATCGACGCCAAGCATCGAGACGCGAAGCATCGAATTGTGGCGGTTGCTGGTGAGCTGATGGCCGAACGCGGCTTTGCTGGCACATCTATCGCCGAGATTGCCAAACGATCAGAATGTGCGCCGCCCACGATCTATTGGCACTTTGGATCGAAAGAAGGCCTGCTGCATGCGGTGCTCCGAGAAGGCGCCGACTCCCATTTTGGTGCAATCCGAAAGATGGCGAGGCTCGCAGGCACGGCCGACGAGCGCCTGGACAAACAGCTAAATGCCGCCGCCGTCGGTTTAGAAAAGGAACCACCATTCATTCGACTTTTGTTGTTGCTGACCCTCGAACGCCGGTCAGATGACGCGACGTTGGAGGTCATCCGTGTGGCACGAGCTCGGGCCTGTGCGCAGCTGGGCTTGTGGTTTGCTGCCTACTTCGACGAGTTGAGTCTGACCAACGATGGCCGAGTGATAGACCGGGTGGCAGAGCTCGCCCTCGCTCTGACCGACGGTTTGGTTCTGGAGCACATACTGAATCCGGGGACGGCCGACATAGCGGGTGCAATGCGCTCATTCCGCATCAGCCTGCCGAGCCTTGTGAACTCGCTTAGTGAGCCGGTCTCTCTCTAGTCAGGATTCACTCGGCCAGCTGGAGACGCCAGCGGGTATTAATTCAGTAGTGCTGTCTCGCGAACCGTGGCGACCGCTGCGACCATTCGCGACCCGTCGAAGCAGAGCCAGACCTTCAGCTCAACGGACAGTGAGTGATGCGGACGGGCAAAAAGACCTCCTGCATCTCTGCAAATTACCTAGTGCTATTGTTGGTTTCTCAGGGATGCTGACTGAAGGCAAAGTGCCGACCGGCGGTGTCGCTGACACGCTCAGGGGGAGCGCGCCATGTTGTACATGATGCAATGGTCAATTAAGTCAGATGGTTACGACAAAGCCCATGATCGATTCCTTCAAGGAGGAGGTCCATTACCTGATGGATCGACAATGGTCGGGCGCTGGCACGCACCCGGTTCGGTTAAGGGATGGTTGCTTGTGGAAACCGATAAACCAGAGACCTTGTACGCCCACGCCGCAGAATGGGGTGACGTCCTTAGCTGGGAAACCACGCCGGTGCTTACTGATGAACAGGCGGGACCTTCAAGCGTCGAAGGGCGTGCCCTTAGATAACAAAGAACTAGGCCTGGGCGGATTTGCGCCCGGCGTCTAGGCCAGGAACGTCTAGGCCAGGAACATGGTTACCTGCGTCCGCACCTAGCCAGAGCATCGACAGCACCAGTGGAGTCAGCTCAAGACACTGCTGGTCGCTGCTCGGCTTCGCGGACGGGCCCAGCTCAGCTCGGCATGCGGTTTGGCCCACATTCAGAGAGCTTCGGTGATCCCTCATAAATGAATACAGCGTGCAATTCACCGGCACCGGCATCGCTGGTCGCTGAGGCTTAGGTTCGGATAGGGCTCCTAGGCCTTTGAGGTCACGCAGCGCTATCGGGTCGAGCCATCCAAAGTAGGCTCAAAGTTGGATTAGTAAAGTGGAAAACTCAGGAAACCAGGTCATTGGCGGGCAGACACTGAGAGCGTCTGAAGCCCTCAGGCAAACAGCAAGTGCAACGATTCTCCTAGCAATCGAGCGGACCTACGCTTCATGGCGTCGCGTATCTGTTTGGGTATTTTCGCTAGAAGTTCTCGGCATCAACCCCAATCAGCTTCTGGCTGCTTCTGGCTTCAGCAGGAGGATGAAAGCATCGATATTCCTAGCCGGGTCGGCACTTTCATTAATCGCCATCGTCGCTATTGAGATTGTTACTCGGACGATAAGCAGCGAATTGAGACCCTCACGCCTGACTCCCCGATAGCTAACCAGCGCGTCCGTTACTTCACCAAGTTGCTCCAAGCCGTTATGGTGCTCTCGCTGGCTGGCTCCGCTTGGTATGGCGCTTCAGAAGTTGTCGAAGTCAACGAACACAAAAGGAAGTCGGCTAGGCCTATTCGCCCGTTTGCGTGGGCTTTTCTTTGCACCCAGGAACGACGGCCCTCGACGTTGCGCGTTCTCCATGAACTTGTTTGGCTAAGCGGCGGTGTCTGCCCTCCAGAAAAGACGGGCGCCGCTGTACCGTTTGGGGAGTCTTTTCTTGGGAGAGGGTGCCGATGGTCGTCGGCGCTGGCCCGGTGTCGGCTACTTCGGCAGAGGTGCACGCGCCGAACAAGAAGAACACGACAATTAGTAGCGCCAAGGACTGGAGCTGCGTGAACGTTCCGTCTAGGAGTTCCGACGCGGCGGGCTTCTCTAGGTGTATGAGCCGAACTCGAACGAACCAGCAACCATGGTCGCGAGCACCTTGGTCTGGTCGATCGCCGTGGGGTCAGTTGTGGTGATGTCGCGATCGAGCACGGCCAGGTCGGCAAGCTTGCCCCTCGCGATCGAACCCTTGTCGTTCTCGTCAAACGCTGCGTAGGCAGATCCGAGGGTGTAAGCGTGCAGCGCCTCTTCGGCCGTAAGGGCTTCGTGCAGATTGAAGGGTTCGCCGTCGTCTGTGCGCTGGTTTACTAGGTCATGAATGCCGAGCAGGGGAGAGCCATTGACGACTGGCCGGTCGGAGCTACCAGGCAGAACCACGCCTGCATCAAGAAAGCTGCGCATGCGATAACAATCGGGCTTGCGACTGCCGATCGCGCGTGCCATGCCGTCGCCGATCTCGCTGATGAAACGTGCCTGTGGCACGGGGATGACACCAAGCCGGGCGATGCGGGTGACGTCCTGGGCTCGAGTCATGCCGCAGTGCTCGATACGATGGCGAGTGTTGTCGCGGGGGTACTTCTGCAGAGCTGCGTCGTATCCGTCGAGCACCGAGGCAACGGCACGGTCACCAATCGCGTGGACTGCGACTTGCCAGCCAGAACGGTGCGCTTTCATGATCAGGCCATGCAGACGAACCTCGTCCATCTGGAAATAGCCGTTGTTGCCGGGCTCGCCTTCGAAGTCGTCGAACATGGCAGCGGTGCGGCCGATGAGCGAGCCGTCGGCGAAAATCTTGGTGGCACCGAACTTGAGCCAGTCATCCCCGAATCCGGAGTGCAGGCCCAGGTCGAGCACGAAGGGTTCGTCGTCATCGACGTGGTGGTCGGTGGCATGCAGAGTCTCAACGGACGGCATCAAGGTGACTCGAACTCGCAGTCGGCCGTCGCGTCGTGCCTGTTGATAGGCGGCAAGTTCGAGTGGTTCTTTTGTGCCCAAGATTCCGCCGACTCCGGCCTCTTGGCAACTGGTGATTCCTTCGCTCAAATACTTGTCTGATGCAGCGCCCAAGTTCTGCACGATGTCGGCGATCGCCCGCGGGTGCAGCAAGCCCCGAACCAGTGTTTGAGCCTGTTCTTCAAGCAGTCCGTTCGGTTCACCGTTTTCGTCGAGCGCGACGACACCGCCTTCGGGAACAGCGACCTCGCCGACGCGTGCAAGCCGCATCGCTGCGGTGTTGACCACGCAGAAGTGACCGGAGGTGTGGTTCAGCAGCACCGGGTTGTCGGGACTAACGCGATCAAGTTCCTGGCGAGTTGGGTGTCGTCGTTCGGCGAGCTTGTTGTCGTCGTACCCCGTGGCGATCACCCACACGCCTGCTGGGGTCTCAGCGGCGCTACGGGCAATAGCGTCGAGGATCTCTTCGACCGACTTGGCTATCGCTGGTTGGATTGCGACTTCGTTCAACGTTGCGCCATAGATAGCCATATGGTTGTGCGCATCGTTGAAGCCGGGGACGACTGTTGCGCCGTCCATGTCGATTGAACGAGCGCCCGTCGTCGCGAAGGCATGGCGTTTGCCGACACCAACGATTCGATCACCCAAGATGGCGATGCTCGCCGCCCGAGGCAGGCCCGAGTCGACGGTGATTACGTTTGCATTGTCAAGAACCAGATCCGGTTTCACTAGCGTCATGCAGCGACGTTACTCGACTCTTTAATCCGTGAGCGCCACGTGAAGGCGCAGCTACGCCTCCGACTCGACAGGGAGGCTGCACCGATGTCGAAGCTCTATGATCCGCTCACGCCTGGCTTCTCGACGAACATGTCGAGGGCCAACACGTTCTCATCTCTACGCAGAATACGTGAGACGTGAGACCTGTCTTACGTCGCTACGGGTGAACGCGACACCACAACTTCGCTAAGGCGCTCAAGAACCCAGGGTTGTCCTGAAATAGCTCTCGGTTTGCGTGCAATGCAGCATTGTCGATCCCACAAAAATTTGCTGGTGATGCAACCACCTTTGCGGCAAGAGATGCACGACACCGCTTGATATGAGTGCTTCGGTCCGCAGGTAGTCCGGGCTCGTCCTGTTTCGTTGGACCCAAGTGATTCAAGGTAGTAGCGAGTAATTGCAAGGCGAGACGATTCAAGTTGGCCGTCGACCGCGTACGCTTACGGCCGTGTCTGTGGCCCAGCGACTTGGCGCGCAAGAGATCCGATCCGTTATTGCAACCTTCCGTGACCTGTTGATGGGTCACAAGGAAATGATCAACGCGCTCAACGTCTACCCGGTTCCCGACGGCGATACCGGCACGAACATGTCACTCACCCTTGAGTCGGTATGTGTTGAACTCGAAGGCGCAGATGGCCTCGACGCGGTGTGTAAAGCAATCAGTCATGGTTCGCTCATGGGTGCCCGAGGCAATTCTGGCGTGATCATGTCGCAGATTTTGCGAGGCCTCGCCGACACTGTCCGCACCGAATGTGCTGCGGGAACCGAAGATGCCCAGGTATGGGCCAAAGCCTTCTCCGTGGCTGCAGAAGCGGCTTATGGGGCTGTGCAACGCCCCGTTGAAGGCACGATCTTGACTGTGGTCCGTGAAGTAGCTGAAGGCGCCACTGCTGCAGCTGACACCGGCGCCGACCTGGTGGCGACCCTCGAAGCAGGTCAGGCTCAGGGTCATGACGCACTTGCCCGCACTCCCGAGATGCTTCAGGTTCTTAAGGACGCTGGTGTCGTCGACGCCGGCGGTCAAGGACTACTGCTTCTGGTCGACGCACTTTTGCACACCATCGACGGTCGGGTGCTGCCAGTCGCTCCGACCGACTTTGTTCGAATGTCTCAGACGACTACTCCATCAGCCCCAGTAACCGGCGGCGAAAAGAGCATTGCTGACCTGCGCTACGAGGTCATGTTCTTTCTCGATGCCTCCGATGATCGCATCGGTGAGTTTCGTTCAGCGTGGGCCGACATCGGCGATTCGATCGTGGTCGTTGGTGGCGACGGATTGTGGAACTGTCACATCCATAGCGACGACATCGGTGGATGTATCGAAGCCGGCATTGCAGTCGGGCGCCCTCATAAGATTCGGGTGACCGACCTGCTCGAAGAACTCGAGCACATGGAGACGCTCCATGACCCGAACGCTCCCGCTGTAGCAGAAGGCGAAGCGAGCATCATTCTCAATGCTACCGAGCAGTCTCGGTGCGGTGTGATCACGGTGGGCGTCGGCGAGGGCATCCGGGCCATATTCGAATCGCTCGGCGCAACGGCCATGGTGCTCGGTGGCCAGACCATGAATCCACCGACTGAGCTACTCCTGCAAGCAGTGAATCAAGTGCCAGCAGACGAAGTCCTGCTATTGCCAAATAACAAGAACATCATTCCGGTGGCGAACCAGGTCAACGAGCACACCCACAAGATCGTGCGTGTGGTGCCCACTCGCAGCATCACCGAGGGCTTTGCAGCATTGCTCGAGTTCGATCCGGAAGCGACAGTCGACGACAATGCCGAATCTATGACAGCGGCAGCGTCGTCCATTGTCGCTGGTGAGATTACTCAAGCCGTGCGTGATGCAAATAGCGATGCCGGTCCAGTAACAACTGGCGATTACATCGGTATTGGTCCTGCGGGCATTACCGCGGTGGCTTCTGACGTTGTGACCGCAACGACCGATCTGATCGAGTCGCTACTAGACGATGGCCACGAACTGGTCACTCTGATCGCTGGCAATGATGCCACCGAGGCTGGCTCCTCCCTGATCGAAGCATGGCTCGAGGAGAATCACCCAGACCTCGACATTGAAGTGCATCAAGGTGAACAACCGCTCTACCACTACTACCTGGGCATCGAATAGCGGGCCGTCGACCATCAGGCGTGATTCGGTGCGGTTGCCACGTGACGAGCGACTGCAGCGGGTGCTAGCGGGTAGGTCCACGCGCATTCACTATCAATGGCTGCGTTAGAGGGCTGTTCTAGAGTTTGTGACGATGAGCGAGCGATCCGAGGGAATCACACTTGCTGAGCTAGACGGCATGCCGCTGGGCAAGCTGACTGGTGTCGGGGCCAAACGCGAAGCTGGCTTCGCTGCACTCGATGTTCACACTCTGTACGACGTTCTCACCACGTACCCGCGACGCTATATCGACCGAACTAACTCGGCGACCATCGCCGAGTTGATGCCGGACGATCAGGGCATGGTTATGGTCGAGGTTGCGAGTGTGACTAGTCGCCGCAGCAAGAACAACAAACGGACCATGGTGTTCGTCGATGTAAAAGATCACACCGGCCAGATGCGCCTCACATTCTTCAACCAGGCCTGGCGCACGAAGCAACTCCGGGCTGGGATGACTGCTGTCATATTCGGCAAGTGCGAGGACTTCCGCGGCTCCCGCCAAATGACGAACCCGATCGTCGATCTGATTGGTGATCAGACCGGACGGATCGTGCCGGTCTACCCGAATAGCGAGAAGGCTGGGATCGGCACCGCCGAGATCTCGTCGGCAGTCAGGGAGACACTTCGCCGAAGCAGCCAGCGCGGGCTGGGCGACCCTGTTCCTGCCCAGCTTTTGCAGCGCCACGGCTTGATCGATCGAGCAACGGCGCTCAACCACATCCATACGCCTGACTCGCTCGAACAAGTCAGCCACGCCCGGCGTCGACTCATTTACGACGAGCTCTTTCGTATTCAGGTCGCACTGGTGCGGCGAAAACGAGAGCTCGAGGCTTCGACGGTCGGCGTGACCCACGACCCTGATGGTGAACTGGTTGATCGCTTTTTGGCTGGCCTGGCTTTCGATCCAACGAATGCGCAACGGCGAACGATCGAAGAGATGTTCGTGGACCTTCGGGCGACAGCGCCTATGCATCGGTTGCTTCAAGGCGACGTTGGAGCAGGCAAGACGGTCGTGGCCGTAGCGGGCTTGCTTGCAGCTATTCAAGGTGGACACCAAGGCGCCTTCATGGCCCCGACCGAGGTGCTCGCCGAGCAGCACTACAGCAGTATCCGCGAGATGGTCGAGGGGCTCGAGGTCGACATTGACCAAACGCTCGGGCAAGGTTCGCTGATGGGTACGCGTCCTCTCAGTGTCGCTCTGCTTTCGAACCGTACGACCGCAGCTGATCGACGCAAGATTGATGCAGGGTTGACCGACGGGCGCATCGACCTGTTGATCGGTACCCATGCGTTAATTCAGGATTCGGTTGGGTTCCGTTCCCTGGGAATGGTTGTCATCGATGAACAACATCGCTTTGGTGTCGAACAGCGAGCGGCACTGAGAGACAAGGGTGCTGGCGAGGCAGTCCCCGATGTACTGGTCATGACCGCCACGCCCATTCCGCGCACCGCAGCAATGACCGTGTACGGCGATCTTGATGTGTCGGTTCTTGACGAGATGCCGGTTGGCCGCATTCCGATTCGAACAACATGGATCCGCGTGCCATTCGAAAACGATGAGGGCAAGCTCGACTTGACTGGGGTTGATGCCCAGGCTGAGCCGGCGATGTGGCAGCACGTGCGAGGTGAGATTGATGCCGGCCGACAGGTCTACATCGTCACGCCATTGATCGAAGAAAGTACCAAACTCGAAGCAAGCTCAGCGGAAGAGACTTACGTGCGGCTGCAGGCCGATGAGTTGCAGGGCCTTTCGCTAGGCCTGCTGCATGGCCGAGTCAGCCCGGCCGAGAAGGAAGCGACTATGGCCCAGTTCCGGTCAGGTCGGATCGACGCGCTGGTCGCGACCACGGTTATTGAGGTCGGTGTCGATGTGTCGAACGCAACTGTGATGGTCATTCTTGATGCTGATCGGTTCGGTATCGCACAGCTGCACCAGTTGCGTGGACGCGTCGGGCGTGGCGCGCATCAATCGTTTTGTTACCTGGTAGCGAGCGGAGCGACTGAGATCTCGGTGTCTCGTCTGCAAGCATTAGTCGACTCAACCGATGGGTTCGAACTCGCAGAAATCGATCTGGAACTCCGCGGCGAAGGAACGATCATGGGAGAACGTCAGAAGGGCCGCAGCGATCTCAAACTTGCGTCGCTGCGCCGTGATCGTTATTGGGTCGAAAAAGCGCGCGAAGACGCGTTCTCGGTCCTAGACACAGATCCGACACTGGCCACACACAGCGCACTCCGAGCCGAAGTTGACGCCTTGCTTGCTGACGATGAGACCGACTTTCTGCTAAAGGGCTAGCAGGACTAGCAAGAATGTCGTTGGTGCGAGCGGATGCGATGGCCGGTTGAGACATGATGCGCGTGGTTCGAAATGATGATCTGCGAAACACGAGCAATAAACCGCACCTACCAGTGTCGTGCTCCTTCTATGACTGACTCGGCGCCTTGCCCGACGGCACATTTGTTCACACAGCGGCACGGGTGTCAGGCTCAGTCCCGATTCGTCCAAGCGGAATCCGCAGTTGCGTGTTGGCCATGTCCTTGTGCTCGCTCTCATAGCCAATGCTCTCGATGAAGTTCTGCGTCGCCACGGGCCTCGGTGACACGGCCTTGATCTAAACGTTAGGGGCGAACTCAAAAGAGAACGTCGCTGTCAACGGATTCACGGCCGCTTCGAAAACGTTTACCTTGGCCTAGCTCCACGAGCAGCAGCAGACGAAATGTTTATGATCGAACGACGGTGGCCGTACGCCCAGCCGCAGCGCCCTAGGGCAGTGATCTCTGTTGCCACAGCGGTGACGTCGCTTTGAGCGCGTGCGCTGACGATCACGTCGGCGCCTGCTTCGGCTAGGAGCAAGGCGATGGAGCGACCGATGCCTTTGCCCTGCTGGTCACCACGGCCCGCATGCGAGCCAGCGAGAAGCCTTCGAGAATTCTCAAGCGGCACCGTCGGCGTCGGTCGTGGCGCAATTCCAGCGGTGGAAGCTGCACCTGTCTCGTCGATCGAGACGGTGCGTGATGTAGAGGCCGTGCTGAGCAACACCAGCACAATCCACGGGGAGAATCAGCAAGACGCCCACAGTCGGCTCCCTTCCAGACTGAGGTAGTTCCCGTTTCGCTTGGGCTTAAGGCTGGGGCAGCCGCAGCATGGGACCGATCGCGAGCCGTGGCGGGCCGTTGTCAGATTGTGAACCAGGCAATCGAACTGTTCGTGCCCGGCGGGATCTCGGTGAACCCGCCATCATGTATGCGGGTCGTGGCAACGTCGTCGAGTGCATCCCACAACGCAGCATCAGGGTGAAGCACCACCAGAGGGCGGTCGGCGTGATCCCACGCAGCTTGCACCATCGGGTCGGCAAACATCCACGCCCGTTGCCCGGCATGGGCGCTCTGGGCTGCTTGTTTCCCCCAGCTCATAGTGAAGTGGGGTGTGATAGCTATGACCAGGGTCGAGGGAGCGAGGTTGGGCAGAGCACTGATGGGTTGGACTTCGTCTAATGACGTGGACTGGATCTGCAGCTTGGTGACTTCGCGTGGGGCCTGGTCCATTGGTGATGGCACGAAGGCTCGCACCTCGGCACCGTCATGAAGGACCGTGACGCCACCGACAGACTGGGCGCGCTCCCATGCCGATGCTCGAGCGCGTCGAACGATCTTTCTGATCCGTTCGCCATTCCACGTCTGGACTGGGGTGTGCCAGATGCCATTGGGCTGCGAGCGTTCGTCGTCGAGCAAGGCGATTGTGGCAAGCGCAGCTGCGGCGCAGACCGCGGCAGTGCTTGGCGGGCTGAGTTTCTCAACCCGGGCGGCGAGCTGGAGCGCCCACGGGGATGCTGGTTCAGGTTCTTCCATGCTCCAAGATGGTGCCATGAACGTCTACATAAAATCCCTAACGGCTGGATTGGCCACGCGGAGAGGGCTGAAGCGCGAACCCAAAACCATGAGGACCGGCGTCCTGAAGAGCCGCTATGTCTGAGGTCCGTCGTGTTGGCCAAGAAGCCCGTGAATCTGTTGCACACACCGTCGCTGTGTCGTTCGCTGACGATCCAATCTGGCAATGGATCTATGAGACGGAACGCACCATTCCGGTCAAGACGGGCATGGTGCTCGCACGTTTGCTGGTCGCCCGAAGCCTGCCCGGCGACGTAATTCACTCGATCGTCGACGAAGGAGCGGTCGCGTTGTGGACGGCACCGAGCGAATCGTCGTCTTCTGAGAACGAGAAGCTTCGCGATGGCCAAGCGATGCCATTCACGTTGGCGTTCGTCGAACAATTGGGTGACCGCATCGCAATTACCGGCAAGCTCAGCGCTGCAATGGCTGAACTTCGTCCGCAAGAATCTCATTGGTATCTTGGGATCCTTGGGGCCCGTCCCGACCGCCAAAGCCAGGGGCTTGGCAGCAAGGTACTCGGTGCCATGCTTACCGAGTCAGACGCTCTGGGCCTTCCCACGTACCTCGAATCGAGCAATCCGCGAAACTATGGCTTCTACCAACGGCACGGATACGTGGAGACTGGTGAACTCACTGTCGAGGGATCACCACCGTTGCTCGGCTTCTGGCGCCCACCACAGTAGAGCGAGCGCCACTTGACGAAACCAGTGCTGATGGCTCTGATTTCGTTCAGATCTAGTGAACTTCGTCAGCGTCGTCTTCCATGACCAAGTCGAAGCGTTCGGCACACTCGGGGCAGCGATAGGCCACGAAGTCACCGGGCAGGAAGGGGTCATCGTCGGGCCGTTGGGTCAGGCGATAGCAGGTTCCCTGGCACTCGACACAGATGATCTCGTCAGGCACGTCCATCGCTCGACTCTACTGGGAGGCAGCCATCTCGGGGAGCTTGTCGCCTCGTACACATGGGCTGCAACTGCCGGGCATACTGGAGCGGTGCGAATAGTTGCTGGATCAGCACGCGGGCGACGGCTGGTTGTTCCCGACGGCTTGACAACTCGACCAACGACCGACCGAGTCCGCGAGGCAACCTTCAATGCCTTGTTCAGCCTTGACGCGATCGAGGACGCTACGTTTGTTGATCTGTTCGCTGGCAGCGGAGCGCTCGGCCTCGAGGCCTTGAGTCGCGGGGCTACTCACGCAACATTCGTCGAACGAGACCGCAGCGCGTTGGCGGCAGTGCGAAAGAACATTGAAACCCTTGGCTTCGGCGAGCAGGCGACGGTCGTGGCCGCCGATTCGATGCGCTGGGTTGCGACGGCTGGACACCACGACGTAGTGCTGGCAGATCCTCCCTATGGCTTCGACGAATGGGACGAACTATTGTTGGCCACCCAGGCAGGACTGTTTGTGGCCGAATCGAATCATCGAATCGAGGTTGCTGAGCCGTGGGAAATGTTACGTGAGCGTACCTATGGAAGTACCGTGGTCAGTATCGTCAGCGGACCCGATTTCGGATCCTGAGAAACGCCGGCGCAGTGCTAAGGGAGCCCAACGCGTGACACGAGTGCTTTACCCGGGGTCCTTCGACCCGATTCACAACGGACACGTCGAGATCGTCGCCACGGCAGCTCAGGTCTTTGACGAAGTCATCGTCGCAGCCGTCGGCAATCCCGGAAAGGGAAGCGGTGTCTTTACGTTGGCCGAGCGTTGCGAAATTATCGGTGAGGTCTTCGACGGGGTCGAGAATGTCCGACCCATGATGCACACCGGTCTGGTTGTGACGCTGGCCGAGGAGTATGAGGTTGACTTCATCATCAAAGGCCTGCGGGCCGCTGCTGATTTTGAAAGTGAGCTTCAGCAAGCGCAAATAAACAGGCAGCTTTCGGGGGTCGAGACCATGTTCTTGCCGTCCACAACCTCGAGTGCTTTTATCGCTTCGAAGTACATTCGCGAGATAGCTCGACTTGAAGGTGACGTAAGTTCCATGGTGCCTGGTCCGGTTTTGGCACGTTTGCGTGCCAAAATAGACGGTAGTGACTGATTCCCGTCCATTCGATGACAGAGACGGAGCCGCGCCTGCTCAGGGCGCGCCTGCTGGTGTTGCCGATCTCGTAGCTGAGCTTCGCTACGTGATCGAGTCAGCTCGCGCGCTTCCTCTGTCTGCTAGCTCAACAATTAACAAGGACGAGGTCCTTGCCCGGATCGATGAGATTCAGGCCAATATGCCTGAGGAACTTCGTTCCGCTAGGTGGTTGTTGAAGGAACGCGAAGAGTTCCGCGCCAAAATTCGGCGAGAAGGCGACGAGATTGTTGCTTTGGCTCGTAATCGTGCTGAACAGATGGTGCAGCGAACCCAAGTAGTTAAGGCTGCCGAGGCTCGCGCTCGCAAGGTCCTCGAGACAGCCGAAGCCGAATCTCGTCAACTACGCCTTGAAGCCGAGGACTATTGCGATCAGAAGCTTGGAAGCTTCGAGAATGTGTTGCAACGAACACTGCGGCAGGTCGGTGCTGGCCGGGCCAAATTGCAAGGCGACCTACTTGACGAACTCGATGAGCAGGTTCTCGCACCAACACAACCCCCGCTCAATGAGCGACCATCGCCAATGGGTGACCCCATGCAAGCGCCGCTCCCGCCTGAAGCTCAGGAGTACTAGCCCATGGCCAAGTCGGCCCTTGTCGTCGACATCACACCGCTCAAGCGCCAGCCTGGAAAGCAGAGCCGGTTCGAGCTATCTGTGCCGCCGCCAGATGGTGTGGTGCTTGGAACTGCCGAAGTTCGAGCCACGCAGTTGCACCTCGATCTGCAACTAGAGGGCGCTGGCGAAGAAATAATCGCGCAAGGGTTGATCACGGTCGACTGGATTGGCCCATGCCGGCGTTGTCTCGAAGACCGCGATGGTTCGAGCAATATAAGGCTGCGAGAGGTGTTTCAGACCCGACCGATCGAAGGCGAAACATACCTTCTGGCAGAGAACGAGGTCGATCTCGAGCCGATGATTCGCGAGGCAGTCCTGCTCAACCTACCTATCGCCCCTTTGTGCAGTGAAGATTGCGCCGGTCCGGACCCGAGCCGATTTCCGACCACTGTCGCTGTCGAACCCGAACCTGATGTCGAGTCCCCCGGTGACCCGCGCTGGGCCGCATTGTCTGAGATCACCTTCGACAATTAGCGTTAGTTGGGATTGTCCTGATCCGTTGCTGCATTCCACATCCTGTGTGAACTCGGTGACTTTACGGTCCTTGGCATGTCGACTTTGCTCCGCAAACGCTGTCTGAGCTGCATGATCGGCGATCCTGGGAGCTCACTTCTGTCTGTACTGGCTACTTTTTTGGGTTATCTGGTAAAGAAGTCATTGTCTGAGAGCTGAATTGGGCCTGACGCCGGTAGTCTGCCGAGTCGTTCGTAAACCCGGGAGAGCCCCATGGCAGTTCCAAAGAAGAAGACCTCCAAGGCGAAAACTCGTGCTCGCCGGGCTTCAAACTGGTCGCTCAAGGCCCCTGCGCGCAGCATGTGCCCACAGTGCGGTCTCGTAAAGGTTCCGCACCGTGTGTGTGGCCATTGCGGTCACTATGGCGGCCGCCAGGTCATTGACGTCGACTGACGAGAGCGTTAGCCACTTATGCTCCCAATCGCCATCGATGCCATGGGTGGCGACCATGCGCCAGCCCAAATTGTCGCTGGCGCGCAGCTCGCGGCTGACGAAGGTATTCCGGTTGTCCTCGTCGGGCGACCTGAAGACATTGGTGAAACCTCACTCGAGGTGATTCCGGCGTCCGAGGTCATCGCCATGGACGAGGACCCCACCAAGAGCGTCCGGACTAAGAAGGACTCCAGCCTCGTGCGCGCCGCAGAAGCGGTGCGCGACGGTCGGGCTTCGGGCATGATTTCGGCTGGAAATACCGGCGCTGCGCTTACCGCTGCGACCCTGCGGATGAAACGCATCAAAGGCGTTGGCCGGCCAGCTATCGCGACCCCACTTCCTATGTTTGGCGGCGGGACACCAAACATTTTGATCGATGCCGGGGCCAACGTTGACTGCACCCCCGAACTACTTGCGCTGTTTGCTCGTATGGGCACTGTGTACGCACGGGCCCGCTTCGGAATTGAAGTACCCCGCGTAGGTTTGCTTTCGAACGGTGAAGAAGCGAGCAAGGGCTCGCCGCTCACCAAAGCCGCGTACCCGCTGCTCAACGAATCTGAATGGCAACAGGCCATCGGTGCCAACTTCATCGGCAATGTTGAAGGGCGCGACCTACTCGGCGGAGATGTCGACGTAATCGTGACCGATGGCTTCACCGGCAATGTGGCACTGAAGTCGCTCGAAGGCGCCGCCATGGCAATCATCGACGCGCTGCTCGGAGCGTTCGACTCTTCTGACGAAGCACGACAAGGCGCCGAGTTGCTGCTCCCTGCGTTGGCTCCGCTCTATGAACGAGCGAATCCTGACTCGGTGGGTGGCGCCGCACTTGTTGGTGTCAAGGGCGTGTGCATGATTAGCCACGGCTCGTCGTCAGCCACGGCGATCCTTAATGCTGCCCGCGCAGCTCATGAGTTGGCTGAGACTGACTTGGTCGGCAAACTCACCGCGGCTCTGGGTACCGAGTAATCGAAGGCACGTGCTCCAGATGCGCGTGCGTTGAGCCATGCGGCCCCATTGAGCCATGCGGCCGCATTGAGCCACGAGTGACCCTGGCCCAGTAGCAGGGAGAGACGGCCACGATTTGGAGCAGAACTCAAGTACTGTCCGGCGCCCGCACCGGGGTATGGGAGACGCCTGGCATGCCCACGACCAAGGTTCGCATGATTGTTCCCGACCTCGGCGGCGGCTGTGGCGATTAGTTCGATTTACACCAAGCGCCAGCCACCCGGTTCGGTTTGGGTCCCAGTTGCGCCGCAGGCATGTTGTGCGTTGGAATCGCGCCTCGATGGGGTCGTAGGTGCGCTGGGCTATTCCTGGCTGGGCATTTCAGAGTGAGTCACGATGACCTGGGTGTCGTGGCCCTCTGGATCGAAGGTGACCGTTACGGGTTCTGTTGTTGACTGCGAGATGCCCGTGGTCTATGAGAACCTCATTGGTGGGTGCAGCCCAATCATGAGTAGTCGCTCGGGTCGTGACGGTGACCTCGCCCGGGAGTTCGTTGGCGATGGTGCAGAGTCCGCCGAGATGTAAACCAACGAGAGTGCTGATGGACCACCTGCTGGTGCAGGCCAGGTGGTGGTCTCCAATAGCATCGCCCGAAGATCGGGCCGCACCGCCATGGCCGACTGTGTCATTGAGCTCCTCGGCCAAAGTTGGTCTTCGTCAGTTTTAGGTAGAGGTAACGACAGAGCGGGAATAGCGAAAGAAGGTAGAATTTGAGGTCTGCCGTCTTTGTCTTGGGCAGCCACATCATGTTCAGAAAAGGGCCCGTGACATATGGATATTTCCGACCTCAACGAGATGAAGCCGCAGGGAAAGAAGCCCGGCAGTGGCTTCGGCATGCGTATGGGCTTGCTTATCGGAACCAATATTGCGGCAATCGCTCTGTTCACCGGTGTAGCCGCACTGTTTGGCCTCGAGCCGTCGAGTATCATCGCCATCACAATCTTCTCTGCGATCTTTGGTTTCGGCGGAGCGTTCTTCTCTCTTGCGATGTCGAAGAAGATTGCGTTGCGCAGTACCGGCGCGCAAGTGATTACTGCCCCGCAGAACGACGTTGAGAAGTGGCTCTTGGACACGGTTGGGCGCCAAGCCGCTGCGGCTGGCATCGCTATGCCGGACGTGGCGATTTATCCATCTGACGATGTCAACGCGTTCGCCACTGGAGCGAAACGAAATGATGCTCTCGTCGCGGTCAGCGTTGGTTTGCTAAGGAACATGAGCGCCGATGAGGCCGAGGCGGTGCTGGCTCATGAGATTTCGCACGTTGCGAATGGTGACATGGTCACCATGACGCTCATTCAAGGCGTGCTCAACACCGTCGTGATCCTGATTGCACGCGTTCTCGCGTCGGCTATCACGAGCGCGATGGGTCGTGGTGGGCGTGGTGCGTACTTCATCCTCTACATGGTGTTGCAGGTTGTCTTGGGTTTCTTCGCATCCATGATCGTCATGTGGTTCAGCCGTCGTCGTGAGTACAAGGCTGACGCTGGTGCCGCAGCGTTGTCAGGGGCTCCCAAAATGATCGGAGCGCTCGAGGCGCTGCAACGTCAGCATCCTGGGCAACCATTACCCGACGAGGTTTCAGCGTTTGGCATCAAGCCCGGCGTGCCCACTGGTCTTGGTAAGTTCTTGATGTCTCACCCGCCGCTCGAAAAGCGTATTGCGGCATTGCGTTAATCGGTTGCCAGCGAGATCGGCCAGATCTCTCAGCGCTAGACCGTATATTTCGAGACGTACGGCCCGAAAACGGGCGACCCTGGAGCTGAAGGCCGGGCATCGGCTGCATCTGGCTTTCATGGTTTTGGCCCTCGGTCGAGCGATGCTTACTGTGGAGGGTCGTCATGCAGCGGCGCCTACAGAATTGTTTGACCCGGCCAGATCCCGTCTTTGCAGCAGCGTGTGGTGAGCGATTCTTCTTCGGCTTGAAGGTCGCCTTGGCCTGAGGTAATGAGTAGATCGGCAATGTCATCGGTGGAGTTTCGTCCGCAGTCAACGGTTCGCTCGGTAACGGTTCTGTCCCAAAAGTTCCAGAACCTCGGTTCAGGAGCGAAACACAGGATGACTTCACAAATGGCTTCGTCGAAGACGAACCGTTCGGGGCCTAAATCGAGAGCATCGGGACCACACCATGAATGCTGCCACCGAACCTGGTCGATGGCGACCAGGTCTCTGAGTCGGGGCACTTTGATGCCAAACGAACGATCCCGGCATGGAAGTGCCGGGATCGAGTCAAAAGGACTTGTTGTTTGTTTGTGTTAGTCGCGTGAGGCGAAGATCCGCAAGATGTACCAAAACATGGTCATGACCGAACCGAAGAGTTGGACTGCTGCCGCCACGTGGGCGTTTGCAGGGAAGTTACGGATGATGTTCTGTGTTTGGTAGAGGATTGCGGCGCCCGATAGGCCGACCATCGCAACCGAGAACCAGGTGCCTAGGTTCCAACCAAACAGGACCGAAGCAACGATCATGAGCATCGCACCACCAAAGCCCCACATGACGAGTGGCCGCATGAACGAGAGGTCTTTGCGAGTGGTGAAGGCTACGAAGCTCAATAGAGCGAAGCCAATTGCAGTGACGATTGCGGCTGAGGCAACCGTGCTGCTGCTGTTCTTTACGTTGTAGACGTACCAGAGAAACGGAGCAAAGATCACCGCATAGATCGCAGCGCTACCAAAAAGACCGGCGTATTGCCGGGCTGGGTTGTCGAGATCTGAAACGGCTTGGTTCACAAACCATTGGCCGACCATGAAGACGCCGAGCATGAGGAGCCAACGGCCGCCGCCACCGCTTCCCCAGGTCATGTCATAGATGCTTTCGGCAACGCCGGTCATGAAGAACAACGCTTCAATAGCGACGAATGCTACGACAGCAGCCAGAACGTGTTGATACACGCGGATGACGAATGCCGCTCGGTCTTGTTCAGGCAGGTTTACGGCAGGGGTTCGTGTTTGCAGGCTTGTCATGTTGTGGTGTGTCTCCTGGGCATGTGCGACAGGATAGCAGTCTTCGCTATTTCCACCCGACAGCGAATCTGGCCACCACGCAGGGTCCAGCGATCTGTGTTCTAGCTATTTTCCTTGGATGAACGGGCCGATACGGTCCTTGGGGCGACCGATCATGGCTTTCTTACCGTGCACGACAACCGGGCGTTGTAATAGCGCCTTGTGTCGGACCAGCAATGCAACGACAGCATCGGGGTTGTCGACATAGTCGTCGGGGTTAAGTTCAAGCTTTTTGAATTTTGAATCTTTGCGAACCAGGTCCTCGACTGGATCTTCCAGACCAGCCACGATCTTCTTCAGCATGGCTTCGTCAGGTGGTTCTTTCATGTACAAGACGACCTCATGGTCGATTCCTAGGTCCTCGGCGACCGCCAAGGCATTCTTTGAGGAACCTCAATGAGGGTTGTGATAAATGGTTACTTTTGCCACCGTATGGTGCCTTTCGCGAGCGTTTTGTGCAATCGGGGAGCTATCTGGGTAAGTCTGGGCGCCCGTTAGGTGTAACCTACCGCTTGCGGTCAGGCCCAGCAGAGCATGCACTTTTTCGGGCAATCTTGGCTATACTCTGGCGGCTCCGGTGCCCATCGGAGTAGCTAGAGGAGGGGTGCCATGCCCGCCGAGACCCTAATGAATTCGAGTCCCATGGATCGTTCAGAAATTGTGACCCTGGTGCGAGAGCGTCTTGCCGAAATCCTCGAAATTGAGCCGTCTGCGATTAACGAAGGCGACAGCTTCAGCGACGACCTCGAAGCTGACTCATTGGCCTTGATCGAACTCGTTGAGGCAATCGAAGAAGAACTCAGCGAGCGAACCGTTGGCTTCCGTATTGATGACGAAGACCTTGAAGATCTTCGCACCGTCCGTGACGCCATCGACTACATCGACCGCAGGGCAAACAGCTGACTTCTGACAGCGGCCTCAGCGTTCTGCCGGCAGCGATCGGCTATGAATTCGTTGACCCCGAGCTGTTGAAGTTGGCGGTATCGCACCGTTCTTGGTGCGCCGAGAACGGGCATGTTGAGTCAAACGAGCGCCTCGAGTTTCTCGGCGACGCCGTTCTTGGCTTGGCTATCGCCGAGAAAATTTTTGTGCATTACCCGGAGCTTCCCGAGGGCCAACTCTCCAAGCTTCGCGCTGGCGTCGTTAATTCTGTCACGCTCGCCGAAATCGCTCGTGAAATACGTCTAGGCGACGCACTTCGGCTCGGTAAAGGTGAACGTGCTACAGGCGGTTCCGACAAACAGTCGATTCTGGCCGATGGGCTCGAAGCCATTATTGGCGCCGTCTACCTCGATGGCGGCATAGATGCCGCCCAGGCCCTCGTCCTTCGCCTCTGGGACGACCATGTAGCCGCCGCTGTTCGTCACGGTCCCGGTGGGTTCGACCACAAGACTCCGCTTCAAGAACTCGCAGTAGCGACATTCGAGATTGCACCTTTTTACGACGTCGCTGCCACCGGCCCTGACCATGCTCGAGTATTTGACGCTCAGGTGAGCGTTGGTGAAGATGTCTTAGGTACCGGAACCGGTACCACAAAGAAGGAAGCCGAACAGGCCGCCGCTGGCCAAGCCGTCGACGCTCTCAAGAAAGCTGCGCTGGCCAAGGCTGCCAATGAAAACGTGACGTGCGCGCTGTGATAGCCACACGAACCAACCGACCATCACAAAGGCCCCAATCGTGATCTTCCTACCTGAATCCGAAATCGTTCGACGAGACCTTGACCGCGATCTCGTGGGCAAGAGGATCAAGAGTGTCGACGTGTCGGTCGCCAAGGTCGTCAAGCGATCTGGCAATCGAACCACGTTTACCGATTCGCTGATCGGTGTGAAGATCACCGCGCTCGAGCGCCTAGGCACGCATTTGGTGTTTTCGTTAGACTCCGAGGACCGCTTGGTACTCGCACTGTCGCCGACCACATCGGTGCGCCGCAACGCAAATAAGGACAAGGTCGAAGACGACACCGTGCTTACGATCGGGTTTACCCAAACCGGTCAGCTACGTCTCATCGACCCCAAGAACACGCTCGAAGTCTTCCTCGTGCCTGCAGACCAACCTCTCGTTGACACGGTGCCCGAGATTGATGAGATGGGCATGGATCCACTGGCCAGGCCAATGGCATGGACCGACTTCGGTCGCAAAATATTGCGCCTCGATGGCAGGCTTAAGACCATTCTGTGCGACGACACCGTGATCGTCGGACTCGGCGATATCTATAGCGACGAAATCCTGTTCGAGGCCAGCCTGCGGTATGACCGCACTGGCTCATCGTTGAACACTCAAGAGGTTCGCCGGTTCTTCCGTTCCGTTGTTAGCGTCTTAAACGATGCGGTGAAGTACCGCGGTACAACTATCGATGCTGCCCCATTCGTTGACCCTGCGGGCAACGCTGGCAACTTCCAGGATCACCTGCAGGTATTCGGTAAGCACGGCGAACTTAGCCCCCGATCACGTCAACCTTTGGTTCGCAGCAAGTTCGCTGGACGCTGGACGTACTACTGCGATCAGTCCCAGGTCTGATTCGGCGATCCTCGGCGGGGTGTTTCGCTGCCTTCGCCTTGCACCCCTTGGCCTGCCCTTGTTGTTAGTGGGGGCATTGTTGCTAGTTCCTGTTCCTTGGATTTGTGAATAAGTCTCTGCCTTGCCGCGGCCATGGTTCGCAAGCTCGTTAAGGTCACTCTGTTGTGTTTCTGAAGACGCTTTCTATTAAAGGTTTTAAGTCGTTTGCGTCAGCGACGCGCCTTGATTTCGAACCCGGCGTCACCGTGGTTGTTGGACCGAATGGCAGCGGCAAATCCAATATTGTCGACGCGTTAGCGTGGGTGCTTGGTGCTCAACGCCCTAGTGCCGTGCGTTCGCAAAAGATGGACGACGTGATCTTCGCCGGTACGGCCAAGATGAAGGCGCTTGGTCGGGCCGAGGTCTCGATCACTCTCGACAACAGCGCCAGGCTCATGCCGATCGAGTTCGAAGAAGTAACGATTACCCGTCGTCTATTTCGCACCGGCGATAGTGAATACGAGATTAATGGCGTGCCCTGTCGCCTGCTCGACATCCAAGACCTGCTCAGCGACAGCGGCGTTGGTCGCCAACAGCACGTCATCGTCTCGCAGGGACAGATCGACGCAGTGCTTAACGCCCGCCCCGAAGATCGGCGTTCGATCATCGAAGAAGCCGCAGGCGTCCTCAAGTACAGACGCCGCAAAGAGAAGAGCGAACGTCGCCTCGAGTCGACCGAAGTGAACCTCACCCGCTTGCAGGATTTACTCCGAGAGGTTCGCCGTCAACTCAAGCCGCTCGAACGCCAGGCTGACGCAGCGCGCCGCCATGGCGACCTGATTGGTGAGCTGATGACGCTGCGTGTGCACCTAGTCGGACGCGAGATCGCTGACTTGCGGTCGCGTCTAGAAATTTCGACCGAAGAGCAAAAGAAGTTCGGTACCCGCCAGCAAGAACTATCGGCCAACTTGGCCAAGCTCGACGAGCAGGTTGCGACGGGTGAAGCCCAGTTAGTCGAGGCTGGCGCCGACGACATTGGCGATGTCCTATCTCGTTGCGAGTCGTTGCGTGAGCGACTGCGGGGTGTTGATGCCGTGCTGGTCGAACGTATTCGCAGCATCGATAGCGATCGTCAGGCCACTGTCGACGGAGCTGTCATCTCAGCGCTCGAAGCAGACCGCGAGCAGATCCAGCGCGACCTTGCCGACGTCGATGCGCGCGAGGCGCTATTGCTCGCAGAGGTGACTCGCGTAGACCAAGCCGAAGCAGAACTCGATACCAAGCGCCAAGACTTTGATCAAAGCTGGGGCGACGGTATCGATAACGTCGCCGATGAGACTGCCAGAGTCCGCGGTGAGCTTCAGGCTCATATCCGCAACCGTCAGGTGCTCGAAGCCGAGCGCAGCCGGCTCTCGGCCAATAGCGAAGAGCTCCAGACATCCATGGGCGCTATCGGCCCGGCTGCCGACGAGATCCGCAAGAAGCTGTCGCAGGTCGAAGCGCGAGAAGCCGACCTGGTCACTCGGCTCGAAGAAGCCGAAACCAACAAGGCCGCGGTCGCCGAACGTCATGAACAGGCTGCGTCAACCCTCGAAGCCAGCCGCGAAGCCCGAGCTACGTGGAAAGCGCGTGTCGATGCGCTGACCCTGGCTCTCGACGAAATCCGCGCTCGTTCTGGTGCTGAGCTACTCGATGACATCGACGGCGTACTCGGGCCGCTCCTTGGCCTAGTCGAGATCGATGAGGGCTACGAAGCCGCCCTGGCTGCTGCCATCGGCGACGCTGCCCACGCGGTGGTTGTGCGTGATGCTGAGGTTGCTGGCATAGCCGCAAGGGCACTAACCGAAGCTGACACAGGTGGCGTCTTGCTGCCACTCACGGGGCGCGTTGGTGCGCCAAAGTCGAGCCGTTCGCTGCGCAACCATGTCCGCGGGCGTAGCAGCGATATCGATACCCTGCTCGACGCAACGATTGCGCACATCGATGTCGTGAGCGACTGGGAACAAGCCGTTTCGTTGGCGCTCAGTAATCGTGACGTCCATGTTGTCACGACGGACGGTGCCTCGTTCTCACCCGACGGCTGGCGAGTGGGCGCAGAGCGGCTCGCTGCCACCGGTGCAGCTCTCGACGAGGCAACCATCGAGGCCGAAAAATCCGAAGTGGCAATGGTCGCCGATACGGCGGTCCTCGATGGGGTCAGCGCCGAGCGCAAGGATGTCGTTGCTGCAGAGAAGGCAATACAAGGTGAGTTGAATGCGTGTGATGATGAACTGATGCGGGCGGGCGAACAGCTCACTGCACTGCAGCGCAACAACAGCAAGTCCGAGAACGAGTTCGATTCGGTCACCACTCGGATCAGCGATATCGACGAACGGCTGGTCGCCGACGATGAGCGCACCGTGGCGCTCACGACACACATCGCCAAGCTCGAAGCCGCCGAAGAAGTTCAGAACGAACAACTCAAGCTGATGGAAACCGACCGGGGCATGCTCGACGAGCAGAACAAGCTCGTTGGCGGTATGCGAAACGACATCTTGGTTCGTACCAAAGCGATCAGTGACCGCCGGAAGTTCTTGAACGAACGGTTGTCCGACGTCGAGCAACGGCTGGGTCGACATAGTGCCCATTCACACGAGGCTCCCGAGGCACGTTTGGCGATCGCCAACGACCTGCGAGTGAACCTGTCAGGTCGCGAAGCCGAGCTCGACACTTGGATTGATTCACTCCGCACCCAGCGCCAGCGCCAAACCGATGAGGTTCGCAAGATCGCGGTCGGACTCGAGGCAGCGCGCCGGAATCGGTCGGGTACAGACACCGCATTACGTGAGCTTCGTGAACGGCAGTCTTCGCGCCAGATCGAGGAAGCCGAAGTTAGCGTCAGGCTCGAGGGCGCTATCGAGATGCTTCGTCGCGACTTCGACGTTGAGATCGGCGACGCCATCCGCACCGATGCGCCGCCACTACCCGAAGGCATGACTGCGGCCGCCCGCACTAGCGAGCTTGAGCGTGAGCTGCGGATCATGGGGCCAATCAATCCGCTGGCGCTCGAAGAGTTTGTGACGCTCAGCGAACGACACGAGTTCTTGCAAGCCCAACTCGATGACGTCAAGGCTTCCCGAAGTGAGCTTGGCAAGGTGATTCGAGCGATCGATCAAGAGATCGTGCAGGTCTTCGCGTCTGCGTTTGCCGATGTTGCGGCCAACTTCGAGCTGCTGTTCGGCACCTTGTTTCCTGGTGGGACCGGCAGACTCACACTGACCACCCCTGACGACATCTTGAATACGGGTATCGAGGTCGAGGCCCGTCCTGGTGGCAAGAACGTTCGCAAGCTCTCTCTTCTCAGTGGCGGCGAGCGGTCCCTGACGGCGCTTGCTTTCCTCTTTGGCGTATTTCGCAGCCGTCCATCCCCGTTCTATGTGATGGACGAAGTCGAGGCTGCACTCGACGATGTGAACCTGCATCGCTTCCTGGATCTGGTCGCCGAGTTCCGCAGCGAAGCGCAACTGATCATTGTGAGCCACCAGAAGCGAACCATGGAGGCCGCTGACTGTTTGTACGGCGTCAGCATGAAAGGTGGTCAGAGCTCGCGGGTGGTCAGCGAGCGCCCGGGCGCGGACATGTCTGAATATGTGACTGAAGCCTTTCTGTCTGAAGACGCCGCAGCGGTCTAGATCGCGAGCTTGAGCCCGGACTCCAGGGATGACCGTTCTCGGTGGTTTGGTGACCCCAACGTCCTAGGTGCGGTTTACTTGAACCCACTCGACGCCGAAGTCGACAATTTCCCGGTTACGCATGAGGCGGCCAACGCCGGCCCCAATCGGGCCTTGGCGTTCGTTGCCGATAGCAGCGAAGTCCGAGTCATCGTCATCCACATGATTAAGTTCGAGCCATTGGCGTAGTCCGTCGACCAGAATCGGCGCAGCGTCAGCGACGACGCTCATAAGGCCCGATCGGGCCTCGGCGACGTGCAGCGATGTGTTACTAACATGGTCGACCCCGAGTAGCAGAATGTGCCCATCGAGGTCATAGAGCTTGCCCTGCGGCGAGGTGTTACCGAGCCGGTCTTCGAGATCATGGTTGTTGAGTAGCGCCGGAGTCTTCGGGCCGATTGCGGCTGCAGACACGGTTGGGTGGTTGCTGCGCTGCACGCCGGGAACACATCGAAAGCACTCAGCCACAGCGCCCATGCCGCGTGAGGGGGTGATGGCAGGGTCACAGAGCGCCCCGGAGTGGGTAGACATCCTCGGGGTGCCCACCGGGCCAACGACGTCGAGAAGCGTCTGAACGATGGTTTGGGCGCCGCCCAGGACGAAACCGAGACGAGACAATGACGAGTGCACCATCACCGTCATGTCGGCTTCGACACCCAGGGCTCGTAACTGGCCAGCGATAGAGGACCGAGTCGCTGGCCGTTCCGAACTTGCGATCGCGGCTGCTTCTCCCACGCAATGAAACTACTGGCGGTTACGCAGTCGGGGAAGATGGTTATTCGATAGCGGCCGCGATGCGTTCGAGTGTGGCTTCCATGCCTGCTCGGTTATGGGTTGCCCGATCGCTAACACCCGAGATCATGGTGCTGCGTTCAAGTGAGGACTCGAGGCGCAGGTCTTGTGAGTATTCGGTAATGCGGCAGCCGCTATCGGTCGCCTCGATGGTGTAGCCCCATTTGGAGAAGACAAAGTCGCGCACGATGCAGTCGAAGAAAAATCTCTGGTTGTCAACCAGGTCGACAATTTTGGCCTCGACGGACCATTCCTTATCGCCGTTGCGGTTGTGGCCGGTGAACATTGCGCCGAGAGCTGGTGCAGAGAACCCTTCGTTCCACTCGGCGCTAACGCACTCGGGACTCCACTCGCCCATGCGTGTGATATCAGTTATGGCTGCAAAAATTACTGCGGGTGGCGCTGCCACGTCGCGAGATACTTCGATGTCCGGAGTCATGATTTGAAGAATATAACGGATTGACCCCATGCCAGCATGCTCTGCCTTTGGCATGCCAGCTTGGCAAAGTACCGGCTGATCTCGATGGAAACCAGGATCTTATTGCGACTCCGTAACGCCGTGCGGTGCTCATTCACATAGCGGCGATGGCGCAGCGGCGCCATTCGAATACGTGGTTGCTCTTGATCGCAACAGACGACATCGAGAGGTTATGTACGTTTAGCACGAAGGCGTTAAAGAGCCGTTGGACAGAACTGTCGAAATCAGGAACGTCCACTGCAACTTGGTGGGCCATGTACAGACCGCTGGAATACTGACAAGAATGCTGAGATCTGGCAGTGATACGCCGCCAGCTAGGGCAGACGATTGCTGAGCAGGAGGGAGAGCGCTGCAGCCATCAGGATGAGGATCATGGCCCGGCCAGCAAACCAGCTGCCGACAACCACACGGGCTTCTTCGGTTGCGACAGCAGAGCCGATATCGGCGTAAATGGCGGTGAGTTCGTCGGTCGTTGCAGCCTCGAAGAAGTCACCCCCGGTGCCATCTGCAATCTCGGCTAACGCTGCTTCGTTCACCGGCACAGGGATGGGTCTCGGGTCTTCTGGGATTTCAATAACGCCGTCATCGGTGCCGAATGCGATTGTCGATACCGTGATCCCAGCGAGCCGGGCACGGTCAACTGCGGCAGCGTCGGGGCGGCCGACGGTTGTTTCCCCGTCGCTCATGAGCACGATACGGGCGGGCGGGGCGTCACCTTCGAACTCAGTGATGAATGATTCGAGAGCCTCAATGCTGGCAAATATAGCTTCGCCAATAGCGGTGGCCTCGCCAAGGTCCAGACCTTGGATTGCCGAACGCACGGCGGCACGATTGGTGGTCGGAGGAACGCGAACATTGGCGATGCCGTTGAAGCTCACGAGGCCAACGTTGATCTCTTCGGGGACTTCGTCTAGGAACGTGGTCGCTGCTTCTTTCGCCCCGTCGATGCGGCTTGGGACAACGTCCTTGGCCTGCATCGACAAGCTGGTATCGATCGCGAGCATGATGGTCGCTCGCTCGCTGGGCACTTGGGTAACAGCCGCTGGCTCGGCATAAGAGAGGACCATTCCCGCAAGTCCGAACAGTAAGAAGACAGCTGGAATGTGGTGACGCCAATTAGGGCGCTGCGGGGCGATCTTGTCGAGCAGGCTGATGTTGGTAAAGCGCACGGCGGCGCCTCGGCGAATGAATTGCACAGCGACATAAGCGACAAACAAAATTGCTACAGCAAGCAACCACCAGAGGCGGTTGGCTTGTAAGAACTCAAGATTGTCTGGTGCATCGAATTTTGAGGACCAAAGACCAGTGTTGCCGCCGTCTCTCATTTGAGTCCTTTCTGGGTGGCAACGAAACGGACGACATCGAGCAACCAATCGCGATCAGTGGATAGCTGTAGGTGATTGGTCCGCGATTCCCGGAACGTCTGGGCGATATCGGCTCGCTGCTCGATGGCCGCCTGCGAATAGAGGTCGCGCACCTTACGGCGTTGGGTCTGGACCTCACGTCGTCGTCCAGTCTCGGGGTCAACCACGGCAAGCGTGCCAACGTTGGGTAGTTCCATCTCGCGAGGATCAACAATTTCGACGGCGATGAGCTGATTGCGGATCGACACCAGTTTTAATTGTTGTTGCCAGTCGCTGTCGTCGATGAAGTCGCTAATGACCGCTCGCATACCTTTTCGACGATGTGGGCCATGGAGACGAGCGATGCCGTCGGCGAGCGTGGCGGTTGAGCTCTCTGCCCGGGGTGCCGTCAAGACCTGCTCGACGATGTGTAGTACGTGGGAGCGGCCCTGCTTGGCAGGAATGCTCTCAATGCCGTCAGGGCGAATAAGTTCGGCGCCGAATCGATTTCCGACGCGCAGCGTGAGGAACCCCATAGCAGCGGTTGCTGCCGCTGCCAGATCGCGCTTCTCACTGTCGGCGGTGCCGAAGTCCAGGCTTGGTGTGAGGTCGACCGCAACGGCCGTCTCGAGTTCTCGATCGGCGATTGTTTGGCGGATGTAGGTCTCGACCATGCGGGCCGAGACATTCCAGTCGATACGGCGTACATCGTCGCCAGGGGTATACCGACGGGTCTCGCCAGGCTCCGAACCATGGCCGGGTACAAGCCCTCGGTAGTCGCCCTGCAGGAGTCCGTCTAGGCGCATGTTGATATCGAGTTCGAGCCGACGCAGCACGGCCGAGACAGTCTCGCGACGGTCCAGGTACGGGTGCAGTTGTGTCTCGGCCTCGTCGGCCTTACGTCGAAACATCAGTGGCGATTAACCCGCAGCGCCTGATCCGTAGGTTGGCTCTTGCGATGGCGCAACCCGCGGTGCTGGGACTGTCGCCAAGATGCCAGCCACGATGTGATCAGCCGTGATGTCACGGGCGAGAGCTTCGTAGGAGAGCACGAGACGGTGGCGCATGACCTCAGGTGCGACGTCAAATACGTCTTGGGGAAGTACGTAGTTGCGGTTGCGGATCACCGCAAGCGCCCGAGCGGCGGCAACCAGGCCCAAGCTGGCTCGAGGACTGGCACCGTAGGAGATCATCGGGGCAAGGTCTGCCAAGCCAAAAGCACTGGGGTCGCGCGTTGCCAGAGTAAGGCTGACGGCGTAATCAACGACGTTGCGATCGACATAGACGTTTCGGGCTCGTTCTTGTAACTCCAAGAGATCGTCGAGTCCCAGCACTTGGTTAGCCACCGGTGGCCGCACAC
Source organism: uncultured Acidimicrobiaceae bacterium (assembly GCA_905182135.1). Taxonomy (GTDB): domain Bacteria; phylum Actinomycetota; class Acidimicrobiia; order Acidimicrobiales; family UBA10347; genus UBA10347. The sequence continues at coordinate 283,853 of CAJJAG010000004.1, read as the reverse complement.
CCATTCGCTGCACGATTTCGACTTCTTCCGATGGTGTCGGGTAGTCGATGACGATCTTCATTAGGAACCGGTCGCGCTGCGCTTCAGGTAGTGGGTACACACCCTCGGACTCGATTGGGTTCTGCGTGGCGAGCACCAAGAACGGGCGAGGCAGTTTGAAGGTTTCGCCTCCGATGCTGATCTGACGTTCGGCCATCGCTTCCAGTAGCGCTGACTGCACCTTGGCAGGTGCCCGGTTTATCTCGTCAGCGAGGATCATGTTGGCTGATAACGGGCCGAGTTCTATGTCGAAGGTCTCTGTCGATGCTCGCCAGATTCGAGTGCCGACGATGTCGGCGGGCAACATGTCAGGCGTGAACTGAAGGCGTACGAAGGATCCGCCAACGACCTTGGAAAGGGTCTCAACGCTGAGAGTTTTGGCGATGCCGGGAACTCCTTCAATCAGGCAGTGACCTTCAGCGAGTAAGCAGACCAGAATGCGTTCGAGCATCCGGGTCTGTCCCACGACGACACGCTTGATTTCGAACAAGACGGTTTCGACTGGATTAGAAGGAACCGGTTCTGGCACGACTGGCACCGGCTGTGCCGGCGGCGGAGGGGCCTTCGACGGCGCGGTGTCGCTGCTCTCCGTAGTAGCTAATCGTGGGGGAAGGGGTTCAGACGCCATGAGTTCCTCGGATTGGGCGAAGTGGTGTGGCCCACGCCAACTCGCCATTCGTTCGGTTGCTAATCGTAGAGCGCCGAGTAGTGCGAACGGTTTCGCCCCCGCTGCGCCCGAGGTAGAACGGATTGGTAGCGTGGTTGTAATGCGCGTTTTGGTGGTTGACGACGAAGTGGATTTGGCCCAGGCAATTGCACGCGGTCTGCGGCGTGAGGGCTACGCCGTCGACGTGGCTCACGACGGCGAGGAAGCGCTCGAAAAAGCACGGCTTACGCCATATGACCTGATCTGTCTCGACATTACGATGCCGAAGATGGATGGCCGTGCGGTGTGTCGCGCTATTCGAGCCGAACCGGTGCATGCCGAGCCGCCGCGGATCTTGATGCTTACAGCTCGAGATGAGATCCAGGATCGAGTCGCTGGCCTCGACGATGGGGCTGACGATTATCTGGTCAAGCCCTTCGCTTTTCCCGAGCTCACCGCCAGGGTTCGAACACTGATGCGCCGCGATGCGGCCAGCACCGGATCTCTGCTGCGAGTCGGTTCTATAACTTTGGACACGGCGGCCCATTCCGTGAGCCGGTCTGGCGATCCGGTCAGTTTGACTTCAAAAGAGTTCGCACTGCTTCGTTACTTTATGGGCCAGCCCGGGGTCGTGATTTCTCAAGAGACGTTACTTGAGCACGTATGGGACGAAAATGCAGACCCGTTCACGAACACTGTGAGGGTCACGGTGGGCACGTTGCGACGCAAAGTGACTATCGATGGCGAAGAACCTCCGATCGAGACGGTGATCGGCGCTGGTTACCGACTACTTGACCTACCGGCCGAATAGAGCGGATGATCCCCATCTCATGACCTCGGTCGAATCGAAATTCTTATCGCCGCCGGGTAACCCTCGAGCATCCAACACCGGGTTATCCCGACTCCCTCCGGCGATGCAGTCGGTGCGCTTTCGGCTCACGCTGCTTTATTCGCTGATGCTATTTGGTGTTGCCTCAATCATGATGGGCGGTATTTATTGGGGCCTATCGAGCAGCCTGACCACCCAGATTGTTGCGGCCGAGATGGCCAGCGACAGCACTGGCCCAACCTTTGATATTGAACAAGACCGTTATGACATCCAGGAAGAGTTGGAGTTGCTCGTTGATGAGCGAACCTTGGAAACCCTGCGTCGGTATTCGATCTTTGGTCTCGGGGCGATCTTCTTCGCGAGCTTTGGAGTCGGTTGGTTCACCGCTGGCCGAGTACTCATGCCGATTGGACGCATCACGCGTGTAGCCCGCGATATTCAGGCGACGGATCTAAGTCGTCGCATCGGGCTAGCTGGCCCCAATGATGACTTGAAGCAACTCGCCGACACGTTCGATGCCATGCTCGACCGTCTTCAACGGGCATTCGACAACCAACAGCAACTAATCCACGACACCTCGCACGAACTCCGTAACCCACTAGCAGTCATGCGCACGAATCTTGACGTCACGCTCAGCGACCCCGACGCCAGCCTTGAGCAGTATCAACACACCACCGAAGTCGTCCGCCGGTCCAGCGAACGCATGTCGAAGTTGGTTGATGATCTGCTGGCCTACGCTCGACACGAAGCAACGACGCGGGTCGAAGCGCCGGTCGATCTCACCCAGCTTGTGGTCATGCTCGTTGACGAGTTTCAAGGTGCCGCTGAGCAGGAAGGCCTGCACCTCAATGTCGATGTCGAACCAGAGTTGTGGGTACTCGGGCACGCTCGGTCGCTCGAACAGGCCATCGCGAATTTGCTCGCGAACGCGGTTCGATTTGCTCCGACTGGTTCGGGCATCTCGATCGGCGCCGGCCAGAAATCAGGTTGGATTTGGCTGACGGTTTCTGACCACGGCCCCGGCGTTGACGAAGACGAGCGCGACCGTGTCTTTCAACGGTATGTGCGCCTGGGCGAGGGCGAGGTCGGCCGTCCGCATCTAGCTGGAGGTCAGGGATCTGGTTTAGGTCTGGCCATAGTGCGTGAAATTCTGCAAACACACCGAGGTGAGGTTTCGATCATCGACACTGAGGTTGGCGCTACGTTCGCGATGTGGATGCCAGTGCACGTTGATTTCGAGGTGACCAGTGAGTTCCGAATACGTCGCCCGAAACGTAAGGTTCCCCCGGCACCTAATGTCTAGTCAATGGTGGATCAGATCAAGCATGGGAAATAGTCGTCGCGCTATCCCAATTTCTGTTCGAAGCTCGGGTCGAAACGGCAATCGATGCATCCAAGCTGCTGTTGGCGAACGAACCTTTAACAGAACTTTCGTTTCGCCTTACAGTATCTTTCGCACTCAACCCATAAGTTGACAACTGTGGAACAACCACCAACCTCCTCATTAACGGGCTCTGAACCTGATCTCCCAAAGCCTCCAATCTGGGACCGGTCAGCACCCGCAGCAACGCCTCCGGTCGACATCCCACGACTCGATATTCCTCGCGTCGACGTGCCGCTATCAGCGACGCCGGCACTCGACCCGCCTGCCGAGGCTCTTACTTATCTCGCCCCTGTCGAGTCCGAGATAACGCAGAACGTGTTACAGACACCGACCCAATCGAATCCGTCAGCATCTGTTGGTCCGCCTGGACCTGCAGCCAGCCAAATCCCCGCAGTAGCACCAACAGCGGTAGTTGAATCCGGTCCGTTGTTCGCCGACCGTAGTTTTGTGACAGCACCTGCTTCTGGGGCAGGCGTTTCAGGCGGGCCGTTATGGCCAGCTGAACCCCCCACGGTTGGCCTACCAATTAGTCCCACCTCGCCGCCGGCCCACAAGGCACGGCGTCGGGTGGCCATGATGACCCTCGCCGTGATGCTTATCGTTGCGGTAGCTGTCGCAGGGTTCTTTTTCGGTCGATCGGTCGTCTCATCAGAATTAGCAACAACCCCGATTGCTGCGGCACCTACTTCTGAAGCTCCCACCACGACCGTTGAAGCGGCATCGCCACCAGCGACCAGTGTTGCGGTTCCTGCGGTGCCACCAGTGAACGACATCGCTTTGCCGGTGCTCCCTGGCGAAGACGCTGAGGAACCGGTTGCTGCGGTTGCTCGAGCGGTGGCTCCGGCCGTGGTCCTCATCCAAAATGAGCTTGGCCAAGGATCTGGCATTATCTATGATGCCGAGGGTCTGATCTTGACGAACGCCCACGTTGTTGGACAGTTCACCAAAGTGCAGGTAACTCTTGCGTCGGGTGTGCGGGTTCCAGGCGAGGTGCTCGGTGCGGATCCGCTCACCGATGTTGCCGTAGTGAGGATCGACACGGACTTCGAGTTTGGCGTAGCGGTGCTGGCACCCGAAAGTTCAGTCGAGGTAGGGCAACTAGCTGTCGCAATCGGCAGCCCATTTGGCCTGCAGCAAACAGTCACCTCTGGCATTGTTAGCGCTAAGGGTCGAGTCTTGGAGAACCTCATCGAGGACGGCCGCCTATCGGTCGTCTCCATGATCCAAACTGATGCGTCGATCAATCCAGGTAACTCGGGTGGTGCTTTGGCAGATCGTCAGGGCCGAGTTATTGGCATGAATACTTCGATTCGTACCGATGGTTCCGGTGGCAACATTGGCGTTGGGTTTGCGGTCCCTTCGGACACAGCGAAGTTGATTGCCGACCGCATCATCGCTGGCCAGCCTCTTGAACAAGGCTTTCTCGGGATCAATGGAGGTACGCCCGCCATCGGCGAGCCCGGCGTTGTCGTCGGTGAAGTTACCGTGGGCAGCGGCGCCGATATTGCGGGCTTGCTGTCTGGTGACCTGATCGTGGGTTTTAACGGTGACAGGATTAAGAGCATGAGCGACCTCGCCGCAGCAGTGCGGTTGCAGTCGCCAGAAGCAACGGTCACTGTCGAGTTCGTCCGCGAAGGGCAGAACATGCTGGTTGAGGTAACGCTCGGATTGCTCAATGGTCAATAACGCTCGACCCGCCCCGATCTGATCAACTACAGCGCTCTGTAATCGGCAGAGCAGTTGATTTCGCTTGAGCGAGCAACCGTCTAGGGCCCGGCGTGTCGAGTGGCGAGCGCCGGCCCGTAGGCTGAGACGCTGTGAACGCTCTTCTTCTCGTCATCGTTATCGTCCTTGCGCTCGCTGTTGTTGGCGTTGGACTGTTCTTCTTCCGCCGTCAGAACGTGGCGGTCAAAACACCACCCCGCACAGCCGTAGCGGCCCCGGATGTCCCCAGCGGCGCTCTCGTCCAAGATGAGCCAGAGGTTCAGCCAGAGCCAGAGGTTGAGCCAGAGCCAGAGGTTGAGCCAGAGCGAGAGGCTGAGCCAGAGCCAGAGGTTGAGTCGGAACCGGAGCCGGTCGAAAAGGCAACGTTCCGTGACCGGCTCGCCGGGGTACTTGGGGGTCTTCGTGGCCGATCGATAGATGAAGAAGCGTGGGAAGAGTTGGAAGAAGCCCTGATTCTTGCCGATGTCGGCGTGCCAACAACGATGGCTATTCTCGATCGGGTCCGCGACCGCGCCAAAGAAGAAAAGGCCAAGGACTTCGACGCAGCGCTGATGTTGCTGCGTGACGAGATGGAGCTCGCATTAGGCGGTATGGACATCACCCTGACTATTGAGGGCAAACCCGCCATCTGGCTGTTCGTTGGCGTAAACGGTGTGGGTAAGACTACGACCATTGGCAAGCTTGCGAAACGAGAGACCGACGAGGGCCGCAAGGTCGTTCTTGCTGCTGGCGACACGTTCCGTGCTGCCGCCGCCGAACAGCTTGAGACCTGGGCTGAGCGCAGCGATGCCGGCTTTGTACGTGGCGCCGAAGGAGCCGATCCCGGCTCGGTCGTCTTCGACGCTGTGGAGCACGCAGCTGCTGTCAATGCTGATCTTGTGCTGGCCGATACTGCTGGCCGTCTGCACAATAAGACGAATCTGATGGAAGAACTGCGCAAGGTCCGCCGTGTGGCTGAGAAGGCACAGGGCAAGGTCTCGGAGGTGCTTCTGGTCATCGATGCGACAACAGGCCAGAACGGGCTTATTCAGGCGAAGCAGTTCACCGAAGCGGTCGAAGTGACTGGCATCGTGTTGACCAAGCTGGACGGATCCGCCAAGGGCGGCATCGTGCTTGCGATCCAGAAGGAACTTGGTATCCCGGTCAAGCTCGTGGGCTTGGGCGAAGGTAGTGAAGATCTGGTTGAATTCGATGCGCACGAGTTCGTCGATGCGCTGTTCGCTTAGGAGAACACAAGATGGCTGCTAACAACGATTGGCTAGGCGGATACACGCTTCAAGAGTTGCTTGGTGCAGCACCGGTGACCATGTCGCCGAAGCAGATCAAGAAGAGGTCAAGCAAACGCGGCATAATAGCTACGGTGTTTGGCGCTCCTTTCCGTCTCGTGGCTGGACTCATTAAGCTTCCGATCACCGTTGTCGCGAAGCTGGTTAATGGTGTCGTGAGCGTTCTGACTGAACTTGTAAAGCTCCCATTCCGGATCCTCGGAGCCCTAACTAGCCCTTGGCGTAACAAGTAGCTCACAACTGTTCACCGCCAGACAACCCTTGTTCGTCCTTTGTTCGTCGCCAATGTGGGGCTGGACCGCAGGGCCTGCTTGTTGGGCCCACGCAGGTCCATGGGCACGGGCGTTTACTTCTGTTCACTGACGGCTGAGCCGCTGGAGCCTTCGTTCTGGCGCGCCAAGCCCTGTTTGATAGTCGCTAGCCTCACACCACCATGTTTGATTCGCTTTCCGATCGTTTCGAGAACATCTTCAAGGGGCTGCGCAGCAAGGGCAAGCTGCGCGAATCCGATGTTGACGAGGCCCTCCGCGAGATCCGGGTCGCGCTGCTCGAGGCCGACGTCAATGTTTCGGTTGTCAAGGGATTTCGTGACCGGGTTCGCGAACGCGCTATCGGTGCTGGTGTCCACGAGGCACTGAATCCGGCACAACAGATCGTCAAGATCGTTCACGAAGAGCTCATTGCGACGCTCGGCGGCGAAACGATGCAGATCACCTATGCATCCAAGCCTCCAACAGTTGTTCTGATGGCAGGGCTTCAAGGCGCCGGCAAGACGACCAACACCGGCAAGCTCGCACTGTGGTTCAAGAGCCAGGGCCGAAACCCGCTGCTGGTCGGCGCTGACTTGCAACGCCCTGCAGCCGTCGAACAGCTACGGACGTTGGGCGCACAAGTCGGTGTTCCCGTCTTCAGCGAGCCAAGCGATCCTGTTTCTGTCGCTCGGGCCGCCTTGGAAGAGGCAAAGAACACTGGCCGCGACGTCGTCATTATCGACACCGCTGGCCGTTTGTCGATCGACCAGGAACTTATGGCCGAAATTGGCGAGATCAGCGACGTTGTGCAACCGGACTATACGTTCCTGGTGATTGACGCGATGACCGGCCAGGACGCGGTGAACACCGCTCATGCGTTCAACGAGACACTGTCACTCGATGGCGTGATCTTGACCAAGCTCGACGGCGACGCTCGAGGCGGCGCTGCTCTTTCGGTGAAAGAGGTTGTAGGCAAGCCCATTGCGTTTGCTTCGACCGGCGAAAAGCTTGAAGACTTCGAACAGTTCCACCCTGACCGGCTCGCTGGCCGCATTTTGGGTATGGGCGACATGCTTACACTTATCGAGAAGGCCGAAGCGGTCTACGAAGAGGACGAAGCCGAAGCAGCTGCGACTCGCATCCTCCAAGGCGAATTCACGCTCGAGGACTTCTTACAGCAAATGCAGCAGCTCAAGAAGATGGGTCCGTTGAACAACCTGCTCGGCATGATGCCGGGCATGCCTAAAGAACTCAAGAACCAGGAGATCGATGATCGCCAGGTCGCTCGAGTTGAGGCAATCATTCGCTCGATGACGCCCAAAGAACGCGAAAAACCCGACCTTATTGACGGGTCGCGCCGTGGTCGCATTGCCGCTGGTAGCGGCACACGCGAGAACGAGGTCAGCCAGCTGATCAATCAGTTCAAGCAAATGCAGAAGATGCTCAAGAAAATGGGTGGTATGGGCACCAAGAGCATCAAGCGGGCCAAAAGGAAGAGTGTCAAGGGCAAGAAGGGCAAGTCCGGCCAACGGAGTGGCAACCCCCAGGCTGGCCGCACAACGCCCACAAAGAGCGAAGGGAAGCGAAAGCTTGTCCTTCCTGGCCTCGACGATCTGGAGCAAAACGAAGAAGTTGCGGCGTTGCTGAGCAACTTAAAGTCGCAAGATTCGTGAACCCCTGGCGTCGATAATTCGCCAAGACAGTTCACGGAATGTCAGCGAAGCAGACCTAAACGCAGGTTTCTTTGTCGCAAGAGCACCAATGCAGCTGTTTTCAAGGCACACTGCTGGGTCGCTGGGACCGACGGCCCACTGCGAACAAGCCGAACCGTCGAGAGGAATAGAACGTGGCTGTAAAGCTCCGCCTGATGCGTATGGGCAAAAAGAAGCAACCGACGTACCGCGTCGTTGCTGCCGACTCGCGGTCACCCCGCGATGGACGGTTCATCGAGGTTCTAGGGTTCTATAACCCTCGTTCAGAACCATCGGTGATCGAGATCAACAATGAGAAGGCTGTTGGCTGGCTAAAGAACGGCGCACAGCCGACTGAGCGAGTCCAGAAGCTTCTCACGGTGAGTGGGGCCTGGTCCGAGTTCACCGGAGAAGCTGCGCCAGCACCGTTCGTAGTCGACACGCCAGCAGCTCCTGCTGCGGACGCCGATGACGATGCCGACGAGGATGCTGCAGCTGATACAGCTGACGCCGGCGAAGAAGAATGAGCGCTGACCTGGCACCCGAGGCGCAAGACCTCTTGCGCCATGTTGTTGCTTCGATCGTCGAGAACCCTGACGCAGTCAGTATTGACACGAGTGAAGACGGCGACACGATTCGTTTCGATGTCAGCGTTGGTGATGGCGACATGGGTCGTGTGATTGGCAAGCGCGGTCGTACCGCACACGCCATTCGCGCTCTCGTTCGTGCCGCTGCCGCCAAAGACGGCACTGCCGTCGACGTCGAATTCGTCGACTGACTCAGCCTGACCACATGTCGGTAAGGCTTGAGGTCGGCAAGATTGACAAAGCCCATGGCGTCCTTGGTGACGTGGTGGTCACACTCTTAAGCGACCGCACCGAACGTCTTGACGTAGGTGCGGTTTTGTTTCGTGACGATGGATTTAACTTCACCGTTAAGAAATCACGACCCCACCAGCATCGTTTCATTGTTGAGTTCGCCGAGATCAGGGGTCGCGAAGCCGCCGATGCCGCTCGCGGCACGATGCTGTTCGGCGATCCAATCCAAGATCCAGACACCCTCTGGGTACACGAGCTGATCGGCGCCCACGTCATCGACGTTGACGGTCAGGCCCTAGGCCTGGTCGAGTCGGTGCTCGAGAATCCAGCCAGCGATATTCTGGTGCTTGAAGGCGACAGGTTCATCCCACTCACGTTCTATGTGGAATGGCGAGATGATGGCATGATCGTGGTCGATCTGCCTGATGGGCTGTTCGACCCCATCGATGCCGATAAGCCGTGACGACCCTGCAACGCAGTCGAGTGGTGTAAGCATGCGTATTGACGTGTTCACGGTGTTCCCCTCGCTGATCGATAACTTCGTCGGCGAGTCGCTGCTGGGTAAGGCGCAGCAAAACGAACTCATCGAGATCAACGCCCACGACCTGCGCAAAGAAGCCGCGGGCCGCCACAAGGCTGTCGACGATGCGCCGTTTGGTGGGGGAGCGGGCATGGTGCTCATGCCTGAGCCGATCTTTGCTGCGGTCGAATCGGTCGAGGCGCCCCGACCGCTGCTGCTCATGAGCCCAAGTGGGCGCCGCTTTGACCAAGATATGGCTCTCGAACTCGTCGAGTCTGGCGGATTCTCGATGTTGTGCGGCCGTTACGAAGGCGTGGACGAGCGCATCGCTACCGAACTCTGCGACAGCGCAGTCTCGATTGGCGATTTCGTCCTTGCTGGCGGCGAGGTCGCTGCGCTGGTGATTATCGAGGCCGTAGCGCGGCTTGTGCCTGGCGTGATGGGCAACGATGACTCGGCAGGTGATGAGTCATTCATGACCGGCCTGCTTGAATACCCGCACTACACCCGACCCGCAGAGTTCCGAGGTATGGATGTGCCCGGCGTACTCCGAAGCGGTGATCATGGCAAGGTCGAACGTTGGCGCCGAGCGCAAGCGTTAGCCCGCACGGTCGAACGCCGTCCTGACCTGATTGAGACCCGCGGCGGCCTGTCCTCTGTCGACAAAAAACTCCTGGCAGAGTTCAATCTCGACCCAAAATAAGAACGTGCTGCGCTCATTTCGTGTATCAGCGCTCTAATTTGGCTCATTGAGGCTGAATGTTGGGTCGGGACGATACGATGATCGGCTGTAGTACCGGGTGTCCCCGGTCTGTTTCTCTTGGAGTTTGTTATGCAGCCCACCGACTTCATCGACAAGGCAAGCCTTCGCGACGACATCCCCGACTTCGGCCCGGGTGACACGATCAAGGTCCACGCTCGCGTAGTCGAGGGCGACAAGGAACGCATCCAAGTGTTCGAAGGTGTTGTCATCAAGCGTCAAGGCGCTGGTGTGCACGAAACGTTCACGGTTCGCAAGGTCAGCTTCGGCGTTGGCGTCGAGCGAACGTTCCCTGTACACACGCCAATCGTGGAAAAGATCGAGCGCATCACGCGCGGCAAGGTCCGCCGGGCAAAGCTCTTCTACTTGCGTGACCGCATTGGCAAGTCAGCCAAGGTCAAGGAACTCCGCGACTATTAGCTAGAACATCCGCGACTACTAGCTAGAACAGATGTGTGGCGCTAGTACACGTCTGTTTCAGATAGCCAGCTAGAACGCTCCCTCGATTATTTGAACGCGCCCGTTCACGACCAGGGCGGCGTCGAATCTGACCTGGCCCCGAGAACCATGCTTGGCGAGCCATCGATAGGCAGCGGTGCGAACCTTGGCTTGTTTCGATCTGGTAATTGCTAGTGCTGGGTCCATGCAACGGTCGCTACGTCGAGTCTTCACCTCGCACATAATGATGGTGTGACCTCGTTTGGCGATGATGTCGATCTCGCCCTCGAAGCATCGCCAATTGCGCTCAACGATGGTGTAGCCCCGTTTCCAGTACCACGTTGCCGCAGCATCTTCACCAGCCTGCCCGAGTGCACGGGCCGCAGCCTTCTCCTTGTTTATCACCATGACATCGACGCTAGATCGAGGGTGTGACAGCCAGGAACGGCTACGTCTCATTAGCGATAGAGGCGTCTTTGTGCTCAGATCATGGTGTGCCGGACCCGACGATCGAGGAAAATGCGTTAGCTGACTTGCCCACCGAAGTTGTCGCTGGCATCTGTGAGCTCAAATCGATAATTTGGCAGGAGTTGGTGCCGAGCGATCCACTAATGACCCCAGACGCAGCATTGTCGGAACTATTGTCCGCACCGGCTCAGACCGCTGAGCAGCTTGTCATAGCGAAGGTGGCAGACACGGTCGTAGGGATCGGGATGTCTCACCACCCGACATCCTCGGCCAACGCCAATCTGCTGACCGTCACCGTTGAAGTCCACCCGAGTCATCGACGTGTCGGCATCGGGCGGCTCCTACTCCGAGCCCTTCTTTCGGCCGGGCGTAAAGCTGGCTGCGATTCGATTCTTGGCTGGGGCCCCCGCACGACGGCTACGAATAGCTTCTGGAACGCCTTTGGTATGTCCGAGGTGCAACGCAGCAGTCGCAGCCGCGCTGTCATTTCGGCGATCGATGCAGATGCGATGGCGAACTGGGCGGCGGCGAGCACAGCCCGGAGTAACGGGTATCGAATGCGATCGTTCGTGGGGGCTTGCCCGAATCGTTACATGGAGATCTACACAACAGCGCTGAACGGCATGCAAGATGCTCCCAGCGACGGGCTGGCTGCGAATTACGAACCGCTAGACAAGCTCGGTGTGCGTTCATCCGAAGCCCGATTGGCAGACCGCGGCGGAACTGGGCATGTGATTCTGGCGGTCGACTCGGCTGGCAAAGCAGCCGGGCTCACCGAAGTAGCGATGTTTGGTCACACACCTGGGGTCGTGTTTCAGCAGACGACAACAACACTTGCTGAGCATCGCCGCCAGGGATTGGGACGCTGGCTTAAGGCCGAGATGTATTATCACATTATTGGCGAATGGCCCGATGCGAACGTGATCGAGACAGGCAACGCTGATTCGAACACGTCGATGCTGGCGGTGAATGCAGGGATGGGCTTCGCTCCCTTCCTGAGTTACACGATTCGTCAATGCGATATAACCCGTGTGGTGCAGCGACTCGAGGTGGGCGGGTACCGCTGAAGGGTCGAGCCGCTACTAGCCAAAGAGAGCCCAGAGCACGAGCAGAATGCAGATTATGACGGCACCGGCTACGAAGAAGTAATCGAAGTTGGTGCGCTGATGTTTTCGTGACGGGTCAAATCCCACTCCGTCACGGTATTGCGGGCACCGGGCGGTGAGACGCTGTGTTCAGTAGAACGCTGAAGCCTTGCCGGATAAGGGCCTATCGGATCTCTGACAGTGACAATTTCAGCAATATCGGGTGCATGGCTGTTTCGAATGAGACGTAGAACACGAAAAATTCAGGAATGCGGGAACTATTCTGATGCTCTCGAACATCATACGGATGCAGACATCGACCAGGAAGTTTCCCGATGCCCCGTGCACCCGATAGCTAGTGTGCTCTCTAGTCGTGCTCGTGCAGCGTGAGGAAGTGATGACACGGTCGGCGTGTTCACCTCCAACGGTGGTGATGCGCAATCCCAACCCGATAACGAGAGTGTTGGCGGCGGTATAGGCGATGGCGCCGAACCGCTTCCGGGGCCGAGGAACCAGCAAATCTCGCCACGGGGCACGGCCCAATAGCAGCCGAAGCCAAGTGCACGGGAATGGAAGTCGGTCCGTGCAGTTGGCTTCGGCTTCTCGGTTCCTGGAGTCTTCGTGGACAACGAGGTACGGGGCACTGGCTCGGAGGCCGGTAAATGGTCGGGCATCGGCACTATTGAAGTCCTCTTTGACTATGGCTGGTACTCAGGCTCTTTTGGCGACAAACTCGGAGCAGAGAACGAACCGGTCGAATGCAGCGGGATCATGGGTGAACGGACCACCGTTCGCGACGCCAAGCAGGTTGAGGTTTGCTTCGGCGAGGTCTTGGCGGTGTTGTTCGTCCACCGTTGAGCGAGACCAACATCTGAGTGGAGCGTCTAGCCGATCCGGGTGTTATTGCTTGTCCTTGTCTGTGCCATGTGTTCTGATGGGCTCAATGATTGCTGTCATTGTTCCCATCGGTATCGGCGGCGTAGTGTTCTTTGGGCTCTGGTTTTGGGCCATCTTGGACTGCATCGGGACAGACTCGATGCAGATTCGGAACCTGCCGAAGACAACCTGGTTGTTTGTCGTCGTCCTTCTTGCGATGCCGGGCGCTCTTGCCTGGCTATTGCTCGGCAGGCCCGAAGGTGCTGGCCTACAGGTGGGGGGTACCTACCGTCCGCGTACGTCCAGGCAGCAGCCCCGCAACAAGGGCTTCGAGGACTCCGCCGAGTGGCAGTCGCGCAGCAAGCAGATCAGGACTCCTAAGCCGCTCACGCCCTCAACCGCTGACATCACGGAAACGAATGCCGTCAAGGAGCGACGCTTACTTGAGTGGGAAGCCGAACTAAAGAAACGCGAAGCAGCCATTGACCCAGACGGTGGCGGCGAGGCGGACCCGCCGAACGACGTCGCCAGCTGAGTTTTCCTGGGCTAATCGCGCGCTAGTTCGTTTTCGGCGTGGCCCTCATGGTCAACCTGTTGGTCGTCGTCTAGATCCACGACAACCTTTACGAGCGTGCCGGTGAATTCGTTTGGCCCCATGAATCGCCCCGTGCCGTCGTAGTCACTTACCGTGGTGCCCCGATCGAGTCCGATGTCCAGGCCGGACCACGAGATCATTAACCAGAAAATTCGGTCGGTCTCAAAGCTGCCAGCAGGCTGGCCATTGACCAGCAACGTGCCGATACCACTGGGCATGGCGCCACCGGTGTTTGACCGGCGCATGCGAAATCCGAGCGTGGTTGGCCCCACCGGGACCTGCCGGTCAGATTCGACGATGGTGTGTTCGCCGCCCACGTTGAGGTCGTGGACAAGTCGACCATCGCGCACGAACAATGAGTAGCCGCAGGTGGCATCGCCGTGGGCGATGAGCACGCCGCTGGCACCACCATCGGGAATCTCGCAGGTTGCCTCGATCGTGTAGCTACGGCTTCGAAGGTCCGGCGCTACTTCTGAGGGGATGTGGCCCATGCCATGCCAGAACGTGTAGTTGGTCCGTTCGCCTCGGTGTCGCTCGGCGTTCTCGGCGAATCGTTCGGCGAACCGGTCGTCGAGCGGCAACACCTTGTACTTGTCTGCCTCGATCCACCACTGGCTGACCATCTCGGCGAGCTTCTCGGGTTGGTTCGTTGCCAGGTTGTGGCACTCGTTGAAGTCCTGATCCAGATGGTATAGCTCCCACTGGTCATCTTCGAATGAGGTGCCAGCTTGATGAAATGCGACGGCTTTCCACCCGTCGATCCAAATGCCCCGGTGACCAAACATTTCGAAGTACTGCACCGACTTCGGGGTAGGGGCATCGGCGGCGAACGTCGAAGCGAAGCTGACTCCTTCGATGCCAGCAGGAGGTTCTATGCCGATTGCCTCGAGCAGTGTTGGCGCAAGGTCCGAGACATGGCAGAAGTTGTGGCGTAGTTCACCATGCTCTGAATCGGAGCGAATGCCGGGCCCAGCGACGACTAGAGGATCGCGCACGCCGCCTCCATGGGTGTTCTGCTTGTAACGCTTCAACGGCGAGTTTGATGCCATAGCCCAACCCCAAGGGAAGTTGGAGTGCGTGTCGGGGCCGCCGATGTCGTCGATGCGAGCGATCTTGGCTTCCATTGGTTCACTAACCATGTTGTATGGGCCCATGGCGTTTACGAAACCGAGTGGGCCGCCTTCCTGGCTGGCGCCATTGTCGGACAGGGCGAGTACCAGCGTGTTATCGATTTGACCCGAGGCTTCAAGAAAGTCGAGCACTCGGCCGAAATGTTCGTCGGCGTGTTCGAGCATGGCGGCGTACGCTGCGGCCAGCCGAGTGAAGAGGCGCCGCTCGTCTTCAGGATGATCGGCCCAAGGTTGCACCATGAAGTTGCGCTCGGGCAGTTGGGTGTTTTCGGGCACGATGCCCAACGTTATTTGGTGTTCAAGCCGGTCCAGACGCGTCTGATCCCAGCCTTTGGAAAAGATCTTGTCGTACTTGTCAATCAGCCGTTGCGGGGCTTGGTGCGGTGCATGGCAAGCCCCGGGCATAAGCATGAGCATCCACGGGACGTCAGGCAAACCGGCGGTGTGGCCGGCGAGAAACTCGATCGCCTTGTCGGACAGGTCCTCGGTCACGTGGTAACCAGTTTCGTAGTTTCCCGGAGCGACGACGTGACTGTTGTCGCGAACGAGCTCGGGGGAGTACTGGTCGGTTTCGGCATCGAGGAACCCGTAGAACCGGTCGAAGCCGCGTGCCAATGGCCAGCCGTCGAACGGTCCAGTTGGGCCGGTCTGGGTCAGAGGGGTGACATGCCATTTTCCCGTGTAGTACGAGCGATAGCCGTGTGGCTTGAGCATCTCGGCCAGTGTGGGTGCGTCGGGGTCGATCTTGCCCCGGTAGCCTGGGTAGCCAGAGTCGAAGTTTGACAGGCATCCCATGCCGACCGAGTGATGGTTGCGACCGGTGTGAAGGGCTGCTCGGGTGGTCGAGCACATGGCCGTGGTATGAAAACCGGTGTAGCGCAGCCCTCGGTTGGCAAGTCGGTCGATGTTCGGCGTATCGATCTCGGACCCGTAACAGCCGAAGTCAGCGAAGCCGACATCGTCGAGCATCATGATCAGTACGTTTGGAGCGCCGCTCGGTGCCGCCGCCGGGGCTCCCCAATGCGGCTCTGAATCGCCGATTGTCTTTCCAATTATTCCGGGGAACGCACTGTTTGTCACAGTCTCAAAGCTAGCTGGCCTGCGCTGTTGCATATCACTGGATGTTGAGTAAGGGGCACAGAGAATGCCATTTCCATGGGGCACGCTCGACGCCAGGTCTGCCCTATCTCTTTTTTCTGGCCCCGAAGCTGGGCTCGCAGCGGGTGAAATGGCAGCGGAGTGTTGCCATTGCCAGCGGCGCCAAAATGGGTGAACGAAGCTCGGGCGTTATGGGTGGCAACGCACAGTCTGTTCGATAGGGAGATCTTTGACACGGCGAGCCAACCGGATCTGCTAGTAGCGACTCTGGCATTGTGTCGCTCCGAACGGGTTGTTCTGGTTGGTGATCGAAAGTAGCTCCGGCACGTATCGCGCGTTTCGGATCCCGACAGCGATGTTGTCTTAGTTCTCGAGAGGCAGCGCTGCGGCGTTAGCTAGTCGGTGAAGCGACGGAGCTTGGCCTGGTTCCCGCGGATCGTTGTGCGCTTCATTTTGTTCACGATGTTCTCGACCTCGGATTCGGGGACACCGACGACTGCCCAATGGTCCTGGATCTTGATTGGGCCTATGTCGCTTCCACTGAGACCGGCCTCATTGGCAATGGCACCTACAAGATCGCCAGGGCGAAGACCTTCGTTACGGCCCAGGTTGACGTGCACAAAGCCCTTTTCGCCATCGAAGGACCTCCCTTTGCCGCCCTTGTCAGATTTGCCCTTGCCTCCGTTGTCGAGCTTGCCCTTGCTGCTCTTGTTGTTCTTCCAATCGGAAGCGTCCGGGATTTCTCGTTCATCGATGGTGGCGCCGCGTGCTCGGTGAACGAGCTTGATAGCCGCAAGGGCGATGTCACGCTCGCTGAACTCATCGCCGAGCGCATCAAGAACGGTCCGGTAGTCGGCAAGGTCGTCGATGGCGAGGGCATCGCGGACTGAGCCGACGGTCATTTCGATTTGTCGAGTGCGCAGATCGGCAACCGAGGGGACCTTGGCGATGGTGAACTTTTGTTTTGTGAGCCGTTCGATATTGCCGAGTAAACGCCGCTGCTTGGGTTCCGCGATGGTGATTGCGACACCCTCACGCCCAGCGCGTCCCACTCGGCCGATCCGGTGCACATAGGACTCGGGAGCCGACGGCACGTCGTAGTTCACAACATGGGTCAGCGTGTCGACATCGAGGCCACGTGCCGCGACGTCTGTTGCAATTAAGAGTTCTGCGGTGCCGTCGCGGAGTCGCACCATGACTCGGTCGCGTTGTTTCTGATCCATGCCGCCGTGCAGCGCTTCGGCTCGGTAGCCGCGTCCGTTCATGGTCACGGTTAATTCATCGACTTCGTGACGTGTTCGACAGAAGACGATCGTTGACTCGGGTGCTTCGACGTCCAAGATGCGGCCGAGTGCGCTGGCTTTGTGCGACCGCAGCACCATGTAGACGGTTTGGCGGATGAGCGGGTTCGCTTGTTCGCCTTTAGTCTTCCCGATTTTGACGGTCTCGGGATTGCGTTGGTACTTGCGAGCTAGTTTCTCGATGCGAGGAGGCATGGTCGCGGAGAAGAGCACAGTTTGGCGACTGTCTGGCGTGGCCCGGAGAATGGACTCGATGTCTTCGGTGAAGCCCATATCGAGCATTTCGTCTGCCTCGTCGAGCACCACAGTTTGCACTGCGTCGAGATTGAGCGACCCGCGTTTGATGTGATCGATGACTCGTCCGGGCGTTCCGACCACAACGTGCACGCCGCGCTTGAGCGCTTGCAGCTGACGAGATATTGGCTGGCCGCCGAACACCGGTAGCACCTGGACCCGTGATTCTCGCCCGTACTTAAAGAAGGCCTCGCTTACCTGAACAGCAAGCTCGCGGGTGGGCACAACAATTAGTGCAAGCGGGATGGCTGCGTCGTTGCGATCAATGCCATTGAGGATCGGCAGAGCAAATGCAGCGGTCTTGCCGGTGCCTGTCGCCGCCTGACCGAGCATGTCTCCACCTCCAAGCATCAGCGGGATGGCCTGGCGCTGAATTGGGGTTGGCTCTTCGTAACCGAGGCTGGTCAATGCAGTCAAGAGTGCGGGCTTGAGGCCTAGGTCGCCGAAGCTCGTTAACCGTGTTTCGTCTGTGGCGGTTGGCTTGTCTGCGGGTGTTGGCTTGTCTGCGGGTGTTGGCTTGTCTGTGGCGGTTGGCTTGTCTGCGGGTGTTGGCTTGTCTGCGGGTGTTGGCTTGTCTGCGGGGGGTTCGTCGATGGTGGCGGGCCCCGGATCAAAGCCACGCTCCCGCCACGTTGACTTCTTCGACGGCGTGTCGGTCGCAGCGGTTGTTCCCTCTGCGGGGGTTTCAGTGTTCACCGTCTCGCCGAAGAGGGTCGGCTCATCTGACGGTGTTTCGTCGGTGGCGGTGGGCTCGTCTTCGTATGACATGCGGTACTGCTTTACAAGGGGGAACAGAGAAGTCTACGCAGCGAACCGTCTGTCGAGGTTCCTTTGTTGACGGCCAGCGTTGGGGCGATCATGGCGGTCGCAGATATTCGGCAGGCAGATGGTGTTTCTTGACCCACTGCGGTGCATGTTCGGTCCCCAAACTAGTACTGACTTTGAATGGGTCTCTAGGTATTGGGTACGCATCTCGAGCAGCGCTCGAAAAACAGATACGGGAACACCGTTTAGGTCGTTATCGACGTTGTTGGCCGTTTGTGGCTGACCCTTGAATCCAATAATATTGGAGGTCGTTGCGTTTTTGAGCAAGTGTCTCTGGCAACTGTCACACCGCTGGTTTATGGTGATGACACGCTTCCCCGTTGATATTTATTGGGGGAGCGTTTTGTGCTTTCATCCTCAGCGTCGGCCACCTTGCGTGGTATCGATGGCCAGCGTGTCCAAGTAGAAGTCCATGTTGTCACTGGCGTTTTGCCATCGTTCAATGTTGTCGGTCTTCCCGACGCGTCGTGTCGCGAGGCCCGCGACAGGGTTCGGGCGGCACTGAACTCAAGCGGCTTCAAGTGGCCAACCGGAGCGCGGGTCACAGTGAACCTTGCGCCATCGCAGGTCCGCAAAGAAGGGACGGGACTTGACCTGGCGATAGCGCTGGGGGTTATTGCAGCATCGACGCTGGAAGAGAAGCAGGCCAATCGTTTGGTAGACGATGGAGAGACTCGCCAACCCGAGCATCAACGGCTGCCCGCCGAGTTGCTCGATGGGCATGGGTTCGTTGCAGAACTTGGCCTCGATGGTTCGCTGCGGTCGGTGCCTGGCATCTTGTCTCGCGTCGCAGCGCTCGACGACCTGATCGTCGTGGTGGCTACTGCTGCGGCGAATGAAGCAGCGCTTGCTGGAGCAGAAAAGGTGCGCTGTGCCGCGTCGCTCCGCCAGGTCGTTGACTGTCTTAAAGGGGCCGAGTCGTGGTCAACGCACCCGCCCATACTGAGCCGTCCTCATCGAAGGGCGGCCCCTGACCTTGCCGATGTTGCCGGGCATCCATTCGCTCGGCAAGCACTCGAGATCGCCGCAGCAGGTGGCCACAACCTGCTGCTTGTTGGGCCTCCGGGTGCAGGCAAGAGCATGCTGGCACGGCGGTTACCTGGGATCTTGCCTGACATGGACAGCAGCGTCGCTCTTGTTGCTAGCCGCATTCACTCAGTTGCCGGTCTGGTTATACCCACAGATTCGTTATTGCGAATACCACCATTTCGGGCGCCGCACCATTCGGCTTCCATGACCGCCTTAATTGGTGGTGGAAGCACTCGACTCCGACCGGGCGAAATTAGCTGCTCGCATGGCGGCGTGTTGTTCCTTGACGAGCTTGGCGAGTTTGCTCCTGGAGCGCTCGATGCTATGCGCCAACCGCTTGAAGAAGGGAGCGTGCACATCAGTCGTGCACACGCATCGGTTCGTTACCCGTCCAGGTTTTGTCTGGTAGCAGCGATGAATCCGTGCCCCTGCGGTTTGCTTGGGTCTGTGGAACCTTGTCGCTGCAGCGACCAGGCTCGGCAGCGTTACATGCGGCGGCTCTCAGGCCCGCTGCTCGATCGGATCGATCTTCGGGTCCATATGCAACGACCCAGCGCAAACCAGCTCATGTCGTCGGACAAAGGCGAACCAAGTCAGGCGGTCCGCGAGCGAGTCCTTACGGCACGGGCTAAGGCCAGTGCTCGTGGGTTCTCCTCGAATTCACTAATTCCTGCTGGACAGCTCGACGAACTCGCACCGACTAGCGATGCAGGCAGGTCCATGCTGAAAGGGGCACTGGCCGACGGGCGGTTGTCTGCCCGGGGACTGGCTCGTGTCCGCATGGTTGCCCGTACGATCGCTGACCTGGCGGACGAAGACATCGTTAGCGAGACCTCAATCGCCAGCGCTTTAGCGCTTCGGGCGCGCCCCGTTCTGTTCGACTTGTTGGGAGCCACCCATGTCTGAGTGGTCGGCGAACGACCGCTCACCGATCAAGGTCGATGACGATGCCGAATGGGCAGCTCTGATAGCGCTTGCCGGCTTGCCAAAGCTCACCCCGAGCCGGTTCTGGAGTCTCATAGAGGCCGGCTCACCGACCACGGTGTGGAAGCGGGTCGCTGCTGGGGGAGCGCCCCGCCACGGGCGCGACCGCGATTCGGCAACTAGCTGGCCAGCATGGTGTCGTCACGTCGACCCCCCGGCTGAACTAGAGCGCCACCGTCAAAGGCGCACTGTTGTTTTGCCATTCGGCCATACCGGCTATCCCGATGCGTTACGCGATGATCCTGACCCGCCGCCAGTCATCTTTCGCCAGGGCCCGGAAAGACTTGATGACCGAGTACGAGTTGCCATTGTTGGCACGCGCAACTGCACCGGCTACGGAAGAGATGTTGCGCGCCAATTGGGTGCAGCGTTGGCAGAACGAGGAGTCGACGTTGTCTCGGGGCTGGCCTCAGGTATAGATGCCGCTGCCCATGCGGGGGCGATCTCTCAGGCACCTGCCCGGGCCGTGGCCGTTGTGGCTGGTGGCGTGGACATCATCTATCCGCAACGCAACCGGGGGCTTTACCAACAGATCGCCGAGCATGGCGCATTACTCAGTGAATGGCCGCTTGGCTCGCGTCCTGAGACGTGGCGATTTCCGGCTCGCAACCGTGTTGTCGCAGCGCTCTCAGCCGCAACGGTTGTGATCGAGTCGGCGCGAAAGGGCGGCTCTATGTACACCGTCGATGAAGCCCTTCGCCGAAATCGAGCCGTCTTCGCAGTTCCGGGGCCTATCTATTCGCCTGTGTCGCAAGGTACCAACAAGCTGATCGCAGATGGTGCACACTCGCTGCACGACCTCGATGAACTCCTCGATGCGGTCGCCCCAATGGGGGGTTCCAAGCATGTGCAACCAGAGCTAGGTATTGATTCATGGCTGCTCGAGGTTGTTGGTTGGCAGCCGGTCGGACTTGACGCTGTCGTCAGTGTGTCTGGTCGCTCGCCCCGCGAAGTGACGCTCGAGGTCGAACGCCTTATTGGAGTCGGAGCGCTGCGCCGCTTTGGTGGCGCGGTCGAGCGCTCAGCATGACTAGCACAGGAGCGTGGCCGCAACCAGGCCGTGCCGAGCGCGTCGCCATCGTGGCGGTGCTGGCATCGTTCTTGCTCTCCATCGGATCAGCGATGGCTCAGGAACCCTCGGTTCGTATGCCCGTTTACTACGTGGCTCCGATGCTCACGCAAGTCATCGATCCCTTTCGACCACCTGCGCACATCGGAGGAGCGGGCAACCGAGGCCTCGAATATGCAACGAGCGAGAATCAGGTGGTCGCTGCGGCTGCAGTGGGTTACGTCCTGTTCGCCGGTTCTGTGGCTGGCAGAAAGGTCATTACCATCGCGCACGGCGATGGTGTTCGTACTACCTACAGTGGACTGCTCGAGATATGGGTCGTTGAAGGTGAGACCGTGAACCAGCAGTCTGCAATCGCCCGAGCGAACACTGGCTTCCACTTTGGTGCTCGGGTGAATGATCACTATCTTGATCCGCAAATCTTGATCGATGCCAGCGATAGTGAAGCCCGAGTCAGGCTCGTGGCAGAACCTGGTTGAAGGACCTCGTTTGCCCTTAGACCGGTGCAGCGGTGACCAAAAGCAGCAACGCGGCACTTACCAGGCGGGTTAGTAGTTGCCGATATCTCTCCGCTGCAGGCATCAGGAGCGAGAAGTATGGATTTCTCAGCTGATTCTGGGTTCTGCGTGGTTATCGTGAACGACGCACTGAGCGCGCAACCGGCGCGTCCCGATAACAAAGATCTGGCCGTCATCGGTCGCTGTTCCCGTAAAAGGATTGGCGCTGGTCCAGATCTCCCTTCAACCGACCAGGAGAAAAAACTATGGCACCTGTTGTGTCCATGAAGCAGCTACTCGACGCAGGCGTCCACTTTGGGCATCAGACCCGCCGTTGGAACCCAAAAATGAAGCGGTTCATTCACGGTGAACGCTCGGGTATCCACATTATTGACCTGCGTCAAACACTTGGGTTGATCGAAGACTCGTACGGTTTTGTGCGCGACACCATCGGCAAAGGTGGCTCGATCATGTTTATCGGAACCAAGAAGCAGGCTCAAGACAGCATCGAGAGCTTCGCCGACCGCTGCAATATGCCGTTCGTGAACCAGCGCTGGCTCGGTGGCATGCTCACCAACTTCGAAACAATCTCAAAGCGTGTGAGCAAGATGCGCGAATACGAGCGCATGATCGCCACGGGCGAGTTCGATCTAATGCCGAAAAAGGAAGCACTGCTCAAGAGCCGCGAATTGGTCAAGCTGCAGCGCAACTTGGGCGGTATCAAGAATATGACCAAGCTGCCCGATGCAGTCTTCATTCTTGATGTCCGCAAAGAACACATCGCCGTTACCGAAGCCAACAAGCTCGGTATCCCGATCATCGCTGTGGTCGACACCAACTGTGACCCAGACCTGATCCAGTACGTCATTCCAGGCAACGACGACGCCATCCGTTCCGGCGAGATCATGACCCGCATCATGAGCGATGCCGTCATCGAAGGCCGTTTCATTCACAGTCGTCGCAACCCAGCTGCTGCTGCAGCGGCTCCTGCGGCTCGTTCGGCTGAAGACGAAGCTCGTATTGCTCGTGAACAGGCGTTGGCCCTAGCCGCCGCCGCTGAAGCCGCAGCGGCCCGCGAAGCTCGCGTTCAAGAGAACATTGCTGCGGCCGCAGCCACAGCTCCTGTTACTGAAGCGCCCGTCGTTGAAGAAGCGCCCGTCGTTGAAGAAGCGCCCGTCGTTGAAGAAGCGCCCGTCGTCGAAGAAGCTCCTGTTACTGAAGCGCTCGTCGTTGAAGAAGCTCCGGCAGCTGAGACCGCCGAGGCACCTAGTGCATCTTCACAGGAGAATCCTGATGTCTGATTTCACCGCCAAGGACGTCAAGGCACTACGTGACGCCACAGGTGCCGGCATGATGGACGCTAAGAAGGCGCTTACTGAAGCTGGCGGCGACGCAGAAGCCGCAACTCAAATTCTTCGCGAAAAGGGTCTCAGCAAGGCAGCTAAGCGGTCCGACCGCGACAATTCCGATGGCGCTGTTGCGATGGCTAGTGACGGCAACAAGGTGGCCGTTGTGCTGTTGCGTAGCGAAACCGACTTCTCAGCGAAGAGTGCAGACTTTGTGGCTGTCGCTCAAAAGTTGGCCGATGTCGCACTCGCCGGTGGCGACGCTGCGGTCGATTGCGCCACTGACATCGAAGATCTGAAGTTGACCAAGAAGGAAAACATCGACGTCGGCGCTGTGCACCTCCTCGAGGCTGCCGAGGGCAACACGCTTGATACCTACCTGCATGTGCAGGACGGCCGTGGCACCATCGGCGTCGTTGTCGAAGGCAGCGGCGTCAGCGAAGATGCCTTGCACTCGATTGCGCTGCATTGCGCATTTGCGAACCCACGTTTTCTCGACAAGTCTGAAGTCTCTGAAGACGATGTGGCTAAAGAGCGCGAGGCTCTACTTGAGATCACCAAATCCGAGGGTAAGCCCGAGGCTGCTTGGGACAAGATCGTCGACGGTCGCCTGGGCGCTTGGTACAAGGAAAGCGTGTTGCTTGAGCAGGGTCTCAACGGTGACAAGGTCACCGTTGCCGATACTGCTGCACCGGGAACCTTGGTGCGTTTCGTTCAGGCCCGCGTCGGCGCCTGACACGGAAGTACTAACTCCTTCACAACCCAAAAGGAACCTATGTCTGACCATCCAGATTTCTCCAAGCGCGGCTCAGAACCTGCTCGTTGGAATCGGGTGATGCTGAAGGTCTCCGGCGAAGCATTCGCCGGAGACATTGGCTACGGCATCGATGGTGACATCGTAGGTTCGATCGCCAGAACGATTGCCGAGGCCCGCCGTCGGTTTGATGTTTCGATATCGGTTGTGGTTGGTGGTGGCAATATCTGGCGTGGTCTTTCTGGGGCTGGCGCGGGTATGGACCGAGCGCAGGCTGATTACATGGGCATGTTGGCCACAGTTATCAACGGCCTAGCACTGCAAGAGATGCTTGAACGCTTGGGCGTACCGACTCGAGTGCAGACCGCGATCGAGATGTCCGAGATAGCAGAACCGTACATTCGGCGTAAAGCCATTCGGCACCTTGAAAAAGATCGCGT
Organism: uncultured Acidimicrobiaceae bacterium; assembly: GCA_905182135.1. Classification (GTDB taxonomy): domain Bacteria; phylum Actinomycetota; class Acidimicrobiia; order Acidimicrobiales; family UBA10347; genus UBA10347. The sequence continues at coordinate 259,675 of CAJJAG010000004.1, read as the reverse complement.
TGTGATCTTTGCTGGGGGAACCGGTAACCCATTCTTTACAACCGATACGGCGGCGGCGCTACGAGCAGCTGAGATCGATGCCGAAGTCCTGCTTAAAGGCACCCACTCAGGTATCGACGGCATTTACACTGCAGACCCCAAGGTCGATAGCACCGCGACCAAGCTTGATCACGTCAGCTATCTCGATGTGCTCTCCAAGGATTTGCGGGCCATGGACGCGACCGCCACCACGCTGTGCATGGACAACAATCTTCCCATCGTGTTGTTCGACCTTATGGGCGAAGACAACGTTCCGAAGATCCTGGCTGGCGAAGCCATCGGCACCATGGTTTCGTAGCACCTACCACGCCCAACCAGCAAGGGCGTCACCCGAACTGGGCGCTAGAAAGCACCCAAGGCTGCTAACGGAGCTAGTCGAAGGGAAGCGGAGCTTCTTCGCGCAGGCTCGAGAGCTGATCATTCGACCAGATTTTGTGCTTGAAGCGCGGGTTCTTCGACGACATATCGATGTGATAGAGGCTGTCGTCGCGCCGATTAGGTAGACCCACGATTTGGGCCAGGTTACGAGCGAGCCACTGCTCGATTTTGAGCACAACGAGCTTTTTGCGAAGACGACCCTGTACATCACGATTTAGCACGGTCGGCAGGGTGTTCAGCGTGAGAATTTCGTCGATTGCCGGGTTCGCCATTTTCTCGCGACCTTCGGAGCTCGCATAGAAGTGGGACACAGCGAACACTGTGCGCTTAAGTTTCGCCGTCTTTAGGAACTCGCAAGACTTTACGACAGTTGAACCAGTGCGCACCATGTCATCGAAGAGCACCAGGTCATGACCGGCGATTTCGTCGATGCTGGTGTCGCTCTCGACATGCAAACTAATCTCTACCTCGCGCTCACCGGAGCGTTCCTTGTCGAGCATGATGAACTTGGCCTTGGGCAGATCGAGAACGGCGAACATTTCTCGCACGAACTCGCGGGCGCCCTTGTCTGGGGCACACAGCACTAAGCCTTCACCGTCGGCATTGAAATCGACGATGTTGGCATTATGGAGGTAGTCGGCATAGACCTCGTAAGGAATCAGGTTGTGAAACCGTCCCTGGAATACGTCGGTGAACTCTGCTTGCACGGCTACGGAGTGGTTGTGGACGGTGATGACCCTGTCCACACCAGCGAGTTGAAGCATTTGCGCATACAAGCGAGACGAGAACGGCTGGCCGTCGAACTTTTTCAGGTCGTTGACGTCTCGTTCGAAGTGAGTTGCGCCTTGACCATGTCGGGGACCGCGATCCTGCGCGCTAAAGAACAGGTCTGGCTCGACGAGTACCACTGCTTCTGCGCCGTTATCTTTCGCAGCCCGAGCAATGAGCAAGTTTCGCATCGCAAGCGAGTTGCGGCTCATGGTCAAGCTTGACGTGCTCACGATCACAACGGTCTTGCCGTCGAGCTGATACCCGATCCTTGTCAGATCGCTCTCGTCCGAGATAAATCGCGGGCAAAATTCGCTATTTGAGAACACTTTCATGCTGATTAGGTCAGCAATATCTTCAGACTGTCCGAGAGCGAACGCTATGTCGATCGCGAACGGGTCGTCAGAAGAGTTCCCGACGATGATCATGTCGCTTGCAAGCAATGCTGGGGCCACGGTCACATCTCGCTAGGTCGTCGACAGCGCCCACTCTATAACGGCCACAGGTGCCATGTGGCAAGGAACTCAAGAGTGGTGGCGGACTTATGGGGCTCCTGATCGGTACTGTTGCAGGAGCGCTAGGTCAGCGCGTTGAATGCAACAGGAGAACAGTCGCCGTGAGCGATGAGATGATCGAGCTAGTCCTCGAAGAAGTTGAAGAGAGTATGGACGGAGCGGTTGTGCACGCGCGTCAGAACTTCAGTGGCGTCCGCACGGGTCGCGCAACGCCGGTCTTGGTCGAGAAGATGCCTGTTATGTACTACGGCGCGCCTGTGCCTTTGCAGCAGTTGGCATCCTTCAGCGTTCCCGAAGCCCGGATGCTCGTCATCACGCCATTCGACAAGGATTCTGTCGAAAGTATCGAGAGGGCGATCCGCGAGAGCGACTTAGGCCTATCGCCTTCGACTGATGGCGTGGTTGTGCGTCTTGCTTTCCCTGCTCTTACGGCCGAACGCCGTAAAGACCTGATCAAGGTCGTACGCGGCATGGCCGAAGATGGGCGTATCGCACTGCGTAACAGTCGTCGTTCTGCCCGGTCCGATCTCGACAAGATGAAGAAAGATGGCGATGCTCCCCAAGACGCCATTGATCGAGCCGAGAAGCGCGTTGACGAACTGACCCAGTCGCACGAGAGCCAAATCGACGCCGCAGTGACGGCCAAAGAGGAAGAGTTGCTCGAAGTATGAGTGATATTGATCCACCAGGCGGTCCGATTCGTGGCCCCGAGAGTTGGTTCACGAGCGACGACGAACTCGGCGCCGACCTCACCCTTCCACACTGGACCGAGCCAGGAACCGGTCAGGTCGACGCGACCGAAGGTGCTGGCCCGCGGTGGCGAGACGGCGCAAGTGACTACAACGAACTCGACGACATCCGTTTACTTGACCCGACGCCACCGCCTGAGCCCGTCGATCCGGCCGAAGCCGCTGGCGAGGTTTTTTTCGGTCTAGAAGGCGATGTAGCCGTGGCGCCAACGCCTCCACTAGACGAAGCTCCGGGTACGGCGGCACCGACGCCGACTGGGAGTGGAGCCCAGCGGGCTCGAGTCGCGAGTCGAGCCGCTGCTGCAGCGAACCGTTCGCCGGAGCCGGGAGCGTCGAAAGGGTCGGACCGCAACATAGCGATGGCGACGATCACGGGTCTAGGCCTTGCCGTGCTCGCTCTTGGTGCGCTCTCTATCGGTGAGATCCCGGGGCTCATTGTGGCAACCGGGATTCTGGCGCTTGCGACCGCCGAGTTCTATAACGTCATGCGCACGGTTGGTTACAACCCCGCCTCGCTTTTGGGTATCGCTACAACGGTTGGTTTGACGGTCGCTGTGTATTGGAAGAGCACGGCTGCTTACCCGGTGGTCCTCTTCATCGCTGTTCTTTGTGCTTTGCTCTGGTATCTCCTCGGAGTTGGCAGTGGAAGACCCGTGCCGAACTTGGGAATCACGTTGTTGGGCATCGGCTATATCAGTGTGCTTGGCTCCTTCGCTGGCTTGTTGCTCTCGAGTGACTCCATCGTTGCTAACGAGACCACCGGCCTGGTCGAGTTCCAGTCCCATGGCGCTGGGTTACTCTTCGCTGCCATCCTGGCCACGGTCGCCTATGACATAGGTGCCTATGTCATAGGGCGTTCTATGGGGCGGACGCCGCTCTCTGCGCATAGCCCAAACAAGACGCTCGAAGGAGTTGTTGGCGGCGCTGTAGTCAGCATCGCGGTTTCGGTCGTGGTGATCGGCGGCTTCAACATCGCTCCATGGGGCGATGCGCCTGGAGGTTTCGCTGACACCATCGTGCTTGGTGTCGTCGCTGCGGTTGCCGCCACGCTCGGCGATCTCTGCGAGTCGATGCTCAAACGTGACCTCGGCGTAAAGGACATGGGCACCATGCTTCCTGGACATGGCGGCATTCTTGATCGCTTCGACGGGTTGCTCTTTGTCATGCCAGCGGTTTGGTGCGCAGGTCTGGCTCTGAACATCCTCGAAGCGACTTCTGTTGTCAGCGCCTGAGAGGCCTAGGCAGCGGTTCGGAGCCCGATTCATAGTCGGCTGCGCTGGCGTGTGTTGTTGATAACAAAAATGAGTAGCCAACGGCGGTGGGCGAGGTGACAGAGCTCAGTGACCCGGCTTGAAGTTCCTGGCGCCAGCCAGGTAGTGGCTTGCACCGCCGCAAAATGGCAGGTGCGGCTAATTTGAGCAAGGCCGGCTGAAGCGACCAAGCCTTCTTTGTTGAAACGGTGAAACGGTGAAACGGGCTGGGGTCGGCGTTGGTCTTATGGCAGTCTGCTCTGGTCTATGAAGGAGCGAGAACTTCCCGTGAACATCATGGCGACTGAGCGGGTTGGCGGCAAAGACCCAAGTAGGTATCTGGACCCGACGAACCGTCAAGGGAGCAAATAGAGTCCAGAGGGTGACATTGCGTGTAGCCGTTATGGGATCGACTGGATCGATCGGCACCCAGACGCTCGATATTATTGCGCTTGCCAACAAGCAAGCTGCTGACGCAGGACAGGAACCGGCCTACTGTGTAACCGCTTTGGGTGCAGGTGGAGGCACGCCAGAACTGCTCGCGACCCAGGCCCAAGACTTTGGTTGTGCCACGATTGCGCTTGGTAATGAAATGAACGCCGCAGCCCTCCAGGACCGTCTTGGTACAGGGTTCGAGGTCTCGGTCGGTGACGAAGCGTTCGCAGCTGCGTGCCATGGCGCCGATGTAGTCATGAACGGCATTGTCGGCTTCGCTGGTCTGACGGTCACCCTTGAAACGCTGCGGTTAGGCAAACGGCTTGGCCTTGCCAATAAGGAGTCATTGATCGCGGCTGGCCCGGTCGTGCAAAAAGTCCGCGCCACCCCTGGTGCCGAGATCGTGCCCGTCGATAGCGAACATTGTGCGTTACATCAGTGCCTTCGTGCCAACGAGTCGTTCAGCGACGGGCGGCTTGATCAGGTTAAGCGGCTTGTGGTCACCGCCAGCGGGGGGCCGTTTCGTGGACGAACCGCGGCCGACCTGGCCACCGTGACGATCGACGAAGCCCTTGCACATCCGACATGGTCCATGGGTCCCAAGATCACCGTTGACTCGTCAACGCTGATGAACAAGGGCCTCGAGGTCATCGAGGCCAATGAGCTTTACGGGGTCGGGTTCGATCGGATCGACGTTGTCGTGCACCCACAGTCGGTTGTGCATTCGATGGTCGAGTACACCGATGGAGCGACCATTGCCCAACTATCTATGCCCGATATGCGCCTGTGTATTGCCTATGCGCTCGACTACGACAGTCGGCATCACAACGCCTATGGCGCCATCGACTGGACCAGTCTTAGTGAGCTCACGTTCTCGCCGCCGGATCGTGCCGCATTCCCTTGTCTTGACTTGGCTTATGCCGCGGGACGAATAGGCGGCACGGCCCCCGCAGCGTTAAGCGCAGCCAACGAAGTCGCCGTCGAGGCATTTCTACAGGGCCAGATTGCATGGGTCGACATTGCCCGCGTGGTCGAGAGCGTTTTGAGCAACCACAATAGTGAGCGTGAGCCTGATCTGGATGCGGTGCTCGGTGCCGACGCTGCGGCCCGCATTGCAGCTGAAGAACTGCTTGGCACATGACGCCTGACCCCAAGCTGGTCGAAGCGAATGACGGTGCGCCCGCTGGCTATCCGATGGGAAGGTCAGACAAAACGTCCGCGATGGAACGTAATGGAGAGTCAGGATATGACGCAGCCGAATCTTCGGCTGGCAACGGCAGCTTGCGGCTGCTGTTTGGTTTTATTTGCGCCATCCTTGCGATCGGTTTTTTGCGGAGCTGGTGGTTTCCCGGCATTTTGGCTGGGCTGCTCTTCATGCTGTTCATGCACGAACTCGGCCATTTCCTAACAGCGCGGGCCTGCGGCATGAAGGTCACTGAGTTCTTTCTGGGGTTTGGTCCAAAGATTTGGTCGTTCAATCGCGGCGAGACTGAATACGGGGTGAAAGCAATCCCGGCAGGCGCCTACGTCCGCATCATCGGCATGACGAACCTGGACGACATCAACCCTGCCGAGGAGCACCGTACGTACCGGTCTCAACCCTATTGGCAGCGCATGATGACAATTTGCGCTGGCTCGGCGATGCACTTCTTGATGGCATTGATTGCCATCGTGGTGTTGTTCGTGTCCTATAGCTATCAGGGTTTCAACGGGCCGCCCTGGGTTGTTAGTCAGGTCGTTCCAGGGTCAACAGCGTCCTCGCTCGGCATTCAGGTCGGCGACAGCATCGAGTCGGTAAACAATGACTCGTTTAGGAATTGGGACGAGTTTGGCGCGCTTGTTAGTGGCCTCGAGGAAGGCGCAGTCGAGATCGTGATTCGGCGCGACGGCCAAGAGCAAGTGCTTAATGGCGATCTTGGCCTGAGACCCGAAGATGTCTTGCTTGACGGCTTTGGGCTAAGCCTGCTCGAGGAAGTTCCAGCACTTGGGGCTCAAGCGGGTTACGTCTGGCCTCAGGATCCTGCCGATCGGTTCGGGATCGAAGTTGGTGATGTCATTCTGAACGCTGGTGGCGTCGAGTTGCCGAACGACGTTGCCTTGTCTGCCGTATTGCGCCAGAGCGACGGTGATAGCGATGGTGTCAGCATCCAGGTGCTGCGTGGTGGCCAGGTAGTTTCTCTGCTGGGAACAGCGCAAGTAACTGGCAATATGTCCGAAGTCTTCGACCGGTTCGGAGTTGAAGATGGCGATCGACTCCTGCGGCTGGGTGGAATCGATCTCGTTAGTGATGGGGTCCTCCGCCAAGCTCTCAGCGACCGAGCAGGCAACGTTGTGCGCATTCAAGTGCTACGTGGTGGTGAGACCATGACACTCGACGGCATCGTCTCTCTGAACCGTTCCACTCCATTTCGGGGGTTTTTTGGAGTGGGGCCATCGTTCGTGCCTGAGGTAGATCGTGGGATCAGCGACTCGATCAGTTCGACATTTAATGACTTTGGGACGATTTCTAAGACCAATATCCTTGGGCTCATAGATCTGGCGAACCCATTGAGTTGGGGTAATGGCGATGACGGCCAGATTGCCCGGCGTGCGGCCGAGATCAGCAGCGCCCCCCGCATCGATGTGCCCACGTCGCAGTGTGATGGCCCAGATACGAATCGTCCCCTGTCAGTGGTCGGCATTGGCCGCCTGATCTCCTGCAGCGAGTCAGCTGACCAGGTGCTATTCCTGTTCGCTGTCGTGAACATCTTTATTGGTATCTTCAACCTGGTGCCATTGCTCCCGCTTGATGGTGGCCATGCTGCGATTGCTACCTATGAACGCAGCCGGGGCCTGATTGCTCGTAAACCACACCGCGTCGATGCCGCCAAACTGGTACCGGTCACGTGGGTTGTGGTCCTACTGCTGGTGGGACTTGGCTTGTGGACAACAATACTCGATATCTTTTCGTGGTAGCGCTGCTCGTGGCGCCCGTTGAAACGGAGACCTCCTCGTGGACATCACGCCCGTAAGCAAACGGCGCAAGACCCGCCAGATCATGGTTGGTCGAGTGCCAGTTGGTGGTGACGCTCCAATCACGGTGCAGTCGATGACCACCACTAAGACGTCTGATGTTGAAGGCACGTTGCAACAGATCTACGCTCTAGCTGCGGCTGGCGCCGACATCGTGCGGTGCACATGCAACGAACGTGAGGCAGCCGAAGGCTTGGCGCAAATCGTGCCGCGGTCGCCCGTGCCGATCATCGCCGACATCCACCATCAGTACAAGATGGCGCTAGCTGCACTCGATGCAGGGGTCCACTGTCTACGGCTAAACCCAGGCAACATCCGTAAGCCAGAGCACATCAGGATCGTCGCGGAGGCGTGCGGCGAGAAGAACGTACCGATCCGTATTGGTGTGAACGGTGGTTCGTTGCATCCAGATCTGTACGAGAAGTATGGCGGTTCAGTCACCGCCGACGCCATGGTCGAATCAGCCCAGCAAGAGATGGCGTACTTCGACGACGTCGGTTTCGAGGATATCAAGATCTCGGTGAAGGCTTCGAGCGTGCCGTTGATGATCGAGGCATATCGCAAGCTCAGTGAGGTGACCGATCACCCGTTACACCTCGGTGTAACCGAGGCTGGCCCGCCCCCGAATGGCCTGATCAAATCAACGGCAGGAATCGCCACATTATTGGCCGAAGGCATCGGCGATACGATTCGTTATTCGCTGACCGCTGACCCTGTCCAAGAAGCACGAGCTGGCCGCGCCTTGCTCGAGTCCATGGGCTTGCGCGAACGCAAGAACGTCGACCTGATTGCGTGTCCATCGTGTGGTCGCGCCGAGATCGACGTGTATGACATTGCCAACCGGGCGCTTGAGGCATTCGGCGAACGCGAGATTCCGCTTCAGGTAGCTGTGATGGGTTGCGTCGTGAACGGGCCAGGCGAAGCGCGAGACGCCGACCTCGGAATCGCCGCAGGCAATAAGCGTGGACACCTGTTCGTCAAGGGCCAGAACGTCGCCGTCGTACCCGAAGATGAGATGGTTGAAGCGTTGGTCGAATGGGCCGAGTTCATGCATGAGCACGGCGTCGACGCCGCCCTCGCTCGGGCTGACACGGTTAAGGCTGCCCGTGAAGCCGAGCGTGATCGCAACATGTTGCTCGAAAAACAAGGTGATGACGTCAACGACGCTGAGGCCAAGGTTGACCTGATTCGAAAGCGTTAACTCCTACCCATCACGGAACTGGAACTCACCCAGGGATGCGTCACCGCAGTGACGGGGCAAGGCTTTCTGAGCTTGCACCGGCATGGCTCCTGAGCCACGGCAGCCACGAACGCATTTGTGCTCGACGGGAACGTCGATGCCGTCGAACACTTCGGGAACAGCGAGGTACGAGATGGGTTCAACCATGATGAGTGGTTCGACAAATTATCAATGATGGCCGCTAGATCGCCGCCGATGAAGGTCACGTGCGAACACAGAGCTGACCTCAACCGGCTAGGTCGTGAGACAATGTGTTTACGAAGTGCATCCCGTAGGCCATGGGCGGCATCTCGCCCCGAGAACCGCAGCAAGGCGAACGCTGTCCGTCTGTAATGGGATGTCTGTTTAGGTTCGTGCCGGGGGCAGCGACGAGACGAAAGCCGGACTATCCGTTATACTTATCGCTGCACTGAGTATTGATTCTTGAAATCGTTTCAGAGCGTGGGCTTTTGCCCACGCTCTTTTTCGTATCAGGCCCAAACACACCATTCGGAGGTGAACCATGGCAGCAGAAGAACGAGCCCACGCCGTGGTCGATCCAATCGTCGAAGAGCTCAATCTTGAACTGGTCGACCTGGTCTATGCCGGTGGTCGACTCAAAATAATAATCGACCACCCAGACGGTCTTGGCACAGCGATGCTGACTAAAGCGACTCGCATGATCAGCCACGAAATTGATTTGCAAGATCCGATCAACGGCGCGTTCACGCTCGAAGTCTCCAGCCCTGGCGTTGAGCGGCACCTTCGTACGCCGGCGCATTACACCCGATCAATTGGTGAACAGGTTGCCGTCAAACTCAAGCCGAATGCCGAGAATGTGCGCCGCATCCGAGGCGAGCTAAATGCATCTGACGATGAGGGCATCACCATCACGAATGATGATGGTGAGCACACCATTTCTTTCGACCAGATCGCGAAGACGACAACCGTCTTTGACTGGGGCCCTGGGCCAAAACCTGGCAGCGCCAAGAAGAACAATGCTCCAAAGGGCACCAGTAAGAAAAAGGCTCAAAAGAGCACAACAAATAAGGCCGCCTCTGGCGGTTCTTCAAACGAATCCCCGAAAGGCTCAGAGTCATGAACCAAGACATGATGGAAGCACTCCAAGCAGTAGCCACCGAGCGTGGTCTAACAATCGACACGCTCTTTGCTGCCCTCGCCGATGCACTCGAGTCGGCGTACAAGCGTCGCTCCGACGCGTGGGAGTACTCATGGGTCACTATTGATCCTGACACGATGGAGTTCCGCGTCTTTGCTCAAGAGCTTGACGAGTACGGCGAACCTTTCGGCGACGAGTTCGAAGTCACGCCTGATGACTTTGGACGTATCGCGGCCCAGACCACCCGCCAGGTCATGTCGCAGCGGATCCGCGAGGCCGAACGCGAGCTGAAGTACGAAGAGTACGCCGGCCGCGAAGGTGACATCGTCACCGGAATCATCCAGCAGACCGACTCCCGTTACACCCTTCTTGATCTGGGTCGGGTGGAAGCGCTTCTGCCACAAGCCGAGCAGGTTCCACACGAGCGCCCCGATCCGAATACCCGTCTCAAGGCGTACATCGTCGAGGTGCGCAAGACTCCCAAGGGTCCGCAGATTGTTGTGAGCCGTACCCACCCCGGCTTGATCAAGCGCATGTTCGAGCTCGAGGTCCCAGAGATTGCCGATGGCATCGTCGAAATCATGGCGTGCGCCCGCGAGCCTGGACATCGCACCAAGATCGCAGTGCGCTCGAACGACGAGAACGTCGACCCGGTTGGCGCCTGCGTTGGTGCCCGTGGTAGCCGCGTTCGCATGATCGTGAACGAGATGAAGGGCGAGAAGATCGATATTGTCCCGTTCAGCGAGAACACCCAAGACTTCGTCATGAAAGCACTCTCGCCTGCAAAGGTCAAAGAAGTCTTGCTCGATGAAACCACAGGTACAGCCACGGTCGTCGTTCCGGATTACCAGCTGTCATTGGCTATAGGCAAAGAAGGCCAGAACGCTCGTCTTGCCGCTCGCCTGACAGGCTGGCGTGTCGACATCAAGAGCGAAACCGAGATGGCCGAAGAGAAGGCTTACTCTGAGATCGACTGGGCTGATGGTGAGTGGATCACCGACGATGAAACTGGCGAACAAATGTGGCAACCGGCCGCCGGCGGAGAGGCCATCTCGTCGGTTGATTGGGAGCAAATGGTTGCGGCCAACACCGGCGATGGTGAGGCCAGCGATGATGACAGTAGGTCCAACGACGAGGTCGGCGAGACAGCCTCGTCGGACGAAGAAGAATAGAACCGGCTCCGGTCCTGTTGGGGCTGAGACGGACGCTCTATGGGTGACGCCCCGACGCCCCAGGTGCCGACAATGACGCTTACTGGTCCAGACCGTGTGTCTGGACCAGTGCGAACTTGCATCGGTTGTCGGGCGCGACGGTCTGACCAAGACCTGGTGAGCGTCGCCGTCGTAGGTGGTGATCTCGTTGTCAATAAACGAGGTCTGGGCCGCGGTGCGTGGCTGTGTCGCGACCAGAACTGCGTTATTAACGCTGGCAAGACAAAAGCATTTTCCAGAGCTTTCCGCTCAGGACTCGCCGATGGTGTCTTCGCTGATACCCTGCTGGACTGGCTTAGTAAACCCGCCCACTAGCCGTTTGGCTGTCGGGGTTGCGACACTAGGTCATTGGAAACGCCAGCTCCAGGGTTGTCGGATCTCCTCTTCTCTCGAAGAACTATTCCCGCACACATCGTCGAACAAGGAATCCAGCCACTTGGCTAAGAAAGTACGGGTCTACGAGCTCGCTCGTGAACTTGGGCTAGATAACGCAGAAACTCTCGCATTGTGCGAATCGCTTGGCATTGGTGTCAAGAGTGCTTCTTCTTCTATGGAGGGAGCACACGGCGATCGCGTTCGGCGCAAGGCCGACCGTGAGGGGCTCCGTCGTGAGCCGATTGTCGACGATGAGCCCGAAGACAAGCCCGCTGAAGAATCTAAGAGTGTGGTTTCCACCAAGAAACCACCCCCACGACGTGTGCCGCCACCACCGGGCTCAGCTGTTCCGCAGCGCCCAGTGCCGCCGCGGCCAGCAACGCCAGGTGCTCAAGCGCCTAGGCCAGCGGCGCCTGCAGCAGCACCAGCGGCGCCGACGCCGGCAACGCCGCCGCCAGCAGTGCCGCAGGCTAGGCCCAGCGCGCCGCCAATTTTGGCGCCTGTACCGACAAGCCCGCCTCCTGGAGGAGCGCCACCAAAGCGCGTTGTAACCTCCAGCGGCTCTAGTGGCCCAACTCGTCCTGTACCCGTACCGGCCCCTGTGAGCGAAGTTAAGGCTGCGACTCCGGCACCGGTTGCTCCTGCTTCTGCTGGCGATGCTAAGCCTGCTGGCGATGCTAAGTCTGCTGATGATGCTAAGTCTGCTGATAGGGCCCCGGCTGCTAAAGGCAAGGACGACGGGCCACGTCGTCCCGACCCATCGAGCGTGCCACGCTCTGCGTCGGGCAAGCCAATCCCACCTCCGCCGGGCCCACTTAAGAGTGCGTCTGGCAAGGCGATTCCGCCGCCGCCCGGTCTCGGCGGTCGTGGACCAGCGCCTGCAGGCCGCCCTGGTGGCGGACGCCCAGGCTTCTCCCGCCCTGCTGGCGGAGGCGGCGCACCAAGTCCTGGCGGCGCTCCTGCTGGTGGCGGTCCGCCTCGTCCCGGTGGCGGTCGCCCCGGCGGTCCAGGAGGTCGCGGTAACAACCGGCGTCCGCCTCGTCGCCGTAGTCGTCGACGTCGCCGTTCCCTCGAAGAGTTGCGTCCAGTCGACGTTCCGACCTACACCCCAACAGGTGCACCGGTTCCGTCAGGAACGATCATCATCGAACGTGATGGCAGCGCTCAAGATGTAGGCCCGAAGCTCGACCGCACCGCAGCTGACATTGTGCGTTATCTCCTGCAAAGCGGCGAGATGATCATGGCGACGCAGACGTTGTCGGACGAGCAGATCATGGGCTTCGCCGAGTCGGTCGGTGCCGTTGTGCGCATGGTCGATCGCGGTGAAGAGCGCGAAGAAGAAATGCGTGGCCTGCTTGACGTCGAAGAACTCGACGAACGCGAATCCGTTAAGCGGCCACCGGTCATCACGATCATGGGTCACGTAGACCATGGCAAGACCAAGTTGCTCGATACGATTCGTAATGCAAACGTTGTCGCGGGCGAAGCCGGTGGCATCACCCAGCACATCGGCGCATACATGGTGGACCGTCCCGAGGGGCCGCTTACCTTTATTGATACACCAGGGCACGCTGCCTTCACGGCTATCCGTGCACGAGGCGCCGAAGCCACCGACATCGTGGTGCTAGTGGTTGCAGCCGACGACGGCGTCATGCCGCAGACGGTCGAAGCAATCAACCACGCCAAGGCGGCCGATGTGCCGATCATCGTGGCCATCAACAAGATGGATCGCGAATCAGCCAATCCTGACCGGGTCATGAACGGCCTCTCCGAGCAGGGTCTCGTGCCCGAGGAGTGGGGCGGTGACACCGTCATGGTCAAGATCTCAGCGCTACAGAACGACAACATCGATGGCCTCCTCGACGCAATCCAGCTGGTTGCCGAAGTTGAAGAGCTCGAATCTCCGGCCACTGGCCGTGCTGCGGGTGTCGTTCTTGAATCCAAACTGGAAGTCGGCAAGGGCCCCGTTGCAACCATCCTGGTGCAACAAGGCCAGGTCGAAGTCGGTCAGCCACTCGTGGCTGGCGGGACCTGGGGCCGAGTAAAGGCCCTGATCAATGATCGTGGCGAGCGCATCAAGATTGCTGGTCCGTCAATGCCGGTCCAGGTACTCGGTCTTAACGATGTACCTCGTGCAGGCGATGAGTTCGTCATCGCTCAAGACGAAAAGACCGCCGCCAAGGTCGCAGAGACTCGCGCTCATTACCGTCGTGTCGCCAGCATCGCCCGAGAAGGCGCTGGTGGCGCAAGCGGGGCCAAACTTGAAGACCTGTTCAGCGATGTTCAGATCGGTGAGGCTGCCAAGCTTGAACTCATTATCCGTGCAGACACCCATGGCTCGCTCGAAGCGCTTGCCGACAGCCTGGCTCGCCTAGAGCGACCCGAAGTCAAGATCAACTTTTTGCACAAGGCCGTTGGCCCACCTGCTGCGAGCGATGTGACACTCGCTCAAGCCGCTGGCGCAACAATCGTTGCCTTCAACGTCCGACCTGATCGCGGTGTCCGCACCGCCGCAGATCAAGAAGGCGTCGAGATCCGTACCTACGAGATCATCTACGAAGTCATCGACGATATCGAAGCCGCCGTTATCGGCATGCTTGAGCCTGAGTTCAAAGAGGTTGTCACCGGCGAAGCCGAAGTACGCGAGGTCTTCCGCATCAAGGGGATTGGCCTGGTTGCTGGCTGTTTGGTCCAAAGCGGTATTATTACCCGCAACGACAAGGTCCGGTTCTTGCGACAGGGAACAGTCATCTGGAATGGCACGCTCACGTCACTCAAGCGCTTTACCGATGATGCAACTGAAGTCCGTGCGGGCTTCGAGTGTGGTGTTGGTCTTAGCGATTTCGAAGACTTGATCGCTGGCGATGTCATTGAGACGTACGAAGAAGTAGAGATTCCTCGCACCTAGTGCTGAAGTTTCTATGAGCACAGGCCCGGGGGTTCGCCCCCGGCTTCTGCGCGCTCAAGTTGAAACATGCATGTTCTTGTGTTTCGGGCCGACCTTCAATTTCCCTCAAGCCAGTCGTTCAAAGAGAAGTCATGTTCCTTAGGTCATCATTGATGGCTCGACATAGGCCGCTAGGCCCTGGCGTGCATTCTGCACCGCTCTGAGCGGACCGACCATTACCTTGATGTTTTCGTCTGGCCTGAAACCAATCACCATCATGCTGTCGATCCTTGAGGCGATACTGCTGGAATTTTCAACCCTAGGTTTGGTCGTCATAGCATGGGCCGTCAATGGCCTGGGCGGCGATTTAGATGGCTTTGGCGTTGGGATTGTAGGCCTGTTCGGTGCGGCATTTACCGTGCTGTTCGAGGTCCGTTTCGTCAGCGTTCCCCCGCTCGGGTTTCAGTTCGTGGGTCGCTTGGAACGGTGCCAGGCGTGCGCAGTTTGTCAGTGCTATCCCCGGCGGAGAGAGCATGATATCGGCCATGATCGCAGCGTGAATTCACGTCGCTGAGCTCGTAATTCGTTTGAATAACAGGCACTAGTGTCGTATCTGAGTCAGGCAATGGGGAGAGAGGCCACGACAATGACAGATCCAGGTTGGTACAACGCTCAAGGCGATCCACAGGGCACGACGAGGTACTGGGACGGCGAACGTTGGATTGGTGATCCGGTCCATACGCCAGTGGCATCGTCTGCTGGCGGAAATTTCGGCCTTAAGGCCCATGTGAATCTAGCCAGTCCCGGCTCGCGTCTCGGTGCTCGGCTAATCGATCTTGTCATTGCCGTCATCTTCGGTCTGGCTTTGCTGATTCCTGTTATCACGGACGTGATCAACAATTTCGATGCACTGGGTCCGAGCCCGTCCGATGCTCAGGTTGAGCGGGTCGTCACGGATGCGTTCTCTGACAACATTATTCTTTTGCTCGCATTGGGTGTCATCGGGGGCCTTTCGGACTTTATTTGGGTGGGTTTGTTCGGAGGTACGCCCGGCAAGCTGATACTTGGACTGAGGGTGGCGCGGTCTGACAATGGAGCGCATCCACCAGGCTGGAGCAAGGCTGGTTTACGGGGCGTGAACCGACTCGTCAGTTTTGTGCCCATTGTTGGCAGCTTGATTGTGTTGCTCGTCGGACTCGCATCGCTGATCATGTTGTTCAGCGACGGCCAACATCGGACGGTTATGGACCGCATCTCGTCCACAGTTGTCATTAAGAAGTAGCCCTGTTCTTCTGCGCCGCTAGCGTGACATCGTGAGCCGACGAAATCAACGTGGAAACCGGGGCTATGCCCGAACTGATCGCCTCGGGTCCTCCTTGCGCGAGATCATTGGTGAGGAGTTGCGTCGCATAGATGACGACTACGTGGCCTATGTCACGGTCACCGATGTTGATGTAGATAATGAGTTGACTCGAGCGCGCGTGTATTTCTCCACGCTGAACCTTGAAGACGAGGATCTCGAGGGTCTCTATGCACACATGGGCCGGATCCGCAAGGCAATCGCTCGACAGGGAAAGATGCGGCGAGTGCCTGACCTCGAGTTCCACATCGACCCGGGCCTGCGAGCCGGCACCCGTGTGGGTGAGATCCTGCAGACGATGGAGGCGGGCGCCGACCGGGTGTTCACCGAAACCTCCGAAGAAGAGTGAACGCAGCGCCTCGTGGTTAAGAAACGAGATGAGGGACCGAGCGGCTTCGTTGTGGTCGATAAGGAAACGGAGTGGACCAGCCATGATGTGGTCGCCAAGGCGCGTGGTGTCTTCAGCACACGCAAGATCGGCCACAGCGGCACGTTGGACCCAGGTGCCACTGGCGTTTTGGTGCTGGGCGTTGGTCGTGGAACTCGCCTGTTGCGCTTTATCACCGAACTCGAAAAGACCTACGTCGCAGAGGCTGTGCTTGGCGTAGAGACCGACTCGCTCGACGCCGACGGCGAGGTGACCGTGCGCCATGACATGTCGGGTGTGACCATCGACGACGTACGCCGAGTTGCGAGTCAATTTGTTGGCAATATTGAGCAAATTCCGCCGATGGTGTCGGCCGTTAAGATCGATGGCAAACGGTTGCACGAGTTGGCTCGGGAGGGCAAGACCGTAGAACGCAAGCCACGACCGGTGACGGTGCATGAGCTGACCATCGATCCAACGTTCGTCGAAACACCACAAGACGGGCCCGACGTCTTCCGGTTCACGACGCGCTGTGGCTCGGGTACCTACATCCGCACGATTGCCGCAGATATTGGCGCTGCACTCGGCGGCGGAGCACATATTCGGTACTTGCGCCGAACCGCTATTGGCCGACACACCGAAGCACATGCGTCGACCTTAGAGAAGGCAACGATCATCAGTCTGGCCGAGGGCCTTGCTGACTATCGGTCGGTTATTTTGGACGACGACACCGTTGCCCGGGTTCGCAACGGTCAACGGCTGAGTGAAGAAATTCTGACCGGCGCCGGCCCCTGGGTTCTGCTCGATGGGCAGGGCGCTGTTGTTGCCGTGCACGAACGAGTTGAGGGCGGCAAGATCAAGCCTGCCGTCGTTATCCCTGCTGAGACGTGATTCCCTCTGGTCAGCGGGTCATAGATGCAGGTACGTTGAAACATTGGTCAAGTGGTCCACCGAAATGCTCAACCGGTGTGGGTAGAAAGCGATCAGGCCAGAGCCGATCAGCCCAGGGCCGATCAACCTATTAGGGAACGAATGAGTATCAAGCGCCCGCAGCAGCAGAATGACGACATGCGCCAACAGAGCGGTATTCAACGAAGCGGTATTTAGGAGCGGCACTTAGGCGGACCTGCCTCCGACCTCATAATGCTTGACGGGATGACAATCCTGTTGTTCTCGTTCTTGATGCTGCTGGTGGAAGACCCGTTCGCTCTGCCAGTCGGAAGAACCACTGTTTGGTTAGCGCTCGCGATGAATCGTCCACACTTTGCTGTGTCGTAGCGCATGTTCTACGAGAACTTCGGCACCCAGTTTTCTGGTGCTGATCAGTCCAATCCCACGCTTCGCTACCGCTCTGTGTTTGCGCTGGTTTGGCTGCAGGTGAGGTACTCCTTACCGCAGCGGCCGTGGCTATGAGGCAGAGCCCGACATCGTTTGGCTGCGGGTCCAACGCCATGGGTGCTTTGGTGGCGGTACTCGCTTTCGGTACTCCTGAGCGCTGCAGCTTTCTTCGTCAATATCCATCTCTAGGTTTTCGACAATGTGATGTGGCGCCGTGGCAACAAGGAAGTCAGCGAGCACCTTGTCGCCTAGGCGGGTGTCGGCCTTTCTTGCGTTGATGCGAGACCGCCCAATGTCAGATTCCTTTCGTAATGCCCGATGCGCGTATTAGGTATTCGCCCGTTATCCTTTGCCCGTCAGGCAATCGTCTGTCACCTGCTTACGAGCAAGGCCCATCGCTTCGCTACGAACCCTTCCAGGTTCGAACGGGCGGCATGAGCCGGGTCCGAAACCCAAGATAAGAGAGCACTACTATGGCTGCAAAAGCTGCTGCAAATTTGCCCCCTAAAGATGCAACGATCACGAAGCATGCACGTGGCGAAGGCGACACCGGTTCACCCGAGGTCCAAATCGCACTGCTGACTGATCGCATCACGCACCTTACGGAGCACCTGCAGACCCACAAGAAGGATCACCACAGCCGTCGCGGCTTGCTGATGCTTGTTGGGCGTCGCCGCCGTTTGCTCGATTATCTCTCGGGTATCGATGTTGAGCGTTACCGCTCCATCATCGGTGAACTTGGACTGCGTCGCTAACAGGTCGTTCAATGACAAATGCGGCCGAGCCATAGGGTTCGCCACCATCCCATCACTATCGTTTGACGTGATCCCACCTTGGGGTGGCGTCATAGGTAATGATTACCGAAGCCACCTAGCCGGTGGACAGTCGAGGATTTCCCTCCGAGGCTCGTATGCAAAGGGTTCTGCAGTCAACACGCAGAGGAACCCGAGCGCAGCGAAGTTCTGATTACGAGGGAGACCGTCGACTGGTCACTGGCTTTGGCATGACACTCAAGGTGAGTGTCACCCTTTAACTAACGGCCGCCCGCCGCGTTCTACTGAGAACATGTCTCGACGAGACAATTGGCGCCGCGGTCATGCAGGAGAAAAGTATGACCACAGAAACGAAGAGCGTTTCGACATCAATACAGGGTGCTGAAGACAAACTCTTCACACTCGAAGCTGGCCGCATGGCCAGGCTCGCCGGCGGCGCAGTGATTGCATCTATGGGTCGTACCCAGGTGCTCGTAACCGCTACCGGTGCAAAGCAGGCACGAGAGAATGCTTCATTCTTCCCTCTGACAGTCGATGTCGAAGAGCGCATGTATGCCGCGGGCAAGATCCCTGGCTCGTTCTTCCGTCGTGAGGGTCGCGCCAGCGAGCAAGCCATCTTGGTTTGCCGTTTGATGGACCGCCCACTGCGTCCAAACTTCCCTGACGGGTTCCGCAACGAGGTTCACGTCATCGCAACCGTGATGGCTGCGGACCAAGAGAATCAGTACGACGTGCTTGCACTCAACGCGGCATCTGCTGCGCTGATGCTCAGCGACATCCCGTTCGACGGCCCTCTCGGCGCTGTGCGCCTGGGTTACTCGACCGACGGCGAATGGATTCCATTCCCGACGTACGAAGAGGGCCAAGCAGGCACCTTCGAAATCGTTGTTGCCGGTCGAGAGACCAGCACCGGCGACATTGCAATCTCCATGGTCGAAGCCGGCGGCGTTGCTGGTTCGATCCAGAAGTACGAAGCCGGTGCACCCAAGGTCAACGAGGTCGTGTTGAGCGAAGGCCTCGAAGCCTCAAAGGCCTGGATTCGTCAGGCAATTGAGTTGCAGCACGAGCTCGTCAAGGCGTTTGGTGCAAAGCCAAAGATGGAGTACTCCGTAACCGCCGAGACGACCGACGAGGTCTATGAAGCAGTTGCTGCCATCGCTACCGACCGTGTCAAAGAGTCAATGACCATCGCAGACAAGATGGAGCGTCAAATTTCTGAGGGAGCGGTCAAGGCCGCTGTCCGCGAAGAGCTCGCCGATCATGATGGCGATCTCGTCAGTGGGGCATTGCGCAAGCTAACCAAGAAGGTTGTGCGTGATCGCATCTTGAACGAGGGCATCCGTATGGATGGCCGTGGCCCAGCTGACCTTCGCGAACTCACGTCCGAGATTGGCGTTGTTTCTACCGCTCACGGTTCCGGCTTGTTCCAGCGTGGCGACACGCAGGTGCTTAATGTGACCACACTGGGTACTGGACGTATGGACCAGATGATTGACGGCATCGACCCGGTCAATCGCAAGCGCTACATGCACCACTACAACTTCCCTCCTTACTGCACCGGTGAGACGGGCTTCATGCGTGGCCCCAAGCGCCGCGAGATAGGCCACGGTGCGCTCGCTGAGCGTGCATTGGTCCCGGTCATCCCTGACTTCGAAGAGTTCCCGTACACCTATCGTTTGGTGTCCGAAGTGATGGCTTCGAACGGTTCGAGCTCAATGGCTTCGGTCTGTGGCTCATCGCTGTCGCTGATGGACGCTGGTGTTCCAATCGCTGCCCCAGTCGCTGGTATCGCCATGGGCTTGATCCATGAAGGTGACCAGTACATTCCAATCACCGACATCCTCGGTGCTGAAGACGCGATGGGCGACATGGACTTTAAAGTCTGTGGTACCTCGGACTTCGTTACGGCGCTGCAGATGGACACCAAGATCGACGGCATCCCAGCCGACGTTCTGGCCGCTGCACTTCAGCAGGCACTCGAAGCTCGCCTGCAGGTGTTGGCCAATATGGCCGAAGCAATCGCTGAACCTCGCGCTGAGGTCAACGAGAACGCTCCGCAGATCGTTAGCTTTGAGATCCCGATCGACAAGATCGGCGAGATCATTGGCCCTAAGGGCAAGGTCATTAACGCTATGCAGGCCGAGACCGGCGCCGACATCTCTGTCGACGACGACGGCATGGTCGGCGTGGTGTCGATTGCTTCTGCTGATCGCAATGCGGTCGCTGAAGCAGAACGCCAAGTGAAGCTGATCCTCGATCCGCCAACCCCAGAAATGGGCGAGACCTATCAGGGTCGGGTCGTGAATATCACTAACTTCGGTGCATTCGTGAACATCATGCCCGGCCGCGACGGACTGGTCCACATCTCCAAAATCGGCGGCAAGCGTCGTATTGACAAGGTCGAAGATGAGCTCAGCTTGGGCGACACTATCGAGGTCATCGTCGAAGACATTGACCCCAATGGCAAGATCAGCCTTATGCCTGCCGAGTTCGCTGATGAACTCCAAGGCGGCGGCGACGACAAAGACTCCAGCGACAATGGCAGCGGCGACCGTGGTGGTCGTAGCCGTGACCGTGACAGCGGTGGTGGTCGTGACCGTGACAGCGGTGGTGGTCGTGACCGTGACAGCGGTGGTGGCCGTGATCGCGGTAGCCGTGGTGGTCGTGACCGTGACAGCGGTGGTGGCCGCAGCGAGCGTGGTGGTCGTGACCGCGACAGCGGTGGCGGCCGTGGAGATCGCCCGAAAAAAGCCGCTGGCGACGTCGAAGTCGTATCGTTCAACGAGGCATTCGATGCCGAGCAGTCTGATCGTTACAAGGACTAAAGACAGTCCAGAGCGCTCGCGGCGATCGCAAACCTGTCTGAGCTAAAGCCTCGACAGTCGAGCGAGTTCATCGAGTAGCTAGTTCAACATGGGAGAGCCGTCGGGCTTGGCTTCGGCCAACCGGGCGGCTCTCCCCGTTTTCGACGCAAATAGCATTCGTGATGCGCATATTTCTCGCACCAGGCACGTAATTTGCGCCGTGGGTAGCCGTAGGCGGGGTTAACTGGTGACATGAACGAGATGATCAAGGTTGGTGTCCTTGGGGCTGCGGGCCGAATGGGTAAGTCGGTGTGTGCTGCTGTGGAGGCCGATCCTGCGCTGACGCTGTTTGCAGCGTTCGATCCGAACGGAGCCGGTGCAATCACAGCGCAGGGGATAGCGATCCAGGTTGATCTCGATGCTTTCCTAGCTGAAGGGCCCGACGTCGTCGTCGACTTCACTGTCGCTGAAGCAACGCGGCAGAACCTTCCTCGTGTCGCCGCCGCGGGCATTCATGCTGTTGTGGGTACCACTGGGTGTACCGATGATGACATGGTGTCCTTTGAGGCTGCTTTCACGTCGAGCAATCTGCTTATCGCCGCGAACTTTGCGATCAGTGCAGTGTTGATGATGCGTTTTGCTGAGATGGCGGCGCCATTCTTTGACACCGGCGAAGTGATCGAACTGCATCACGACAAGAAGATTGACGCACCATCAGGTACAGCAGTCGCCACTGCTGAGCGCATGGCAGCTGTGTCTACGGAGTGGGCGCCAGACCCAACTGAACACGAGGTATACCCAGGTGCCCGCGGTGGTAAAGGCCCAGCGGGTATCCGCGTCCACTCCGTGCGCATGCGCGGGATGGTTGCGCATCAAGAAGTGATTCTGGGCGCACTCGGCCAGAGCCTGACCATTCGCCAAGACAGCTACGACCGTTCGTCTTTTATGCCAGGCGTGGTGCTGGGATGCAAGCGTGTCGGCGACCAGGCGGGTGTCACTATTGGTCTTGATGCCATCCTGGACATCTGAACCGTAGTGTAAGGGGGTGACTTCTTTGGTCGAGCAAGGTCCCGACTACAGCTTCGTTCGAAGATCTAAATGGGTTATCTCCCATGTACTTGTCATCTCGCTTGTGTTGGCCATGTTGACCGCTGGTATTTGGCAGGTGAACCGTCATGGTGAACGGGCGGACCGAAACGAACTAATCGCTGCTCGGGTCCAACAGGGTCCTGTACCGCTCGCGTCGGTAGCGCCCCCAGGTTCCGATTCGCTGATCGGCGAGACCGAGCAGTTCCTGCGGGTTACCGTCACAGGGAAGTACCGCCCTGAGGATGAAGTGCTCATCCGGAACCGCACTTTCGAGGGGTCGCCCGGATGGTGGGTGGTCACCCCGTTCGTCACCGATTATGGCTGGGCTGTCGCAGTTAATCGTGGTTGGATCCCTCGCTTCTTCGATGCCGATAAACCCCGCCCTGGGACTGAAGCGCCGACGGGACGTATTCAGGTGGTTGGAACGATCCAACCAGCTCGTACCGCCGAAGGCTTCCAAGTGGCCGACCCTGAAGAGGGGCGCCTGGGTGCATTAGGACGCCCAGATGTGGCCAGGCTCGCACAGCAGGTTGACTACGAAATGTCGCCGGTTCTCATACGTATCGACCCAGCAACGGTCGCCGCTGACACACTTCCTACTCCGCTCGAACTGCCTCCGCTCGACGCAGGTCCTCACATCAGTTACGCAGTGCAATGGTTCGTCTTCTCGATCATCGCTCTTGGTGGCTATCCACTCATCCTGCGTCGTGTCGCCCAAGGCAAGGCTAACTCGGCCCCTGAGTGGGATTAGTCCACGTCGCAGTTCTCGGGGCAAACCGCCTGGCACCCTTCTGGTGTGGCCATATCGACTTCGGCGGGTTAGTTCACAGATCCGACTGGGAGTCGGTAATGCATAAAGAAATAGAGGTGGGGGAGCAGCGGCGATAGCATCCAACGCTGTGGACGTCGGAGATGAATTGCGTGTGGTGCATGCGCTGCGCTTGAAGAGTTTTGCTGATACTGATGTTGTAGCCGAGGCCTCTGGAGTCACCCCGGGTCGCGCCAAGCAGGTTCTGGACGGACTCGCAGCTGAAGAGCGCGTGAAATATCGCGAAGGGCGAATGACAGGCTGGATGCTGATGCCGGGCGGCCGCGCTTACGGCGAGGTTCTTCTGGCCCAGCAACTTGATGCAGCTGGCAAGCGCTCTGCGCTCGAGGTCATCTATCGCCGCTTCCTCGAACACAACCGACCGTTTCTGAGTCTGTGCACCGACTGGCAGGTCCGAATGATCGACGACGTCCAGGTGCCGAACGATCATGGCGATGCCGAGTACGACACCACGGTCATCGACCGCCTGGCCGATACTAATAAGGTCATGCAACACATCTGCGCAGACCTAGGCGCGCTCTTCGATCGTTTCGGTGATTACGGGCCGAACTTTGCTGAAGCGTTAGCCAAAGTGCAGTCAGGTGAAATTGAGTGGTTCACTAAACCAATGATTGAGTCCTACCACACCATCTGGTTCGAGCTACACGAGGACCTACTTGCGTCCCTGGGCCTCGACCGAGCGAAAGAAGTTCACGCATGAACCCCACTTTTGGCCGAGTACTTTCGGCCATGGTTACGCCGTTCGACGAGAACGAAGACCTCGATCTCGATGCTGCTCAGGCCCTGGCCTCGTGGCTTGTTGAGTCACAAGGCCACGAAGGCCTCGTGCTGGCTGGCACGACCGGCGAGTCGCCGACCCTGACCCACGATGAGCAGGGCCAACTCTTCCGCGCTGTGCGCGAAGCTGTGAATGTTCCGATCATTGCCGGAACTGGGAGCAACAATACCCGTGCTGCTGTGGACCTGACCAAGCGGGCAGTGCAAGCTGGCGTCGACGGTCTTCTTGTTGTCACGCCGTATTACAACCGGCCCTCGCAGGCCGCTCTGGTCGATCACTTCACCGCTGTTGCCGCGGCAGGTGACGATGTCCCCACGCTTATCTACGACATTCCAGCGCGTGCTGGCCGCAAGGTCGAGACCGAGAACCTGCTGACCCTGGCACACGACGTCAGCAACATCGTTGGTATCAAGGATGCTGCAGGCGACCCGGCCGAAACCGCCATGCTGCTGACACAGGCACCAGATGGCTTCGAGATCTACAGTGGTGATGACAGCCTGACGCTTCCGCTCATGGCAATCGGCGCCATTGGTGCGATCGGGGTTGCCACCCATTGGACAGGCCCCGAGCATGTTCAGATGTTCGCGGCATTTGCCTCGGGTGATGTGGTCAAGGCCCGCAAGCTGAATGCGATGATGCTGCCCTCGTTTGGGTTCGAGTCGATGCCGGATGCGCCAAATCCGATACCGACCAAGGCGATGTTGCGCATGCTTGGCCATAGCGTGGGTACCGGACGGTCGCCGATGCATATGGAGCCGCCAGGGCTCGAAGCAGCAGCCCGCGCCATCATCGAGGGATCTGGTCTGGCGATCGAAGCCAGCCTCCCCACTAACTGATCAGGAAAACATCATGACCAACGAGGTAACCATCACCTTCCTCGGAGGCCTTGGCGATATTGGCCGCAACTGCGCAGCCATCGAGACCGACGATGCACTGCTGATCTTGGACTGTGGTCAGCTTTTCGCGAGCGAAGAGGAACCGGGCGTGGATTCGATTCTGCCCGACATCGACTACCTGTTCGAGCGTAAAGACAAGATCATTGGTTGCCTGGTCACACACGGGCACGAGGACCATATTGGCGCGATCGCTCATGTGCTGGATCGCGGGCTTGAGTTTCCGATCTACGGCTCTGCGTTCACGCTCGGTTTAGTCCGGTACCGCTGCGACGAACGCCACGTGATGGGTCGGACGAAGTTGATCGAAGTCGCCGATAACGAGACGGTGCAAATCGGCCCTTTCAGCGTTGAGTTTCTTGCCGTGACCCACTCGGTTCCTGGTGGTCTCATTAGTGCTATCACCACGCCGCAGGGTTTAGTTCTGCACAGCAGCGACTTCAAACTCGACCCCCACCCAATCGATGGGCGCCGCACGAACCTGCCTCGGATCGGTGCATTGGCGGAGGACCCGGGTATTCGGCTTCTGCTAGCTGACAGCACGAACAGCGATGCTCCTGGCTCCACAGCGAGCGAGAGCACCATGGGTGCCAACTTGGCCGAGGTCTTCCGTGCGAACCAAGGCCGGCGAGTTATCACGGCATGCTTTGCTAGCCATATGCACCGGGTGCAGCAGATCGTTAATGCAGCGCTCGACGATGGGCGCAAACTGGCCACGCTGGGGCTATCGATGCGAAAGAACGTGGCACTCGCCCGTTCCTTAGGTTTGCTCAAAATTCCTGACGCAGCATTTTTTGACATCGAGGAAATTGGCGATTTCGAACCCGGCGAAGTGTGTATTATTTCAACTGGTTCGCAGGGTGAAGAGCGGTCGTCGTTGGCCACTGCTGCTGCAGGCACCAGCCGCTGGATAAGGATTGGTGATCGCGACACCATCATCTTGAGCTCACACCCAATCCCCGGTAATGAGGCTCGTGTATCGAACCTGATGAACGATTTGATTCGGCGCGGCGCCGAGGTCGTACATAGCGGGCTTGTCGAAATCCATACGAGCGGCCATGGCAAGCGAGACGAGTTGACGACTCTGCACACGGTGTCTCGCCCTGAATGGTTCGTGCCGGTACACGGTGAATACCGTCATATGGTTGCGCACAATGAACTGGCTCAGTCGCTTGGTCTGGCCGAGAACCGCACATTGCTTGCCCAAGATGGCGATCAGGTCGTGTTGGCTGACGACGGACTCTCGCTCCGACAAAAGGTCACCCCTGGAGCGCATCAGATGCTAAACGGCCGCTTCCTGGGACCAGATCGCGGCGTCATCGCACAGCGCCGCATTATTGGTCAGCAAGGATTCGTGTCCGTGACGGCTGTTGTCAACTTTGGCGAAGCCAAACAGATGTGTGACCCCTGGGTCGAGTCTCGAGGCTGGCTCGACGGAGACGATGGTGAAGAGATCGAAGCTGAGATCGTCAAGTTGGTCGGTAACGCCATCGACAAGGAGCTCAGCAACAAGGACTGGGATCGAGCGTCGCTAATGCGCAAGGCGCGTCGTGCCGCTGGTACGTGCGTCAATTCGCGAAGCCAACGGCGCCCCATGATCATGCCGGTCATCATCGACACCTGAACTGGCGCATGGTCCTGGCAGATGTGGTGCCAGTGACCAGCACAACAATTCCAATATCGTCACTAGTAAAATCGCTAGGACGAGTGGGTGATCACTCTGTATCTCGACCGTTCTCTCTAGGCGACGGCGTGAGGTTCGGATTCGGATCGTGACGTTTGTGGCCACTCAGCCAGTGCTGGCGATGAAGCGTCCTCCGCCGATCGCTCCGCCTTCAAAGCCGCGCAGAATCGTGCCATTGATGTCGGCAATTATGTCGAAGACCCGACCGCCGAACCTCGATATGAGATCGCCCCGGCGCTCGTGCAAGCTTGCCCAGATGTATTGGTATTGGCGGACGAACGTCTGGCTAATATCGGTGTAGTCAATATCGACGAAACCGGCGTCTGAGAGCATGGTCAGGTACTGATCCACCGAGGCGGCTGTAGCCGACAGCGCTGCATCAAGAGCCTTCTCGCGCTCGGTCGAACTCATGCCGGTGTCAGCAAGCCAATCGGTGAACGCGATTGTGCCCCCAGAACGTAAGACTCGGTTCGCCTCGACCAGCATGGCGGTCTTATTAGGGACGTGGCACCAGGCGTCCTGACCCCAGACCACATCAAATGCGCCATCACCGAACGGCAGAGTGGTGGCGTCGGCTTGTTCGAAAGAGGCTAATTCTTGGAGACCGCGTTCTACAGATCGAAGCCGAGCTCGGTCCACGCTGCTCTCAACGAGGTCGATCCCAGTGACCGAACAACCGAATGACTCGGCAAGTTGCAGCATTGGGCCGCCTATGCCGCAACCGATGTCGAGCACCCGAACAGCTTCGTCTATCCCAGCGACCTTGGCGAGTTCGTTGGTCGAGTCGATGCCACCAATTGACAGATAGTCATCGCTGTACATCGCTTGCATCACAGCGACACCGATATCGCTGTAGTTCGTGCGAAGCCGCTCTTCATGGGTGGGGACAGCATCCATATGGTTACGAACCTACTGGACAAGCCCACAACGGCTGATAGCGCGGCGCCGCACCTCACGCGGTCATGTTGTTCGTGTTGTTAGTGTTAGTGTTGTTGTTGTTGTGGTAACCAAGACCGATTCCAAGCTGAAAAGCGCGTCAACTCGGGCCAAAAGGTCCGCCGCAGGCGGGCGAGCACCCTCGAAGAGCGGTGCAGCGGGCAGGAAGAAGCCAGGCAGGGCCCGAACAGCACGGGACGGCGCTCAGACGTTGGGGAGACGAGACGTCGTAACCCCAAACGCTGTGCGAGTCCTGCAGGGCCACCGGCGTGATATCTGGGGTGTCGTTTTTGTCGCACTGGGGTTACTGACCGCACTTGGCGTTTATTGGGATGCTGCAGGACCACTCGGCAATGGCCTGAGTCAATTCTTTGGTGGGGTTGTCGGGCTGCTGCGCGTAGCGCTTCCCGTGATCTTCATCGCCGTCGGCGTGATTCTTATTCGCGGGCATATGCGTGGCCGTTTGCCACGTGGCACCACTGGCGATTTGGGCGACAATCTCGAGACGATTGACGATGCTGATCAAGGAACCCGCCTAGCACTGGGTGGCATGGTCGCGGTGATCGCTGCCGCAGGCTTGTTGCAACTGTGGGCGGGTCAACCGGTTTGGCAAGACTCTGTCGAAGATTTCGTCGATGCAGGCGGCTTCCTCGGATGGTTGATCGGAGCGCCACTGCACGCAGCGTTTTCGAGTATCGGCGCAGCCATTGTTCTGATCGGCATGTTGATCATCGGCATGGTTGTAATCACTGCAATGTCGGTAGCACTTTGGTGGAGAGCCGGCGCCCGGCGTATGGACGCTCTCGGCGGTTCGGTGCAACGTTTTTGGGTCCAACTGACTGGTATGGAGTCCCGCCAGGCAACCGAAGTTGAGGTCTATGTAGGCGACGACATCTTGCTTGAAGATCCCTCGGCCCCGATCATTGTTGGTGGGCAACAGGTCGGTGAGTACCGACGCGGCGACGCAGCTGCGAGGACCAAGCGTGGCAGCGACAAGAAGGAGGACGTCGCCCAGGCTAATGACACAGGTAGCGACCCGATGCTCAGCGAGAGTGCACCCGCGCCGAGCGCCCCAACCAAGGCAACAAGCTTCAGCAACCCTGCCCCTATCGAGACCCCGTTCCAGGCTGCATCTGTCGTCGAAGAAGAACCGGCCCCGAAGCCCAAGCCACGTAAGAAGCCAAGGATGGTTGTTTCCGACACAGGGCCAGGCGAGCAAACAACATTGGCACTTGGCCCCAGCGTCGAAGACTCAGCCTGGAAGCTCCCTTCTCTTAAGCTGTTAAACACCGGCGGTGCCCGCGCAGTCGATCAGGATGCTGTAGCAGAACAAGGGCAGCGCCTGGAGCGGGCGTTGTCCTCACACGGAGTCGATGCACACCTAGTCGGCATGGTTGTGGGACCAACGGTTACCCGCTTCGAACTCGAACTTGGTGAAGGCGTCAAGGTTGCGCGTATCACCAGCCTGAACCGTGACATCGCGTATGCCATGGCATCGGCTGACGTGCGTATTCTCGCTCCGATTCCTGGTCGCCAGGCGATTGGCGTAGAGGTTCCAAACGCTGACCGGCAAATCGTTGCCCTCGGCGACCTACTGCGCTCCAAGGAAGCAGCCAAGGCGACGCACCCAATGGAGGTGGCTATCGGCCGCGACATTCAGGGCAAGGCCATGCTGCTGAATCTGGCCAAGATGCCCCACCTATTGATCGCTGGTGCAACAGGCTCTGGTAAGTCGTCGGGTATCAACAGCATAATTACGTCGATCCTGATGCGCTCGACACCAGCTGATGTTCGCATGATTCTCGTTGACCCGAAGATGGTCGAGATGACGCAGTACGAACGAGTACCTCATCTGCTTACGCAACCGGTGACCGATCCTCGCAAGGCAGCCAACGCGTTGGCCTGGGCATGTCGCGAGATGGACCGACGTTACGAGCTGCTGGCCGGCCAAGGTTTCCGCGATATCGCTGGCTTCAACAAGGCCTTCGACAATGGCCAGTTCGATAAAGAAAATACGGCGATCGAAGAGAACGAGGAAGATGCTCGCCGTCCAATCAGCCGCATGCCATTCATCTTGATTGTGGTCGACGAGCTTGCTGACTTGATGATGGTTGCTGCCCGTGACGTTGAAGACTCGATCTGTCGTATCGCTCAAAAGGCGCGTGCGGTGGGTATCCACCTGATCATCGCCACACAGCGGCCGTCGACAAATGTGATCACGGGCATCATCAAGGCCAACGTGCCTGCTCGCATTGCGTTCTCTGTGTCAAGCCTGACCGACAGCCGGGTGATTCTGGACCAGCCGGGCGCCGAGCGGCTTATCGGCCAGGGCGACATGCTGATGCTTGC
Organism: uncultured Acidimicrobiaceae bacterium; assembly: GCA_905182135.1. Lineage (GTDB taxonomy): Bacteria > Actinomycetota > Acidimicrobiia > Acidimicrobiales > UBA10347 > UBA10347. The sequence continues at coordinate 230,517 of CAJJAG010000004.1, read as the reverse complement.
GCCGACGTCGAGCGCTCCGGACCGGATCCAGGGCTGCTGGGTCGAGGAAGCCGAAGTCAAGAAGGTCGTCCAGATGTGGCGCAAGCAAGCCCACGACTTCAAGATCGATGAGTCGGTTAGCGAAGCCGAGATCGTCGAAGGCAGCGCCAGCTCAAATGGCGCAGTTGGAACCTCAAGCGCTGGTGGTGCAGGCAGCGATGCAGGCAGCGACGATGAGTTGTACATACAGGCTAAAGACCTCGTAGTGAGCTCGCAGCTTGGTTCGACGTCGATGCTGCAACGCAAGCTCAAGGTCGGCTTCGCCCGTGCAGGTCGGCTCATGGATTTGCTCGAAGAGAACGGCGTCGTTGGACCTTCCGTAGGGTCCAAGGCTCGCGAAGTACTGGTTTCCGAAAGCGATAGCGAGTAGCTGGACCAGTCGCCGATTCACGGCAATGGTTTAGCCTGAGCAGGCTTCATTTGCAGAGTGGAGCGGTAAAGGCAGAGTGGAGCGGTAAAGATGGGGGTGATCTATCGATCAAGTTGTATGGCTCAGGGCTCGCCACCGATACATACCGAACTGAGCTGACGTTTGGTCGCCCATAGGGAAAAGCGCGACCGCTGGCCGGGTTTCAGTCGTATGCGTGAACTCCTTCTCCTAGTTACTTCGGTGGCGTTCGTTGTAACGGCATGCGGCAGCGTCCTCATGCCAGAAGCGTCGGTTTCCATTGCGGTTGAGGTGCCAGCAACACCGATCGCGACCAATGAGAAAAGCGAACCGGAACCCGCTACATCACCTAGCGCGTTTGCTGTGTCAGCGGCGGCGAACACGGGTGATTGCGGGTACAGCGCTGGCTTGCAGCCCGACCGCATCGAGATAGCTCAGATTCCTGGTGGCGGCCGCGAAGAAGTTGTGTCGGCGATTGACTTTCCCGACGACTCCTCGTTCGGAGTTCCTCTGGCCGACGTGAACCGGATCGTTGGTGGGGCCCTCCACCAGACGGGATCCCACCCATCGATGCACCTGTCTTCCAAACGGCTGCCAGTGTCGACTGGATCTAATGCAACTCGGCACTTGCTTAGCGTCGAGACGTGGGCGATCGCACGGTCACGTTTGGGACGTCTGGTCGGCTAGCCAATTCGTCGCTGGTCATGCATGACCGTCAGACCGGGTCGTTGTGGACCCACTTCAACGGCGTTGGAACAACGCGCCATCGCCGACGGCCGTGATATCGGCGCTGTTGGCGTCTATCTGCCGGTGGCCGATGGTCAAATATTGACCTTTACCCGCATAGGAGAATCTGACGTTGGCGGTGGCAACTCCGTTGATGCAGAAACTGGGTCTGTCTGGAAGATTCAGGGTCAGGCCTTGTCGGGCCCACTCTCGGGAGAGCGGCTTGAGCGGGTAGAGCATCTCGATACGTTCTGGTTCGCGCTCGCTGCAAACGAACCCGACAACGGAGTCGTAAATCCCTGAGTCCAACTACGATCAACCTATGTCGTCTTTCGCGCTGGTCGACCTAGGCGTTGGCCCCTATGTTAACGAGCAAGTGAGCTCTCGTTTCCCCGTATACACGCGGGGTAATGCTGGCGAGGTCTGGCCCGAGGTCGTTTATCCCCTATCGATCAGTCTCACGCGGACATTTGACGATCCGGTCTCGGCCGCCATGGTTAAGACGGGGCTGGTGACCGAGGCTGAGCTTATTGAAGGCAGCGGCTGTGCTGCCGGTGTGTTCGGGGGCTATATGTACCTGAATCTGTCGCTGTCGCGGGTGCTCGCTGTGCGGTCACCCGGTGTATCCATCGAAGATAACGACGCGACTTACCTCGGCAGCGAGGGCATCGCTCCGGCTCATCTGCCGAACAAGGCCGATCGCAGTGTGCGGGCCAGTGCAAACGCAGTGCGTTACATGATTGGGGTGCTGCGCACCCGGTCGTTGGACGAGTTGCGTGCTGACCAACTCATGGTGGCCGAATGGAAGCGTCGGGTGCCGAAACTCATCGAGGCTTCTGACGAGGAACTACTAAAGACCATTCGCAGCCTGATCCCTGTAGGTATGGGACTCTTCAGCAGGCACCTCGAGGTGACCGGCAAGGCTGGAGCGTCGGTTCAATTTTTGTCGGCCTTCTGCGAAAAACAGCTCGGCGACCGTGTCGTGGCCTTGTCGCTGCTCAGCTCGATCGGGGACGTCGACAGTGCGGCGCCTAGCTATGCCCTTTGGGCGTTGGGGCGAGAGGTGGCTGCATCACCGGACCTGACAAAGATCTTCGATCAGGGCCTGAGTGGGCTAGCCGAGCGCGTGAATCAGATCGCGCACGACGAGTTCAATGACAAGTTCGCAATGTTCCTGGACGAGTTTGGAGCCCGTGGTCCCAATGAGTGGGAGACAGCGTCGGAGACCTGGGGAACCGAGCCCCGCCTGGCGTTGGCGTTAATTGACAGGTTGCGTCTAGCAGAAGAGAAGCAGGACCCAGCGGCCCGCTCGGTCGGGCTGACAACGCAACGACAAGGATTGACTGCATCGAGCCGTGCTCGTGTGAAGTGGCTGCTGCGCAAACCATTTGATCGGGCACTAGCGGTCGCGACATTGTTTAGCGCAGGCCGAGAGCGTTCGAAGACCACGGTTGTTGAGCTCATCCACGTAAGCCGTGTGTTGTCGCGAGAGTTAGCCGGGCGGGCAGCGACTCGTACCGAGGATGGGCATTGGGAAGATATGTGGTTCTGCTTGGCCGACGAACTCGACGCATACGTCGATGACCCGGGCCCATTCGCCGAGAGGATTGCTGCCCGGCGAGCGACCAGACAGGCCCTGAGCGGTCGCATCCCGCCGTTTGTGTTCGAAGGTGAGATGCCGCCCGTGATGTCATGGCCGCTGCGCTCCGAGGTGCAGACAGAAGATGTTCTCGCTGTCGGCGACTCAATCAAAGGCCTAGCGGCGGTTCCGGGGATTGCCGAGGGTCGAGCGTGTGTCGTGACCGACCCATTTGATCCTGGTGATCTAGGCCCGGGCGATGTCCTAATCGCGCCGCTTACCGACCCGGCATGGACGCCGCTGTTCGTCGCAGCGGAGGCTGTTGTCGTCGACGTAGGTGGTCAGATGAGTCATGCCGTGATCGTTGCCCGCGAGTTCGGTATGCCTTGCGTGGTGGCTGCGGCTGATGCGACTAAACGGATCCCACATGGCAGCCGAGTTCGTGTCGACGCAACGAATGGCACGGTCACACTGATCGAGTCGTAGGTGATGGGGATCTCGATCGTCGGCTGCGGTGCTGGACTCCGAGAGAGCGGTGTGAGCACGAGCCTGCACTCCTTTGACCGCAACGAAACGTGGGAGCCCCGGCGGAAGCCTGGCCGGTGGTGACAGGCCGGAGTTCCAGTAAGGAGATGCGGGACGGATCGAAGGTATATGAATGTCCATCGGAGCAGCGTTGGCGGTTGCTGCTTGAACTAACTCGCACCGGTATCGACGGCCGACGTTGTATCCCGGCGAGAGTTCGTTAGTGCCGTGCGTCCTCCTCGCTAACGGGCGACCCCAACGTACGAATAGGTCCGCTGGGTATGGGGCCCTCTCGCTGGTTCATGGGTCATTTCCGATCGGTGCGACGCATGACAAAAGCCGGCGTCGCTCATGAATCAAGCTGGATAGCCTCACGTTTGTGGTTGTCGCTGTCTTGTTTCTTCTTGCAGGCATTGCCATCCTGGCCTTCGCAGCAGATCACTTCGTCGAAGGTGCAGTATCGGTCGCAGACGTATTCAACATCTCGCCTGTAGTGGTTGGTGCCCTAGTTATTGGTTTCGGCACCAGCCTGCCTGAAATGCTCGTTTCCGGTATAGCTGCAGTCCAAGGTGATGTCGATCTAGGCGTCGGAAACGTAGTGGGATCAAACGTCGCCAATCTCACCTTGGTGCTTGGTTTTGCTGCATTGATCGCGGTGATCAGTATCGACAAGGTCACAAGCCGGCGTGAACTTCCCATGTGCATCGGCTCCGTATTGTTGTTCGCTCTTCTGGTTCAGGACGGGCTTCGTCGCTGGGAAGGCGCTGTCCTGGCGGCGGTCCTGGTCGCGACCATCTTGTGGCTACTGCGCAACGCCCACGATCATGGTCTCGAAGCGCCGGCGAAGGAACACGAAGGCCAGAGTGCGATGGCCAGTGGCATTCGCACGGTTCTTGGCCTGATCGGCACCGTGGGCGGAGCCTGGCTGCTGGTCCAGGGAGGCACTGACCTTGCCGATGAAGTCGGGCTGACCGGTGGTTTTGTTGGCCTTACCATTGTGGCCATTGGAACTTCGCTACCCGAAATGGTCACTGCGGTTGTGGCCGCCCGCAAAGGCGAGACGGGCCTGATCATCGGCAATCTGTTGGGCTCAAATATCTTCAACAGCTTGGCCGTGGGTGCTGTGCTTGGTTTACTGGGTCCTGGTCCGCTCGAAGACAAGAACCTGGCCGGCGTTGCCACCTACGTCATGATTGGGGTTGTTCTCGTCGCTGCCTTATTCCTTTACACCGGCGGGCGAGTCGTGCGCTGGCAGGCCGTCGCTTTGCTGCTGGTCTACTTGGGAGCCATGCCCTTCACGATCAGCACAACAGTCGACTGCACAGAAGAGCCAGAAGTACAAGAGTGTGCCGATGCCGTGGCGCTAGCCTTGCCCGGTGGCTAACTCTGCAGGTGTGACTGGTTCCCCTATGACTGGGGAGGGTGGCTTGTATTTCATTGAGACACTTGGCTGTCCCAAGAATCAGGTTGATAGCGACAAGCTGGAAGGCACCCTGATTGCCGATGGCATGACGGCGGCCGAGTCCGCAGATCAGGCCGATCTGATCGTGGTCAACACGTGTGCCTTTATCGAAGAAGCACGAGAAGAATCGATTCACACGATCTTGGCACTGGACAATGACCGCAGTGACAACTCTAAGCTGATCGTCACTGGTTGTATGGCCGAACGATACGGCGACGAGCTCGCCGAAGCGCTTCCAGAAGCCGACTCGATCGCCGGTTTCGGTGTGCCTGTCACCATTGGCAGTAAGCCAAAGGCCCCACTGCTCGACCTGTTGCACCTGCCCCGCCCGCCATCACGTTCGCCGTGGGCGTATGTGAAGATCGCCGAGGGTTGCGATCGGGCATGTGGGTTCTGTGCCATTCCAACATTCCGTGGGCCGCAACGCAGTCGCACAATCGATGACATCTGCAGAGAGGTAGACGAACTCCACGCCAAAGAGATCGTATTGGTTGCCCAAGATCTGGCGGCCTTTGGGCGAGACCAGGGCAAGGGTGAGCGATCGATCGTCCCGTTGATCAAGGCGGTATCTGAACGTACCGATTGGGTACGACTGCTGTATCTGTACCCGAGCGATCTGAATGATGCGCTCATCGATGCCATCTGTGAAACCGGCGTACCGTACTTCGACTTGTCGTTGCAACATGTGTCGAAGCCGCTGATGCGTCGGATGCGCCGCTGGGGCGGTTCCGACGTGTTCCTCGAGCGCCTCGCGACTATCCGGGGGCGCGAGTCAGATGCAGCGTTTCGCAGCAACTTTATCGTTGGCTATCCCGGCGAAACCGAAGAAGATCACGATGCCCTCCTCGACTTTGTCGAACAAGCGCGCCTGGACTGGTGCGGTTTCTTTTCCTATAGCAAGGAAGAGGGCACCTATGCCGCTGATCTCGATGGCGAGGTCGATTCTGGCCTGGTTTCGGAACGTTTGGGCGAACTTCGCGAGCTGCAGGATCTAATTACTGAAGAAAAACGTGACGAAATGATCGGTCGACAGGTCAAAGTACTTGTGGACGAAACTGGCGTTGCGCGGTCGCATCGAGAAGCACCTGAAATCGATGGAATCATCCAGGTTTCCGCGGATCTCGCTGTTGGCAAATTCGCAATGGTGACTATTGCTGACGCCGCTGGGCCTGACCTCCGGGCCGAAGGTGCGACCGAGGACATGCTCTGATGGCCCAGGTCGTGCGCAGCTACCCGTTGTATGGATTAGCCACACCAGCAAATTTCATCACGGTGAGCCGTATCGCTCTCACTCCGGTCCTGTGCCTGATGGTTCTCAACGATTCGTCAACGCTTGGCACATCATGGACGGCGTTCGCTGTCGGTTTGCTCATGGCATTCACTGATTTGATCGATGGCACTGTTGCCCGCGCGACCAATAGTTTCAGCCGCAGCGGGGCATTTCTTGATCCTCTTGCCGACAAGATCGTTATTCTCAGCGTCGGCTTCACGCTGGTCTCGGTCGATCGCTTGGGCCTAGCGCCCATGGTCCTTATTGCAGTCCGCGAAGTCGTCATCAGCGCCATGCGGGTCAGGTTTGCCATGCGCGGCATTGCAATTCCGGCGAGGCCGTTGGCTAAGTGGAAGGCCACCATTCAAGGCGCTGCCTTGCTGCTGGCCGTTGTGCCAGTGCTCAAGGGCAACCAACTTGTGGTCGATATCGCGATCTGGTTTGCCGTGGCGCTCACGGTGTTTACCGGCGCTCAATACCTTGTCGACGGCGAACAAGCTGCTGGCACCATCTAGTTCTTCTCAATGCTCATCTAACGTCACAACGCACGTGTATCTGGAGCATGTTGCGTCTGTCGAGGTGATCGCGGAAAGCCTGACTGGCTAAACTACGGCGATGAATTGTGAAGTGATAGCTGTTGGTACCGAGTTGCTGCTGGGCCAGATTGTTGACACCAACTCGTCCTACATCGGCGAGCAACTTGCTCTGGCTGGCATCGACAGCCATTTCCAAACCAAGGTCGGCGACAACGCGGCTCGAATGAAGGACGCGATCGAGCTTGCGCTCTCTCGCAGCGACGCGGTGATCCTGTGCGGCGGTCTCGGTCCCACCCAGGACGACATCACTCGTAACGTGATTGCCGATGTGATGGGTGTTGAACTCGAAACCCGCCAGGAGTTGGTCGACAAGATCAGCGCCATGTTTAGCCAACGTGGCCGAGCTATGCCGCAGAACAATCTTCTGCAAGCCCAGATTCCCGTTGGTGGCGAGCCAATTCCGATTCAACCGGGGACGGCACCCGGGCTGTGTTGCCCAATTGGGGATCGGGTTATCTACGCCGTGCCTGGTGTTCCGTGGGAAATGACGCAGATGATTGATGGCTTCGTGTTGCCGGACCTTAGCGCCCGGGCTGGAATCACGTCCGTCATCGCTAGTCGGGTGCTTCGTACCTGGGGGATGAGCGAATCAGGGCTCGCCGAAGCATTGCACAATGAGATTGAACGGCTTGACGAGACAGGCGAGGCAACGATTGCATTTCTGGCCAGTGGGATCGAAGGCCTAAAGGTCAGGATCACCGCCAAGGCGACAACGCAGGCTGAGGTAGACATCAAACTCGCGGATGAGGAAGCCCGCGTTCGCGTGATCATCGGCGACGAAGTCATCTTTGGGACCGATGACGACACTATGGAAAGCGTCGTGGTCGGGCTGTGCCGTGACCAAGGTCTGAAACTTGGTCTCGCCGAGTCACTTACCGGCGGTCTGATCGGCCAGCGGATCACGTCGCACCCAGGTGTGAGTGACGTGTTCCAGGGGTCTATCGTTTCGTACGCGGACTCGGTGAAGAATGATGTGCTGGGAATCGCTGGGGTTCCGGCCATCAGCGAAGAAGGCGCGGCCGCTATGGCAGAGGGTGCCGCCAGGGTGCTTGGCGCCGAGTGTTCGGTCGCTGTTACCGGAGTCGCAGGACCAACCGAGGCAGGGGGCTATAAAGTCGGGACAGTTTTCATGGCGACTCATGTTGACGGTGTCACCGAGGTCTTGATGGTGGAATGGCCGTTCGACCGCAAGCGGACTCGTGAATTTACGACCATCACAGTGTTGAATCAGCTTCGCAAGCGGCTGCTCGCTCGCTCGACATGACGCAGGTCGCTACGAACAATGCCGGTGTCGATAATGGAACCAATTCGTTCGATCTATTGGTAGCCGACGTTGGACGAGATGGCGGGTCTGAGGTTCGCAATGCTATTAAGGAAACCGTCGGCATTGCCGATGGTGCCAGTCGCCGCTTGCGCAGCACCAGCCAGGATGCGGCGTTCGATGCGCTCACCGCCAACAATCGGTGCGGGTTGCCGGGCTCAAAGACACACCGAGATGTGACCATTGATTGGGAAAGCTCAAGCTGAGGTAGCAACCATGACTAATGACGTGACCTTCTATGACGAGATCGAGGCGTACTGCTCGACGCTAAGCGTGGCGGCAGGTGGCCGCATTGGTGTCCATGTGTCGACCAAGCAGCCGCACTTTGGTGTGCGTGTCGAACGCTGGGGCGCCGAGCGCATCGAAGTCTTTTCCGCTGACGGAATCGCCGGGACGTTCTTTGAACCACCAACGAACGCCGACGCAACGGGTTGCGACTGGCCAGTGTCATTCGAGATCGATGTCGAACCCGAATGGCAGACCGGCTTCTATCTGGTGACACTGACCGCAGCCGGCGCTGCTGTTGGCCGCAATGTTGGCCATGCTGGATTCGTGGTTCATGCTCCCCGCCAGCGACGCCAAGCAGCGCTGCTAGTCCTGGGCACGAACACGTGGAACGCTTACAATACGTGGGGCGGCGCCAGTCTCTACACCGGCGGCCACCAGGTGTCCTTCCAGCGGCCATGGCCTCGTGGTCTGCTGGATCGCCCCCAGGTCGATCGCGACGACCGCAAGGCTCGGCCCGTGCGTTTCGGCGAAGAGCCCGATGCCGACGGAGAGATCTTCCAGGCCTACCGCATGGAACACGGGTACTCGCCAGCGATTGGTTCAACTGGATGGTTTACCCACGAGCGCCGCTTCGTTGAATGGGCCGAGACCGCTGGTTACGAGTTTGACTATGCGGTGTCGTCAGACTTCGACGCCACGTCTGACCTGCTTGCTGACTACGAGGTGGTTCTCGGCATTGGACATGATGAGTACTGGACCAAGACAGCGCGAGACCAGGTCGACCGCCATATCGGCAGCGGTGGTGATTATGTGTCGCTGTCTGGGAACACCATGTTCTGGCAGGTGCGGCTAGTAGACGAGGAGGGGAACCCAGGCCTGGACCACATGATTGGCCACAAGTACGGAGGCCACACCGCAGATCCTGTCGTAGGCACCGATGCAGTCGAAGAGATGTCAGGCTTGTGGTGTGACCCATTGGTCGGGCGACCCGAGTGGAGCACTCTCGGCGCTGGCAGTGTGTTCGGCCTCTACCATCGCTTTGGGCAGGCGACGCCACGCGGCACCGGTGGGTTCACCGTGTTTCGTTATGACCATTGGATGTTCGAAGGCACGGGGCTGCGCTATGGCGATCTGCTCGGTGGTGACCATGGGGTTGTTGGCTACGAGACCCTCGGGTGTCCGATCACACTCGACGAGTACCAGCTTCCGGTCGTGCGTCTCGTCGATGGCATGCCGACAGACCACGAGATCGTTGGTCTTTCGTTATCGAGCAACCTGGGCATGGGCGAGTATCCCAAGTCGATCTCGGCGTTGAATGATCAGGGCGACCTCGAGTTCCTAGCGGAGCGTTATTACGGCGACACCAGTCCCGAGAACCTGGCCAAGGTCCGTCATGGGAATGCCGTGATGGTCGTCTGTCGGCCCCAAGGGACGGGCGGGGGAGAGGTCGTGACCATCGGCTCGACCGACTGGGTCTTCGGCCTGGCCGATGACCGACTCGTTTCCCAAGTCACCGCCAACATCATGGATCGATTCTTCCGTGCTTCTAGCTCGTGAGGCGGTTCGATTACGTTAGAGCGCGGGCCCTTCGCTCCTGAGTCCGCGCTGCACTCGCCTGAGATGACCGCGCCCGTCTTTCCCCCATGACTGGCATGATCTCGGTCGTTGGGCAGATCGTCGAACTTCACCGAGCCTTCGCTGCGGTGCTTCCAGCGACCGTCGAATTCGTCGAGGTTGGCTTAAAGCAGATCAAACGAGATGGCCTGACTCGGCCGTAGTGGGATAAAACACCTCTCGATCTGTTCTTCATCACGGTTCCATAGAGCGAAGACGATGCTCGAGGGTCGAGTCGTTGGCTGGCGAGCAGCGGCCGCGTCGCGGGTATCGAGACAGCGTGGTCTTCAAGGCGCTCGCTAAGGGAGGGAAGGCTGGACCAATCCAGTCGGAGACGAGTGTCGGGTGGCAAAGCTTTGTCCGATGCTGCTTCCTATGCGATAGGTGGCAGGCTGACGCAATGAATGTTGGTTTTCTGCATCCGGGGCTTATGGGCGAGACATTGGCCAGTAACTGTTCTGCAACTACGTTGTGGGCAAGCGACGGCCGGAGCAACGAGACTCGAAGGCGAGCTGAATCGCATGCCATGATCGACGTGGGATCACTCCATGCAATGGTTGACAAGGCTGATGCCATCGTGTCCATCTGCCCGCCAAGTGCAGCCATCGAGTTGGCATCTACGGTTGCAGAGGTCGGGTTTCAGGGGCTCTATGTCGATGCCAATGCCATCAGCGCTGCGGCGGCGCGAGCCATCGCCGAGCGCTTCGACCACTTCGTCGATGGTTCGGTCATCGGGCCTCCTGCGTACAAGCGAGGCACAACTCGGCTGTACCTGAGTGGATCAAGATCTGCCGAGGTCGCTGCATGGTACGACGGGAGTGCGTTCGACGCCCGGGTGATCGGCGAAGACCAGGGTGCAGCCTCAGCTCTGAAGATGGCATATGCAAGCTGGACCAAGATTGGTTCGGCTATGAACCTGGCTATTAGGGCGCTCGCTCAGGCCGAAGGAGTTGATGTTGCACTCGTCGACGAGTGGAACATCTCACAGCCAGGCATGGTCGAACGTTCAGAGCTTGTGGCGACAGCTGTTTCACCGAAGGCGTGGCGCTTTACCGGCGAGATGGAACAGATAGCGGCGTCCTTCTCGGCCGCAGGATTACCCACTGGCTTCGCCGAAGCAGCGCACGAGATTTATGAGCGTATGGTCGACTTCAAGAGCGCAGATCAGGTCACGCTCGACCAGGTTGTTGCCATGCTCAACAACACTGGCGAGTAAAGCACTACTAGCGTGACTCGATGATCGATCTCAGCGGCAAGACCATCCTCGTAACTGGCGCATCCCGAGGCATCGGCGCTGCGGCTGCAACGGCTCTCGATGGCGCTGGCGCCCGAGTCGTGATGAGCTATGGCCGCAGTACAGCCATGGCCGAAGCTGTTGCCGCTTCATGCAATAACGACCCCGTGCTTCTCTGTGCAGACCTTGCCCAACCAGGTGCGGCCTCGGATCTGTTCGATCGGGCGATTGCCGCCGTCGGGTCAATCGACGTGGTCGTGAACAACGCAGGTATTGCACCTGAAGCTGACATCGACGCCAGCGACCAGGAATGGGCCGATGCTTGGCATGTCACTATGCAGGTCAATCTGTTCTCGTTGGCCGACATCTGTCGAAAGGCCATCGCCCACTTCATCCCCAAGGGCGAGGGAACCATCATTAATATCGCGAGCCGCGCTGCAACTCGCGGCGACGAGCCGAACATGATGCATTACGCGGCATCGAAAGGTGCTGTGGTGGCGCTGACTCGGTCGATCGCCCGTGGCTATGGCAACGACGGCATCGTCGCCCACACCGTGAATCCTGGATGGGTGTCGACCGAAATGGCCGAGGGCTTCTTTGCGGCCAACCCTGACGCGCTCGATGGTTTCCCGCTTGGAGAAGCAGTGCCGCCATCGGAGGTTGCCAACACCGTCGCCTTCCTGGCTTCGGGGCTCGCTCGTCACATGACTGGATCGACCGTTGACATCAACGGCGCCACACACGTTCGCTAAGGCGTGCCAGCGAGGCGATTAGCTGGCAAATTATTCGGTGGTGAATTCGGGGGACTCGAGGTTTAGTGATGCCGAGTTCATGCAGAAGCGCTCGCCTGTCGGCTGAGGCCCATCGGGAAACACATGGCCCAGGTGGGCACCGCACTTGGCGCAGTCGGTTTCTGTGCGCTGCATGCCCATGGTCATGTCGACCTTACGGGTGATCTTGTCTTCGTCGATGGCCTGGTAGAAGCTGGGCCATCCGCAACCAGCGTCGTACTTGGTGTCGCTGACGAACAGTGGCTCATCACACACGACGCAGTGGTACACGCCGTCGTCGGTCGTGTCCCAGTATTTGCCGGTAAAGGCTCGTTCGGTCCCTGCTTGCTGGGTGACCACGTATTGCTCAGAGGTCAGTCGTTCGCGGAGGTGGGCATCGTCAACTTGGTACTCGGTCATGCTTCAATGGTAGGGCCGTTACGAGCCGGCGTCACATCAGACCACTCTGGTTAATTGCCTGTCGAGATTCCGTTGGTTGTTGTCAGCAGATCGCCATGGTGGTGTGCCATCTGCTCGCCGTAGCTGCGATGGAAGTAATTCCACAGCTGTTCGCCATAAGTTCCGGGCCGGTGTTCGCTGGTCATCGCAGCCGTACCGGACTGAGCCTCGTCGGGTGTGGGCATGAATCCAGCGTCGTGATGGTGGGGGCTGGCTGCAACAGTGGACGCGAACTCGGGTGCAAGTGGCAGACGGGTGAGTTGGGTAGTCAAGGACGGGCCTTGGAAATAACCTGACGAGTAGCGTTCGGCATCTGTCACCACTCGGTGAGGGGTGGCGACCAAATAATTGCCTGTCATAGATTGCAGAACCTCGCCGAGATTGATGACGAAGGTGTTCTCAATGACGGGGACGTCGACCCAGTCGCCAGCTGGGTTCTGCACTTGCAAGCCAGGAGTGGGGCCTGGAGCCAGAATGGTCAGAAAGCCAGCGTCATGATGTGGATTGACACCAGCGCCGCCAGCGGGCGTAGGTGGATAGTGAATGAACTTGGCCAACGACATGGGCTGGTCGCCGAACAAGCTGCGCAGGTGGTCGCTCTGCAGACCGAGCCCCACAGCTAATGCACTCATCAGATGATCAGCAAGATGTTCGAGTGCTGCGATCCAGCGAAGCGAGATCGACCTGTGGCCAGGAAGGACATCATCAGCAAGCCACTGATTCGGCCCATGTAGACGGTTGTAATCGGGGCCGCTGGTTCCGTGCTCGGGCCATTCGGTCCATACATCGATTTGTTCCCGCAGGTCAGGTGCGTTGTTCGTCGACTCGGCGCCGACGGGTTCCCAACCGCGGAACTGTGGCGAGTTGGTCTTGTCAATGAGTTGTTTGATCTCGAGCGGCAGTTCAAAGAAACGCTTCATCAGATCAAAGGTCTCGCCCTGTAGCTCTGTCGAGATGCCATGGTTGGTCACGAGAGCGAAGCCGACGTGGTGACAGATGTCGGTGAATTCAGCAGCGAAGTCGGCGGGGGTGTCATCGCTATCAAGCACTGTACTGACATCAACTATGGGGATTGAGGTAAAGGTCACGAGCTGATCCTAGGGCCTGGTGCTGGCGCCAGCAGAGTGGCGTTGGTCTTGGTGACGTTGCGGTCAACGAAGAGATATTGAGAGTGTCGCACCCCGGGCGTATGGTCCGTTTAGAGTCATACGAGGAGGCCGATTCGGTCATGAGTGAAGACAAAGAACGCCGGGGCACCACGACTGCTTCATTCGGCACCGGTGCACGTGAGAGCCATGACAGCTCCGCGTTCTATGCACGGTTCGTCCCCCCGGTTCTGTCCGAAGACGAGACAGTCGTTGCGCCTGGAGACCGGCCATTCGAAGACGCGATCTTTCATGGAACAGCGCAGAACGTGTTGAACAACAATGACTCTGTTGCTGACAACTCCGTCGCCTTGGTCGTCACGTCGCCGCCTTACTTTGTTGGCAAAGACTACGAGGCAGCGATGGGTGAGGGTCATGTTCCTGCGGCCTACGAAGAACACCTTGAGAGCATGCACGAAATTTTTGCAGCGTCTGTTCGTAAGCTAGAACCAGGTGGGCGAATCGCCGTCAATGTCGCAAACCTGGGTCGCAAGCCGTACCGCTCGCAAGCCGCAGACATCATTCGCATTTTTGAAGATCTCGGGTTGCTTGTTCGGGGAGAGATCATTTGGAAGAAGGGCGACGGCATGAATAGTTCTACGGCCTGGGGTTCGTTCCAGAAGCCGTCGAACCCGGTGCTGCGTGACCTGACCGAACGTATTGTGATCGCCAGCAAGGGGCGTTTCGAGCGTGCACTGTCGCCTCGCAAGCGAGCCGAGCAGGGGTTGCCCTCAAACGGCTCGATCTTTAAAGAAGAGTTTATGAGCGCGACCAAAGACGTCTGGGAAATCCCGGCCGAAAGTGCAACCCGTGTTGGCCACCCGGCGCCGTTCCCCGTAGCGTTACCGAAGCGACTGATCGACCTCTATACCTATTACGACGACCTGGTTCTCGACCCGTATATGGGCGCGGGTTCGACCGCTATTGCCGCGGTCCGTTCGGGCCGTAACTACGTGGGCTGTGAGACCGAAGAGTCGTACATTGACGTTTCAAACGAACGTATTCAGGTCGAACGAGATCGACTCGTCAACCAGCAGGGCCGGCGCGAACGGTTCAAGGTGTTGGTGCCTGCCGTCAAGCCAGATGCCACCGATGTCGTTTCCAGTGACCCGCAAGCGATTGCGGTACGTCAGGGTCAAAAAGCCGAAGACGTTGCCCGGATCATTATCGAAGAGTGTGGCTTCACCGAGTTGAGCCTCAAAAAGAAGAACCTGAAATGTGGTGTGGCGGTTGATCTCGTCGCCCAGTCCAGCGACGGGGCGGTCTGGCATTTTGACATCACCGGTTCTTTCACCAGCGGGCGAGACGGCTTACGCCATACCTCCACGCTGTGGAAGTCGCTTGGGCAGGCAGCCGCCCGTCAGTTTGACCCAGAGTGCGCCGGCATCCCGTATGTATTGCTGACCACAGGTCGTCCCGACGCTGGCGCCGGATTAAAGGCGCTTCGTGCCTGCCAGCAGGGCGACACCCGTATTATTTTCGATGCCATCGAAATTTTCTCTGCAGAGGATCAGCAACGGTTGCAGCAATACGCCATCGACGGTCTTGAAGCTGAACCACCTGCCGGAATTGGTCCTGCCGATCCAGACTCGTTCTTCTGAGGGTCACCGTGGCCGATCATGGAACGCAGAATCCAGCGAGGTTGAACTCGGTCCCACTCGGCGCGTGGGCTGTCGTCAAGCACGACACGCCTCAGATTTTTCTGGCCGAAAATGCACAAGTTATTTCCCGACTGATTGCGCTCAAAGTTGTTGCCGGTTCAAACCCGTCGACCTTCAAGCCCCATCTTGTCGAAGCCGTCAAGGAACATCTGTTGCACGAACGATGGGCCGATGCAGTCCTGATATGGATGGAAGCTACTGACACGCTGATCGATGTCTACGAAGAACACGTACCGATCTGGACCGAGGACAGGCTAGACAGCGAAGTCGCGTCAATGGCCATCCGCACGTCCAAACTGTTTAACGAGACCGGGCCAGCTTCTTAGTTATGGTCGCGCTCCGCACCGAAATTACCGAGATCGTGACCGGCTTGGCCATGCTTGGGTTTCGTGATCTCGACGAGGCGCTCCAAGTGCGGCCTATGAGCGTCCTCAACCTCGAGACCGAACACTACGAACGGTTGGGCGCAGCCCGCGCTGCTGGCTCTCATGTTCGAGAGTTCGAAACATCATGGGAAAACGGTCAGGTGTTTGCCCGAGCCGACGATGGTCTGCGCGGTCGGCCGCCTTGGAGCGTCGAATGGAAGGGCCCTCACAAACCGCCGGGCTATGAGCAAGTCCCTGCAGATCTGCGTATCGACCATGTGTACTTGGTGTCGTGCAAATACGGCAGCTCGATTCTGCACAACGTCAGCCCTTCGCACCTGTTTGATAGGGCGCTGGCTGAGAAGCGAGTGGAACGCGGCAGCGATTGGTTCATGACGACAGCGCCCGGCGCCTATCAAGAGTTCTACACGTCGTGTCTGGCCGATACGGGTCTGGACCACGGTTATCACGCCATGCCAACGCAGGTGGCCGAACTCACGAAGCGCGACCGGCAACGGCTCAAAGCGGCACTGCCGAAACGCGGGCGCCTGCCTGATAAGTCTCAGGCTATGTACGAACAGTTTTCCATGGCTGTGGCCAAGGCATCAGCGGACCGATGGCGTTCATCTCTCGGTACCGCTCGCCAGCGCGAGGCAATGTTGTGGAGGCTTTTGCGGCTACAGGCAGCTCCTTATTTTGTGCTTGGTGCCACGACCTCGGGTGATCCGCTGCGCTATCGCGTAGGTACCCCGTGGGACTTCCGTAATCGCTTCGACCTCAAGTCATTTGATGCCTGGCCAGACTCGGCCGGACAGCCAATGGTGCGTTGGCGTGCCGAGGTAATCGACCGAAACTCTATGTTCGCTCAGGTTTCTAGCGTCGAACCAATCATGACTGTGGCTGTGAGTCACGAAGCAGCGATGCCAGAAGCAGCGATGCCAGAAGCACGGCGTACCGAACTGGACCGCGCCCAACGCAAGATCATCGAGGGTCATGTCGAGATTCGCTGGACGCACGGTCGATTTTCCGGAGCGCCTGAGGCCAAAGTGCATCTCGACAGCCATCCGCACCGTGTTCCTGGCTACTTCCCCCTGACATGAGTCACCAGCACCTAATGTTCCATCGTGCCTGACGACGGAATTCTTGAGCCGCTCGATGCCATGAGCGAAGCCCGAGAGACGGCGCCTATACGGAGCAGCGAAGAGCTGTACCGGGGGAGTGCCGGCGGGGGCATCTTGGAATCACTGGACGACCTTGCCGACGCCCCAGCCGAACGCATTCGTTCGCGTGACGACGTGATGTCTCAAACGGGTGGTGGCGGCATCCTCGAGTCGCTCGATGACATGCACGACGCTCGTCGAAAAGGGCTAGCAAAGCGGGACCTGTTCGTAGAACTTGGCGTCAGGCTCGAACACACGCCATCGAAGACCATGGGCCCCGTGGTGTCATTCATTGAAGGTGTCATTGTTGTCATCAAAGACCAACTCGGGATCGAGCACAAATTCGACCCCGTGCCTGGTCTGTTTCGTCATGAGGGTGATCTCGTCGCTTTACGGGCAAAGCTTCTCAAGAAGCAGGGCGCCTCGCAGATGACGGCTTCTGGGTCGATCGCGGCCGAAGATACCAGCGCTCGGGTTGCGTTGCCCAGCCGGATTTGGGTCGAAGGTATTCACGATGCCGAACTCATCGAACGAGTATGGGGAGACGACCTTCGCTACGAGGGCATCGTGGTCGAGCAACTTGAGGGCGCTGACGATCTTGCAGCGATGGTGCGCGAGTTCAGTCCGAACAGTCATCAACGTTTGGGTGTTTTGCTGGATCACCTCGTTGATGGCTCAAAAGAGACTCGCATCGCTGCCCAGGTAGACGACCCCAATGTGCTGATTCTTGGTCATCCCTATGTAGATATTTGGCAAGCGATTAAGCCAGGTGCGATCGGTATTCAGGGGTGGCCGAGCGTGCCCAAGGGGGAATCGTGGAAAGAAGGCGTGCTCAAGCGCTTGGGCGTGGCTGCAGCTCCGCCTCAGTTCTGGAAGCACATCCTGGGCAAGGTTTCGAGTTGGAAAGACGTCGAAACACCGTTGGTGAATTCGGTCGAGCAGCTGATCGACTTCGTCACGGCAGCGGAACCCGCCGACTGAAGTCGACCGGCCACGTGAGTGGTCTGCGCAGTCGTTGCATGATCAGTTTGCTGACCAGTTCCACCTTGTAACAGCGAACGGCAACTTTGCGCCCTGCGTCAAGCTGTCGCTGGCGTTTGTGACGCGTCTGGGTACGGAAGTGCACGCAGCGTGGAGTACTTTTCGAATGTCTCGAGACGGGGTCTGATCGACATCGGCCGGGACCGGGGAACCTCCGCGTCGCTCTTGGTCATGGTCGATGGATGCGCCGAGCAAGCGCAGAGTTGTTCGCTGGTCTGCCTTGATGCGGCGTCACTGGTCTTCGGGCCGTGGCCGCAGTTAGAAACCTGCCGGTAGCGAGTACGCCCCGGCTTCGGTTGGTTTCAAAGGGTGAACGGCAGTCCCAGCGCCGTCGAAAGCTTGTGCGTTCTGAACCCTCGACGGTCCCGGATAGTTTTGTATTTGGTCAGAGCTGCAAGTTTGTCCGATTGCAGACTTCGCGGATCGAGAAGCTCGTTCGTAAGCGAGACACATGTGGCAGGCTGGCAAGCGTCTGTCGGTGAATACGTTCATAGTCGGCGACATCGACACAGACCACATGGACGAGATAGTCAGCGTCGCCGGCCATCAGGTGACAGCTCATCACCTCGGGTGTTTGAGCGATGGCGGCTTCGAACTCGTCGAGGAGTTCTTCGGCTTGCGAGTCGAGTGAGATCTCGACAAAAACGGAGACGGTCCGGCCAATTGCGACGGGGTTGATGAGCATTACGTAACGGTCGATCACGCCAGCCTCTTCAAGTCGGCGGACTCGGCGGAGAGCCGCGGAGGGGGACAGCCCAACCCGGTCGGCGAGTTCGGCACTAGTCATGCGACCGTCCACTTGGAGCTCATCAAGGACGGCGAGATCAAGCTTGTCGAGATCAATCATCACATGAGTATGGCGCAATCGAGCCAGCTCACACACGAATCGGGCTTAAAAGGTACGTGAAAGTACTCATTTTGCACGACACCGTCAGGCCAATTTCCGTACGATCGCATTAGGGAACATTCGCGTAAATTAGCCAAGGAGTAGAGGCGACGTGATCGTTGGAGTACCAACCGAAATCAAGCCAGACGAACGACGCGTTGGCCTCACGCCATCGAGCGTAAATGAGTTGACCAACGACGGTCATGACGTGATCGTACAACGTGGCGCCGGTCTCGGGATCGGCGCCAGCGACGGCGACTATGAAGGGGCCGGAGCACAGATTGCGGCTGATCCTTCCGAGGTCTTTGCCTCGGCAGCGATGATCGTCAAGGTAAAAGAACCCCAAGCGGTCGAAAGGGCGATGCTTACTCCAGAGCATCTTTTGTTTACCTACCTGCATCTCGCCCCCGATGGGCAACAGGCCGATGATCTTGTTGCCAGCGGTGCAACCTGCATCGCGTACGAAACGGTCACGGGTCCCGGCGGGGGTCTCCCATTGCTTGCGCCGATGTCGAAGGTCGCGGGGCGTATGAGCATTCAAGCCGGAGCTCATCATCTCGAGTCGCGTCAGGGCGGAGCTGGACTCCTCCTTGGCGGCGTCGCTGGTGTTCCGTCGGCCAAGGTCGTTGTAATTGGTGGCGGCGTTGTCGGCGAGAACGCCATCGAAATGGCCGTTGGCCTGGGTGCAGACGTGACTGTGCTCGACCGCAACACCGACGTACTCGACCGGCTTGCCAAACGCTTCAACACCAAGCTGCGCACTGTTTACAGCACGGCGGCCACGACTTGGGATTTCGTGACCGATGCCGACCTGGTCGTTGGTGCAGTGCTGATCCCGGGTGCCAAGGCGCCAAAAATCGTGACCGAGGACATGGTTAAGGTTATGCGTCCAGGCAGCGTGCTGGTAGATGTTGCTATTGACCAGGGTGGATGCATGGAAACCTCGCATGCAACCACCCACGGAGAGCCGACTTATCTCGTACACGACGTCGTGCACTACTGCGTGGCGAACATGCCTGGTGGCGTGCCCCGCACCTCGACCTATGCGTTGAACAATGAGACGTTGCCATTTACGCTAGTTCTTGCAAATAAGGGCGTAAAAGCTGCCCTCGAGGCCGACGAACACCTGCGGAAAGGCCTTAACGTGGCAAACGGAAAGATCACCGACTTGGCTGTCGCCGAAGCACTCGGCTACGACTATGTCGCACCGCTCGACGCCCTTGACTGAGGCGCACTAACTAACGAGGCCCCCAAATGCCCGGCTTGCTGCCAGATGTTGACCCCGATGGCTTGATGGAGTACTCGGTGGTCTACACCGATCGCGCTGTCAACCACATGTCGCAGTCCTTCCAACAGGTCATGCGCGACATCCATACTGAGCTCACATCGGTATACAACGCGGCCTCGGCCGTAGTCGTTCCGGGTAGTGGGACCTTTGGTATGGAAGCGGTCGCTCGCCAGTTCACCAACGGCAAGAAAGCGCTCGTCATACGCAACGGCTGGTTTAGCTACCGCTGGTCGCAGATCTTTGAGCAGGGAAACATCCCGTCAGAAGAGATCGTGCTTAAGGCACAGCGGGTCGACGACGATCCTGTTGCGCCATCGTTTGCGCCGCACCCGATCGAAGATGTTGTTGCCACCATCAGGGCAGAGAAGCCTGACATGGTGTTTGCTCCCCATGTCGAAACCTCGGCCGGCATGATCCTGCCCGACGACTACATCGCTGCTGTTGGCGCTGCAGCCCACGAGGTCGGCGCTCTGTTCGCTCTCGATTGCATAGCGTCGGGCACCGTGTGGGTCGATATGCAGGCCCTCGGCGTCGACATCTTGTGCTCCGCCCCGCAAAAGGGTTGGAGCGGTCCGCCATGTGCTGGTTTGGTTATGCTCAGCGAGCAGGCAGTTGAACGAATGGGCCAAACGCAAAGCACGAGTTTCTCATGTGACCTGGCTAAATGGCACTCGATTATGGGGGCCTACCTAAACGGCGGTCATGCCTATCACGCAACCATGCCGACCGATGCTCTTCGAGCGTTCCGAGACGTTGTGATGGAAACGAAGGCCTTCGGTTACAGCGAGGCCAAGATGGCGCAGCAGGTGCTTGGTAGCAGAGCTCGCTCGCTTCTGACCCAGCGCGGCTTCAAGAGCGTCGCCGCCGACGGCTTCGGTGCGCCCGGGGTGACGGTCAGCTATACCAGCGACCCGACTATCAAGAACGGCTCAGCTTTCGCGGCCCAAGGCATGCAGATCGCTGCAGGCGTGCCGCTACAGGTCGACGAACCCGAGGGCTTCTCGACCTTCCGTCTGGGCCTATTTGGCTTGGACAAGCTCAAGAACGTCGACCGCACTGTCGAGACTCTTGAAACGGCAATAGACGCGATTACAGCGATCTAAGGCTGCGCTGCTCGGTGCGTCGCGCCTGGGTGCGGTCACACCTGATTATGGGTGGCGCCCTCGTTCGGTTTGGCTAGCACCGAGTGAATCTGAAGGCAAAGGAAGGTCGCTTAGGGTCCGAGGAGAGGGGTCGAACGCGAACCGCAGCACGCTTTCGCCAAAACCCGGACCTTTGTTGGCGATCTTGATCACGACACGTTTGCCAACAGGCTGTGCGGTCAGTCTGACCCGCAATGCACGGGCTGTGCCGTTGCGGGCGAGCGTTCCGCTGAGCGCTTCTCGATACTCATCACCACGCTTGCGATTCGAGGCGTGGCCCGCCGAGGGCATGGGTCGATGCAAGTGGTGCGCGTAATTCGTGCGCTGCGTCGGTGATGAAGCCACGCTGCTGGGCCAGACCCATGGGTTCTCGACTATTCGGAACAACGGTGACTCGACCCAGGTGTCACTGAATTCGTTTGCGTTCCGGAGTTCGTGTGCGGCCATCGCCGACCAAGTGTTGACGCACTCGTCGGTATTTCGACTGCTGATTTGAGCGGGTGCAGGGTCCTTCAATTTTGACTCGGCCTCGCGTCCAGCTGAGTCAAATGTGGCTTCTTGTCCTTGGTTAATTCCAAACTCCGAGATGGTGGCTGCGGTGATTCCAGTCATCAGGCCAGACAACAACGTGAGGTGCATGCGGACCTTGGGCAGGTTCAGAGTCGTATGCCGTCGTCGGTGTCAGCCCATCACATCGCTAGTGATGCATCTGGTCAGCAATTTAGTTTGAGGAGTGGGTCTGTTGGACGAGGGCGCCGCTGATGATGGCCCGGGCTAAGGCTTTGTGAGTCAAGAGTGGTGTCGGGGCGAAGTTCGTTCTCTGGTCATAGACGGGTGCGATGTGACTGCGGATCGTAGAAGGGGCGGTAGCTAGCGGTTACGGGGTAGAGCGCCCCATTTATCTGGAGCTTGAACGTGGCATCGATGATCTCGTCTCTAGGCATGTCGACAGATGACTTCACGTAGCCCATCGCCACGGCCGAGCCCACGGTGTGGCCGTAGCTGCCCGAGGTCGTTTTGCCGACGAGTTCACCGTTTCTCAGAATGGGGTTGTCGTGGTAAAGCAAGGGTTCTGGGTCGTCGAGCTTGAACTGCACGAGCCGACGATCAACCCCCACTTCTTTCTGAGCGAGTAGAGCATCTCGTCCAATGAAGCCACCTGGCTTGTCCCAAGCCACTGCGAATGACAACCCTGCCTGCAGCGGGGTGTCCTCGTCGGTGATGTCGTGGCCCCAGTGGCGGTAACCCTTTTCGAGACGAAGTGAATCGAGGGCGTGGTAACCGGCATGTTTCAGGCCGATATCGGCGCCAGCAGTGGTGAGGGTCTCGTACACGTGGGCGGCAAACTCGGAAGGTATGTACAGCTCCCAGCCGAGTTCGCCGACATAGGTCATACGCAAGGCGGTGACAGTGGCGTAGCCAAGGTCGATCTGCTGGGAGGTGCCAAACGGGAACGCCTCGTTGTCGAGATCGGCATCAGTGAGTGGTTGCAGGAAAGAGCGAGCGTCTGGCCCCATGATCGCCAACACGGTGTAGGCAGAGGTCACGTCAGTGGCCACGACAGAACCGTTAGTAGCGAGGTTCTTGGTCAACCAATCGAAGTCACGGGTTTGGGAGGCGGCCGCAGTCACGACGAAAAAGTGGTTCTCGCCAGTTCGGGTCACGGTCAGGTCAGCTTCGATACCGCCCCGCTCGTTTAGCCACGCTCCATAGACCGAGGTGCCCATCTCGACATCAACATCGTTCGCGCATATGCGGTTCATCGCAGCGGCAGCGCCTGGGCCCTGAACCTCAAACTTGGAGAACGATGTTTGATCAAAGAGCGCCACACCGTCGCGTGTAGCTTCGTGTTCGGCCGCCGAGTAGCCAAACCAGTTCTGACGTTTGTAGGAGTACTCGTACTTCGCTTGATCTGGTGAAGGGGCGTACCAAGTTGGGCGCTCCCAACCGGTGCTTTCTCCCATGCAGGCGCCGGCTGCGACCAGCTTGTCGTGCAGCGGCGAGCGCCGGGCGCCTCGAGCGGTTTCCTTCTGTCGGAATGGCCAGTGCATCTCGTACAGCAGGCCCAAGGTTTCGGTCGCTCGGTCTCGCACGTACTTACGGTTGCCCTGGAATGGATGGAAGCGTCGAACGTCAACGTCTCCGAGATCCATCGGGGGGTAGCCGTCGACGATCCAGTCGGCCAGCACGCGGCCTGCGCCGGCAGCAGACTGGATACCAACCGAGTTGAACCCACTAGCGGTGAAGTGATTTCGTAGCTCTGGTGTTTCGCCCAGAATGTACGCATCATCGGGGGTAAAGCTCTCGGGCCCATTGAAGAACAGTCGGATGCCTGTGTCGCCGATGATCGGCATGCGGTGGATCGCTGCTTCGATCTGCGGCGCGAGATGTTCCCAGTCGTCATCGAGGTGGATGAACGGCTTATCGGGTAATTCATGGGCGTCGATTGTTTTCGCGACGGGTTCGAAGAAGCCGACCAAGATCCGCCCGGTCTCTTCCTTTATGTAGGTGTTGCTTCCTGGGTCTCGCAACGTGGGCAGCCCGTGACCAAGACCTTCGATGTGCTCGGTAACGAGGTAGAAGTGTTCGCAGCCGTGCAGTGGAATACTGACACCAGCTTTGGCCCCAAGATGGCGCGACCAGAGCCCAGCGCAGGTGACAACGGCCTCGGCAGCGATCTCGTGACCCTCGGTCGTGCGTACGCCGGTCGCCTTCCCGTCAGCGGTGATGATTTCAGCGACACCAGTGTTCTCAAAGACTTGAGCGCCCATCTGCTTCGCGGCGTTGGTAAGCGCCATGGTTGTGTCGACCGGGCTGGTCTGGCCATCACGAGGAACCCAAACGCCACCGATCAGGTCGTCGGTATACATCATGGGCCAGTGGTTGGCCAACGCTTCGACGTCAACTTGCTGGATGTCGATGTCGAAACAGCTGGCCATGTCGGCACCGCGAACGAGTTCTTCGAGCCGTTCTTCGTTGTTGGCAACTGCAATCGAGCCGGTGCGCTTGAAGCCGGTAGGAAATCCATCGAGCTCGAGCTGTTCGTATAACTCGGCCCCATAGGAAGCGAGCCGTGTCATGTTCTGGGTCGCTCGAAGTTGCCCAACCAGCCCAGCTGCATGCCAGGTCGTGCCACTCGTCATCGTGTTGCGCTCGAGCAGCACGACGTCGGTCATGCCCTTATTCGCCAGGTGGTAAGCAACGCTTGCTCCGACAATGCCACCTCCTACAACGACGACCTTTGCTTCGGTGGGGAGTTCACGCGGTGACATAACGGTCATTAAACAACGCTCCAAGCGAAGAAGATGCCCTTGTTAGGGTAAAAAGGGTTTTAGTTAGAGTTAAAAGGTTTCTTGTTATGACGCTTCACCACATCGATAGACGCCCTAACAGGATGGTGATACGGTCACCTGAGGAAAAATTTACGTAATGTCGGAGGGGGAGTGATGAGATCATCTACTAGCGAGCAGGTTTTAGCAAAGGACCACTTGCTACCTCATTACACCAAGGGAGTTGCTTGGAAAGCATCAAATCACACGGTGATTGATCGCGGCGAGGGCTGCTATGTCTGGGACACCGACGGCAATAAATACCTCGATGGCCTTGCCGGTCTTTTCTGCACCAACATGGGACATGGCCGAGCCGACTTCGCAGCGGCAGCGATGAAGCAGATGGAGAAGCTGGCCTACTTCCCTACGTGGGGCTATTCGAATCCTCCGGCGATTGAAGCAGCGAAGCTGATCGCTGAGCATGCCCCCGGCGATCTTGACCAAGTTTTCTTCGTCAACTCTGGCTCCGAGGCGGTCGAATCGGCGCTGAAGTTCGCACGCAACTATCACGTCAGCCAGGGTGACACGGCCCGCTACAAGGTCATCTCGCGCGAGTGGTCCTATCACGGGACCACACTTGGGGCACTCGCTGTGACCGGCGTTCCCAAATTCAAGAAAGATTTTGCTCCAATGATGTGGGATGGAGCCCGCCACGTCATGAACACTCACAACGATGAGATCCCAGCTGGTGGCACTGCTGCTGATCTCGCCAGTGTGCAGGCGATCGAAGCACAAATTCTGGCCGAAGGCCCCGAGACGGTCTCGCTGGTTATAGCCGAACCTGTTCAGAACGGTCGCGGCGCGCTGGTGCCACCCGACGGCTACTGGCAAGAGCTACGCCGGATCTGCGACAAGTACGGCGTCCTGTTGTGCGCTGATGAGGTCATCAACGCTTTTGGCCGGCTTGGCCACTTCACCGGCAGCGAACGTTTTGGGGTCGTGCCTGACATGATCACCTTTGCCAAGGGTGTTACGAGCGCCTACCAGCCGCTTGGCGGCGTAATGATCCGCAAGCCACTCGTCGAAGCTATATGGGACTCCAAGGCTGGCTTCTTTAACCACGGTTCGACCTTTGGCGGTCATCCCGTTGCAACGGCAGTAGCGGTGGCCAACATGAAGGCCATGAAGGAAGAAAAGGTCTTCGAGAATGTTCTCAGCAACGAGGACTATTTCAAGAATGGTCTGAACCAGATCATGGCGAACCACTCGTGCCTGGGCGACGTCCGAGGCACCGGTTACTTCTATGCCGTCGAATTCTGGAAAGACGGCCCCAACCGTGTGCCGCTGTCCGACGACGAAGCAGCAGCGCTGCAGAGCGGAGTTCTGAGCGGCTTTGTTCGAGATGCCAAAGTCATGATCCGCCCCGATGACCGAGGCGCCACCATGCTGGTTCTGTCGCCGCCGCTTGTTGCTGATCGGAAGGTCCTCGACGATCTACTCAGCCGAGTCGACCAGATCGTTGAGCGGGTCGGCGATTGGCTCGAGGGCAATCGCTAGGTGTCTTCCAGGGGCCAGGTCGGACCGATTCGTCCGTGCACTGCACCGTGTAAGAACGCTCCTATTCGCTCGTTTTCTGTTCAGGTTGCAGCCCCTCGTGCTAGCGAAACCCGCTCAGGCAGCACCCTGTAACTGAGAGACCAATGAGACAGTTGCTGGCTTTCTCGCTGGCGAGGCCGCTGTCGAGGGGGCACCCGTGATAGTGCTGGGTCTCCGTCGGGGCATGGCCTTCCAAGAGTGTGGCCCGAGCGGGGTATGCGTTGGGTGCGTCAAAATTCAGGTGCTCGATTGGCTGATTTTGTGCAATCGTTACCTGAACTTTTTGTCGGTGCTCGGGTTGCGTTTCAAAACCGACACAAATCCGGGCGTCTTCCCACCACCATTGTGGAAAGCGCTCCTAATTCGTTTCCCAGAGGTAGAAAGGGCGCGGTGAAGAAATGATTGATGTTGTGCAGAGTTGGTACCAGCGAGCTCGAGCCAAGCCGAGACGGGTGGTGCTCGCTGATCAAGGTGATGACCGAGCTGTTCAAGCAGCAGCTCAGTTACGGGATCAAGGTCTGGTCGTACCGGTGCTGCTTGGCGCCGACGTTACTTCGCTGGCCGACGTCGAAGACCTGCGGGTTGCATCGACTGTGCAGGCTGTGATGGAGACTGCGGCCGGTCGGCCGGTCGATCTCGACGACCCTTTAGTTATTGCCGCAATACTGGTGAAGTCTGGATGGGCCGACGCCTGTGTAGCAGGAGCGAGTCGTTCAACGTCGGATGTGTTACGTGCAGGTATTCGTGTGCTCGGCGTTGACCCTGCGGCGGGCACACTCAGTAGCTGCTTCTTCTTCGTCTTGCCGGATGGACAGCCGATCGTCTACGGCGACTGTGGGGTAGTCCCAGACCCGACTGCCGAGCAGCTCGCGTCGATAGCGATAGCGAGCGCTGCATCCTTCGAAGAGCTGGCTAATGCGACTGCTCGAGTTGCCATGCTGAGCTTTTCGACCAAAGGTTCCGCAGAGCACCCCCAAGTCGAAAAGGTCCGTCAGGCAACAATGCTTGTGCAACAGCAAGCTCCCGGTTTAGCGGTCGATGGCGAACTGCAGTTCGATACAGCATGGGTGCCAGCGATCGGTGCGTTGAAGGCGCCTGGGTCGGCTGTGGCGGGCCACGCGAATGTGTTCATTTTCCCCAACCTTGACGCAGGGAATGTCGCGTACAAGATCACCGAACGTCTCGGTGGTGCCCGTGCATTCGGGCCGTTACTGCAAGGTCTTGACGGTGTCATGCATGACCTCTCTCGAGGTTGCAGCCCCGAAGACATCGTGAACGTTGCGGTGATAGCGGCGCTACAGAGCGGCAAAATTTCGAGATTGTGATCAACGTCACTTCACAAGAAATGATGAAGGCTGACGGCGCCGTGCTATCACCTAGCGGAGAGGTGACAAGGTTTGGCTCCCCCTAACGCTGAACCTTCCGTGGCACGAGTTCCACTCGATCAAGAACAAGTCGTCGACGCAGCAGCGGCGTTGGCAAATAGCGAAGGGCTTGATGCCCTCACCCTGACGCGAGTGGCGAAAGTGTTGGGAGTACGTCAGCCCGCTCTTTACCGACACGTCGAGAGCTATCAGGACCTCTTGCGGCTGCTGGGTCTTCGTGGACGAGAACAGCTTTTAGCAGCGCTCAGCGAAGCAGCGATTGGTGTGGCTGGCGACGAAGCGGTTGGCGCTGTCGGTTGGGCATGGCGCGAGACAGTATTGGCCAACCCTGGTCTCTACGAGGCGACAGATCGATACCCATGCGCTGGCGACGAAGAACTTGAAGAGGCGGTGGAGCGTATTGTTGGGGTGATCGCCCAAGCCCTTGCTGGCTTCGATCTCGAAGACGATCATCGCGCCCACGCTGCTCGAGCGCTGCGGTCTGCATTCCATGGTTTTTGCCATCTCGAGTCGGGCGATGGGCATCCGCATCCGCATGACCCAGATGACACCTTCGAAGGATTAATCGAGCTTCTGTGCGCTGGTATTCGCTCGCAGACAATGGCAAGACAAATGGCTTAGCTCGTCGCTCTGGACCTAGTAGGGACGAAAACTTTAATGGTGCAACTTGCAACTGAAGGAAAGTTCTCGTGCCCCGGCGCAATCCTTTCGATTACGGGTGAATCCGCGCCGACGTAGCCAGATGTGGATGATCGCATTCAGCCGATCAGGGGACTGTTGCGTCAGCTCGGTCTGCCTGCGGCAGCTTTTATTACCGGTGACCACTTTCGAAAGACCGAGGACACGGTCGTAAAGACGCTCGATACGCGCGCCGCAAAGAGCGACTCACGGTTGACTCACTCGGTTGCGCCGATTGATCCAATCTGAGGCTCGAGAGAACGCTACGCGCATTCTCGCGCAGACAAATATGGTTGCCGTACTTACCAGTAGCTCAGAGCGCCTTCGTACAACGTGGTCAGCACTTCGCGGTCTATCTCGATTGGAGCGTTGTCTAGGAGACGGCGCTGGGGGAGGGAACCCTCGACAAGCGCTGGTACGTCTGAGGCCTGGTAGCCAACGCCGATCAGCCCGTTTGGCATATTGGTCGATTGCATGAGTTCGACCAAACGGTCGGCCAGTGCAGGGCCGGCTTCGCTTGGCCCGAGATCAGCGGTGTCGGCGCCCAGCCACTTGGCACCATCCATATGGCGCTCTGGGTTCGCTGTGGACGTATGGCGGAACACCGATGGCGAGTTCACGATCACCGACATGCCGTGGGGAACCATGGGTTCGCCTTGGGGATAACCATGGGGGCAGAAGTCTTTGACAAGCCCCGCGACCGAATACGACATGCCATGGGGCGCGTGGCAGCCGGCATTACCGAATGCGATGCCAGCCAGCGTTGACGCCCACATCAGTTGGTGTCGAGCCTCAACATCGTTGGCGTCGTGCACGCCGCGTTCCATGAATTGGCCGATCAGGCGAAGCGCTTCACCGCATCCGAGATCGCTCCAAGGGTTAGCGCCCTGGCTCGATGGCCGCATGAACGGTGCTGCTGGCGCAAGGCGCTGGGTATAGGGGCGTGCGGTGTAGGACTCGAGTGCATGACTGAGTACATCGAACGCGGTAGCGGCGACCACGTTGGCAGGCAATGTCGAGGTCACGTTTGGGTCGATCAATGCGCGGGTCGGTCGCAGCATCTTCGAGGCGATGCCGGTCTTGGCCTTCATTTCGAGCAGGTCAAACACAGCGATCCCGGTGCACTCGCTGCCCGTGCCGCTGGTTGTCGGGCAGGCAATATGGGGCTTGAGTATGCCGGGCACAGCGCCGCCGCCGCCGATGGGAGCGTTGACATAGTCCAGGAAGTCGGCCGGATAGGTCGAGTACAAGTTGGCGGCTTTGGCGGTGTCGATCACCGAACCGCCCCCAACGGAGATGAAGCCGTCGACGCCGGCGTCGTTCGCGAACTTGACGCCAGCCTTGAATGACTCATCGGTGGGTTCGACACGCACGTTGTCGTAGAGCGCCACGTCGATGCCGGCGGACCGGAGCGAAGCCAGCACCGTCGCAACGTGTTCGGTGCCAACAAGCGCATCGTCGGTGAACATGGCGATGCGCTTGATGCCCAAATTCTTGGCAATGTCGCCCGATTCACGCAGGCAACCGGGGCCAAAGGTGATGTTCGAGGCGTCGACACTGAATGCGTCGTCGCCCGACTCGACAGCGACGTCGTAATAGCTACAGAGCATGTCAGTTCCCCCAAATTGTGGCGCCATCACGGATGAATGCGCGCGCTTGCTTCCGGACGAGATACTAGTCAACCTAAGATCGGCACTCCGCTGTCAGAAAGAGTGAGTCCAAGATGCAACAGCAGGTCACGTGGCGCACGGATCGACTGACACGCACCGTGTACGCAACCGACAACTCGATTTATCAGCTCACGCCGAGTCGGGTTGGGCTGCCCGACGACGCAAAACAGATTGCTGCATCTCTGCGAGCAAACTATGCGTTGGCTCGTCCGCAGCCGATCGTTGCCCGCGGCGGTGGCACAGGAACAAACGGCCAGAGCCTGACCGAGGCGACGACCGTTGATTTGAAACGCAACATGAATCAGCTTCTTAGCGTCGATGTTGAGAACCGGGTCGCTGTTGTACAGCCGGGAATTGTGACCGCCGATCTCAACTCTCGGATTGCCGAGCACGGGTTGTTCTGGCCGCCCCATACCTCGACCCTCAATCGAGCAACGGTCGGCGGCATGATTTCCACCGATGCAGCCGGCAAAGGCTCACTCGTTTATGGCCGGGCCAATCAACATGTCACACGTCTGGTCATGCTCCTCGACGACGGGACCGAGTGGGTTGCCGAATCGGTGAGCGAGCCCGAAGCTGAGCGGCGAGCGGGTGAACCCGGTCGTGGTGGAGAGCTATGGCGAGCGCTGCTGGACTTAAACCTTCCCGATGACGGCACTCTTGGCCTTCCAGAACTCGCCCGTGGCTTTAGTGGCTATGGGCTGGATCGGTTACGGGTCGACGGCATGGTCAATCCAATAGCACTCGTAAGCGGAGCGGAAGGAACGCTCGGGATCTTGGTCGAAGCAACGATCGACTTAAGCCCGATTCCTGATCTGACCCGGCTTGTTGTTGCCAGCTACGACAGTTTTGGTGACGCGCTCGAAGATGCGGTCGCGCTGCGCGAAACCGGGCCTGTCGCCATCGAGTCGTTCGACGAAACCACGCTTGAACGCGGCCGTTCGTCGCCAGCCTGGCATGCCTTAGGTGACGCAATTGGTGATCATCACGGTGCTGTTCTCCTGCTCGAATACACCGGTGACGCAGCGGAAGACCTCGACGCGATCATGACAACTATCTCGTCTACGGAGCGAAGCCGCTCCCGTCAGGTCATCGACGGGGCAAGTGAACAGGCTTCGATCTGGAAGGTCCGTGCCGACGCCGTTGGTCTGTTAGCCAAAGTGGCGGTGGGCGGCCCTGAGTTCTCGGCTCGCCCGACGGCCTTCGTCGAAGACTGCGCTGTCCCTGTTGCTGCGATGCCGGCCTTTATTGCTGAGTTCCGTGCGACACTCGATGACGCCGGTCTGATGTACGGCATGTTTGGCCATGCCGACGTGGGGTGCGTGCATGTGCGCCCAGCGCTTGATCTAACGGATTCCAGCCAACGCGAACTCGTCGCCGAAGTGACAGACAAAGTCATCGCACTTGTGGCCAAATATGGCGGCCTGGTCTGGGGCGAACATGGGCGCGGTTTCCGCGGAGCCCACGTCGACGATGTATTGCCGGCAGCAACGGTGCGACTGATGCGCCAGGTCAAGAGCGCCTTTGACCCACGTGACATCTTCAATCCAGGAAAGTTGTATCGACCGCTCGACTCAGATCTTCCGCTGTTCGACGTCGCAGAGCCACCGATGCGTGGCGAAATCGATGCCAAGGTCAAGCTCGCAGTACGACGCGACTTCGATTCGGCCTTTGCTTGTAATGGTAATGGCCTGTGCCATCACTATTCTGTCGATGAGGCCATGTGCCCGTCATATAAGGCAACCGGCGACCCGGCATTATCGCCACGCGGCAGGGTGGATCTTCTTCGGTCCTGGCTGAGTGATCAGGGCAGCGATCCGGGCTTCGAAGACGAGGTGGCAGCGAACCTGCATCAGTGTTTGTCGTGTTCTGCATGCACCGGCAGGTGCCCCGTCGAGGTCAACATTCCCGAACTGAAGTCACGATTCTTCGAGGACTACCACTCGCGAAACCGCCGCCCGGTCAGTCATCATCTGATGAGTCATTTCGAAGAACTTGCAGTCTTGGCCGCTCGTATTCCTCGGCTTGCCCGTGTTGGACTCAAGCCTGCGGAGCGGCTGCTTGGATTAGTTGACCTGCCCGTGCCGAGCGGGATAAGAGTCCCCAATCTGCCCACGTTTACCGGTCAAACTGGTCTCGATATCGTGCTGGTCCCCGACGTTTTTACATCAGCGCTTGAGCCCGAGACGCTGACCCAAGCGGTGTTGGTGCTTCAGTCGCTGGGCTATGCCACAGCAGTTAGCAAGTTTGTTGGTTCTGGGAAATTTGACCACGTAAAGGGTCGGCGTACGCGCTTCGCGAAGGCGGTTGCCCGTCAGGCCGACCTCATCGGATCGATTACAGCGACGGGAGCGGTGCCCGTCGTTGTTGAGCCTGCAGTCGCCTTGTTGCATCGACACGAGTATCCGGCGTTGATGGCGTCGTATCCGTCAGCTGAGGTCGCTTCGTTGGCCGAGGTGATACTCGAACGGGCGGGTGAGCTGGTATTGGTTGGATCGGGTCAGTCGGTGCTCCTGCTGGGGCACTGCACCGAACGGGCGACTGAACCGGCCCTCGCCGCCGGCTGGACGGCGGTTCTGCGGGCTGTGGGGTACGAGGTGCATGCCCCTGAAGTTGGTTGTTGCGGCATGGCTGGTGTGTTCGGCCACGAAGCCAACAATCAGAAGATGTCGAAGGATCTGTGGGATCTTTCCTGGGCTCCCCGGCTCAAGAGCGCTTCGGCACAGTATGTGGTTGCTACTGGTTATTCCTGCCGTTCGCAGGCAAAACGTTGCGGCGATGTGCAACTGGTGCATCCCTTGCATTTGCTTAAACCGTAGTTCGGTGGCCCTGGTCGCAAGGCGCTGTTCGTCCTGAACTGCAACGAGATCGGGCCCGGACCACTGAGGCCTATGCGCTCCAAATTCCATCTTGTGGAATCACAGTGACTCGTGAATAGTGATCTTAATAATGAAGCTATCTCACGGTTTTGTTATGGTCTCTAATTAATCTTTACGGGCTGAAATTTTGCACGGCCCAGCTCGGAATGCACCACACACAAAGGATCTCAAATGACGCGAATGACACCCAGCGAGGCGTTCGTCGAAACGCTCGTCGCTCATGGCGTGACCACGGCCTTCGGGATTATGGGCTCGGCGTTTATGGATGCCATGGACATCTTCGCCCCCGCCGGTATAGAACTCGTGCCAGTGGTGCACGAGCAAGGCGCGGCACATATGGCCGACGGCTACTCACGAGTGAGCGGCAAACAGGGTGTTGTGATTGGCCAAAATGGTCCAGGTATATCGAATTGCGTGACAGCAATCGCCGCTGCATTCTGGGCGCACTCTCCTGTGGTGATCATCACGCCCCAGACAGGCACGATGGGTATCGGCCTCGGTGGTTTCCAGGAAGCTAACCAGCTTCCTATGTTCGAAGAGTTCACCAAGTACCAGGGTCACGTGAACAACGAACGACGTATGGCTGAGATCACATCCCGCTGTTTCGACCGCGCCCTCAGCGAAATGGGCCCGACCCAGCTGAATATTCCTCGTGATCGCTTCTACGGCGACATCGATGTCGAAATCCCAAAGCCCGCTCAATTTGGTCGGGGCGCTGGTGGAGCGATCGAGCTGGACGAGGCTGCTGACCTGATCGCAACCGCAACTAATCCAGTTCTGCTGTCCGGTGGCGGTGTCATCATGGGGAATGCTATGGACCAGGCAGTGGCGCTTGCCGAACGTCTGGGTGGCCCGGTCGTCAACAGCTATCTGCATAACGATTCCTTTCCTGCATCTCACCCTCAGTGGACGGGTCCGCTTGGCTACCAGGGCTCCAAGGCTGCTATGCGTCTGATCTCCGAAGCTGACGTCGTCATTGCGCTCGGCACTCGCCTCGGTCCGTTTGGCACGCTGCCACAACATGACATGGACTACTGGCCAGCCGACGCCAAGATCATCCAAATCGATGCCGACAACAAGATGCTTGGCCTGGTTAAGCCAATTTCGGTGGGCATCCATGGCGACGCTGGCGAAGCCGCAGCTGCGTTGCTGCAGCGGCTCGATGGTCGCGAGCTTGCATGCGATGCGACCCGCGAAGCTCGAGCCGCTAATACGGCTGAAGAGAAGCAGCGTTGGGAAGACGAACTCGACGCATGGACCCATGAGACCGACGACTGGTCGATGGAAGCTATCGAAAATGCCAAGGACATGCCTGGCGATTGGCTGCACCCGCGCTCGGTTCTACGTGAGCTCGAAAAGGCCATGCCAGCCAGGGTCATGGTTTCGACCGACATCGGTAACATCAACTCTGTCGCCAACAGCTACCTACGATTCGAAGAGCCCCGCAGCTTTTTCGCACCCATGAGCTTTGGTAATTGCGGCTATGCATTGCCAACGATCATCGGTGCCAAGAAGGCTGCCCCTGATCGCCCAGCTGTGTGTTATGCAGGTGACGGTGCTTGGGCGATGAGTATGACCGAGATCATGACCGCTGTGCGCCATGACATTCCCGTGACCGCTGTTGTTTTCCACAACCGGCAATGGGGAGCCGAGAAGAAGAATCAGGTTGACTTCTATGGGCGCCGCTTCGTCGCAGGCGAACTCGACGCTGGCGAAAGCTACAGCGACATCGCCATCGCAATGGGCTGCGAAGCCATCCGTGTCGACAAGATTGACAACGTCGGTCCAGCACTGACCGAGGCAATCAGCGCCCAGATGGACGAAGGTAAGACCACCGTCATTGAGATCATGTGCACTCAAGAACTGGGCGATCCGTTCCGCAAGGACGCACTAAGCAAGCCGGTACGGCATCTCCCTCAGTACAAGGACTACGTCTAGGTCACTGCGTTGAACTGCGCTGCGTTGAGCTGCGCCGCGTTGTACTGCGCCGCTCGAGCCGACGTTCGTCGGACAGGGTTTGAAGCGATTTGGTGCGGCTCGTCTCCCGCTCGTCTCTCGGTTCTACGTCGGTGCATGAACACGCGGTGCAATGCCAAGTAAACCTGTGTCTGGTGCGCGTTCGTTCATCCTGATCTCATCCTCGATAGGTTCAAACCGTGCAAAACCACGCCACTACATCCGAACTTTTTGGGTTTGAGAGTGACCTCAGGCTTGAGGTGCTCGATGCTGGTCAGTACGGGGATTATGTTCCCGAGGTCGATGACGCGTACCGGTTCGACCCTGAGGTGACACAGGCGATTCTTGCCGGGTTCATGCATAACCGGCGAGTGCTTGTGCAGGGTTTTCATGGCACGGGGAAGTCGACACATATCGAACAGGTCGCAGCCCGGCTGAACTGGCCGACGGTGCGCGTTAACTTGGATGGTCACATCAGCCGCATGGATCTGGTCGGCCGTGACGCGGTCGTTGTTCGAGATGGTCAGCAAGTCACCGAGTTCGTCGAAGGTGTACTTCCGTGGGCGATCCAGCGGCCAGTCGCATTGGTGTTTGATGAGCTTGATGCCGGGCGCCCTGATGTCATGTTTGTGATTCAGCGGATCCTTGAACGCGACGGCCGTTTCACGATGCTGGATCAGAACCGCGTACTGAGCCCTCACGCTGGCTTCCGACTTTTTGCAACGGCCAACACGGTAGGACTCGGCGACATGACCGGCTTGTATCACGGAACCCAGTTGCTCAACCAAGCGCAGGTCGATCGCTGGAACATTGTTGCCCGACTCAATTATCTCGAGGCTGAAGCCGAGAGCGAGATCGTGCTTGGCCGCGTCCCTGCTGCTAGCCATGTCACGGAAATGGTGGCCATGGCCGATATGACTCGTCAGGGTTTCGTGGCCGGTGATATCTCTACCGTCATGTCACCACGCACCGTGATCGACTGGGCAGAGAACACCGCCATCTTTGGCGATGTCCGTCGAGCATTCGAACTGTCGTTCTTGAACAAGTGCGACGAAGCCGAATGGCCAGTGCTCGATGAGTATTGGCAACGCGCCTTCGGCTCCTGATTGCGATGAATAGAGCCATCGAGCGCCAGCGATCCGCTGCGGTCCGCGCCGTGGGACGCGATCCCAAGGCTGAGTTCCGTGGTGGCCGTTTAACGACAGGTAACAAGGTTGTCGACATAGCGTCCCCGTTCCTGACGTTGACAGGGAACGAATCGCCAATCATTATGCGGGGGCTAGGTGACGCTCTGGCGCTGATCCTGCGCTACACCGACCGTGAACTTCACCAGTCGCTTGTGCCCGCTGACCCGCTGCAACGAGTGATCTTCGACATGCTTGAACAGCTTCGTTGCCAAGCCTTGGCGCCTGACCTGCGTGGAATCCAGCAGAACCTGGCGGCTACATCGGATGCCTGGTGTCAGAATGCCCGTGCGAACGGAGTCGCCGAGAGTGGCGTGGGTCTTCTTGTTTACACCCTGATGCATATGGCGAGAGCCCGATTGCGCCTGGGAATGACTGACGAAGAGGTCGACAGCATCATTGAGATGCCTCGAGCTCGTCTGGGGCGCCTGATCGGTCATGGGCTGCAACAACTGTCGGGGCATGTGAATGACCAGGAGGCGTACGCCATTGATGCACTAGAGATTGCTCGCCTCCTGACGGAACTGGCCGAAGCGAGTGAGTTCGCCGACGGCACCGCCGGTTCGGCGCGATATCAGATGCTGGTGCCACCGGAATGGCTAGACCTCGACACCGGCCAGGGCGATGATATGAGTGGCGTCGCCGTGATCACACTGCCCGCCAACGCAAGTGATCAAACACTCCACGGGCTTGGTAACTATCGAGCGTTCACCACTGCGTACGACGTGGTGCAGCAAGGGAGTGAGCTGTATCCGCTTGCTCAACGACGGCGCGCTCGAACTGAACTGGACCAGCTGGTACAAGCCCAGGCAGTCAGTGCCCATCGCATCGCTCTGCGCCTGCGACGTCTGTTCGGCACCTTCGAGCTTGACGAATGGCGCTTTGGCGTCGATGAGGGCATCGTCGATGGACGCCGCCTTCCACAACTGATCGCAAACCCAATGGCTCGTGAAGTGTTCCAACGACGGCGACCGGTGCTGCGCACAGACACTGTCGTCAGCCTGCTCATGGACAATTCTGGTTCGATGAAGGCGCAGCGTTACGAGACCCTTGCCGTCTTGGCCGATACCTTGAGCCGGGCACTTGACTTGGCCAAGGTGCCCCACGAGATCTTGGGCCACACGACAGCTGCATGGACGGGCGGTCGAGCGCTCGAGGACTGGCGTGCTGCAGGAAAGCCCGAGGACCCAGGCCGTATCGCTGAGCTTGCTGGGGTCGTCTACAAGGATGCTGACACGACCTGGAAACGTGCCCGGCACTCCTTAGCTTCAATGCAGCTCACGCGCCATTTCCGAGAAAGTATCGAGGGCGAGGCGATCATCTGGGCTCACGGTCGGCTGATGGAACGCCCAGAGCGTCGCAAGGTGCTGGTCGTGGTCTCTGATGGCGCTCCCGCAGAAGCAGCAACGAACAAGGCCAACCGCAAGGGATACCTGTCTGAGCACCTAATCAATGTGGTCGACTTCATCGAACGTCGAACGCCGGTCGAGATCGGCGCGTTAACGGTGGACAACGATGTGAGCAGCGTCTTCAGGCGCTCAATGCCGATCGATCTGGAGGCGACGCTTACGGTTGGCGCCTACGGGGTATTCGAGGAACTCTTTCGATGATGAGTGTGCCGCGTGTCGGACTCGGTCGCGGCGGCCATCTTCTTTTCGCTTCGTTCGAGTTGCAGGACCTCGGACGCTTCAGCGTTGGTGAGAGTGTGGATCTAAACGGGCAACGCTAAGCAGACAATGAGGCCACGGTGCCCGTGGCGACTAGGCGGCAAACTGATTGAACACCCGACGCAATCCTGCACCGCGGTGCCTGTGGGCGTCCGACTGGTGCATGTCGTTTGTGCTCCTCAGCACCCGCACTAAGTCGTTGATCTCGCGTTCCATGAGGTCGATAGTGGCAGCGCACCTTCGGCGGTGCACCTCGATCACAAGGCCCTGAATGCTGCCGGATGCAGAGCAACGGCCCCTGATCATGGAAGGTGGCGGCCAGAAAGCTGGTCTTGTCATGATCTTGTCACTGTGTTGACACTTGCTTGTGTGGCGACTGGTCTTCTTATTGCACTCGATCAACCAGGAGCGCACGCCAGGATGAGTAGTAACAATCAGGACATAACCGAACAGGATCTCAAGGGAGGTTCTGGACCGACAGGGTTCTTGGGGTCTCGGTCGATCAGCCGACGAAAGATGCTTGGCAGCCTGGCTGCGGGCACCGTTGTTCTCGGGGTTCCCGGTGTCGCTGCTGCTCAGGAAGGAGGTCTTGGGCGCCGTGATGGCAGGGGGCGTGTCCGCGGTCGAGACGGCCGACGGAATACCGGTGGCTCGGATGGCGCTGCGCAAACCGCATCTGCTCCTGGGGGTGCGACAGCAACATCGGGGTCGCATACAGGGTCGACAGGTACACGCCAGTTCACACGTATCTTCAATGGCGTTGACGGTTTCGATGATGTCGATGACGAACTAACCACCATGTTGGCCAAACTCGGTGCGCCTGGGGGCATTCTTGATGCCAAAGATTCACTCGATGAAGGGCCGATCAGGCTCATCACCGAACCAGAACTCAGTGCCAATAACGCCAACAATCCAAACCACACGGCGGGGACGACCTTTATGGGCCAATTCCTCGACCATGACATCACCCGAGACGCGGGCTCGACACTTGGCCGACGGACCTCCCTGCGCAGAAGTACCAATCTGCGGTCTGCTCAATTCGATCTCGACAGTGTGTACGGCGGTGATCCCACCGACTCTCCTCAGCTCTACCGGCCTGACGACAACATCTTGTTTCGAGTCGAGACTGGCGGACTGTTCGAAGACTTACCCCGTAACAGCCAGGGTCAGGCCATCATTGCCGACGCGCGTAACGATGAGAACCTGATGATCGCTGGCATCCAGGTCGCATTCCTGAAGTTCCACAACGCTGTTGTCGAACGAGTCCGCACGGCTGCAGACCTCGACGGTGACGCTGCCTTCGCCGAGGCCCGCAGGATCGTGACTTGGCATTACCAATGGCTCATTCTTCATCAGTTTCTGCCGCAGTTCATTGGGCAGGCATTGGTCAACGACATTTTGGCGAATGGTCGCCAGCACTACACGACATTGGTGCCCACCATTCCGGTCGAGTTCCAAACCGCCGCGTACAGGTTCGGCCACTCGATGATCCGGCCGTCGTACCGGGCAAACCTCGCTGGCGATAAGGGTGAAGCGTTCTTCGGCATGGTGTTTGATCCATCAGAGTTTGGTAAGAGTGACCCCGGAGACATGACCGGTGGCTGCCGCGCCCCCCGGCGCTTTATTGGTTGGCAGACCTTCTTTGACTTCGGGGATGGCGAAGTGAAGCCAAATAAGAAGATCGACACGCATCTTTCGACACCGTTGTTTCAATTGCCTATGGGCACGATCGATAGCTCTCGAGGTGAGCCGATCGGCCCTACGTCGTTGGCAACCCGGAACCTGCTCCGCCACATTACCTGGGGCATCCCATCTGGTCAGCGCGTGGCCGAGCTCATGGGCGCCCCTCGATTGGCCGCAAATGATCTAGTTGACATCAACGAGATTGTTCCCCGCCTGGCGGGAGAAACCCCGTTATGGCTTTACATCCTGCGCGAAGCAGACCTGATTGAAGATGGTCGGCGCCTTGGGCCAGTCGGAGGCCGCATAGTCGGCGAGGTATTCATCGGCTTGCTCCAAATGGACCCAAACTCCATCCTCAATGCTGGAGTTGAATGGTCTCCAACCTTGCCGTCTCGTGCCGGTAGCGGCGAGTTTCGCATGGCCGATATGTTGACGATCGCTGGCGTGGACCCGGACACTCGAGGTCAGTAACAAGAGGCACGAGTCAGTACGGAACGATTTGCTGCACCGATGTCTACGCCGCCGATGCGTTACCAAGAACACTCAGGCACGGTCCTGTCGATGCGTTCCCATTCACTACTATTGGATCGAACGAGGACCAGGACTATGAATCAGCAAGCAGTGAAAGTGCTCGTCGCCGAAGACGACACCGAGATCCGAACTGCGCTCGAGCGGATACTCCGTTACGAGGGTTATGAACCAGTCACCGTCAATGATGGTGCCGCCGCGCTCGAAGCCATAACGGAGCACGAACCCGACTTGATAGTGCTCGACGTCATGATGCCCTTCGTCGATGGGCTCACGGTGTGCCGTCGAATTCGCGAACGTGGTAACCGCACACCGGTGCTGATGCTAACTGCCCGTGTCGAGGTCAGCGACCGGGTGGCAGGGCTCGACGCTGGGGCTGATGACTATCTCCCTAAACCATTTGATCTCGAAGAATTGCTCGCTCGGATCCGGGCGTTATTACGTCGGGTGCTTCCCGATGATTCAGAGTTGCTGACGGCTGGCGACTTGTCACTGGATCTGCAACGTCACGAGGTGATGATGGGCGACACCCCCATCGAACTGACGAGAACTGAGTTCGAGATCCTGGCACTGCTGCTGCGTAACGTGGGCATCGTCTTGGAACGCGGGGTGATGTACGAGCGAATCTGGGGGTACGACTTTGATGGAGCGTCGCGTTCGCTCGATGTGCATGTCGGTTACCTGCGCCGCAAGCTTGAGGCGAGCGGTGCTGATCGCTTGATCGAGACGGTGCGCGGCATCGGGTTTGTGCTGCGTCCCTGATGGTGTCGCTGCCCCGACGGTTCGGGCTGGGTGCCCGGCTTGCACTGGCGTTTGCTTTGCTCGCTGGGCTGACGGCTCTTGTCACTGCTGGAGTCAGCGCGTATTCAACGAGTCGTCAAGTGAACGCCGACGTTGACCGCTTCCTTGAAAACAGATCCCTTGACATTGCCGAAGGTCGCCGTGCTGACTTCCCCCGATCAGGCGGGAACCGTCCAGCCCGTAACAACCCGTCACGTCCACAGGCGCTGTCCGCCACGAGCGAAGTGGTTAATGACATCCGCTCGCTGGTGGACTCTGATGCCGAAGTTCAACTTCTTAGCAAGGACGGCGACGTCGTCGTTGCCGCTGGTGTCGCGTTGCCGTTCGAGGCGTCCGACGAGAAGTTCCTCGAGCGCTTCGAACCGGTGCTGCTGCGCACGGTCGAGGTCGCAGGCGAAGAGTATCGAATGATTACTCGCCATGTC
The DNA here is from genome assembly GCA_905182135.1 of uncultured Acidimicrobiaceae bacterium. Classification (GTDB taxonomy): domain Bacteria; phylum Actinomycetota; class Acidimicrobiia; order Acidimicrobiales; family UBA10347; genus UBA10347. Next base: position 189,897 of record CAJJAG010000004.1, on the reverse strand, counting down.
GAGGGTGGCGGAGCGGTGCAGGTCGCTCAGAGTCTGAGCACAACCAATGCTTTGCTCGGCGACCTGCGTTCTGAACTTTTGCTCGTTGGCGTGAGCATGTCGGGACTAGCAGCATTGCTCGGTTGGGGGATCGCCCAAACTACGACTCGGCCACTGCGCAAGCTCACTCGAACGATTGAAACCGTGGCGGCCACCGAAGACCTGTCGACCCCTGTGTTGCTCGACCGAAGCGATGAGATCGGGCGCCTGTCCGAGGAGTTCGACTCGTTGCTTAAGACGTTGAGATCAAGCCGTGATCAGCAGCAACGCCTGATCCAAGACGCCGCTCACGAATTGCGAACGCCACTGACCAGCGTTCGTGCCAATATCGACTTCCTCGGCATGGCTAGCGATTTGGACGAGGGAGTGCGTCGTATGACGCTGGCAAGTATCAAGGCCGAACTCGGCGAGTTGAGCGCTGTGCTGGCCGAGGTCGTCGAGCTGGCCACAGAATCTCGGGGCGCAGCGAGTTTCGAGAACATCGACCTGGCCGCCGTCGCCGAGGCTGCGCTCGCCCAATTCGAGCTGAGGTCAGCTCGACCAGTTGTGCGGAACCTGACACCGTGCATGGTCGCCGGTGATCACGGCGCTCTGACGAGGGCCGCTCAGAACCTGATCGGCAATGCTGACAAGTACAGCCCCGAAGGGTTGTCGATCACGGTGTCGGTACTCAACGGATCACTATTCGTGTCGGACGACGGTCCCGGTATCGCTGTCGGAGAGCGAGATCGTATCTTCGACCGTTTCTATCGCAGCGATCGTGACCGGTCAGCGCCAGGTTCGGGATTAGGTCTAGCGATTGTTGCCAAGGCGGCAGCCGAACACGCTGGCCGCGTCTGGGTACGCGAAGCCGAGGGCGGGGGAGCCGAAGTTGGCTTTACTGTTCCTGAACTCAAGGCCTGAGTGAGTAGAAGCTGAAATCATTCGTTTCGGGCTCGGCCGTTAGGCGGCTAAGAGCGCTGCAGGTCGAGCTGGGAGCGGTTCGAGCCAACACCAACCGATGCACAGTCGAACGCTCGGCTTTGTGTCGCTTCCCGCATGGTCGTCGCAGCTGTAGGGCGAATCGCGTCGACCAGCAGCAACGCCTGTCAGGATCCACCCCCTCCGACAGGTCGTCTTGCGCTCCTCGATCGAGGCACTTCGTCTGAGGTCTTAGCTGTCAGCTAGACCGAGTGGCGATCGAGGTGCCGACGCTGGATATGAAACCGAGCTGCTTTCTCCGTTTCCTGTCGAGGTTTCATGGACAACTATTTGGTCGAAGATCGACGGAGTCATCAAACGCCAGGCATGTCTCGATGATCAGGAAACCGCGCTTGAGGTGCGCTGCTCACATGCCGACATGTTGGGATCCGTGCCAAGCTTTCGAGCCATTACCAGCGTCCTAAACAGTCACTTCGTCCAGCCAATTAAGGCGCAACCGACCGATGGAGCTTGGGTTAATGTTCTGCGCCGACGAGTTCGCAATCGGTAGATTTCGAGCGGTGTGCGACATTCTGTTGTCATCCTCGGGACCTGGCTAATTCTGATCGCAAGGTGCTAGCTAGCGATGGCTTCGTGAAATCGGCCTCTGGCGTTGTGCCCAACAGAGAGGCTGCCAGGCGAAGGGGCAATAGCGGGGTTCTGCCCAAGGTTTGGTGCAATCACAACATTGCTGAGCCCGGGCTGATTGCCGGCGACGCAGACCGTTGAGGCAGCCGAGTAGATTGCGGCTATGGCAATCGCAGCATTCATCGGTCTCGGCAACATGGGCTACCCAATGGCAGGACATCTGGCCGCTGCTGGGCACGAGGTGCGAGTGTTTAATCGCACTCAGGCCAAGGCAGAACAATGGGCGGGCAGTCATACAGGCACGGCATGTTCGACTCCAGCCGAAGCTGCAGCGGGCGCCGACTTCGTTGCATTATGCGTAGGGGCCGATGCTGACGTGCGTGCGGTCAGCTATGGCGACGACGGCGTGTTGGCCACCATGGCCCAAGGCGCTGTGCTGGTTGATCACACCACCGCTTCTGCAGAACTGGCTCGAGAGTTGGGCGAAGCATGTGCGGCTAAGAACATTGGCTTCGTCGACGCACCGATTTCTGGCGGTCAGGCCGGCGCCGAGAAGGGTGCGCTCAGCGTGATGTGTGGAGGAGCAGAGGCCGACTTCGACAAGGCGCTACCGCTGGTCGATGCGTACTCATCAGCAGTCACGCTCGTCGGCGACGTCGGCAGCGGCCAGCTGACCAAGATGTGCAACCAGATCCTATGTGCCGGCGCAATCCAGGGTGCGGCCGAAGCGATTGCGTTCGGGCAAAAGGCTGGCCTAGACATGAGTAAAGTGCTGGCGGCGGTAACCAAGGGAGCGGCTGGGTCGTGGTATCTGAGCAACCGCGGCGAGACGATGGTCAACGACGAGTTTGACTTCGGCTTCGCTGTCGACTGGATGGCCAAGGACCTAGGTTTGGTGCAAGAGGAGGCGAGCGCTCTTGGCGCGGAAACGCCACTCACAGCATTGGTGAGCGGCTACCTAAAGGCAACCCAGGACGCCGGCGAGAATCGCATGGACGCCACGGCGATCGTCCGTCGCTATCGCAGCTAGGTATCGCCTTTGTTTCACCAAACATACGCCTCCAGAGTCGGCACAGCATGGCACCGGTAGCGGAGGCTGGACCGTCGAGCAGTAACACTCGAAGCTGTGCCCGACGGACGTTGGTTTACGCGGAGCGGAGTAATACAGGTGGCGATTGGGATGGAGGCGCCCTGAATGCGACAGTTGACCTATGACTTCTGAACAACGCTGGCTCGAGGGTGTCACGGTCCTAGACCTGACTCGATATCTGGCCGGGCCGTCATGTACCCGGCTCTTGGTTGAGTTGGGCGCCGACGTCATCAAGATCGAGCAGCCGCCCTATGGCGATCCGAACCGAGCCGGTGCACCACGCATCAATAAACGTTCGGGTCTACACATCCAGCAGAACCGCGGCAAACGAAGCGTGTGTCTGGACATTTTCCAGAGCGAAGGACAGCAGATCATTCGTGATCTGGTCCCACACGTTGACATCGTGGTCGAGAACTTCAGCCCAGGGGTTCTGGACCGCAAGGGCATCGGCTACGAAGCGCTTTCGGCGATTAAGCCCGATCTGATCATGGCCTCAATTTCTGGCTTCGGTCAGACCGGCCCGTTCTCGAGTCAACCATGCTTTGATCTCATAGCGCAGGCGACGGCAGGGATCATGCACATGACTGGTGAGCGAGACGGTCCTCCAACCTTCGTTGGCCTTGGCATGGCTGACACCAACGCTGGCGTGCATGCCTTTGGGGCGATTGGTCATTCGTTGTTTCATCGTGAACGTACTGGCCGCGGAACCCATCTCGACATCGCCATGGTCGATGCGCTCTTCCATATGCACGACACAGCGGTTACAACCGTGTCGATGGACGATGGGAAGGCGCCCGAAGCAATCCGGCAGGGGCGCAACTTCAATTCGTTGGCGCCTGCTGGCTCGTTCAAGAGCCCCGAGGGTTGGATCATCATCTTGTGCACCGAACAGCAGATGCCGAACCTGTGGAAGGCACTAGGGCAGCCCGAGTTGGTAACTGACGATCGTTTCCGCAACAATCCGACTCGGCTCGAGAACCGACAGGCGCTTACTGACATTATCGAGTCGTGGATGGCGAGCCTAGGTACCGACGAGGCAGTCATCGCAGCGCTTACCGAGGCACGTGTTCCTCATGGTCCCGCCCTAACCATCGAGCAGGCTATCAAACACCCACATTTCATCGAGCGCGGTACCGTCCGCACAGTCACGGATCCTCTTGCCGGCGACGTCACGATTCCTGGCTTCCCGTTCCGCAGCAGCGATGACCTTCCACCAGACGAGCACCACACTGCGGCATTGGGCGAACACAACGCTGAGGTACTGCAAGGTCTGCTGGGCATGAACGACGAACAAATCGCAGATCTTGAAGATCGCGGCCTCCTGGCGTCCAAGGCTCATTAACGAGCTTGCATCGCGGGCAACGAGCCTGGGAGCGATCGCTGAGAGAGTTTTCAAGCCGGCCGTAGAGACAGGCTTCTAGCGAAATTCCAGACCTTTGAAGTCGCCGTCATTACGCCAGTGGTCGATGTACTCGAAGTAGGCGACAGGGCCATCGGGGTAACCCAAGAAGTTACGATTGCCCGAACCCTCGTCCAGTTTTCCTTCGTTGTTGTAGTAGCCAGGGGTGCAGCTCGGATCGTTGCCGAAGGTACGCCCACCGGACTCGAGTTTGGCCAGCCAGTTGGTCTCTGCGTCTGCGCTCGTCTCGACCTCGTCTGAGTCATTAGCGATGGCGTGGGCGACGATCGCAGCGATCGTGCGACCTCGCTCAGTGAGATTATGGGGCACGTTTGAAATTAGGTTGGCACCCTGGTTCGGCCCAACGACAAACATGTTCGGAAACCCGTGCACATGAATGCCGTGCAGGCTGGTCATTCCGTCGACCCAGGCTTGGGACAAGGTCAGGCCGTCCCGGCCGACGGTATCGAAGCCGCTACGGCGTTCGTAGGAGGTGCCGACCTCGAAACCCGACGCATAGATCAGGCAGTCAAGCTCATAGTGCTGGTCACCGACGAATACGCCGGTCTCGTCGATGCGACGTACGCCCTGTCCATCGGTATCGACCAGATGAACGCTGTCGCTGTTGAACGAGTCCAGGTATTCGTCGTGGAAGCAGGGCCGCTTGCAGAGTTGACGGTACCAAGGCTTCAGCGCATCGGCGGTTTGAGGGTCTGTGATTATGGCATCGACACGGGCTCGAATCTCTGCCATCTTGTCGTCGTCGCTGTCGTGATAGGCCTTGGTCAATCCTTCGGGAGAGAAGTCACCGTTCTCGATCGCCTTGTCGCGGATACGTTGTGAGATGTCGGTCCACCCGTCCTTGACCAGGTCCTCGTCGGTGAAGCCGCCGGTCTGCAGCGTGGTGAAGTTGACCAACCATTCTTGTTGCCAACCGGGTTCTAACGAGGCGAACCAGTCCGCATCGGTGTCCTGGTTATTGCGGATGTCGATCGACGAGGGTGTGCGTTGGAAGACGAACAGTTCGCCGGCGCTCTGAGCGACGTGGGGAACGCACTGCACCGAGGTCGCTCCTGTGCCGATGATGCCGACCCGCTTGTCGGCAAGATTTACAAGGGGCGCTCCGCCGGGGCTGCCGCCGGTGTAGCCATAATCCCAGCGGCTTGTGTGGAAACTATGGCCTCGGAATTCCTCGATGCCATCGATACCTGGCAGCTTGGGCCGATGCAGTGGGCCGGTGCCTGTAGCCACGAATTTGGCCCGCATCTCGTCACCACGGTTGGTGCGAATGATCCAACGTTGCAGCTCCTGGTTCCATGTCAGGTCAGTAACTTCGGTGGAGAAGACCGCATTTTCATACAGCCCGTAGTGGTTGCCGATCCGCTGGCAGTGTTCCAGGATCTCGGGTGCACGGGTGTACTTGCGGCTTGGCATGTGGCCGGTCTCTTCGAGCAGCGGCATATAGATGAACGCAGCTGTGTCACACATCGCCCCTGGATAGCGATTCCAATACCAGGTGCCGCCAAAGTCGCCTCCCTTCTCAATGATTCGGACATCATCGATACCAGCTTCTTTCAGGCGGGCCCCCGTGACAAGCCCGGCGAAGCCGCCGCCGATGAACGCAAAGGTGACTTCGTCGGTGAGCGGTTCGCGGGGTTTCGCATCGACGTAGGGGTCGTCCAAGTAATGGGCGAACTTGCCGACGGGTTCGATGTATTGCTCGTTGCCGTCATCGCGGATTCGCTTGTCGCGTTCTTGATGGTATTTGGCCCGAAGCATCTCGGCGTCCATCGTGTTGGTCACGCCCTCAGGCTACAAACGTACGCGGGTGCAACGATGGGCGAATGGGTCATGATTCATCGACGAGCGGCATAGCGCAAGTAACGCCCTGGTCCGCGAGAACGGCCGTGTACGGGTTCGGGTGTTAGAGCGCCCGCAGGAGTTGGACCACATCGGACGGGACAGTGGCTACATGGGCACCCGCATCGGCCAGGGCTGACATCTTTGATGCGGCCGTTCCTTTGCCGCCCGAGACCATTGCTCCTGCATGCCCCATCCTCTTGCCTTCGGGGGCGTTCTGTCCGGCAATAAAGGCGACGACAGGCTTGCTCATCGACCGAATGAACCCGGCAGCTTCTTCCTCCATCGTGCCGCCTACCTCACCGAGTAAGACGACAGCGTCGGTGTTGGGATCAGCTTCAAACCACTCGAGGGCGTCGCGAAATGTGGTGCCTACGATCGGGTCACCACCCAAGCCCAGGAAAGCCGATTGACCGTAGCCACCAGCGACCAAGTTCAGGTTGATGAGGGCACCCAGGCTTCCGCTGCGAGAGACCACACCGATGCGACCGGGGGCGAACAGGCGGTCGGACCAACCGGGCATGATGCCGACAAAGTCTCGGCCTGGGAACACGATACCCGGACAGTTCGGTCCGATGAGCTTGGCTTCAGCGCGGCGGGCGAGTGCCAGGATCTCCATGGTGTCGTGAACAGGAACGAACTCGGCGAGCACGATGATTGACGGTACGCCCGCCTCGATGGCTTCGACTGCAGCGCCTTTGGCGAATCGGGCCGGCACGAAGATCACGGACAAGTCGATGCGGTGCTTTACGAGCGCCTCGACGACAGTACTGTAGACCGGTACACCCGCTACCTCTTGGCCGCCCTTGCCAGGAGTGCAACCAGCGACTACATCGGTGCCGTTCGCGAGCATCTGCTCGGCCCAATACGTCCCTTCGCTGCCGGTAATACCCTGGACCAAGACGTTTGGTTTGGATGAAATCATTGGCGATTTCCTGCGTAGGCAGCAGCGTTAGCGATGGCCTCGCGGACCGCATCGTCCATGGAATCATGGGGTTCGATACCGAGTTCGTCTCGTACTAGTTGCTGGGCCCGATCCTCTCCCGTTCCGTGGATACAGAACGACACGTCGAGCTCTGGCTTGAGTTCATGGAAGCCAGCAATGAGGCCCTCGGCGATCACGTCGGTGCGGGCATAGGCGCCGCACAGGTTCACGAGCAAGCTCTTCACTTTCGGATTTTTTAGGACTAATGCCAGCGCTGGCGTCGCCCGTTTGTACGCCATGCCGCCAACTTCGAGGAAGTTGGCTGGCTGGCCGCCATGGGCAGTTACTGCGTCCATCGTCGACATCGTCAGACCTGCGCCATTTGCGAGCACGCCGACGTCACCATCGAATTCAACGAACAGGAAGTCTTGTTCTTTGGCTTCGAGCTCGAGCGCAGTTCCGATGTGTCGTTCTGGCCCAGCTCCTGGCTGGCGGAACACTGCGTTGTCGTCGATCACAAGCTTGCAGTCAAGTGCGACCAGCTCGCCGCCTTTGGTCACGGCCAACGGATTGATCTCGAGTAGCTCGGCGTCGTACTGGCGGAACAGTCCATACAGCGTCAGCAACATGCCAGCGAGTGGCACGTGCATCTGCGGGTCAAGGCCAGTAGCGACGGCGAGGTCCATTGCTTGCCCGGCGCCGAGACCAGTCTCGATGTTGATGTTTGCCGTCTGGACCTTGTCCGGCGAGGTGGCATGTACTTCTTCGATGTCCACGCCGCCTTCGGTCGACAGCATAAGCAGTGGTCCGCCAGACGTCGGGTCGATCGTGACAGCGACATAGAGCTCTTGGTTGATATCGGCGCAGCTTTCGACGAGGACGCGGTCGATAGCGAAGTCGCCGAGCTTGGAACCTAGAAGGTGTTCGGCTGCATCTCGTGCGTCGTCAGGGGTCTCGCACTTGACGATGCCGCCGCCCTTGCCTCGCTTGCCGGTCGGCACCTGCGCCTTGACCATGACCGCACCGCTGACTGCGGTGGCAACGCTATACGCGGCATCGGGCGTGAGCGCGTCCTGTCCTTGTGGAATAGCGACACCACCGGCAGAGATGAGTTGCTTGGCGTCGTGTTCTTCTACGAACACGTCAGCCCGCTCGGTTGGCGGCTATCGGCATTGCTTCGTTTCTGCTGCCGGAGCGTTGCGGTTCTAGGGTCCCTTCACGCTGGCCAGCGCGAGCGAGGAAGTCGCCAAAGAGCTCACCCTCGGTGGGTTCGGTGCTGGGGATGAGGCGAGCGAGATAGGTGTAGTTCAAGAAGTGCTTGTACGTCAGGTTCTCGCAGGTGTCGTTGTCGCCCCATGTGCCCGCACCCATAGACAGTGTGAAGTCGAGACCGTTGTCGAAGCTGCCGCCGTTGTTGTAGGCGTGGGGCTGATTCACGAGAACGGTGGAAACGCGAGCCCGCTCGGCCAGCCGTTCGACGCGCTCGTCGTTCTCGGAATGGATACCGCACGAGTGACCCTCGCCCATAAAGGCGAGGATCTCTTCGACGGTGTCCAGTGCGTGGTCAAAGTCGCTGGCCCGATACACCGTGAGAACGACCGACAACTTCTCGCCGGAGAATGGATGTTGTTCGCCGATTTCAGACTCTTCGACGATCAGAAACTTCGATGCGTGTGCCTTCTCATCGTCGAAGCCCGCCACCTCGGCGATGCGACTTGCAGGCTGAGCGACAACCTGGCGATTGAGATTGCCGTTGGACCACATGGCCTGTTCTAGCTGCTGCTTCTTCTCGGCGGGAACAAGCCAGCCACCGTGTTCTTGTAGCTTGACTATGACTGAGTCATAGACCGACTCGTCGATGACTAGCGAGTTCTCCGACGAGCAGCTGGTGGCATGGTCGAATGTTTTGCTGGCCACGATCTTAGGAATCGCTATGTCTAGGTCAGCAGTCTCATCGATGATGACGGGTGCGTTTCCTACCCCTACACCGTGGGAGGGCGTGCCGACTCGGTATGCCATGTCCACATTGGCCGGGCCAGCAGTAACGAGCGAATAGTCGACTTGCGAGAGCAGCTCGGCAGCGATGGCCTTGCCTGCTTCTTTGTTCGCTCCTGCGACGCTGACGAACTGCACCAGGTCTTCTGGAGCGCCAAGTTTGGCAAGCTCAGCGCGGGCAATACGCACCGATTCTGCACAGGTGGCCTCACCCCGTGGGTGCGGCGCCAGAATCACGGCATTGCGACCCTTAAGTGTGATCATCATGTTGTTGATCGGCGTGGCCCCAGGATTGGTCGACGGCAGGATGCAAGCGATCACACCCATTGGTTTCGCGATCGTGGTCACGCCACGTGCTTCGTCGATGTCGATCACGCCGACGGAAGGGGCACCCTTCAGATCCGACATGGTGCCCAATGTCTTGCGCATGATCTTGGTTGCCTTGTCCGCTGCATTGCCCAAACCGCTTTGTTCGGCCGCTAGGTGAGCAAGCAACTGCACGACGTTGGGGCGAGTGGTCGCGAATGCAATAGCGGTGACGGCGTCATCGACCTGTTGTTGATCCCAGCTTTCGATTGCTCGCTGAGCGGCGCGTGCATTGTGAACAGCTGTGGTGACGGTGGCCAACATGTCAGCGTTGAGAGCGGGCATGGAGGTGGGGGCGTTCGTCATTGTTCGTCCAGTTTCTTGACCAGCGTCTTCGATGTAGCTAGACGATAGGCGTCTTCGAGGATGTGTGCAGTCTCTTCCCAATCGGGGCCGAGGCCGAGCTTCATGCTCAACGAGAGACCGGCGCAAATCGCCACAGTTGTTAAGCAAACCCGTCCGGAGCGATTAGCGACGCTCGGTTTGGGGCGTCCATTTGAAGAACCGGGCGGCAAGAGCGATGCCGAACATCCCCCATGCGGCGATTACTGCCCACTTTCCCCAAGGGATCGAGACAGACTCGATGAAGGGGTTGTAGCTGTCTTGCAGGCTCTCAGCTAGCGGCTTAATGGGGAAGAAGTCGCCAAGAGCGTCAATAAAACCAGAGCTGTCGCCGCCAGAGAAAAAGAAGACATCGGAGATGAAGTAGAGAGGGAACACGGTGGCGTTCGTGATGGCAGGGGCGGCGTCGTCGTTGGGGATGATCGCTGTGATCGCTAATCCGAGAGCAGAAAAGGCAATCGCTCCCAATGCAACGCTGAGGGAGAACACGCCGATTGAGCTCAGATTGAACTCGACGCCGAAGAAGAGTCGCCCAATTACGGTGACCAAGACTGTCATGAATACGACGATCACCAACGCGGCCAATATCTGGCCGACGATATGGCCTAGAGGCGATAGTGGGGTGCCGCGCAACCGCTTGAGTTGGCCCGCTTCGCGACGAATCACCTGGTTCATCGCAAGATTCACAAAGGTGGCTGACACGATGGAGAGCGCCAAGATTCCAGGAACGATAAACGTCGACACCTTGACCCGCTGGTCTGCTGGCCCCATTTCGCCGCTACCGAAAACGAGACCGAAGATCACTAGGAACAGGACCGGGAAGATGATCGTGAAGAAGGTGGCAGCAGGATTTCTGCGGAAGCTGACGAGCGCATATTTTGCAGAGCTGAGTGTCTTGGCGATCATTGTGCTTCTCCGCCGGCGGTAAGCCGTAAGAACGTGTCCTCAAGATTCGGCTTCATCACCGACAACGAGTCGATTCGTCCGCCATTTGAGGTTGCCCAGTCGGTCAGCGCATGTACCACTGCGGTGACCTCGGTCGTCTCAATGGCGAGTTCGCCAGTTGTTTTCTGCAACTCGGGACGGAACAGATCAGGGATCGCCTCGGCGGGTACTTCGGCAGGGTCCCAGGCAATACGGGTGAGTAGTTTGACCTGCTCGGCAAGGTCTGCGGCTGTTCCTTCAGCAGAAATTAGTCCGCCGTTGATGACCGCGATGCGGTCGGCAAGGTGTTCAGCCTCGTCCATGTAATGTGTGGTCAAGAGTACGGTTGCACCAAGATTGCGGAGTTGTTCGATCATCTTCCACGCTTCACGCCGAGCGGAAGGGTCGAAGCCCGTGGTCGGCTCATCGAGGAAGACCAGTTTGGGGTTACCGACAAGCGCAATCGCCAGGTCGAGACGCCGCTTCTGCCCGCCCGAAAGCGCCTTGGTCCGCTGTCCCGAACTGTCGGTAAGGCCGACGATTTCCAGTACCTCATCGACTGGCCGGGGAGCGTCGTAGAACGACGCATACATGGAGACCGACTCGCGAGCAGTGAGCGAGCGGTCCGGAGAAGACTCTTGCAACACAATGCCTATGTCTTCTCGCCAACTCCTGGACGGGTCTTGAGGGTCTTCACCCAGCACCTGCACGGTTCCCGAGGTGCGATTGCGGAACCCTTCGAGGATTTCGATCGTTGTTGTCTTGCCGGCGCCATTGGCGCCGAGAAAGGCCAGTATCTCGCCCTCGGCTACGTGCAGATCGATGCCCTTCACGGCATCGATGGTGTCGCCTGACTTCGTCTTGTACGACTTGGTCAGGCCCGTTACCTCGATCGCGAGACTCATGATCCGAGCCTACGGGTTGGGTGACGCCTACTCTCGCTAAGTGACACGTAGCGCTGTGCTTTCCGCCGATCGTCTCCCGCTTATGGCAGCGTTGAACTATGCCATCAAGGCGGCGTTGGTTATCGCGTTCACTATTGCGATCGTCTTTCCGCCTGAAGTGCTTGAGGGTAAGGCCATGGGAAGCAGGGCCCCGCTCTTCCTGGCTCCGGCGGTGGTTGTGCCCTTGCTCGCTTCCTTCCGCAGGTGGGATCCGTACCCACACACGGCGGATGCGTTCCTGGCGCTGCCGTTCTTGCTCGACACGCTCGGCAATCTGTTTGGGTTCTACGACGAATTCCCGGTTACCGACGATGTGTTGCACACCGTCAACTGGATTTGGCTGGTCTTTGCGTTCCACTCATTCCGCTTCCGCAACGTGCATGACCGGCGCGACGCCGTCTTGTTGGGCTATGGCTTCGGCGCGCTGATGATCGTCCTGTGGGAAATTTTTGAATGGGTTGTCAGCGAGGATGGATTTGGCGGTGCCGGAGCGCTTTCGCTGACCTATGGCGACACTGTTGGGGATCTCGCGTTGTCAAGCACAGGCGGCTTGATTGGATCCCTTGTTGGTGTTTCTCTGCTTGGCCCAAAACGTATGGCAAGGGGCCACTAGCCATTGGTAGCGGTTCCGTCACCGGGAGTTGATGGAGAGTTCCGGCGGGCTCGCACAACTCGGCGGGACAGCGAGTTGACGAAACATGGCGGCAAGTTAGTTTCGATGGGCCCAAGGGGGACTTCTGGTCAATGGAATGGCGATGCACCGGGGATTCTCAGCTAGATGCGTGCCATGGCGCAAGTGAAAAGCGCCGGTATTTCAAAAACGTCGGTTGCGTCTTATAACGGTGGTCGCGCTGACTGAACAACGAGTCGGTTCGTTAGATGGTCAGGCTGTCGAGGAGTTGGACAGCAAGAGGTGGAAGCGGGTTGCGACGAGGCCAGACGGCGCGCAAACTACGACTGATTGCGAGGTCCTTGACTTCGATTTCGATGAGTGAACCGGCGTCGAGTTCGGCCGCAACAGCCAGGCGACTGATGACCGTAGGCGAGTTGCCATCGAGTACAGCGGAACGCACCGCCGACGTGCTTCCGAGTTCGAGGATGGCCGTCGGTGGCCCAAGATCGAGTGCCGCCAACGCTGCTTCGAGCGCTTCTCGGGTGCCGGACCCGGCCTCGCGCGTGACCAGAGGAGTGGCGGCCAGTGTTTCTACAGGAACGGTCCGTCGGTTGGCCCACGGGTGAGCAGGTGCCACAACAGCGATGAGTTCGTCGGTGCCGACCAGGTGCTCGTCGAGATCGGTGAGCGGAGAGGTGGTTTCGATGAAGCCGAGGTCAGCACCGCCGTCGTGTAAGCGTTCGATGACCGACGTCGAGTTGGCGACCTCGAGCGCTATCGAATCACCCGGATGGGCGCGGGCGAAGCGCCCTAACCACTGAGGCAATAGATATTCGGCGATCGTAAAGCTGGCAGCGATGCGAAGGCGCCCAGACTGTTCGGCCTGGAACGCTTGCAGGCCGGCTTTCAGTTCATGGGCCGAACGCAGGATCGCTTCGGCCCAACCAGCGACTACAACACCAGCGTCAGTGGGAATTGATCCTGACGGGCTTCGCTCAAGCAAGATCATGCCGAGTTGGCGTTCCAGATGTCGTATCCGGCTGCTTGCGGACGGCTGAGCGACGCCATGGGCAGCGGCAGCCCGGCTCACGCTGCCAAGTTCCACTACCGAGACGAACAGATCCAGCGAGGCGAGTTCAGGAAAGGACGGGCCGAGAGGCATCCCAGCAGCCTACGACATTGGCCATAGGTTTAGGCTATGACCTTAGTGAGCTTTAGCCTCTAGCGCTGAGAGCACAACTGTGGTCGCATGGAGATTATGACACGACTGGGCTTTGTGCTCGACAGCGACAACTGCATTGGCTGCCACGCATGCACCGTTGCATGCAAGAGCGAACATGACGTGCCGTTGGGGGTCAATCGAACATGGGTCAAGTACATAGAGACTGGGACCTTCCCCGACGTCGCACGCAAATTTTCGGTAATGCGTTGCAACCAGTGCGACGACGCACCATGTATGACGATCTGCCCGACGAACGCGCTGTTTCGTGCCGATAACGGCGTCGTTGACTTCCAGGATGACAACTGCATTGGCTGCAAGTCATGCATGAACGCCTGCCCGTACGACGCGCTCTACATCAACCCCGAGACGAACACTGCACATAAGTGCAATATGTGTAATCACCGACTCGAAGTGGGCCTCGAGCCGTCCTGCCAGGTGGTGTGCCCAACCGAGGCAATCATTATTGGTGACCTCGATGACCCGGCCAGCAAGATCAACCAGATCATTGCGCGCAACGAGACAGCCGTGCGTGCTCCAGAACAGAACACCAAACCGAAGGTGTTCTACAAAGGTGCGGACCAAGCGTCGCTCGATCCGACACGCAGCGCATTGTCGAACGACGGCATGATCTGGGCGGACCGACTCTTCGTCGGCGACGAAGGCGGCAAGAGCCATCCAAGTGTCCCCGTTGCCCTCGGTTCGAAGCCAACAGACATGGACGGTGTGGTTGCCCGCACCGCCTATACGACTGCGCACCAGATGACCTGGAAGGCGAAGGTCTCCGGCTATCTCGTGACCAAGGCCATCGCAGCGGGCGTCATGCTGGTAGCAGCGCTGCTTGTGCTTATGGGTCATGCCGACGTGGACAACGCCGTCGGCCTCGTCCCACCTGTCGTTGCAGGGATCTTTCTCGCCCTCACCGGCGTGTTGTTGATCTCTGACCTGAAGCAGCCAGGTCGGTTCTACTATCTGATCACTCGTGGCAGTTGGGAATCATGGCTGGTCAAGGGCGCCTATATTCTGATGGCCTTCTCTGTCGTATGCGGTCTCTGGTTCGTCGGTGGTCTCGCCGGAGCGACCGGACTGCTCAAAGGCCTCGCCATTCCGGCAGTTCTAGGAGCGCTCGGCACTGCTGGCTACACAGCCTTTTTGTTCGGCCAGTGTGAGGGCCGTGATCTGTGGCAGACCCCGCTGCTGCTGCCCACGCTCCTTGCTCAAGCAGTAACTGCTGGCGGGGCGACCTACGCAATCTTGGATCTGTTCCTTGCCGTTCCAGAAGCTCGGGCAATTAGCTGGGTGCTGCTCGGCGGCGTCGCTGCCACCGCAGCCCTGGTTGCTATGGAACTGACCTCCAAGGGCAGCCGCCATGTTGAACTCGCCGTACACGAGATGACCCATGGCAGGTACGCCAAGCAATTCTGGTTCAGCGTGTTCGTTGGTCTGGTTGTTCCGGCGGCCATGGTGATCGTCGAACTAGCGACTGACAGCATCAGCGCCATCAGTTTGGCAATTGCAGGGTCCCTCTCCTTGATCGGAATGTTTGCGTACGAAGATTCCTTCGTACGGGCCGGCCAATCAGTTCCACTGTCATGACCCGTACCCATCCCATTGCAGCGACGCTGTGACCAGCAACGTAAAAGTCCACTACCAATCCGCAGAACGCACAGAGCACGCCGAAGGCCCGGTAGCGCCACAGGCGAAAGACCAATCGGCAGAGTGGTCTTCGCGATGCGGAGCCGCGATTGCGAAGAACCCAGCGAGGAACCAATGACCGATCTCACCAATTACCCGCCGTTCGAGCAGTGGCATGACTGGACTGAGTTCGATGCCAAGGCATGGCCGACCAAGGTCGAAAAAAAGTACACCCTTGTGCCGACGTCATGCTTCAATTGCGAAGCGGGCTGTGGCCTGATCTGTTACTTCAACCAGGCAACAGGCGAGATCGACAAAATCGAAGGTAACCCCGAGCATCCGGCGAGCCGTGGCCGAAATTGTGCCAAGGGGCCAGCGACGCTGAACCAGGTTTATGACCCAGAGCGGGTCATGTACCCGATGAAGCGGGTTGGCGAACGGGGGAGTGGCGAGTGGGAGCGCGTGAGCTGGGATCAGGCGCTCGAAGAGATCGGCGCCCGTATTCGCAAGGCGATCAAAGAAGAACGTAACAACGAGATTATGTATCACGTTGGTCGTCCTGGCGAGACCAACTACACGAACCGAGTACTCCAAGCGTGGGGGGTTGACGGCCACAACAGTCACACGAACATTTGCTCCTCAAACGCACGCATTGGCTACCAATCCTGGATGGGCCACGACCGACCTTCGGCTGACTACGCCAACGCTGAGGTCATTTTCCTCATCTCCGCTCACCTTGAATCTGGTCACTACTTCAATCCACACGCGCAGCGAATTATTGAGGCGCAGCAAAAGGGCGCAACGGTCATCGTGTGTGATCCGCGGCTCTCGAACACCGGGTCCAAAGCTGATCATTGGCTGCCGACCTGGCCAGGTACCGAACCTTTCCTGTGCTTGGCGATCATCCACCAAATGCTCGAGAACGGTACTTGGAATCGTGACTTCGTCAAACGGTGGGTGAACTGGGATACTTTTCTCGCTGAAGAGTTTCCTGACATGGCACAGGAATGGGACTCTGTCGAGGAAGCACTCAAGACTCACTACGCCGAATACACGCCCGAGCGTGCCGAGGACATCACCGGCATCGAAGCCAGCAAGATCCGAGAGATCGCTGAGATCATCGGCGCTCACCCGACCAAGTTCGCATCACACAACTGGCGAGCTGCGGGCGCAGGCAACCAAGGTGGCTGGCAGGTCGCTCGCTGCTTGTTCTTCATAGCGGTCATGACTGGTTCGGTCGCCACGGTTGGCGGCACCAGTGGTAACGGTTGGAACAAGTTTGCGCCCAAGGCCCCAATCGGCGCACCCAAAATCACCAAATGGAACCATCTCGAATGGCCTGAGGAATATCCGCTCAGCTACCACGAGATGTCGATCCTGCTCCCGCATTTCCTGAAAGAAGGCCGCGGCACGCTTGACACGTACTTCTCGCGTGTCTACAACCCGATTTGGACGAACCCTGATGGGTTCACCTGGATGGAAGCGCTGAAGGACGAAAAACTCGTCAACTGCCATGTGGCACTTACACCGACGTGGAGCGAGACCTCGTGGTTTGCTGACTTCGTGCTGCCGATGGGTGTGGGCGCCGAGCGCCATGACGTCGTCAGCTACGAGACGCACGCTGGCCGGTGGATTGCCTTCCGTCAACCGGTGTTTCGTCGCTACGCCGAGATCGAGGCAGCGCGCGGTAAGGGTGAGGCTCTCACCGCTGAGTCGCGGACACACGAATACAACCCCGGCGAAGTCTGGGAAGAGAACGAGTTCTGGATCGACTTGTCGTGGCGTATTGACCCTGACGGTTCGATGGGTATTCGACAGTGGTTCGAGAGCGAGGACAAACCGGGCTCGCCAATAGGGATTGACGAGTACTACGAGATGATGTTCCGCGACTCGGTTCCTGGCCTTGCCGAAGCTGCTGCGGCTGCTGGTGAGACGCCACTCGAATTTATGCGTAACCGTGGTGCTTTCGCAATCGAAGGCGACCAGACCACGCCATATGAACGACCAGTCGACCCAGCCCTCGTCGAGGATTCACAGAAGGATGCTTCGGGCGTTTACCGCAAGCCCAACACCCCAGGAACGTGGGACGGGTCACCAGAAACACTCGAGGGTATGGAGTTGGATTCGCTCGGCGACGGCTCACCAGCGATCGAGATCGACGGCGAAATCAAGCAGGGTTTCGAGACGCCTTCGAAGAAGCTCGAGTTGTATTCTACGACACTAAAAGAATGGGGCTGGCCCGAATACGCCACGCCGAAGTGGATCCCGTCACATGTCCATCATCAGGACATGGACATTGCAGGCAACGAGCGAATTTTGCTGCCCACGTTCCGGATCCCGACGCTGATCCACACGCGGTCAGCGAACAGTAAATGGCTCAGCGAGATCTCGCACCGTCACCCGTTGTGGATCCATCCCGAAGATGCTGAGAAGTTGGGTATCGACGAGAACGGCCTGGTGCGAATCACCACGCGAATCGGTCATTTCGTGATTCAAGCGTGGCGGACTGAAGGCATCCGGCCTGGCATCGTTGCTGCATCACACCACATGGGGCGGTGGCGCCTCGAAGAAGACAAGGCTCGTTCGTGGGGTGCTGGCAAGGCCAAGATCACCGATGACGGCCAAGGCGGTTGGAAGCTCAAACGGACCGATGGGATCCGCCGGTGGAAGAGTAAGGACAACGACACCGAGCGTGTCTGGTGGAATGACACCGGCGTGCATCAGAATCTGACGTTTGCGGTGCAGCCTGACCCGATCTCTGGCATGCAGTGCTGGCACCAGCGGGTCCGAGTCACGCCTGCGGAGAAGGGCGACCAATACGGCGACGTTGTTGTCGACACGAACAAGTCGCGTGAGGCGTACCTGGAATGGCTGGCCAAGACCCGTCCAGGTCCAGGCCCCAACAACCTGCGTCGTCCGCTGTGGTACGCCCGGCCCCTTAAACCGACTGCCCCGACCTATCTGGCTGACAGCTAAATTCTTGACACCATTGGGGTGTGAAGAATTTGACAGGACTAGCGAATCGTTGGTGGCGATAGTGGCGTAAACCGCGGCGTTGATTATGTCCGTGTTCTCAGGCCATGGAGGAGGCAGATGATGGTGCCTCCTCCCAGGCTCGTGATCGTCAATCTGGCCGGGATTGGTCGATGCCTAGGCGGCTCAATAGCTAGCTTTGGGGCGGCAGAAACGGGCGGATCACCTAACGTGGGCGGATGCGGAAGATCATCATTGATACTGACCCTGGGCAGGACGACGCGATCGCGATCCTGACGGCACTGGCGTCGCCGGAGGAACTGGATGTGATCGGCATCACCACTGTCGGCGGCAATGTGCCGTTGGAGCTGACGACGAAGAACGCGCTAATGATGGTTGAGCTTGCGAATCGCTCTGAGGTTCCGGTCGTTGCTGGCCATCTTGGCCCGAAAGGTCGGCGCCTTGTAACGGCCGAATACGTGCACGGAGAAACCGGTCTTGACGGGGCAGGTCGACCAGACCCGACCATTGCGGCAACGCCTGGCTTCGGCCCGGAGTTCATCGTCGAACAACTTGAGGTGCACGACGCCATCACGCTCTGCCCGCTTGGGCCGTTAACGAATATTGCCGATGCGCTCGAACGGCGCCCTGAGTTGGCGTCGAAGGTCGAGCAGATCGTGCTGATGGGTGGGGGACACTTCGAAGGTGGCAATGTCACGCCAATGGCTGAGTTCAACATCTATGTAGATCCGGGGGCCGCGGCCACCGTATTTGCGAGCGGCATCGACATCGTGATGATGCCACTTGACGTCACGCACAAGGCGCGAACATCGCCAAGCCGTATAGCGGCATTTCGCGACCAGGGCACAGAAGCCACCACCAGTGCTGCTGGCATGTTGTCCTTTGCTGAACGGTTTGACATCGACCGTTACGGCTTCGAAGGCGGACCGCTTCACGACCCGTGTGTGATCGCGTACTTGCTTGAACCGGAGATCTTTACTGGCCGGCTCTGCAACGTGGAGATCGAGACGGAGTCGAAGCTCACCAGAGGCACGACCGTCGTGGACTGGTGGGAAGCGACGAAGCGGCCCAAAAATGCCTGGGTCGCCAACGATCTTGACAGCGATCGTTTCTTCGCCTTGCTCGCGGAGCGAATCGGCCGGCTGTGATTGTTTGACGCCTCAGTGGTGTCAAGCAATCAACCGAGGAACTTCTCGTTGCCGCTGGGGCTGCGGCCAAGTGCGTACTCGGGGGCCAAGATGTCCGTTTTGTTGTCGATGGAGAGCGGGTCGCTGAAGTAGCCCAGCGCGTAATTTCCCATCGTGTAACCCAGCAGTTCTTGCAAGCCAGGATCGAGGTCTTTGGCGATGTCTGGTGGGCATGACAAATAGTTGTTCTCTTCGGTTCGAAGCCATGCCAGGCAATAGGTGATATTGACGCCGGTGCGGTCGTGGTCGGAACGGTTCTCACCGCCGCCATGGGTGACTGATCCCGAATACAGCAGCACCGATCCTGCTTCCATTTGGGCTTGTGTCTTCTCCGCATCGGTCGCTCGCCGATCAGCATCCCAATGAGGGCTGCCTGGTACGACTCGAGTTGCGCCGTTCTCAAGCGTGAAGTCCGTGAGTGCCCACATGGTGTTGAACTGCGGCTCGATGCCATCGGGGATGTACCCACCCCATGCCAATCGATCCTGATGCAACGGCTGCGTTCCTTGACCCGGGGTGATGTTGATGACCTGGGTGAGATGCAGCTGGATTTTGTTGCTGAA
The DNA here is from genome assembly GCA_905182135.1 of uncultured Acidimicrobiaceae bacterium. Classification (GTDB taxonomy): domain Bacteria; phylum Actinomycetota; class Acidimicrobiia; order Acidimicrobiales; family UBA10347; genus UBA10347. Next base: position 170,254 of record CAJJAG010000004.1, on the reverse strand, counting down.
CGGCTGCAAAAAACGGTTAGCGAGATCTAAGACGGTCTCGTGCGTTACCAACTCGCGGCAAGCGGGGCTTCGAGCGACCAATGCGCCGGTTCGGGTCGTCTGGCGGCCAGTGAAGTCGTCACGGCCCATTGGTGTGTGGGCGATCCAGGGTTGCAACTCGTCTTGGACTCGCCGATGTAATGCGGGTTCCATCATGTCGCGCATGATCACCGCTCCATCTCGTTGGAAAGCGACGAGGACCTCGTCGAGATCATGGTCAGGATCGAACGTGGTAAGTTCTGCCATAACCAACCGTAACCCTCAGCGCACACGCAGGGGTCGCCCCGACAGGCACGAGCAGTCGACACAACCCGCGTAGAGCCGTGATCCTGCACGGTAGATCGGTGTCCTTTAGCCATTCAGACATGGACTGCTGGCTTCCAGAGAATCGATTGCTTTTGGTCGAGACACCGTCCCGTTGGTGAGTCGGCGACACCGCCTCGATCGCGACCGTCGTCAACGAAGACATCGCAGAGAAGCGTGAGATTCGGACGCGCTCGCCGCAGAAGCTCAAGGTCAGTGGACCTGGTTCAATAGACGTCGCTGGTCCTGATAGTCATTGGTTCGTGACCGACGTCAGCAGTGGCGTGACTGCTGCCGAAATCGACAGCATCGACGGCATTGCTGGAAGCGTGACCGACGCAGCGATTGACATGTCAGTCACAAGCAGCACTTTTCATCGCTAGCGGCCTGCTGCGTGTCTCTACCGTGTGCACCCCCCCGCTGAGCGCACACGGACCGTTGCAATCAGAGCTCTTCGAGTGGAAACGGTTCAGGGTCGACGAAACGGCGTAGTACGTTCCCTGTGATCTGCGCTATGTCATTGTCGTAGTCGTTTCTGGCGAGAGCGCCGAACCACGAGATCGAACTGGCCGAGAAGACAGCGCCGCCACCAGGTGTCTCGTAGAAGACGATGTCGCCTCGAACATAAGGGTCAGGGAGAGTGACATCGACCGAACCCTCGAACTCTTCCTTGGTTCTGACCATGTCCGGTCCAAATTTAGTAGCCGAGGCCAGCACAACAGCGTGTCCGGGTGATCCGAGTCGGGTGTCGTAACGGTCGATCTCCTGGCCCGCAGCGCCACCGCCAAGGCCCGATGTGCCGATCTTGCCGTCTTCGGGCTCGACCCCGTCCCAGATCCACGCCGCTCGCGAGGAGAAGCTGTCGGCGTTGACATCGAAGTGCGTTGCTCGTCCAAAACCCTGAGCGGCGAACCCGACGCCAGCTACCTCGTTGGGCGGTCGGCCATTTCGACGCCACATACCGCCGTATTCGCCACTGAAGGCGTGGTAGTTCTCGCCGTCCTCGGTTTGCCAGTTTCGCACACCATCTTCGGCGCGGCGTAGCTCCATCGCCCCGGGCCAGTCGTCGCTGAACGCGACTCGCCAATAGAACCCGTTGCCACCCAGATACATCAGGCGACCACCGCCGCGCTGCCATTCAACTAAAGCGTCGAGCATCGCCGTCGACCAGTATTCGGGGTGGGAACCAGTGACGATGACACGATACGGGGCGAGAGCCGCGAGCCCTTCGGCATGGACATCTTCATCGGCGATCACATCGTGGCCGACCTCGGTCTGCTCTAGGAAGGCGTTGATATCGGTGTCAGGCGTGAAATTCCACCCGTCGGCGCCCGGTCGAAGGTTCAATAGCGGGCGCAGCCGCGAACTGAACATCACGCCGCTGCCGTCGGGATGTTTCTCGTACATCGAACGACCAAGCTCAGGATGGCTTCGGACATAATCATGCTCGGGCCGCAGCCTGGTCCGGGTACCAATGAAGTCGGCCCCGTCGAACAACATGCGATGGTTTGCATAGGCGATGTACGTCGCCGACGACATGAGCAGCGCGACGTCCTTGGTGGGGGCTTGGACCGCTGGTCGGACAAAGAATGGCACTCGGTCGCTCTGATCACCCGCCTGCAGCCGGAACGCATAAATGCCGCTTGGTAGGTCATCGGGCAGCGTGATGTTGGTCGTTTCGTGCCAACCTGCGTCGTACAAGTCATCCTTGTGGAAGTGCACCGCATTCCATTGCTCAGGTGCGTCGGTCCAGCGCTGGTGGTCGCCATCCCAGGTAGAACCTGTGACGCCGCGAGCCGGAAGCTGGTGCAATTCGCCATGGCGCTGGTTGGGTCCGGCCTCGACGATAGATCGCCCACCCATGTCTTGGTGCAGGTCCCATTTCAGCCGCTGGTCATCGATCTGCATCGAGGGTTGGCCAATGCGCCCGTCGAAGTCGCCGGTTGGGCGGCCATTCTCGATCCATCCCCCGAGCACAAGGGTGCTGAGATGCACGCTGTCAAGATCGATGTTGGCTTTAGCGACGCACCGGCCTGATTCGAAGAGATCTCGGCCGGGCGATGCCGAAGGTTTGGTCCCGATCGAGGTCTGCAACGAACCAGCGGCGAGGTCGAAGGTGCATCGCACGTGATACCACCGGTGCGAGGCGAGCGGCTGCGAGCGCAACTCAAGCTGAGTGTCGCCGACGTGCAGACTCAAGACCCCATCGACAGCAACGAGGGTCGCTTGCCATCCGCTTTCGTTGTCCTCAACACTTGCGACAGTCTGACGATCGCCAGGCATCGTGAGCAGCACGTCGAGAGCGAACTCCAGGAGCGACGTCGCGGTGAGGCTGGAAAGGTCGACGGTGCCATAGGACCCTGGTAGCAGTGGCTGGTCGGTGAGCTCAACAGACGCAGGTAAGTCACTTGCTACGACCTCTTCGGCGAAGCCAGGGCCGGCCTTAGTTGGGTCTCCGCAACTGATGCGCACGAGCGCAAGGTCGGCGGGACCAGGAGCATGGCTCGAAGCTCGGAGCACGATCGCTTCGCCTGCTCGCACGGACCATGGTTCGCAGTATGCGGTGATCAGTTTGCCTGGGTCGTCTTGTCGTTTGCTCACGGTGAAATTCTTTCAGGTCGAAGACCTCGCGACCTAGTGCTGTGTCTCCTAGCGACGGTGTGAGACACGGTGTCATCGTCGTAATTTTCGGCGAGGTGCACTGGTGCGTTGCATATGCTGAGTATCTACCGCATGGACTTTGCCCGACCCTGCCGATGGGGCTCTCTTGTCCTGAATCAGCATCATCTGGAAATTTGCCGCAGCGTCCGATGCCGGCAGGGTCATTGCACGGAGGTTTACGTGAGGAGCGGTATGCGAATCGACTCGAAGTGATCATCGGTACATACGCACCAAAGAGTTACATCGACGCACCTGACCGCTGCGGTCTCGAACCGGAAGCAGCAGCTGTCAACCCAGTAGCGCATCAGGTAGTGGTTCCAGTGAAATTAGACCTGGTTCAGGCGCAACCCTTGGTACGAGACCGACGTAACTACGGCGGTTCAGGACCTGGTGGGTGAGGCGTTCGCCGTTAGCTGACCGGCATGCGGAAGCCGCATGGCCATGATAAGAGCTGCAGCGTTGGCCACCCCCGAGAGCACGAACGCGAACCGGTAACTTCCAGATGAGTCCACCAGAAGCTGCGCGACATAAGGTCCGATGGCCGCTAAGGATCCTGCGGTGCCAAAGATACGGCCGACGATTGCGCCTGCATGATGGCGACCGAAGTAGTCGCCAACCAACGCTGGCAACAAGGTGACGGTGGCGCCATAGGAGAATCCGAAGACGATCGCCGACGGGTACAGAAGCGCCAGACCCTGCGAAGAAGCGATACCAAAGAACGCCAGTGTCTCAAGAGCGAAGGCGGCGATGACTAACTGTTTACGTCCGAACCGATCTGAGATCGGGCCGACCAAGAGTCGACCTACGAGACCGCCTACACCGATCGATGAGATGACGGTGGCGGCAGTGACGGACTCGACTCCGAGATCGACGGCGAATTGGTTGCTGTGGACAAACGGCACGAAGACGACAAGGAAGGTCAAGGCGTACATGCACAGGATCAGCCAATAGGTCACCGTGCGAGTTGCCTGTTTAGCAGTAAGTCCCTCCCCACCGCCATCAGCTATTTTTGGCCCCTCACTTTTGCCGTCGGGGTGCTGACCCATCGACTCGGGGTCGCGCCGAAACCAGATGGAACTCATGAGCATGACAGCGCCGCCGGCCAGAGCGAACGAGGCCAAAGTAGTACGCCACCCATAGGCCTTAACCAACGTCGCAGCGATTGGTGGCGCCACGATATTTGCCATGCTCGTTCCCGATGTTGCGATCGCCAGAGCAGTTCCGCGACGCTCGACAAACCATCGCACGACCGTGGCGTTGCATGGCACCCACGAGGCGCTCATCCCTAGCGGAGCGATTACGCCAAGCCCAAGGAACGCGACCCAAATGTTCGGGGCGCTGGCCCAGATCGTGTAGCCAGCCGTTAGCAACACGGCGCCTATAGCCACCACGCGTCGCGGACCGAATCGATCAGTGAACACACCTGTGACGGCGGACAAAGCACTGTAGGTGAATATGTAGATTGCGAATATCAGCTGCAATCTCGTCTCGGACCAGCCTGTATCAGTGGCGATGTCGTCGACGAACGTGCCGAAGCTGAACTGAATGGAGTAGACAACAAACAGAACGCTGAATGCGGCGCCGACGACTTTTCGGCCGTAGAAATTTGTCGGGTTCACCGGGGACCGCCTACTGGCCAGCGACGATCGGAAGCAGCGCTTCGAGCGACGAGATCGTGTGGCTGGCTGGATGCTTGGCACTTGCTGGTTTACCGCTTGGGTTGTACCAGCAGGTGTCGATCCCGGCGTTATTGCCGCCCGCAATGTCTGATCCCAGATTGTCGCCGACCATCAGTGCCCCGGACTTGTCGGGTCCACCGAGTGCCTCGAAGGCGACATCGAAGATCTCGGTGCCAGGCTTTGCAGCGCCGACCTCGGCAGAGATTGTGATTGCAGCGAAATGGTCGTGGATCCCGAGCCGCTCGATCCGCGCCCGTTGTATGCCGCTGAGTCCATTCGTAATCAGCGCCAGAGTGGCCATTCCTGCGAGCTTATCGAGCATCTCTCGTGCTCCTGGGTAGAGCTCGCCATGCTCGCCCATACCTTGGGCAAATGCGTCAGCCATGCGTTGGGGGTCAACGCCGAGTCCGAGTTGTTCGTTGAGTTCGACGAATCGAGCGACGTGGACCCGAGGCGGCGTCAGTTCTTGTGCCTCTACTCGACGCCAGAGTGCCTCGTTAATGTCGTTAAAGGTCGGGTAGACGCCGGTTGGGTCAGCACCCACCGCAGACATGGCGTCGCCGAATGCCATCTGTAGTGACGTGTCGGTGTCGAGCAGGGTGTGGTCGAGGTCCAGCAGGACATGTTGATAGCGCAAGGTTTAGAAGTCTCGCGCATGGCCCGGTAGCTTTCTGTTATGAGTGTTCGACGAGTGGCGCACATCGCCGGGGTGTATGAACATCCCTTACGAGAAATTCCAGACAAGACCGTTGCCCAGATCCATGCACAGGTTGCTGTGGGTGCGCTGGCCGATGCGGGGTTGACGATTGCTGACGTCGACGCCTACTACTCGGCTGGAGATGCGCCGGGATTCGGGGCGTTGTCGATGGCCGACTATCTGGGTCTGGACTGTCATCATCTGAACGACACCGAGACCGGAGGCTCGTCGTACCTGTTGCATGTCCAGCAAGCAGCGCAGGCGATCGCTGCCGGTCATATCGACGTCGCTCTGATTACTCTTGCAGGCAAGCCCCGGACCGGAGGCGCTGGTCCAGGCGGGTCGGCTCGCTTCGGCAGCGCACCCGAGGCTGGTTTCGAAAACCAGTTCGGTATGGGAGTCATCAGCGGGTATGCGATGGCGGCCACCCGGCATATGTACGAGTATGGAACTACCAGCGCACAGTTGGCCGAGATCAAGGTCGCAGCATCGACCCACGCACAGCACAACCCAAACGCATTCTTGAAAGATGTCGTCACGGTCGACCAGGTGCTCGAGTCTCGCATGATCTCAGATCCATTACATCTGCTCGATGCCTGCGTCGTCACCGATGGAGGAGGAGCATTGGTTGTAGTCAGCGACGCCGTGGCCAAACGGCTCGACCGCCACACAATCCCCGTGCTCGGCACTGGCTTTGGCTTCAAAGGCATGAACTCCGGCCGGGTCGATTTGACCCATACAGGTGCCCGTATATCGGGTCCAGCGGCTTTCGAAGAGGCTGGCGTGACCCCAAGTGACATCGACTACGCGTCAATTTACGACAGCTTCACGATTACGGTCCTGGTGACATTGGAAGATTTGGGGTTTTGCGAGAAAGGTAAGGGCGGAGAGTTCGTGCTCGATGGCGCTCTGCAGGCACCCTATGGTCGGCTTCCGTTCAACACCGACGGTGGTGGGCTTTGTAACAACCATCCAGCGAATCGTGGTGGTATGACGAAGGTCATCGAAGCAGTTCGACAGTTACGAGGCGAAGCGCATGCAGAGGTGCAAGTGCCCGATTGTGAAATCGCCCTTGCGCATGGCACGGGCGGGTCTATGGCCACCCGAATGGGCAGCGCTACTTTGATTCTGGGGAGAGACTGATGTCGGATTCATATACCTCGTACTTGCCTGCCAAAGCGCCGGAACCGAATGTTGAGACGCAGCCCTTCTGGGACGCTACGGCACAAGGTCGTATCGATCTCGCCGTGTGCGACGACTGCGGTTTCATCCCGTGGTACCCGCGGCTTATGTGCCCTGACTGCCAGAGCACGTCGATGACGTGGACGACCATGGCAGGCACAGGAACGGTTTACTCGTACTCGGTTACACGCGCTGGTGTCGGCCGTGCATGGAAGGAACACCTGCCGTTTGTCTTGGCCTATGTGCAGCTCGATGAGGGCCCAATAATGATGACGAATGTGGTTGCGTGTGATCCCGATGAGGTTGAGGTCGGCATGGCAGTGACAGCGGTCTTTGACGACACTGGCGAGGGCACAGCGATCATCCGATTCACGCCAACGCAGCGAGACAGCAATGAATGATGAACTGCAACGTATGCTCGACGAACGGGCGTGCGAACGCCTGATTACCGACTACACACACTTGGTGGACTTCGGGAACGCTCCAGATATCGCTGATCTGTTCGTAGAAGACAGCCGGTGGTATACCGACGACATGTCGATGGATGGACAGGTAGGGATTCGCGAAGGCTTCACGCACCGCCAACGCGTTACCCGACGGCAGTCGCGTCACGTGTGCACCAACATGGCGGTGACCGTCGCAGGCGATACGGCAATCGGCCTGTCCTACCTGGTGAACTACCGCCATGATTCTGAGACTGGCGTGGCCGAAACCCCAGCACCAGCCGGTCTTCCCAAGTATGTGGGGCAGTACCACGACACCTTTGTTCGTACCGCTGAAGGCTGGCGGATCAAGGATCGTTATTTCGTTACTGCGTTCTTGCGTCCTTCAAGCCGGTGATGGCATAACGGCAGAAGCGCTTGTTCTACGGCGCCTAAATAAAGTGCCATTTTCTGACTGCCTGTGGCGAAATACACGCCGAAGTTACGCTCTGCCTTGCGATGGGTTTCGATACCTTCGACCGCTGCCACGGCCATAGAGCTAGGACTCTAACGATGAGGTTAAAAGACGGGGAGTCGGTCGCCTGTGGCGCGTTCACCGCGAGCGAACTCGCGTAACATGGCAACATCGCCGTGGCGCTCGCGACCCATGCCAAGTAGCGCGACCATGACGATGTCTACGACATCGGGTGCGAAAGTCGGGGTATCGATTCCCAGTGAGTGGGCCAAGTCGTCGCTGTGAATGACAGCCTCAACCATACGGGTCACCAGATAACTGTCGAGCGGCATACAAATATTACCGAAGACCTCGATGCCGCGTTCGGCAGGCTCGCCGATCAGCTTGGTGCGAAGATCAGTAACGGTGCGGTCATGCAACTCTCGAACTGCGACAGCACCCGGCTCTGCATCGTCAGTTGCTCGCTGCACGATGTTGGCGCTCAACTCTTGGAGGTCTTCGTCAGGTTGGTCGAAGGCACGAAAGAAATATTGGCTGGCGTCAATGTCCTCTTCCATAGTGCACTCGTCAGCCTGCAGATAGAGCCAAGCAGTCGTAAAGGCACGACCCAGGTGAGCGGCAAGAGCGCCGATCGTCATGTGTTCAAGCGCACTCGGTTCGTTCCAGTTGGTTTCAACATCAGGATTCTTCAGCAGATCGCCGACGGTGTTTCCCATTTCTAGGAAGAGCGTGGGGATGCTGGCGCGTTTTGATTCGAGTCTCATGAAAGTTGTGTCCGGAGGTAGAGGTGGGCGATTGTAGATGAGCCGCTGGGGTAAGTACTAACGTAGTCACGGACGTGGTGCCGAAGGTGGCGGGCGCGAATTATTTGGTGGTAGCCCCGGGGCCAACATCGTCCGTCCATGGGCGACGCTCTAGCTGTCGTCGACGTCCAGTTCAATGATGTCAGGCAGAAACGGCGTCGTGTCGTTGGCTGGCTGGAACCGCATTATGAGCAGGTCGAGCTAGCTGTTCACGTGTGTTCGCGGCACTAACCCTGGAGCTTGAGCAGACTCACGGCCGATGGGGTGATTTGAATGATGACCCGACCTGCATCGTCAAGCCCAGTCTCGAGTTCAGCATTGAGCATGGTGCTTGCCCAGGTGTAGCCGTCTGCCAGTCGGTCACGGAGTCGCTCAGTGAGCTGATCTCGCAATGCGCCGCCGTCGTGGCAGATCGCTGTGCCGCTTACGGTCAGGTTGTCGAGATCGTCAGGGACCGCAAACATGACCGCAGGGTTGCGGCTTGCATTCATGTACTTCGATGCCTGAGAGCGACATGAGATCACTATGTCGGAGCCATCCCAATCGTAGGCGACCATGGACATCTGCGGCGCTCCGTTCGCTCGACCCGTGGCCAACAGGCCGCAAACATGCCCGCGGAGGTAGGCATGTTCGACATGGGTACGTCCATGCCCCGAAGGTAGTCGGCGAATTCATCAGTTGGCCGACCCAGAACTTTCAGGAAACTCGAAATGGGCTGGCTCGCATCTACCGGGGCTCTAGCGGACGATGACGATGGGCCTTGATTAGCTAGCCGAGTTGATCGGCGCCGCCGAGGGCTTCGACAAAGCCGTCTGGCTCAACCAGCGCAGTCGCGATGGGATGATTGGAGCTTCCTTTCGCCTTGTCGGTCATGTCATCGATGTCGAGTGTCTCATCGGCGCTGGCAGGTGCGGTTTGAGCGGCAACGGTGACTAGTTCACCGCTGAGCACTCGGGTCGACAATGAGAAGCGTGTTGCCGTATGCGCATGCTCTCGTCTGGCTTCTTCCGGCCTAGACCGTCTTGGGCTACCACCGGCCGGCGGGTGCCAAGAGCGACGGTCTGGTCACTGGCCGTTTCACTCGGCTCGATCGAGAGAAGGGTCGGGCGAGTGCCTCGGTGGAGACATCGTGGGTCAACGCTCGGTCGCCAATGGCCAGGCCGATGCTGTTGATAAGTCACAGGAGCAGAGCGTGATCGCAGGCGCCGAATTCGAGCGTCATATCCTTCAAAATGACCGCAGCTCTGAAAGTGGACAAGGTGGGAAGAACCTTTTTGGTGGCTACAACATCGACTGACGCCTTTGGCAAAGCCGGGCTGCGAGTAGATCGCGACCTACGCTCGGTCCGTGATGGTTGTTGCAGCGCGAGAATGGTTGTCAAATGCACCGCGTATCGGCAGGGTTGCCCGCCCTGCGCCGCAAGCCCGCTCTGACAACGTGGTGGGTTTTACCGAACCCGAACCTGTCATCGAGATAGCTCCCGAGAACCGTAAGCGAATAGTCGTCGATCTTGTGGGTGTCGGCTGGGCTCGGGGCACTGGCCCAGTCCGACCAATTTTTGGGTTGCGAAGTTGGTGTGACCCAAGCCCGAGCCTCGCCAACAAACCTTGCGCCATGAAGCACGGCCCGTTCGATGGTGTGGCTGTCAGCGCAGCAGCAATTCGCGACAGCCGTTGTTTGCGTGCAGGAATTCCCGATCTTTCGGACCAGGCTTGGGCCTTTCGCTCCATCCGGTGCTTCGCCTCATGGTTCTGCAGGAAGGGATCCACGGGTGCAGGCCTTAGGGGCAATGGCAGTGCTTGTTGGACTGCGGCAAGAGTGTCTGCCGTTGCGTCGTCTGCTGTCTCGACGAGCTTCACGCCGTTGGAGCAGACCGGGCACTTATCTGCGTGAAAAAATACGAACAGCTCATAGCGATTTGTATCTCGACAGTGCTGGTGATGGCAGGTCAGGGCATCGTTAGCCCAATCTTGCCGTTGTACGCGGACAGCTTCGGTGTGTCGACTTCGCTTGTCGGCGCGACGGTGACTGCGTTTGGTCTGGCGCGGCTGTTGACCAATGTGCCCGCTGGGATCGTCGCTGACCGAAGTGGACGCCGCAAGTTGCTGATCGGTGGACCGCTCGTGAGTGCCGTTGGCATGTTTGGGTCGGGGTTAGCGAACACGATTTGGGTCCTGCTTGGGTTCCGCTTCGTCGCTGGCCTGGGATCGGCGTTGTACATGACGGGAGCCACGATCTATCTGCTGGACATTGCCCTTCCCGAACAGCGCGGTCGGTTTATTGCCGTAAACCAAGGTGCCTTGCTTGTAGGCGTTGGATTCGGGCCTGCCCTCGGCGGGCTGATTGCGGATCGTTACGACCTGTCGATGCCGTTCTATGTCGTGGCGGTCGCTGGAGTGTTGACCGCGGTGTACAGCTTCTTCCGGCTACCTGAAACGTGGACGGCGGCCGAAACCGGGGCTGAGAAGGAAACGACGACGGCCCAAACATCGCGGTGGGCGTTGCTGCGATCTCACGACTTTCTGCTCGTAGGACTGGTCACGGTCGGCGTCTTTTCGGTCCGGGCCGGTGTGCGTCAGACGCTGGTCCCGTTGCAACTGAGCGAGTCGTTTGGGCTCAAGGTCGACGAGCTCGGGGTGCTCTTTACCGCGCTAGGCATGATTGGCGTTCTGCTCATCTGGCCGGCTGGAGCTGCGACCGATCGATTTGGGCGCAAGATGATCATCGTTCCGACGGCCACACTGATTGCTGTTGGCATTGGCATCGTGGCCGTCGCCGACTCTTTACCGCTATTCATCGTTGGACTGACGATGTCAGCGTTTGGCTCGTCGATAACCGGGCCGGCTCCAGCAGCGTATGTTGCGGACTTAGTGAGCGAAGACCAGCGAGGTGCAGCGATGGGTCTGTATCGAACCTTTGGCGACATTGGTGTTGTTGTTTCACCCGTGTTGAGTGGCCTCCTGGCCGATGCCGTTTCGATTTCGTTTGCGATCGGCGTCAACGCTGTGTTTATGGGAATCGCCGCTGCCGCATTCATGGCGTTCGCCGGTCCCTCTTCCCCGCGTGCCGAAAACCAGGGTTTGCCCCATGATTGATACAGCAGTGGTCGGGGCCGAGTTCGCCGGCATGTCTATGGTCCACGAGCCGCGTTCCTGCGGGTTTACGGTGCAAGGGTTCGAGTCTGGCGACGACGTTGGCGGCACGTGGTAGTGGAACCGCTACCCAGGTGCCCGCTGCGACGTCGAGAGCATGGAGTACTCCTACCAATTCGATACCGAGCTGCAACAAGAGTGGACGTGGAGCCAGCGCTACGCTCCCCAACCCGAGATTTTGAGTTATCTGAATCACGTCGCCGATCGCTTCGACTTGCGACAGCACTTTCGCTTTGAGACCAGATTCCTCGGCGCTAGCTACGACGAGACGCAGGACCGCTGGCGCGTTGAGACCGACGACGGCCAAAAGACGGTCGCTCGTTTCCTCATCATGGCGACCGGCTGCCTGTCCTCTACGAATACTCCTGACATCGCAGGGTTGGACTCCTTCGCCGGTGACGTCCTACACGCAGTTCGCTGGCCGCACGACGGAGTCGACCTTGCCGGCAAACCGGTTGGTATTATCGGCACTGGGTCGTCAGGGGTGCAGGCGATACCGGTACTGGCCGAACAGTCTGGTCATCTCACTGTTTTTGAACGTACGGCGCAGTCCACGGTCGCTGCCCGCAACCGCACGTTGAGCCCGACCGATATCGGAGACGTGAAGGCCGACTATCTAGCGTTTCGAGCTGGGAACAACGCGATGCCCGGTGCCTATGGGTTTCCCTACGTTGCCGATGCCCGGCTCTCGGCGTTTGATCTAACGCCTGAACAACAACATGAGGAGATGGAACGCCGGTAGCAGGTTGGCGGCACAACCTTTATGTGGGCATTCAACGATGCGATCATCGACCCAGCGGCCAACGAGATTGTGGCCGAGTTCGTGCGTGGCAAGATCGGCGACATCGTGCACGATGCAAAGACTGCGGCATTACGAAGCCGACAGCATGTCATTGGTTGCAAGCGCATTGTCGTCGACACGAACTACTTCGAGACCTTCAACCGCGACAACGTGTTACTGGTCGATGCAAGTACCGCACCAATCTCAGCAATAACTGCAGCTGGTGTAGAGGCGGGTCAGACCATGCACGAGATCGACACGCTGGTTTTCGCTACGGGATTCGATGCCAGGACGGGAACCGCTTTGCGTATGGACCTGCAAGGTCGTAATGGACAACGAATTCAAGACAGCTGGGCAGCTGGGCCCGCGCCTATCTCGGGCCCCGGAAGCCCATGGGTGCTGACCAATATGGTGGCGTCGATCGAGCAGCATGTTGAGTGGATCGCTGACTGCATGTTCATATGAACGAGGCAGGGCTTACGTCGATTTAGGCCACCGAAGACGCTTCTGAAAATGGGTACTACACGTGAACAACGTTGCGAATCAGACGCTCTCCCCATCGTGTAATTCGTGGTACATGGGTGCGAATGTGCCGGGTAAGACGAGGGTATTTATGCCTCTGCTCGGGTTTCCACCCTACGTCGAGCGGCGTAATGCAGTTGCCGCTGCTGGGTATCAGGGATTCGAGCTGAACTCGGTTTAAATTGCGGTGCTAGTCAGCACTCTCGCGTCAGCTGCAACGCTGCTACTGATTCATTGTTCGCATAGTGTCATCAGCATTGAGAGGGCGGCTGTGAGTGGCGCATCGTCCAATGGCGGCGGGTGGCATCGTTAAGCCCCTATGCCGGCAGATTAAACAATGGGCGACACGACGCATTGATGGGCCGCTACCTTGCTGCCATGTTGTCGAAGCCCGTGTCGCCATGATCGAACATGTCGCATCTCGCCGGTTTCAAGAGCGAACTGCATGACGTTTGAGACGACCCTGTTCGAACAGGTCGCTGATGCCGTTCGGTCTTTGGCGACGGTCGATACCGAGCGGATGCAGCTTCGGTGGCACCGACGGGGCGTCAAGGTGTGGTTCGGTGGCGCCAAACCAAATCGGGCTCACTACGAAGCACAACTGATTCCTCGACGCCATGTCGATGGCTGCGACGGCATGGCCATCGAGGTTGGGTTTCACGCTGAATACAAGGAGCTAGAGCACAACGAACGGCTGCTCCAGCAGCTCCTCATGCACGAAGCGGCATGGCGTTCAGAGTTGGGTGACGAAGCGCAGGCTGGCGTGTTTCTGGGCGCAGAGAATTGGCGGCGCGTATCTGATGTCTGGCTCGATCCGGATCTCGACGACCCAGAGCTCGCATTCGAGATGGCGGCGCGTTTGGTTGACTATTTACGCGTGATTGAGCCGATTCTGTGGCCAGATGGGTTGCACGCATAATCCTTCGTCAGTGGTTACGAGTGCATCCTTCGATGGCAAAGTTAATGGGAAAGACGCGAGGTGCCAACGAGCTCTGATGGGCCACGGTGGAACTGAAGAAGCCTTGCGGGGTGCAGCCGATTTAACTGATTGGCTACGACCGGTTCAAAGCTTGTGGCGAGCGCTTCGGTCGGCGACAGGTTGTCGTTGTGATGCGTCTAGCGTGCTTGTCCCAGTACCACGTGATCTTTGTAGAAGACTGACGTTGTGAACGTACCGAACAGCGTCAATTCGATGAGCTTGCGTTCGTATGCCATCGTGACCAGCGCGTATTGGGCGTTCACCGTCACCGATGGTGCGCTGCGCATGCTCGTGCTCCTGTATTTCCATGACCTTGGCTACAGCCCCGCTTCCCTCGCGTTGTTGTTTGTGCTCTACGAATTGTTCGGGGTGTTTACCAACCTGGTCGGCGGTTGGGTTGGCGCCAACTATGGGTTACGGCGCACGCTCATTGTTGGTTTAGCACTTCAGATCGTTGCTCTTTTGGCACTGACATTGCACGACCCGTCGTGGCGCGAGTGGGTAGCTGTTGGGTGGGTGATGGTGGTTCAGGCGCTTTCAGGAATCGCAAAGGATCTGACCAAGATCAGTTCAAAGGCCACCGTAAAGTTTGTTGCCTCAGAAGGAAACCTCTTCCGGCTGGTTGCGGTCCTGACAGGATCAAAGAATACGTTGAAGGGCATCGGGTTTTTTGTCGGGGCAGCATTGCTGAGTTGGCGTGGCTTTGACGGTGCGTTGGTCATCATGGCGGTCGCTCTGGCGGCAGTTCTGTTGTTCGTGATTGTCTCGCTAGAAAATGTCGGGCGCTCGAAACAGAAGACCGAGTTAGGCGCCGTGCTGAATAAGTCACCGGCGATTCAACGGCTGGCGGCCGCCCGATTCTTCTTGTTTGGGTCCCGGGATATCTGGTTTGTTGTAGCCCTGCCAGTGTTTCTCGATGAAGCATTGGCGTGGACTTATGAAGCGATCGGAGCCTTTTTGGCCTGCTGGGTGATCGGATACGGCATCGTTCAATCGCTAGCACCGCGCGTCCTATCAGCGTTGCGTGGCACGCCGCTTGGCGCCTTCGGACTCTTGCTGCCGATGGCCGCCACAGCGATACTTATCGCTGTATCGGTAGTGATGGATGAACTCAAAGCGGTGATCACTGTTGTCGGGCTGGTCGGCTTCGGCATCATGTTCGCGCTCACCTCATCGGTGCATTCGTATCTGATCTTGGCGTACTCGACGAGCGACGACGAGACAGCGCTTGATGTGGGCTTTTATTACTCGGCAAATGCTGGGGGCAGGTTGGTCGGGACGTTGCTTTCGGGATTTCTGTTCCTGGTCGGAGGGTTCCCAGCCGCGCTTATCGGTACAGCTGTCTTTCTGATCGTGGCCTTCGTCATTTCATGGGGGCTTCCTGCTCTTCCAACGTCGAACGTTCAGAACGCGAATGTGGCAGTGTCTTGAATTTGAACAAAACGATCTTCTAGCTGATCAGCGGCCACATGCAGATATTTGACCGTGACACTTGGTTGCGTCAGCGTCGGGCGAAAGTTTCTTTGGCCTGAGTCACAGCCGGCCGCATTTCCACGTTGTCAACGTAAAGCGAGTCAGTGTTATCGACGGAGTGCTGCTCGAAAGCCGGACTACCCGTGATCGGGGGCGACGCAGAGACAGCGGCGCAATGACTAGGGCAGGATTACGGCGGAGCGCATGACGAGGAGCTGTCGAAGCGGCGCCAGCTGCGCGACATGATGAGCCGCCGGTCCCACATGAAGTTGGCCGAATTGGGGGAACACCACGAGTTCGTCGGCGTCAGAGGCGCAATGGTCCATCGTGTCACTAGCAAAGGCATCGAGCGTCTCGGAGGCAAAGGCCAGCGATGCCATCTGTCGCAGTGGAGGATGCCCGATGGGTTTCGTCGCCATGCGTGGACCGGCTAACTCACCAATTATTGCGACCATGGAGACCGATTCGCTGGGCACGAACTGATCATCGTCGAGGTGCGCTACGCCCTCGAGCATGCCGCTGGGGGTCAGCGAGGCCGTTACGTACGCGACGCCAGCCAACAGAACCCCAACCTCTTCCAAGGCTGTTCGGACCGTATTGTTCAGCCAAGCTGCTAACGGCGCCCATGCTCCGACGAACGGATCGTTGCTGCTTGTTGCGGTGACGTGTTCGGGTCCGGCGACGAACGTCTCGATGACCGGCTCAACAGTGCGCAACCGGGTAGGCCAACCCGGCCATCCAATCGTCGAGATCCGAGCAGCGCCGTGTTGCACCAGATAAGTGTCGGCTCCTGTCACCGAGACGAAGTCCTTCTTAGTGGATTGCAGAATCGCCGCATAACGCTTGTCGAGTTTCACGGGCTGGGTTACTTCAGCCATGGGCATCCGGAAGCGGGTTATCGCCGGGCTGGTGCAGGAGCGGCTTGAGTTCATCGAGCAGGGCTTGGGTTGCTCGATGGTAGGCCGGGTCTGCTGCTGTGTTGCTGGCCTCGTTCGACTCCGCCTCGTTCGACTCCGCCTCGTTCGATTCCACTTCGTTCGATTCCACTTCGTTCGACTCCGAGGTCGCCACCTTCGAGCGTGCTGGGTTTGTCGCAATCGTCTCGCCGCGGCGCTCCTCGTCTATGGCGCAATCCTGCAAGTGGTGCACCATCAACTGGACCGAGACGATATTTGTCACTAACCGGTGTCTGTCAGCCACGTAATCGAAGCTCGCTAGGGCAATGCCACAACGTGTTGTCAAGTTGCGCGTTTAGAGCCGTTACGCGATTGACAACGTTGAAGGGGTTGGTCAGGGTCTTGGCACGGTTGGAGGGACGAATTGAGTTGGTGTACGAGGCTGCGTCGAGAAGCATTCTCTGACCGACGGGTAAGTCAGGGTGTAACGGTTGGCTGTTACGGCTGCCACCTGTGGAGATGACATGACCTCCTTGGCCATTGCTCATGATGAACACGAGATTCGGAGGAGTTTCAGGAACAGGGCCACCATCACAGTCTGCCTCAATCGGGTACCTTCGAGTGGTGCCCGACTTTGGCGACCTGATTGACTTCTATCGCAGTTATGGAGCGTCGTCGTTTGCCGACGACGAACCGGCCTATGCCGAGGTTTGTGAGAATCTGGGCGATCACCCGGAACTCGTGGAGTTGATTGCTGGCCATGATCCGGACGCTCAGCAACCGAATCTGCTTTTTGCTGCTGTGCATTACCTATTGCTGGGTGGGCTGGATCATCCGCTACGTCACGTCTACGACGGCACGTCCTCACTGCCTGTAGCGCCGGTCTTCGCCGACGCTGTGTTAACTAACCGATCTGCAATCGATGAGCTGATGCAGAATGAACGGACCCAGACGAACGAGGTCGGCCGGTCTGCGGTAGTTGCACTGATGCTTAACGACGCGTACCAGCGATCACAAGAGCCGCTGTCTTGGATCGATCTAGGGGCAAGCGGCGGGCTCAACCTGAACATTGATCGGTTCCGCATCGAGTACACGACGGGGGAGCGCTCCATCGCTACTGGTCCCGCAAACGCTGCGCTCACCTTGCGGTGTGAATTACGAAACGGCGCACCAACGATTCCTTCCACCCATGCTGACATCGCGTGGAGGGTGGGGGTGGACCGCTCGCCAGTTCAGGTCGCCGACCCAAGCCAGGCCCGCTGGCTGCAAGCGTGTCTGTGGCCAAGTCAGCCCGAACGCCATGCTCGCATGGCCGCAGCGATAACGATTGCTCAAGCGCATCCTCAACGAATTATCGGAGCGGATGCAGTAGACGGGGTAGCCCAAGCACTCGCTGAAGCCCCGGCCGATACCGCTCTAGTCATTACCACCACATGGGTATGGTGCTACCTGCCCGAAGCGACCCAAAAGGCAGTGCTGAAACTAGTTCGCGAGAGTGGGCGACGAGTTCGCTGGTACAGCCTGGAAGGCCGAGGTGTGGTCGCCGAACTCGGTCAACCAATCGAACGCGAAGTTATCGACTCACTGGTTGGCCGGGTCGAAATGGGTGGAGGAATGCCAGAGGTCAGCACGGTGCTGGGATTAAGTCATCCGCATGGTGCATGGCTCGACTGGTACGCGCCAGAAACGCTCTAGTTTAGACGCAAGAATGCCCCGCAAATCCAGGTACGAAACCTGAGAGAGCGGGGCATATGTCGATGTCTTGGGTTCGACTACTTGGTCTTTGGATCGACTACTTGCCCTCGGCCGTGGCAGTGTTGAAGACTTCGCCGAGCGCTCCGAGTGATGCAAGGGCACCACTGGTTTCCAGCGGCATGAAGATCTTTGTGGCCTGGCCGTTTGCGACCGTGCCCAACGTTTCTAGGTACTTGATGGCGAGCAGGTCAGGTGTTGGGTTGCCGTCGTGGATGGCACGGAACACACGCTCGATGCTCTGGGCTTCGCCCTCCGCCAAGGTCACTAGCTGGAATGCCTCGGCTTCAGCCAACTGCCTGATGGCTTCGGCCCGACCGTTAGCTTCAAGGACTTGCGACTCGCGCACGCCCTCCGCCTTCAGAATCGCTGCGCTCTTTGTTCCTTCAGCCTCGGTGATTTGTGCACGACGATCACGCTCTGCCTTCATCTGGCGGTGCATGGCGTCGGTGACATCTGCCGGGGGATCGATGCGCTGTATCTCAACGCGAACCACTCGCGTTCCCCACACGTCGGTTGCCACATCGAGGATGTTACGCAGTTCAGTATTGATCGTGTCGCGTGACGTCAACGCATCATCAAGGTCCATGTCTCCAATCACGTTACGAAGGTTGGTTTGTGCAAGCTTGGTCGCCGCGAGAATGAAGTTGGCGACGTTGTACTTAAGCTTCACCGGGTCGGTGGCCTGGTAGTAGACCACGGCATCAACGGTTACGCCCACATTGTCACGAGTGATGACCTCTTGCGGGGGAACGTCAACAACCTGCTCACGCATGTCGACACGCTGCAAGTTCTGAATGAACGGCACGATGAAACGAAGACCGGGGCCAACCGTCTTCTGATAGCGGCCAAATTGCTCGACTAAGCCCTGCTCTGCCTGTTGGACCATCCGAATGCCTCGGGCAGCAAATACCACGAGCAAAACGATGACCAGCAGGAAAAACCCTGCGACTGGATCCATTACTTCTTCTCCTATGTTATGTAATTTGCTTGCTGTGCGGCGCAAATTGCGTTGGCACGCAGCACGTTCTGATCTGTTGGTCGGTATGCGGGTGTTGCTTGCTCATGCGGTGCTCACGACCATGCGGGTACCGCGAACTTCGCTCACCCGTACAACCGCTCCCTCGGCAATGAACTGGTCGCCATCGGTGATTGCAACCCAGCTCTCGGTCCCGAGTCGCACACGACCGATCGTGCCGACGCCCTGAATCGTTTCAGTGACAACAGCTGTCTGATCGACATACCGATTAGCGCCGACTGGGACGATGGCATCGTCGTCTTTCGATGCAAACTCGCGCAGTCCCCACAACGACAGCGCTGACACGACAATGAATACCAGGATCAACACCGGTGGCTCAACCTCGGCGAAGGACAGGGCGCTGGCCGACGCTGCGCCAACCGAGAATGGCAAGACGAAGAATCCGCCGGTGAGCATCTCGCCGATAAGTAATGTGAAGGTTGAGAGAACGAACACCCACTGCCACGACTCGAGCCCGGAATAGCTGCTCTTCGGCCCCAGCAGCAGGCCAAGAAGCGTGATGCCAATGACCGCTGCGATCGCGATGTAGAGCCGGATGCGGGTTGCGTCCGCCTGGGCTTTGCGTTCGGATTGCACGGTGGAGACCGACGCAGGAATTATACGGGCCTCTTGGCCTCCGGTCCACGACCGTGCGAAGCGTTCGATGTTCGAACCGACGACAGATTCGAGGGACTTGCCAGCGGACTGGGCGTCAATCAGATGCGACTCGAGTTCGTTACGCATGTCGGTGATTGCTGTAGAACCAACGCTCTGCTGTCGCCATACCAACTCACAGCCATTCAGGATGGTGCTGATATCAAACATGGTGACCTCCCTTAAGGACCTCGCCGACGCCGTCGGAGACTTGACTCCACTCGCCAGCCCAGTGTCGGAGCCGTTCGGTTCCGCTCGGTTCGATCCGGTAGTACTTGCGAGGCGGCCCGCCTGGTGACTCGACGAGGTAGCTGTCGATATAGCCCCGTTTCTGTAGCCGCGACAGCAGGGGGTAGATGCTGCCTTCGCTGACGAGCTCGAGTCCTCGGGCTTGCAACTTGCTTGCCATCTCATAGCCGTAGCTGGATTCTTCGGCTATCAGGGCCAGCAAGCACATATCGAGAACTCCTTTCAGCAGTTGCGAACTGTGTTCCACGGATTCTCCGTTTGGCGGCGTGTCGTACGAATGGATGTCCTGCAGTCATGGGTACTCGGCGAACCAAGGTACTTGGTGATGCAAGGTACTTGGTGATGCAAGGTAGCTTGGTTCACAAGGTAGTGGGTTTGTTGGTTGAGGTCAAGCAAAACACAAAGAAGGAACTCGTCGCTCCTTCCTATGACGAGTTCCAACTTGTGTATGGAGCCGAACCGAACTGCTGCCCGCCTGACAAGAGCGGCTTAGGCGGTCCCAGCGGTGTCTTCGGTGGTATCGGTGGTGTCGGTGTCAGCTAGACCTTTTGCCGGCGGAGCAGGCGGTGCCGGTCGTGGCGGGCGATCTGCGGCTCGTGCGCTGCGCTGACGCTTAACGGCCATCCAAAGGGGCAGTCCGATAATGAGGAGAACTACCGCAAACGGAGCGATCGCCACAGCGATGAGTGCGATCACAATTGCGGCAGTTGCCAAGGTTTTCCAGCTACTCCTGAGGACTTCGCCAAAGGATGGGATGCCATCGTTTTCGTTAATGATGTCGAAGCGCATTATCGCTGCCGTGGCCTGCACCTCCTTGGAGATCTCGTTGCCATCGACATCAAGTCCGGTTGCAGCGACCGAAGTGCGGACCCGAACGGCCTCGCTCAACTCGGTCTCGTGGGCGAGCAGCACCGATTCCCCAGGATGGATCTGTGTGACAGACCCATCGACCAGAACGATTGAGCCGATCGTTGCACCCAGCGCAGCGTCGTCGAGCGTGACGTCGACAAGTGGTGTGTCGCCGGTGTTCGTCACCCGGTAACAAATGGTGACTGGGTCGCCTGACTCCAGCGATCGGACGCCAGCTGCGTCGAAGCAGCCAAATCCACCGTCGTGTCCCTCGTAGGCCATTGCTTCAAGGGCAAGCCCCGGACGGTTCAGCAGCTCCGTGACGTATACCGTGACGGTGGCCAGGTCTACCTGGTTTCGGACAGTGCGCAACTGGCCCCGTAGCTGTTCCAAGCTGGTCTCCCGTTGCAGGAGCTGGTTCTCGAGTGTCGCTATGGTTGCGAGCTCGCTGGCGTCGTCGAGTAGGTTTCGCAGTCGCTTGACGCTGGCTTCAGCGGTGTTAATGCGGCTCTGTAAATCAACAACGACAGCGCTGACGTCTTCGGCTGAGATGGACTGTGACCGGACCTCGCCCACAGAACCTAGGTCGTTGAGCGCTGCCTGGAAGTGTTCAGGTAGCACCTTGAATGTCAGGACGCTGGTTCCCCCTGCGCCACCACGGGTCTCTTGTGCGAAGAGAAAGCCACCTCGTCCTTCGATTGAGCGGATCGCCTGGCGGGTCGCCTCGGAGACATTGGTCGCGGAAATTTCGAGTGTCGCTGTGAAGATGATGTCTCGGCCTAGGTCGGGGAGCTGGGCGCTAACTTCGGCGCCAGCTGAACCAGTAGTGCTGAGACGAGACGGACGATCATCGATGTGGGCTTTGTCGGCCTCAGCGGCTTCGAAATCCTCGGTCTCGCCGAAGGTGGATTCGTTGCTCGCGCCCGGGCCAGCGGTGTCGAACGCCATGTCCTCTGTGCTCGCATACGCGACATCGGTGTTCTCGACGCCGTTGCTGCAGGCACCCGCAAGCAGGGTGAAGAGCAGCAGGACCGCAGCAAGCGTGCGGCGTGAGACGTGGCGGAGTGGCAATGATCGAGATTGACGCGGCTGCTCTGTCATGGGATTACTTCCTGCGAGTGGGCTTGAGGAGTAAGACGACCGAATTGATGTGTGGGTTCCCGAAGCGGCGAAATTCTTTGGCTATGGGCACTTCTCGACGTCAGCGCTCATGAGTGCTGCACCGACTTACGGCCGAGGTACTCGTGGCCTCGTTCCAGTCGGATTCGTTGGTGGCGAACCCTTCGTAAAGCTCGTGAAGCGTGCCACGAATAGCCTGATCCACCTGGTCCGGGCAGCATCGGACCTAGGGGTGCAGGTACGTGGCGGCGGCCGTCTGACCGAATTGGCCGGCCACGACGTCAAACCGCGCAGATGTCGACATGGCATGGCCAGTCGCGTAATTAGCGGGAGAGCGATCACCGCCCTGCGATCAGGCCTCAGGAACGAGCTCACCAACGATTCCGTTGCCGATCAGGCCGTCGATCTCGGTGGCTGAGAGGCCAGCTTCTCCCAGGATCGACCGTGTGTGCTCGCCGATTTTGGGATGCGGGCCCTGCGGCCCGACGTCTGCAGTGCGGAACTTCATTGGATTGGCAACTGTTCTGTAGTCGCCGATTTCAGGGCTGGTAATGGTCGGAAATAGTCCTAATGCAATCGCCTGCGGGTCGACAACGACCTCATGTAGCGCCAGCACTGGTCCCCAGATCAACTTCGCGTTGTCGAAGATAGGACCCCACTCGTCACGCGAACGAGCAGCCAAAGCCTGATCGACGATGTCGACGAGCGCTGGCATGTTCTTGAAACGGCTGCGCAGGTCCACGAAACGCTCGTCGTCGAGAGCGCTCTCGCATCCGATCGTGCGAGCGAAGTGTGGCCATGCCGAGTCGTTCGGCATATTGAAGACAACCCATTTGCCATCACCACAGGGATATCGATTTGCGGTGGCGATTATTTGGTTGCGTCGACCTCGTTGTCGCAATGGCGCTTTGTCTACTGCGGTCACGCTGTAGTCAGTGGCCTGTGTCCACACCGCTGTCTCGTAGAGCGACGATTCGACGACCTGGCCTTCGCCGCTACGTTCGACCAACCGCAGAGCCGAGACGATGGCGCCGTAGAGCGCCAAGCCAGCGGTGTGGTCTCCTTGTGCAGGGCGCGCCATGGGGACATCGCCATCTTCGCCCTCGCGCATAGCGTCGTAGAGGCCCGAACGGCCAAAGAACGCGGTGACGTCGTAGCCCGGGCGCCAGGCTTCGGGGCCTGTCGTGCCGTAACCCGTGAACGTTGCATGCACGAGTCGAGGGTTCAGACCCAGAAGGGTTGCCGGGTCCATGTCGAACCGTTCCTGTCGTTCGACCAACAGATTGCACAAGAAGACATCGGCATCGGCCACCAACCGGTGCAGGACCGCTGCGCCGTCTTTGTTGCTGATGTCGATCGCCACGGACTTCTTGCCACGGTTGTCTACGTCGAATTGAAAGTCATACGACTTGAGTTTGTCGGGGAGCTTGGCAGGTCGCTGCATACTGCGCATGGGGTCACCGGCGAGCGGTTCGACCTTGATGACGGTGGCGCCCATATCGGCCAGGATGGCGCCGCACGAAGGCGCTGCCATCCAGTTGTCGACCTCGATCACGGTGATGTCGTCGAGGGGCTTCATGCGAGTTTGTCCGCTGGGTAGCTTGGGTAACTGTCTTTGAAGACACCTGAGTGCAAGAGGATGGTCGCTGCATGGCGCCCGCTGGCCTTTTCGGTCAGTGTGCTTCGTGTCCAATAGGACTCGACTCGGCGGCTCGCTGACAGGCCTACGACCTCTCGTTCGACGATGTAGGTCTCGTCGACGAATACGGGCGTTCCTTCCAGGCGGACCTCGAGATCGAGGAACAATCCGAGTGAGGGTTGACGAATTGGCCACCTCTCGCCGACCTTGTTTGCCAGGACGCTGAGCATCTCCATGGGCACGATTGGTCGGCCCCAGGGATTGTCATTGCTGTCGTACCAACTGCTGCGTTCGGTGATGCCATCGAGCTTGCGTTGTAGCGAGAAGGGGTACAACGCTCCGTTGCTGGTCGCTAGGTCCATCATTGTCTCGCTGGGGGCTGAGCTGACCATGCCTTCGGTCAGCTGGTCGACGATGAACAAATCGCCCGGATCTCGTCGTCTCGCGAGGCGTTCTTCGAGTGCTGTTTGGGGGTGGGGAGCGATCGAGATAGTTCCAGTCAACACTCTTGCATTGTCGTCTCGCACAGCGCTGATCGACGCAGACGTTGCTGTTGTTCTGGTTGCGTGGGCCTGGACTTGCTGGCCCTCGACGACCATGGTCGAGAAGTGGCTGCTTATGCAACCGGTTTCGAACCATTGTTGGCCCCATAATTCGACAGCGATCGGGTCAAACTGCGAGAAATGAGTGGGCCCCTCGATGGGAGCACCGCTCAGGCCCAGGGACCCGGCGGTCGCTGCATCGTGCACGCTCAGGTGATCGTCGTAGCTTTGCTCGGCCAGCATTTGCACTGGTGCTCGCAGCGGCCCGGTCTTGGTCTCGCCGTCACGTTCGAGCGGCGTGGAAAAGGTCATAGGAGAGTTTTACCGGTTCGTGCGGGTGGTGGTGTAAACCCGGGTCATGGATTCTGTTCGTGTTCGACGCATGGTTATTGATTCGTCGGCTGTGGCCGCAACATTGGTGAACTCTCCGCAGGTGCGTGATCAGTGGGGCGGGCCGAGCGCATTGGCTGGTATGACGGTGGGTGCGCTGGCAGCGCACCTGGTCCGAGCGGCCGGCGCGACCCTGGCCTACCTCGACCGGACCGACGTCGAGACGAAGCCCGATAGCGAACTGCTAACGAAGGTCACCTACTTCCATGCGGCTGTTGATTCGCCGATCCATGATCGGATCAAGGAGGTCTCCGCCGACGAAGCGTCCGCAGGCCATGGCCAGGTTGCTAATCGGGCTGCAGAAGTGGCCGATCTTCTCGCCGAACGATTGCCGAACGAGTCGGCGGATCGTCTCGTCGGGGCTCTGGGCGATCGCATGCTGACATTGGACGACTTCTGTCGAACCCGCATGATAGAGATCGGCATGCACATCGATGACCTTGCGCACAGTGTTGGAATGCCGACGCCGGCGTTGTCACCAGATATCACTGCTGAGATCATTGACATCGTGATGGGCATCGCCCGTCAGCAAAACGGAGATTGGTCAGTCATCCATGCGCTTGCCCGTTCCGAACGTTGCTCGACGCAGGTCTTCCCTGTTTTCTAGAGGCTTGTAGTTCTAGACGCTTGTAGACCGCATCCCCAGGTGCCGACTGGTTCCTGTTCGATATTGGCAACCTGCACGGGCCGCCACATGTGGCGCTTGGATATCGGCGGACACCACAGGATAAAGACGAGGCTCGATCGATTGAGTGGCTATCGGCGTCGTGAGCCGAGTCGGGTTACGGCCCGATCGGGGGTCGTCGCCACGACGAGATAGCGGCTGTATGCCGATGTGGTCGAAATGGCCAAGCGAGGCGCCTGCATGCGAGCAGGCCTCCAATACGTTTCTTGCCCATACCAGTTCACTAGATGACGACACCGTGCTGTTCCCTCATCACCATCTTCTATTGATTGTGACTGCTCGCAGGGCCGGCATCTCCTCCTCCCCGCAGAAAGCATCGACTTTTCTCATCCGTGAACGAGTCGTTCGGACCTACAGACGGGTTGCAACGAGATGTTCGATCTACAGGGTCGCCCGGTTCGTCATGAGATTAATGCCATGTTCCAGATTCAGCTGCCGCAGCCCCAAGACCACCACCCTGATAAAACTACTGTGGGGCCAGCCGCAAAACGGGACTGATAATCGCCAACTAACGAGCGTCAAAGGCCAGAACACAGATAGTCGTTTCTGCGATAGAGCCAAGAAATTCGCCACGAAAGTTGGGTACGAGTATGTACACGCTGTTCAGTTCGCTCTGTTGTTGAGCGCAAGCTGTTGGCCGGTTGTGACCAAGTGCGGATTACAGACGGCTGGCCTAACAGCGCAAGGTAACTCTTCTGAATGAGATGTCTGTCGTTCGCGGGTCTATGACGCACGTGGACACAGCACAGCACAGATTAATAAGCTGGAACCGCAACGGTAATGACGTGGAGACTCGATGACGAACAACATGACGGTGGATTACCTGGCAGTCGGTGCCGGCGCAATGGGTATGGCCTTTGTCGATGCGCTACCGACCGAAACCGACGCAACTATGGCAATAGTTGACCGACGAAGTCGACCCGGTGGACACTGGAATACCTCGTACCCGCATGTACGCCTGCACCAGCCGTCTGCGTTCTATGGGGTTTACTCTCGCGAACTCGGATCGGGTCGCAAGGACTCTGTCGGCTTCAACGCTGGCCTGAACGAGTTGGCTTCGGGCACCGAGGTCGTCACCTCCTTCGATCAGATCATGCAGCAGGACTTCTTGCCTAGCGGGCGGGTGCAATATTTTTCGATGAGCGAGTATGAGGGCAACGACACCATCCGTTCGTTGGTCACCGGCGCTGAAACAACGGTGGCTGCCACGACGATTGTTGATGCGACCTACATGAACGTGACGGTGCCCTCGATGAGGCCGCCTGACTTCACAGTGGCTGAAGGCATGATCTGTATTCCGCCCAACGACCTGGCACATCCTGGTGTTCTACCCGCCGAACATCACGTGGTGGTGGGCGATGGTAAGACCCCAATGTGCGACCGACCATGTACCGGTGTGCAACCGTCACGGAGGCAGAGATCGAAGCGCTTCGATCGATCACCTCGGTGATCCGGATGGGACGCGTCAGGCGCATTGGTCGAGCTGAGGTCGTTATGGAGCACGGGAGTATTGCAACTTCGCCAGGCACGGTGCATATCGATTGCACCGCCGATGGCCAGGAGCGACGTCCGGTTCTTCCGGTGTTCGACAGTGACCGCATCACCTTGCAAGCAGTGCGTACCTCCCAACAGGTATTTAGCGCGGCGTTTATTGGCCATGTCGAAGCGGCCTACGACGACGAAGACCTGCAGAACGAGTTAGCCACAGTAGTGCCTCACCCCAACACCGATATCGACTGGCTGCGCGTCGCCCTCGCCAATGGCATGAACGCTGCCCGGTGGAGCCAAGACGAAGATCTTGCAACATGGCTGTCAGCCGCACGGCTCGATCCGTTCAGCGACCTTCGTGGTAATGCCTCGAAAACTGGCGGTGACATGGCTCGCTTACTTGACCGCATGACCGAGGTGGCGATCCCTGCAGCCCTCAAGCTGCAGCAGTTTGTTGCCTCCAGTGAGTGACCTTTAAACTTTGAGCTATACCCGCAGCCGCTCTCCGCTAGATCGCAGACGAGGAAGTCACCACCTTCCATCGAGACGGGGCCGTGCTTATCAAGCAGCTACTGCCTGGCGAATGGGTGTGGTTGGCCGCCGCCGGTCTAGACGCAGCGATTGCCGAACACTACGTGATGGCTGCTGAACTGGTCGATGGAACAATACGGGTCGATTAACTCCCCGCAGCGAAGTCGCTGGACCAGCTTCGGCTCATCGGCGAATCGCCCATCGTTGAAATTGTTGGTCGAGTGCCACAAAGCCCGGCTACGACCCGAACCGAGACTCTTTCGACATCATTAGCTGGGACTACGAACCGGGCGATGTCAGTCTGTTCCACGGCCACGGCCACGGCCACGGCCACGGCCACGTGCTGCACTCAGCTAACGACGCCAGTAGCTGCAATCGTGCGTAATCGGTGTCGCTTTATTTCGCGTTAACCCCGAGATGGAAACAGACTGGATCACTCACCGTTCGACAACCGAGGCTTTGCGCACCTGGCGGAAGGGTAAACCCTTATCGACCTCGGGTTCGCGGGGCAGGCCGAGAACCCGCTCGCCGATGATGTTGCGTTGGATCTGATCTGTGCCGCCACCAATCGAGGTGAAAAAGGCATTCAACATGGCATAGGTAGCATCGGCTGAACGAGGGGAGTCGTTGCCGCCAATCATGGCTTCGGCTCCGAGTAACTCGGCCTGCAACGAGCCAGCCGTATGCAAAATACGCGACATAGCGAGCTTGCCAAGCGAGACGATCGAGGAGGAGGTGCCCTGTTCAAGCTCCGCCTTGGCTCGTTGTCCATTCCACTTATTTACCTGCACCAAGCTGTGTAAGGCCATGAGTTGCTGTCGGATCACGGGATCGGCGTTGCGCCCTGTCTCTTGGGCCAGATCCACGAGTGACAGGTCAGGGATGGGAGCGCTTGCCTCATCATCAGACGACCGCATCGCATCATTGGTGGCTTTTTGAGTGTCTGTTTGTTTACGCCGCCGAGTTGACTCGCCCATGACCGCCCGTTCATAGGCGAGTGCTGTTTGCAGTACCGACCAGCCCTGGCCGAAGTCGCCAAGCATATTTGCTTGGCTGACGCGGGCGTCAGTCAGAAATACCTCATTGAAACGTGAATCACCGGTAGCTTGTCGAAGCGCTCGAACCTCGACGCCGGGTTGCTTCATGGGCAAGAAGAAGAAGCTAATGCCTCGGTGCTTGGGTACGTCCCAATCAGTGCGAGCAATGAGGAAGGCGAAGTCGGCGTTGCGGCCGCCCGACGTCCAGACCTTTTGGCCGTTGATGACCCACTCGTCGCCATCACGTTCGGCCTTCGTTTGTATGCCAGCAAGATCGGACCCGGCTCCTGGCTCTGAGTACAGCAGACACATGTTGGTCCGGCCCAGCATCAGGTCTCGAATCTGTTCGGCACGCAGTGCGTCGGACCCGAACGCGAGCACGGTGTTGGCCCACAAGTTCGTGATGTCTTGGCCTGCGCCTGGCGCTCCAACTTTTGCGAACTCCTGGGCGACGACTTGGCCGGCATCAGGCGAGACACCTCGGCCGAACCATTCGACGGGCCAACTTGGGGCGGCAAGGTTAGCGTCGACGACCTTCTCGATGAAGGCATCGGAACGTTCCCCTGACCAGTTTTTTGACAACCACTCAGCGGCCTCTTGTCGCAACGTTTCTTCGTTCATCATGCAACCTTCCCAACAACGACAGCGTAGTTGTGATGTCAAAGTCTCTGAAAAACGGATGCGATTTACGCGGGAAACGCCACCGCTGTCTCGCCGGTGAAGGACAGCCCGACCTTGTCGCCCCGGCGCACATTGGCGTTGGGGTCGCAGCGCACCCGAAGCAGGTTGCTGGCACCGTCGTCACCTGGTTGGGTACGAACGAAAACCATTACGTCATGGCCGTAATACTCGACCAGGTCGACAGTGAGATCGCCGTGGTTGAGCAAGGTGAGTTGTTCCGGTCGAAAGAGTATGTCGATAGGACCTTGCTCGATCCTGACGTTGATCGGACCACACGGAGATTCTGCTTTTCCATTAGCGGCTGTTGACCGAATCAGTGATCCAGCCCCAACAAATTCGGCCACAGCCCGATCGGCGGGTTCGGTGTAGAGGCCCTGTGGCGTGTCAACTTGGACGATCCGCCCATCGCGCATGACAGCGACTTGATCGCCAAGCACGAAGGCTTCTTCCTGATCGTGGGTCACGAAGACAGCCGTGATTCCCAACTCATGTAGGAGGCGGTGCACATCAGTGCGAACCTCGATGCGAAGCGCTGTATCCAGGTTGGAGAACGGTTCGTCGAGAAGCAGGACTGCGGGTTGGGGCGCTAATGCCCTGGCCAGTGCAACTCGTTGTTGCTGGCCTCCAGAGAGTGTCTCGGGCATGCGACCGCCCAAGTCATTAAGACCAACAAGCTCGAGCGCTTCGCTCACTCGATTACTTTTACGGTCGGACCGTCGGAGCCCATAGGCCACGTTGGTTTCGACATCCAGGTGAGGGAATAGCGCCCAGTCCTGAAAGACCATGCCGACACGTCGCCGCTCAGGTGGAACCCATTGGCCGTTGCCTGCTACACAGGTGTCGCCGATCATGACGCTGCCATGCAGCGGGTGTTCGAGGCCAGCGATCAATCGCAGCAGCGTGGTTTTGCCGCAGCCGCTTGGTCCAAGCAAGGCCAGCGACTGGCCAGGAGCGATGTCAACGCTGACATCGTGGAGTACGGGCGCTGTTTCGTATGCGTGGTGAACCCCGCTAACCGTCACCGATGGGGCGTCGACCATGAAGGTCATGATGGTGTTGTCACCACAATGCGACTTGTGGTTGCTGAGCCGAGTCCGACGGGTGTGCCATCGACCTGAACAGTGGCGGTGCCGTCGGGGGCGATAGACAGCATGGTTCCGAGGCGGCCAGGCATCAGTCCAGAGCTTTCGAGAAACTCAAGTTGCCCGGGCTCGAATTCGAGTTCTTCAGGAATGCGGATGACGGTGAAGTCGTTGCCGGCTTCGACCTTGGCGAGAACTACTGCATTCGCCGGTTCGGTGTAGTTGCTGCCAGGAATCGGGTTTCCGTGGGGGCACGTGGTCGGGTCCTCAAGCACACGCAGCATTGCGGTTTCGACAATGGGGGAGATGACATGTTCCCAGCGCCCAGCCTCGTGATGGGCCGTTGTCCAGTCCAGATCAAGGACGTCGGTCAGGAAACGTTCGGCGAGTCGGTGGCGCCGGACGATGGTTGTTGCGAGCGACTCGCCCGAGTCGGTGAGCAGGATCTGGCCTTTGTTGTCGACTACGACGAGTCCCTCTGCATCCATGCGCCTGACCATCTCAGAGACTGCAGGTCGAGATACGTCGAGACGTTCCGCAATGCGAGCCTGGATGACAGTTATGCCGTCTTCGGCGAGCTCGTAGATGGTCTCGGTGTACTCCTCGAATGCTGGATGATGTTCCGTCGAGTCGTAACTCATAAGCCAAGCTTACCGTAACGATGTCGGGTGCGCTGGGTGTCGTAGTTCGGATGTCTGAATATTTTTGTTAGGCACCCTTTACTTTTTGAGAGAAGCTCGTTATCGTGCCTCCTCATGAGACACCCCCTCCCGTCGCTGCGACTTCTCGCAGCCACCTTGGTACTAGTCGCTTTTGCCGCTGCCTGCGGCGGCTCGAATATCCCTGAATCGCTGGATGGCGTTGCGGGCGATATCTACGGTGGTGACTGCGTCGAACTCGACGGCCGCCAGGTAACGATCTACTCAGGCCGAAGCGAAAACCTGATGGATCCGGTGCTCAGCGCCTTCCAGTGCGAAACAGGTATTGAGACGGCGGTGCGATACGACAGCGCCACCAACCTGGCGCTCACCTTGGTCGAAGAAGGCGACCGCACCGACGCCGACGTCTTCCTAAGCAACAGCCCAGGTCCGATCGGGTTCCTGAACCAGCGCGACCTGCTTGGTGAACTCCAAGCCGACGTGCTGTCTCTCGTGGAGAACCAGCACCGTTCCGACGACGGTCATTGGGTGGGTTTTTCTGGCCGTAAGCGGGTGGCGGTTTACAACATCGACGCAGTCAGTGCCGACGAGCTTCCCGAATCGGTCTTCGAGTTGACGGGCCCAGAATGGCGGGGTCGAGTCGCAATCCCTGGAACGAACGGTTCGTTCCTGGACTGGTTCACGGTGTTCCGTGCCCAACAGGGCGATGACGTAGCCACCCAGTGGTTGAACGACATGGTCGCCAACGATGCGAAGTACTACGCAAATAACCGATCGATCGTGGATGCTGCTGGCCGTGGCGAAGTCGACCTTGGCCTGGTGAATCACTATTACAACTATCAAGAGGCAGCTGCGATCGGCGAGGACCATCGTGCGCTCAACCATGACCTGGCTGGCGACGATATTGGTTCGCTGCTGATCATCACGGCCGCAACGATCACCCAGAACACCGACCGCAGCAGCGAAGCCCATGAGCTGATCCGCTACTTGCTGTCGGAGCCGGTCCAGCGTTACTACACCGATGAAACGTTCGAGTACCCGTTGGCTACTGGTGTTCAACCAGCCGGCATCCTTCCCCCGCTGAACGCATCGGGTACCGCAACGATCGACTTTGATGCGTTGGGTGGCGGGCTGGAAGCCTCGCTCGAAATCATCGAAGCAAGCGGTATTGCCAACCAGTGACAGTGCCGACCGCCACAACACAGAGCGGCGCCCGGGCTCCCTGGGCGCTGCGGGGCGCAGGAGTCGTTCTCGCGGTCGCGTTTGCCTTTCCTGGGTTGTACGTAGTGTGGCGCAACCTCAGCACTGACGCTGATCCAATTGGGCTGCTGGGGTCGTCTCGTACGCTTGCGCCGCTGGGCCGCACGTTGCAGTTAGCAGTGCTGGTATCAGCGGCATCGGCAGCCATCGGCACTGCCCTTGCGTGGCTCACGACCCGCACCGATGTGCCACTTAGGCGGCTCTGGCGCACGTTGCTTCCGATCCCGCTTGTGTTTCCGACTTTCATCGGCGCTGCGGCGTTTATCCGAACGCTCAATCCTGGTGGGCTCGCCAACGACCTGTTGAATAGCATCGGAATCGAGCGCACGTTCGAACTGCGGGGTCTATTTGGGGCATGGCTGGTGCTGACCCTTTTTACCTATCCCTATGTGTATTTGCCAGTGGCTGCCCGGCTGCAGCGCTTGGCCGGTTCGCTCGAAGAAAGCGCACGAGTGCTCGGCGATACCCCCGGGCAGACGTTTCGTCGGATTGTCCTTCCCCAAATCACCAGTGCCATTCTGGCTGGGACACTTCTGGTGTTTCTCTACACAATCAGCGACTTTGGCGCTGTGCAACTGATGCGCTACGACACGCTAACTCGAGCGATCAACACGAACTATCTCGCACGACCTTCGGTTGCATTCGCTCTGAGCTTGTTGTTGCTGTTGCTTGCGGTCGCTGTGGTGATCGGCGAACGGACAGTGACGCGGTCGAGCACACACGCAGGTTCGGCACGATCTACCCGCCTGGTCCAGTACCGGCTGGGCGCATGGCGCTGGCCGTCGGCGGCGCTGGTAGTGCTCGTCGCTCTCCTGGCTGTGGGGGCTCCATTGGTCGCCATGTTGGACTGGGCTGGAGATGGCATCATTCGGGCCACGCGAGACGGGCGTCCGCTCACTGTCGATGCGGGCAAGGTATTCGAAGCTGCCCGCCACACGCTGGAGTCCAGTGTTCTGGCTGCGCTCGCCGCTGTGGCGGCGGTGCTTCCTATTGCTTTGTTGGTTGGCCGTTATCGCAGCCGTTCCGGTTCGTTCTCACATGCCATTGTGATCGGGAGTTTTGCGCTTCCTGGCATTCTCATTGCGCTTGCCTTGCGCTTCTGGACGCTGCGTTCTGGGTTCGCTGGTGAACTATTTTCCGACTCGAAGGCGCTGCTGATCTTCGCCTACGTTGTCCGGTTCGGTTCGCTTGCGATGGGGATCACGCTGGTCGCGGTGCAGTCGGTCCCTGACCGCTTCCACGATGTTGGGGCCACCCTTGGGGCAGGGCGGCTACGACGCTTTAAGACCATTGACTTGCCGTTGATGGCACCAGGCCTGCTGGCCGCCGTTGGTCTCGTCTTGTTATCGACCATGAAAGAGTTGCCGATCAGTCTGTTGATCGCCCCCATTGGGTATCAGACGCTCACTACCAGGATCTTTAGTTCATTTGAAGAGTCGTTTGTGGCCGAGGCTGGAATCATGGCTGTTGTCCTGGTGGCCATGTCCGGTGTGCTGTCCTGGTTCCTCGTACTGCGTCGAGCCGAACACCGGTAAGACTTTCGCGGGCTTTGGTGTGGCAGAATTGTCGAAAATGACAACGAAAGGCTTAGCCCATGAAGGCTGCGGTACTGAACTCAATTCCTGGCGTGCTCGAGATCGAAGACATAGATATCGCTGACCCTGGTCCTCGCGAAGTCTTGATTCGCACATCCGCCGCCGGTGTGTGCCACAGCGATCTTCATTTCATGGAAGGCAAGTACCCATATCCATGCCCTGCTGTGCTGGGTCATGAGTCGGCCGGCGTGGTCGAAGCGGTCGGGTCCATGGTGCATTACGTGCAGCCAGGCGATCATGTAATCACCTGCTTGTCGGCATTCTGCGGCCATTGCTCGCAGTGCACAGACGGTCACCTGTCGCTCTGTGAGAACAAGGCCACCGAACTCGTGCGTCAACCAGGCGAGGCTCCTCGTCTCAGCCGGGGAGGCGAGACCGTGAACCAGTTCTTGCACCTGTCGTCGTTCGCCGAGATGATGCTGGTGCACGAGCAAGCGCTTGTAAAGATTGACAAGGATATGCCGCTAGACAAGGCTGCTTTGATCGGCTGTGGCGTGACCACCGGGCTAGGTGCGGTCTTCCGCACGGCCAAGGTCTCAGCCGGCGAGTCGGTTTGTGTAGTTGGTGCCGGTGGTATTGGCCTTGCCGCTATCCAAGGTGCTCGAATCGCCGGAGCGAACAAGATCATCGCGGTCGACATGGTCGAATCGAAGCTTGAACTTGCACAGGCAATGGGTGCGACTCATGTGGTCAACGCCAGCAAGATCGATGCGGTCGAGGCAGTCAAGGACATCACCCGTGGCGGGGTGCACCACAGCTTCGAGGCTGTTGGCATGAAGGCCACAGCCGAGCAATGTTTCAGCATGCTGCGCAGCGGCGGCCAGGCGACGGTGATCGGCATGATCCCCGTGGGCACGAAGATTGAAGTGCATGGCCCTGACCTTCTCTCTGAAAAGACACTGACCGGTTCGAACATGGGATCGAACCAATTCCGCACTGACATGCCACGTTTTGTTGACATGTACATAGACGGACGGCTCAAGCTCGACGAGATGGTCTCGAACACGATTTCGCTCGACGAGATCAACGAAGGTTTCGATGCAATGAAGTCCGGCAGCGTCGCTCGTAGCGTGATTGTTTTTTGAGACTGATATTTTGAACAATCGTGGGAAGAGGTGAAGCAGTCTCTAGTCCAGGCTGGTCGGGTGCATTAACTTGGTTACCTATGAAAAAATTTGCGTTGCTGATTGTAGCCGGCGCTCTGTTCGCGTCAGCGTGTAGCACCGACTCGACGATCGATCTCGGGGCCGAGGGTCCCGAGGCGAGCAGTGACAAAGCCAACGCGACAACTGCGCCAGAGTCGGCCGCTCAGGACGACGAGGGTAAAGCTGAGGACACCGCCTCTGGTGCTCAAGCAGATGATTCAACGCCTTCACCGGCCTCGGAGGAGCCAACTTCGGCGCCGGTGAAACTGGCCCCTGGTGCCGCGAAAGCGATTCAGGCGGTCGTCGACGCCGACGATTGGTGTACTGGCGCTATTGCGGTCGAAAACGTCGTTAGTAGCCTCGACTCCCTGAATTTCAGCGACCCGGTCGAAGTCGAGCGAGGGTTCAGGCAGTGGTTAGCAGCCATCTCGGCGGTCAAGCGATTGGTACCTAGCGAGATCTCGGCTGACCTCGATCGGTCCATTGAAGCATTCACCATTTTCGCGACCGCATTCGAAGATGTCGATTGGATGTTTCTCGATCTCGACTCGGGCATCGTGACTAGCTTCGAGGGACGAACCGAGCTTGCCAACTACAACATCGAAGCCTACAACTTCGCCGAATGTGGTTTTGGTCCTGACCCTGGTCCAGCACCCGTTATCTCCGATGATGGCACGGTCGAAGGCGATGACGACGACCCCGGATTCGATGGAACCATTCGTGAGCAGGCGCTTCAAGGCCTGTTCGAGGCTGGTTTTAACGCAGAGGAAGCGAACTGCATTTTCGAGTCTATGGACTTGACAAATCCGGACGGAAGCAATGACGCTGCAGCAGTATTAGCTGTATTCGCCGGCTGTGGAATCTCGCTGGATCGCTTGGGGCAACTCGCCGGATAAGGGGGGATAGGTGGCTACGGACTTCGAACAACAATTGCAGGTTCGCAACGATATTGAGGTCATCTGCAAGCTCAAAGCCGGCTTTTTAGCGGTCAGCGACGGTGCCTATAATGGTGATGCAGCAGCTGGGTTCTTCGTGCGTGACGGCGCGTGGGCGGCAGGGGCCCGAGCCGGGTCAGGGTGAGATTCGCGATGTCATGTTCGGGGTGCGCAACCAGAGCGAGGCGAAGTGCTCGGCGTCTATGTCACAGCGGAAGGGTCGCTCTAAAGGCAACTGATCCCGGCTAGAGATCGTCGAGAATGCTGTTGTCGGCACCGAGTGGGCGGTTGGCGACCAATTCGGTGACTTCGCTGTCGTGCCAGCGGATCGGGCTCGTGTGAAGTGGAATGTCGCCCAATTCAGGATGGTTGATCCACTGAATGGCCTTGCGGTCGATCTGGTCGACATCGTGGACGATTTCGTCGACGGTGCGCACCGCTGCAGCTGGAACATGAGCATTTTGTAGCATGGCAGCGGCCTCGAACTTGGGGAATTTTGACGACCAATCCGTGACTAATGCGTCGACTTCGGCCATGTTTCCGGCACGACCAAGCTGTTCCTGGAGTCGGTCATCTTCGAGCAAGTCCTCTCGGCCGATTACCCCAAGCAGGGCCCGCCAATGCCGGTTGGTGACACAAATGATTGCGAGATGGCCGTCCACACACTCGTACACGTTGTAAGGCGCCATGCCGAGACCCGCATGGCGGTTCCCGTTGCGCATGGTGGCGCCAGTCTTCTGCCATTGACCGAGATGGGTAGCAAGGGTGAAGTAGGCAGCATCGGCCATGGCAACCTCGACCGAACGCCCTAGGCCTGTGCGTTCCACTTCGAACAACGCTGTCGTAATGGCACCGTACAGATGAGTGCCGCCCAGAAAGTCGATGTACGCCGTCCCAGACTTGAGCGGCGGATCGTGTTCGCTACCGGTTGTGCTCATCGCTCCGCTGTGGGCCTGCACCGTTAGGTCCATGGCAGGGATGGTGGACTCGGTCGGGGAGCCATCTAAGTTGCGGACCCCGAAGCCGCATGCATGTGCGTACACCAGCCGGGGGTTCACTGCCGAGAGGTCGGCGTAGCCGATGCCCAGCCGCTCGGGGACACCGGGTGCGTAGTTCATAAGGACGATGTCAGCGGTACTTGCGAGTTTCTTCAACTGCGCCACGCCTTCAAGACTCTTCAAGTCGAGGGTGATGCATTCCTTGCCAGCGTTTAACATTGCGAACGGCAAGTTGGGTCCTTGGGCCCGGCCTGATTCGCCCTGAGGTGGCTCGATCTTGATCACTCGAGCTCCTGACTGCGCCAGCAGAAAACCAGCGTAAGGGCCCTGGTATATCTGCCCCAGATCGAGCACGGTGATTCCGTCAAGCGGCAGGGGACGAGAAAATGGCATGGTGGTTGAACCTAGACGGCGAACCGTAGTTCAAACAATGAGAGTGCGCTAGGCGACAGTTGGACGGTGTGATAGGTCATGGTCAGAGTGTGAAGCAGGGCACAGACCGCGGCCGACAATCCCTAGATACTGGAGCTACCAAACAAAGGAGTGCGTTCGATGACGACCAACTGGCAACAGCCACCTGGCGGACCTTTACCGGCACAATCCAACAACCAGAAGAAGGGCAAGCGATTCGCCATACTCGCTGTCCTCCTGGTCGTCATCGCTGGTCTCGCTGCTGGCGCTGGCATGTTTATGGCCAACCGAGACTCCAACACAGCCGCCGATGACGCTCGTTATGTCTTGACCGAGACGGTCGCTACCGAGCCCGTTTTCGAAGCGCGTTATGCACGCGGATCCGATCCTTTCTTCCCACTCGAAGTGCAGCTCGTTGCATTCCAAGAGGAACAGGAAGAAGGCATCCGCGACGTTGCTGGGCAGTTACTCGAGGGCGCCGAGCGTGGCCAAGAGGTCGAGGTCCCGGCGTTTGACGTTGCAGCGTTGGACGAGGCGGTGAAGACCGGCCTGTACGGCGGCACCGAAGAAAACACGTGTGACCCCGAGCGATTGATTTCGTTCCTGTACGCCAACCCGGACTTGGGTGAAGCGTGGGCCAAGGTCCAAGGCATCGAATTCGTCGAGATCGCTGACTACATCCGCAGCTTGGAAGTTCGGATTCTCGCCGAACCCACGAACGTGCTGAACCACGGGTTCAACCCAGATAGTGGCGCTGCATATGAGATCGATGCGATCTTGGACGCTGGCACGGCGGTACTTGTCGACAGTAATGGCGACGTTCGGACTCGGTGCTACTGCGGCAATCCAATCAAGCCGAAGCCACCAGAGCACATGCCGCCACGTTGTGTCGTGTGGCTCGAAAATATCTATGTCGAACCAGCTGGCGTTGAACGACGTGAGAGCGCTGTGCGCGACGTCCTTCTGACCGGGCGTGAGACCACCGTTGGAGGTGCTGTCTGGGTTGAGGTCAAGTGGGGAACCGATGACAACGAGCGAGGTTGGGTCCGCTCAGACAATCTACGCAAACATTACTGCCCGCCTGAGCAAATCAAATGGCAGTGCCCAGGGCCCGGCGTTGTTGCGGTCTGGGAGAAGCCTGATAACACCAAGCAGGTCGGCTGGCATACCGGCACACTGCAGACCACAGCTGGTAACACCGGTATCTTTGGCCCAGTTCAGCCAGTTGGCGGACCGAATCCGACCATCATCAACGACTTCTTGTTGATCCACTTCAAGCAAGCTGCACCATCGGTGCAAAACTCGGCGTGGGTGCACAGCACTGACTTGGCACAAAACGGAGAGGACTGTTTCCGTATCGCAGCGTGTGTCAACACTGAGGGCCCAGTGTGGTCTCGAGCCGGTGGCGCAATCCATTCAAATGGTGGGGTCATGCGGGTCGAATTCACTGGCCGTTTCGTCACCGACTTTGTGACTCACGCTGAGGTGCGTCTGCTCGAAGAAGGCGGCACTTCCGGCTGGATCAGCAACTTCTACACCCCCCTCGACGACGAGGACTGTGGCAATGAAGTCATCTACGAATGTGTCACCGATCCCGGCAGCGGTGGAGCGTTTGTCTATGAGAACTCGACTGGGCCCACTCACGTTGGTCATATCTACAACGCAGAAGTGAACATCACTGGTTCTGTCCAAGACGGCCGTGTGCCTGTGGACATGGCGACCCCTGGTGGCCCATCAGGTTGGATTGACGAGAATCTGTTTACCGCTGACATCGCGAGGTGCATCCCGTACTTCGAGTGTTACACCACCACGGCGCCAGCCTTTGCTGAGTTTGCCACCGAAGGTGCAATGATCGGCCACCAAGGACCGTCCCTTATCGGGGTTGTCGGCAAACTGGCTCACGGCCAGGGCGCCGACATGAACACCTATGTGCGCATCGAAGTCGGCGGATCCCGCTACTGGATCCTAGAAGCCAATCTGCTGCCTGTGCTCGGCGACGGCGATGACTGCGGGCCACTGAAGATACCGACCGAGGAGAAGTGTCCAACCTACGGATGGCCTGTCAAGGACCGTCTAGAAGCTCCTCGACTTGAAGAACTCACCGACCTCCGATTGAGCGGCGCGCTCGAAGCGTTGCTGGTGACCGACGACGCAGAACGCAGTCCTACAATCACCGAGTGTTGTGTGACAGCGCTCTTCGAGGCGCCGGATACGGGCATGCCTGTTGCAGGTCTCGTCTTTCCTGTGCAGGTCACCATGATTGGCTCTGTCAATGTTGACAATGGCGGCGTCAACGAAGTGTGGTTTGTTGCCGACACGGGTGACTACTTCATGGGAATCCATGTTGTGTTCCTCGGCGACTGCGCCGTTAGCGAGTGCCCTGCGCCCGTAGTTACTCAGTCGCTGGTTCATGGCTTGAGCAACGAACAGCCACAAGGAGTTCTGACTCGAGTCGAAGAACCACGCACCTACTACCCAGAATCCTCCTTCGGGGCAGACTGCTGCATCAGCGGGGCTTTCACGGGCATCGATACTGGACTCGAGACAGCAGGCCCGTGGCCACGTGAAGTCGACGTGTTCAGCGGACCACATGCACCTGCCCCTGGCTGGTATATGACCGCTGACGGTGACTGGTTTGCCTCGACGCAGGTTCTGTCGTCGGCTGCCTGCGAGATGATCGAATGCCCGAACCCGATGATCCCTGGTTTCTATGACAAGGGCGACTTGCTGCGAGATACCGAGGAAACGATCGCACTGGCCAGCCTTAATTTGGGTGACACGGCCGAGTGCTGCGCCGAAGGAACGCTTTACGGTGGACCAGGCTTCGACCCAGACATTGTTGGAACGCCACTAACCGAGCCAACGTCGGTCATCGTCGTCACGATCGAAGGCGAGTGGTACCAGGTTGTCGTCGATGGCATCGTGGCCTGGATTCATGTCTCGCAGTTCGTCGATCTCGGGGACTGTGATGGCGGCTATCTGCCGTGCAACTACCTGCAGGATGTGATCGACAAACTGGGTCAAGAACTGCAACGCGTCGGGGACTGCTGCATCTCTCAACGGGTGCGCACCGTGAACCCGGCAGAAGCAGGTCCCGGCGATTGGGTCACGATTGACCCAGCAGCGGTAGGTACGTTCGTGGATATCACTGAATACGACGGTGAGACTTGGTACGAATTCATCACCGACAACTACGGCACAGTTTGGGCCATGGTTGGCAACATCCTGAACGGTTCGGCGTGTGATCAAGATGTGGAGTGCCCAGAAGACTCGTTGGCGAGTTCAGCTATCGTCGATGACTTCGAGAATGGCCCGTACAACGTGTACAGCTGCTGCGTGACCTTCAAATCTGTCGCTGGTGGACCAATGTTCAAGGTCGTCACCCTGACTGGTGAAACCCAGGAGAGCTTTGGCGTTGTCATCTACAAGGCAACAGACGGCCAGTGGTACCTTGAGACCGAGTTCGTGAATGTCGCTCGGTGTACCGAGCAGGTCTGTCCAGATGGTTCAGTGGTGCAGAGCTTAGGTGAGTGCCCTCCACCACCAACGGCCTGCACGAATAGTGACCAGGATTCTCTGTGTGACTTCGAGGACAACTGTGACTTCATTGCGAACGAAAACCAGCGAGACGTTGACCAAGACGGCTTGGGCGATGCTTGTGACAACTGCCCGTTCCAGGCCAATGGTTTCCAGGGCGATAGTGATGGTGACGGAATCGGCGATGCTTGCGAAGTTCCGGACTGCACACAGGATCGGCTTCGTGGCGATGGCTTCTGCTGCCGGGAAGGCACCACTGCCGGCAGCGTAGAATGCTTCTGTCCCGATGGGAGCATTGCGGTTCCGAGCTCGCCGTGCACAGCACTCGGCGAGCCGGTGAGTTGCACACAGGATCGGCTTCGTGGCGATGGCATCTGCTGCCCGGAAGGCACTGTCGCCTTTTCGTTCCCTTTTGCAGTCGCTGTTCTCTGGGACTGCGTGGAGCCAACTAGCTGATTGGAGCCTGGAGGGAAGACAGCTGAACAACCACTGCTGGCGGGGCGGCCTTTGGGTCGTCCCGCCAGCGCGTGCTGCGGTCAGCAAGTGCCCAGTCGTCCACACCGGCTAGAACAGAGAGATGACGCTTTCGATCACACCGAGTGGGCAAGCCTGTGGAGCGACCGTTCGCGGGGTTGACTTGACGTTGGCACTAGACGATGAGACCGTTGCAGCGATTCGCTCAGCTTGGCTCGACCATCGCGTGCTGTCGTTCCCGGACCAGGCCATGACCGACGACGACCTAGAGCGGTACACGCTTCGGTTTGGTCCGTTTGGCGTAGATCCATTCTTCACGTCGATCGACGGTCATCCGAATATTGCCGCGGTTGCTCGAGCTGCCGATGAGACAGCACCGATCTTTGCCGACAGTTGGCACGCTGACTGGAGCTTCCAGGAGTTTCCACCAGATGGGACCTGTCTGTTCGCTAAAATCGTCCCACCCCTTGGTGGAGATACTCATTTTTTGAATCAAGCGGCAGCGTTGGCTGCGATGCCAGCTGACCTGCGAGCCGAGATCAAAGACGCGATCGCTGTGCACTCGGCACAGCTGCCGTATGCCCCTGATGGCGTGTACGGCGAGGCGGACAAGGAGAACGACCGGGCGATGAAGATCGTGACCGACGACAGCGCGTATAGAACCCAACTACATCCGTTGATCCGACCACACGGCGAAACTGGCGAAGATACGTTGTACAGCACAATCGGCTACATCATCGGCATCGATGGCATGGAACGCGAGCCGGCGATGGACCTGCTGCGGCGGGTCTACGCATGGCAGACCCAGGCGCAGTTCGTCTACACCCACAAGTGGGAACCCGACATGCTGGTCATGTGGGACAACCGTTGTGTGCTGCACAAGGCCACGGGCGGTTACGACGGCCACGAACGACTGCTCCACCGGACGACCATTGGCTACAACGAAGCCGTGCGGGCCTGATCCGGGTCCTGCCACGAGTCTGGACGCTCGTATGGCTACGGGTCAGGGCCTGTCCGCGCCAACAACCGAGTTCTCCAACGTCGACAATTTCGGGGCTGTGGACTTCTCGGTGACGCCTTACCGGCTTGGGTCCAGGATCACCTTGTTGACGCCGTCTTTGCGCGATGCGTTCAGGGCGGAGGCTTCGACGCCTTCGGATAGGCCCATGCGGTGACTCAGAACGACTGAGGGGTCGAGTCGTCCGGACTCGACGAGGGGCATCAGGGTGGTTAGTTCTCGCTGGGCCGAACAAGCTTGATGCCGGCGGTGATG
Source organism: uncultured Acidimicrobiaceae bacterium (assembly GCA_905182135.1). GTDB lineage: Bacteria > Actinomycetota > Acidimicrobiia > Acidimicrobiales > UBA10347 > UBA10347. The sequence continues at coordinate 128,187 of CAJJAG010000004.1, read as the reverse complement.
GTCTGGTCCAGGCCCACTGCTTCGAGCACCACGTCGGGTAGAGCGCCGCCGTGGTCCATCGACTCGTGCCCCACACAGAATCCGATATCGGTCGAGAAACCGTGGCCGTCGTAAATGTGGAGGTCGCTGCCACAAATGCCGCAGGCCGTGACCTTGACCACCGCCGCCGCAAGATCCGGTGCTGAGCAAGCTGTGCAAGTATTTCGAGAGGGTGGATGCCGGAATCGGTGATCAGCTCCAGCCGTGATTGCTGGCTGTTGTCGCTGATCTCCTTGCCGGCGAACAGGTCATTTAGACCGACGGCTTCGACACGGTGGGCGAGGCTCGCCTGCAGTACCTCGCAGACATCGACGCGGTGCCGTGGCTTGCCGCCGAGGGGCTTCAACTGCTCGCCCTGGCACGGGAGTGCGCCGGCGGGGTGGCCTCCTCCGCATTTTCTACGCGGACCTATCTCGAGTGGGCCATGGCCATTCTGAACGAAAACGGCCCTTACCCGACGGTGCTGTATCTCCATACGAGCGTTCACGAAGACTCAGACATAGCGGCAAAGGCAGCCCGCAACATCGTCATTGGTCGGATCCAAGCGGGTTATGTGCCTTCATCGATGCGCCGACGTGGGTTTTGGAAGGTCGTGAAGCCGCTCTTGGGAGCCTCTGCTGGAGCGATCCGGCTAGACCTGACTGGCGAACTTGTTTCTGCATTCGTTGTGTTCGGCGCTCCTGAGGACTGTTGACAGCAATTGGAGTCGTTCGAGAGTTCCGGTGTCGATGAGATTACGTTGGCCCCGACCATGGGTAATGATCCGGCGCTGTTGGAGGAGGCCATGACATTGCTTGGTGGCGTCCTTCTTGGTCCCGGCTGAGGAGCCGTCGTTTAATAAGTGAGAAGCGTGTTACCAGCCGCAAGCGGAGCGGCACTGCGTGAGTCGCTCTAACGCGTCGTTCAGGGTTATCGCCCTCGACCGGACCTGTGTGATGACGAACCGCCTAGCAGCGTGAACTGCCGGACTCTAGGGCTCGAGCACACCTAGCTAAACGCCTTGGTCTAACCCATAACCGCAACGTCACAAGTTCTGTCCTGTCCTCGCTAACAGCTGTGAGGGCCGCCGCTATTCGATCCGAGACAAGTGTTGCGGTGAGTGGCAGTGCAAATACGTTAACGCAAGGCCCCAGGTACGAAAGTCTGGCCTGCGACTGAGAACCAGCCGGCATGTAAGCGCGAGTTTTGTCCGATCTGTTCCGCTGGTCTGAGATCAAACGAGGGGCCAGTCAGTAATGGTCGAATGGAGCTGCCACTTTTCAGGCACCTGATATTTCGCTACGGTGCGGCAACAGGCTTGGGGGCTTCTATGAGAATTGACGCTGTTGCAGCGCGGGACTTCAACCGGATCAAGGTCGAACCAATGACCGGTGCAATCGGGGCCGAGGTCAGCAATGTTGACTTGCGTGACTTCGACGATGAGGTCATCGCTGAGGTTCAACAAGCGTGGCTCGATCACAAAGTGTTATTTTTCCGCGGCCAGGATCTGACCCAGGGTCAGCACGTTGAGTACGGGCGGGCGTTGGGCGAGCTCGAGGTCCATCCATTCGTTCAGCATGTTGAGAAGCATCCTGAAATTATCGTTCTGGATTCGTCGCCCCAGAGCTTCCTGTCAGCCGACACCTGGCATTCTGATGTGACCTTCCGCGAAGCACCGCCGCTGGGGTCGGTTCTCTTTGGCCGCGTTATTCCAGGCTGGGGGGGCGACACCTGCTTCGCAAATATGGAGCTGGCTTATGACCTGCTCGATGACGCGGTCAAAGAGCAGATTGATGGGATGTACGCGATCCATTCCTATGCCAAGGCGTTCGGACGCGGTATGTCCGAGCAGGAACAGGCCGAGGCGCAAGAGGAATACCCAGATCAGAAGCACCCGGTCGTTCGGTCACATCCTGTGACCGGCAATAAGATTCTCTTCATCAATCGGCAGTTCACCTTGGGCATAGACGGCATGACAGCCGACGAATCTCGCCCGCTGCGACGCTTACTTGTTCGCCAGGCAGAAATCCCTGAAGTCCAATGCCGCTTCCGTTGGGAAGAGAACAGCATCGCCCAGTGGGATAACCGGTGCACCCAGCACTATGCGGTACCTGACCATGGCGGGCAGCGTCGTCGAGTCGAACGCGTGACGCTGTTGGGCGATCGCCCATTTTGAGAACGTCGTAGCGGCCCGGTAGCAAACGGTGCGTTCAACAGTCGCTATCGGGTTGGATAGGCACCGGCGGTTGCTGTGAACCGATTGAAAATTGAACCGGGTAGCACTGCCCTCAGTCATAACGCTTGGACGCGGTCCTCGGGCCATCCGAGGTCACGAAATATCTCGGCAGTGTGTTCACCCGGAATGGGAGCGTGGTGCCGTAACTCTGTCGACATCGTGTCGTAGCTGACAGGGTGCCTGATGGTGCGGTACTCACCGAGATGAGGATGTTCCACAATCGGCATCAGATCAACGGCGGTGAGATGTGGATCATCGAAGAGATCGTCGATGTCGAGCACTGGGCTTGCCGGGATCGAGTGCTGCGCGCAGATCGAGATCCACTCGTCGACGGTGCGAGTAGGCGCCGCGTCGACAAGGAACTGGTAGAGCTCAGTTGCGTTCTCGATACGAGCGTCGTGGGTCAAGAACCGAGGATCGTCAGCGAGTACTGGCCGGCCGATCAAGGCGAAGAAGTCCCGCCAGTTGGCATCGTTGTAAGGGAGCAGTGCAATCCAGCCATCGGCAGCTCGATACGGCCTCCGATTCGGGTTTAGTAGGCGCTTGTAGCCGAGTTCCCCTTGTGGCGGAACCAATGCTGCTCCGCGCAGATGCTCGACGAGCAGGAACGACACCATGGTTTCGAACATGGGCACCCGAATGGTCTGACCCTCATCGGTGTTGTGCCGATGCAACAGTGCTGCCATCACTGCTTGCACGACGAACAATGCACATGTCTTATCGACGATGACCGACGGCACATAGGCGGGTTCGCCCGAGATACGGGTAGGGAGCGCGGCCAGACCGCTAATTGCTTGAATAGCGTCGTCATAGGCGGCCCGGTCTGCGTAGGGGCCATCGGCCCCGTAGCCGTTTGCAACACAATGGATGAGGGCGGGGTGAATAGCCCGAAGTCGCTTCGCCGAGAGACCAAGGCGATCAAGGGCAGCAGATCGCATGTTCGTGACCAGAACATCGGCGCTGGCGATCAGATCGACCATGGCAGCCGCACCCTCATCGGTTTTCAAGTCGAGGATTACGCTTCGTTTGTTGCGATGGGTGTCGAGCACGATGGCGCTCAACCCACTGGCTCCGCCGACTATGTCCTTCGATGCTGTTGGCGCATCGACCCGGATCACGTCGGCGCCATGGTCAGCCAACATCCGAGCCGCCATTGGTCCCATCAGAATCGTGGTCAGGTCGACAACGCGAACGCCGGTCAGTGCTCCCTGGCCCGAGCTCATAGCAGCACTACCGGTTGGGTATTTACGATGGTGAGATCTGGATTACGAATTGTCAGCACGCTGTCGAACTTACGCGCTCGCCGGCCATTGCTGCGGATCCAGAGTCGCGCCGGCTTGAACACACCGAGGTCGAGCGGGAGCAGCGCTACTCTTGCGAGGGTTGGTTAGTAGCTGAAAGGACCGGGCAGTTGAACGAAATTGTGGGCACTGAGGAACTCGATCCCGAAGCGTTGATGCGGACCTATCTCGAGCGAGTTGTCGCTGAAGGTGAGCTGGACCTGATAGAGAACTTGGCGCACGCGGACATGGTGGACGAGGCCAATCAAGCCTTCGGGGGTCCAGTCGGCCGAGCTGGATTGGTGGCCCACGCGAAAGGATTCCGTCGTTACATCACGGATCTTGACGTGACTATCGAGCGCGTCGTCGGTAACGGCGACACCGTGATGGCGTGGTGGTCCTTTTCGGGCGTCCATACTGGGCCTTGGCTTGGGAAGCTGCCCACAGGCCAGGTGATCCAAGCCACGGTGTTTAGCTTCTTCGACCTGACCGAAGGCCGGATTAGCCGTTACCGGTTATGGCTTTACGCCGGATTCGATGATCCTGTGATCTTTGATAGCTCGCGCCCCGACGACTAACCGCTTCTCGCTCAGGTTCTGGCTGCGGTCACTGTCTGACCGCTCGCTAGATTGATGGGTATGAGTGATCACGCCATTTCCCGGTTTCCTGTTCCTGCGTTGGAAGATATGCCCGCCGACATCCGTGAGATGATTGAGACGGTTCAAGAGAAGTCGGGTTTCGTACCGAACGTGTTTCTTGCGCTAGCGCATCGACCCGACGAGTTTCGTGCGTTCTTTGCGGCACACGATGCGCTCATGGACAAGTCCAATGGGCTGTCCAAGGCTGAGCGCGAAATGATTGTGGTCGCCACCAGCGCCTCCAACGGTTGTTTGTACTGCGTGGTCGCACATGGCGCGATCTTGCGCATCCGAGCAAAGAACCCGCTGATCTCAGACCAGTTGGCGACGAATCCAAGCAAAGCCGATCTGTCCGAGCGAGAGCAGCACATCGTCGAATTTGCGCTCATGGTTGCGCACGAGTCGGCCACAGTGGCCGATGCACATCTCGATCACATGCGGGCTGGCGGCTTCACCGACGACGAGATCTGGGACATCGGCGCGATTGCGGCGTTCTTTGCCATGTCTAACCGCCTCGCGAATTTGGCAGCGATCCGCCCCAACGATGAGTTCTTCTCCATGGCCCGCGGCTGAGAGGCACCTGGCGCTTAATGCTCATTGGTTGATGTAGTCGTGATCAAATCGTCTCGTCGGGCGCGAAGTCTTCCCACCGAGGTGGGCGGTCGAGTCCTGCAGAGGCGGGGGCATCGGCGTCTTTTTCGGGTGAGGAGAGGCTCTCGCTGGCTGAATCGCTCTGGTCTTGAGGTTCTGCGTCATGGTTGGCGGGACGTAGGACCGCTGCAGCGAGTGCGGTAGTGACCGGGACGGCGGCGATCAGGCCAATAGATCCACATAGCGTCCTCACGATCTCGACGGCGATCAGTTCAGAGTTTGCAATCATTACGAGGGATTGGTCAGACACGGCGAAGAGCAGTAGCAGCGGCATGCTCGCACCGGCGTAGGCGAGCAGCAGGGTGTTGACGGTAGAGGCGATGTGTTCGCGTCCGATGCGTATGCCTGACGCGGTGAGTTCAGTGGAGCTCAGGTTGGGGTTGTGGCGGCGGAGCTCGGCAACGGTCGCTACCTGAGTGACGGTGACGTCGTCGAGCGCGCCGAGAGCGCCGATTACGGCACCGCCGAGGAGTAAGCCAGCGACGTTGATGTTCTCTGACAGAAAGGGGAGGATCAGGGCTTCTTCGGTAGCAAGGCCAGTGAACTGTGCGATCTCGAACATGGCCCATGAGAGCCCGAACGTCAGAGCGAGAGCGGCCAAGGTGCCCGAGAGTGCAATGGTGGTGGTGGGTGTGAACCCGTGCGTCAGGTACAAGCTGACGAATGCTATTGCGGCGGCAGCGACCACCGAGACCAATACCGGGTCGTTACCGTCGAGCACCGAAGGGCCCACGAACAACACCAGTACGGCCAGCGTCGAGGCCATAGCGACGAGCGCCAGGAATCCGCGAAGGCGGCCGAATCCGATGACGATCGCTGCAAAGAGAGCGCCGAGCCAGGCGAGAGAAACACGACGGTCGCGGTCGGCATAGAAGTAGAAGTCAGTTGCGTCTTCATAACCAACGATGATCTTGGAGCCGGGGTCAACCCGATCAGTGAAACGGTCCTGTGCCAGGTTGAACTCGGGCAGGGACAGGATCTGGCCTTTGTTGGGACCTTCGTGTAGCTCAAAGAAAATCATTCGGCATGGTTGCGGGCGGTCTGCGGTGGAGTACGAGCAGGGGCCGTCGGTAATGTCGGTGACGACAGCGGACAGCCTGTCGGTGACCAGGCCCATCTCGTCGGCGTTCGAGACGACCGACTGGCGCCCCTCTTCTGAGGGCCAGAGTGCAATGATGCCGAATACGGTGGCCACAGCGCAGCAGGCGATGATGACCAGTACCGCCTGAAGCATGCCGGTTCGAGGCCACGCGGACCAGCCGCCACCGTCGTGACTGTGGCTATGGCTATATGCGTCGTCGGGAGTGGGACTATCGGCGTTCATCAACGAACACGCTCTGTAGCGCGCAAGCAAGGGTTCCCCGTAAGGTCGATGATGGGCATGTCAGCCGCATTCGGCGCAGATCCCTAGGACGTCCAAGCGGTGTCCATGGATTTGGAATCCGGTACCGACCAGCGCCTTTTTGAACCCAGCGTCCAGGCCCCGCTCAGTGCTGGCTGGCACGACGAAGTCGTCGACCGAGCCGCACTCGGTGCAGATCAGGTGGTGATGGTGGCCAATGAGTTCCTCGGCCAGCTCGTAGCGCGCCAGATCGTCGCCGCCAGTGATCTTCTGCACGACTCCGACGGTTTCGAGATCGACCATATTTCGGTACATGGAACTCTGCGTAAGTGCGGCGCCCTGGTCGATCAACTGGAGAATCGTGGCCGGGCGGCCATACTCGTACAAAAGCATGACCAGCTCGCGTCGTCCCTTGGTGTACATCTGCTCGGCGTCTCGCAGGCGTTGGCCAGCGAAGTCGTGTACTGCCTGTGTCTCTGCATCTGCTTCTGCTTCTGCTTCGATTTCCGGTGCGGGGCTCATGGGTATGGATGCTAGTCGCCAGAAAACATGTTTCGGAACAGGACCCATTCCTAAAGAAGTAGGAATAGGAACTATTCTTGGTAGTCTCCAAAAGTGACCTTGACAAAGAATCCAAAAGTGACCTTGACAAAGAAGTTTCCATTGGGCGATGGGTCGGCCAGGCGAGCCGGTCGGAGCCCCGCAGCGTTGATAATGTCCCTCGCACTCACGCTGGTACTTGCCGGTTGCGGTAGCAGCGGTGATGGCGGTGGGGCGGCGAGCGAGGCTGTAGCAAGCGAGGCGTCGTCGCCGCTGGACATCGTTGGGTCTTTCTACCCGCTGGTTTTTGTGGCCGAGCAAGTAGGAGGAGAGCATGTCGCCGTCGACAACCTGACGCCACCCGGTGCAGAGACGCACGATCTCGAACTGACCCCGCTCGATGTCGTATCGCTGCTAGACGCTGATCTGATTGTGTACCTCGCAGGCTTTGCTCCGGCGCTAGACGAAGCAATTCGAGGGGCCGTTGCTGAGCAGGTGTTTGACGTTACGTCGTCGGCGAGTCTCGACCTCGAAGGAGAGGATCATGAAGGAGAGGAACCCGAGTCAGAACATCATGACGAGGACGATCATGGTGGTGTCGATCCGCACTTCTGGCTTGATCCCATTCGGTTGGCCGATGTTGCCGATGCCACGGCGGCTCGGCTAGCCGAAATAGATCCGGAGAACGCCGAATCCTTCCTGCAGAACGCTGCTGCGCTGCGCTTCCAATTTGACGAGCTTGACAACGAGTTCCAGCAGGGCCTGGCCGAGTGTGCGCGTTTGGACCTGGTCACCAGCCACCGCTCGTTTGGCTACCTGGCAAACCGTTACGGCCTGAACCAGGCCGGGATAGCGGGTTTGTCGCCAGAACAGGAACCCTCGGCAGCACAGCTCGCTAATGTCTCCGACCTCGTTCGAGCCGAGCAAGTATTGGTGATCTACTACGAGAAACTGGTCGACCCCGGCGTGGCACAGACAATCGCTGACGAGACCGGAGCGACGACCGATGTACTCGACCCACTTGAGACGCTGAGTGAAACGGCATCTGGTCTCGACTACTTCCAGGTGATGCGCTCGAACCTGGCGGCTCTACGCCGTGGTCTGGATTGCTCATGAGCCCGCCGGCCCTACGGTTCGCCAATGCCAGCTTTGGCTATCGCGGTATCGTTGCGGCCAGCGCCGACCTGCGCATCGAGTCGGGTGAAGTTGTCGCTCTGCTCGGATCCAACGGGTCGGGCAAGTCGACACTGGTGAAGGGGGCGCTTGGACTGATCGATTCCTATGGCGGAGACGTCGAGTGGTTCGGTCAGCCATTTGATCAGCTCAAAGGCCGTTCCGTTGTTGGCTATGTGCCGCAGCGCCAACCGTCGACCTCGCCGATCCCGTCGACGCTCGAGGAGTTGGTGCGGACTGGGCGTCTTGGCCGAACCGGAATGTTCGGCCGCTATCGGCACTCTGATCGCTATGAGGTCGCTGAAGCAATCCGCACGGTCGGGCTCGATGCGCAGCACCGCACTCCCGTCCGCGAGCTGTCAGGAGGTCAGCAGCGCCGAGCATTGGTTGCTCGAGCATTGGCTAGCCAAGCCAAGGCCCTCGTTCTGGACGAGCCCTTTGCCGGTGTCGATCAGGAGAGCCAGGACACTCTCGCCGAGGTGTTTCGCTCCCTAGCGGGTCGGGGCATCACGTTGCTGATCGTGCTTCATGAGCTCGGCCCGCTCGACGGTGTTGTGACCCGAGCCGTGCACCTGGCTGATGGATCTGTGATCTTTGACGGCGACCCGAAGCAGCGTTCAGCGGCCTTGGTCGGCGTAGACGGCCACGACCCACACTGCGCCGACGCGGTCGTTCACGTCCCAAGCACGTTCGGACTGTTTCCCCGGTGATCGCTGCACTCGAATTTCTCGACTACGACTTCATGCGCCGGGCCATGATTGCTGCGCTCCTCGTCGGTTTCGCTGCTCCTGCCGTTGGGATCTTCCTGGTCCAGCGGCGGCTGGCCTTGATCGGTGACGGCCTGGGCCATGTGGCTGTCACGGGTGTGGGGCTTGGGCTGGTGCTCGACCGGGCGCCGTTGGCCGTCGCCCTCATCACGGCAGTCGTGGGAGCCGTCGTGCTCGAACTCATGCGCGCCCGCCGAACCGAGATCGCCGACATCGCCCTGGCCATGCTCTTCTATGGAGGCATCGCTGGTGGCGTGGTGTTGGTGAGTCGGGCTCCTGCAGGTGGGCGTTCGCTCAACCAGTACTTATTTGGCAGCATCACCACGACCACCAACATGGACCTGATCGCCTTCGCGGTGCTGGCAGGGGTCGTAGTGGTGGTGACTGCTGTCGTGGGGCCAGCATTGTTTGCCGTTGGCGATGACGAGGAGTTCGCTGCTGTCAATGGCCTGCCGGTGTTAGCGCTCAATCTGACGTTGGCCGTGTTCGCTGCGTTCACCGTGGTGATCGCCATGCGAGTCGTCGGTGTCTTGCTTGTGAGCGCCCTGATGGTCGTACCCGTCGCGACAGCGCAACTTCTCGCTCGCAGCTTCCGGTCGACCTATCTGCTCGGCATAGCTCTCGGGGCGGGCAGTGCGCTCGCCGGTGTCGTCGCGTCCTATTATGGAGATACGCCGTCTGGTGCCACCATCGTTCTTGTTGCAGTTGGTCTGTTTGCGATCACATTGCTCGGCGGCGGCGCTCGAGGCTTGGTTGGCCGAATCGGACGCTAGGACGCTGTTGAAGGCAGGGTGACCTTGGGCGAGCGACAGAGCACATCATGAAGACGTATGCGGGCAAGTTGGCTGTGGTTACCGGAGTAGGGAGCGGCATGGGCCGCGAACTCGTGTGCCAGTTGGCGACAGCCCGAGCCGATGGCGCCATGTGCAGGTGTTTCGTGATGCGGTGCAAGCCAGCCACGAGATCGATCACATTGACGTGTTGTTCAACAACGCCGGCGTCGGCGGAGGCGTCAATGTCATCGACGAACAAGTACACCAGGATTCATGGAGTGTCTACGAACCCGAATTCGTCGATCGCATCATCGGCGCCGGACATATGCTCGGCCTTATCCGTTCGCCACAGGCTCAGCTGTCGAAATTGGTTCCTGGTGCTCGGGTTGGTTATGAAGTAGCTATGCGACTTGGTTTGGCACTGGGGTTTGAAGATTCGCTCGAGATGATTGTGGATCTTGCGGGCAGGGGAGAGGCGGCGGGCTTCGACTCGATGTTCGTGGTCGAGGCTGGCCGGAGCGCATCGGTGCCGGCTGCAGCGGTGATCAACGCAACGACTGTGTGCCAGGTGGGTACCTATGTCGTGAACGCCTATGCCCGTGAGCCATGGCTCACTGGCATGATGGCCCGAGACCTAGATGACCTGAGCGGTGGCAGGTTCGTGCTCGGCGTCGGGACTGGCAACAAGCACTTCAACGAGTGGTACATGGGCTCGGACATGTCGAAGCCGATCGCGAAGATGCGCGACTACATGACGATCGTGCGGGCGGTTGTCGCAGGCAAACGAGGCGAAGCGGTGCGCCACAACGGGCGAGCACACAGCATCCGGTGGCGGGCGTCGTATGAACCGCAACGGCCGACCATTCCCGTCTATCTGTCAGCTTCGGGGCCAAACATGGTCAAGCTCGCCGGCGAAGTGTCTGACGGTGTGGGTGTTGGCATCATGTCGTCGGTCGAGTTCTTGCGCGACATCGTCCGACCGAACGCGCAAGGGGGAGCAACGACTGCTGGTCGCGACCCTGACGCATTGGCGTTCCCAATGGCTGCGATGGTCAGCGTTAATCAAGACGCCGAACGAGCACGAGACGCAGTCAAGAAGGCCATCGCTGAACTGTTCCATCCGGTGCCGCATCCGTATTACGACTCCCAACTGCGCCAGCTCGGTTTCGCCGAGTTTGCGGACCAAGCCTCGGCGTTGATGCCCGAGGGCAAGTTGCGCGAAACCATGGACCTGGTGCCCGACGCTGTTATCGACACCATGACCATCACGGGCACGGTCGAACAATGCGCACAACGCATCGCTGAATACGAAGGCTTCGCCGACGAGATTATCGCCTTCCGTATCGCCCAACGCGATGAACCCCGTGGCATCGCTGCCTATGAAGACCTGTTCACTCTCGCTGCACAAAACTGACGTTGGCTACAGGTGGTAGCTGCGACATCTCCTCGCTCCATGGCGCGAAGAAGTCGACGGAGCGGGCGGGTTCCCTAGAAGGAAGGTGTCGCTGCTCTCAGCATTTACACCTGCGCTTCGTTCAACCACCGACTCAAGCTTGACCAATCGGGTTGTCAGTGCAGCGGACGACAGATCCTCGCTAACCAGTCGCGATCTCGGTGCCAGCAGGACTGAGAACGTGCAAGACCTGGTCGGTGAGCACCAGCCGCACAACAAATTTCCAGTCACCCCAGTCCAACTCGCCGTGCGCAGCGATGTCGGTCATTGCATCGGTGCCGTCGTCGAACCGAATGGCGGGTTTCCCGCCGAGCTGCGGCAGGATCGTGGCCAATTCTGGCAAGGGGCTCAGCGCACTCTAGAGCTGATTTGCTACGACCGGCTCGGGCGTTGGCGTGGCCAGCGCTCGACATGTAGCCAGAGGGCTCTCTACCCGCTCGTAAGCCGTGACGGCGACGATACCCAGAGCAACAACCGCAATCGCTCAGATCTCAGTCAGAGTTAGCCAAAGCGTCTCGTGACTCTGCGCCTGCGGGCGCGGGCGGAGTCCATCGATCCAGTCTGGGCCGCTTCACGCGGCGAGTCGTCGTTAAAGTCCTCGTTGCCCAACCATTCGATGCTGTTGGCACTCGCGTCGTCGGCTGGCGCTACGTGACTGTGCCGCGACCCGGCGGCGTCGGGCTGGTCGTGTGGCTAAACGGTTACGCGTACGTGCCAGCCATTGGTTCAGCCCGGTCAGGAACAGCGGGAATGCTGCCTCGGCCACCACTGCCGTTGTGGCTGCCTCGCCCAAAGTCCTCGGGAATTTTGCGACCTTGCTCAAGTGCTAACCACAGACGCAGAAGGTGTCGCTTCTCGGCAGGATCCTCGAAATCTTCGTACTTGGTGCGTGAATGGAAGGTCGTGTAATTACACACGAACTGGATGTCGCCCGGACGGAAGTCCATATGCAGCGCATGGCCTTCCTCGTGCGAAATTTCGTCGACGAGGTCAAGGAACTCGGTTTCATCTGCGGTTCGGCGAGGGACCTCGTCGTGACGTTGCGCCGAATCAAGGAAGTTTCGCACATACCGAATGGACAGCAGGCCCTCGTTCAGAGTGGCGAGTGGAGTCGTGAAGTAAGGCTTCTCGCCGGGGCGCTCTTCATCGCGACGGTCGTAATACCACTCTTGGAACCAGAAGTGCGCCAAATCAGGGCGGCGCTTTACGACCTCGTTGAAGGTGCTGGTGGTTGAGGCGACCGAGCTAAGACCACCGGTCTTGGCTGGTTTGAGGCATAGCAGGCCAACGACATCGGAACTGTCGGTGTGGTACGGCAGCCGTAAGCGAGTTTGGTAGCCCCGGGCACCATTGTCGGTCTTGTAGTCGAGTCCCTCGTCAATCACATGACCGAGAAGATGACCTCTAGCGTTTTGCGAAACAGGGACACCCATATGCAGACCCAGGCCCCAATAGGCGAAGGCCGCTTGGCGCTCGGTCAGCTGGTCGATGGGCAAGCCTCGTAGCAACCAGAAGCCGCGGCCTGTATCGAGTTCGGCCGCGAGCGTCAGCAGGCGCGGCCCAAGTGTCGGAAGCGGGAAGTCGGCGGCCGTCATTCCAAGCATCGCCGTGCCCGCTTGGTCGAGGTGTGCAACTGCAGAAAGCAACTCGGCAATTTCGATGACGGACAACGTCTCGATCCATTGGTCGTTGTCTTGCAGGTCTCGGCCGTACCACGCGGCAGGCCCGGAGATTGTGCTGATTGATTCGATGGTGTCGCTCATGAAGAGGGTCTTTCGTCTTGGTGGTGCTGGCTGGTTAGCGAACAATCCTTGGGTTAGATGGCTCCTTGAAGACCGGTGGTCGTTTTTCGAGGAAGGACAGCCTGGCTTCGACGGCGTCTGCGGTTGTGCGGGTCATGGCCTGGTTGCGGCCTTCGAGGGCCAGAGCCTGGTCAAGGCTCGCTGCGTGCAGATTGCTCCACATGACTTCTTTGGTCATCGACACTGCCATTGGTGCGAGCTCGGCAATCGAGCGCCCGAGCGCTAGCGCTGTCTCGACCGTGTCGGCGGGATCCACGACTTGGCCAATAAATCCGGACCGGGCCGCCTCGTCGGCTTTGACCCTGCGACCAGTGAGCATCCAGTCAAACGCAACGGATGCACCAACAAGTTTGGGCAGGAAGTAGGACAGTCCAAGTTCGCAGCCCGAGATTCCACGACCGATGAACCCGTCGGCAAACTTGGCGTTCGTGCCGGCGACCCTCAGGTCGCTGGCTGCGGCCAGAGCGAACCCGGCTCCGATGGCGTGGCCATTGACTGCGGAGATAACCGGTATGGGCAGCGTGTGGATTGTGCGGATCATCGAGGAGAGATGGTGGTGCAGGCTCTCGAAACCTTGGGCGACAGGATCAAGTCGGTCGCCGGTAGCAGCGGCGGCTGAGGCGTCTCTCGCTGCAACCGACTTGACGTCGATACCGGCACAGAACGCTGTTTGTCCGGCACCAGTGAGAATGATCGCCCGGCACGAGCGATCTGCAGCGGCTTCTCTTAGTGCCTGGACGAGGTCGTCGGTCATGTTCGGAGCTAACGCATTGAATGCATCCGGATTGTTCAACGTGACCACGACAGAAGTGTCGTGCCGCTCAGAGTCGATCGTATTCATAAAAATTTGGGTCCCTAATGGATGAGAGGCATGGCGTAATTATGGGCTGCGCTCGAGCTCATGTTCCTGGGGAAGCTTGATGTATGACTCGAATTACCTCGGCTTCCTTATCACTCAGTGCTATCACGCCGACGCCAGTGACGATAGATCTACAGGCTCCCCAACGCGCACGCCGCACGGTGTAGGTCACCCACCCTCGACTAAGTCGAGCGCGATGTCGGTGCTACTCGATGTCGGTGCCACTCGCTGTTACTTCTTGATGGTCAAGCCCCGGATCAACGAACGAGACCCGCTGCCTTCGTGCGCAGGTTGCGACGCGTCTTCCCCTGGGCTGGGACGTGGAACAGCGCAATGGGATGGGACAACTCAATCGGGCATCTGTTCATGACCGGTGCAGTCGCTGAGTGGCCCGTTCTCACGGTGCTCGATGGTGCGCGTGCCGCCCGGAAAGCAATGGCCGACAAGCGCCACTACCTCTGCCTTAGTAGGTGACGCACTTGCCCAAAGATGGTTGTTTCCATCTCGGGGTTAGTCATCGGGGTCTGTGTTTGCCACAATGTAGGAATGGAACTCGACCGATTCGACTGGTTGTCGCTACGAAGCGAAGCTGCCATTGACCCCATTCAACCGATCATTGATCCGCATCATCATCTTTGGAATCGCAACGACAGCACTTACCTTGCCAACGAGTTACTTGCCGACACCGGCAGCACACACAATGTGACCCACACGGTGTTCGTTGAGTGCAGGTCGAAGTGGGACCGCGATGCTGAGCCGCACATGGCGCCGGTTGGTGAAACTCGTTTCGTCGCCGGCGAGGCAGCTGAAATGGCCGAGCGTGATGGTGCGGTGATTGGTGCGATCGTGAGCCATGCGGACCTTCAGCTGGGAGACGCCGTTGCCGAGGTACTCGCTGCCCATGAGAAAGAAGGCGCTGGTCTGTTTCGAGGCATCCGCCATGCGACTCCGTGGGATGCTGATCCCCAGGTGCATAACGCCCATACAGGTTCGACTGAACACATGATGCAGTCGCCCGAATTCATAGCAGGAGCCCGAACGCTGGCGTCGCTTGGTTACAGCTTCGATGCCTGGCTATATCACCACCAGATTGGTGAACTAGTTGAACTAGCGGAGGCAGTTCCTGAGTTGCCCATCGTGCTGGACCATCTTGGTGGACGGATAGGAGTGGGCCCCTATGCCGAACGTCGTGATCAGGTGCTCGGCGATTGGACGCAGGCAATGACGGCGGCAGCGGCCTGCCCGAACATCGTGCTCAAGGTTGGCGGCATCGGTATGGACAACACCTTTGGCACCGGTTGGAGCGAATTTCATCGCCCGCCAACATCGGAGCAGGTGGCCGAGTACTGGTCTGATGATGTGTCGTGGTGCATCGATACCTTTGGTCCGAGCCGGTGCATGTTCGAGTCGAATTTCCCGGTCGATCGCCAGTCCTTGCCCTATGCCGTTCTCTGGAACGCGATGCAGATCATGGCCAGCGATTACTCGGCAGCAGAACAGGCTGACTTATTCGCTGGTACCGCAGCGCGCGTCTACCGAATCGATCTAGAGGCACAGACCTAGCCGAATAGAACTGGGCTTTAGACGAGAACTGCTGCTGTCAGACTCGATCTTGGCAACGAGCCGCTTTCAGCCGACGGTTAGGCAGGCGTCGGCCATATCTAGTGACCTCGGCCCATTCGGTGTGGGCTTCGAGAGCCATGCCGGTTCGACTCTGCGCGTGGCGACTGCGGCTGCCACGGTGCAGCAGGGGCCGCACGGACACGTCCCAACCGGCCCGTCTGTTACTTGAACGACCCACCCAGGATTTCTCGCGCCATGATCAGTCGCTGGACTTCACTTGGGCCTTCGCCGATGCGGCGGATACGCAACTCGCGGTACCAACGTTCGAGCGGCAAGTCCTTGGTGACGCCCACACCACCGTGAATCTGGATTGCCCGATCGACAACTCGACCCGATCCTTCGCTTGCAACCAATTTCGCCATAGCTGCCTCGGTGCGGAAACGTTCACCGCGATCGGCTTTCTGAGCGGCCTCAAGGATGCAGTAGCGGGCGTGGCGTATGTCGATCTCGTTGTCGACAATCATCCACTGGATTGCCTGCTTCTCGGCGAGCAGCCCACCGAAGGCCTCGCGGTTCTTGGCCCAGTCGATGGCCATCTCCTGGGCCTTAATGGCAGCGCCCAGGCAACCCGCTGCATACGGAATGCGCTGACGGCTAAGCCGATCGTTGGCGATAGCGAATCCGCGATTTTCTTCGCCCAACATGTTTGCAGCCGGAATACGCATCTCTTCGAACTGCAGCTCGGTCGCATAGTGGGTTGAGCGCAGCGTGTGTACGACGCGGCGCACATGAAAGCCAGGTGTGTCGGTATCGACGATGAATGCGGTGACGCCGTTGCGGCCTGGGTCATCGGAGGTGCGCGCGAACACTAAGGCAAAGTCAGCCTTGTCCGCACCGCTGATATACAACTTGCTGCCGTTCAGAATCCACTCATCGCCATCTCGATGGCCTCGGGTCTGGATGGCTCGGGCCGGGTCGCTGCCGCCGGATGGTTCAGTCAGAGCGAAGCAGCCCTTTTTCTCGCCCCGCAAGGTGGGGAAGAGGTACCGCTCCTTCTGATCTTCGGTGGCCTCGTAGAGCTGCGCGAGCCCGGCGCCTCCGAACGTTCCGTAGCATGGGTTGTACAGCCCAGCCCGGTGTTGGCTCATCTCGATCGCCATCAATGCCCGAGTGGTTACGTCGATGCCGGGCCCGCCGAATTCCTTCGGGATGTCGAGTCCGTAGAAGCCCATCTCGCGGGTTTTCTGGATCAGACGCGCCTGGTCTTCAGGATGCAGCTCGCCAGCGTCGGGATCGAGGTCCGCTTCTAGCGGGACGATCTCCTCCTGCACATACCGTCGGACTGTGTCCACGATCAGTTGCTGTTCGTCGCTCAGTGTCAGGTCCATTAGTTACTCCCCGTGGGCGCTGGTTCTGCCGACAGCGGGCTGAGACGGCCGAGTGTGCCGAGATGGCCCACATTGCCAGATGGCAAGGCACCATGGTCCGCTTCGTAGAGCATCAGCAATTCTTGCCAGCGGGTCAAGTAGCCGTGTGTGAACTCGTGTCGAAACCGTAGACCTCCCACGCCGTGGTCGGTCAGTTCTCGGTGGAGGGCCGTGCGTATGCCGAAGGCTTCTCGGCCACCGGCGTAGCCAATCGTGACTGTTGTCCCCGTTCGATCAACGATCTCGTACACACCAAGCTGCGCCGGCAGCGCGTCGATCGTCGTTTCGGTCAGATCGACCACAGGCTTCGTCATCCGCATCCCCATACAGAGCACGCTAGACGCGTCCCGTGTGGCGAAGAAGTTCGGCGAAGAATCTGCGTCGTCGTCGCCTCCGGAGGAGGGTAGAGCCTACGAGTGAAGAGGTAGGCCTCGCTGGTGTAGTTGGTGCGTTCGATCAGGCCGACTTGGGCTTGCATGCCCGATGGCTGGCCAGTGAGCCACAGCGGGGAGGCGTGCATGATCGTTTCTCCGTAGATACGGCGGTTGATAAAGGCCACGCCGGGATTTCTAGGAATCGAGAAACTGTCAGTGCGGTTGGTTCGGCACTGGCGGTGAAGTGGGGGGAGAACCGAACGTGTTACGTCTGAAGGCACCGTGTCGTTGGCTTGCGCGTTGATGTGGTTGGGATCTAAGCCAGTGTGAGCGGTCGATGCCTCGGATTTGTTGGGACGGCGCTTCGCCCTGCATGGTTGAGTCATGACAGGCAGCGAAATGTTCGAACGTACGCGGTTGCCAGGCGCTCCTGAACCCATGCACGAATGGCAAGGAGCCGGCGGTGTGACCATTCGGGGTGACGCCTGGGGTGACCCGGGTGGCCGGGTCGTGATTTTGCAGCATGGCGGCGGTCAAACGCGCCATGCCTGGCGGGGCGCAGGCGAGACACTCGGCGAGGCCGGTTACTACGCCATCGCCATGGATTCACGAGGCCACGGTGATTCAGATTGGCCTGAAGACGCGTCCTATGAACCCGAGATGAACGTGCAAGATCTATTGGCCGTTGTCGAGTCGGTCGGGGCTCAACAGCCGATCCTCGTAGGGGCTTCGATGGGCGGAAGCACGAGCTTGCTTGCCGTCGGCACGGGGCGACTCGACGCAGCAGCGCTAGTGCTGGTGGACATCGCACCCCGGATCGAACTCGAAGGTTCGAAGAAGATCAAGGCATTTATGGACCAAAAGCCTGACGGGTTTGACTCGCTTGAAGAAGTGGCGGCCGCCATTGCCAATTACCAGCCACACCGCAAGCGGCCGCGGAATCTTGACGGCCTGGCCAAGAACGTGCGGCTTGGCTCCGACGGCCGGTATCACTGGCATTGGGATCCACGGCGACGCAACGGCACGTGGGACATGAACGAGCACCGTCGACGCCTTGAGGATGCTGCCGACAACCTAGAACTGCCGGTGTTGCTAGTCCGTGGTGGGCTCTCTGACGTGCTCAGCGAAGAGGGTGCTCAGGCCTTTCTAGCGCAGTGTCCTCAAGCCGAGTATGTCAATGTCACTGGCGCGTCGCACATGGTGGCGGGTGACCGAAACGATGTCTTCTCAGAGTCGGTCGTAGATTTCCTGCATCGGGTTGTGCCACCTCAGTAGCCCGCACTTAGTTGCCGTGAAACTCAGCGGTGCCACCAGCTAGGCGAGCGGCGATGCCCCGTTTGGCGTCTTGACTCTGGCGGGCTGCCTCGACCATTTCATCGACATCGTTATGAACGATGCCGTCACGGAACTGCATCTGTCGGGTCAGGACAGCTTTCATGGCTCGCAGGCTGAGCGGCGCATTTGAGGCGAGTCGATTGATCAGCGTTTGAGCCTGATCTTCGAGCTGGTCATCGGGCAGTGACCGCAAAATCATACCGAGATCTGCCATACGCGCCGAGGACACAGGGTCACCGATTAGTAGCATTTCACGGGCGAAGACCGGACCGCCTACTTCCATGATCTTGTTGGCCAGAAACCAGGTGGGTGCCAGGCCGATTTGGGCCAGCGACATTCCGAAGCGCGCACCTTGAGCCGCAACCACAAGATCACAATGCAGTGCTAGTTCATTGCCGCCTGCAATGGCGTCACCATGGACGATTGCTACAACAGGAAGCGGATACATCGCAACCGAGTGCAACATCTGTTCGATGGCGCTAGCGCTGCCCGCCATGCCATTTGTGTCCCGCTCCTTTAAGTCAACTCCGGCACAGAACGATGGGCCGACAGAGCGGAGCACGGTCAGCCGCTCGGCTGCCGGGGGTTCTTGCGTGAAGAGTTGCTGGAGTTCTGCCAGCATCGGAGCGTTCAGTGCGTTCCGTTTTTCGGGGCGGTTGAGGGTGACTGTTCGCACCGCGCCATTAGCTGTGTTCTCTACCTGGACCAGGGAATCTGTCATGCACCCAAAGTTACTCGCCGGGCGCGTGCCCGTCAGCAACGATGCGGAATGGGCTTGGCGGTGAGTGACGCTCATGGCCGGCCGTTGCTCGCCGATGTCAGGATTGGGTCGCCCGTCGATCTGGCAGGTGGGGATGAGTAATGCGCTGAATCACATCGCCGATTGGCAACCTGTACATAAGCGACAGGCAATCGGCAAGAACCTTGACGTGACCGAGGCCCAGACCGCTCGGCATTGCCGAATAGATGGACCTGCGGGTAGTAGCGAGGTCAGCAATATTGAGAATGGCCTAATGGGGCATTCTGGCGGTCACTGCGATTACGGGGCGGCCTGCCATATCGCGATGGTCGGCGACAACATCGCACAAACCAGACTGTGACATCAGATCGCCGATATCGGTTGCGTCAACCATCGAAAAACCGTGATGGTCGCTATCTCCGTGGCGCTTGTGCCACTGCTCGGAGTGCGGGTGTCGAGGGTCAGCGAAGTTCTCGTCGACAAGCACCACTCGGCCGCCAGGGGTCAGGACACGAGCGATCTCAATGACTCCAGCGGAAACGCTGTTCCAGTGGTGCATGGTGTTGACCGACCACAATGCATCGGCGCCTCCATCGTGGACGGGAAGAGCTTCGACAGCGCCGTCGACTACCTTAACGAATTTTCGTTTTCTCGATCCGAGCCGTCGGGCACCCATCACTGATCGCATGAATGGCGTGGGATCCACCGCAAGTACTTCGGCGCCGCTGCGCGCTGCTCTCATGACGCCTGGCCCCATCCCAGCACCGATATCGATCACGGTCTCACCGGGCTGCGGGTCGATCAAGTCGACCACCGCGTTGTTGACGGCAGACTTCCACATGCGAGGTGCGATCTTGATGTAGCGCACAATGGACTTGAGCTCACGGTCCTTCGCATTGCCATGCTGATGATCGTGGTCGTGATGGACATTGGCCATGTCAGCTCATTCCTGCTGCATGCTGCAGCGTTTCGATACGACGATCGAGATCGTTGAGGTCGCTGCCGTAGAGGGGCAGTATGAGCTGTTCAACGCCTGCTTCGGCATAGGCGGCGGTGACGTCCTGGTCCACTCGAAGGCGGTTGGGACAGATGTAGATCTTGATCTCTGAGCGACTGCGTCCTACCGATGCAAGATGTTCGTCGAGCAGATCAAGTTTTGCGCCAACTTGGTCCGGTGTAACGCCGTAGCCATACCAGCCGTTGGCGAACGTAGCGACACGACGCAGTGCCGGTGTGCTCTCGCCTCCAACAAAGATGGGCGGATGAGGTAACTGCAGCGGTTTGGGGTTGAACTGTGCGTTGTTGATGGTCACCGTCTCGCCCGCGAAGTTCACAGGGTCCGGGCCCCAGAGCTCTTTCATCGCTGCCATGTACTCGTTGCAACGAGCCGAGCGCTCGGTGAAATCGAGTCCGAGCGCGTCGAACTCTTCGGCCAGCCAGCCGACACCGATGCCGAAGTCGACGCGGCCATTCGAGAGGTAGTCCAAGTCGGCCACCATTTTTGCGGTGTACACAGGTTGTCGCTGGGGCACGAGACAGATGCCGGTGCCTAATCGAAGTGTCGTGGTGTGCGCTGCCACGAAAGTGAGTGCGGTGAACGGATCGAGAACCCCGTCAGGATTACCCGGCACCTTGCCGTCATCGGAATAGGGATAGGACGACCGGTAGTCCGGAAAAAAGAGCACGTGCTCGGGGACCCACACCGCGGCGAAGCCCGCCGCTTCGATTCGTTTTGCCGCACCGGCGATGAACTCGACCGGAGTGTGATGCGAAAACGCAGTTGTGACAGCAATGTCCAAGGTGTCTCCAATTCGTGGGTTGAGCTACGTGGGTTGAGCTACGTGGGTTGAGCTACGTGGGTTGAGCTACGTGGGTTGAGCTACGTGGGTTGAGCTACAGAGTGGCATCCACACCGCCGATACGTCCAACGAACGCCAGATGCGACGCAGTCGCATCCGGCGTTCATTGCAGTAGGGAGGTGCGAAGCATCGACGGATGGTTCAGACTATGTGTTGAGGTCCGGCCCTTCGAATATGGCGTCCGCACGAATGGCTATCGCCGTACTTGAGCCAGGCTCAGTCGAGGACGCTGAAGGTTAAACCTGCGTGTTCGACAAGTCGGTCGATTAGATCGTCGCGGAAGGCTGAAGTAGGTGTATGAAAGCCTCCAGGAAGCGCTGACCGGTCGCGTTCGAGCAAGGCAACAGCGGCTTCACCTAGCATCTTGGCGGTTGAGCCGTAACCGGGGTCAGCATCGCCAGTCACCATGGTCACGACCTTCTTGCCATCGGCCGTCTCGCCGAAGAATCGCAGGTCGTAGAAACCAGTCTTTTGTTTTTCTTCGCTCGGGCCATTACCCGGCTTAGGAACCACATAGTTCGTGAGCAGTTTTCGAATCGGCCCAAACGACGCGGCTGCGATGAGGCTGCCGAGGCCGCCTGTGACGACTGCGGCCTTGGCAGCGCCGGCCGGCCCGTCACCCATCATCATTGCTTCGTCATACAAGAAATCGTCGCCCCATGGCCGGCCAAGCAACGCATGTGAACGCTGAACAACACGGGTATTGACCGACGCCATCACGAAAGGGGCGACCCACTCGCCTGACGCGTCCTTCTTGGTCGGAATCATCACGTTTGGCTGCTCTGGGCCCGTGCGCATGTCGGCTGGCGCAAGCGAATAGGGGTTAGCCAGTGCTTTGCGCAGTGCAGGATTCTTGGAGACCTCGTCCATAACGTTCATGGCGCTGGCGATCGTGCCGCCGCTTGCGCCGCCCTTTATCGACTTGACCCGCATTGCGATCTTTGAGCAGTGGGTTCCGAACCGAGCAATGGCTTGTTGCTGGGTGTGCCAGACGCCGAGATCCGACGGGATCGAGTCGAAGCCGCAGGCATGCACGATGCGGGCGCCGCTCGACTCAGCAGAATCGCCGTGTGTGTCGATCATGCGTTGCATCCACTGGGGCTCACCTGTCAGGTCGCAGTAGTCGGTACCTGCGGCGGCACAAGCTTTGACCAACTCGGTGCCATACAGGGCATACGGGCCGACGGTCGAGATCACGACGCTCGTGTCGGCGGCCATGGTGGCCATGGCTCCAGGGTCCGAGGCATCAGCGATAATCTGCTCGACGTCGGCGCCCGTGCCGACAGCGACAGAAGCGAGTTTGGCTGCGTTACGCCCAGCGATCGCCCATCGAAGACTTCCGTCGGTGCCGTGGCGCTTGGTCAGGTAGGCACACAAGATCTGCCCAGCAAAGCTGGTAGCCCCAAATACCACTACATCGAGTCGTCGATCAGAATTTGAAGTTGCCATTTGCCCAGGCTAGAAGCGAAGGCCTCGTATGATCGGTCGTATATGGCGCAGCCCCCGATACCCAATGATCCAAGGTCGTGGCGCCACCGACTGCGTCAGACTCGTGACACAGGCATCGAGTCGACCAACGAAGGTCTCGAAGGAGTGGCACGTTTCCTGGTGTATGCATCGCTTGGCGTTGGCGTTGGTGTTGTCGTTGTAGCCATCGAGTGGCTGGCCATCGAGCAGATGCTGCACGCTCTGATCGATGCTCCGCTCTGGCTCCGGGTTTTCGCGCCGGGAGTCGGGCTTGTGCTGACGGCGATCATTTTACGGTTGGCATGGAATACAGAACCAAGCACGTCAGATGCCTATGTTCAGGCGTTCCATGGCAGCATTGAGTTGGAGCCGCGCCGTTTGGGGCCCAAGCTCGCAGCGGCGTTGACGACAGTTGGTTTTGGCGGGGCAGCGGGGCTTGAAGGTCCCGCAGTCTTTGCGGGAGCCAATCTTGGTCATTGGCTCGGTCGGCGCAAGCTCAAGGTGCTGGGCACACGAAATCACCGGCTCCTTTTAGCGGCTGGCGCAGCTGCAGCGGTTGCGGCGGTCTTCCGTGCGCCCGCAACCGGAGTGCTTTTTGCACTCGAGACGCCGTTCCGCCGAGACATCGCGAAACACGCACTTATTCCAGCGTTGGTCGCTTCGGCAGCGTCGTATATCACGTTCGTTATCATTCTTGGGCCAGGTCGGCTGCTGTTCATTCAGCCGGCCGAAGTGCCACTTACCGACGAGGTCATCGGCGCTGTCGTCATCGGGTTGCTCGCTGGCCTTGCCGCCCGAGGAATCGCGGTGCTGTTCCATTTCGCTAAAGACGTCGGGAAGGTCGCGCCGGTCTCTGTGCGGCTTCCTGTTGCTGCCGTATCACTAGCGGCTGCGGTTTTGATCACCGATCAACTGGTGGATATTCCCGTCAGTCTTGGCCCCGGTGCCGAGTCCATCGTCGACATCGTGCTCGACCCAACGATTTCGGTATGGGTCATCATCGCCTTGTTCTTCATTCGCGCCGTGGCTACATCGGTTACGCTTGGCGCCGGCGGCGTCGGCGGCGTCTTCATTCCCCTCGTCGTGCAGGGGTTGTTGCTCGGGCGAATCGTCGAAGTGATTTTCGATGCGCCTTCGAACGGCCTTTATCCCGTTATCGGCCTGGCTGCTGTGCTGGGCGCCGGTTACCGCACACCGCTGGCCGCAGTAATGTTCGTAGCAGAGACAACGGGTCGCGCTGAGTTCGTGATTCCAGCCCTTCTCGCTACTGCGGTCTCGCAGTCGCTGATGGGTGAAGTTTCCGTCTCAACTGTTCAGGTCGACGAACGCGGCGGACAGCTGGAAGCACGCCTCCGCATGTCTACCGAGCAGGTCACGATCCCGTTCAAGGACCAAGTCACGGCATCTATGCGGCTGCTCGAAGTTATCGATGAGATCGATGAAACATCTGGTTTGGGGGTCATCGCAGTATGCGATGTCGAGGATGGTTCTTACATCGGGCTGCTCGTGTTGGCCGATATTGCACCGTGTCTGATGGACCACGGCATGGAAGCTGAGGTGAATCTGGTCATGCGTGACATCCCAGCAGTTACTCAAGAAACACCAGCCCTGGAAGCGGCACGTGTAATGAGTGACTACAACACTGCTGCTGTGGCTGTGCTTGATGGCGGTGGGCGTCCGGTAGGTGTTGTGACTGCTGCCTCGATTGCGGGCCTCAACGACCTGTGATCGAGCAGCCGGAAGCAGCCTCCTCGGACGCTGTGACGGCTTTGCGGAACCGCTTGGCGGTCGTGGCGTTCATCTTGAAACCGCTCTTGGCAGAGTCGAATGAGCTCAAGGTTGTGAGAGCAATGCCACTGGCGCCCTGGGTCGCGTTGCACCCGCCTTCGTCAGCGACGTAGCGGCACCGTTGTGGTGCTAGGTCCTGGCGCCAACTCGACGGGCGAGACACAGCACTTCTTTATTTAGGGTTGCTTGTTGGTTGATCATGGCAACCCTTTCGATGTCACTTGTTTCAACAGATTTGGGCCGAGCCCGGTCTTTACCCATGATCTCTCTATGAGCGTCGCTTTTGGAAGACACTGTCGACAAAGCGGGACGGTAGTTAGGTTTTGGCCATCTTGGCTGGGCGATACGGCACTAGATTGCGGCTGTGCCTGAACAGACAGCGTTACGTGTTGCCCGAGAACGTGCGTCTGAGACTGAAGCAGGTGGACATCTGCACCCTGCAGTTACGAAGGCCTTGACCGAGGCTGGCATGTTACGGCGTTGGGTCGCTGCGGAGTGTGGGGGAGAGGCCGCAACCGTCACGCAGGTACTTCGCACGATTGAGGCCACATCTCAGGCTGACGGTGCTGCCGGCTGGTGCGTCATGATCGCAAATACCACCGCCTTGACGTCGCACCGAATGCGCTCCGACTGGGCGGACACTATTTATCGAGATCCAGCTGCATGCACAGGCGGCTTCGGCATGCCTGCTGGCACGGCCACTGTTGTCGAAGGGGGGCTGGAAGTCACCGGCCAATGGGCGTGGGGGTCAGGGACCGACCACTGCAGCTGGATCGGCGGCGGGGTCCGAGTAGTGGACCAGCATGGCGAACCGGCGGTCACCAGTGATGGCGCCTTCGCTCCGTTTGTATTTTTTGAACCGACCGACGTGCAGTTGCTTGACACTTGGCATGTGTCGGGACTGAAGGGGACTGCGTCCACCGACTATGCGGTGACGAGGGCGTTCGTACCCGAGGGGCGCTGGGCCAACTTGTTAAATAATTCGCCCGTCGTTGATAGTCCACTGGGGCATTTCCCGTTCTTCGGTGCGCTCGGTGCCGGTGTCGCGGCCTGCCTGATTGGTCTGGGTGAGCGGGCGATCGAAGAGATCATTTTACTGAGCGAGAAACGTTCGACGGGATCCAAGAAGTCACTGGCCGAACGGGCGACTCTGCAAGCTGGCCTAGCCACAGCGATAGCCAACGTGCGGCAGGCCCGCAGCTACCTCTACGGCAGCACCGATGCGATTTGGGACAGGTCGGTAGCTGGTACTCCCGTTAGCGACGACGATCGGGTCGAGTTGAGACTCGCTGCTACATCTGCGGCTCAGCGCTGCGTTGAAGCTGTCGACCTGTGTTACCACGCAGCTGGAAGCAGCGCAGTTTACGAAACGAGCGCGCTGCAACGGGTCTTTCGGGACGCCCATGTCGCCATCACTCATGGCATGGTTGCCCCTCGAACCATGGAGCCACTAGGCCGGTACCTGTTCGGCCTGCCGACCAATACTGCGCAGTTCTGAAAGGCAGCTTTCTAGGGCGGTATTCCACAATGTCGATTAATCCTTGCATTGCGACTAGTTGATGATCTGGCTCGACGAATTGGGTGCTACCTATCGGTCGCAGGTCTCGGTCGAGACCTGTGGTAACTCCTAGGTGAGATGTAATCCGTTGCTGTGGAACGCCACGGGCGTGATGTGTTGGGTGCTGCGGTGACTGGTCGACCGCTGCTAGGCGAGCGGTGACCAGATCGTGCAGGTTCTGCAAACTTGGACTGTCGATAGTGCACCGCAGCGAATCCGGAGTGTGCGATGGGCGGTCGCCGAGGGACGTCGTTGGTCGAGTATTTGCGTCGTGACGTCTGAGCGTGTGAGCTAGCGCAGTGACATCGTTGCATTCCTATTTCAGTAAGTCCGGCTTCTTTAGTGTCGGTTGCATCCAGTCGGCATCACCGGTTGGATCGATCCTGCCGGTTCGCGGCCAGGGCAAAATCTTGTGCGTCAACGGCAAGTCGCTTGGGCCATTGCCGCCGGGACCGCTTAGTGCGGCGGGGCTGGTAGCTGCTGCTGTGCTGACCAGCGCAGTACCACCGACTGTTCGGATGGTGACCCGGTGAGCCTTGACCCGAGCGTAAGTCGACCAATGTGGGAAGCTGCTGAGCGTTTTCATGGGTTGACTTATATCGCTACCGAGGTGCGAGAAGAAGGCATCGCAGCTGGTCTGAAAGGGTTCTGGATGAACTACTTCGCTAGTCGAATTGCGCCTGTTGGTCCGGTCGGAGCGCTGGTGGTTGAGTCGACTTTCTTCTATTACGCCCCGACTCGTGTCCGTCGTGCAATTCCTGATGCATGGAGCTTGGCTACGCCCGCCGACATAATCGCTGCACGTTACCGAGGAATGGACCGGGCACTCCGCGCCACATATAGCGATATTGCGGCTCCGGTGTTTGCCGAAGGGGCAGCCCTAGTTCGAGCAGCACTCCAGGGTTGCGACCCGATTGGGCGACTGCTCTACTCCGGGTGGGCCTCGCTCGGTTGGCCCGACGAACCACACATGGCTTTGTGGCATGGGTGCACCTTGTTGCGGGAGTACCGAAGTGGAAACCATCTGATTGCCGTGTGCGCCGAAGGGCTCGATGGCATCGAGTCGATCGTGTCTCACGTAGCTGTTGGGGGCGCGCCTCGCAACTGGATTCGTGACGAAGCTGGATGGACAACGGAAGATGAAGCCGGCGCTGTCATCCGACTACAAGCCAGAGGCTGGCTCGATGAGCAAGGTACTGCGACGTCGGAGTGTCATGCAGGGCGCGGTCGGATCGAAGCGATGACCGATGCACTGGACTTCCCGTTGTGGGAGCGACTTGGTGAGCAGAGCGGTCAACGATTGTTCGACCTGCTTTCTGAGCTGGTAGCGGGACTGCCACCAGATGATCAGCTGGACTGGGAACAGATCTACAAAAACTGATCGAGCTGTCAATGAACCGGTGGTGTCGACATGTTGAGACCGCAACCCAAGGCTTTGACGAACCAACATGTGGCACTTATTCACCGGCCTTGCGGCTAGGAGGCCAAGAGTCTCTTCGGCGCCTAAAAGGTAGCGACTAGTGAGCCGAAGTCCCTCGAAAACCTCGATGTTGCAGGCGGCGGACTCAGTCGCGACCGAAGCGCATTGGGATTACCTTGCGGCGTGGCTGCATGGTTAAGGGTCCGCATGGTTAGTGGTCGGCACAGTTGCTCAGTCAAGACTGGCTAAAGGGGGAGATCCCGGTCGGTTACGCGCTGCGAGTGGCACCCAGACCTAGATAGGCCCGCCGACTGAGCCTTCGTGAGCGGTGCATGGGCAGCGGTAGTGGGAATATGGCCAGGACATGAGACCCGGCTGCTGGCGCTGAGCGGCTAGAAAGTCAGTATGACGACCCTCACTTCATCAGACGGACACACGCTCGATGCCTACGAAGTCCACCCCGATGGAGCTACTGCTTCGATCGTGGTGATCCAAGAGATCTTTGGCGTGAATACACATATTCGGTCCGTTGTCGACGGCTACGCCGCACGGGGATACCACGTGATCGCGCCCGCCATGTTCGATCGGATCGAACGCGGTGTCGAACTCGGCTACTCCGCCGAGGGCGTCGACGTTGGCCGCGGTCTCGCTGGTCAACTCGACATGGAACAGTCCATGCTCGACGTGGCTGCAGCGATCGCACACGTTGCGGGCACCGGCCCGGTGGGGATCGTCGGCTACTGCTACGGCGGAAGCGTCGCATGGCTCGCTGCTGGTGTTACACCGGTCGCCGCTGCTGTTGGCTACTACGGTGGGGCTATTCACGCCAACCGTGAGAAGGCCCCGGCCGTGCCTGTCATGCTGCACTTCGGGGCACTTGACGCTCACATTCCGCTCCAGGGCGTTCGCGAGGTCGGTGCGATGTATCCCGACGTCGAGATCCATATCTATGACGATGCCGATCATGGCTTCAATTGTGATGTGCGAGCGTCGAGCCATCCAGATTCAGCAGCCGTGGCGCTAGAACGCACCTTGATGTTCTTCCGAGAAAACGGAGTCGAGTAGAGCTTTCTGATCGCTACTGGTATGAATAAGGATGTCTGAAAAGAACTCGTTGAAGTGGGGTCGCCAGATGGCGGCCATTCCTGGCCCGTCGATAATCCCTGACCGGGTTCTTGCTGCGTTTTCGCAGCCCATGCCCGATCTCTATGAGGGGCCGTTGGTCGAAGAACAGGCAATCGTTCGCGAACGCTTGCCCAGCATTGCTAAAACCGAGGGTGAGTGTTTCATCATCACCGGCAACGGTCACGCTGGCTGGCAGATGGCCACGTCGAACACGCTGGCGGCGGGTGACAAGGTCCTTGTCGCAGAGGCAGGCAGGTTCGCCACGATTTGGGGTATCTACACATCGGTGTCCGATGTCGAAGTGGAACTGCTTGAAGGCAACGACCGCGAACCAGTCGACCCGGCCGCACTCGAAGCTCGGCTAACCGAAGACACCGGACATGAGATCAAAGCCGTACTGGTCGCGCATGTCGACACAGCCAGTTCGGTGCGCAACGACATCCCTGCGCTGCGACGGGCTATGGACGCTGCTGGACATCCGGCGTTACTGATGGTCGACTGCATCGCTTCCATGGGATGCGAAGAGTTCCGGATGGACGAGTGGGGCGTCGACATCGCCCTCGCTGGTTGCCAAAAAGGTCTGATGGTTCCCCCTGGTATCTCATTTGTGTGGGCGAGCGATAAGGCACTGGCGGCCCATGCACGGGCAGACCGGCGGGTTGGTTACTTCGACTGGGACGCTCGTCTCGATGGCTCCAACATGTACAGCTACTACGCTGGCACGCCGCCGATTCCGCATTTGCGTGGACTGCTTGAAGCCATGAAAATCATAGAAGAAGAGGGTGGCCTTGAGGCCACCTGGAGGCGCCATGAAATCCTGGCATCCGGGGTGAAGGCTGCGGTCGAGGCATGGTCAGCTCCTGGCGGGATCGAGTTCAATATTCTTGATTCTGATAGCCGCTCAAACTGCGTAACTACGGTCCTCACTGGCGGCCTAGACCCGTCCGAACTCCGCTCCTTGTGCGAAAAGCAGGCTGGCCTGGTCCTCGGCTTGGGGATCGCTGGCATCGATGGTTTCCGCCTCGCTCATATGGGCCATCTCAATCCCCCCATGATCTTGGGTGCTATCGGCACAATCGAGGCTGCGTTGCATTCACTGGGTTCGCCAATGGGCAGTTCAGGTGTCGCCGCTGCAGCCGCCGCAATCGGGCCTCATCTCTAGCGCACAGTTCATCAATGCTTGGTCAGTAGCGTCGAGGGTTGAGTGTGCGTCGAGTCCAGGGGCCTAGACGTGATGGCCTTTTCAGCCTTTGAAATAACGTGATATTTGCAGCCTGCCCGTGGGGTGAGTAGAACTGCAGCAGACGGAAACGACCAGAGAGGCCATCGGTGTTTGAATACGAACGGCTCCATGCTGACTTTGGCGCACGGATCAACGGCGTTGATCTTGCATCTGAGCTCAGTGCCGATGAGATCATCGAACTGCGAGCTGCAATCGACGAGTATTCGGTGCTGCACTTCCCGGGCCAAGCCATGTCGGACGAAGCGCAGCTGGCGTTGACTCGACAGCTTGGTGAACCAGAAGAGAGTCATGGTGTCTTTGGGCGGACAGGTGAGATCGAGTACATCGGCACGATCGGCAATGTCGTCGACGGTGAAACCAAACGTGACGAGGCAGATCCGCAGACGCTCAGTCAGAAGGGCAACAACCTCTGGCACTCAGACTCGTCTTTTCGGCAGGTGCCGTCCTTCGTGTCGATCCTGCATGCTTATGAGGTGCCAGGCGAAGGGGGCGAGACCGAATTTGTCAGCCAACGGGCGGCCTATGGCCGGCTCGATGACGACGTCAAGACCCAGATCGATGATCTGCATGTGCTGCACGATTACGTGTTTAGCCGGACCAAGGTCGCTCCGGTGCACGACAACCATGCAGCCTCGTTGCCGCCGATTGAGCACAAGCTGGTTCGCTCCAACCCGAATACCGGAGTAAAGAACTTCTACGTCGGCTCTCATGCCCGGTCGATCATCGGTTGGTCAGGCATCAACAGTCGCCGTCTGATAGACCAGCTCAACGAAGAGGCAACCGTTCCGGAGGCCCAGTATTCACATCGTTTCAGCGAAGGCGACACCGTTTTTTGGGACAACCGGTGTGTGCTTCACCGTGGTGCTGGTTACGACGCCGATCGCTGGCGACGCTTCATGCGCCAGAGTCGGGTCCGTGGCGCAGGTCGAACCCTCGACGGAGCCTGAACCACAGATACGAATAATGCGCACCGGCATTGCTGCCATCGGGAACGGACTGTTCGAGTCACAACGACGAGGCTCGTCTGACCCGTCGTCAGGACCACAGCGCCGCATGGGCGCAGGTAACCGGACGTGCCATTGGTGGCTATCGCGAACTTGAGCGCCAATCTGGAATCGAGTTTTTTTCACGATGTTGGCTGTCTCATCGCTGCCCGCCCAGGAGCAGACGGAGTCAGCGCCGATCCGGTTGTGGGCATGGATGAGATTGGTGTTGACCACACGCTGTATCGGCCTGGAGATCGATCCTGGCAAGACAGGTGGCCGAGTCCGTCGCTCCCGCACTCGCACTATGTGGCTCATGAACCGGCACCTGCGGGCTGCCTGCGGCCGAAGCGCTTGATCCAGACACAGAATGTGTTGGCTAGCAAGGCGGGAGCAAAGCAGGTCCTCGTTGCTGCTGGGGGATTCGCTAACTTCAACAATTTGTTGCCGAGTTGTCTCGATATGACAATCAAGTCAGAAGTGATAGTCCTGGGCGAGGTGCCGTCAGCTACTGCCACTCAGCGGAGTCGGTATCCGACCGTGAAGTACATGATCGACCCCGGCGAACTCCAGAGCATATGCATGGTGCCTCCGGTGTGCTATCCCGACGGGCGCTTCTACATGAAAATGGGTGCGAACACGACACGAGACCTGTTCCTGACCCGACTCGCAGACGTTCAGCGATGGTTTAGGGCCGACACCGATCTCGACTTCCTGCCGATGTTTGAGCTGCATCTGCGCTCGTTGTGGCCCGATGTCGACTTTCTGTCGGTACGCACCGAACCATGCATCATCACAAGGACACCAACCGGCTTTCCAATCATCGAGCGTGTTGTCGAGGGGCTATTCGTTGCGACGGCAGGAAATGTCGCAGGCGCAAAAGGCAGCGATATTTGGGGAGAACGGGCCGCCGACCTGATCGAATCAAGCGGATAGCCAGCGTGTTTTAGAAACCGGGCGGGCGTTTTTCGACAAGTGCCTTGACCCCTTGACTGTATTCCGGGGTGCTCATCATCTCGTTAAGTAGCCGGATGGACTCGCTGATCGAGTCGCCGACTGGACGATGCATATCGAGATAGATCTGGCGGCGCGTCTCTTGAAGCGAGGTTGGGGCCACAGAGCTTGCCAGGTTTTCGGCATAGGCGAGCACTCGCGGCAGTAACTCGTCTTCGGGGAGGACCTCGTTTAGGAAGCCGAGTTCAAGGGCCTCGTCGGCCAGGAACACACGTGATGACAACAGGATTTCCATGGCCCGAGTAACGCCCATGATCTTGGGCAGTATCCAGGACAGGCCGTATTCTGCAGGCAAGCCGAGCTTGCCATGTGCGGTGGTGAACTTCGTTCCTTCGGCGGCGAAGCGCAGGTCGCAGAACGACACTAATGCCAGACCAATGCCGGCGGCGGCTCCATGGACCGCTGCGATGATGGGCTTACTCAGGCCGAAGTGGGCAGCGAACGGCTGGTCGAAATCAGGGTGCAAACCGTAACCCGGCGTGGCTTGCTCATCGGTCAGGCCACGGTCGTAGCCACCCCGCTCGACATGTCCTTCAAGCGCTTGGCTATCGCCCCCGACGCTGAACCGTTTGCCCGCACCGTTGACGACGATGACACGAACAGTCGCGTCGTCTTCGGCTTGTTGCAGACACCAGCGGTATTCGGTGTCCATGCGCCCGGTCCAGGCGTTGCCGCGGTCTGGTCGGTTCAACGTGATGAGCCCGACGCGATTGCGCACTTCGTAGGCCGTTGCCTTGAGTTCCATAGGTACTTGTCTAGGGGAGACGGCCCACATGCGCCAAGGCCAGACGAATGAGGCGATCATGGCCACCAGTCATCTCGGCGATAACTCCGGTACTCACGGCCTCCTCTGGTGAGTACCACGCCATGTCGAGCGCTTCTTGTGTCGGCTCACAGTCGCCCTCGATGGGCACCACATAGGCCATGCTCACCGCATGATGGCGAGGATCATAGAAACCCGAACGGTCTGGGTCGGGGAAGTACTCGACGATGGTGAACGGGCTTGGGTTTGGCGGAACCCTTGGAAGCGCCAGCTCTCCCAGGTCTTTCTCGCAGTGGCGCACCAATGCTTCGCGGAGTAGTTCGCCAAACAAGACTCGTCCAGAAACCACCATGCGGCTGAGCGTCCCGTCAGCTGCCTGACGCAACAACATGCCGATTTCGGTGACCTGACCCAGGCTGTTAACTCGGACCGGTACCGCATCGACATACACGATGGGGACTCGGGCACGCGTCGACTGGAGGTCCTGGTTGGATAGCCAACCGTGGGCCGTTTCGGTGTCTAGGCCGTTCTCGGTCTCGCTAGTGACGTCGCTCATACATGCAATTCTCGCACCTGGGCCACAGCACTTCGAGGACCAAACACTGCTGGTGAGGCGCTACTAAGTTCGGATCATGATCGCGAAGCGATTCACGCAGACGGCGGACCAGGGCGATGCCGACGGCATGGTCAGCGGTCCGGGCCCCCAGTTCTGGCTGTGAGATCGACCGAGCGAGTCGAACTCGGTGCCATGTGGACAACACGTGGCGAACTGGTGAACATCGGCGGGTGGCCGGAGGCCACGGCCGCAAAGCCAGCACCGGACCAGTTTGACGAAGTGGACCACTTGGCACTCCGGCCGCTCCTAAGGCGGCGCAGCGGACCGTTATGTCACAAACGGCTTCAGCAGAAAGGATGGTCTCATGTGCCCGGTGACCAGCCCGGAGGTAGTTGGTCTGGGCAAGCCACAGTCAACCTTAAGATTTGGTCAAGCTGGGGGATTACTCTTTGGTTCATGACAACGATCGTGACCACGACTGGCACCGGAACACCGATACCTAATCCCGATCGGGCCGGGGCAGGAACTCACGTGCAGTGTGGCGATGTTCGCATGCAGTTCGACGCAGGCAGAATGACGCTGAACCGCTTGGCCCAGATGGGAACCAACGTCTCTGAGCTATCGGCAATTTTCCTGACCCATTATCACAGCGATCATGTGGTGGGTCTTACCGATCTCTTGCTGACTCATTGGGTGATGGACGGTCAGGATGACTGGCCGGCGGTTCCTGTCGTGGCGCCGAATGGGCATACGACCGAATTTTTGGACCGTATGTTCTCAATCTGGGACAACGACCTGGCGGTCCGGTCCCTGCACAACGGGCGCGCTGCAGAGCCCAAAGCGCTGACTGTCGGCTTCGATGTGCCCGACACCCCTGCCGAGGTGTGGGCGAGCGGCGATGTTCACGTGTTTGCGGGTCAGGTGCGCCATGAGCCGGTCGAACGGGCGGTGGGCTATCGGGTCGAGACGCCTGATGGCGTGATAGTCGTCTCCGGCGACACCAAGGTGTGCGATGAGATGGCCCAGCTATCGCAGGGGGCCGACATCGTGGTCTACGAAGCCATGCGTTTTGACCGCATTATGGAACGGCCGCCACACATGCGTTACATCATGGATTATCACGCGGACACTCGAGAGATTGGACGCCAGGCAAAGCAGCTTGAGATCCCAACACTCATGCTTACCCATCTCATCCCAGCTCCAGGTAATGACGGTGAGAAGCAGTCGTTCGTCAACGACGTCCGCGAAGGAGGCTACGAGGGAGAGGTCATTGTGTGTGATGACCTGAGCTCGGTGACGCTCGGTGTCTAATGCCATGTCTGGTTTTTTCAGGAGAATGATCGAGCGAGAGATCTGTGTCCTTCTTGACGGTGCAGCAATCTCCATTTTTGGTTCGGAATTGAGGTTTCGAGAACAGGCCGAGGGCGAAGGCCGCCCTTGAAATTGCGCTATAAATTATGGGACAGGACACGAGGAGAGATCAATGGCGCATATCGACCCGCTCGCTCGCGAAGACCTTGCCGAGTTGGAACCCGGCTTCGAGTTGGTGGAACAGATAATGGGATTCGTGCCCAACTCCATGCTCACCATGGCCCGGGTGCCAGGGTTACTGCCTGCCTTCCAAGGTTTAGGGGCTGTCGTACTTGCCAACCCAATCATTGCTCGGGACCTGGCTCAGATGGTTGCCATGATGTCTAGCGTGGGTTCTGGGTGCCGTTACTGTCAGGCACATACTGGCCACACAGCCGAACGTATGGGCGTGTCGCCCGAGAAGCTTGAGGCGATCTGGACCTTTGAGACCAGCGAACACTTCAGTGAAGCTGAACGGGCTGCGCTACGGATCGCCTTCCACTCAAGCCAGCAACCGAACGCAGCGACACCAACCGACTTCGATGCAGCCCGCGAGTACTACAGCGATGACGAGATAGCAGCCATCGTCGCGGTGTGTTCCTTCTTCGGCTATTTGAACCGGTGGAACGACACCATGGCGACAACGCTCGAAGACAGCCCCCGGCACTTCGGCGAAACTGTCATTGCTAGCAACGGTTGGAGTGGCGACCGTCATAGTGACTAAACCCAACTGCTGTGCGTGTTGCAGCGAGTTGCTGGGACGGTAGACGCATGGAGCTTGGGCAGCGCTTCGCGAAGAACTACGTCGCCTCGCCAAGCCAAGCCAAGCCACGTCATGTCATGCCATGCCATGCCACGGTGCGGTGCCCGACCAAACCTAGAGCTGGACGTAGTCGTATTCAACCGGCTTTTGATGAATGCCGCGTGATGGGGGAGCGACCCAGCCAGCCATTTCCCCAAGCTTGGTGACGCCGACCATTAAGGACTTGACGTAGGCGCGGTCGGCGTCGGTTGGCAGCCAACGGCCGACGTTCCCGCTCCACTCGCTCTTGCTTATCGATTGACCGGTCGGCGAGATGTAGGCATCACGAAAGGTCCCGACCTGGCGGTGAAAGCCGGCGTGAGGGAGTGTGAACGTGACATCTACGCCAGCGTCAGCGGTGGCGCGGTTCCAGCGATCCAAGCCTTTCTGACAGTCTTCGGCGTAGTCATCGCGCAGCGTTTCGTTGAGGGCTGCCAATTGGGTGACTTCCCGCAGACCTACACCGTTCTCGTCGAAATGAGGCACGTTGCGATAGACGGTCTTGAGTTGGTGATCGTCGTTGCGTCGTTCTTCTTGAAAGCGACCCTTGATGCCGGCGCCAAAGTAGTTCGCCGCATTCGTCGAGGTCTCGGATCCGAAGAGATCGAGCGAAACCGAGTAGTGGAAGTTGATGTACTTTTGCAGCAGTCCGAGGTTGAGGCCACCCAAGGGCTGCACATCATCGGTGTCGTGTTCACGCATGAGATCGAGCGTGCGTTGTACGACTCGGCCGACGCCAGTTGCGCCCACGAACATGTGGTAGGCCTCTTCCTTCAGCATGAAGTCGCAGGTCCGCGATAGCGGGTCAAAGGCGGACTCGCGCAGCGAAGCAAGTTGGTATTTGCCGTCGCGGTCGGTGAAGTAGGTGAACATGAAGAACGAGAGCCAGTCGGGCGTCTCTTCGTTGAAAGCACCCAGGATGCGGGGGTTGTCCTCGTCGCCGGAGTGGCGCATGAGCATTTCGTCGGCGTCGTCACGGCCTTCGCGGCCGAAGTAGCGATGCAGGAGGTAGACCATGGCCCACAGGTGTCGGCCCTCTTCGACGTTCACTTGAAATAGATTGCGCATGTCGTACAACGACGGTGCAGTCAGGCTCAGGTGTCGCTGTTGCTCGACCGAAGCTGGCTCGGTGTCGCCCTGGACAACGATCAGGCGGCGCAGGTCCGATCGGTACTCGCCCGGGACTTCTTGCCAGGCGTCTTCACCCTTGTGGTCACCGAATGCAATCTTGCGATTTGGTTCTTGATCAGCCAGGAAGATGCCCCACCGGTAGTCGGGCATCTCGACGTGGTCAAAGTTTGCCCAACCCTCTTGCCCGACGCTAATTGCGGTTCGCAGGAACACGGGGTTGCGCTGAAACGCAGACGGACCCATGTCTTCCCACCACCGGATGAATTTAGGTTGCCAACCTTCGAGTGCCCGCTGCAGGCGACGGTCGTCGGCCAGGCCGACGTTGTTTGGGATCTTGGCGTTGATGTCGACAACAGTCATGGTTCATACTCTCCGGTTATCGAATGAGGGGCGGGACCCAGTGCCAAAGCGTTGCAACGCTCCTTGGGGGCCCACTGCGTTCGGGCGTTGGAAGATCCAGTTCTGCCAGGCCGATAGCCGAGAGAAGATCTTGGTTTCCATGGTCTCGGGCCCGACAAAGCGATAGTTTGCTTCCATAGCTGTCAGAGCGTCGGGCGAGAAGCTGTTGCGCTCTTCATAGGTCAGTCGTAGCTCGTCGTGCCAATCAAGATCATCGGGCGTAAACGTGACGAGTTCGACGGCCATTGAGGCCGCGGCATCAAGGGCGATGCCGCTCGCGTCGAGCGCTGCTTTCAGAGCATCAGGTCGTTGCCAAAATCGAGTCTCTAATCGGGTGAGCCCGTTGCTCATGGGGAACATTCGGTTCGCTGCGGTTAGCTGAATAGTGGCGGCAGGAGGTGGGTCGTCATCGTCTTCCCATGTTCCTTCGAGCATGAAGCTGCGGTCTGCGACGAGTAGTAATTCGGCCAGGATCCCGCAGAAGCAGCTGCCAGGCTCGACTGCGGTGATCAGCGTTCGTGCGGATACGTCGAGGCGCTTCAAGACTCGTGTCCAGAACAGGTGGACTTCGCGGACGAGCCAATGGTCCGGGTCAGCGTTCATCACCGCTTCGGCCTGAGCAACGGCGTTGGTGTCACCGGTGGTGGTGAACACCCACGTGCCAATTGATGTTTCGTTGAATCGCAAATGGAGGATGGCATCGTCGAGCTCACGTGCGGTGCGGAGAAGCCAGCTCTGGTCGCCCGCTGCCGCCAGCGAGGCGCCATCGCCGGGTTGCACGTGGCGGGGGGCCGCTATCGAGATCGTCGCCGTACCGAGACCGCGGTCAATTTCAACCGTGACGTTGCTGTAACCAATGTGCTGACCGCTGCTGGTGCGCTCAAGCGGCGTCAGCGCCACACCTGGCGTGTTCGTCTCTACGTCGGGGCGGTCAGAGGTGTGGGCTCGGGCCGTAGTCCGGGATGTGATCAGTTCGCCGAATATGCTGGCAGGAGCGATGTAGTCCACCAGGTTCCAGTCGAGCGCAGTTTGCCCGCGAACGCCCTCGGAGCGAGTGGCGAACGCGTCGGCCAGATCCCGGCGGACATGTCGTTTTTCGACAAGACGTGTCAGTCCGCCGGTGCCGGGTAGCACGGCTAGCAACGGGATCTCGGGTAGCGACACTGCTGAAGACCGGTCATCGATTAACAGAATTTCGTCGCAGGCCAAGGCCAGCTCGTAGCCGCCTCCGGCAGCGGTTCCGTTGACAGCTGCAAGCCATATTTGTTGCGAGTTAGAGGTGGCGTCTTCGATGCTGTTACGAGTCTCGTTTGTGAACTTGCAGAAGTTGACCTTGTGTTCGTGGGTGGCCCCAGCCAGCATCTGGATGTTTGCGCCAGCGCAGAAGATCTTGTCGAGCCCGCCAGTCAGCACTGCAACTTTTACGCTCGGATGTTCAAAACGCAGCCGTTGCACAACGTCGTGCAGTTCAATGTCGACACCCAGGTCATAGGAGTTCGTCTTTAGCTCGTAGTCATCGCGCAGGCCGGCCGCAGGGTCAACGCTCATGGTTAGCGTCGCGATCTCTCCATCGACATCGAGTGTCCAGTGGTGATACTTGCTGGGTTCGGTTGCGAAGTCGATCATCACTGGTTCTCTCGATGCCTGGCTGTCTTGTTATACTACAACTTTCAGGTGACCCTCAAGTCAGGTGTAGAATATCATTTTCGACCACGAACAGCTGCTTGGCACCAATCGTGATGGCTCTATGGCTAAAGATTCGAGTCGCGCACTTCTGTTGACGTTGTTGGGGGAGTTCGTATTGCCGACTGGGGGCAGCGCATGGACCAAAACCATCGTCGCCTCAGCAGAGACGCTCGGTATACGGGATAAAGCGGCCAGGCAGGCCTTGGCTCGGATGAATGACCGAGGCTGGCTGGAACGCGTCAAGGTTGGGCGACAGACTCGATGGTCCTTGTCCCAGCGTGCTCGCGGTGTGCTCGAATCTGGGGCCGAGCGAATCTATACGTTCGGAACACATGCCGAGTCATGGGATGGTCGATGGGTGGTTCTTCTGGCCAGCGTGCCAGAACGAAACCGACACTTGCGGTACCGCATGGCGAGCAGCCTTCGTTGGGCTGGCTTCGGCACGCTTGGCAACGGCACCTGGATTTCGCCATGGTTGGACCACGAGGTGGTTGCGGCTGATCTACTCAAGGATCTGGGCGTCCAGGCGGTGTCATTCCGGGCGGAGGTTGGCGAAATTGGATCGCCGACTGACTTGGTTACTCAAGCGTGGGACCTGCCGGCGTTGCGGGAGGCCTATGTCGACTTTCTCGCAGACGTTGAACGTCTGGACCGGCAAGGCAACGTCGGGCTAACAGCCGTTGCTGGACTCGCAGGGCTCGTGCACCGGTGGCGCAGGTTCCCGCTGATTGACCCCGACCTGCCGGCTGCGCTCTTACCGCTGGACTGGCCCGGGACCGAGGCAGCGCAGCGTTTCGGTGAGTTGCGCTCCGTTCTAAGTTTGCCTGCGCTGCAATGGTGGGAGTCAACCGACGCTGGGTGGCGGTCTCAGTACTAAGTTCAAGACGTGAAGCTCTTCTCGCACAAGAAGCGGCCGGTGCACCTGGGACCGTTCCCTCTGGAAAAGCTGCCGCGTCTATCTGATCCTGAGGCGCCGCCTGCAGGGTTTCAGGGAGCGCGGGCTGCCCGCCCTGTCGAACAGCATGTCGCCGGGCCGCTGAATGTGGGGCCTGCATTCGATCGTTATGTCGAACTGCTGAACGCTCAACTGGATGGACCAGTCGCCCCGATGGCGCCACTGTCTGATGATCCGGCCGAGCGCTCTAACAACCTAAAGGCGGGTTGTTATTTCCTTGATGCCGACATGGTGGGGACCGGCCTGATCCCCGGGGATGTGTGGGAGAGAGGCGCATCGGACCATCATCGTTATGCCGTGGTGATCCTCGTCGGGTTCAGTCGAAAGCTTAAAGGCCCCCAACCTGGAGATGCGTGGATCGATGGCACTCGTCAAGCTGCATCGGATCTGCGTGCCACCGAACTCGCTGTTATTACCGCTGACTACGTCCGCAACTTGGGATTTGCTGCCACGGCGCACACGCCGTTGTCGACAGAACTCAACATCGATCGGGTGGCGTTGCAGGTAGGGCTCGTTGAGATCGACGGCGGTAGCTTGCGAGCGCCATTTCTCCGGGCAGGTTTTGCGTTATCTGTGGTGAGTACTGACATGGAGCTAGCGCCTGATGCGCCACTGGCTAGACGATCAATCGCCGAAAGGGTCCGGACTACAAACGGTCCGTCCTGGTTCTTTGGGCGCGGCGGTGTCCGAGGCGGTCTTCGACGGCTGAATGGCGACCATCGGCCGTTACACATGGGCCGATATCCCATGGAGAAGGTAAAGCGGGTCGACGAGTCAACCACGTTGATTATCGAAGATGAAGTTCCGCGGGTGCCGGTGCGTGGAGGCGGGTTCCCTCGAGCTGCGAATGGCGACATGGGGCCGAAGTTTCAAGCAGACGTCAAAGTGTTCGCGTACAAAACGCCACAGGCGCAGAGCTACCGCCAACAGATCGGCGAGATGGTGCCGTTTCAAGACGGTCCCGTTGCTGCCGTGGTCCATCCCAGCACCATCGATCCTAGTATCAACACCGATGACCTGAAGGCGCTGGCCCAGCACCTTGGTGGCGACATGGTCGGTGTGTGCAAGGTGCCCAACTACGCCTGGTACTCACACAAGGGTGATGGCACCGAGATCGATCCCTACCACGAGAATGCAATTGTCATTCTGCTTGACCAGGGTTATGAGACGATGGAGGGCGCCAGCGGTGACGACTGGGTAAGCGGTGCACAATCCATGCGGGCCTACATGCGAGGTGCCCAAATCGCCGGTGTTATGGCCGAACACATTCGGTCGCTCGGCTGGAGCGCCCGAAGTCAGACCAACCGAGACAGCGATGTATTGCACATACCGCTTGTGTTGCATGCTGGACTCGGTGAGCTCAGCCGTATTGGCGAACTGGTGTTGAACCCATTCGTAGGACCCAGGTTCAAGTCGGTTGTGGTGACGACCGACATGCCGATTGTCGCTGACAAACATGTTGATTTCGGCTTGCAAGACTTCTGTTCGAAGTGCACCAAGTGCGCTCGTGAATGTCCGTGCGGAGCCATCTCATTTGGCGACAAGATAATGTTCAACGGCGCTGAAATGTGGAAACCCGACGTCGAGAAGTGCACCAAATACCGCCTGGGTAATCAGAAGGGCGCAGCCTGCGGCCGCTGCATGAAGACATGTCCCTTCAACATCGAAGGCGTTTTGGCCGAACGGGCTGTGCTGTGGGCTGCCATACGACTTCCCTTCACCCGGTCATTCATTGCAAAGCTCGACGACCGAGTAGGCAACGGCGCTATCAACGTAGTCAAGAAATGGTGGTGGGATCTCGAATGGCAGGATGGACGCACCATAGAACCGGCCAAGGGAACGAACGCCCGTGGCCTCGACCTAAACGGCGGAAGAATCGCCAGCAAACAAAAGATCGCCCTGTATCCAGCCCACGTGCTCCCGTCGGGCGACGCCATAGGAGTGCCCGTCAAGCTGACCCGGAAGGAAGCCGTCGCTCGGGGCCAAGTAGCCGAATCGCCAGGGGCCGCTCGAACCCGAGTCGGGCGATGAAATAGAACGCCCGAACGAGTCTCGACCTTTCTTAGATGCAACATCGTGAATGAGACCTTGATCGACGCGACCAGGTTTTCCTAGCGTATGTCCAGTGCCAGCACCGCAGGTGATAACGCAGTCATACAGAAGGTTGCCGAGATCCGGCCGAGCGTTGGTCTTGACGAAACACGATGCTGACGGCCGATACACCGCATCACACCAAGTATCGCAAGATCGTTTCGCGAGCTTCCCGGCTCGGCGCACCGCTGATCTCGAAGACAAAATACGCGAGGTCGCTGTGGAACCTATCGGAGTGTTCCTTGAGAAAGGAAGCACCGATTGTCACGCTGGCTCTGCAGCGTCGTTCCCAGTGAAATTCATCCACTTCGCTCTGAACATGGCACCCGAGACAGAGGATTGCATCAAGGTCTGGTCCGACGCAGCCGTTGCGGCATCTGGTGCCAACATCATCGACGAGCGCTGTCTCGAGGCGGCTCGTGAACAGTCCGAACGTCAGAAGTGCGTCTTCTCAGAATATGAGAACCGCCTAGTTGAGCCCCAGGATGACATTTTGTCTGCTCTCGCCCATGCCTACTTCGATGATCCGCGTACTCCGGAGGACGAGACTCACGAAGTTGAGTTCGTCGAATATGTGGGTGCTCATTATCGGTGACAGCGAGGCCCATTTCGGGTCCACAGGGCATCGGCAGTTCAGCGCTTCAGGACTGGTGACAATCGTTCGCTGCTTCTCGTAGCCTCGTTCCGGGCGTAGAACTTGAGATAGGCGCGTAACACGGCGGCTAGCGATGCGCTGGCTTCGAGTGTTCGTATCGGGTCCGTCACAGAAGGACGCCAGGGATCTGGCGCAACGCTGGACCCGTGGCGTACGGGTTGGGTTGGTGACAACGGTGGGGCAACTCCGGCCACGTAACCTGATCTGCATGAGTGAGTGGAAGAAGCTTGGGCCGATCGTGCTGTGCCAGATCCATACGGATCGCATGATTCATGAGGGTGTCTACCGAGATGAGCTCTTGACCGAGGTTGACTCGTTGTGGCTGAGCCCTGACGGGGTGGTTGGCCTGGCCGATGGACGAGCGATCTTGCACGCGCATCACCGGCTCCATCCGACCCGAATGACTGGCACGACAGAGAAGCACCGTGCCTATCTTCCGCATCGGCTTTTATCGTTTGGTTTCACCAGCCACTACAAGGCCATGGCCGAGCGCTTCGGGGCCGCAGCCCTTGGTTGCGCGGCCGAGGACATCATCGTTGAGTATGACCACCAGGTTTCGCTGGCTGAGGTGGCCGCTGGCGTGCAAATTCGCCGACTTGGCCGGATTATCGGGTTGCTCGATGCCGAGGTTGCCACGCCATGCGTGCCGTTCACCAGATATCTACTGGGTGATCAACGCACACTCGAAGACAGGGTTGCTGCGCATCGTGCGTTCTTGGACGATGGCATGCGCGGTTTCATCGTTGGACTGGCCGATCACACAGAACCCGTGGACGTCGCTGTGGGTGACGAGTTCTGGATTCGGGTTTGACCCACACTTCGCCAGCGTTGCTCGGGCTGGACATTGGCACAACCGGGATCAAGGTGGTTGCATTCTCGCCAGGTGGCGAGGAACTGGCTAAGGCCATCGAACCAACGCCCACTCGCCGTCATGCGAACGGGCATACGGACTATGACCCAGCTGAGCTTTGGGCCCTTTGCTGCTCGGCGCTGAGCGCCGTGGCACACCAGCTTGGTGAGCAACAGGTTCAGCCCGTCGCACTCGGCTGCACGTCCATGGCCGAGGCAGGTGTGCTCCTCGACGCAGACTTGCAGCCCGTCTATCCAATCATCCCTTGGTTCGATTACCGAACTGAACCGCAGATCGACTGGTGGCGTCAACATGTCGGCTTTAGCGCAACTGCAGCTATCTGCGGCGTCGTCCCTCATCCGATGTTCGGCATGCCGAAGCTCATGTGGATACGTGACAACGAGCCAGAGGCCTATGCCCGTGGCCGTCACTGGCTGAACATTGGCGACTATGCAGAGTTCCGCCTTTGTGGCGAGGTCTCGACAGACTTCTCGCTTGCGTCGCGAACGTTGGTGTTGGATCTGAGCAACCAATGCTGGTCAAACGAACTGATCAGCAGGATTGGTATCCGCAGAAACCTGCTTTCCGAACTCGTTTCTGCGGGGACCATGATCGGGCGGCTGCACGACGAAGTCGCCACAGATACAGGGTTGCCTCGGAACCTGCCCATCGTGCGTGGGGGCCAAGATCATGTCTGCGCAGCGTTGGCAATGGGGGTGTCAGAACCGGGTGTCATCCTCGATTCAATCGGCACCGCTGAAGCATTCTTCCTCGCTCGGACCGCGCCAGACATGTCGGGGCGGCTGTGGCCAGACGAACTCAATCAGGGTGTTCATGTCGTGCCTGGCCTGACTTATGTGATGACCGGCACAGGTGACGGTGCTGGTCGGATCGACGCACATCGGGCCAAAGTCGGCCTGGACTTCGTTGGCTACTTGGCAGCTGCTGAGTGTCCTGGTCCAGAACAAGACATGATCGAATCGCTTGCCGTTGACGGCCAGGCATTGTTCGAGAAGATGGTGTGGGCGGCGGGTCTGGAACGCTCACGCTGCGTGACACACATAGCCACCGGTGGCGGCACTCGCATCCCTCGGCTCATGAAACGCAAACGGTTGATTGGGGGCCGGAGAATACAGGTGCCATCGGTCGCCGAAGCTACATGCCTAGGCGCAGCGTTGTTAGCTGGTGCTGGTGTCGGGATATACAGCTCGATCGCGGCATCAGCGGCAGAGATGAACTCCCACTAGTCTGAC
Organism: uncultured Acidimicrobiaceae bacterium; assembly: GCA_905182135.1. Lineage (GTDB taxonomy): Bacteria > Actinomycetota > Acidimicrobiia > Acidimicrobiales > UBA10347 > UBA10347. The sequence continues at coordinate 84,269 of CAJJAG010000004.1, read as the reverse complement.
GCCGAATCGAGGGGCAGGTATGGCAGAACTTCTTACAGCAATCGAACAGGTCACGGCTCGGTGGGTTGCAGAAGCAACGGGTTTGGCTGTGACCAGCGTCGAGCACGAGATCATCGGCGTGGGTATTGGGGTCAGTAGTGCTGTGTACAGGCTGAGGCTGCAAGGGGACGGCGTTCCCGAGACCCTGGTGTTGAAGCTTCAGGCGCTCGATGAAGCAGCGGTCTTCACGTGCACGATGTTGCGGATGTACACACGTGAGGTCAAGTTCTTCGAAGAGATCGCTGCACAGTCACCAATTCGCGTTCCGAAGGGCTATGGCGGAGCGATCTCTGACGATGGATCGACCTATTACCTGTTCATGGAGGATCTGGGCGGGTACCGAGAGGTCGACCAGAATGCCGGTATGGAGATTGTCGACGCAGAGCGGGCACTCGATGCGCTCGCTGTTTGGCATGCGGTGTTCTGGGGGCGGGCAGAGCAGTACGTCGAGACGGGCGCTGCGATGAGCCTTGCTGACGAGACGTACCACGGCGTTCTGCCAATCGTGTTTGCTGAAGGGTGGGACAAGGTGCAGGCCGAGATGGAGGTTCATCCAACCGTGGCTGCGATAGCTCCTCGGTGGGTCGAGAAATTGCCCGAAATGCTCACGGCTCTCTCCGCTTCGCCGACGACTGTTACCCATGGCGACTATCGGGCCGACAACATTTTCTTCGACGACGACGGCGGGGTCATCTTGCTTGACTTCCAGCTAACGGGGCTCGGCACCGCTGCCTATGACTTGGCGTACTTCGTAACGCAGAGCTTGCTCCCCGAGGTTGCTGCCGCGAACGAGCAGGTGCTCTTCGACCGGTACGTAGCGGCACTTATCGCCGCTGGCGTTCCAGAAAGCGAGACCACGACCTTGTGGGAGAGCTACCGGATCGCAGCGCTCTTCTGTCTGGTCTATCCCATCGTTGCCAGCCGCGGCATGGATTTATCAGATCCCCGCCAGTACGCACTCGTCAGCAATATGAATACTCGTTGTGCTCGCGCCATTGACGAACTTGATCTGGCGTCGTTGTTGTAATCCGATAACGGCTGGGACAACACGGGGTTCTTGAATCTCGAACTTACCTGCTTCTTGTCAGATTCTCAGCCTGGGCTCACCTTGGTCGTTGAAGCTGGGGTTCTTCAATTCAAAAGGACCACAGCAATGAAAACTCTAATCACTATGAAAATGCTGACGCTCGGCTTGTTGGCAGTGATGTTGGCAGGACTATTTGTCTTACCCGCGACCGCAATTGCCCAAGAGGGCGGCGATGTAACCGTTGATGGCCGAGGTCGGCTCTATGCCAAAGGATCGGGTGAGGTCGAAATCAGTATGGGTGGCCATATCCGACTTCGTGTCGACGGCGATGTCTCCATCGTGGACAACGCTGGTGACATGCGGGTTCGCTTGCGCGGTGCATCCGACTCGGATGAGCAAGAGCGCTCGACGAACGTCGATCTGACCGACTTCCGAGGTTTCATCAAAGTTCTCGGCACTGATTTCAGCGTGACAGTCGAGGGCCAGGTAGTGCTCCATGCACAAGGTCCCAGGTAGTGCTCCATGCACAAGGTCATGGTGAGGCCTACCTGGTTGGTGATGGGGCCTACAAAGCCCGAAGAGGAGCGACAGCCGCATGGAACGGCCTGGTCCGTCTCGGGGAACCACAGCTATAAATCGTTTACCAACCCAACACGCTGATTCCAGCGTGACGTCCGCATGTTTATTCATGGTGTGTGCGTCACGCTCGGGGGCAGGCGAAGTTCGCAGCTCTCGTTCGTGCCAGCATCGTGGCCCTGAGTCGAATGCCTCGATCCCAGATAACGGGCATTAGCGAAGTTTGACGCCTTTTTGTTTTTGGGCGGCGGTGATGCATCCGGCCCGGAGTTCGCCGATTTCGTCGTCGGTCATTGTGCGATCGGTTGCTTGGAAGCGGAGTCGGAACGCCAGGCTGCGAGCACCATCGGCCACGCCGCTTCCCCGATAGGTGTCGAATAGCTCGACACTTGCTAGCTGCTTGCCGCCGCCCTTGCGCATTGCTCCCGCGATGTTTGCTGCAGTGATCGAGTCGGGTACCTCGAACGCCAGGTCAATGTCGCTTGACGGGTACTTGCTGACAGGCGAGTACTTACGATTGCCATGAGGGCCGTTGAGCACCGCTTCAAGATCGAGTTCAAGCCATGCGACTCGGCCATCAATATTGAATGCCTTGCAGACGTCTGGGTCGACTTCGCCGACGTAACCGCGGATCTTGCCAGCGATCACAACGTCGGCGCTGCGGGTCGGGTGCATGCCGTTGGGAACCGACGGGCGAAGTTGCACATTGGGCAGTGCAAGCGTGCCATCGAGAAGACCGAGCAGTTGTACCGCGACGGGGGCTTCGCTGTCGGATGCGCTGACGGCCAGGTACTCACGCTCGTCTGGCAACAGAGGATTGTCAGTCGGTGCCATGAAGATATGACCGATTTCGAAGAACCGAACTGGTCCCGAGCGGTGCGACTGGTTGTAGGCAATGGCCTTGAGATGGCCGGGCAGGAGCGAGGTCCGAAGGATGGACTCTTCTTGCACAAGCGGGTTTGTCAGCGTCACGCCGTCTTCGGGCATGCCAGCGTTGGCGAGATCGCCAGGGCCCAGGAAGGGCATGGGCTGTATCTCGTCGCAACCAGCGCCGACCAGTGCAGCGCGCACAGAACGACGAGCTTTTTGGTAGTCGGTCAGGTGCCCGATTATTTCGCTGCGGGGGACGGTGCGTTCAATGTTGTCGAAGCCGAACATGCGGCCGACTTCTTCTGCGATGTCGGTCTCGGTCTCGGTGTCCCAACGCCAGGTTGGAATGGTTACGGTCAGGTTCTCCGCTCCGCTGGCGGCTTCGACTTTGAAGCCGATACTGCGGAGATGGTCGCTCATTGTTTGAGCGTCGAGGTCGGTGCCAAGTACGCCGTTCACTTTGGCAATACGAACGGGCAGGGGAGTGCGGTCAGGCGTCGTGCCGGAAGCGTCGATGGTGCCACCCGCGACGGCAGCGCCAGACTCGGAGATCAACTGGCAGAAGCGGTCAAGGGCACGGGGCATGTTGTCGCCCCAGTCGGCGCCACGGCGATACCGAGTGCCGGCCTCGCTAGGCAGATTCAGGCGCTTGATTGTGCGTGAGATGCTTGGAGGGTCCCACCACGCTAACTCGAGGAGTACTGAGGTCGTGGTGTCGCTGATCTCAGAGTCAAGGCCGCCCATAACTCCGGCAAGGCCGATAGTGAGATCATCGCGGTTAGCAATGACGCCGTCACCAGGGAGCAGCGTACGCTCGACGCCATCGAGCGTCGTGATGTTTTCGCCCTCGCTAGCGCGGCGTACACGAATGTGGCCGCCGGGAACTGAGCCCAGGTCATAGGTGTGATTCGGCTGGCCGAGTTCGAGCATTACGTAATTACTGATGTCGACCACGCTGTTGATCGGGCGCATGCCCAACGCAATCAGGCGTTGCTGGATCCAGCGAGGCGACGTGCCGATTTCGACGTCGTGGATGGTTCGGGCAAGAAAGCGACCACACAATGTTGGGTCGACGATCTCGATCGTTGCTTCGTCGGTCACGGCGAGTCCCGAAGACGTGTAGCTGAACTCCGGGAATGTAAACGGCACGCCGAGTTTGGCGGCTAGATCGCGAGCGACGCCGGACACCGACATTGCGTCGGGCCGGTTGGCGTTGACCTCGAGGTCCCACAGGACGTCTTCGGTAATGCCGAGAGCTTCAATAATGGGAGCACCTGGTTGGGAGTCGGTCTGACCGGTCAACAACATGATGCCGTCGTGATCTTGGCCCAGGCCAATCTCGCTGGCCGAACAGCACATGCCGTTTGACATCTCACCGCGCATCTTGCGTTGAGCGATCTCCATGCCGTTGGGCATGACCGTGCCGATAGTGGCAAATGGGATCAGGTCGCCGACCGACATATTAAACGCGCCGCAGCACACCTGCAGCGCTTCGCCGCTACCGGCGTCGACCTGCACGAGTTGAATCTTGTCGGCGTCGGGATGAGGAGACAGGTCAAGCACCTTGGCCAGCACGATCCCGTCTAGGCCTTGGCCCGTGATCGTCATCTCTTCGACAGCCAGCCCCAAGCCGCTTAGCGTCTCGCCAAGTTCGACTGGGTCACCAGCAATATCTGGAGCGAATTCCTGCAACCAGGACAACAAAACCTTCATCGTGTTTCTCGCAATCGTGGCATCGCTTCGCTGAGACAACTCTGCGGACTCTTTAGAGGTGACAAGCGGTGTGTGTTCGTTAGTGTCCGGAGCTCGGACGTTTCAGTTAGAAGAGGAAGTGGCTGCGGAGAGATAGTCCGCCGAGCAGTCGGCGTGCCGAGAAGATGCGATTGCGAAGAGCGCTGCATCAGAACTGCCGTAGGAAGCGGACGTCGTTGTTCACGAGTTCGCGGATGTCATCGAGTCGATAGCGCATTACAGCGAGTCGGTCGATCCCAAAACCAAATGCAAAGCCTTGCCAGATCTCTGGGTCGATGCCGCAGTTGCGCAACACATTGGGGTGAACCATGCCGCAGCCGCCAAGCTCAAGCCAGCTGCCGTCGGGCAAGCTGATATCGAACTCGGCCGACGGTTCGGTGAAGGGGAAATATGACGGGCGCAGGCGCGTCTTGACCTCAGCGCCGAAGAACGTTCGAACGAACTCGTCGATGGTGCCGGCCAGGTCACCCATGGTGATGCCCTTGTCGATGACCAGGCCTTCGATCTGGTTGAATGCAGGCAGGTGGGTAGCGTCGGCGGTGTCGGTACGGAACGTGCGGCCTGGAGCGATGATGTAGATTGGCGGTTCTTGAGTTTCCATCGTGCGGATCTGAACCGGCGATGTGTGTGAGCGCAGCATGACTTCTTCGGGCTCACCCAGGTTCACGAAGATGGTGTCGAAGCTTCCGCGCGCTGGATGCCATTCAGGGATGTTGAGTGCTTCGAAGTTGTACCACGCTGTTTCGACCTCGGGCCCTTCGGCCACGGTGTAGCCCATGCCGATGAAAACGTCTTCGAGTCGGTCACGCGACTGCGTGATCAAGTGCAGATGACCCGCATCGGGGTCAGCTTGGAACTCGGTTAGGTCGAGACGTTCGGCTTCGAGTGCAACAGCACGGGCGGCGCTCGCAAGTTCAGCGTGCCGGGTGGTAAACGCCGACTCGATTGTTTGACGAGCGGCGTTGATGGCCTGGCCTGCGTCTTTGCGTTGATCTGGCTCTAGCGAGCCGAGATCCTTCTTTGCGAGAGAGACCGGTGCCTTCTTGCCAAGCAGCGCTGGTCGCAGTGCCTCGAGAGTGTCGAGATCGACTGCGCCTTCGATCTGTGCGACGGCATTGGTCGCTAGCTGTTCATATGAGCTCATGCGGTTGTTGAGCGTAGTGGCGCACCGCCCTCGACAGCTCGATTATTGGTGAGACGATCGTATGTGCGCCACGTGTGCGGGCGTTCAAAAGCCCGGCAAGGTCTGTTTCTGTGCTTGATGGGACTGCAGACGTGAACGACTCGGACAGGGTTTCGGCTCCGTCCCCGCTGGCGCTCATCGGGATGGTTCTCGTTAGGTCTGGTGTAGCTGCCCGCACCTTGTGCACAGCACCGTTCTCTCGAGCTTTCGTGCGGTTCGAAGAAATGAGTTCGCATGTTCATACATTTAGGTGTATAGTCATGCGATGCCTCAACAGCTGTCCGTCGGAATCGTTGGTGCCTCTGGCTTCACTGGGGCTGAGCTTCTTCGCCTGCTTGTGAACCATCCGAACATGGATGTGCGGGCTGTCACCGGCGATACCCAGGCGGGAAACACGGTCGCAGATCTGTACCCGAGCCTGGCGCCCGCGTATGGCGACATGACCTACGTTCGACATGAAGATGCCGGCCTTGAGAAACTTGATCTGGTCTTCGCGTGCCTACCGCATCGGGCATCGCAGGAGATCGTGGGCGGGTTGATCGATGAGGTTGACCACGTGATCGACCTTTCTGCCGACTTCAGACTGAATGATCCCGTGGTCTACGAGAAGTGGTACGAGGTGCCTCACGTGGTGCCCGAACTGATCGAAAGGTTCGCGTATGGATTGCCCGAACTGTTCCGGGATGACATCAAGGCCAAGAGGCACGTCGCCGTGCCGGGCTGTTATCCCCAGGCAGCGGTTCTTCCGCTCGCACCGCTATTACAAGCGGGGGCGATTGTCGATACTGGCATCATCATCGATGCGGCCAGCGGCGTCTCAGGCGCTGGCCGTGCGGCCAAAGAGAACACCACCTTCTGCGCTGTCGACGAAGACTTCAGCGCCTATGCCGTTGGGACCCACCGACATACACCCGAGATTGAGCAGACACTCGGCACCCAGGTCGTGTTCACGCCGCACTTGGCCCCAATGAATCGCGGGATTCTCGCGACCTGTTACGCGAAGCCGGCCGGCCCAACATCGGCAGGCGAACTGCTGTCGATACTCAGTGAATTTTACGCCGACGAACCGTTTGTGCACGTGAGTGATCGGCTGCCGACTACCAAGGCAACACTCGGCTCTAACACGGCGCATATTTCTGCTCGCTACGACGAGCGGACGCAGACAGCGATGGTGTTCTGTGCACTTGACAATCTCTGCAAGGGTTCTTCGGGTGGCGCTATCCAGTCGGCGAACATTGTTGCCGGTCTCGACGAGACCGCTGGCCTTCCACTAGTTGGGCTCATGCCATGAACGCCGTTTCACCGCTGGCGCCAGCCGCATTCCCCGACCTTCCTGCCGTGCCTGGTGTGGCGTTGTATGCCTATGCGGCCAACCTGCGTTACAGCGGTCGCCCTGATCTCTTCTTGGCGGTAATGGCCGAAGGGACCACAGTCGGCGGTGTCTTCACTACGTCCGCATGTGCATCCGCCCCGGTCGATTGGTGCAAGCAGATCTTGTCCGCTGGCGCTGCACGCGCCGTTGTCTGTAACGCTGGCAATGCCAACGCGTTCACAGGCGCCGCTGGAGCGGCTTCGGTGCATGCCGAGGTCGAGGCTCTGCGCACGTCGCTTGGCGTACCGGCCGACCAGATTTATGTCGCATCGACAGGCGTGATTGGCGAGCCACTCGACGACGGTCAGCTTGTCTCTGCACTCGGTCACCTTGTCGCCAGCGATGAGGCTGCTTGGCCCGAGGCGGCCAAGGCCATCACCACCACCGACACGTTCAGCAAAGGTGCAGCTGCTGATGTGCCTGGCACCGTCGTGTCGGGGAAGGTGGTTGGCATCGCCAAAGGCAGCGGCATGATCGCCCCCAACATGGCGACCATGCTTGGTTTCTTGTTCACTGATGTGGCCGCTACGTCCGAAGCTCTTCAGCTGGCGGTCAGCAGCGCGACCAGCGAGAGCTTCAACCGCATCACAGTCGACAGTGATACCTCGACGAGCGATACGGTCCTGCTGTTTTCGACCGGCGCTGCTGGCAATGACCCAATCGACGGCCCGGACCATCCGGCCTGGGCCGACTTCAGCTCAGCTGTTTTTGAGGTGTGTCTGGATCTGGCGCATCAGATTGTGCGCGATGGCGAAGGCGCCACCAAGTTCATTGAAGTGCACGTCGAGGGCGCAGTAAGTGATGAGTCAGCCGAGATTGTTGCCAGGTCAATCGCGGACTCACCGCTCGTTAAGACGGCTATGGCAGCGCAAGATGCCAACTGGGGTCGCATCGTGATGGCCGTTGGCAAGGCGGGCGAACCCGCTGATCGAGACAAACTGGCAATTTGGATCGGCGAAGAACAGATCACTGAAGCCGGCATTGTCCATCCGGACTACAGCGAGGACCGGGCAAACATGTTCCTGCAAGAGGACGAGATCGTCGTTCGAGTCGACATGGGTATGGGCGATGGTTCTGCATCGATCTGGACGTGCGATCTAACCCACGGTTACATCGAGATTAATGCCGGGTACCGGTCATGATGCTTACGCCTTATTTGCCCGCTTGCGTTGCGGCGCTGGCTTTGTCTTCGGGCTCGGCTAGCTCTGCCCAATGTTTCAGTCGCCTGGGGCATGGGCTATTCGTGGAGGGGGCCGTGCCGGCCGGAGGGCAATTCTGATTATGACTTTTACCCACACTCCTGAAGAGACAGCGTCGATTCTGACGCAGGCGCTGCCCTACATCCAGCAGTTCGCAGGTACAACAGTTGTCGTCAAGTTCGGCGGCAACGCCATGATTGACCCACAACTATTTACCACGTTCGCGGCCGACATCGTGTTGATGCACTCGGTAGGTATCAAGCCGATTGTTGTGCACGGTGGCGGTCCGCAGATCGGCGCGTTGCTTGCGAAGATTGGTAAAGAAACCGAGTTCGTCGATGGCCTTCGAGTGACCGATGCGGAGACCCTCGACGTTGTTCGGATGGTCCTCGCCGGCAAGGTCGGTCGCGACATCGTCAGCGGCATCAACATTCACGGGCCGCTCGCTGTTGGCGTGTCCGGTGAAGACGCCGGACTGATTCGGGCCAAGCCTCACAGCAAGGAGCATGGTTTCGTAGGTCAGGTGGTCGATGTCAACCCCGACATCGTGCACAAACTGCAGGCCGAAGGGCTGATTCCGGTCATCTCGACGATCGGTAGCGATGAGACCGGTCAGGCGTACAACATCAATGCCGACACCGTCGCCGGGCACATCGCAGCAGCAGTGGGGGCGAACAAACTGGTGATGCTGACTGATGTCGACGGTCTGCGCCGCGACCCCAAAGACCCAGACACGCTCATTCGCCAAACGTCGTCTGATGAGTTGCACCCGCTAGTGGGAACCGAAACCGTTTCTGGCGGGATGATCCCGAAGGTCGAGGCCTGCTTGCACGCCGTCGACAACGGCGTGAAGACCGCACATGTACTGAATGGCACCGTCGAACACGTGCTACTGCTTGAGATTTTCACCGTCTCTGGCATCGGCACGATTATTCGTCCCGGCGACGGTACCGCTCAGAAGAAACCGAGAGAACGAGCCAGCCAATGAGAACCAACCCGTTTCCTAGAGCGATGAGAAAGTACCAGTCATGACCGATACCCACGTACAACACGTAGCAGCCGATGCGGACCACTGTCCGATCATGTCGACCTATGGCCCACCTGAGGTCATGTTCGTGCGCGGCGAAGGTTCTCGGCTGTATGACCCAAGCGGCAAGGAGTACATCGACTGGCTCGCTGGTATTGCCGTCACCTCGCTTGGTCACGCCCACCCAGGTGTTGCCAAGGCCATTGCTGAGCAGGCGACGAAACTGCTGCACGTGAGCAACCTGTTTGCGACCGAGCCACAATGGAAGGTCGCTCGGATTATCGACGAACTCGTTGGCGGCCCCGCAGGAAAAGTTTTCTTCTGCAACTCAGGCGGCGAGGCCAACGAGGCGCTTATCAAGCTTGCCCGCAGGCACGGTGGTCGCGGCCGCCATGTTGTCGTGTCCGCAATGCGGTCCTTCCACGGTCGGACCCTGGCCACGCTGCACGCCACTGGTCAACCTGAAAAGCACGAGGCCTTCCAGCCTTTACCCGAGGGATTCCGTCATGTCGCCTACAACGACATTGATGCTCTAGAGAAGGGTCTGGACGACACCGTGGCGGCAGTGCTGCTCGAGCCGATCCAGGGCGAAGGCGGCATCAACGAGGTAGACCCTTCGTACTTCCCGGCCGTCCGCGAACTGTGCACAGAACGCGGTATTTTGTTGATGTTCGATGAGGTTCAGACTGGCCTGGCTCGCACGGGAGCCTGGTTCGCTCACCAGCATTACGGCATCGAGCCTGACGCCATCTCCATCGCCAAGGCACTTGGCAATGGCATGCCCATTGGTGCTATCTGGGCACGCAACGACGTCGCTGCCTCCTTCAAGCCTGGCGACCATGCAACGACGTTTGGCGGTCAGCCACTGGCCGCGTCCGCAGCGCTAGCAACGCTTGAAATTATGAAGTCGATCGATGCTCCGTCGCTGGCGAACACCGTTGGTGATGCGTTGCGCGACAAACTGATGGCCATCAACGGAGTTGTCAGCACTCGAGGTCGCGGCATGCTCATCGCAGCTGAGGTCGACCCGGCGGTGCTCGACGGTCGCACCGCGGGCGAGGTCGCCAACGCGTGCCTGCACGCCGGTCTGATCCTGAACGGTGTGACCCCGACAGCGTTGCGTATCGCTCCTCCGCTCACCATCACCTTTGCCGAGATCGAACAAGGTATCGCCGTACTCGACCGTGTCTTGAACAGATGATGGCGCAGGAGGTTTGTGAAGCTGTCGGCGTGACTATTCGTGTCGCCGGCTCACAAATACATGCTGGCCGGGTCGAGGCGCGGTCATGAGTCGTGCATCCAAAGCCCAACGCCAGCAGGTTATTGCAGATCTGTTACAGGCTGAAGCCATCACCAGCCAGGAACAGATTGTTGACCATCTGGCCGAGCAGGGCTTTACAGCGACTCAGGCCACGGTGTCGCGCGATCTCGAGGACCTGAGCGCCATCAAAGTCCGCATGCCCGGCGGAGCTAGCGCGTATGCCATTCCAGATCACCCGCACGAACAGGTGGTGCCGGCCGGTCATCTCCGACGCATATTTTCTGAGTGGGTCGTGGGCGTTGACAGCTCCGGCAACATGATTGTGCTGCGCACTCTCGTCGGAAGCGCCCACGTTGTTGCATCGGCAATCGACAGGTCCGGTCTCGACGAAGTTCTCGGTACGGTCGCAGGCGACGACACCCTCTTCGTCGTGGCGGCCCAAGGTTTCACCGGCGAATCGGTCGCTGAACTCTTCCGCAGCTATGCAGACCTCGGCTAGCGCACCCACAAGAACTCCCCAGCAACCTCTTACTCGAAAGAACGCATCTCCTATGTCTGACGTAACCAGCGCCGGCGACAACCATGCCGATATTAAAAAGGTGGTACTGGCCTATTCAGGTGGCCTCGACACCTCGGTCATCTTGAAATGGCTCGAGCTCGAATACGGCTGCGAAGTGGTGACCTTCACGGCCGATCTTGGCCAGGGCGAAGAACTCGATCCAGCACGCGCCAAGGCAGAGGCCATGGGTGTGAAAGAGATATACATCGATGATCTGCGCGAAGAGTTCGTGCGCGACTTCGTATACCCCATGTTCCGAGCCAACGCCATCTATGAAGGCGTGTATCTACTCGGCACCTCGATCGCTCGGCCGCTGATTGCCAAGCGACTCATTGAGATTGCTCGTGAGACCGGCGCTGATGCCATTAGTCACGGTGCGACCGGCAAGGGCAACGACCAGGTGCGTTTCGAACTTGGTGCCTATGCGCTGGAGCCCGATATCAAGGTCATCGCCCCGTGGCGTGAATGGGATTTGGGGGGCCGCGAGACTTTGCTGGCGTATGCGGACAAGCACAACATCCCCATCGAAAAGACCCGCGGCGCAAAGTCGCCCTTTTCGCAGGACGCCAACTTGCTGCACATCAGCTACGAAGGCGGCCCGCTTGAAGACCCTGCGAATGAACCTCCGTCGGAGATGTGGCGCTGGTCGAGTTCACCTGAGTTCGCTCCGAATGAAGGTCAGTACATAGAAATCGGGTACGAGAACGGCGACCCGGCATCCCTCGATGGCAAGACATTGTCGCCAGCAACGATGCTGGCCGAGCTAAACCGCCTCGGCGGTATCCACGGGATAGGTCGCCTAGACATGGTGGAGAATCGCTTTGTTGGAATGAAGTCCCGCGGTGCCTATGAGACACCGGGTGGCACGATCATGCTGACTGGTCACCGTGCCATCGAGTCGATCTGTTTGGACCGCGAAGTTGCGCATCTCAAAGATGAACTCATGCCGCGTTACGCAAAGCTGATTTATAACGGTTTCTGGTGGGCCCCTGAACGGCACATGCTGCAAGCAGCGATCGACTACAGCCAAGCTCGAGTTAATGGCACCGTCACGCTCAAGCTTTACAAGGGCAACGTCATGGTCGTGGGACGCACGTCTGCAGACACCCTGTTCGACGAGAAGATCGCCACTTTCGAGGACGACGGCGGCACCTATGACCAGGCCGACGCTGCTGGCTTCATCAAGCTCAATGCACTGCGCCTCCGCAACCTCGCCCGACGGGACCTCCGATGACCGAAGAGTCGAACACGCTGTGGCATGGACGTTTTGCGTCGGGGCCGAGCGAAGCACTGCTGAAATACACGGTGAGCTTGTCGTATGACCAGCGGCTCGCCAAGTACGACATCATGGGCTCGCGGGCACATGTGCGCGGTCTCGCACGCGTTGACCTGCTGACCGAAGCTGATGCCGAAGCGGTGTTGATTGCACTCGATGAGGTCGAGGCAGAGTTGACGTCGGGCGACTTCGTGTTCGTTCCCAGCGACGAAGATATTCACACCGCAGTCGAACGGCGAGTCACAGAAATCGCGGGCACCGCTGGGGCCCGGTTACACACCGGGCGGAGCCGGAACGATCAGGTGGCCACCGATCTACGGCTTTTCGTTAAGGACCACATGGCGATGATCACTGGCCTAGTGGTGGACCTGGAACAGGTTTTGTATGACCGTTCTGTTGAAGCTGGCGGAGCGTATCTTCCCGGATACACCCATTTGCAACGGGCGCAACCCGTGCTGTTGTCGCATCATTTACTGGCCCACTTCTGGACATTTCGACGTGATGTCACCCGGTTGATGGCTGCCCGGGTCGCTGCGGATGTATCGCCACTGGGCGCTGGAGCGTTGGCTGGCAGCACGTTGCCGTTGGACCCTGACGGCACTGCCAAAGACCTTGGTTTCGCTTCGCGATTCCAGAATTCACTCGATGTGGTGAGCGATCGTGATTACGTGGCCGATGCTCTGTATGCATTGACCATGATTGGTATCCATTTATCGCGCATTGGTGAGGAGTTCGTTCTCTGGTCCAGCGAAGAGTTTGGTTTTGTCACGGTCGACGATGGTTACGCGACGGGTTCGTCGATGATGCCGCAGAAGAAGAACCCTGATATTGCTGAACTTGCCCGCGGTAAAGGCGGGCGATTGATCGGCAACCTGACCGGCTTGCTGGCAACGCTTAAGGGTTTGCCGCTTTCGTACAACCGTGATCTACAAGAAGATAAGGAAGGCTTGTTCGACGCAATCGACCAGATCGCCGCCGGCCTTGTTGCGGTAACTGGCATGATCGCCACGGCCACCTTCCGCACCGCGGCCATGGCCCAAGCCGCTGACGAGTCCGCTGCTGGAGCGACCGACTTGGCTGACTTTCTCGTGCGCGCCGGTATGCCGTTTCGCGACGCCCACGCGGTGGTCGCAAACGTCGTGCGCGAGTCGATCGACAGTGGACGAACACTTGCTGAAGTCACCACCGACGCGGAACATCTAGGTGCCGATGCGGCCGCGTTGCTTGCCCCTGGTGTCGGCATAACGCTGCGTTCTAGCCCCGGAGCATCTGGCCCAGGACCTGTCGCGGTTCAACTCGAAGCGGCCACCGCTGCGCTAGAAGAACTCAAGGCCAACCTGTACTAACCATGATTGTGGAGCCAAGCCCAGATGCACTCGTAGAGCGACACCTTCAGCATAAAGTGGCTCCTGGGTTGCCGGTGCGCACTGCGCCCTCGCCCATTACAACGCCTGAGAAGAGAGTCGTAACAGCGCACGGGCAGACCGCTGCGTCTGGTCGGGCTTGTCGAGACCTGGGCGTTTGGGGTGTTTTTGGTTGGGGCCTGTGTCGGCCCAGACCCTGAGCTGCGAACGGATGGGCTGTGTCACACTAGATATGTGACGCGAGGCGAGTGCGACAAGACGACCCGTGAGAGCTATGACGCCGGTATTGATCGGCGGACGTTGGATACGACGCCCCAGCAGGTCGAATTGGTCAAAAAGTTACGAGCTGAAGCTGAAGGAATCATCGTTGACCTTGGTTGCGGGTCGGGGCGGACCCTGACTCTGCTGGAGCCAGCAGTCGGTATTGACCTGCCGCTCGAGTTGGGTCATTTGACAGATGATCATGGCGCTGTCATACAAGCTGACTTGCATCGATTGCCGTTCGCACGAGAGTCCATAGGAGGAGTGTGGGCTTCTCGAATCCTGGTCCATTTACCGCGTACCGAGGTACCGATGGCTCTCGCCGAACTGCACCGCGTCATGCAGACAGCTGCCACCGGATACTTGTGGGCGTTTGAGGGTGATGATGAGGCTTGGCAACCGGATGACACTCCGTTTCCCCGAGGGGCATTCTCGCTCTGGCCGCAGGCCCTTCTGCGGCAGACACTCGAGGGCGCCGGTTTCGAGGCCGGCGAATTCATTACATGGGAATCCGAAGTTGGCATCGGCCAGATCATTGCGCCGATCACGAAACGTTGGACACTTCCCGACTATGTAGGCGCCGATATGAAGCTGCTTATCTGCGGCTTGAACCCCAGTCCCAGTTCGGCTGACTTCGGCGTTGGCTTCCACAAGGCCGGGAACCGGTTCTGGCCTGCGGCAATTCAGTCAGGACTGGTGACCAAGGATCGCGACCCTGTCCACGCTCTGGCAGCTCATGGCATGGGCATGACCGACATGGTCAAGCGCTCCACCCGACGCGCCGACGAACTCGACAAGGCTGAATATCGCGCAGGTTACGAACGTCTCGCAAGACTCGCCGAATGGCTCAGGCCGCAGACGATCTGCATGGTTGGCCTTGCTGGATGGCGTGCCGCTGTTAACCGCAAGGCACAACGGGGTTGGCAGCCCGAGGCGGTCGGCGGTCGGCCCGTCTATGTCATGCCATCGAGCAGCGGGCTCAACGCCCACGACACGGTCGACACGCTTGCTGAACATATGCGCTCGGCCGCACTGGGCCGTTAGTCAATGGCGGGATCGCCATCGAGCGTAACTCGAGGAAGTACGTAGCTAGCGAGTTGATGGTCCGGCCTGTCGTACGCACTTTTCGGCACGTCCAACGTCACACCCGTTCCACTCGGCACCGGGGCCCCGACGCGATAAACAAGATTCCATGACCGACGCGTTGGACCATCCACTCGAACCTCCGCACGAAGTGCGTTTCGAAGTCATGCACATGCGCTGGCTTAACCTGACGTTCCTGCATTGGCAATTCGACCCAGAACAGGTCCAAGCGATCCTGCCCCACGGGCTAACTGTTGACACATTTGACGGCGCCGCGTGGGTGGGTTTGGTGCCATTCGAAATGGAGGTGCAGCTCCCAGGCCAAATACCGATCCCTCGTGAAGGCCAGTTTCCGGAGACGAACGTGCGCACCTATGTGCGGGGTCCCGACGGCACGCCGGGCGTCTGGTTCTGCTCACTGGAAGCTGGCCGTTTGTCGGCGACAGCGGTTGCACGAGCGACCTATGGATTGCCCTACTACTGGGCGGAGATGACAGCGGAGAACGTTGGTCCGGCATGGAGATATAGATCTAAGCGGAAGTGGCCCGGCCCTAAAAATATTCGCTGCGATGTCGACGTCACCGCCGGAGATGCGATCGGTGAGCCTTCGGCCCTCGAGCGGTTCCTGACAGCTCGCTGGGGTCTTTACTCGACCTTCTTCGGGCATACGTTGTACGCGCCCATAACGCACGATCCTTGGTTGCTTCATCACGGCGATCTGACGCACCTAGACGACGGGCTGATGGGTGCCGCTGGGTTCGCTGCAACAGATACAGATCCCCTCGTTCACTGGACTCCAGGTGTTGGCGTACGGGTCGGCCGACCACACAGAGTTCGCAGCTGAGCTGGAGGGAGCTATTCTCACGGTCAGTCGCACCGACAGGGCGCTAGGGAGAACGTGATGGATCTATACGACGTGATGCGAACGACATTTGCCTGCCGCGAATGGACTGACGACTCGGTGAGCGATGACACGCTGCACCGCATTTTGGACAACGCTCGCTTTGCGCCCAACGGTGGTAATCGCCAGGGCCAGCATGTCATCGTGGTTAAGGACAAGGACGTCCGTCGTCAGTTGGTGCCGCTGGTGCGGGAGGGCACTGATATTTATATGGCCCAGGTTGCCGCAGGCGAAGCACCTTGGAACTCGATTAATCCAACATCTGTTGACGAGCCAGCGCTGCGAGCTAACGATGGCCCAGTGACATTCCCGGGAGTGCAGGGAATGGTCGACGCTCCCGTCGTTCTCGTCGTTGCTGTTGACCTCTCGGTCGTTGCCAGCTTCGACAAATACTTGGAACGCGTCGGGGTCATTAGTGGTGCATCGATCTATCCATTGGTTTGGAACATTTTGATGGCGGCGCGCAACGAAGGTCTTGGAGGCGTTCTTACGACGTACCTCGCCGACAAGGAAGCTCAGGCGCAGCAAGTGCTGGGGCTACCCAGCAACTACGCCATCGCTGCAATGTTGCCAATCGGCGTGCCGGTTAAGCAGCTCACCAAGTTGCGCCGGAACCCGGTCGAGGATTTCGTCACCATCGACAGCTTCGACGGTGACGCGTTCACAATCGCCAACTGACTATGGCGGGCAAAGTCGTGAGCGCCAGCGGGATGGTTCACGGCCACACCGGCTAGTGAAGTTGCTGCGGCTGTCCGAGCCGACGCCTTCGAAAGATCGCGTCGAACAGCGAGAGCCGTGTCTAGACGAGCCAGCCAGCATCGTGTGGTTGCACTAGCCCTTCGGCCACGGGAGGATCTCTATGAATGGTGTTTCTAAACGGGTGAACAAGTCCGCCAAGAATCGCAGGGTCAGTCCCCACACGACCTGCGACTGCGTATCGAGCTGAATTCCTGGCCAGCTAGAATTACTAGCTTCGTAGTAGTAATCGATATAGCGAGCGTGGTCAGCAAGATCTGACAACGGGACCCACACCGTGTCGGCGACCTCGTAATTCGCGGAGAGTTTGGGACGTTCACCATCGAGCCAATACGCCTGAGCATGGACGACCTGAAGATGGCGACCTGGAACGAGGTCCTGCAGCGAACCGAGTCGGTCAACCGTCTTCAGGTCGAGGTCCACTTCCTCTGATGTTTCGCGTTCCGCAGTTGCATGCGAGTCGGCGTCTTCTGGATCGGTCCGGCCTCCTGGAAATGCCATATGCCCCGACCACGGATCGGTGTCCTTGGTAGCGCGTTGGATGAATAGCAGCTCGGTGCCAGATGCCCCAGATCGAAATACCACGGCAACAGCGGCGCTGGGTCCTTCGACGGCCACAAGCGGAGACTGATCCAGCACCCGGCGCAGTGCTCTGGCGTCGTATTCGCTCACATGCATCAACCCGGCAACGTACCGGACCTCTATCTGTGCGAGCAACCGCCGTCGCATGATCATCTGATCGTGCGGTCGGGCCGGTTAGGAATCTACGATGATCGAATGACAGAGCTGCTGTATCTCGAAGATGCCTACATGCGCACATGCCAAGCAACGGTGGTCGATGTTGATGTCGACGGCGCCCGGGTGGCGCTGGACCAGACGGTGTTCTACGTGCAAGGTGGCGGACAGCCCGCTGACCATGGCACCATCTCAGGGCCGACCGGGGTTAGTGCGGTAACCGGTGTGAAACGTGACGGCGGGATCGTGTGGCACAGCTGTGCGGGCGATGGCGTTTTGCCGGCAGTCGGCGATGTTGTCACGGCGGCCATCGAATGGGAGCGGCGTCATCAGCTCATGCGGACCCATACCGCCATGCACCTGCTCTGCGGCGTGATTTGGAACGAATACGGCAAGGCAGTCACCGGGGGAAATATGGAACCGCTTTCGGGACGGATGGACTTTGAGTTCGATCCGCTTCCGGAGGGTTTCAAACAGACGATCGAATCGGCAGTCAATACAGAAATTGCTGCCGCCCGGCCTATCGAAGTCTCGTTCCTTGACCGCTCGATTGCCGTCGAGGACGCCGACCTCATCCGTACCAAGGTCAACATGATCCCGGCGTCGGTCTCGACCATCCGGGTCATCGACATTGTTGGCCTTGACAAGCAGGCTGATGGTGGCACGCACGTTGCCAGCACCGCAGACGTGGGCACCTTTACGATCACCAAGACCGAGTCCAAGGGCAAAGGCAACAAGCGAGTCCGCATCGCCCTCTCAGACTGATCGCGCTGTCACGTCGCGGCTGACCGTCGCACGGGGTACGGACCGTGACGTTGAGGCTGCGCTGGTAAGCGACTTGAACAGAGCGCCTGATTCGAACGATTTCGGAGGTCGTTCCCGTTGTCTAGCTGTCCGTTAATCCCGCCAGCGTCGTGGATGGCGATTAGGCAAAGGGCAACGGTCTGGTGAGTAAGATCGCCGCCGACATAGCGCTGAGTTCAGGACCGCTGCGAAAGGGCTGATACCAAGATTCGTGTCGGCTCGACGAGCGAGGTAACTTCGTTCTATGAACCCGTCGAAGCCTTCGAGCGACCGTGTCAAAGAGCTCATGGACGGCCTGGAGCCGGCCATCTTCGAGAATGCGGCCTTCACAACGCCAAAACCGCTCGCCGAGTCAACGGTCGCCATCCTGACTTCAGCAGCGCTTCATCATCCTGAGCAGCCAGGCTTTGACCCTCGCGACACCAGCTTTCGTAAGCTCGACCCGAAACGAACCGATTACCGACTAGGACACTGGAGCCAAGACATCGATCAGGTTGGTTTCGGTATTGACTACAACGTTGTTTTCCCCATCGATCGGCTCAACGAGTTGGCGGCTGACGGCACTATTGGAGCGGTGTCCGAAGTGCATCTGGCTTATGCCGGTAATCAGTTCGAGCTCGAAGGGATCCGTCTCGACAGCGGACCTGAAGGTGCGAAGACCCTGCTCGACGCTGGCGTCGACGTGGTGCTACTCACACCGGTTTGACCGCTTTGCACGCGTGCCGTGAGCACGCTGGCCCATGTTCTTGAAGCCAGCGGTCTAGCAACGATCACACTCGGCTCGGTCAAGGGCCAGCTTGAGAGCGCTGCGCCTCCACGGGGTCTGTTCTGTGACTTCCCATTGGGCCGACCACTCGGTAAGCCCGGTGACGCTAAATTCCAGCATCGTGTCCTCGCTCACGCCTTTGCCATGCTGCAACGCACCGAACATGGCATCGAAGTCTTTCCCGACGTGATTTCTGACCAATCCGAGGTCTTGTCTTGTCCGATGCCGCCTCGAGCCGAGAGCGATGACCATCCTGCGGTTGTCGAAGCTCGCGCCTTGCGGCCTGCGTATGACCGCACCATTGCGCGCTTTGGCGAGCGGATGGGCGCCTTCCGGTTAATGGGGCCAGATCAGGTCCCGGCAGCGATTGCGACCTTTGCAGCTGTGGCCGACGGCGCTGCGTGGAAAGAGGCTGGCATCCCGGGCATTCCTGCTCGCGTGGTGCAGGACATCCGCGGCTATTACGAGGCAGCGGCTGTCTCACTCGCCGAACACACGCCGTCGGCCTTCGAAGCAACGCGCTGGTTCCAGCACGAGACCGAGGCTGGCCGCGCCATCCTCGGGGCGAAGCAGCAGATGGAAGCCCAAGGCGCAAAACCTGGGCTGTGGCAGTATTTGACAACGGGAGCCGCTGCCGACTGAGCCGGCAGCACTGTTCAACTCCGGCTGCAGGTCAGTCGCCGAGAGTAAAGTTCACGCTGCCCAGGGGGCCGAAGTCAGCGGTATAACTCGTACCCCACTGGGTGGGAGTCAGGCCAGTGCATGTGCCGGTGATGATCCAGGTTCCCGCAACGACGTCTCGGCCTCGACTGGTTTCATGGGCCAAGGCCCAGTCGACCGAACCCTGGGGCCCGTCGACGAGGGCTCGAGTGGTACCCGAAGCAATTTCACCGTTGTCGTTGTGCAACGCTATCTCTAAGGCATCGAGGTCATCGACCTCGGCCAGAGAAATCGCAGCCCCTCGAATTGCACCGCAGCCCGCTGAGTTGTCCGCGATGATGCTGGCGCCTGAGACCTTCGAGGTATCGCGGTACCTGGCGTTCACGAGTTCGATGGCCGGAGCGATGGCGTCGACAACGCCGCCAGGGCCGAACCGCATCGCTATCTCACATTCGAGGAGTGGCTCGCTGGCCACGAAGTCACGGGGCACAATCGAGCCGGATTCGAAGACCCCATCGGATGGCACACGTCCCCCAATCGGGTGAGGAATACCTAAGGCCTCTTGTGCAACCACACTGGTGCAGCCGACCTTGAGCATGCCAATAGGCCAACCGGCGAATCGGTGGGTTGCGTCTTGGATGTTGTACGCATCGTCGAGGGTTTTCGGCGTTAGCTCGCCTGGTAGCCCTGCGACCTGATCGCGTTGGGTCCGCAGATGCAGCAGGAACATTGCTGCGTCTTCGATCTCGTTCTGCTCCATCATGTTGTCCTCAGTGATCTCATCGTTACTCGTTTGCTAGCTCACGAAGTTTGGCCTTCGCAATCTTGTCCAGGGTGGATCGTGGAAGCTCGTCGACCACGCGTATTTCGCGGGGTACCTTGAAGTCAGCGAGTGCGGCCTGGCATTTTGCCAGCACGTCAGCGCTCAGTTGCTGAATGTCTACGGTGGAATTGGCAGGTGGAAGCACGAACACAACCGGGACCTCGTCGAGCATGGGATCCCGCTTCGCCACGACCGCGCATTCAGCGACGCCAGCGACCGAGCTAACGACCCGTTCGATCTCTGACGCGGCGACGTTTTCGCCTCCGACCTTAAGCATGTCCTTGTCGCGATCGCCGAACTGTAGATCGCCGCTGGGCAGTAGTTTGACGCGATCACCGGTGATCAGGAAGCCGTTATCGTCAAATGAGGACTCGGTCGCTTCGGGATTGTTTAGGTATTCCTTGAACAACGACAGCCCGGTGATGCCTCGGACGAATAGGCCACCGGTTTCGTTTGGCCCGACCGGAGTGCCGTCGTCATGGCGCACGGAGATCTCATAGGCAGGAGAGGGTCGCCCCATCGAGATTGGCGTTGACCTAATCGTTGGATCGCTGACGATTGGTTGGGTGATGGTCTCAGTCATGCCCCACCACGAGATGGTCTTCACGCCGAAGTAGTCGTCCCACATCGGTAGCTGGGCGCCGCCGCCCCAGAGTCGGTACTGGTGATCGGGGACGGGTTCGTTGCGAGCCATCAACGCTTTGGCGCAGAACGGCACGATCGAAGTCCAGGTGCATCGGTTACGTAAGGACACATCCCAAAAACGGGACACAGAGAACCGAGGTTGCGCAACGACGGTCGCGCCCGCCCATAGTGAAGACAGCACCGAGTAGGCCTGGGCGTTCGTGTGGAACAACGGCAGGTGGGTCAGGTGTACGTCGTCAGCGTTGAGGTGTTCGTTGCGGGCACACATACGCGCACCCCACAGGGCATTTGCATGGTTCCAGACCACGCCTTTGGGTCGTGAGGTCGTACCGGATGTGAACTGCACGCTGAAGTTCAGATGAGGGTCAGGAGCACGTAGATCCATGGGTTGACTCTCGAACAGTCGCTCGAATGAATCGGTGGCGGATGGAGTGGTACCAGCCCCAGGTGGCACTCCGTTGTCGGTTTCGGTCACGATCAAGAACCCTGGGTCGGTGCTGGCTTGCACAAGTTCGGCGAAACGCGGTTGGGTGATTGCACCGACAACCTCGGCGTTGTCCGCGTAGTAGGCCAACTCATCAGCGACAGAGCGAGCGTTGGTGGTGACGGCCGAAGCGCCAACGATCGAGCAGGCGAACCAGCTGAAGATGCTCTCTGGGCAATTGTCCAGATGCACGAGTACTCGGTCGCCTAGCTTTACGCCACGGGCCACTAACCCGGCGGCAACTCGACGCGTCGCATCCACGAACTCGGCATAGCTCCAGACCCGTCGGTCGCCTTCGAACGGCTCCCAGACAAGAAAGGGGTGGTCGCCCCGCACCTCGGCTTGCCTCTGTAACAGGTGTGGGATGTCGAAGTTTGTGAATGGGTGAAGATCGCCGGGTCGTAGCTGATGACGCATGCACTGAAGATAGTTTGATCGGGTGACTCCATCGCCATTTGCCCTTGCTGCAGATTCCGTCGCGCTGGTAACCAGTGATGATCGAGGCGTGGCTCGACAGCTTCTGCAGGATGCCATCGGTGCGGGCTTCGACCTTGACCGCCAACAGATTTTGGACCTGATCGACGAGCATGCTGACATAGCGGTACGAACCTGTAGGCCTGGTCATCTCACAGGGTCAGCCTTTGTCGTTGATTCCAGTCGCATGATGTGTCTGCTGCTCTTCCATACCAAGCTGCAACGTTGGCTTCAGCCTGGTGGCCACGCAGACGGCGACACCAACCTGGCACATGTCGCCCTGCGTGAGGCTGAAGAAGAGACCGGTATCAGCGGGCTTCGCGTCGTGATCCCAGCTATCGACGTCGACATCCATCGCGTCGACCCGCCGAAAGAGGATGCGCACCTACACCTAGACGTTCGCTACCTGGTGATAGCACCTGCTGGATCTGAACCAGAGGGCAACCACGAAAGCCAGGCCTTGCGTTGGGTTACCGAGGCCGAACTTCTTGATTTCGATGTCGACGACGGGCTGCGGCGGATGGCAAAGGCTGGTTTCGAAGTGGCTGCAAACCTGGGCTAGCTCAGCGCTCGGGCAGCGATGCTCGGGCGTTTTCGCTACGAGGGGTTGAAATCAGTATCGGAGCGTCTAGTAGATGGTGCTGTTCCTCTTCCAGGACAGCTGCTTTCGCAACTTGAAGGCTCTCGGGCTTAATTGGCAGGACCATAAGGTTGCTGATGGTGGTGACATCGGCGACACTCGCGTTTCTGTAGAAGCCAAACTTGACTGCGAGAGATCGACACATGCCGATGACCTACGACGAGGCATGTGCAGCGGTATGCGCGCCGGGCACGATGTTCGAGATCACAGAAACCGATGTTCGCGGTGTGGCTACCAAAGTGTTCGTCGGCGCCCCGCCGAATATCACCGCGCTGTTTCAATTGGCATCGGCTCGCGAAGGCGAGTTCATCGTCTATGAAGACGAGCGCTGGACGATGCCGCAGGTGCTTGATCTGGCCGCAAAAATCGGCGATGCACTTGTCAATACATGGGGCGTGGCTAAGGGGGATCGTGTCAGTTTGGCGATGCGCAATTACCCCGAGTGGATTGCGGCCTATGTAGCGATCGTCTCGGTTGGCGCTGTTGCCGTGCCGCTGAATGCCTGGTGGCTCCGCGAAGAGTTGCAGTTTGCGATCAAAGACTCGGGATCAGTTGTTGTGCTGGCCGACGGCGAACGGCTGACTCGTATTCTCGAAGGCGAGGGTTCCGAGGTGATGCTGGTTGCCGTGCGCTCGACAGGCGACCTGCCCGCTGGCGTCGCTCGACTCGAAGACGCCTTCACCGAGGGTGCAACGATGCCAGTCGTTGACATTGCACCCGAGGACAACGTCTCTATTCTGTACACGTCGGGTACCACCGGCCGTCCTAAGGGAGCTGTGTCAACGCACCGCGCTGTACTCAACGCCCTTCTTGCGTTCGCAGCGCGAGCTGCGGTGGGCGGGCTCACCGAACCAGCCGATGGCAATGCTGCTGACCCTGCTGGCGCACCGGTGTTCATGCTGTGCGTCCCGTTGTTTCATGTCACCGGTCTCGTTCCGGTGATGCTCGGGTCGTTCGTGAACGGCGCCAAGCTCGTGATGACACATCGCTGGGATCCCGAGCGCGCACTAGAACTCATCGAAGCCGAACGCGTTACCAACTTCGTTGGTGTACCGACCATGAGCTGGGATTTGCTCGAATCACCGAGTTTCGCCTCGAGCGACACGTCTTCGCTTAAGTCCGTTGGTGGCGGTGGAGCTCCGATGCCGCCCGAGTTGGTGCAGCGCATCGAAGACAACTTCCCCAACGGGCGACCAGGGTTGGGCTACGGCATGACCGAAACCAACGCCTACGGGCCGCAGAACGCGGGAACGATGTTCGTCGAGAACCCCACGTCGACAGGCAAATGTGTGCCGATTATGGACGTGCGGGTCACCGATGTCGAAGGCAATGTGTTGCCCGCCGGCGAGACCGGCGAGATCTGGTTCAGCGGCCCGATGCTGATCTCTGAGTATTGGAATCGGCCCGAGGCCACGGCCGAGACGATGCAAGATGGCTGGCTTCGGTCGGGTGATATTGGCCGTGTCGACGACGATGGGTTCGTCTATGTGAGTGACCGGGCAAAAGACATGGTTCTACGTGGCGGCGAGAATATTTACTGCATTGAAGTGGAAGCAGCCATTTATGAGCACCCGGCGGTGTACGAGGCAGCGGTGTATGGCGTGCCTCACGACCGCCTCGGCGAAGAACTGGCCTGTCACGTGATGGTCAAGGCCGGTGAGACTCTTGCCGCCTCGGTGCTGCAAGAGTTCCTGGCAGAACGAGTCGCTAAGTTCAAGGTGCCGTCGCTCATCACGGTCGTGACCGAGTCGCTACCTCGAAACGCAAGTGGCAAGATCCTCAAGCGCGAGTTGCGCGATGAGGTCGCCGCCCGTTAAGAGGCCAGGCTTTCGTCGCCTAGAACTCGCACTCCGATGAGTACGACGTATGCAACTGCTGAACCGAATAGGCGGAGCGAAGCGGTGGTTGCGAGCAGATGCCGCTATACGTCGCCGCTGGGGGCGCAGCTGAACATCTCGTTGACTTCGGCAAAGGTCGTCAACAAGTCGGTTACGCGCACGCCTTGATCGTTGCCGCTAATAAGAAAGGGCGGATCTTCGCCGGTGGCCAAGACCTCGGCGTAGACACGGCGGTCGTTCAAGAACAGCTCATAGTCCTTGAGCCATTGGCGGACGCCATCGGCGCCTTTCGGGTCTGTTGGCGGGGTTAGTTGGCCAAGTTCGGTGACCATGAGTTCGAGTTGGCTGGTTCCAAGTTCGAGTAGCTTGCCCCGTTCGACGGCGCTCTTCGCTGCGGTGGGGAGTGGGAGGTCGGCGATGTTGGCTTGACGAGGGGCACATACGCTCTCGGCGGCTACGACGTAGATGGGGTCGTCGAAGGTATCAGGGTGGGCGATGCTGTCACGGTTGGCGAATGCCCAGATCCAGAACAGCAACATGGCCAAGAACCCAGCAAAGCCGAGGACCCGCGGCAACGACCATCGCCATCCTGTGGGGAGCGACTCGAGCGAATCATGGTCGTGTTTTGGCACATGGTCGTTCGTCGATTTGTCCATCAGTACCAGTGTGCACGGTTGGGGGCTCGACGCGGCGGCGGGTTGACTGAATCCTGAGCGATGGTGATGTGGCATAGCATGAGGCGCGTCTCAGACAACGTTCGCAGCCGCTGACATGGCGGGTTCGACTGAAACGGCACACGGTTGGTTCGGCGTAGAGCGGAACGAAGCTGGACTATTCGCCTTGGAAGCGGTGGTGTTTGGAATACCATCGGTCACGTGACAACTGACGCGCTGGCCGAGTTCGAAGCTCGAGGCCTGATCCATGACACGACTGAACGTGAGGCGCTTGCCGAAGCGCTACAAGCGGGAATGATCACGGTGTATGTGGGCTTCGATCCAACAGCTGATTCGTTACACTTGGGCAACCTGGTTCCGATCATGGCGCTTCGCCGCATGCAGCTCGCAGGTCACAAGCCAATTGCCTTGGTTGGTGGGTCTACCGGCATGGTGGGCGACCCCGGTGGCCGCTCCGAAGAGCGCAACTTGCTCGATGAGGAAACACTGGCGCATAACTTGAAGGGGATTTCGGGGGTACTGCGCCGTTTTCTCGATTTTGACAGTGGCGCAGAGAACGCCGCTGAGATGGTCAACAACTTCGACTGGACAGGGCCAGTCGGCGTGATCGACTTCCTTCGCGATGTTGGCAAGCATGTGACGGTGAACCAGATGATGGCCAAGGACTCGGTGAAGAGTCGCCTCGAGAGCGAGAACGGCATCTCGTTCACTGAATTCAGCTACATGCTGTTGCAGGCGTTTGATTTCTGGTGGCTTTACGAGAACAAGAACTGCATCATGCAAATGGGCGGCAGCGACCAATGGGGCAACATCACTGCGGGAACCGATCTTGTCCGCAAGCGCTCACAGGGCCAGGCGTTCGCTCTGACCTGGCCGCTACTGACTCGTAGCGACGGAGCCAAGTTCGGAAAGACCGCCGACGGCGCCATCTGGCTCACGGCGGATCGCACCTTGCCGTACGAGATCCATCAGTACTTTCTTCGGGTTCCCGATGCCGATGTGGGACGCATGCTGCTGTGGTTCACGCTGTTGCCGGTCGACGAGATCCACTTGCTCATGGCCGAACACGACAGCGCACCGGACCAGCGCATGGCGCAACGCAGGTTGGCCGACGAGGCACTGACGATCATCCATGGGGATGCAGCGGTGCGCCAGTCAAACCTGGCGGCTGACGCTCTATTCGGCGGCAACGAGCTAACTGGCGAGATGGCTGAGTCGCTTCGAGGCATAGTGCCGGAGACCATCGTTGCAACGGCGGCACTAGACGAGGAGCAGAACCTCATTGGGCTGCTTGTGTCTAGTGGTTTGTGTTCGTCGCGTGGTGATGCTCGCCGCAAGATCGGCGAGAACCAGATCAGTTTGAACGGCACCAAGACCGACGTTGACCATGTCGGATCGGGCGCCCTGATCGACGGACGATTTTTGTTGCTGCAGCGCGGCAAGAAGGCGCGGCATCTCGTCGTTGTCGATAATTAGACCATTCGATAAAACCTCGCTACGCGAGTAGCCGAAGCCTGCTCTAGTGCTGTTGCTGAGAGCGACGAGTCGGACGCGACGTGAGCGTTATTGTCCATCCGAAGCGGGTAGTCACCGTCAGTGAGGCGTAGCAGTTACTCGGAGTCGGCGCGCTCGATCGCATTGAGATAGCTATAGATGGTTACCTTGCTGACGCCCATCCAACCGGCGACGTCTTCAGCCGCGCCGCGCACCAGGAATGCGCCTCGTTCGTCGAGTCGGCGGATCGCCATCTGCTTTTCTGCGCGCTTCATTTCTCCGAGTCGAGTTCCGACTTCGCGCTCGACCGCAGACACAGCTCGTTCAAGAGCGCCGTGAAGTTCGTTGGGGCGCAAGTACGCAACGGTTTCGCCCTGCCAAACGACAGGCTCGTCACCCTTTCTGGACGATCGGGGGGCAACAACGCTGGCTCCCAAGCTTTCGACGATTGGCCGCAACGTCGAAAGGAATTCGTTGGTTGAGTCGCTCATAGGCGCTCGAGTCGGGCTTGGGTACTGGTGGCCCCAGCATTGAAGGCAGCCTGAGTCAGCAGTTGGACAATTGAAATGAGTTCATCGATTGGTCCCTCTGCGGTAGTTGAGAACGGACCAAGATCCACGACGAAATCTGTCTGCGCCAAAATTTCGAACACGGCCATGACATGGGGCCCTGGGTCGTCTTCTTTGAACGGTTCGACAAGTATCTCTAGACGCCCTTGGCTCATCTGTTCAGACTACTACTCCCGAGCTTTGGTCTACCGCCCCCGAGCTTTGGTCTAACGAACCGAGGAAGGGTTGCCTGCCAAAAGTCATAGCTTCACTTTTCGTTAAGTGCTGGCTGTAGTGTCGGGTTATGTCGCTGGCCCCGGTAGCCCATTATTTTGGCCGGTTGGTTGGCCCGCCGGACCGGTGTCGTTCCCTTAACTCGGCGTTAGCTCAAGAAAACCGGACCGTGCGGGAAGACCTGGCGATGTTCCTCCCGCCGATCTGGGCTGGGTTACTAGCAGAAGAAGCCCAAAACAGCCCATCCCATGCCAGAATGCAGCAGCGATACGGGCCTCTCAGGTTTCGCTGCAACGCTTTTCAGCCCGCAGTTGGACGAATGCAACGTCATATGTGTCTCGCAAAGCAGGAAACCCGAATGAAGGCATTAAATCTATGGCTGATCAACACACCGCAGGCGTAGGCGAGGAGACCCCGCCGCTCACGCCGATGTCATTAGCGACTCTTCTGGGCCGCATCGAGCACGAGTGGGCTACTCGTAAGAAGCTCTTTGACCTGCCCAACGCACGCATCTGGAAGCCAGATGAAAACGTCGACCTGAGCTTTGAGTTTCTGGGCCGGCCATGCGCCACGCCAATTGGGCCTGCAGCAGGTCCGCATAGTCAACTCGCCGAGAACATCGTTTTGTCATGGCTTGGCGGATCACGCCTGTTCGAACTGAAGACGGTTCAGGTCCTTGACGAATTGGTAGTCCAGCGCCCATGTATTGATATGCAGACCATTGGTTACAACATCGAATGGAGCCAAGAACTGCTCGTGCCGCAGAGCCTGACTGAGTACGTCAAGGCCTCGATGCTGATCGAAATTTTGCGCCAGTGGGAACCGCTCGCCGAATACATCGGCTCGGACCCTGGCCCACATGTGTTCGACATGTCGGTCGGTTACGACCTTGCTGGAATCTCGTCGGACAAAGTCTCGTCTTTCATTCGCGGCATGAAGGACGCATCCTCAGAGATTGAGGTACTCCGTTCAGAACTCACAGGGTCATGGGCTCGCTTCACAGACCTGGACTTCAATCCCCAGATCTCAACCACATTGACATTGTCGACGTTTCACGGTTGTCCTCCCGAAGAGATCGAGTCGATCACCCAACACTTGATCGACGAACACGACCTCGATGTCATCGTAAAGCTCAATCCGACGTTGCTTGGTTATGAGACCGTCGCTGGCATCGTGAACGACGAACTGGGCTACAGCGATGTCACGGTCCAAGAGGCTGCATTTACGGCTGACTTGCAGTTCGCTCGTGGTATCGAACTTATCGAGGAACTCAATCAGTACGCAAAGGACCGCGGTCGGCTGTTTGGTATCAAACTCACGAACACACTCGTGGTCGACAACGTCAAGCAATGGATGCCGGAAGACACGATGTATCTCTCTGGGCCACCGTTGCACGTGCTCGCATCGACACTGCTGCAACGCTTGGCCGAAGCACTACCTGGCAGGCTCAATATCCCCGGCCACGACGGCGATATTATGGTCAGCTTCTCTGCAGGGATAACCAAGGACAATCTGGCTGACTCAATCGCCATGGGCGTGAACCCAGCAACGGTCTGCTCCGATCTGCTTAAGCCGGGTGGATACGGGCGCCTGGCGCCAATGCTGAAAGCTCTGACGAAAGAGATTGCTGCCAGCGGTCATACTGATCTTGTCGGATGGAAAGCAGCCCGTCAGCAGCAAGCTGTCGCTGACGGGTACGACACGTCGGCCGCTCGGCACGTGGCTTTCATCCGTGGTGCTGGCATCGATGATTATCACTTGTCCGGCAATGAGAAGTTGCCGCGCGTTGTCGATAACGACCTCGAAATGTTCGGTTGTGTGGCGTGCAATTTTTGTGTCACGGTTTGCCCGAACGATGCATTCTTCAGCATCAAGAGTCTTGATGGTATGGAGGGTCGTCAGCAGTACTTGCTCTTCACTGAGCTGTGCAACGAGTGTGGCAACTGTTTGACCTTCTGCCCTGAAGAGGGCGACCCAGCCATGATCAAACCCAGGCTGTACTCAGACCCTGAGCTCTTTGCCGGACGCGAGGGGCAGGGCTTCTTGCTCGAAGGCGGCAGGATCGTCGATAGTAGGGGCGATACCGGTTTGGCCGACCCGGAAAGTATGACGCTGGTCCAGATGCTGCTCGATTCCGAGCAGGGCAACCCGCTCTACTCCTCTACGCAAACCGAGGCTTCCACATGAGTCGTTACATCACCATCGCTGCTGCGCAACTCGGGCCAATCGAGAAAGACCATTCGCGCGAGTCGGTCGTCGAACGCCTGATCGCCATGCTTCATCAGGCGGTCAGCAGTAACTGTAAATTGGTCGTGTTTCCCGAATTGGCACTGACGACGTTCTTTCCGCGGTGGTACACCGAGGATCTGGCGGGACACGACCACTACTACGAGACATCGATGCCAAGTCCGGCGACACAGCCGCTGTTCGATGAAGCGAAGCGCTTGGGCATCGGGTTTGCGCTCGGTTATGCCGAACTCACCGAACCAGGTGCCGATGGGTTGCAACACCGCTTCAACACGACGGTGCTTGTCGAACGTGACGGCACCATTGTTGGCAAGTACCGCAAGGTCCACATTCCCGGGCACGAAGACGACGAGCCTTGGCGCCCGTTTCAGCATCTCGAGCGCCGCTACTTCGAAGAGTCCAACGAAGGGTTTGGTGTCCATCGGGCCTTCGATGGCATTGTTGGCATGGCTACGTGTAACGATCGTCGCTGGCCAGAGACCTACCGCGAGATGGGCTTGCAAGGTGTCGAGTTGATCCTGATTGGCTACAACACGCCCATTCACTACGCGCCAGATCCTGGACAGAACGCGCTGCAGGGTTTCCACAATCAGTTGTGCATGCAGGCTGGTGCCTACCAGAACGGAACCTGGGTTGTTGGCGTAGCAAAGGGCGGTGTCGAGGCAGGCGTCGAGTCGCTGGCCCAGTCATGCATCATTGCCCCAAGCGGACAGATCGTGGCTCAGGCGACAACCACTGGCGACGAAGTCATCACGGCTCGTTGCGATCTCGATAAGTGCAAAGACTTCAAGGAAACACTTTTCAACTTTGACCGTTATCGGCGGCCCGAGGTCTACCAGCGAATCACGAGCCAAAAAGGTGTCATCGAACCACCCGAGAACCCCTCGAATTGATCCGGTGTTTGGCTACTGCCGAATTGTCCTTGCGTCTGATTGCTTGTAAAGGATCAGCGCACGGCTAGGTCGTGGGTCAGCTCCCTAGCGATTGAGCGGCTCGCCGGATTGCCCTGCTCGCAGTGGTCGTTGGCATGGGCCGCGGTCTCTTTGGGAATCTCTGCCATATCGAGCTCTTGGATCTGGGAAACGAGTTTGGTCAGATCATGCTCACCCGCAGCATCGGGCTGGGAGAGCAGCCCGATGCTGCGGCGAAAAGTCGTGATCGCTCGGATTGAATGGATGTCGAGTTGACCGGAAAGCTGTTGCGCCTACTCGGTGTTAACTTTGGCGAAAATTACTCGGGATAGTGCTCAGAAATGGTTGTACAGGGCGGTGTGAATGACTTGTAAGGGCCGCACCAGTCGGCCCAAAAATCGATCAACACGATGCCACCGGCTCGGACGGTTTTCTCCAACCGGCTGCTTCTCACATGCGTAGGTCGCTCTTGTAATTGCTGACGCCTTGTAGCGCACACCATAAGCTCGAACAGGTGTCTTGCTATTCGGAACGGTCGCCGGGCAGGCCGTGCCGGCCCAGCACTACGATCTCGAACATGGCATCTGTGGTGATCACACTCATTGGTGACGACCAGGCTGGACTGGTGGATGCTGTTGCCGGCGTTGTTGCTTTGCACGGCGGGAACTGGGACCGCAGTCATCTCACTGAGCTAGCTGGCAAGTTCGCTGGCATCGTGCTGGTCCAGGTGCCTGACAGCTCGGTCGAGGCCATGCTTGATGAGCTCGGAGCGATTGAAACCCAGGGACTGCTGGCTATTACCGCAGAGCGAGCGACCGCAACCGAAACGTCGGGAACGGCGTCTCAGGTGGTGTTGGAATTGATCGGCCAGGATCACCCTGGCATCGTTCACGAAATTTCCCATGTGCTGGCGATGCAGAACATCAGCATTGAGGAGCTGGAGACATCAGTGGCGCCAGCGCCTCAAGGAGGCAATCTCTTCATTGCCAATGCGGTCCTTGAGTTGCGCGACGGGAGTGACCTGGAAGCGCTTCGGGCGGCGCTCGAAGCGGTAGCACACGATCTGATGGTTGACCTCGATTTGATCGTTGATTGATCTGGGCCAGAGACAGCGGGTACTTCGTCCGCACCCGAAGTGCAGACGCGAAGGTGTTATTGCTCGATCAGGCGCCCGAAGCAAGCAGCGCCCGGCACGAAGCAAGCCTCATGCGGGGGATCCATTAATCGGCACCTTGTTGAACCGTGACGAACAATAGAACTAATCAGAAGATCCGTCTTTTGGGCCGCCGGTCAGATCTTCGCTTTTCCGGGCAGTAGTCTCGGTCCGTGCGCACGGTAGTCGAGATCCTGGTCCAAATTTTCGGGGGCATGCTCGTGATCGGGACTTTGTGGTCTGCCCTATTGACCGTTGTGGTGCCTCGAGCAGAGCGGCCTCGGATCACCCGGTATCACTACAAGTTCATCGGACTGCTCTCAAAGACAGCACATCGGTTATTCCGAGACCCCGAGACCCGCAATACGTTCGATTCGCGGTTGGCTCCATTTGGGCTCATCACGTTGTCCTTCGTGTGGGCTCTTCACATCACGACCGGGTTTGCGTTGGTTTATTGGGGGCAAGGCATTCGGGGTCCTGTCAACGCGTTTGTTCTGAGCGGATCATCACTGACCACCTTGGGCATTCGCACGGCCGATGAACCGTTCACGCTGGTACTCGTGGTGATCGAGGCGCTTATTGGATTGGGTTTGGTCGGCCTTGTCATCAGCTATCTACCCACGATCTATTCGGCCTACCTCGACCGTGAGATTGCTGTGGCCCGGCTTGAGGTGCGTGCCGGGCGCCCTGCACATCCGGTGACGTTCTTGCATCGCAGCAACCGGATCGGCTGGCTCGAAGAGATGGATCCAGTCTGGGCCGAGTGGGAGCACTGGTTTCTTGAGATCGAGGAGACCCACAGCACCCACACATCGCTTTCGTTCTTTCGGTCAGCGAGGTACGGCCGCTCATGGTTGCAGACCGCGGGCGTCGTGCTCGATGCAGCGGCTCTGATGCAGTCCACGATCGATGTTGATGCTTCGCCGCGAGCAGCGCTTTGTCTCCGCTCAGGTTTTGTGACGCTCGGCAACCTCGCAGATACGTTCGAGGTCGACCGGCCAGCCGATCCGCAACCCGGTGATGAGTTCTCGATGCAGCGCACCACGTTCGACCAGCTGTGTCGTGAAATGCGTGCCGTTGGCATTCCGCTCAAACCCGATCTCGACCAAGCGTGGATCGACTTTTCTGGTTGGCGAGTGAACTATGACGCGTCGCTCATGGGCCTGATGGCATATCTACGGATTGAGCCGGGCGAATGGTTCGGCGAGCAGCGCTGCAAGCCAACTTCCGACATCTCTCGAACGGTGGTCTGAGGCCTCCACCATCGTGGGTTGGATCCTGATCTAACATTCAGGTTCGGACTCAGCAAGGGAGTTGTTTCATGACATGGGCAATTGACGCAGGCTCGACAGAGGTGCCGTTGATCGAGCAAACGATCGGCGACAATCTTGAAGAGATAGTCGCACGTTTTGGCGATCGTGAAGCACTGGTGGTTGATCATCAGGGAATTCGTCAGACCTGGAACGAGTTCAATGCCTCCGTTAACGCTGTCGCGAAAGGACTGATGGCGTATGGCATTGGTCAGGGCGACCGTGTCGGCATGTGGAGTCCGAACTACGCCGAGTGGGTCTATGTACAGTTCGCGACGGCCAAGATCGGGGCCATTCAGGTCAATATTAACCCTGCCTATCGCACTAGCGAACTCGAATATGCGATGAATCAATCCGGCTGCAAGATGCTGGTGACACGCAGTGAGTACCTGACGTCAGCCTATCAAGACATGGTCGAGCAGGTCCGTCCAAATTGCCCAGACCTAACATGTGTGGTGTACTTCGATACCAATGACTGGGCCGATCTTCTAGCAGCCGGCGAGTCTGTTTCGGGTCAGGATCTCAGCGCCCGTATGGCGTCGTTGAGCCAGAACGATGACATCAACATCCAGTACACGTCAGGTACGACAGGCTTCCCTAAAGGCGCGACGCTGAGCCACCGAGCGATCCTGAACGATGCCAAATTCGTCGGCATGATGTGTGACTACGACGAGACTGATCGAGTCGCTATCCCGGTTCCCTTTTACCACTGCTTCGGCATGGTCATGGGAAATCTGTGCTGTGCGGTATTCGGCGCGACCATGGTTATCCCATGTCCGACATTTGATCCTGCAGCAGTGCTGCGGGTAGTCGAGGCCGAGCGCTGCACCTCGCTCTACGGCGTGCCGACCATGTTTATCGCCGAGCTCGGCCACACGGACTTGGGTACCAGGGATCTGTCGTCGCTGCGCACCGGGATCATGGCTGGGTCGCCTTGCCCGATCGAGGTCATGCGACAGGTGATCGACGATATGCATATGAGCCAGGTCACGATTGCCTATGGCCAGACAGAAACCTCGCCGGTGTCCACCCAGACTCGCACCACCGACTCGGTCGAGGTCCGGGTGACAACCGTTGGCCAGGTACTGCCGCATGTCGAAGCCAAGATTGTTAACCCCGAGACCGGCGAAACCGTGGAGCGGGGAACCGAGGGTGAGTACTGCACACGGGGCTTCCACGTGATGAACGGCTATTGGAACGATGCCGAGAAGACGGCCGAAGCCATCGATGCTGACGGCTGGATGCATTCCGGCGACCTAGCGATCATGGATGATGAGGGCTATGTGAACATCGTCGGTCGAATCAAGGACATGATCATTCGTGGTGGCGAAAACGTCTACCCCCGCGAGATCGAAGAGTTCCTGTATACCCATCCGGCGATTGCTGACGCTCAGGTGATTGGTTTGCCCGACCTGAAGTACGGCGAAGAGATCATGGCTTGGGTTCAGCTCGCAGACGGCCAGACCTTGACCGAGGACGATGTTAAGGCGTTCTGCAAGGGCAAGATCGCTCACTTCAAAATTCCACGATACATCTCGTTTGTGAACGATTTTCCCATGACTGTTACCGGCAAGATCCGCAAGGCCGAGATGCGAGAGAAGTCAATAGCCGACCTCGGGCTGCAATCAGAAATAGCTGATACCGCCTGACCACACATACATGCATTTGCGGGCTCATCCAGAGGCGGGGGCTAAGCGATGAAGTCAGGACTTGAGGTTTGGCTCGGCGATGCTCAAGTTACCGGAGACGGCAAAGACGTTTGCGGCAAATAAGACGAAAGCCAAACGGATGCAGATAGTTGAGTTGCTTCCGGCGGTTCGAAATCTTCGCATGGCTGGCCTAGGTGCGTCGGGAGTCGACGGGAATTGCCTGCGTGCTTCTCGCCGATGCAGGCGTGGTTCTGGCAGCTGCTGGGGCGGACAAGGCGGGGATAATTGAGCCGGTGGGTAGGCCTCCCAGCGAGGAGGTAAGGGCAGTAGGTCTGTTCAAGGTGGGTATTGACGTTGGACCGACTAGCCTTAGACTCGCACAACTTGATGAAGTGGGCACGAGAGTGTTCCACCCTGTCGCCGGTCAAGGCGTTCCGGGTCCCAGATGCAGTTCTTCCGGGCATTAGCCCTGTTGTTTTGATGCTGGTTCGGTCCGCCCTTTAGCCTGTGGCTCACCAAGTCAGCACCTGGCTTGCCAGGTTTTTATCCATCGCAACGGAGGAATCATCGCTTACGTGAGTGATCTGCAATAGCTGCCCCAATCAATTCCGAACCACGAATCAATGAAAAGATTCGTGCCCGTGAGGTCCGACTAGTCGGCGCTGACGGTGAACAGGTCGGAATTGTTCCGCTCCCGCAAGCCCTTGCCCGCGCACAGCAGGCTGGTCTTGACCTGGTAGAAGTCGCTGACAAGGCGAATCCACCAGTGTGCAAGATCATGGACCACGGTAAAGCGGTCTATGAGGCAAAGCAAAGAGACAAAGCTTCGCGCAAGAAGTCCACGACCGTTCAGGTCAAGGAAATGAAGTACCGCCCGAAAATCGGGGTCGGCGATTTCGATACGAAGACCCGCAAGGTCAAGCAGTTCTTAGGCGAAGGCAACCGAGTCAAAATTACGATCATGTTCCGGGGTCGCGAAATGCAGCATCCCGAACTAGGCCGCAAAATTCTTGATCAGGTCGCCGAACACGCAGACGACATTTCAAAGATCGAGATTTATCCCAAGCTCGACGGTCGAAACATGGTCATGGTGCTTGTACCTGACCGAGAAAAGCAGTTCGCTGTCGCGAAAGCAGCTGACGATTTAGCAAAAGAAGAAGCGGCATCTGTCGCAACTTCGGCTGTTGAAGCAGAAGCAGTCGTCCCGGCGACAGAAGTAGCAGCTTCGGCTGTTGAAGCAGAAGCAGTCGT
This sequence comes from uncultured Acidimicrobiaceae bacterium, assembly GCA_905182135.1. Lineage (GTDB taxonomy): Bacteria > Actinomycetota > Acidimicrobiia > Acidimicrobiales > UBA10347 > UBA10347. The sequence continues at coordinate 48,423 of CAJJAG010000004.1, read as the reverse complement.
CCTAGACATAGAAGTAGAAACTTCTGAGGGCGATACAACCGAAGAGGAATAACCGGCATTTGCTGGCGAAATCCGATTCCACCCCGAAACCGAATACCAGAATACCCAGCAGTAGTCCCACCCGTAGACATTTACTAGACACACTGACCAGCACCACACGGTCGAGGTAGTGACATGCCGAAGATGAAGACACATAAGGGCGCTGCCAAGCGCTTCAAGATGACTGGCAGCGGCAAGATTAAGCGCCGCCAAGCTAACAAAGGCCACATTCTTGAAAAGAAGGCTCCAAAGCGCAAGCGTCAGCTTCGCTCTCCAGCCCTTGTCGCCGATGGCGATGCCAAGAACATCAAGCGCGCCCTCGGCAAGCGCTGATCGCACCGGAAAGAAAGAGGACTCGTCATGGCACGCGTAAAAAGAGCAGTACACGCACGTAAGAAGCGTAAAAAGGTCCTGGCTAAGGCCAGTGGCTATTACGGCAACAAGAGCCGTTCATTCCGGGCTGCCAATGAGCAGGTCATGCACAGCGGGAACTATGCCTTCCGCGACCGCAAGGCTCGCAAGGGTGAGTTTCGCCGTCTGTGGATCCAGCGCATCAATGCTGGATGCCGTATGCACGACACGACCTATAGCCGATTCATGCATGGCCTGAAGCTGGCGGAAGTCGAGGTGGACCGCAAGGTTCTCGCCGATATGGCAGTACGTGACCCACAGGCCTTCAAGGCCCTTATCGATGTCGCCGCAACGGCAGCCGAAAAGGTCGAAGCATAAGGGTAGTCGCTGTTCACTGCGCTCCGGCTTTCCTTGCTCGGCGGCCGGTGATGTCTGTTCGCACTACTCATATCTGCAACAAAGGCTGACGGTGGTCATGCAAGAACCGCTCTCACCTAGAAACGCCGAAGTCGCCCGACTTCGTGCCTTGGCCCGTGACCGACGGGCCCGGCATGAGGCTGGGCGGTTCGTCGTCGAAGGCGTCAAGCTTGTTGCGGAAGTACTGGCTTCTGATCTAATCGTTTTCGAGGTCTATGGCGATGCTGACTGGGACCTGCCCGCCGACATCCGAGCGGCACTTGACGCCGACGATGTTGAACTGACTCGAGTCAGCTCGCGGGGCATCGAGCGCATTGCTTCGACCAGTTCCCCTCAGCCGGTGGTGGCCGAGGTCAAGCTCCCTAATGCCACCTGGGATCAGCTACCCCAAGGGGCGTCGCTGCTGGTGGCCGTCGATGTAAATGACCCGGGCAACGTCGGCACGTTGGCACGCTCTGCGGTCGCTGCCGGCTTTGATGCCGTCGTCTGTCTCGGCGATACAGCTGACGCGTTTGCACCAAAGGTCATTAGAGCCTCCGCCGGAGCATTGTTCTGGGTCCCTGTAATCGTGGAACGCGACGTGGCGGCCGGCCTGCAGGCGCTCGCCGCAACGGGAACCGTGCGTTATGGAACCCGCATGACCAACGCCACGGCCTGCGACGAAGCAGACCTGACCGGCCCGGTTGCTCTTGTATTAGGTAGCGAGGCACATGGGCTTGACGAGGCGTATGACGAGTTGATCGACGAATGGTTGTCGGTGCCGATGTCAGGCCGTACCGAATCGTTGAACGTGGCTATGGCCGGAACGATCATCACCTACGAGGCAGCACGCCAACGGCGGTCCCAAGCCGTTTAGCGGATCATCCGGACGCTGCTCGGCCGGTCGACGCGCGGCCAAGGACCCATCCATTATGGGACAGGCGACGACGCTGATGCGAGACCGCTCGATATGGGGAATCAACACGAATCGATCACGGACGTTCTGAGGACCTTTGCCGAGTCGCCTACATCGACCACACAGGTAAAGCTCTAGATGCTCTAGCTGCTCGGAACGGAGGCGATTGTTCCGGGTGCAGCGTTATGGCTACGGGGTCAGTCGGATCCGAAAGCAACGACGGCCCGTCGAACCCTATGCAGCCAGGGCGGCGTCCCCAGTCCCAAGGCCCGCTCGCGTTACGGCCATCAGATTCGAATTCCGAAAGCGAAACCTTCGTCGTCGCGCCCTGGGGGGCCATAGATCGTTGCGATACCTGTGGCGATTCGACGGGCTGACCATGCAGCAGCGATCGCATCGAGAACGTCGTCGACTGGCACCTTCTCGGGCGAAGTAAGGAGAACATCGTCGAGAAGAGGCAGATGGCTGCGAAGATGCACGAGTCGTTGCCCAACACCAACAGCAGACTTCTTGGAGGCCATCGGCACCTCGTCATTCATCAGTGCAAAGGCCGTCTCGGGGTGTGTTTCCCACCAATGTTCGAAGCGGGGCCCGGTGAGCGCCGTGCGCAGCTCGCGAATACTGGCGAATAGCCCGAAGGCTTGCGCCGAAATGCCGGGTCCACCATTGGCACGATTGATCTCGGTGGCGTCACTCTGCGAGACTGCTAGCGATGCGGATCGCGTTGGGCTCGTGAAGACTGACCGCGCCGACGCTCCGAGTGCAGAGCGCATCAAGGATTCAGCTTCGCGGGTGCCGTGCGGGGCCAGCGCAATGGGCATGTCGATAGTGACGGCTTCATGATGGGCGAGCCGTTCACAAGCTGACTCGATCCGTGCCGTTGCCCAAAGTGTTAGTTCGGTGTCGTCGAGCTCGGCAACGATCCATCCGCCTCGCCATCGGTCGATGCCCGCAACGGCCATAGTTCTAGGCTCGGTCCGACGTTTCAACGAGAGCCATGTCTGCGTCGACCATCATCGTGACCAAGTCTTCGAAGCCGACTTTTGGTACCCAACCGAGGACTTTGTGTGCCTTTGACCCGTCGCCGACGAGAGCGCCAACCTCGGTTGGACGCAGATAAGACGAGTCGTGCACAACATGGTCACGGTAGTCCAAACCAACATGTTCGAAGGCCAATGTGCAGAAGTCTCGTACTGAGTGTGTCTGGCCGGTGGCGATGATGAAATCGTCGGGGCTTTCCTGTTGCAACATCAGCCACATGGCGTTGACAAAGTCGCCAGCGAAACCCCAATCGCGCCGAGCATCGAGATTGCCGAGCCGTAGCTCGTCGGCTCGGCCGTGTTTGATCATTGCGACGGCGTGGCTGATCTTGCGAGTTACGAATTCGGAGCCTCGTCGAGGGCTTTCATGATTAAAGAGAATTCCCGCTGAGGCGTGCAGGCCGTGGCCCTCGCGGTAGTTGATTGTCATCCAATGGGCGTAGACCTTGGCGACGGCGTACGGGCTGCGCGGATACATCGGAGTGCGCTCGGTCTGTGGCGTCTCGCTGGCCATCCCGAAAATTTCACCCGTTGAGGCTTGGTAGAAGCGCGTCGACGGGTTCACATTCCGAATTGCATCGAGTAGCCGGGTAACACCTAGCCCATTCACTTGTGCGGTGAAGACTGGTTGCTGGAAGCTGGTATGCACGTGGGACTGCGCTGCGAGGTTGTAGACCTCGTCGGCTTCGCTGGAGCGAAGTGCATCGACTAGGGAACTCTGGTCGAGTAGATCGCCAGTTAACAGTGTTAAGTCATCGGCTATGTGTGCCAGGCGCTCGTTGCCGCCGGTGCTCGTACTACGTACTAGGCCGAACACGTTGTAACCCTTTTCGAGCAGGAGTTCGGCGAGGTAAGAGCCGTCTTGGCCGTTGATCCCGGTGATCAGCGCATTCGGCATGGCGGTCAGCCTGTCGCTGCGGGTACGAAGTTCACGCGAAACATGGTGGGCCACAGCTTGCCGGTCAGATAGAACGACTGAGTTGATTCGTCCCAGGCGATGCCATTGAGCACAGCGTTGCCTTTTCCAATGGAACCGCCGAGCTCTACCGCATCGACGAAGCCATTGACAACGCCCGTGGAAGGATCGATACGCACAATGAGGTCGGTCTGCCAGATATTGGCCCAGACGAAACCGTTGACGCACTCGATCTCATTTAAGTTGAACACCTCTTGACCGTTGAAGGTGACGGTTACTTGTCCGGTCGCTTCGAACGAGACCGGGTCTCGGAAGGTCAGTCCAGGGACGGTGCCATTGGTCATGACGAGGCGGCTTCCGTCATAACAGAGGCCCCAGCCCTCGCCGTTGTAATTGACTTCCTTGTTCAACTCAAAGGTTTTGGCATCCCAGTAGAACGCAGTGTTTTGCTGCCAGGTGAGCTGGATCAGCTGGTTTCCTACCTTGGTCAGGCCTTCGCCAAAGTACTGCTGGTCCAACGTGATGAGTTGTTCCACTTCGCCGGTGACTGGATCGACTCGGCGAAGTGTGCTTGGCACTTCGATGCCACCGATTCCTCGGGAACCGGTGCTTTCCAGGAAGACCCCGTCGTGTAGCTCGAGCCCTTGTGTGAACGCGGTCGGGTCATGGGGGAACGTTTGGAGTACCTCCAGGACTAGTCGCTCGACCTGTTCCGGTACCAGTGCCGCCGCTTCGGATGTGTCGCCCAGGCCATAGCCATCGGGGGCTGGCGTCGCAGCGTTCAGCGCTGCGGGGACGGGTTCGACAGCGCCAACGTCGGTAGTCACAGAAGGGTTGGGTAGCTGATCACCGGTGACGGTGGGGCGACTGCCGGCGCTGCATGAGGTGGTCAGAATCGCCAGGGCGACTAGTGCTGCGGCAAGCGGATGGCGTCGGCGAAACATGAGCTGGACCTGCACATAAACAGTGTGCCTGGGAAACTGCCCTTTTCTATCGTGGCAGATACGGCGCGGGCCGCCGATACAGGCTAAGTTTGCCGTAGTTCATCCACATTGGGAGTAATACGAGTGGCTACTGCTGGTTCGATTCTTGGCAATTCGGTTCTTCGCAAAGAAGACCCGGGGCTTTTGTACGGCGTCAACGACTACATCGATGACATGAAGCTCGAGACCAAATCGATTGTGTTCGTGCGATCAAACATCGCTCATGGCACGATCACCTCGATTAATATCGAAGATGCTGTTGGCATGCCTGGCGTGCTCGGTGTCTACACGTCCGATAACACGGACCTGCCGACGGTGCCGCTGTTTGCGATGATGCCGCCCAATCTGAACCGTCCGGCGCTCGCCAAGGGCAAGGTCCGTTTCGTTGGTGACATCATCGCCATGATCGTTGCCGAGACCCAGACTCAAGCTGCCGACGCAGCCGAACAGGTATGGGCCGACATCGAACCAATCGATGTGGTAATCGACATCGAATCAGCCGCAGCAGCGCCGCCGATCTTTGACGATGCAGAGAGCAATGTGTGTTTCGTGACCAACTTCCCGTTGGGCGAAGACGGCGCACCAATCGACATTGATCCACTCGAAGGTGCTGATCATGTCGCCTCGGTCAAGATGCTCACGCAGCGTCTGGCTGGCGCACCGATAGAACCTAACGGCGCCGTTGCAATCCCGAACGAACCAGCCGGGGGTCTGACACTGTGGTGTTCAAACCAGGGCCCGCATAGTCTCCAAGAGCCGATGGCGCAGCTTCTTGGCCTCGAAACCGAAAACGTTCGTTGTGTGACCCCGTGGGTTGGTGGTGGTTTCGGACCCAAGTCAGGCTTCTACGTCGAATACCTGCTCGCTGGGTACGCAGCTCTTCAGCTTGGTGTCCCATGCAAGTGGGCTGAGCTTCGATCTGAAAACATGGTTGCCATGATGCATGGACGCGCCATGGTTATGGAGTGCAAGCTCGGTCTGACCAATGACGGCAAGATCGTCGGTATGGACGCAAAGGTCACCGCGGATGCTGGGGCGTATCCTGCACTCGGCGCAGTGTTGCCGATGCTTACCCAATTGCTCGCACCAGCGGTGTACGACGTGCCCAAGGTTAAATTCAACGGCACAAGTGTGATGACCAACACCACCACGATTGGTGCGTACCGAGGCGCTGGGCGCCCCGAAGCCACGCAGCTCATCGAGCGAGTGCTCGACATAGCTGCCGCTGAGATGGGAATCGACCCGGCCGAGCTCCGCCGCATGAACTTCCTTCAGCCTGAAGACTTCCCGCTGGTCACCACGACCGGCGCGGACTATGACAGCGGCGAATACGAGAAGGCACTCGATGCTGCTCTCGAGGCATCTGGTTACAGCGATCTACGAGCACAGCAAGAAGAACGACGAGCGTCGGGCGACAGCAAGCAGCTTGGCATTGGCGTGAGTGCTTATGTCGAGGTCACTGCGCCACTTGGTCTGCACGTCGAATACACCAAGGTTGAAATCACCGATAACGGTGATGTCAATATCTACGCGGGTACAAGCGTGCACGGCCAGGGCCACGATACGGCATTCTCGACGATCATCGAAGATGTCTTAGGTGTGCCTATGCAAGAGGTCAACTTCTTCGACAGTGACACAGACACGGTCGCTCGTGGCGCAGGAACGGCTGGCTCTCGGTCGCTCCAGACCGCTGGTTCTGGCATCCTGATCGGATCTCAAAAGGTGCTCGAAAAGGCCAAGACTCTGGCGTCGCACCTGCTTGAAGCAAGTGTCGACGACATCGAGACCAACGGCACCGGTTTGGCCGTTGCCGGTGTGCCGACGTCAGCGCTGTCATGGGCTGAGCTGGCGACAGCATCTAATGACACTTCGAAACTGCCCGAAGGTATGGAGCCGGGTCTGGCATACGAGCACGACTTCGATGGTCAGTCAGCAACGTACCCATTCGGCGCTCACGTGTCGGTCGTCGAGGTGGACACCGAGACAGGTGGCGTGAAGATGTTGCGCCATATCGCTGTCGACGACTGCGGCACGATCCTGAGCCCCATGATGGTCAATGGTCAGCAGCATGGCGGTATAGCCCAGGGCGCAGCCCAAGTCTTGTACGAACACATTTCCTACGACGAGCTGGGTAACCCCCAGAACGCCAACCTCATGGACTACCTAGTGCCGGCAGCGTCGGAGCTTCCAAGTTTCGAAGTGTCGAACACCGAGACACCGTCACCCCGCAACCCACTGGGTGCCAAGGGCATTGGCGAGTCCGGAACTATCGGTTCAACACCGGCACTACACAATGCGGTTATCGATGCGGTCAGCCATCTTGGCGTGACACATATCGATATGCCATGTACCCCGCAGGCCGTATGGGAAGCGCTCGTTGCGGCTCAGTAGCGGTCAAACCGGTGGGGGCTGACTCATACCACCTGAATTTGCACTATCTGAATTTGCGAAAATAGCGAGGCGTGCCATCTTGGTGACACGCCTCGCTTCTCGTTTTTGGTGCTCTTTTTCAGGCGCCGTCTCGTTGTCGTAATTCGTCTCGAATTTCGTCGCTGTGTTGGCCAAGTTCTGGCGCCAGCATGCGCGGCTGCACAACTGTTCGTGAGTAGTCGACCGGAGTGGCGACCATGGTGGTCGTGGTGACGGACCCAGGTTCGTCGGGTACCTCGACGAGAGCACCTGATGCCAGGAACTGTGGATCAACGAGCAAGTCGTCCAGGCTGTTGATGGGCGCCCAGAAGAAGTCGGGCTCTTCGTCGCCAGCTCGCTCGACGGCAGCCATGTCCATTGTTGCGAATGCAGCATCGAACATGCTGATGAGTTTGCCCGCATTGGCCTGGCGGACGCGTGGGGTGGCGAACCGTTCGTCGTCGATGAGTTCGGGCAACCCAGCGACGCGGCATAATGATGGCCAGTGACGATGAACGTCTACACCAATGACCCAGATACGACGGTTATCGGCCAGTTGATAGTTGTTCGCCGTGGGGCTTGGCGCGAACCGGCGATCGTTGTTGCCAATGTCGGTGCCCCACATCAGCTTGGTGTTCAGATCAAAGCCGATCGTGTACATGCCCTCGCGGAACAACGATGTTGAGACCAGTTGGCCTTGACCCGACTTGGTTCGCTCGAACAATGCAGCACTGACTGCACCAGCAGCGGCCAGGCCGGTGTTGTGGTCGCCCATGCCGCCGCGCTGGAACGGGGGCGACTGGTCGGGTGCGGTGAGCAGACTGGCAATGCCGGATCGGGCCCAAAAGGCTGCGATGTCAAACGCTGCTCTGTCTGCGTCAGGACCCTCGCGCCCAAACCCACTTATGTGGGCGTAGATCAGCTTGGGGAACTTCTCGGACAACGTGGCGTAGTCCAGGCCGAGTCGTTCAAGTGCCCCAGCGCGGATGTTCGAGAGGAACACGTCCGCACCAGCGATCAGCTCGAGTGCGGTTGCGAGGTCATCGTCTGTTCGCAAGTCCAGCACGATTGAGCGCTTGGATCTGTTGTCGAGCTCGAACACAGGGTTGGAGGGAAGTACCCCGCCGAGAATCGATTCGAACAGGCGTGATGGGTCACCTTCAGGCGGCTCAATCTTGATCACGTCGGCACCCCAGTCAGCCATAATCCCGCCGGCGGCCGGTCCGGCTATCCAGACGCCGAGTTCAATGACCCGCACTCCGCTGAGTGGACCGCTGGGCTTATGCTCGCTCGTCGACATGTTCAGACAGTAGTAGCGCCGATCCGAAGCGCCTGCTTCGGCTGACAGGCGCTCATCGGGGGATTGGCGGTGGTACTCATCTTGAGCGTTCATTGCTTGTGCGGCGAAGTGCGATGATGACCGCTTCGAGTGCTTCGTCGGTTGCGACGTTCCATTCCTGGGCGGCTAGAGCAAAACGGTCAGCAGCGGCCTCGATCTCTTCGCTGCGTTGGGCCACGTCATGGGCCACCGGGGGCGCAGCGGTAATCCGTGTGCCACGCCGACCCGCTGCCTCGGCGATGTCGGCTGTGATGAGTTCGCGGTATGCGCGAGCAATAGTGTTTGTTGATACGTCTAACTCGTCGGCAAGTGATCTGATGGCGGGCAACCGATCACCGGGTATCAGCCGACCCGCAGCGACATGCAGGGCGATTTGTGCTCGGATCTGCTCGAACGGGGGGACTGGCGTGCCGTGGTCAAGCCGTATACGCATAATTCCAGCTTAACGTTATGTATTAATGTACTGCTACATAAGCGGCAAATTGGTCAAACTTTCCCGAATTGAGTCCGACTTTGCTTTAGATTGAGTTATGATGTAGCAGCACGAACGCTCTGTAACTAAGGGAAACTCACCACATGAAGCTCATAACCGCCGTCGTCAAACCCCACCAGGTCGACGAGATCAAGATCCAACTGAATTCCATTGGAGTCCAGGGCATGACCGTGACCGAGGCACAGGGTTACGGCCGCCAGGGCGGTCACACCGAAACCTACCGGGGCACCGAATACAAGGTCTCGTTCACCCCGAAGTCTCGTCTCGAAATCGTCGTTGATGATTCCCAGGTGGACTCTGTGGTTCAAACCGTGGCCGACGCCGCTCGTACCGGCAAGATTGGAGACGGCAAAATTTGGGTCACCGAGGTATCCACCATGGTCCGTATCCGCACCGGCGAAGTCGGAAGTGACGCCATCTAGAGAAGCCCACCCTCGCTCGGCAAACAACGTGCTTGTCATGTTGCCTGAGGTCTACTCGGGTCCGAGCTTTCCCGGGCCTAGATCCGGACAGCGGTGGCCCAACAATTCTGGGGTTGAGGCGTGGTTGGCGAAGGTTCTTCCGGTAGGTCTCGCAAGGTTTGAGCGCAGGCCCCGCCACTTCGGTGGTTGGGTGGGCCAAACTACATAGGTGAAACGAGCAATTGCAGCGGTGGTACTGACGGCATTGCTAGCAGCGGGCTGTGCCGAGGCCCCCGAACCTGGTGACCTCGCCGCGTTTTGTTCGTTGCTACAAACTGGCAGCGGCTTAACCCCAGCGCCGACAGCCGAGGATCTCGAGCGACTCTCATTGGTAGCGCCGCCAGCGGCCAGGCCAACAATCGAGGCGCTTCAAAATAGAGCGCGCGACTTCGACGAACTTCTTGCAGAGGACCCCCCAGACCTCGAAGCGCTCTTTAATGCCCGCTTCGACCCACAAGCAAGCAGCGAACAAGCGGCTCTTGACCGTTACGCACTGAGTACTTGCGGCATCGCAGCGGATCGCCCTGCACCCACCAGGTGGAACAGCTTCACGGAAGAGAACTATGGCGACGCAGAGTGGCGCTATGTCATCACCGCACAGTTCACCGTTGCGTCAAATCGCATCGTTTCAGCGACGATTGTGTTCGCCCAAGCGCCCGAACCGATCACGCTCGTCGAAGACGCCTGCCGGGCCATTTCTGAGTTTCTCATAGCCGACGGTGCTGATCCTGGGGGAGTGCAGGTGTTAATTGGTTCGGTCGTTGCGCTGGAATACGGCACACCGGGCGGACTCTGTCGGCTTCCCTGACTAGTATCAGGATCGAGCTAACCCAAGAGGACTGAAGATGAGTTTCAAAGTTGTAGTCGACTACGACCTGTGTGAGAGCAATGCGATTTGTATGCAGATCGCTCCTGATGTGTTCGAAGTCCGCGATGACGATTTCTTGTACTTGCTGACCGAGGCGCCGGACGAGGACCAACGAGTCAAGGTCCAAGAGTCCGTGCAGCGTTGCCCCAAGCAGGCCATCGCAATCGTCGATACCGAAGACTAGGCATGATCTCGGTCGTGCGGCCGAGGTTATGGTCAATGAGGTCACCTGAATGAAATCCATCGCGGTTGTTGGCGCATCGTTAGCTGGCTTACGAGCGGTCGAAACGCTGCGGTCCGAAGGGTTCGATGGAGACCTTCATCTTGTGGGCGACGAGGTCCACCGTCCCTACGACAGGCCACCGCTGTCCAAGCAGATCTTGTCGGGTGATTGGGATGTAGAACGCATCTGGCTAACTGCCGAAGAGAAGTTTGACGAGCTCGACCTGAAGACAAACTTGGGTGACGCCGCAGTATCTTTCGACGCTGCAACGCTGGCTGTCACATTGGCGTCGGGGTTGGTTCTTGATGTCGACGGCGTGGTCATCGCCACCGGCGCCCGAACACGCACTATTGGCGAGCCGCTGGGTGGGGTTTACACGTTGCGCACGCTCGATGATGCGCAGGCGATACGCGCAGCCTTCCAAGCAGGTCCCTCTCGCGTCGTGGTGATCGGTGCCGGTTTCATCGGCGCTGAGGTCGCTGCTAGCGCTCGAGGCCTCGGACTCGACGTCACCATGATCGAGATGGCCGAGTCGCCGTTCGAACGTTCGTTGGGTGCTGAGATGGGTGCGGTTCTTGCCGAGGTGCACCGCGATCATGGGGTCGATCTACGGCTCGGCGTTGGCTGTGCCGCCATCGTGGGCGAGGAACACGTCGAGTCGATACGGCTTACCGACGGTTCGATGATCGAGACCGATTTGGTCATCGTGGGCATCGGCGTGATTCCCAACGTCGAATGGCTCGAAGGCAGCGGACTCAACATCGAGAACGGTGTGGTGTGTGATGCGACGTCGCTTGCTGCACCGGGCGTGGTCGCTGCCGGTGACGTCGCCGAGTGGCCCAACGGCCACTTCGGCGAGACTATGCGTGTTGAGCATTGGGACAACGCGATCACACAGGCAGTCCATGCGGCCAAGCGGTTGCTGCACGGCGAGTCGGTCGGGCCATATGAGCCTGTGCCATGGTTCTGGAGCGATCAGTACGACCGCAAGATTCAGCTTGCTGGTCGAACCACCGGTTTTGATTCGTTCGAGATCGTCAATGGGGATATCGAGAGCCGCAAGTTTGCAGCGATCTACGGGCGCAACGGCACAATCGTTGCTGTGCTCGGTTTCAACCGGCCGCGCCACGTCATGCGATACCGCCAACTCATTGACGCGAAAACGTCATGGGCCGATGCTCTGGCTGCCGAATTCTGACTCCCACATCCACCAGGGCCTTCGGGGCATGGCGCTGCACTGTTGCTATTGCCTTCGTGTTTGCATTGGCCTTGTCTGCGTGCGGGGTTGAACGAACGCTCGACGGCGCCAAGCTAGAGGCCGACATCACAGCGCAGTTGCTGCCGGGCTATCCCGGAGCGATTCGCTCGGTGTCGTGCCCGAACAGCGCAGACCCTCAGCCAGGACAGTCGCTCTTGTGTGTCGCCACTCTTGGCGGTCAGGTCATCGACGTAAACGTGGAACTCGGCGGCACAGCAGAGGCCTTGACCACGACAGCCGCAGTCGATGCCCGGTTCGTGGCGGTCAACGAGGTTGCGGCGTTACTCGGCGCGACGTTCGGAGATGAACTTGGGCTCGTGACGAGCGTCGATTGTGGTCAACCAGTGATGGTCTTAGATGTCGATCAGCCAGTTGTGTGCGAAGCCATAGATCCTTCAGGAGTCACCCGTGCATTCGACGTCCGCGTGGACGATGCAGGGTTGATCACCTTGGACTTGCGTTAGTAGCAACGACATCCCGGCACTCCTCGACGAGAGAGGTGCCTCGTTGGCGTAAACCACGGCATCGATGAGATTGGAAAAAATGGCTAAATGAGCGAATTCTTAGCGGCAGCTCAAGGTCACACGAACGACATCGCAGTGTGTCTGTCTTTCCGTCGTTAGACGGCAGGTGCTGGTGCTGGTCCTGGCCCGGGTCCGGAACTGATCGACTGGTGTCGGGGCGTTAAAGCGCTGCGACCTCGGTGCCTATTCGGCGCGCTAACGCCAGGTGTATATCAAGGCGTTCCCGGTGCTGCAGGATCGAGAGTTTGGCTTGAGGCACCTCGTGTCCATCGAGGAAGGCGTGGACGGCCGGCACATCGCTGTGCTCGAGCCATTCGACACCGCCGAGCATGCGACCGACTGCGTTGTCAGGCACGGTAGCGCTGATGCGGTCCCAGTTCGTGGTAACGAAGGACCACGCCTGCTCACCATGCCAGCGGTTGCTAATGGTCAAGCCGAGCACGAATGCGGCATCCTGGCTCCGGATACTTCCGTCCATGGTCCGGTCACACAGGTCAGCGATGGCCTCGGCGTCGTCGAAGCGACTCAGCGCGAACAAGTAGCGTCGTTCGGCTTGTGGCGAGGTCGCCTTTTGGAAGCGGTGGAAGACCTCGTCGTAATCGTTACGTGAGCCGGTTGACGCAATCACTCCAATGGCGGCCGCTTCAAGGCTTGCATTCGTTGTCTCGACAGTGCCATCGAAGATCTGACGGGCATGACTCATGACCGCATCGTCGTGGCTTAGCGAGCCGAGCGAACTGTAGAGCGATGCTCGTACCTCGTTGGTGAGGGGGTCGTCTTCGTCTTTGGGGCGTTCAAAGCCCAGTGCACGTAGTTGTGGCTGGGCAATACTCGACCATATCTCGCCGATCTTGGCATGCTCTGAGCGGGTCCCCGTCGCGTGGGCCAACGTGGAAAACCCGCCCGAGACTGTTGCCCATACGGGTCGGCTGGTCTCGCCGTTAAGGGCTCCGGCCAGACTCAGATAGTCGGCAACCGATAGATGTCCAGCGAGTACCAAGTCGAATTGATCATCGAACAGTCGATGGCGTTGCCCGCCGGTTAGATCCATGAGTTGGGCAGTGAGGCGTTGCGACAGGGCATCGTCATAACGGACGCGAAAGAAGCCGTGGCTGTGGGGATCGACAATGACAGGATTACTGGTGTCGCTGAGCGGTATGCGGGCTTGGGGTGCCATCAACACGCGAGAATCGATGCCATCGACCTGGACCGTCAGGGGCACATCCCAGTCGTTTGTGGCTGGGGCATTGGTCTTGTCCAGCAACCGGAAGATCTGCTGGTCGAGTTCGAGTTCGCCATCACCGAGCGAGGCCTCGATCAGAGGGAAGCCACCCTGATAGATCCATTCCCGCATGATGTGCTCGACGGGTAGCTCGGTGGCTGAACCAATTGCGTTCCACAGATCGGCGGTCACCGTGTTGCGGTATGCATGGGTCGTCATATAGCTGCGGATGCCGTCGCGGAACTGGTCGGCTCCTACGAACTGTTCGAGCATGCGAACAACTGCAGCACCCTTTTCATAGGTCAAGACGTCATACATGCCTTCCGCATCTGCTGGCGACTCGACAACGAACTCGATCGCTCGGGTGCTGTGCAGACAGTCGACGTGATAGGCCGACGAACGGTCGAGAGCGAAGCCTTCCCAGACTTTCCAATCAGGCCGATACGCGTCGGTTGCAGAGGTTTCCATGAATGTGGCGAAGGCTTCTTTGAGCCAGAGTCCTTCCCACCACTGCATGGTGACCAGGTTCCCGAACCACATGTGCGCGAGTTCATGTGCGATGACAGCCACGGAGCGTTGTTGTTCAGGTTGGGTGGTTGATTCGGGGTCGACGAGCAGCAGGACTTCGCGAAACGTCACACAACCCGTGTTCTCCATGGCGCCGAACGCGAAGTCAGGGATTGCGAGCAGATCAATTTTGTCGCCGAAGTACGGCACGCCGAAATAGTCCGTCAACCATCGCAGGCAGAAGACGGCAGCATCGTGAGCGAAACTGATCTGGTCACCTTGTCCGGGGCGATGGATGATGCGCACCGGCACGCCGTCGACGTCGATGGCAGGAGAAGCTTCCATGTCACCAACCATGAACGCAAGCAGATAGGTAGACATCAACGGTGTGGGCGCATAGTTGACTTGGACCCAGCGCTCGTCCAGCTGAGTCCGGCCGGTCTCGACCATTGCCGATATCGCAAGCATGTCCTGGGGGACCTCGAGAGTGACACTGAAGACGGCCTTGCGGTCAGGCTCGTCCCAACACGGGAAGCACCTGCGAGCATTGGTGGACTCGAATTGGGTCGTGGCGATGGTGTGCTCGACACCGTCATCGTCGGTGAAGGAGCTTCGGTAGAATCCGCGCAATTTGTCGTTGAGGATTCCATCGAACGTGATGTCGATTTCGAGATCACCTGGGGCAATAGCGTCCTGGAGTTGCAGATGCAGACGCTCGGCCGTTTCGTCCATCGTGATGACAGCGAGCTGTTCATTGCCGCCTTGGCGCACCACGGCGGCGTGGATATTGAGTTCGATCGCGTTGAGCACAATCTCGGAAACAGGTTGGTGTGCCGTGGCCGCGATGGTGACCGATCCGCTGAAAGATGCGGCAGCGATATCGGGCCGAAGTCGTATTTGGTACTCGGTTGGGGCAACGCTGCGAGGTAAACGATGTTGGTTGATACTTTCCACACATCAAGCGTACGGGTACGGTGCTGCAGTGGCAGATATCGCATATGACGTTGTCGGAATCGGCAATGCAATCGTGGACGTAATTTCTCAGCAGGGCGATGACTTCATCGACGCTTACGGGCTAACCAAGGGAGCGATGGTGCTCATTGATGCGGAACGAGCCGTTGAGCTCTATGACGCAATGGACGTGATGACGGAAACGTCGGGCGGCTCGGCCGGTAACACCATGGTTGGCGTGGCTTCCTTTGGTGGCGCGGCCTCATTCATTGGCAAGGTAGCCAACGACGAGTTGGGCAAGGTGTTCGGTGACGACTCTCTTGCCAGCGGCGTGACCTTCACGGTGCCACCGGCTGGCGAGGGGGACCCAACTGGGCGGTCGATGGTCATCGTGACACCTGATGCCGAGCGCACCATGAACACGTTCTTGGGTGCGGCAACGACGCTGTACCGCAGCGATATCCCTGATGGGGTCGTTGCCGCCAGCCAGTACCTCTATTGCGAGGGTTACATCTGGGATATCGACGTGACCAAGGACGCCATCCGCCACGCGATCAGCGTTGCGCAACGAGCGGGCCGCAAGATTTCGTTCACGTTGAGCGATTCCTTCTGCGTGCAACGTCATTTCGACGAGTGGCATGAGTTGGTCGACAACGACATCGATGTGCTCTTTGGAAACGAAGACGAGTTGATGACTTTGACCAAGGCCGACAGTTATTTCGAGGCCATCGAAATGGTCCGCGGCCGTTGCGAAATTGTATGCGCGACCAAAGGGCCTGAGGGCTCGCTTATCGTCACTGCCGATGAGACGATCGAGATTCCCGCTGTACCGGTAGCCGACGTGGTTGACACCACAGGGGCCGGCGATCAATACGCCGCAGGTGTGCTGTACGGCCTGTCCCGAGCCATGAGTCTGTATGACTCTGGCATGCTCGGGTCCAAGGCCGCCGCAGAGGTGATTTCGCACATGGGCGCTCGCCCCATACGTCCACTCAGCGACTTCTTGGCTGAGGGCTGATGGCTGCGACCTCGTCCCCGTTCGTCCTCGGTGTTGATCTGGATGGGGTCTGTGCCGATTACACCAAGGCCTTCCGATCCTTCTGTGCTGAACGATTAAATCGCGATCCCGAAACCTTGCCGCTTGAACGTTCCTGGGACTTCAACGAGTGGGGTTTCGACGATGCTCTTTTCGAAGAGATGCATCTCGCTGCGATCACCGAAGGTCGGCTGTTGGCCAACCTCGAGGTGATCGAGGGAGCAGCCGAGAGCCTGTGGCGGCTTAGTGATGCCGGCGTGTGGATTCGTATCGTCACGCACCGGTTGTACGTCAACTGGGGCCACTCGGCAGCGGCTGGTGACACGGTCGAATGGCTGGACAAGGCACGTATCCCGTACAGAGACTTGTGCTTTCTTGGAGCGAAAAGTGACGTGGGTGCGGATGCCTATATCGACGATGGCCCACACAATATCGAGGGCCTTCGAGCGGCGGGGCGCACAGCGATTGTCTTCGAGCAGCCCTATAACCGCGATCTCGATGGCCTGAGGGCGCGAAATTGGGATGAGGTCGAAGAGATCGTCTATGACTTGATGGCCGAAGCCGGTGTTGTTGCCGCTCCGGCATTTCCCGGTTTCGATGCAGACGTGGCACGCCTGGACCGTATGAAAAATCAGGGCTAAACTCGCTCGGATGCGCAGCGTGGCGCAGGGAGGCCTTGTTCGACGGGAATCCCTTGGTTCCGGGCGAACAGATCCCCAGAACGCTGCGGCTTAGCCAGCAGCGAGGGCAACGGCGATAGCTGTGGCGATCGTCGCATTGTTGGTGACCAGCGCTGTATTGGCACTGACGCTGGCCCCGTTGGTAAGCCTGGCGATTGCTCCCAAGACATAGGGCGTGCGTGCCGAGCCAGCAATGCTCGCTGCGTCGGCGTCAGCTTCGGCCTGCTCGTTTGCTGCGGCGAGTACATCGGCGTCGAGGGGCTCTGGTGGGGGAGCGCAGACGAGTACGCCGCCCTGTCCGAGCGCCTTGCGATGTCTCAGCACGGCGGCGATCTCGGCTGGGTCGTCCATGCGGTGAGGAACAGGCAACCCGCTTGTCGTCGTGGTGAATGCGGGTAGTTCGTCGGTGCCGAAACCAATGACGACGACACCCAGTGTTTCGAGCATTTCGAGGGTGCGAGGCAGGTCCAAGAAAGCCTTGGCACCGGCACAGACGGTCACGATGGGGAAGCGGCCTATCACGGGTAGATCGCCGCTGATATCACCGGTTACCGAGGCATTTCTATGGACGCCACCGATACCGCCGGTGGCGAACACATTGACACCGACATGATGGGCGAGGGTGAGTGAGGCCCCGACGGTAGTGACGCCAACACTCCATCGCTTGGCCATAGCCACCGCGAGGTCGCGGGCGGCGACCTTGGCGGTTGCTGTCAGTACCGGAGTCGGGTCATCGAGCCCAACCATGGGTCGCCCATTGATGACGGCTGTGAGCGCTGGAGTGGCTCCACCGTCGGTGATCGCTTGCTGGGATGCCTCCAACACCTGTTTGTTGTGCGGGGCTGGCAGGCCGAGCGTGCTGTAGACCGTGGACTCGAGTGCAACAACAGGTTGGCGGCCTGCCACGGCGGCTGCGACGGCAGGGGACATTGTGATGGAGGAGGGAGAGTTCATGACAATGATTCGATTAGATCGGGAAGAGCGGAGATGGATTCGAGCCGGAACCAGCGGTCGGAAGGTTCTGGGTCTTGGGCGGCAGTTTCCAGAGCCCAGGTGAACTCATAGGGAATGTGCACCGAACGTGCACCTATTTCAAGCAGCGGTGCAACGTCGGAGACGATGCTGTTGCCGACCATAATCAAATTTTCTGGCTCGATGCGGTGCCGCTGAAGAATCCGTTTGTAGGTGGAAGCGTCTTTGTCGGCAACAACCTCGACGTCGGAGCAGTACTGGCCTACGTTAGCTTCGGCGACTCGCCGGAGCTGGTGGTGCAGATCGCCTTTGGTGATGATCATGGTTGGCCAGTTCTGGCTAATTGCCTGAAGCGCTTCGGCTGCTCCGTCGATGAGTTTTGTGGGCATAGCGAGCAGTTCGTCAGCGGTAGCAACAATGGTTCGGAGCAGCGCTGCGGGGATCTCGTCATTTGATATGTCGCATGCTGCCGCAATCATCGACAGGCAAAAACTCTTTACGCCGTAGCCGTACAGACCAAGATGGGATCGTTGGAAGCCGACTAATACCCGTTGGGCCTCGTCGGGGTCGGCCCATGGGGCAACGATCTTGTTGAAACGATCTTCAGCTGCAGCGAACGCATTCTCGTTGTGCCACAGGGTGTCGTCAGCATCAAAGGCGACGGTCAGGTGAGGAGTCATTCGTCCGCAGCGTAGTGCCGCTGACCGGATCTGGACGTTCCAAAATTGACGAGCTGCACATCGTCGTCTGGGCGGCCCAATCATTATGTGACCAATTATTGAAAGGGCGAGAATCGCACGGATGCATCCATACCGACAGGATCGACGTGGCGAAGCGTTCTGCATCGTGATCGGATCGCGAAGTGTTACCGTGGCGGCCGATGAAAGAGACTTTCTCGCCCGGATCTGGCGATGACGAAATCCGGGCTGCACTTGTCGAGGCCGCCGCGCAAGTATTTGCTGAAGAGGGCTATTCCGGCGCACGCGTCCAATCGATCGCGGAGCGGGCCGGTCTCACCACCGGCGCCATGTACAACCGCTTCACAGGCAAGTCTGAACTGCTACTCGAAGCGCTCGACTTGCACACCTCGAAGCTCGTAAGCGAACTTGCCGCCGCCGATCTAAGCGCGACCGACTTGCTCGAAACTGTTGGCGTTGCGTTGCTCGACGATCAAAGTCCAGCTTCTGCGTTACTGCTAGAAGCCTTTATGGCAGCGCGGCGCGAAGAAGACATAGCAGACCGACTTCGGCCTCGCCTGGCCGACGAGCGGGCTCGGCTGGCCAAGCTTGTCGACGGGGACAAGGACCGTGGTGTGATCGACAAGCATCTCGACACAAACGCGGTCGTGACTTTTTGCCAGTCGGTTGCGCTCGGCATGCGCATGTTGAGCGTCATCGACGTCGAGATGCCAGACCCTCGAGCATGGCAAGAGGTCATCTCGGTACTGCTGAGCTCGATCGCTCCAGACGACGTTGATTCAGACGAAGCCAGCTAGAGCGATGAGCAGTTGCGGTGGTGCAGCGCATGGTGGTTGCCTATTGCCAGATCAGTCGATACGGCAGGCGTCCGTCGCGCCCGGAAGCCTGTGGCGATACTTAGCGAGTACGGGATAGAAGGCTCGTGCAAGCCAGATGAGGGGTGGTAGTCCTAGGAGCTTGCCCATAAGAGGCAATGGTGTCTTGCACACCTGCAGCCCATGGACGAACGCATCAGCGCCGCGATGGTTGACGCCGTCTTGGACCCAGTACGGGGCAGTAGAGCAGTCGATCTCGGTTAACCCATAGTCGGCGAGATCTAGTACTTGCCAGGGTGCAATTTGTATTGATTCGCTAGCAAAACCGGCAAACTTACGGGCTGCTGCTGTGCAGAACCCGCAATCACCGTCAAATATCAGAAGCCCAAGGGCCGACGACGGTTTAATTACGGCCGTAGTTTGGCTTGCGACCGTGGTTCGCCTTGTTCCGGCGGGCCCGTGCCTTACCTTTTGAGGTGCGCTTTGACATGCAGACGAGGCTATAGCGGCCAGGAAGCGGTTCCTCTGGCCCTCTGTCACACTTTCGGTATTGGCCCAAGTATTTGACGCGGTTGCGATGCCTGAGCAGTAGCTGTGAACAGCGGCAAATCCGATTGGTCCGTGACGCTCAAACAATAGATCTGCCTTCGCATGGTCCCTTCATAGCTAGGTCGTTCGAGCGAAACGGGCTGACCGGTCCGCCGCAGCCGGACTAAGTTCGGCGCGGTGAAAGCTAGCGCGGCCCAACCTGCCCTCGACATCGCAAAGGTGCGACGTGATACCGCTGGGTGCGACGACGTTGTTCACTTCAATAATGCAGGGTCGTCGCTACCGCTGGGTTAAGGGAGTTCGATGCTGGCCGATTACTAGCTGGCAGGTGACTACACCCTCTTTGCTATCTAGGACTGAAGTCAGTGCGTGGGTCCATGCCCGTTACGTCGGGGACTGGGTGGTTCGGTTACGGGAACCAGATCGGTTGCCATCACAAAAAATTCGTCAGCCGATAACTCACTCGAGAACAGGTCTCCTTGAGCGAACACGCAGCCCATCGCCTGGAGGAGATCTGCTTCTTCCTGTCGTTCCACACCTTGGGCCACGATGTCGTAGCCGAGTCGCCCGGCGAGATCAATCATTGTGGCAACCAACTCTTGCTCGACTGGGCGCTGGTCGAGACGCGACACGAACGCGCGATCGATCTTGACTTCATCGACGCGGAGTGATCGCAGGCGTTCGAGAGATGACTGACCGGTGCCGAAGTCACCAATCGACAACGTGATTCCTGCTGCTCGGAGAGTTTGAATGGTTTCAGTGACCTGGCTGGTCGGCCACCCTGCATCGTCTTCGTTGATTTCGAGAATCAGGAATTCGGGCGGCACATTGTGGCGCCGGAGAATCGAAGAGGTCGCATCGCCGAAGTCACTAGATCCCAGTACCCGCATTGCAACGTTGACGGCGATTGGCATTGGGCGGCCAGCATCGAGGATGCGACGCGCCAATCGGGTCGCTTGCTCAACCGTCAGCAGGGCAAAGTCGATGTTTTGCTCGGACAACATTGTGAGGTCGAGGAACTTGTCAGGCGTTAATACCCCGAACTGAGGATGATGCCAGCGGATCAGTCCTGCGGCCCCGACCACGGCACCGGTGGCCAGGTTGTATTTCGGCTGGAATGAGAGCTGTAGCTCTTCAGTCTCAATGGCAGCACGCAGCCCCGATCCGAGCGAAAGTGCCATGGTGGAGTTGTGAACGAGCGTCAGGTCGAAGACTTGGTAATCCAGGCCATTTCGTTTCGCCTCGTACATGGCGATATCGGCATGGCGTAGCAACGTCGTGCCATCGACCGACCCGTCCGAGAAGTCGACTCCGATTGAGAGAGAGGCGCTAACCGGCACACCGGTAAGAGTGACCGGCTCTGAAGTAGCTGATCGAATTTCAGCAACGAGAGCCGTGGTGTCGGCTTCGCTGGTCAAGTCGGGGTAGACGATGGCAAATTCGTCACCGCCGAGGCGGGCAACGAAACCCTCGTCGCCAATTAGATCACGAAGCTGGTTGGCGACGGACTGCAAAAGCAGATCACCGGCTTCGTGTCCGAGACTGTCGTTGACTTTTTTAAAAAGGTCGAGATCGATCATGATGAGGGCGAGCGGCGTAGAGGCTTGGTGGAGCTGGTCAAGTTCCAGATGAAGACGGCGGCGGTTTGCCAGCCCAGTTAGTGAGTCTTCCATGGCCTGCCGCTCGATCAGCTGGGTTGCCTCTTGGATCTCCGTTATGTTCGTGGCGAACCAACGCGCAGATCGCCGTCCCTTGCGATCAACCGATACGAGCGTGTTATCTCGAATCCAGGTCCACGACCCGTCGGGGCGTCGCAGTCGGCAGGTCCGATCTCTGACATGGCCGTGGTACGAAGCGGTAGCGTCAATCCAATAACCCTCGTGATCGTCAGGATGAATGAGCGATTCGTAGTCGAGCGCCTCCCACTGGGCAGATGTCCAGCCGGTAAGCGCCTCGATATCGCCTTCAATGGTTAACGATTTACGAGTCTCAAGATCAAAGTACCCCACAACAGCCCCTGCTGAGGACAGCGTGATCGACAAGTCCGACTCTTTGGTATGTATCTCCTCGCGAATGGCCAGACCGAGTCGGGCGAGGACAGGAACAATGAGTAAGACTGCAACTGGGCCGAGTACCCATAAATGGATATCGGCAAAGATTCCTGCTGCCGTCATGCCCACGATGGTGGTGAGAGCGAGTCGCGCAGTGGTTTGCCACGGAGCGGTCAACGACTGCCATCCAAGGAGCGTTCCGATGATGAACAACCCTGCAGCCCAAGTTTCGGGCTCTATCGCAACGATGAGTTATACGAGAACGAAGTCGCCCCAAGCGAAGATGAGGACGAGGTCGCTCAAAGCGAATGCAGTTGTTCGCTTAAGCCGTGAAGCAAACAGCAACACGAGGGGTTGCAACAGACTCGCCACCAGGAGTGTGGCTGCGGCGACGAAACCGTTATCACCTGGGATCAACAACAAGACCGCAATACCACACATAATTATGCAGGCGCTTCGCGCTGCTACCCAAGGCTTGTGCCCGGCCCAAGGCCCATTCCCGGACCCGCCGCCCGGCAGAGCTTTGTCGAGCCGCCAGCGGTTGTTGGCTGCCCTCGGAGACGCAGAGGTCATCGTTGCCGCATCAGATCTGGCCCCAGACAGGTGTGCACGTATTGCTGTGGTCAGACATTAGCTGAGATATGTGTAATTGGGGTACTTGGGCTACTTGGGCTACTTGGGTTACTGAATGGCTGGTGCAACGCCTCATTGACGGCGTCGCGGTGGCTGCCCTACCTATTACGGTTGTTCGTAGCTCCCTTCGCTGCAGGTCACGTCGTGAGCCCTGAGAGGCCGGTGAGCAGCCATCGCAAATGTCGATATGCCGTCACGTATACCGATAACGACGCAAACAGGTGAGCTGGGCAACGTTCTGCTCAGCGCCCGCCGCAGTCTGACTGGGCACGCAGAAGTGGAGACGGCCGATAGCCTCAGGCGCCGTGGAGCGCTTTGGTTTTGTTGGACTTCCGAACGCAGGAAAGTCTTCGTTGTATAACGCACTTGCGGGCGGTGGTGCCCTAGCCGCACCTTACGCATTCGCAACGGTTGAGCCCAACGTCGGCATTGTCAAAGTCCCTGACTCTCGCTTGGACAAGCTTGCAGGAATGAGCGAGTCGCTCAAGGCAGTGCCAACGAGCGTGCAGTTCACCGACATTGGCGGCTTGGTCGAAGGAGCGAGTCAGGGTGAAGGTCTGGGCAACAAGTTCCTGCAAGGCATTCGCGAATCCGATGGCATCGTTTTTGTGCTCCGAGCCTTCGGCGATTCTGATGTGCCGGGTCCAACCGATCCGCTCGAGAATCTCGGTATTGTCGAGATCGAACTCGCTCTGGCCGACCTGGATAGCGCCGAACGCCAGTTGGACAAGCGCCGTCGCCAGGCCAAGGGTGACAAGTCGGCAAAAGATGACGTTCTGTTGCTCGAAGAAGCGGTCGCCTTCCTCGCCGAGGGCAAGCCGCTCTATCGAAGTGGCATGACCGGCGCCCAGCACGACGCTCTAAAGCCGTTCTTCCTCCTCACGAACAAGCCAGTTATGGCGGTCGTGAACGTTGGTGAAGATGATCTGGACGAGATTCCGGCATTGACCGAACGGGTATCAAACGAACTTGACGGTGCCGAAGTGCTCGGCATGTGTATCCAGCTCGAAGCCGAGGCTGCGCTGATGGATGTTGAAGAGCGAACCGAGCTACTCGAAGGCCTTGGCCTTGGCGAGGGCGCTCTGCCTCGATTTGCGCGGTCCGCCTATCACTTGCTTGGGCTGCGCACGTATTTCACGACCGGGGAGAAGGAATCTCGAGCATGGACATTCCCTGCTGGGGCCAAGGCACCACAATGTGCAGGTGTCATCCACACCGACTTCGAACGTGGTTTCATTCGGGCGGAGACGATCCAATGGGACCTGCTTATTGAGCACGGTGGTTGGGCCAAGGCCCGAGTTGCTGGCGATGCGCGTATGGAAGGCAAGGACTACGAGGTCGCCGACGGCGACACGATGGACTTCCGTTTCAACGTCTGACGACACCATGGCACTCGCTCGATATGGCAGGCTTGCGTGATGAGCTGGCTGGTGGCAGACGACAAGGTTCTCGCCACACTTGAGATAGCTGACACGTGGAAAACCCGACTGAAGGGTGTGCTCGGCCGTGAAGGCTTCGAAGGAGCATTGCTGATCAAGCCAGCCTTTAGCGTGCATTCCATTGGTTTGAAGACCGAACTCGACGTCGCCTATTGCGATGCGAATTTGCGTGTCCTCGACATCGTGACCATGGTCCCGAACCGAATGGGCATGCCACGGGTTCGAGCTCGGCAGGTCATCGAGGCGCCAAAAGGCAGCTTCGAACGCTGGGGGATCAGGGCGGGCGATCAGCTCGAAGTACGCCTGTGACCACATCTTCGGTAACGCACATGGTGGCGAGCATCGCCAAGCTGCATGTCGTCGGCACACCTATTGGCAACCTCGGCGACTTCTCGCCCCGCGCCCAGCAGACGCTGGCTTCGGTGGGCTTGATCGCGTGTGAGGACACTCGCCGAACAGGGCTGCTGTTGTCGAAGCACGGTATTGCCAACCCGGGCATGATTGTTATGAACGAACACACCGAACAACGGGCCGCCGAGCGCGTAGTCGCGACGCTGATCCATGGTGACTCGGTCGCAGTCGTGACCGACGCCGGCATGCCGGTCATCAGCGACCCTGGTGCGGTCGCGGTGGCAGCCGCAGTCGACGCTGGTTTCGAGGTCGTTGTCGTGCCTGGGCCTACGGCGGTCTCGGCGGCGCTTGCGGTAGCCGGGTTCGGTAGCGGTCGCTACGTGTTCGAGGGGTTTCTTCCCCGCAAGGGGCGGGAACGTCAGATCCGCCTAGACGAGTTAGCTGATGAACGTCGCATCATCGTGCTCTACGAGGCGCCGCATCGGGTTGAGCGCACGCTGGCAGATCTGGCAACAGCGACCGACGCTGCTCGGCATTGTGTCGTGGCCCGGGAACTCACAAAGATGCACGAGAGCGTCTGGCGAGGAACCCTTGGTCAGGCATCACTGGCCAACGCGGACCCTCGGGGTGAGTACGTCATCGTCATCGACCAGGGGGTTCCAGCCCCCGAGGTAACCGACGATCAACTCGTCGCTGCGGTTGTGCAGTCGTTAGCCGAGGGCATGTCAAAGAAGGACGCAGCCGCCAACGTCGCCCGCCTCCACGGTGTCGGCCGGAACCGGGTCTACGAACTCGCTAATCGCATTTGAGCAGCTAGGGACGTGTGCGTCGTACATGTCTCTAGTGGCCAAGACGTCCTGGGTTGAGGCCTGGCGCTAGACCGGGCGAATCATCGCGGATCCTGCGTGCGCAGGCCGCCGCCACTTACCCCAAGAAACTGGCATGTGTCGCCTGTCATAGTGAGCGATGCTGCTAGGGCGGCAGAGCTTGTAGTTGAAGTAGAACTTGGTCGCACCCGTGCAGCGACACATGTGTGTCTCGTTCCGGTCAAGAATTGAACGGAACGGGTCGACCCGATGTGCTTTCAGGTCTTCAGTCAATCCGAGTCCATATCTTCCGACTTTCTTAGAAGTGTTGGCGCGTTCGCGGTGGGTGGACTCAGGGGTGAAGAATCGGGTAGTCCGTCTGATAGGGACTTGTTCGTGACCCGGTCATTTCAGGTGTTGGAATCACCATTGATGTATTGACTATGGCATCGGTCCTCGATGTGGATCGCACGTATCTGAACGGCAAAGAGACCGATGTTCTGGGTGACCTGTCTGGCAACGTTGTGGCCCTTTCGATGAAGAAGGCGTTGTCGGACGGTTTGAGTACCGGCTTTACACGGTGCAGCGGGCGACCGTTGACCTCTCAACTGACCCTGAGCTGGTCGCCGTGGATCTTCCCATGTGGCCGCTAGTTGGCTGCTTCGACCATGGACTGCCTGAACCATGGAACCGCTATCGGTATCGCTGTGCAGCCGAGATGGACGAACTCCACCGAAGCGTTCAAAGACCTGGCCCAAGGGCTGAACGGAAGGCCCCAACTGGGGTCGATGTAGATGGCACCAACGCCGTGGGGCTGATCTGAGGGCGTTAGCCTTTCGGCGTGGCTTCGGCACGACGGCGATTAGACAATGAACTCGTTCGGCGCAAGCTGGCCGTCAGCCGAGAGGCAGCACGGAAAGCCGTCGCTGAGCGCCGCGTGACTGTCAACGGTGCTTTGGCCAACAAGCCAGCGCGCATGGTCCTACCTGGCGATGCCGTCGAACTGCTTGGACCGCCACCAAAGTACGTTGGCCGCGGTGGATACAAGCTCGAAGGGGCGCTCACTTCCTTTGGAATCGATCCAACTGGTTGGCGTTGTGTCGACGTGGGCTCGTCAACTGGTGGATTTACCGACTGCCTTCTGCAGTCCGGTGCCAGCGGGGTAGTGGCCATTGACGTTGGACGGGCGCAGCTACATAACCGTTTGCGCCGACATCCCAAAGTCGACGTGCGAGAGCAGACTGACGTCCGAGCGGTCGATCTCGAAGAACTCGAAGCGCCCTTTGATCTGGTGGTCATCGACGTGAGCTTCATCGGGCTCGACCGGATCCTGGACATAGTTGCAGCGCTGGCCGGTGAGCATGGTCAGATCATCGCGCTGGTGAAGCCGCAGTTCGAGGCTGGCAAGAAGGAAGCTAACAAGGGCAAAGGCGTCATCCGCGACCCCGACATCTGGAAGCGGGTGCTGAACGACGCCGTTGCAGCGGCTCGGCGCCGTGGGTTACGGGTTGCTGCTGTTGATGCATCACCGATCAAGGGCGGCGCTGGTAATGTCGAATTCTTCTTGTGGCTTGGCGGACCAGCAACGGCGGTTGCCGATGCCGTCGATGACGATGCCATGAACACGGCACTTGGACGAGCCGGCGCACTACCGTAAACAGCGCATGGCAACCGTTGCGCTCATCGTTCATGAAATTCGTCAAGATGCTGAACAGGCAGCGTTGACCCTGGCCAGCTGGCTAGCCAAGCGAGGCCACAAACTCGCCTTGCTCGAATCCAGTGCCAAGGACTTGAAAGTTGAGGCTGAGGTCCGCGAGCCTGAGGATCTGGCGAAGGGTGCGTCTGTCGTGGTCTCGCTGGGCGGCGATGGGTCCATGCTGCGAGCGGCTCAGCTTGCGGCTCCTCATGGGGTTCCCGTCCTAGGTGTGAACTTCGGCCAGCTTGGTTATCTGACGGCAGTAGAACCTGACGGTATGATCGAAGCCGTTGCCCAGACCCTCGATGGCGATGTCGACGTCGAGATGCGCATGCGTGTCGCCGTCACCGTGGTGCGTGCATCAGGCGAAGAGGTCGATGCTGGGCACGCACTGAACGAGGCACTGGTTGAGCGCGATGAGAGTGGCCGCACCGTTCGACTCGGGGTGACAATCGACGATGAGTATTTCATGTCATACAGCGCCGATGGCATCATCGTGGCCTCGCCGACCGGCTCGACTGCGTACTCGTTGTCGGCTCGAGGCCCAATTGTCGCACCCCTGCACGAAGCTCTAGTGGTGACCGCAGTATCTCCACACCAATTATTTGATCGTTCTCTGGTGCTTAACCCCTCCAGTACGGTCGAGATCGAAATACTCCCTGACCGAAATGCCTCCTTATCACTAGACGGTCGAACTATTGTTCGATTGATGCCTGGTGATCGAGTCCGCTGTACCCGCAGCACCGTTCCAGCTGGATTCGTCTCGCTGCATGGCGAAGAATTCCTGAACGTGTTGAAAACCAAGTTTGGACTTGAACCATCTCCAGGCGAATCTCGTCAGAACGAAGGCTGAAGGAGTTGCGACATGTTGACTGAACTGGTTGTCCGCAATCTGGGCGTCATTGAAGAAGCATCGGTACTGCTCGAGTCGGGTGCTACGGCACTTACGGGCGAGACCGGCGCAGGTAAGACGTTGGTCACCGAGGCCATCAATTTGCTGAAGGGCGGGCGGGCCGAGCCGTCGCTGGTTCGTCCAGGAGCCGATGAGGCCGTCGTCGAAGGTCGGTTCGTTGATAGTGAGGGCACCGAGTTCGTGGTCCGCCGCGTGGTGCCGGCCAATGGGCGGAGCCGTGCCTATCTCAACGGCGGTTTGTCCACCGCTGCAGTGCTCGAAAATACCATTGGGCCACTCATTGAGGTTCATGGCCAGCACGGCCAACAGACCATGCTCAGGGCGTCGGCCCGACGGTCAGCGTTAGATCGATATGGCAAACACGATTTGGTGCCGTTGGCGCTTGCGACCGAGTCGCTTCGCCAAGCATTTCTCGATTTGGACGGGCTCGGGGGCGACGAGATCTCGCGTAATCGTGAGATGGAACTCTTGCAGTATCAGATCGATGAGATCGATGGTGTTCTGATCGTTGATGCAGGCGAAGACGACCGGCTAGCAAAAAGGGAAGTATCGCTAGGTGATGCTGGCGCTCACGGCGAAGCAGCCGGTGTTGCAATCGAAAGACTGTCGATCGACGGGCCCGTTGGATCGGCTCTCGCCGAAGCGTTGGGCGCTGTTCTCGACCGGGAACCGTTCGTAGCCGTAGCTGACCGGTTGTATGGCTTGCAGGCCGAGATTGCTGACATCGTCGAAGACTTGCGATCTACCTCGACTGCTATCGACGACGACCCAGCGACGTTGCACGATTTGCAGGCCCGTCGCGAAGTGCTGACCGGCCTGCGGCGCAAATATGGCGTCGACTTAGCGTCAGTTATCGAGTTTGGAGCTCAGGCTCAGGTTCGCCTCGACGAGATTCGAAATCATGCAGGGCTTGCTACTGAAGTTGCCGAGCGCATCGAACGGCTTCAGATCGAAAAGGCTAGGGCCGCAGCAGAACTTCTGGCGGCACGTCAACAGACAGCCCCCAAACTGGGCAAGAAAGTCCAGGTCGAATTGCGTCGGCTGGCATTGCCAAAAGCCCAGTTCGAGATACATGTCGACGGCGATGCAGGGCGCGATATCGAGTTTGCCGTGTCAATGAACCCCGGCTCGCCAGTGTTGCCGGTAGCCAAGGTCGCGTCCGGCGGCGAGCTATCGCGGATCATGCTCGCGCTTCAACTCGTGGTGGGCGGCGACACAGAGTCGGTCATTTACGACGAGGTTGACGCTGGTGTTGGCGGCGAAGCAGCGCTGGCGATTGGTCAGGCGCTTTCCGACGTGGGCGCAAACCATCAGGTCCTCGTCGTAACTCACCTGCCGCAGGTGGCAGCGTGTGCCGACCACCAGATCAATATCGTCAAGACGATCAAGGGGAAATCGACGGCGACCGAGCTGCACGATCTTGATGTCGAGGGCCGCATCGTGGAACTCGCCCGGATGCTCTCTGGGTCACCCGATAGCGACAATGCGCGAGCTCACGCTGCGGAACTATTGCAGTCACAAGCCTCGTAGTGAACACGTGCAACGTTCGAGCTAAAGATTTTTCACGATGGGGCTCTGGGCTCCGCGCTCGTACCCATTTGGCGCATTATGGTGACCTCCCGTGACGAAGCACATCTTCGTAACTGGCGGTGTCGCCAGTGCGCTCGGAAAAGGCCTAACAGCATCGTCTCTTGGACGGCTGCTAAAGAATCGCGGCCTTCGGGTCACGATGCAAAAACTCGACCCGTACATCAATGTCGATCCTGGCACGATGAACCCGTTTGAGCATGGCGAAGTTTTTGTGACCGAGGATGGGGGTGAAACGGACCTCGACTTGGGCCATTACGAACGGTTCATCGACGAGAACCTGTCCCGCGGATCGAATGCCACGACTGGCTCGATCTACTCCGCTGTACTCGCTGCAGAACGTCGCGGTGACTACCTGGGAAAGACTGTCCAGGTTATCCCGCATGTGACCGACGAGATCAAGAGCCGCATAACCCGCTTGGCAAACGCTGACGTCGACGTCGTCATCACCGAGATTGGTGGCACAGTCGGCGATATCGAGATTCTTCCGTTCCTCGAAGCAATCCGCCAAATGCGGCTCGATGTTGGTCGCAACAACGTCTGTTACGTGCACGTAACACTCGTGCCCTTCATCGGTCCGAGCGGCGAGCAAAAGACGAAGCCGACTCAGCACTCAGTCACCGAACTGCGCAGTCGCGGTATCCAACCCGATGCGATTGTTTGTCGCAGCGAGAACCCCATCAGCGACTCCCTTAAAGAGAAGATCTCGCGCCTTTGCGATGTTCCGGTGGACGCTGTGGTTAACGCAGCCGATGCTGACAGCATCTACGAGATCCCCCTCGTCATGCACGACGAAGGACTCGATCGAGCCGTCTGCGATCTACTACAAATCGAAGGTGAGCCCGACCTGACTGTCTGGCGCGATCTTGTCGATCGGGTACGGGGCTCTGAGCGGACAGTGAAGATTGGGCTCGTCGGCAAATATGTCAGCCTGCCCGATGCCTACTTGTCCATTGTCGAATCGTTGAATCACGCTGGTTTCGAACGCGGCGTGAAAATCGACCTCGACTGGATCCACGCCGAAGAGGTTGAAGGTTTGCTGGTTGCCAGCCGGCTCAAGGACCTCGATGGCGTCATCATCGCCCCAGGCTTTGGCGAGCGGGGTGTCGAAGGCAAGATCCGTGCAGCGAACTACAGCCGCGAAAACAATATTCCGTGCCTGGGTATCTGCTTGGGCTTGCAAGTGATGGTCGTCGAATTCGCCCGCAACGAACTTGGCCTTCCATTGGCAAACTCGTCAGAGTTCGATGTCGGCAACAAGCCCACACCCGACCCGGTCATCCACCTGATGGATGAACAACGCAATGTCACCGATATGGGAGGCACTATGCGGCTGGGTGCCTATGTCGCCGAGTTGCTTCCCGGCTCACAAGTGGCCACGCTGTACGACAAGACCGTGGTATCAGAACGTCACCGCCATCGCTACGAAGTTAATCCGGCCTACCGCAACCGTTTCGAAGCGCATGGTTTGGTCTGCTCAGGCCAATCGCCCGACGGCAAACTGGTTGAGTTCATCGAGTTGCCTGATCACCCATTCTGGGTCGGGACCCAGGCACATCCTGAGTTCAAGAGCCGCCCGAACCGTCCAGCTCCGCTGTTCAGAGGCCTGGTCGGCGCAGCCCTTGACCGCAGTGAAGGGCGCAACCCACAGCTCATTCCAACCGATGATAAAGAAGACGCACAGCCCTCTCGGTCCTCAAGCTAGGCATTCTCTATGGGTGAGAACAAGTTTGTCGTTGAGGACTCTCGTGTTGTGCACGAGGGCAAGATCGTTTCGACTGAGATCCTGTCTGTACGTACGCCTGACGGAGACTTGGTCGAACGCCAGGTGGTGCGCCATCCTGGCGCCGTCGCTGTCGTGGCAATCCACGATGGTTGCGTGGTGCTTGTCGAGCAATACCGGGCTGCGCTAGATGACACGCTGATCGAGATCCCCGCAGGCAAGACCGATATCCCGGGTGAATTTCTTGAAACAGCAGCGCGTCGTGAGCTCATCGAAGAAGTTGGTCTTGATCCACAATCACTCGTGTTTCTGGGCGACTTCATCACTGCAGCAGGCTTCTGCGACGAAGCCCTGACCATTTTTGCGTCCAATGACTGCATCGAAGTTAGCCGCCAGGTTGATGGCGTCGAAGAAGAATATTCTGAGATTCTCCGGATTCCGCTGGCTGAAGTGGATGGCTGGTTGACCGGCGGTCGACTTCGCGATGCCAAGTCGCTTATTGGACTGTTCTGGGCTCGTGACTTGGGGCTGCTGGCACCGTCGGCCTGATCGCTACCTAGTTGATCTGGCACACTGCTGAGCAATGACTGACGCAAGTAGCGCCTATTCGTGGTGCCAGATCCCGCACCTCGCCCAACGTACGCTCTGGTCGCTTCGTAAACCAGCACCCGATCCTGAGGGGGAGCGCTGGCTCTTATCGCTCTTGACACCCGCTGAGTCTGTGTTGTACCGCCAGATGGCTGCGGTCGATCGGGCCCACGCCATCAACTGCGCACGGGTCGTCGAGTCGTTGGGTGCCGAGGTCGTGGTTGCATCGGCGCTTCACGATGTCGGAAAGACTCAATCCGGCCTCGGAACAGCGGGTCGAGTCGCGGCAAGTTTGGCAGGCTTGGTGAACTACGAACAGGCCCGGTCCTGGGGCTCAAAGCCAGGCCTGCGCGGCCAGGTCGCTCTGTATCTGGACCACAGCGACATTGGATCCGCCGAGCTACAGATGGCGGGTGCATCGAAGCTTGCCGTTGCGTGGGCCCGAGAACACCACCTACAGGCAGAGCAGCAAACGATTGAACCTGATCTTGCTGCCGCCCTGAAAGCTGCCGACGATTGACGTCGATGCGAAGTTCGTCTGGGGCACAACGCAACGTACTGAGCGACTGCCGCTGCGTCAGTTGTGCGTCGCGGCGGAGTTGGTCTCCCTCGCAGCATCATTGAATTGTTTCCTACAGGAATCCCATGTTGTTGCGAGCCCGCTCGTAGACCACTGACGCAATTTCACGAGCCTTTTCGGCTCCGATAGTGAGCAGCCGTTGGGTCTCGGCAGGGTCAGCCGCCAGCTCAGCAAACCGTTCTTGAATGGGCTGTAGGACGGAGATGACAGCCTCGGCGGTGTCAATCTTGAGTTGCCCGTATTGTGTGTAGTCCTCAGCAAGTACCACGGGGTTCTTGTCGGTTACGGCGCTCAAGATCTCAAGCAGGTTAGAGATACCTGGCTTATTCTCGCGATCGAAACGGACCTCGTCTTCGCTGTCGGTTACGGCTCGCTTGAACTTCTTCTCGATGCTCTTAAGATCTTCGAGAATCATCACCACGCCGTTCTCGGCTTCGGCGGACTTGGACATCTTGTCGTTTGGTCGTTGCAGGTCCATGATGCGAGCTGCGACTGGGGGGATGACATGTTCAGGCACGACAAAGGTCTCGCCGAAGCGGCTATTGAATCGTTGGGCAGCATCTCGGGCAAGTTCAAGGTGCTGACGTTGGTCGTCGCCTACGGGGACGAAATTCGTGTCGTAAAGCAGGATGTCGGCTGCCTGGAGTGCCGGGTAGGTGAACAACGCGCTTGAGATGAACTCGTTGCGGTCACTCTTGTCCTTGAACTGAGTCATGCGGCTGAGCTCGCCATAGCTCACCGTAGTTTCCATCAACCAGCCGAGCTGCGAGTGCTGGGGCACCTGGCTCTGGACGAACAAGATGCAACGTTCAGGGTCTAGTCCAGCTGCCATCAGCAATTGGCCCATACGTAGGGTGCTGGCCCGCAACTCGGCGGGGTCTTGAGGCACCGTGACAGCATGTAGGTCCACGATGCAATACACGGCATCGTGGCCGTCTTGCATCCGGACATAGTTCTTGATCGCACCTAGAAAGTTGCCCAGATGAGCAACACCCGTCGGTTGGATTCCACTGAAAACACGTTGCGTCGTCATGCGTCGAGAAGGGTAGTGGCCCAATCGGCCGAGGCCATCAGAGATTTCCACTTGGTGTATGCACCGCGAGCCGGTCAAGCTTGCACCATGAGTTATGAAACCATTACGTACACCGTTATTGACAATGTCGGGCACCTGCGTCTGAACCGCCCCAACGGCGCCAATGCGGTCTCTGAAGCGTTTGCGCGAGATCTACGCGATGTGATGATCGAAATCGAATTTGATGACACGGTGCGTGCGGTGAGCGTGACAGCCGAAGGCAAGGTCTTCTGTGCTGGTGGTGACCTGAAAGAGTTCCATTCAATGGGCACGGATTTAGCCAAACATGGCGCGAAGTTGCTAGGCGACTTCCACACGGCGTTGTACAAGATGAACCGTATGGCGAAGCCATTCGTGGCTGGTGTCCGTGGTGCTGCCGGTGGCGCGGGCCTCTCACTGGTGGGAGCTTTCGACCTTGTCGTCAGCGGTGCCGGCGCGAAGTACACCATGGCTTATACCCGCGCTGGCATGACCCCCGATGGGACGTCGTCGTATTTCATTGGCCGCCATATTGGCCTACGTCGCATGCTTGACTTGACGCTGACCAACCGGGTACTCGATGCTGAGACCGCCGAGTCATGGGGTCTGGTGAACCGAGTGGTCGATGACGATGATGTTGACATCGCTACCGCCGAACTTGCAGCCGAACTCGCAGCAGGAGCCCCATTTGCCATCGGCCATGCCAAGCAGGTCATCTACAACGGCTTCGAGCATTCTCTAGAAAGCGCTGGAGAATTCGAAGGTGTGATGATCACCTCAGCGATGGCCACCGCCGACGGCCAAGAGGGCATCGCAAGCTTTGTCGAAAAACGCGCCCCCAAATGGACGGGCCAGTAAAAAGCGACGTAGGACCCTTGCTAAGAAGGCATTAGTTCGGCAGCAATAGTTGACAACGAACAGAGCTTGGCGCCACTTCTATCTCTAGGATTTTCCGAGGGCGGCTTGGTAGACGGCGAGCACTCGGTGACGAGCAAACGCGTGATCCACAATCGGGTGGGGGTAGGTGTCGCCGAGAACTACGCCAGCAGCAGCAAGATCCAGAGGTGGAGCCAGGTGAGGCTGGTGTATGGCCTTGGTAGCTAGACCCGCAAGCTCAGGGACCCACCGGCGGATGTAGTCGCCGTTGGCATCAAACTTTCGACTCTGCGTCCAAGGGTTGAACACACGGAAATAGGGCGCTGCGTCGGTCCCGCAGCCAGCAACCCACTGCCAGTTGCCAATGTTTTGCGACATGTCGGCATCGATGAGTAGGTGGCGGAACCAGCGTTCTCCTTTACGCCAATCGACCAGCAGGTCCTTGACTAGAAAAGAGCCCACAATCATGCGGACTCGATTGTGCATCCAGCCGGTGTGCAGCAGTTGCCGCATGCCGGCATCGACGATCGGGTAGCCGGTGGCGCCATCCTTCCAAGCCTGGAACTCGTCAGCGTCGTCGCGCCACGACACAGCGTCGTACTCGGGCTTGATGGCGGCCGAAGGCATGGTTGGGTTCTGGAACAGCAGGTGTGCGTACCAGTCGCGCCATGCGAGTTGGCGTACGAAGCCTCGACGCCCGCTGGTGGTCTCGCCAACCACAGCAGCGACTTCTCGGGGCGACAGCGTGCCGAAGCGTAGATCGCCAGACAGCTGGGAGGTGCCATCGACCGCTGGCAGATCGCGCGTGTCGAGATAATCGTCGATACGCCCGAGAAAATGGTGAAGTCGGTTTCGGGCGGCGTCTTCGCCCCCGACGTTCTCTTGGGCCGCTACGAGCCGGGGGAGACCAGCCCCAGAGTCGGCAGCAATAATTGCATCGCCTTCCCCCGTAGCCCATGGCGTCATTTCGGTCTTGTTCCACACGTTATAGAACGGCGTGAAAACCTTTGACAGGGTGCCCTTACCCGTTAGAACTCGGCCAGGTTCATGGATGACCGTGCCCCAATGCTCCTGGACCTTGTCGCCGAGAGCTGCAGTAACGTTTGCATCTCGTGGCACTGCGTACGGCGTGGTGTCGGCGTTCCAATGCACCTCATCAGCGTCGAGTTCGTTCGTTAGAGCCGGCACGACCCGGGTCGGGTCGCCATGTTCAACCCGTAGCCTGCCCCCGCGTTCGCGTAGCTGAGCGTCGAGGCCCTCAAGGTGAGCAACCAATGCCTGCTGCCGGAAGGGTCCGGCACGGTCAAATAACGCGGGGTCCAGCACGAACAAGGCCGTGACTTCGTCGGCCTGCTGAGTGGCTGCCGCCCACGCTGGGTTATCACCCAATCGGAGATCTCGGCGAAACCACACAAGATGGTGCAGTGAACAAGGCATTCGCTGACTGTACGGCGAGGGCTCTTCACCAGGCTGGCTCATTGGGGTTTGGCCCTACTTTCCTCGAAGTGACGCTCGGAAAGGAACTGGATCGGTAGCCTGTAGGCAATGAGTGTTGCTGTATCGACGCCCGTTTTCGACGGACCCTTCGACCTGCTGTTGCACTTGATTTTGAAGGATGAAGTCGACCTGTACGAAGTGTCGCTGTCTTCGATCGTCGATGAGTACATTCAGGCTCTAGAGCAGATGGACACCCTTGAGCTCGAAGTCGCAACCGAGTTCTTGCTCATTGCAGCAACGCTGGTTGAGCTTAAGAGCCGACGCCTGCTGCCTGACCCGCCGGGATCTGACCTCGACGAGGAACTGGCACTTTGGGAGGAACGAGACCTTCTGCTGGCCCGGCTACTCGAATGCAAGACCTTCAAAGACGCCGCTCACTCGCTTCAGGTTCTTAGCTCCGAAGCAAGCCGCTCCTATCCGCGCAAGTCGGGTATCGAAGATGCCTTCATAGGCTTGCTACCTGATCTGTTGGCTAACGTTCGACCGATCCAACTCCGTGACGCGTTTATGCGGGCGACGGCACCCAAGCCTGTTATCCGGGTGTCGACCGACCACATCGCTCCGATTTCGTTCAGCGTTGGCGATGCCGTCAACGAACTAGCGATCGATTTGCCTGATCGTGGCCGCGTGACTTTTCGCCAGATCACGGCGCAACTGGTCGACCGCATCGAGGTCGTTGTGTACTTCCTTGCGGTCTTAGAGCTCTACAAGCAGGACATGCTCGACATCACACAGATTTCGAGCTTCGGAAATATTGAAGTCGAATGGATTGCCGAAGCCCAGGGCGCAGCGGCCATGGAACTGATTGATGCCTACGAAGGATGAGTGAGCACGTGGATGCCAGCGAAATAAAGGCTGGGATCGAGGCCGTCTTGATGGTTGCTGATCAACCAGTGGCACCTGGGCAGTTCGCTGACCTCATGGGCGTGACTACCGAAGACGTCGAGATCGCAGCGGCGGATCTGATCCAGGCCTACGCCAGCCAGGGGCGTGGCTTCGTTCTGCAGCGTGTCGCCGGTGGACTGCGGTTCCAAAGCCATCCCGACCAGGCGTCGATCGTCGAGCGATTCGTGCTTGATGGGCAGGCGTCACGACTTTCGGCCGCAGCCCTCGAAACCATGGCGATTATCGCGTACAAGCAACCGATTAGTCGCAACCAGATCTCTGCCATCCGAGGGGTTAATGCCGAGGGTGTTGTGCGCACACTCGAAGCTCGCGGTTACGTAGATGAGCTTGCCCGCGATCCCGGCCCGGGACGAGCGTCGTTGTATGGCACGACCGATGCGTTCCTCGAGCGGCTTGGACTCAACAGCATTGACGAGTTGCCGCCGCTTGGTCAGTTCGTGCCCGGAGCCGATGTGGTCGAAGCACTCGAGACCACGCTGATGGTCAACCCGGATACTTCGACCGACGCGGCTACGGCTGAACTCGACGACAGCGCGTTCGACGTAGCCGCGATGGCGGCAGCTGCGCTGGCCCACAACTATCTCGAAGACAACGTAGAACAAGATTACGCCGATGGTGTTGGCACCATCGATCCTGAGGTCGAAGGTGATGGTTTCCAGGCCTCTAGCAACTTGATGGGGTCGAACGACGACCTCAGTGAAGAAGCCTGACCCCAATGGAAGGGGAAGCAGCGGCCGACGGTGTCAGACTTCAAAAGGTGCTTGCCGTCCGTGGCTTCGGCAGTCGCCGAATAGTCGAGGACATGATCGAGGATGGTCGTGTCAGTGTGAATGGTCAGGTGGCTGTGCTCGGCCGCCGCGTCGATGTCGAAAGCGATGCTGTCGAGGTCGATGGCGTGCGGGTTGGTGTAGCTCCTGACCTGATTTACTACCTGCTGAACAAGCCAAAGGGCGTGGTGACCACAGCGGCCGACACCCACGACCGCGAGATCGTAACGGAGTTGGTCCCTGACGAGCCGCGTGTGTATCCCGTAGGGCGTTTGGATCTTGACACCGAAGGGTTACTGCTAATCACGAACGATGGCGACCTGACACATCGCCTGACGCACCCCTCGTTTGGCATCGAAAAAGAATACCTGGTCGAGGTTGATAAGCCGGTGAGTCGTGGTGACTTGCGACGTCTGCGCGAAGGGGTCGAACTCGACGACGGTATGACGGCGCCGGCCAAGGCGCAGCAGGTAGCCCCGAGCGTGATCAAGCTAACAATTCATGAGGGCCGCAATCGCCAGATCCGACGTATGTGTTCGGCGTTGGGATTTACTGTGACCCGGTTGGTGCGTATCCGGATTGGCGCGTTGGCCGACCGTAATATGGCACCAGGCGAATGGCGCGAATTGACGCTGGACGAGATCCGCAGGCTCGAAGAGCTGACCGCTCTGGCCGGGCGTGAGGCGCGCTGATTTCATTAGCGGAGTGAGCGTGCGACCAGTGACCGGGCGCTCTAGCTTCTTGGAGCGGACGCGGCATTAGCCGAACTCCAGACGCACTGAATTCGATGGGCGGAATGGCGGACTGAAACGCCACCTAAGGGTCCTGTTTGGTTTGTGCTGCAAACGTCAGCCGCTCTGGCCGATAGTATCGACAGCCGTGGAGCCACGTATGCGCGCCTTTCGCGGCGCAACGACAGTTGAGAACGATAATCCAGCCGAGATCAGGGTCGCCGTGCGCGATCTAGTGAACGAGATCATCGCTAAGAATCGTCTCGAAGATGATGACTATGTCGACGTGATCTTGACGGTTACGCCTGACTTGACCTCGATGTACGCAGGCACCGCGCTGCGCGAAGAGTGCGGGTTTGACGACGTGCCATTGCTCGGTGCTGTGGAGGCGAACGTAACTACCGGCGTCGACCGCTGCGTCCGAGTGCTTATCCATGCCTATTCCGCTCTGAGCCGCACGGAAGTTGTACCGGTCTATCACGGCCAAGCGCGGCGGCTACGCCCCGATCTCGTCGACGACTGACCAAGCCATGAGCACTGATTCAGCAGCGTCTATTCGGCGCGCCAACGTGATCGGCGTAGGCCTCATTGGTGGCAGCATTGCGCTTGGCCTTCGTGAACAGGGCTGGCATGTGACAGGCCAGGACAACGCCGTTGCTGCGACGGACCTGGCAATGGAACTCGACGTGCTCGACGCTGTCGGTTTCGATGAGGGCGCGGAGATTACGTTTGTGGCTACACCAGTCGGCAACGTCGTCGAAGCAGCTCAGGCAGCTCTTGCAGGATCATCTGGTGTTGTTACCGATGTGGGCAGTGTTAAGGCTGACATCGCCGCAACAATCACGAATCCCCGATTCGTAGCAGGCCACCCAATGGCCGGCAGCGAGCAAGACGGCGTCAGTGGCGCTCGAGCGGGGCTGTTCTCTGGAGCGACCTGGGTCATGACTCCGACGGAGTCGACGAGTGACGAGGCCTATACGACTGTTCGCCAGGTCGTACGGATGCTTGGGGCCGAGGTGGTATCTATGGAGCCATTGCGTCACGACGAAGCTGTGGCTCGTATCTCGCACGTGCCGCATATCACCGCTGCGACCATGATGGTAATGGCCGCAGGTTCTGGCTTTGAGAACGATGCTGTCCTGCGACTCGCTGCTGGTGGCTTTCGCGATATGACCCGTATTGCCGCTGGACACCCGGCCATCTGGCTGGACATCTGCGAGCAGAACAAGACGCAGATCGTGGACTCGCTCGACGACCTGATCCGCGAGCTGCAAAATGCGCGCGGCATGGTGGACCGTAATGACCGTGAACAACTCCGATCGTTGCTCACGGGTGCTCGTAAGGCGCGGGTGAACCTGCCGACGGGCATCCCATCTGGCCTCGACTTGTGCGAGGTTCGGGTAACGATGCCTGATATTCCTGGTGCGATTGCAGCGCTCACGACCCTGGCCCCTGAGGTCAATATCTATGACTTTGAGATTGCTCACTCGTCGGAGGGAGGGCGTGGCGTAGCCATCATGGTGGTGGCACTCGATGATCAACCCAGCTTCGCGTCGAAGTTGCTGGACGCTGGGTACCGCTCGTCGATGCGGAAGCTGCTGTGAGCCCCGAGCCGATGGGCGATCAGTCAGGAACCGTGCGAGTCATCGCTATTGATGGACCCGGTGGATCCGGCAAGTCAACGGTTGCCAAGCTCGTCGCCCAAAAGACAGGGCTGCCTTATCTAGACACCGGGGCTATGTACCGGGCGGTCACCTTTGGTGTTCTCCAACGAGGTGTTGACCCAACGGACTGGTCGGTGATCGACGAAATATTACCGCAGATCGACCTAGACCTGAGCGCGACCACAGTGATGGTTGACGGGGCTGACGCCACAGAGGCCATCCGCGGGAACGAAGTCACAGCCCACGTCTCGGAGGTCTCGGCCAATCCGACTGTGCGCCACGCGATGGTCGAGCTGCAACGTGAGTGGATTCGAAAGAGCGCTGGCGGCGTCCTAGAAGGTCGCGATATAGGCACCGTCGTTGTGCCAAACGCTGCCTTGAAAGTGTACTTGACGGCGTCGGGTCGCGAGCGGGCCCGTCGCCGTGCTCTTGAAGCTGGGCTAGATATAGAAGAGGTTGAGGCTGACCTGGCCCGGCGTGACAAGGCGGACAGCGAGCGTTCAGAGTCACCGCTACGGCCAGCTGAGGATGCTGTCATCGTAGACACAACGGGGTATGAGATCACCCAGGTCGTCGATCGCATTGTTGCGCTGGCGCATGAACGAGGGCTCCTCTAGCTATGGCCGTATCCGACGATCCCCGCCACGGTGGCGCCGACTTCGGCGCTCCTATCCCTGCCCGGGATCGCCGCTTTAAAGCATTCCTCAGGTTCATTGTTGCGAAGGGCATCATCTCTTGGTTCAACAGGTTGAGAGTGGTGGACCACCACAAGATTCCGACAACGGGTCCGGTCATCATCGCTCCCAGCCACCGATCAAATGTTGATACGCCATTCCTGGGTGCAGCGCTCAAGCGCGAGCAGCGGTTCATGGCCAAAGAGTCCATTTTCAAGTCGCCGTTCTGGACCAGGTTCATCGTGGCGCTCGGAGGCTTCCCTGTCAAACGCGGTTCGCTCGACCGAGAGACGCTGAACAACGCCCGAGATATCCTCGCTCGCGGCGAAATGCTCGTTCTCTACCCCGAAGGTGCGCGCCAGGAAGGTCCTCGGATCAAGCCGGTCTTTGAAGGTGCCGTTTGGATCGCAGCTAGAGCTGGTGTCCCGATCATTCCTGCCGGTATCGGCGGATCTCATGGGGTCATGCCCATCGGTGTGAAACTTCCGCGGCCGAAGAAGGTTGTCGTGGTGTTCGGCGACCCGATGTATGTGGGCGACCCAGATAGCGGGAAGCGGGTGCGACGCAGTGAACTCGATGCTGCAGCGGCTGAGCTTCGCGAGCGGCTCCAAGAGGTGTTCGACCAGGCGCAGATCTTGGCAGGCACACCAAATCCCGAATGGTCCGAAGACGAACCAGGCATTAACGATCGCAATGAACCTTGGGCAGACGGCGAGTAGTCCGAAGAACGATGCGGTGACCGTGCTCCGGTGCGAGCGTGCCCCACGATTCGTTATGGCTGACGGGGATCGGTCAGACTTACGAGCATGGCTGACTTGTACGAAACCATGAGCACCCTACGAGCGGTGCGGCGGTTGCGCCCTGACTCGATTCCTGACGACGTCATGGAGCGGTTACTCCAAGCCGCTTGCTGGGCGCCGACTGGTGGGAACCAGCAACCATGGACGGTCATCGTCGTGACTGATCCTGCCAGGAAGCAGGCACTTAAAGATATCTACCAGCCGCAGTGGGCCAAGTACATGGTTGGTTACCACCAGCGCCTGGAAGGCCTGCCCGAAGATGCGGTTGCCAAGAGTCTTCGTATGGTTTCAGCAGGCGACTATCTGGCTGACCATCTGCACGAGGCCCCAGCCATCCTGATGTTCTGCGGTGACCCGTCCCGCATGGCCATAACCGATGCCAAGCTCGACCGCA
This sequence comes from uncultured Acidimicrobiaceae bacterium, assembly GCA_905182135.1. Taxonomy (GTDB): domain Bacteria; phylum Actinomycetota; class Acidimicrobiia; order Acidimicrobiales; family UBA10347; genus UBA10347. The sequence goes on along the minus strand of CAJJAG010000004.1, from coordinate 7,050 downwards.
TAAGCATGGTCGGTGGCGGGTCCGTCTATCCGCCGGTCCAGAACCTGATGCTTGCATGCGTAGCGGAAGGAATCGGCTGCACGCTGACCACGCTGCATTGTCTGCGCGAGGCTGAAGTCCAGGCCGCACTCGACATCCCGCCAGAATGGGCAACGCTAGCGATGGTCCCGATCGGCTACCCGGTTGGTAAAGGCCACGGCCCTATCACCCGCCGCCCGATCGCTGAGATGGCATTTCGCGACACCTTCGGCAACGCTTGGTAGGCCCTGTGGAAGCGACTTTTCTGTAGCAATAGCGAAGTGCTGTCAAGCAGAAGCAGGAGTGGTTCTACGTCTGGACCCGGTCAGCTTGGAACGCGTGCGACGTACGAGTCTCAAGATACAGCTGTCAGGCGGCGACGTGGGTGCTGATGGCGCTGACGAACCTGTCCCAGAGAGGGCGAGGAAGGTCATGGCCCATCTCGTCGATCATCAGCAGCGTCGATTGCGAGATAGCAGCAGCAGTGGCCTCGCCACCCGACGGGGTGATCACTGGGTCAGCGGTTCCATGGATAATAAGTGCTCGATGATCGAGTTGCTGCAGCGCCTCGGTGCGGTCCCCGGTCTTTGCCATCGCCGCAATCTGGAAGGCGGCCCCACTGGGGTAGAAGCTGCGGTCATAGGCAGCGGTTGCTGTTTCACGAGCGCGGTCTTCATTGAATAACGGTCCGCTGAAAATTCGACGAAGTTCGACATTGCGCTCGATAGCGGCGGAACGCTCGCTCGGTGGAACGCCAAGCATGGCAGCCAGGGCGTCTGGGTTGGCCTGTCCGACGCTAGGCGCACCAGTCGTCGACATGATCGAGATGATCGACGCCACGCGAGTCGGGTAATCGATGGCCATCTGCTGTGTGATCATGCCACCCATCGAGGCGCCGGCAATATGAGCCTGCTTGATCCCAAGAGCGTCAAGCACCGCGACTGCATCGGAGGCCATGTCTGAAAGCGAGTACGGAACATCGCCAACTGGTAGCCCAGCCAAGGCGGCCGTTACGATCTTCATCACGTCGGGTGGATCACCTGCGGTCTTACTGCTCAAGCCGCAGTCCCGATTGTCGAATCGCACTACATGGTGTCCAGCACCAACTATTTGCTCGCACAGCTCTAGCGGCCATGCCGTCATCTGGGCAGTGAATCCCATAATGAGTAGGACCGTTGGGTCCGCTGGGTCACCGAACGAGTCATATTCCAGAACCGTGTCGTTGTTCATCGCCTGAGGCACGGTCAGACTGTACGTGAGGCGCAGCCCAGCGTCGTGTCCACAGCGGTTGAATTTGGCGATTAATGCCCTGCTTGATTGGGTTTTCGGAAAGATACAAACCGACGCTCCATTCACCCCACTTCTTGTTGTAAAGGAAAGTGCACACTCGCTCGGGCTCGACACCAACGGACGCTGTCCGACCGTGCGAAATCTGAACGGCTCACGAAACAGACCTACGGTCCCTCTTAATAGAGAGTGCGGTACTACACAAACTTCTGTTGGGTCTTGGGTGGCGCCATCAGGAGATTAGCTTGAGTATTTTGGTTGCACTTCTCGATAACGGCTGGCCCTGTTGGGCTTCTTAAGGCGACGCGAATTGGCCGTCTGACGGCCCCATTAGTGTGTTGCACTCTAGGGTTTCGATGCGCTGCGAAGCATCGTCTCGAGAGCCCAACCCTTAGACGAGTTCGGCCAGGACCTGGCTCGCTGCGACATGGCGATCGGACCCGATCCCCGTGATCACTGGTCCACCGATTGTCACCGATGCAGCCGTAGCTAGCGCGGTGAGCAGGTCCCGGATGGGTGGCGGGGGAGGAAAATACTCGTCTTCGTCGGTGACTCGCACTTCTTCGACCCCTGCCGTAGGAGCCAGCTTTGTAATGACCGCTGCAACAAGTTCTTCGGGAGCTGACGCACCAGCGGTCACACCGACGATGCCAGATAGTTCGTTCGGGAGCTCTTCGGCCGAGTTCACTCGGAGCACGGTTAGACAGCCGCTCTCGGTCGCCAGCTTGGCCAAAGCCAGCGTGTTCGACGAGTTGGGCGAACCAATCACGACCATGGCATCGCACCGCTCGACGAACGACAGAAGTGCGCTTTGGCGGTTGGTTGTTGCGAAGCAGAGATCGCTTTGAGCCGGCGTCCACATCTCAGGGAATCGAGTCTTTGCGGCATCGGCGACATCGCGCCAATCATGGTGCGACAGGGTGGTTTGGGCGAGCAGCGCGAGAGGTTCGTCGAAGTCGGGAAGCGCTGCTACATCTGCAACGGATTCGACGCGGTCGATCGAATCGGGGGCAACCGCCATAGTGCCGACGGCTTCTTCATGTCCTTCGTGTCCTACATAGATCACGCGGAAGCCCTTACCGGTGCGAACTCGGACCTCGTGATGGACCTTTGTGACTAGCGGGCACACGGAGTTGACGGTGAAGCTACCAGTCGCCTTGGCATCGGTGACGACGTCGGGGGCTGAACCATGAGCACTCAGCATGATCGGAGAACCGTGCGGGACCTCGGCGATGCTGTCGACAAAAATTACGCCTTGTTCCTCGAAGCGTCGAACGACCTCTTGGTTGTGCACGATCTCGTGGTAGCAGTACACGGGTGGCGGAAACGCACGCACCATGGTCGCCAGGGCCTTGATAGCCATCTCGACGCCAGCGCAGAATCCACGGGGCGCTGCCAACAACACTTGATCAGCTGTCACCCGCTTAGGGTACCTCTGGTAGCGACAGCTGGACGGTCGCAGGGTCTTGAACCAGACAACAGCCAGAACAGGTCCACTACCCCCAAGTGCTGCCCGTACTCGTGGTGGTATTTCGGAAACAGTTGTTGCTGGCCAGGGTTGATAACAACTTTGCGTTACTCACCGCGGCGAAGCAAGACGGACTACTCGTAGACTGTCTGGCTATGAGTGCCCCGATCGTGGTTGAACTTGAGCAAGGTTCACCGGCCCATCTGGCCGGTCTGGCCGTTGGCGACACCGTCGTGGCGCTGAATGGTCAATATCCACGCGACGTAATCGAGTGGCAGCGCCTGGTTGACGAACCGGACCTCGAGCTTGAGATCGACCGTGGCGGACTTGCCATGACCATCGAGGTCGAAAAGCGCGCCGGGCAACCGCTGGGTATTGATGTCGATGCGGCACTCTTCGACCGAGTTCGTACGTGCGACAACCACTGCGACTTCTGCTTTATCTATCAGTTGCCAAAGGGCATGCGTCGCTCGCTCTATCTGAAGGACGACGACTACCGACTTTCGTTCTTGTACGGCAATTTCACTACGCTGACTCGCTTCACCGAGGCGGACCTCGAACGGGTGATCACTGAACGGCTATCGCCGCTCTACGTGAGCATCCATGCCACTGACCCCGAGGTTCGCACGCACATGTTGCGTAACAAGCGTGGTGCCATGAGTCTGCGATGGCTTGAAGCCATTCTGGACGCAGATATCGAGGTTCACGGTCAGATCGTCTGCTGTCCTGATGTCAACAACGGGGGAGTGCTGGAGCAGACCTTGTCTGGTGTTCTCGACCGCTACGAGAGGCTCGCTAGCATCGCTGTAGTGCCGCTGGGCGTCAGCAAGTTCTCGCCGGTTGATCATATGCGCCCCCACACGGTGGATGAGGCTCGCGATGTTGTCGGCATCATCGAACGCTGGCAAACAATTTTCAATGACACGCTCGGCCATCGCATGGTGTTCGCTGCCGACGAGTATTACCTACGAGCTGGTTTGCCATTCCCCGATGCCGACTCCTACGACGACGTCGATCTGCACGAAGACGGCATTGGCATGGCTGTTACGTTTGGCCGCGAGTTCCGAGGCGAGACAGCCGAGGCGACCAGCACAGCGAGCGGTTTCTTCTCCTGGGTCGAAGGTGCACCGGCCGAGGGTTACCGGGCCTCCCGCACTGAAGAAGCTGGTGCCGCTGTCGATGCGCTGCCAATCGCAGTCACTCTCAGTAGCCGTCCGAAGAAGGACCGTCCGATCGCTGTGCTTACGGGCACGCTCGGTGCTCAAATCATCGAACCGCTCATTGCCGCCGCAGAAACACAGGCCCCAACCCGGGTCATCGCCGTTGAGAATGACTTCTTCGGGGGCAATGTTGGCGTGACCGGATTGATGGTTGGCGCTGATCTGCAGCGGGTTTTAGCAGGCGAACCCGAAGGCGACCGGTATCTTCTTCCTGACGTGTGCCTGTCAAATGGACGCTTCCTCGACGGCCTAACGGTCGACGATCTCCCCCGACCGGTCGAAATTGTTGCGACCGACGGCATCTCCCTACGGAAAGCAATCGGCGCATGAGCGAGTACATCGGCGACGACTACGAAGAGGTCACGCCCGATCAGATCCCTGCGGGTGATCTACCGAGCATCGCTATAATCGGGCGCCCGAACGTGGGCAAGTCCACTCTGTTGAACCGCATTGTTGGTCGCCGCATCGCAATCGTCGAAGAAAAACCGGGTGTCACCCGCGACCGCAAAGAAGTCGTCAGCGATTGGCTTGGCCGTTTCTTTACGGTGATCGACACCGGTGGCTGGATCGCGAGTGACGATGACCTCGACGCCAAGGTGACCTTGCAGAGCGAACAGGCGCTTGAGGAAGCCGACATCGTGTTGCTCGTGGTCGACGTGACCGCAGGTGTCACCGGCGACGACGCAGAGTTCGCTGACATGGTGCGGCGCCGCAAGGGGCCAACGTTGCTGCTGGCCAACAAGGTTGACCATGCCGGTCTCAAGCCCCAGATGTGGGAACTCATGTCGCTCGGCCTGGGTGAGCCGCATCCGATCAGTGCAATGCATGGTGATGGAGTCGCGGACGTTCTCGACATCGTTGTCGGCCTGCTTCCTGAGATTGATGAAGAGGCCATGGCAGCGCTGTCAACGGCTGTTATCACGGACCCTGATGCCGCCTACCTCTCGATTTCGATCGTCGGGCGTCCAAACGTGGGCAAGTCCACACTGTTCAACCGCATGGTGGGCGAAGACCGCGCCGTCGTGCACGACATGCCTGGCACGACCCGCGACAGTATCGACACGATCGTCGAGACAGAGATGGGCGACGTTCGTTTCGTCGACACTGCGGGTATGCGGCGCAAGGCGCGCATCGATGAGGACACCGAGTACTACTCGATGATCCGTGCACTGCATTCGATCGACAAGTCCGATATTGCTTTGCTAGTTATCGACTCGACGATGGGTATCACCCACCAAGATCAGCGGTTAGCCGAGCGCGTCGATGGGGCTGGTTGCCCAATCGTTGTCGTGCTGAACAAGTGGGAACTGCTCACGCCCGAACAACGTGACGCTATTGACATAGCGGTTGAACGGAAGCTGCACTTCGTTGGCAACTCACCTGTTCTCAAGATGAGTGCCCTGACCGGCAAGGGTGTCCATCGCCTGCTTCCGGTCCTGGCCGGCACCGTCAGCGACTACCACCGGCGTATGCCGACACGCCAAGTCAATAAGGTCATTCGGGAGGCCCAGCAGTTCCAGCCGGCTCCCGCTGGAGCTCGAGTGTTGTATGCCACTCAGGGTGCTGCCGATCCTCCGACCTTCACGATGTTCGCCAACCGTACGCTGCCAGCGACCTACCTTCGTTATCTGGAACGAGCGCTTCGTGAAGCCTTCGATCTGGGCGGAGTGCCCATCAAGATTAGGGTTCGTCGTCGCGACGACTGACGCTCTGATGTGTTGCGACGCATGTGGAGGGGATGTCATGCCATCGGCGAAATTTTCACGCAGCAGAACTGGACACCTTCTGACGAGTACGGTGAGTGACGAATGAATATCGTCTTGGCTATTGCCGCAGTCGCGTGTGCGGCTGCAGCGCTCGTGTGGGCCAGGTCAGCGCGTATGCGTCACGGCCTGATCGGCAAGCTTGAAAAAGACGTCAAGGCTGCCGCTGAAAGCTCAAACTCGTTCATTGCGCTGCAACTTGCTCGTATCGGATTTCGTAAGGAAGTCCATACCGTTGCTGTCTACGGCATTTTGGCTATCGGCCTAGCTGTGCTTGCCGCCGGTGGGACCGTGGGCTCGGCTCGGCTTCTCGGCATCCTCATCGTGATTCCGGCGATGGTTACCGTTTCGTGGTGGCGCACCACCGGCAACGAAATCGCAATGCTTCGTCAGCAACTCAGCATCGAGAAACGAGCCGAAGAAGCACTTGAACAAGAAAACCTTGCCCCCAAGGCGTGGGCGGGTCGACTCGCCCCTGATCAGCTTCCTGATCTAACCGACTTTGAGGTTGGCCGGGTCTACCAGGCCGGTTCTGGGCTTATGGCCGGTGATTTCTTCGACGTCTTCCAGGTTGCGCCGACCCGAGTTGCTGCTGTGATTGGCGACGTTGCCGGCAAAGGTATCGAGTCGTCCATCACTGCCTTCCAAGCCAAATACTTGCTGCGAGTCTTCCTGCGTCAGTTCCGCGACCCGGCACAGGCGCTGCAAGAACTTAACGAGCAGATGAGTGCCACTGGCCATAGCGAAGAGTTCATTTCACTCGTTGTTGTTGTTTTCGACACCGAGGCTGGCACGCTGAGATTCGCGTCTGCGGGTCACCCCGCTGCATGGGTATGGCATGAGCGTGAAGTCCAGCCACTGCGCTCGACAGGGCCGCTGCTCATGCTGGCCCCTGGTTCGAACTACTACAGCCGTGAACTCGAACTCGATGTGGGTGACATGGTCGTGCTGTACACAGACGGGCTTGCCGAGGCACGTCGCGGTGACGAACTGTTCGGCGAAGACCGAATCGCAGCACTGTTGCGCCGAGATCCCACCGTGGCGCCCGACGTATTGTGTAAGTCGTTGCTCGAAGCAGCTCGCAACTTTGCCGAGGGCCCAGTCGATGATGATGTCGCTATCTTGGCCGTGAAACGCATCTGAGCGATGACACAAAGCGAATAGACACAAAGCGAATAGACAGCGCCAAGACGGCGAATAGACAGCGCCAAGACGGCGAATAGACAGCGCCAAGACGGCGAATAGACAGCGCCAAGACGGCGAATAGACAGCGCCAAGACGGCGAATAGACAGC